>NZ_FNDB01000040.1 GCF_900099915.1 Flavobacterium omnivorum
AATTCGAGGTCATCAAGTATATCTGCATATCATACGCAGAAGATGGCTCAACGAAGATACTGGGCAAGTAGTTTTTAGAGATTAGAATTTAGTAGCAGACGGAACTCGGGTAACACAGGAGTTTGCACCTTTTTTAAAAGAGATCAATAGATTCCAAGGCTAATGATTGTAATGCCATTGCTTCTTTCTATGGAGTTAGTGGCAAAATCTGCAACATCAATGTAAAGATTTCCTAAGTGATTTTAAAACCTTGGATCAACCTGTCACACGCCAAGCAATGGCTTATTTTTCCAAAAAACTTAGGCAAACGTTTATCGATTGATGAAACTTCATTCTCGAATGGAGAACTCTATACTATCGTAACCAACAAAGCAGGCAAAGGAAAGAAAGGAACTATCGTAGCTATGATTTCTGGAACTAAAGCTGATATTGTAACTGCTATAATTGAAAAGATCCCTCTCAAAGCGCGCAATCAAGTCACAGAGATTACCCTAGACATGGCTGCAAATATGGGATTAATTGCTAAAAAATGTTTTCCAAATGCTACAAGGGTTACCGACCGATTCCATGTTCAAAAGTTAGCTTTAGAAGCTTTACAAGAAATCAGAATTAAGTATCGTTGGGAAGCAATTGACCTCGAGAATGAAGCTATAGAAAAAGCAAAATCATCAAAGAAAAATACAACCCTATACTATTAGCAAATGATGATACTGTCAAACAATTATTGGCAAGAAGTCGCTATTTCTTATATAAAAACAAATCAGAATGGTCCAAAAATCAAGCAGAACGTTCCAAGTTGTTGTTTGAATTGTATCCAGATATTGAAAAAGCTTATAATTTGGCTCAAGATTTGAGAAATATCTTTGAAAAAACAACGGATAAAATTATTGGACTTTCAAGACTAGCCAAATAGCATGAGAAAGTAAATCAATCAGGGTTTAAATCTTTCAATACAATCTCACGATCTATAATAAATCACTACCAAACCATATTAATCTATTTTGATAATAGAAGCACAAATGCATCGGCTGAGTCATTTAATGCGAAAATAAAAGCGTTTAGATCTCAATTCAGAGGGGTTAGAAATATAGAATTCTTCCTTTTTAGACTAGCTGAATTCAAGTTACTAATGCAACTTTTTGGTTAAACATATAATTTGGTGTTTCAAAATTAAATCTTTTTCTCGGACGGTTATTTAATTTTTC
>NZ_FNDB01000037.1 GCF_900099915.1 Flavobacterium omnivorum
ATTTTTACCCATCGTTATTTGAATTTTGCAACTCTAAATTACGATTATTTTAAGAAGCCATTAATTTGGCTTCTTTTTTATCGGACAACAATGTTCAAAAATTAAAAAATCGCCCTTTTTTTTGAATTTTACTTCTATTTTACACCTTTGACTCTTTTCTTTTTTTTCAAAAAATCTTATTTGAACAACAAGAAATATGTGAAAATAAGGGATATCGTTTGTAGCCCTGATGAAAGAGGAAAGCCTTTTGAAATAGAATTGCTTATTTTTCCCGATCATAAAGAGCGACCAGCGGAAGCTCCTTTATGATCATGAAAAAGCAATTGTATGATAAAGCCTGAAACGGCCAGCAGGAAGCAGCTCCAAAAAATAAGTGAATTTGAACCAAAAAAAACTCCCAAGTTGACTTGAGAGTTTTTACTATAAAAATTATTTACTTTACTTATGCTTTTCCAGCAGCAGCAATCAGGTTTAATGCTGAACCGGCTACGAACCAACCTATTTGACCTTCGTTATAAGTATGGTTTGCCAAAATTACATCTTTGGTTCCATCCGCGTGAACGAATTCCAATGTTAATGGTTTTCCAACAGCAAAATCAACTAAATCCGTGAAGTTGATTGTATCATCTTCTTGAATTTTATCGTAATCAGCCTCCGTTGCAAAGGTTAAACCTAATAGCCCTTGTTTCTTAAGATTTGTTTCGTGAATACGGGCAAATGATTTTACCAATACTGCTTTTACACCTAGGAAACGCGGTTCCATAGCGGCATGTTCACGAGAAGATCCTTCTCCGTAGTTATGGTCACCCACAACAATCGATGGTACTCCAGCTGCTTTGTACGCACGCGCAACGGCGGGAACTGCATCATAAATACCAGTCAGTTGGTTTTTAACTTTATTTGGTTTTTGGTTGAATGCATTGATAGCACCAATCAACATATTATTAGAAATATTATCTAAGTGTCCACGGAAACGCAACCATGGTCCAGCCATCGAGATGTGATCTGTAGTACATTTTCCGAAAGCTTTGATAAGCAATTTAGCTCCTGTAATATTTTTTCCATCCCAAGATGAGAAAGGCACTAATAACTGCAAACGCTCCGAAGTTTCGCTCACCGAAACAACGATACCGGAACCATCTTCGGCTGGTGCTTGAAAACCGGGATCTTCAGCAGCAAAACCTTTTGAAGGTAATTCATCCCCTGTTGGTGCTTCTAATTTAACTTCTTCACCATTTTCATTGATCAAAGTATCTGTCAATGGGTTGAAACTTAAATCACCCGCGATGGCCAGTGCAGTTATCAATTCCGGTGAACCTACGAATGCTAAAGTATTTGGATTTCCATCAGCACGCTTAGAGAAGTTGCGGTTGAACGAGTGAACAATTGTGTTGCGCTCTTCTTTGTCTGCTCCTTCTCGATCCCACATTCCAATACAAGGTCCGCAGGCATTTGCAAATACAGTCGCTCCCATTTTATCAAAAATATCGATAAATCCGTCACGTTCTATAGTGTATCGAACCAATTCAGAACCAGGAGTAATGGTAAATTCTGATTTAATTTTTAAGTTTTTATCCGTAACTTGTTTTGCTATTGAAGCTGCACGAGCAATATCCTCGTAGGAGGAATTTGTACAAGAACCAATTAAACCCACTTCAATTTTCAAAGGCCAATTATTTTTGATGGCTTCCTCTTTCATTTTAGAAATAGGGGTTGCTAAATCTGGTGTAAAAGGACCGTTTAAATGCGGTTCTAATTCGTCTAAATTGATTTCGATTACTTGATCAAAATACAATTCGGGATTAGCATATACTTCTGCATCACCAGTTAAATACGGCGCAATTTTATCGGCTGCATCAGCTACATCAGCTCTGTCTGTAGAACGTAAATAACGACTCATGGAATCATCATACCCAAATGTAGAAGTTGTAGCACCAATTTCGGCACCCATATTACAGATTGTTCCTTTACCAGTACATGACATAGCGGTTGCGCCTTCGCCAAAATATTCAACTATAGCACCAGTCCCCCCTTTTACAGTAAGAATTCCGGCTACTTTAAGGATAACGTCTTTTGGAGCTGTCCAACCAGAAAGCTTACCCGTTAATTTTACTCCAATTAATTTAGGAAATTTTAATTCCCAGGCCATTCCTGACATTACATCGACAGCATCAGCACCACCAACACCAATAGCTACCATTCCTAAACCACCCGCATTTACGGTATGTGAGTCGGTTCCAATCATCATTCCACCTGGAAATGCATAATTCTCAAGTACTACTTGGTGAATAATCCCTGCTCCTGGTTTCCAAAAACCTATTCCGTACTTATCAGATACTGACGAAAGAAACTCAAACACTTCATTACTTTGTGTTTTGGCTCTTGCCAAATCCGTCACCGCATCAACTTTAGCTTGGATCAAGTGATCACAATGCACCGTTGTAGGCACAGCAACCTTAGCTTTACCAGCGTGCATGAATTGTAACAACGCCATTTGAGCAGTAGCATCTTGACAAGCGACTCTATCTGGAGCAAAATCAACATAATCAGCACCACGTCTAAAAGCTTTTGATGGCATTCCATCCCAAAGGTGATTGTATAAGATTTTCTCCGTTAAAGTAAGTGGATGTCCAACTATTTCGCGTGCTTTATCAACACGAGTTGCCATGTTGTCGTACACTTTTTTAATCATTTCAATATCAAAAGCCATAATGTATAGGATTGTTTGTTATGTGTAATAAAAATTCAACCATTTAATAGTCACAAGGTACAAAAAATAGAGAAACTATACCCATAAAAAAAGCCTAAGTCTTTTGACAGACTCAGGCTTTTTGATATAATTATGTCCCGTCCTGAAATAGCGATACACAAAAAGTATCCTAATGGAAAAACATGAAGAAAC
>NZ_FNDB01000036.1 GCF_900099915.1 Flavobacterium omnivorum
TAAAAGAAGAAATTCTAGAGTTGAGGAGTTATGAGTAAAAAATTCATAATTCATAATTCACAATTCATAAATAGATTGGGGGATTAGCTCAGCTGGCTAGAGCGCCTGCCTTGCACGCAGGAGGTCAACGGTTCGACTCCGTTATTCTCCACAAATCAATTGAAAGATTGAAGAATTAAATAATTTAAAGGTTGCAAAATTTTTAAATGGTTAAATTTTTAAATCTTTTAATTAGATACAGTTCATTGACATATTGAGATAAGAAAATAATAAAAAGTAGAAAGCATATTTTACTTGTTTATCATTAGACAAGTAAAAGAAACGGTCTTAATTAATTTTAAGATTGGTACAATAAGCAAAATAAGGGCGTATGGGGGATGCCTTGGCTCTCAGAGGCGATGAAAGGCGTGATAAGCTGCGAAAAGCTACGGGGATTGGCACACACGATATGATCCGTAGATACCTGAATGGGGCAACCCACTATGTTGAAGACATAGTACACCGATAGGTGGGCAAACCCGCTGAACTGAAACATCTAAGTAGGCGGAGGAGAAGAAAACAAAAGTGATTCCGTAAGTAGTGGCGAGCGAACGCGGATTAGCCCAAACCAATGATGTTACGGCATTATTGGGGTTGTAGGACCACGTTATTTGTTGCGGATAGAATTAGAATCTACTGGAAAGTAGAGCCAAAGAAGGTGATAGCCCTGTATAAGTAATAGAAGATAACAATAGTGGTATCCTGAGTAGGGCGGGACACGAGAAATCCTGTCTGAATTTGGCGGGACCATCCGCTAAGGCTAAATACTCCTGAGAGACCGATAGTGAACCAGTACCGTGAGGGAAAGGTGAAAAGAACCGTGAATAACGGAGTGAAATAGATCCTGAAACCATACGCTTACAAGCGGTCGGAGCCCTTTCGTGGGGTGACGGCGTGCCTTTTGCATAATGAGCCTACGAGTTAACGTTGCTGGCAAGGATAAGTGGTTAAGCCACGGATCCGTAGCGAAAGCGAGTCTGAATAGGGCGCTTTAGTCAGTAGTGTTAGACGCGAAACCGTGTGATCTACCCATGGGCAGGTTGAAGCTGTGGTAACACATAGTGGAGGACCGAACCGGTTGACGTTGAAAAGTCTTCGGATGACCTGTGGGTAGGGGTGAAAGGCCAATCAAACTCGGAAATAGCTCGTACTCCCCGAAATGCATTTAGGTGCAGCGTTATGCGTAAAGTTATATAGAGGTAGAGCTACTGATTGGATGCGGGGGCTTCACCGCCTACCAATTCCTGACAAACTCCGAATGCTATATAATGTTTCATAACAGTGAGGGCTTGGGTGCTAAGGTCCAAGTCCGAGAGGGAAAGAACCCAGACCATCAGCTAAGGTCCCCAAATATATACTAAGTTGAAAGAACGAGGTTTGTCTGCCCAGACAGCTAGGATGTTGGCTTGGAAGCAGCCATTCATTTAAAGAGTGCGTAACAGCTCACTAGTCGAGCGGACGAGCATGGATAATAATCGGGCATAAGTATATTACCGAAGCTATGGATTACCTATTTATTTAGGTAGTGGTAGGGGAGCATTCTAACAGGGTTGAAGGTGAGTCGTAAGGCCTGCTGGACTGGTTAGAAAAGAAAATGTAGGCATAAGTAACGATAATGCGGGCGAGAAACCCGCACACCGAAAGACTAAGGTTTCCACAGCTATGCTAATCAGCTGTGGGTTAGTCGGGACCTAAGGCGAACCCGAAAGGGACAGTCGATGGACAACGGGTTAATATTCCCGTACTAGTTATTACTGTGATGGGGTGACGGAGTGATGAAAGCGCCGCGAACTGACGGAATAGTTCGTTGAAGTACCTACCTATAAGACCCGCAGGCAAATCCACGGGTTTTGGGGAAATACGATAGTACTCGGAGACTTCGGTTGAAGAGATAGTGCGCCTAAGGGCTTCCAAGAAAAACCTCTAAACTTCAGGTAATAAGTACCCGTACCGCAAACCGACACAGGTAGTCGAGGAGAGAATCCTAAGGTGCTCGAGAGATTCATGGCTAAGGAATTAGGCAAAATAGACCCGTAACTTCGGGAGAAGGGTCGCCAGCAGCAATGCTGGCCGCAGTGAAGAGGTCCAGGCGACTGTTTATCAAAAACACAGGGCTCTGCAAAATCGTAAGATGAAGTATAGGGCCTGACACCTGCCCGGTGCTGGAAGGTTAAGTGGAGATGTTATCTTCGGAGAAGCATTGAAATGAAGCCCCAGTAAACGGCGGCCGTAACTATAACGGTCCTAAGGTAGCGAAATTCCTTGTCGGGTAAGTTCCGACCTGCACGAATGGTGTAACGATCTGGACACTGTCTCAGCCATGAGCTCGGTGAAATTGTAGTAGCGGTGAAGATGCCGCTTACCCGCAGTGGGACGAAAAGACCCTGTGCACCTTTACTATAGCTTAGTATTGACCTTGGATAAATGATGTGTAGGATAGGTTGGAGACTGTGAAGTGGCGTCGCTAGGCGTTGTGGAGTCATTGTTGAAATACAACCCTTTGTTTATCTGAGGCCTAACCCCGCTTTGCGGGGGACATTGCTTGGTGGGTAGTTTGACTGGGGTGGTCGCCTCCAAAAGAGTAACGGAGGCTTCTAAAGGTTCCCTCAGTACGCTTGGTAACCGTGCGTAGAGTGCAATGGCATAAGGGAGCTTGACTGAGAGACATACAGGTCGATCAGGTACGAAAGTAGAGCATAGTGATCCGGTGGTTCCGCATGGAAGGGCCATCGCTCAAAGGATAAAAGGTACGCCGGGGATAACAGGCTGATCTCCCCCAAGAGCTCATATCGACGGGGGGGTTTGGCACCTCGATGTCGGCTCGTCACATCCTGGGGCTGGAGAAGGTCCCAAGGGTTGGGCTGTTCGCCCATTAAAGTGGCACGCGAGCTGGGTTCAGAACGTCGTGAGACAGTTCGGTCTCTATCTACTGTGGGCGCAAGAAATTTGAGTGGATCTGATTCTAGTACGAGAGGACCGAATTGGACAAACCTCTAGTGTATCTGTTGTCACGCCAGTGGCATCGCAGAGTAGCTACGTTTGGAAGGGATAAGCGCTGAAAGCATATAAGCGCGAAACCCACCACAAGATGAGATTTCTTTTAAGGGTCGTAGGAGATGACTACGTTGATAGGCTATAGATGTAAAGGCAGTAATGTCATAGTCGAGTAGTACTAATAACCCGTAAGCTTATGTACGCTTTTCCCCGGGGCAACCCGGGGAAGAAACTTTCTCAAACTTTTTATTTTCTTTATCTCAGTATGTTAAGATATTATGTAATTGATGTTTATACAACAATAAACAACATTACAGTAATTGCCCAAAGCAATTATAACCTCTTAAGGTGGTTATTGCGGCGGGGCTCACCTCTTCCCATCCCGAACAGAGTAGTTAAGCCCGCCTGCGCAGATGGTACTGCAGTTATGTGGGAGAGTATGTCGTCGCCTTTCTTTGAAAA
>NZ_FNDB01000034.1 GCF_900099915.1 Flavobacterium omnivorum
ACAATACAAGAGGAAAATAACTATTACCCTTTTGGATTGAAACACGCTGGCTACGGTAATACAATATCTTCTACTAATGGTGCGTTAAAGTATAAGTTTAATAAAAGAGAATACCAAGACGAGCTTGGGCTTAATGTTACTGCAATGGATTGGCGACAATATGACCCAGCCATTGGTAGGTTTAACGTTATTGATCCACTAGCTGAAAAAAAATATGATAATACTCCTTATCGTTTTGGATTTAACAATCCTGTATTTTGGTCTGACCCAACTGGTTTGTTCGAAACACGAAAAGAAGCAAGAGAATATAGAAGAGCAAATGGTGTAGAAGGACGTATTCAAAGAAATGGGGATGGTGGATATGATATAAATAACTACAAAACACACACCAGTTATTCCTCGGGTGACGATAAAGGATTTGGTAATGATTCTCATTCTAATGATGGAGTTGTAGAATCTGCTTTAGTAACTAAATCAAAATCTTCCTTTGGCGGAAAAGATTTGTTTGATGTTGCAGGTACTGATTTAGCATATGCGGAGAATATTGCTTGGAAAGGAATGTCAACAGCTTCTAAAAGTAAATTTGCGTGGGACAATGCGGATAAATTAGCACGGATAGGATTAAAAGGATCTACTAGTGTTCTTTATAAAACTAAAATTCCCACAGCAATGAAAGGTGTAGGTGTTGGGATGGGACTTGTGTCAGCAGGTTTAGTTGTTTCAGATGTCGTGATTAATGAACAAATTAAAGCATCCAATGTGCTAGATGGAGTTATCACAGGTGCAAGTTTTATACCTGGCTGGGGTTGGGTTATTGGAGGAGCTTATTTAGGTGCAGATTCAATTACTAAAGGAGTTTCTGGAAAATCGATAGGACAACATCTTGATGAGGCTGTAGAAGAAAAATATGATTTAGATAATGGAACTTTAACAAGTTGGAAATGATAAAAATAAGAGATTACATTTTTTATAGAACCTACGAAGCATACAAAAAGAAAGAACATCCCGCACTCTTTTCGAGTACATTATATTTATCAGCGTGTGATTTATTTTTATTTTCATTTTCATATGGTATTTGTATATATCTATTAGATGGTATTGAAAAAAAATACAAATACTATATCTTTCTATTGTATTTTAGTATTGTTGTGTTTTTAAATATTAATAAATACTATAAAAAACAGAAAATTAAAGACTTAATAAGTTTATATCAAAATAATTATCTAAATAAAACCATAAGTAGTTGGGTCTTCTTCTTTATTTTACCAATTTGTATGGTAGTTGGAATAGGATTCCATATTTTAATATCAATCATTATAAAAAAATACAATTTAGAAGGGTGGTTGTTCTTTTATTTTTCAAACATATAATAACCGTAATAAGCAAAAAAACCGAGCAAGTGCTCGGTTTTTTTGCTTATAACATTGCTACATTTTTATTGAAGAAATCTTTAAACTTCTTTGTAGTTAGCATTTTGTCAATAATTTTAAAGACAGTAGTTTTGTCGTCTTCGTCGAGTTGATTGATAAGATGAGTTTTTCAAAATCGGGTTTATCCATTATGGTAACATCTTCGGGAACGATATTTTCATAGTTCAAAATTTGGTCAGCGGTAAGATTAAAAAGTTTGGTTAATTTTTGTAATTCTCCCAGCTGTCCGCAGTGTTCTCTAAAACGAAAAGATTATTAAAAGTTGGGCTTGCTGTGCGAATGTCTCCTGTTTTGGGCTCTTTTTTGGTGAAAATTTATCTGGCTCAGTTCACACAAGCTATTGCTTTGCTAACCACTGCCAAAGTTTCTTTATTGAACAGCATGCAAATGATAAAAAAATGATCCAATTTGCTCCCTAACAAGAATCGTTGACTGTTGTAGAACATAATATCTAAAAGAGACATAGTTTAAGCGAAAGTCTAAAAGCGAATTCGTTGTTTGATAACCGCATCATCTCTATGGAAAAGTAGTAGAAGAAACCAACCAAACGGACTATGTTTATCAGCAACTTAGCAAGCAATACAGCCAAGAGGTAATGAAGATATGCAAAGTTTTAACCAAGGTCCTGGAACCTTTTATTATTCTTTTCATGTGGGTTTTAGTTGCGGTATTGCTTGTGGCGATGTATTTACCAATGTTTCGCTGAGTAGTGTGATAAATTAGAAAATAAAGCTTGTTTGTTTTTGTTATTTATTGTGGTATTATATTTTAATAAGTTTTGTATTGTTATAAAATAGTTAATAGAATTATTTTATAAGATTGTGTTTAAATAAACACAGTAATAATCTTATATTTTAAAAATTACGCTTATATTAGCTACAAAAAAAACACAGAATAAAAATGTATTATCATGTTGCAACGAATTAAAAGTCAAGCAGGAACTGATTTTGGAGTAGTCAAACTCGAAGACACTACAAACTCAGATTAAATAAAAAATTATCCATAATAAACGCTAAAATTTGATTTAAATAAAAATAATTTAGTTAATTATGTTTTCATCTCATAAGTTACTGATCTTGATTATTTTAACTTGAAACAGTATTTGAAAGTTATTAAATAAGGTAAGTAAGTAATTAGAATAAATTAATGTCGTATTTTGTTGGTTTCATGGGATATAATTTGTATATTTATCTCATTATGAGATACGTAACACTAAAAAATGAAGAGATTGAGGTATTGGAAAACCTTCATCAAAATAGTCCTAATAATACCATTAGAAAACGCAGTCAATGTCTTGTTTTATCACATCAAAGACGTAAGATTATTGACTTGGCTTCTATTTTTAATGTCAGCCGCAGAACGATTGAACGTTGGTTTGATAGTTGGACCGAAATCGGGGTTGATTCCCTTGGAATAGCAGAAGGAAGAGGAGCGAAAACTCTTTTAAAAGATTATTCTAAAGAGGTTTCCGAGCAATTAGAACTTCACAACAGAAATTTAAAAAATGTATTAATTTATTTTGAAGAGCAACACAATATTATCATCTGCAAAAAAACATTGCAGAATTTTTTAAAAGTTACTGGGTTATAGATGGAAAAGAGCTAGACTCTCCTTAAAAGGCAAACGAAACGAAGAACAATTTCGATTTAAGCAACAGCAAATAGAAACACTAAAGGTTTTGGAAGATGGCGGTTATATTGATTTATATTTTGGAGACCAAAGTCATTTTGGACTCACTCCTAATGTGCCTTACGCATGGCAAACAACCGAAAAGCCAATATTGTTACCCGCTGCTAAAGGCAAATATCAAAATGTAGTTGGATTAATGACACGTAAAAACAAGCTTTATTTTGAAATACTTGAAACAACTTTTAATTCTGATAGGATTATCTGTTTTATGGATCGTTTTGTGGAAAAAACCATCAAAAAAACAGTTGTGATTCTTGACAATTCACCAATCCATAAATCAAAGAAGTTTATGGCTAAAATAGAACAATGGAAGGAAAAAGATGTTTTAATTTACTTTTTGCCACCGTATTCTCCAGAGTTAAATCTGATAGAAATTCTATGGCGAAGAATAAAATATCAATGGCTAGGTTTCGATGCTTATAAAGGATTTGAAAATCTCAAAAAACAATTAAATTTCATTCTCAATAATTTCGGAACGAAATACGACATTAAATTTTAACCACTACTTAAACAACTTTACGCTGCTAAGAAACCTTTCATGAAGACTTTATAATTTCGATCTTATAAACAATAATTGAAAGGAAAAAGGGATGATAATTAAGAAATAAAAATTGAAAGTTATGAAAAATAAAATGTTTAAAATGATTGCAATTATATTTTGTATTCAAAATGTATTTGGTCAAATGTCAAGTAATATACCTAATATAGTTCCAGTGTCGCCAGAGGCTAGTTCTCTTTTTAAATACACTGACATTCCAGTAAGTAATACAACAGGTATTCCAAATATTTCAATACCTATTTACGAAATTAAATTAAAGGATTTTGTTTTGCCTATTAATTTAACTTATCATTCTTCAGGAACTAAACTGGATGATACAAGTACATCTGTTGGTTTAGGGTGGACATTAAATGCTGGAGGTATGGTATCCAGTCAGGTGTATGGTCAAAAAGACTTAAAGAACAATAGGGCTTTTTATCCTTCAAATAGAGGATTGTCTCCAACTACAATATCTCATAATATGGAACCAATTGCTCAAGAAGACTATAATATTTTAAAAACGATAGTTAATTCTGATGGTTCATACGATACTCAGCCAGATATATTTTATTATAGTTGTGGTAATTTATCAGGTAAATTTTTTATTTCAAAGGAAGGTACAATACATACTATGCCTTTTACTCCAATAAAAATACTCTGGGGTGTAGATGAGTTTGTAATAATTGATGAAAAAGGAAATAAATACACTTTTAATATTATTGAAGGTACAAGAACATTAAATTGTACTACGACTACAAGTCAATTTTTCCCTGGAGGATGTAATGAAAGTGTAAATGAAGTGTACTATATTAGTAAAATTGAAACACCAAATAATCAGATAATTAATTTTAACTATATTAATCAAAGTTATGCTTATGATTTGCCAACAGTATATTCTAGATACAAACAACCAGTAGTATACACCTGTTCAGATTTGCCTTTAAACGCACAAACTACAACAACTTCAAAAACAATTATAAATGGAAAGTTACTAAAATCAATAACCACTAATACTAATGAAAAGATAGATTTTATATACGATAGTTGTCCTAGACTCGATTTGCCATCAACCTATCATTATGACAGGTATTTATCTGGTGGGTTTTCTTTAAAGGCTATCGAAGTAAACAAAGGCAGTAACAAGGATACTTATACATTAAAACAAGGTTATTTTAATGTCAATGATTATCAACCATGTGTAACAACTAGCAATAATTCACCTAGATTAAAATTAATTTCTTTAACAAAGAATAAAGATAATCCTTATAGCTTTGAATATAATGAGGATCAACAGCTTGCGAGAAAATTTGAAAATAATTTTGATGATTGGGGGTATATTAAAAGTCAAGGAACTAAATTCCCAAATGATTATGTAAGCTTTTTTAATGAAACAGGAAATAGAGAACCTGATTTAGAATATACAAAATTAGGGGTACTCAAGAAGATAAAATATCCAACAGGAGGTCATTCCCTTTTTAATTATGAACTTAATGAATATTATGGGAATAAAGATGCTAATTTAATTAATCCACCGATCAAAAAACAAGCCAGTTTATATATTGTAGATATGGGATATAATGATCTTCTAGAGTCGCAATTCCTTTCACAAACATTCGTAATTTCTGATAAAGTAATTCCGTCTAGCATAATGTATTATCCAAACTATTGTAATCAAAATAACCCAGATGATGCTCATTTAATTAATATTTTAATAACAGATTTAAACGGTAATGTTATCAATAATATTACTAATTACGGAAATGAGTATGTATTAAATTTACAGCCGGGTACTTATATTTTAAAAGTTTATGGCACATACATAGGTGGTGGTGCCAGAATAGAATGGTATGAAAATCAAAATAATCTTCCTGAAATTGTAGGCAACCATAAAGCAGGAGGTTTACGTATAAAAAGTATTTTTGAATATGAAAACGCCTCTAGCCTTGCTCCAATAAAGAAAAAGATTTACAACTATAATCAAAAAGACAATCCCACATTATCCTCTGGAAGAATAACCGCTCCTCCAACATATAGTTATCGAGAATTTAAACATCAGATTGTTTGTGGAGGATGTACAAGCAATCAAATGTATATAGCAAATTATGCTGCGCAAGATTCTAGAAATATATTAGCTCTAAATGGATTTCAAGGATCTCATATTATGTATACAGACGTTAGTGTTTATGAAGATGAACTAAAATCTAACGGTTATTCCTATTTCAAATATTCATTTGTGGATGACAATAGATATGGCTTCATAAACAGACCAACGACACCTATAACCAATTATGATTTTAAAAGAGGGGATTTATTAGAACAAATAGACTATAAAGCTGAATCAACAGGCCAGTTTCGCATGATAAAAAAGAGTACTTATGAGTATGAATATAATTTTACAAGTCCTGAAGGGGGTGGACTTTTTAAAAATGGTATAATGTCAAATGAAAAACATGAGTTAGGATTTGACATCAAAATATTGAATAGTGAAGTGTTTTGTCTATCTGATTTGGAAGGAATGCAATTTCCAATGCTTTTTGAATTGGGGTATTATAAACTATATTCTGTTTGGAAATACATGAAAAAATCAGTTGAATCAACGTATGATACAAATGGAAGCAATCCAGTAACAATAGAGACAAATTATAATTATAATAACCCTCTTCATTGTCAACCTACATCTGTTTTAATAAGTAGCTCTAATCTTAACAACGAAAAATTAGAAAATAAATATTACTACCCCCAAGATGCTATAATGACAAACCAACCAATTGTAAGTGATATGATTGCAAAGAATATGATCACTATACCTCTTAAAACAGAAAACTATAGAGACAATAAAAAACTCTCAGAGCAAAAAACAATTTATGGGAATGATGCTACGACTAATAATTTAGTATTGCCTAAAACTATTTATGCTGCAAAATTCCCAAATGCTTTACCAGTTCTTCCTAACGATATAGGACAACTCGAAAAGAAAATTACTTTCGATTTATATGATAACAAGGGCAACATTACACAGTATACGCCAGAAGCTGGCACACCTGTTACAATAATCTGGGGTTACAATAAAACACTACCCATTGCTAAAATCGAGAATACTACCAATGTTGCAATTTCAAATGAATTAGGGGTTTCTTTGGCATCTTTAAATGAGACTAATTTGGCTCAAATTAATGGCTTAAAATCATCCATACCTAATGCTATGATCACTACCTATACTCATATCCCATTAGTTGGAGTGAGTACCATTATAGATCCTAAAGGACTAAAAACCACATATGAATATGATTCTTTCAATAGACTACAGTGGGTTCAAGATCATGAGGGCAACGTTTTGCAAAAATATTGCTACAACTACAAAGGAAAGTCTGTAAATTGTGATGCCAACAGTACGATACCATTAACACCGAGAGGTTTAACACCTACAGGTGTAACTGCATCTACAATCAATTTTTCTTGGAATACTGTTTCTGGCGCAACCGGATATAAAATTTATCTAAATGGAGTCTATGTGAGTGCTACAAGTACGACATCTGGCACTCTATCAGGTCTATCTGCCGATACTTCTTACAATGTACAAGTTCTCGCTTATAATACTGCTGGTAATAGCGCATTATCCGCTGCTGAAGTAATCGCTACAACTTCTGATCCTTATACAGATGCATGTTCCTTAAGCTTTAATGGAATTAATGGAACTGGTACTTTTTATAAAAATGATGGCAGCTACTTAACACTGTCAGCATCTGGTACTATAAACGGCATTTTAGCTGCAGGAGATACATTTTACGTGACAGTAATTGCGTCAAGTAATTACTACAAGAGATTAACAATAACCAGCTCAGTAAGAGGAATTTTATTTTCCGCAAATAATTTAAGTAGCGATATTACTTCTGACACATTCACTAAAATAGGATCTGAAGTGATAACCGTGCAAAGTAGTACTTCATCTCAAGGAATTGAAGAAATTGGATATTAAATTAAAAAAATCATGAAAAAACATATTCTAATAGTTGTTTTGTTAGTACTATCGAGTCTAAATAGCATCGCTCAAACCTTGAGTAGTGAGAATTTTATTTATACCGCTGTACCTCAGAAAGCAGTTCAGGCTGCTAACTACAATACCCTAACCAAAGCAGAAATAAATCAAAGTGTAACTTACTTCGATGGACTAGGTCGTCCTATGCAGACTATTGCTATTGGACAAGGCGGAAATGGAGAGGATATCATCACTCCAATTATTTACGATGGTTTTGGTAG
>NZ_FNDB01000033.1 GCF_900099915.1 Flavobacterium omnivorum
TTTTTAGGGCTTTTTAGCTTTAAAGTAAAAGGATTTGTATTGATTTTATGGGTTCTTTCCAGATATCCAAAACACATTTTGATAGCTAATAACTGGCTGTGAACGTGGCTTTCACTTAGGGTTTTGCCCTTAGTTCTACTAGGTTTTTGCTGTAAATGTTTTTGATACGATTTAATATGTATATCATTTATTTTAGGAACTGTTTCTTGAGCAAAAACTAAAAAATGACATACATATTTGGGGTAATTGTTGATTACAGTCTTGCAATATCCTAAGGTTTGTAATTCTTTTCTAAAGGCATAAATTTCATCTTCCATATACCTATGATGCTTTTATGGTTGTACTTTTTTGAAACTTGGAACACTAAGACAATTATCAATTGTAAATTATTAATTATCAATTGTTTTGCTTTTATTCTAGCGTCCCATTAGTGGTTCTTAGTGGTTCATACGGTTTGTTTCAACTGCTGTATTTGTAATAGGAGTTTGTCTTTTATTTTAATTCGGAGTTTTACGTAATCATCCCAATAATCGATTTTATATTTTAATCCTTTGTTGGCATACCCTCCAATTTGCTTGATGTATTCTAATTCTAATAAGGCTTGTAAATAGCGGTGTATTTGGCTTTTGCTCATATTAAAAGCCTGTCTTATCTCTCTTTGGGTAAAATCTTTGTCCTGTGCTTTTAGGTATTTTTTTAAGCGCTCAAAAAACTGTCTTAAACTGCCGTCCAGTTCATCTACTTTTAGAATGATACTTTCAAAAAGCACTTCGGTAGCTTGCTGTAAATCTTCGATTTGAGTGATTAATTTATCGTTTTTAAGTTCCCTATTGTGTTGGTTTAAAAGGGTTATCTGTCTTACGATGCTTTGGAACATTTCATTTAACCGCCTTATTTTGTGTACTTCTTCGGGTAATTGTAATCGTGTTGCATAGGGATTTATGACTTCATAATTCTTTAACGTCCGTATGATTTGTTGCAGTTGTATTTTGGTTTTTTCTTGGTCTTTGGGTTCAATTTCCCCTGCATATTTCCGGTTTTGATATTCAATAATTCGCCTGCTTTGTTCTCCGCTTTCATCCACGGCAAGTAAAAAACTCCGGCTCATATTATCTTCGTACAATTCCCCTTTGGTGGTAGCCGATAAACTGCTAAAAACACCTCTTACTTCCTTTTTGGTAGATTTTATATTTCCCTTTTTATCCTTGATACTTACCGAACTGCTTAATCTTTGATTGCTTATTAATTCCCGCATGGCAAACATGGCTTCTTCTTTTAATCCGTCTAAATCTTCGATGATTAAGAGTTTACCCACTAAATCATATTCGCCCCAATTGTACAAAGAACTTTCCGTGATTCGGGTAAAGCGTAAAACATCTTCGGGCGGTATTAAGTCCGCTATTTTGCTGATTAAATGGGTTTTTCCGCTTCCACTACTTCCTTGTACTATGGCATGTAAAGGGCTTTTTGTTTTGTAACTTGAAGCGATAATAAAAAGTAATAAACGGCTGTTTTCTTCGCCTATAATCCCGCTTTTCTCTATTAATACATTTAATTCCTGGAGTAAATTATGTTGCTTTAAAAAATCGATGTTTGTTTGTGGTTGGGTTGTGGTTTTATCTTCAATTGAAAATAAAAAATTCAGTTCCTTTCTTTGGTTTAAAAGTTCAATGATGATTTCATTTTCATGTAATTGTAGTGTTTCGTTGATGTCTTTATTTGGCAGTTCTATCGTGGAGATTTTGTATTGTTTAAATTGTGCCGCATATTTTTTTACGGCTTCATTTCCAGCTTCGTCATTATCAAAAGCAAAAATAATTTCTTCTAGTTCCGTGAGTTCTAAAACAGCTTTTTGGATTTCTTCATTCAGTCCGTTCGTTCCGTAACAGGCTAATAAACTGTAATTCTCTGCTATTTCCGTGATTTGTAACAAACTTGCACAATCAATAATGCTTTCAGTTAGTATTAGCTTTTTGGTAGCCTTATTGGGGTAATTTGGATAAAGTCCTGTTCTTTTTTTTAAGTAAAAATGTTTGGCTTCTTTTTCGTTTATCGTACTTCTAAAATACAAACTGACAATATGGTTTTCTTTATTTTTGAGCGGAAAAACAATTGATTTGTTTCCAAAAACATTAAATGCTTTTTCGCCTGTTTTACTGATTATGTTTCTATCCAAAAGCAATCCAACGGCCAAACAATTATTGATTAAAGTTTCGTCTCTTCGTGTGCCGTGGTGGAACTGCCCACCATTAAAACCAATTTGCAAAACTTCAATATTTAAGTTGCGTTGTTGGCTGTATTGTTTTGCGGGTGGACTGTTGAATATTCCTTTTCTAAAACTCTGGAACATTTTTTCTAAAAAAATGCTTTTATCTTCTGTGATGGTTGCCGCTTCTTGTTTTACAATACTTGGAACGTTTACAATAGCTCCATCGATCATTGTTACACATTTCAAAATCGCTTCCCGTTTGCTTAGGTTTCCAAAATCTTGAACCCATTGTATTTGGTCTCCTTTTTTCCCACAAGCATGGCATTTGTAAAAATTTGTTTCTAGGTTTATTTGCAAACTAGGTTTTGTATCCTCATGGAATGGACACAGTAACATATTGTTTTTGTTGGGTTTTAAGTTGTAGTGTTGCAGGATTGTAGCAAGAGTTAAATTTTGTTTGATGTCTTGTATCTCCATTGTTTGCAGGGTTTATTTTTTTTGTGGTTAATTTCACTACTGCAAATATAAAATAAAGTTTTGTTTTTAACTACTTAATTGTTTTGATATTGAACACATATTGTTTAAAATGTTTTTTATCGCTACTTTTGTCTTATGAGTTTAGCAGAGAACATAAAGACAATAAGAGAAGAGAAAAATCTTAAGCAAATTGAAGTAGCTACGCATATTGGCGTGGATAAATCCGCTTATAGTAAGATTGAAAAAGGATTAAGAGCCTTGACAGTTGATGAACTGCAAAAAATGGCACAACTATTTAATTTAACTACTGACCAAATTATTAATTACGATGGTAAAATTCCAACCGAAGTAATTATTGAAGATAAAACAGCCGTCGAACAAATGAGACTTATCCAACAACTCGAAGAAGATGACAAACAAACTATCTTTAAACTCATTGATAAGATGCTGACCAATAAAAAATTTAAAGACTTCTTTGCTAAAAACGTAGCAACACTATAAAAACCAAAAGCCACTCCGTTATGAAGTGGCTTTCTTTGTTTTACTTAATTTAGTTTGAGGGTAGCATTTATATATCCGAGCGATTGAGGTTATATATTCGCCATCTGGTTACCAATTATTGGAGATATTACAAAAATCATCATTGACATATTTTTCAACAAAATCACTTGGCAAATCAATATTTTTTGAAATTGTCCCACATTCAACCCCATCAAAACCTTCAAACAATAAAACACCATCAAATCTTATTTGTATTGATTGTATATCATCTTGAATATCTTCATTCAAAATACTATCAATAATCAGTTCTTTATTAACACGGTTAATTTTAATCGATTTATAATAAGGATAGTCTGTATCTTCAATTTTTTTTAGCAATGTTGATGACTCAAGATTTGGAGCTTGTAAATAGCAAACAGAGTTTAATGGCATAATGTTTAAAATTTCTATAAAAAAAGATTGTTCTATTGTCATCACTCTAATTTTTTATGTCCTTTATTTGGTAAATTAACTCCTTTTATATCAACATTCATATGTCTTGTTGGATTCACTCCATCACCGCCATATTTTGCTGGCAATTTATGTGATTCAACCCGTAAATCTAACTTTTGCGTCCCCTGCTTTATTGTCATATTTAATTCTTGATTAGGAGTCATTGGGTTAATTTTAACAGCTCCCCCTTCAGCTTTTATATCATTTAACGTGTTTAATGCATTTTGAACGTTTGCAGACACACTTGATGTTTTTGATAACCCAGAAATACTTTCCATAGCAGTAGAAACTCCTTTTGCCCCAATAATAGCACCAGCAACTTCTCCAATAACTTCACCTCTTTGTGCACCATTTCCATTAACTAAATTATTAGTACCCTTAACGACTGAATTTATTAGATTGTCACCTGCTCCCGTTGAATTTGTTCCTAAAGCATTATCCACAGCTTGAGAACCTTGTGATCCTACAGCAAGCCATAACGCAGTATTCCCCACGCTTTTTACTGTTTGAACTGGACTTGTAACAGCATCCCATAAGCCTTTAACGCTATTTACGATACCTTGTGAAAAACCATTTACATGAGCTCCAACACCATTAGGTCTAGCAGCTGCATCTATATTTAAAACAGTTTGAAACCAAACTCCCTCTAAACCCTCTAACTCTCGATGGCTAATAACTTTATTTTCCGCAAAATTATATGGTGATTGATAAGAATAGTCTTCCGCAAGTGGGTCAATGGACATAAAACGCCCAATAGCCATATCGTAATTTCTGTACTTGTAACTGTCCCAATTCAAGCCTAGCTCGTCCTGACGCTCTTGACCTT
Organism: Flavobacterium omnivorum; assembly: GCF_900099915.1. Classification (GTDB taxonomy): domain Bacteria; phylum Bacteroidota; class Bacteroidia; order Flavobacteriales; family Flavobacteriaceae; genus Flavobacterium; species Flavobacterium omnivorum. Next base: position 4,506 of record NZ_FNDB01000033.1, read on the forward strand.
GGAACTTATACTTTAACGCATCATTAGTAGAGTTCTTAACGATATTATATCCTTCTTGTTTTAAACCAAAAGGGTAATAGTTATTTTCCTCTTGTATTACTAAGCTTTTATCATAACTGAGTCGCACATTACCAAGATGATCTTTGTATTGGTACACATATTTATAAGAACTTCCAGAGGGTTCAACATAGCCTTCCGCGGTTGGAAAAAACTGTAAGGCGACTGTACCTGTATTTGTTTTTTTATACTGATACCCACCCAAATAATCCGTTGTGGTAATGTTAGTACCTTGTGTGACAATTTTCTGTAGTTTTTGTCCATTTGCACTGTAAATATAGGTAATGTTTCCTGGAGTTGCGCCTGTGGCAATAATTATTTTGGTAGGTAAATTTAAGTGGTTATAGGTAATACCATCGGATGACGTTGTGCCTATTCCTTTGTTTAGGTCTCTTAACATATTACCATTAGCATCGTAGGTATAATCATCCCCTAAATTAGCTTCATCAATAAACCCAACAGCTTTGTTAGAACTGTCGTTTACTTTGAGTAATTGGTTATTAGTGTTACCTGTGCCATAGATATAAGTCAAATTGTCAATTTGGGTAACTGTTTCACTATTTCCATTACGCAAAAGTGTTTTTATGTTCCCGTTTTTATCGTAAGTCAAGGTTTCATTATAGGCATTTAAAACGGCTCCTTTTTTGTAGATTCCTTCTTTTAATCGGTTTAAATTGTCGTATTTATAGCCATAATTTCTAAGGATTCCAGCATCAGAATTAGTTGCCCATTGAGTTTCAGCAATGTTACCGTTGTATAATGAGTTTACACCTGATATGCCCGCGGTTAGTGCATTGTAACTGATTTTGAAGGCAAACAAATCTTTAGGGTCACCACTTTTAGTAAGTGAATTTATATCATTAATACCCTTCAGCCAGCCGCGAATATTGTAGGTGTAATCTACCTTTTGAACTGGAGTGGCAGCAGTATTCCCTACTTTTTTAGAAATAAGTTGTCCCAGTTCGTCATAACTATTACTAGCGATTAGCTCCACTGTTCCAGTGCCTATTTGATGAGTCTGTGTCTCCAACCTTCCTTGAGCAGAGTAGACAAACACCTCGGTCGTTTTTAATATGGCATCTGTACTAAGACGCTGGTGATAGGTTTTACTGCATTCTGTTTTTCCGGTGAAATCAAGTTTGCTGTCAGTATAGGTATATCCTTCCAAATAGTTTTTGTTATAAGAACGAATAGGTCTTGCTTTACTATCATAGAAAGTAGTGGCAGTTTCTCCTAATAGGGAACTCTTGCTTGTTAGTACTCTTGTCCATGAACCAGTAGGCAAGCTTTTTACCTGCGCGGTGGTGAGTACGGTTTGTGTCTCCACGGTGGTAGGGATATCAGGTGCATTAGGGAAAGTATAGTTGTCATAATAATTTACCGTGAGGAGTTTGAATGCAGTAGGAGCAATTACATTACTGTAATAAGCAGTAATACTATCAATTGTTCCTGATGTCTGTTTGCTTTCATTAAAAGCGGTGGCGCTATTTTGTGCAGTTTGAAGCGATATTCTTCCTGAGCTTGTCGCAGCTGTTGTCGTCATCCATCCCGTATATACAGGTCTGCTAAAGGCATCGTATTTAGTAATTAGCCAGCCCACAGTTGTAAGGTCATTAAAAGGGGAGGAGGCAGGTCCAGTTGCCACGGGTCTGTCCAGTTTATCATACACGATAAACTCCCATTGTTTTCCTGGTATTTTTTTCTCGACTAGTCGGTTGCGGTAATCGTATTTGTACTGGTAACATAAATCATTTAACCTAGTATTAATAACACTTAATGTTGCAGTATTTGGTTCTACTAGAGGTGGGATTACGTAGGTTAAATTGCCATAGATGTCATAAACATAATAGGTATCGTGAGCTTGATTTACAGTTTCATTCCCAACAATTCCATAGGTTCTTTTTAAAACTACTTGCCCTTCCTTATTTTTGAATTCTACCGTGGAACCCGCTGTTTCGCTTGGTGTTGCGGTGGTGTTTTCATCATAGGTTATGTTCTTGTAAAGCTGATTTGGATTGTAAAAACCATTATTTATAGTACTTAGCGTTAATGTAGGGTTATAAGTATTATTAGCAAAAACTAAACTCACTCCGAAGTTCTTTACTTCACTAGCGGAGTTTGTCTGGTACTCCAGTTTGATGGTATGGTTGTTTGCCATTGCCCAATCATTTCCGGGTGCTGCTTGCTTGAGTACTCTGTTTAGCGGAGAGGCTTCAAATTCTTTCTTGCTAAAGGGGTTTGTTGTTGCCTCCAAAGCTGGATTTCCGTTGATCGCAGGATTTGGATTTCCGTAGAATGATAAAACATTTGCCTTAACACTTGGATCAAAAGCCATATCTGTATTAGAAGATTTAAAAGGGAGATATTCTTCTACTTGACGACCAAAATTATCGTATTCGATATGAGTAACAAGGTCTTTTCCTGAGGCAGATTGCTGATTAGCAATTTGCTGAATGGGCCTACCCAAGCCATCAAAGTAAGTGACCTCAACTTTGGCCTGGCTAGGGGTTGGATTGGCTATAGCTGCAGAGGTGGGCTGTTTGTATGTGGTGGTCTTTACAAAGTTTTCAGTTATTGTTTGTCCTAATAAAAACACAGGTGTCAGAACGAAAATCAGATTTAAAATTTTTTTCATATCGCTGTTGAATTATTGTTTGTAGTTGTACTGATTTTCAGATAGGATGTTGCCGCTTTTATCCTTTACAAATTGCAATCTATTAAAACTGTCATAGCTGTAGGTAATTTGATCTCCTTTAGAATCTGTAACAGTGCTAACTCCTATCAATGGCCTGTATGTGTAAGTAGTTATCATTGCATCTGGTAAATTAGTCCTTAAAGCATTTAATGCAGAAATTAATGCAGTTTCATCTGTGCCATTTGATAAGGTTTGCAAATTTGCTTCGTATTGTTGTACTTGTGCATAAGTGGCATTCTCTATTTTGGCTATGGGTTGCGTTTTATTGTAACCCCAAATATAACTTACAGGAACTCCATCTGATTGTCTTAATTCCAAAGGATGACCAAATTCATCACAAGATTTATACTCTAGCTTTTCTTCTAAATTATTAGCCCCTTTGGAAGTCAAAATATATTTTGGCAGATAAGACTGATTACTAGCCCATGTACTTGAATAATCAATTTTATTTGTAAATAACAACGTACTATTGTTAAACGTCTCTATTTTTTCAATCTCTGAAATTCTATTTTGAGAATGTACTGAATTACCGCTGTGGTAGTAATAATTCGTTTTTATGTTTTCACCTAAACTATTAAAACTAGTTTGTGAAGCTATTTGTTTGTTTAGACTATTGTAAGTATAAGTCTCATTGGTTTCTAACATATTAGTAACACCACCGCTGAGATAATAATTCTTTGTATTCTTGGACATCAACTTAGCCCAACCATAAGCTTCAAAAATAGGGAAAGGAATTATTTTGGGGGTATCAAATGCTAAAGGTAAACCACAAAGAAAACTTTTTATCATTTGATAATTTGGTCTACATGGTACGCAATCTGATTGATTTAAATTTAAAAGATAATAGTCATATGTAGAAAATAGAGAACCGGTGTAACAACTTCCAACAGGATTTCTGAATCTTGTACCTGTATGTTCCAAATAGTTTTGAAATTCGTAAGAATAATAAGTTTCTCTGATGTTTTTATTCTCACTATTGTATAATATTTCACTTTGTAGTAACCCTCTTTTATAATCAAAATTTTTAGTAGGAATGAATGGGATACCAGTAGAAATATTTGTTTCTGGATAATTACGCGGCGAAGAATAGGCATAATCCGTTCTTCCTAAACCAGTTTCTGAAACGGACACTTCTGAGTAGCCGACATCCGATCCAGCAGTTTTTAAACTAATTAGGTTATTACTAGATGTATTATTCAAAAAAGAAACTATATTGGGAACATCAGAACCATCATAACACTCACCTGACCAATCATATGGAAAGAAGCTGATGTTAAAAGCAAACATATCGAAATACTCATATATGGGCTTAGGGAAAACAAGTGCACCGCTAGATCTGCTTTGATCGGTAAATAAATTATAGGTATAATTTTTAATTTTGGCAGTAGTTCCAAAATTATTATCTGATTTTAAGTATTTTATGTTTTTAATTCTATTTCCTCCTCCATATAAATATTTTTTTTGCACCGAATTTTTATCGTAATACTCGATCATCATAGTATCTGTCCCTGTATAGTTCAAGTCGAAATTATTTCTACGTATGGCATATTCTATGTTTTTTTCTAAAATAAATTCAATACAACAAGTAGTATTAATAAATGGACAAGTTAAACTGGTGACTTGAATCCACTGCCCATTTTCCTTTTTTAATAAACTAAATGATCTAGTGTCTTGATTGGGATCTTCATTAAGAGCAATACTTGGATAAAATTTGACTTTTCTATTTTCAATTGTAGAAATAGGTAAAGCTTTTTGAATGGAATTATTGAAACTTAATAAAGATGTATTCGATAAATAAAAATTAGCGTTATTCTCGTCAAAATTTGTAATTTCCTGATCTCCTACAAAAGCATAAGTATTTGGTTCAAACTCAAAATTTACTGATCCTCCAGTAGGATATTTAATTTTTTCTAACAAGTCTGTCGAACTGAATTCTATAGAAGGATTTCTATGATTAATGGTCGTAATTTCGCAATTATCAATTAAATTGAAAAAACCCCAATAATCTATTCCAATTGTTTTCCCATTGGACTGGTTTTGTATGTAAAATAATTCCGAATTTGTAATGAATTGCTGGCTTTCATTATTTTCCTTTACTTTTTTCAATAGCATTCTAGTATTTAATACACTTGAGTAATCATACTCAAAATTGAACTGCTTGACGAATTTAGAATAATTATCTTTCATAATTATTGAATTAAGGTAAGCGGTCTGCTCTTTGATATTAATATTGTCATCCAATCGTCCTTTTGAATAGTTAAAATAAATTTTAGCGTTTCCAATTATATCTATTACTTGAATCTTTTTCACGTCAATTATAGTTGTTGAAACTGTAGTAGATTCGAGAGGTGGGTAACTAGCGCATTTATTAAAATTAGCCATTTCGTACTTATCAATATCTGTTTTATTGATTGAATAATTATTAAATGATTCTACATAATTATCCGTATTGAAAATAAAATTAACCAACAAATTGTTATTGTTATCATAAATCTTAGAAAGATGAAAAGCACTTTTAAAAGCTTTATCTGCAGTGATATTATCTGAAAACGAATAACCCACGTCTTCTTCAAAATAGATAGTAGATGAGGCAACCTTATTATTTGAATTCTCAGAGACATCAAAAATGTATTTATTACCTTTCTCATCATAAATAGTAAAGTTTAAAGGTGTGTAAGGGTTATTATTGACGTTTCCGTAGTTATAAATTATTTTAACACGGTAGTCATCTAGTGGTATAATTTCAAGCAAATTGGTGTTTAAATTTTTCTTGATGTAAAACCTACCAGAAATGCCCATAAAATTAAACTGCCATAAATCATGTTCGGTATCGTATTTATTGGTATTTGCGGCTGTCCATAAGAATTCATTCCCTATGTCTAAAGATTGTGTTGATAAATTATTTTGATAGTAATCTTGGGTTGTATTAGCTATATTTTCTTTGTAGTAATAATAATTATTTATGTCATTACTAATAGAACTATCGGTATGATATAGGCCTACTTTGGTATCATTTAAGTTGTAATTAATTAAAATTTCATCGGGCAGCCCTCTAACTGTTCTTGAGATTGAACCTCCAGCAAATAGACTCCATCCTAAGCCTACATCACTAGCTCTATCATTAGCTCCTACTCCTGAATGGTATTTTAAACTGATATTAATATTAATATCCTTTGAATGTGTAGAGCTAGTAAATAATGGTATTGAAACATCTGGGATCCCAGTATAATTACTTACAGACACTTCCTCAAATTTCATCAAAGCGGCAACTGTAGGAGATGGTGGAATTACTGTTGGTAACTCTGTTTTTATCTCTGGATTCTGGGAGTAAACTTGTGAAAAAACAAGTATAAAAATCATTAAAGTAAAATTAACTTTCATATTAGAGGAATTTAGCTATAAAAAGGATCAATATAGAAATTATAATTAATTTAATACTATTTTTTTGCTTTTTCTTATAACTAAAAAGTAGCAGATTAAATTTTGAAACTAATATTAATATGCTTTACGAATAGTTTTTAATTGTATTACATTATTTCGCAGGAAATAATTATATTTTGCCACTGCTATAAAAATTGCATAATACCCAATATCGCTTTTACATGAGTTAATTTAACTCTAATTTATCATCTTCAATTGTTCTCAAAAAACAAAATACTTTTTTATAATTAAATTCAGACAATACTAATAAAATATTTTAATTTAATAAAAAATAGTAGCATATTTTTTCTTCATAATTAACTCGTTTTTTTGTAATTACCTTGTTATTAATGCTACCCTAATATAAAAAGCGGTTCTATAATCAGGATTTCTAGTAAAGAGGAACGATTGAGCCAATAGCTGTAAAAATTTTGCGAGAATTACTTCTTTATTTAATTCTAGATAGTAGTGGGCATTTATTACCTAACACTACATAGAAAAATTAGAAATCGTACGACTAGTAATCTCGACTATCTATATATGATCTGTTCTTTATTTCCTATGGCATGGGATACCAGTGCTAAACATTACATCAGAAATGGATTAAACGATAAATTGCTTACTACTTTAAGCTAGAATATATATACTAGTGTTATTATTTAAATTCATTGTTGTCCGATAAAAAAGAAGCCAAATTAATGGCTTCTTAAAATAATCGTAATTTAGAGTTGCAAAATTCAAATAACGATGGGTAAAAATAAGTATTTTTCGACTAAGTCTGTTTTCGGACAGCTGATTTCTTTAATAGATGATTCAATGGTTCAGAAAGCTGTTGAGAAATATGATTCAGACAGATATGTGAAAAGTTTTAAAAGTCAAGATCATTTATTCAGTATGGTTTTTTGCTGTTTAGAAAAATGCAATTCATTGCGCGAAGTTGCTCAAGGAATGCTTGGTTTGTCAGGTAAAAAGGAAACTGTTAGAATTAATCATCTCCCTAAAAAGAGTACTTTGGCAGATGCAAACAAGTGTAGAAAAGTAGAGTTCTTTGAAGAGATTTATAACAACTTGCTTAAGAAATATAGCTTTGTTTTGTCGGACAGTCGAATTCAAGTAGCCTTAGGAAAGAATGTGAAGATAGTTGACAGTACTACGATAAGTCTGTTTAAAGATATTTTAAAATGCGTTGGAAGAAAGTCTATTGACGGAAAAAGCAAAGGAGGTATCAAGTCTCACAGTGTGATAAATGCGGATGAAAAAGTGCCTAATTTAGTTTGGTTTACTCCTGCAACTACACACGATCATCAATTCTTAGAAAAGCTAAAATGT
>NZ_FNDB01000032.1 GCF_900099915.1 Flavobacterium omnivorum
GATGGGAGTAATAAAGAAAAGTTTGAAAAGACAATGGTCTTTTTCCAATTTAGTTAGTTTTTGTAGAATTCATTTATTCAATTATATTCATCTAACTAAATTTTTAGAAAGCCCTGAAAAAGACTGGGAATTAAATACCAAAAGCGATGGGCAATTGGGTTTGTTTGATGATTATTTAGCAACCGGATAAAATTCGATAGAAGAAACCAAAAATTATATTTTTTAGTACATCGAATTCTCAGGAAAGTAGTCAAAAACAAGCTGAACTAGGTTTAAACCTCGTCAAGCCTTGAAAAACAAAGAAAAAATAACGTTCCGATTATTTTTATCGGACAACAATGGTAAATTATATAAAAAATACCGCTGCAAGGCACTACTTTAGTAGAAAAGACGTTCTTTAAAAAACATATCTTTGCAATACGATCAAGCATTAAAACAAACTTAAATAGCCTTCCTCTTTTATCTTAAAATCAACATTATCTACCTATGAAAAAATCAACAATTGCATTTATCACACTTCCCTTATTGTTGTTAAGTACTTTAGCCTGCAATCGTGGCAAAGCAGCTGATGCTGAAAACGAAACAGAGGAAACGGCAACCGTAAAAGTAGTGGATTCGATAGAGAAAACGTCAACTCTTACCATTGACACGGTGGATTACAATAAAAGAATGATTGCGTTAAGCAATAATGACACAACAGGTCGATGGCCTGTAAAAACGCCTTATCCCTTGCCAGGAGCACTTTTGCCATACAATAGGATAATAGCGTATTACGGGAATTTATACTCCACCAGAATGGGAATATTGGGGGAACTTCCTCGAAAAGAAATGTTGGCAAAACTACAAGGCGAAGTAGCTAAATGGCAAGCAGCCGACTCAACGGTGAAAGCAATTCCAGCTTTACATTACATCGCAGTTACCGCTCAGGGCGAACCTGGAAAAAATAATATGCATCGCTTACGAATGCCTTTTAAACAGATAGACACAATTATCAGCTGGGCAAAACCAATCAATGCTTTAGTGTTTTTGGATATTCAAGTAGGACATAGCACGGTTAAATCTGAGGTAACCGAACTAAAAAAATACCTTGCTATGCCGAATGTGCATCTTGGGATTGATCCTGAATTTTCTATGAAAGGCGGAGAACGTCCAGGGTCAAAAATTGGGCATTTTACGGCGGCTGACATCAATGATGCGATAGACATTCTGGCAGACATTGTACGCAAAAACAAGTTGACTCCAAAAGTATTGGTAATACACCGATTTACACAAGGAATGGTAAAAAACTATAAAGAAATCAAAAAAGTTCCTGAGGTGCAAATCGTAATGGATATGGATGGTTTTGGAAGTAAAGTACTAAAAAAAGATTCTTACAAGGCTTATATATACAGAGAACCCGTTCAGTTTACTGGTTTTAAATTGTTTTATAAAAATGACAATAAAAACGACTGGAAAATGTATAGCCCAGAAGAATTAGTGAAGTTTACTCCGAAACCAATTTACATTCAGTACCAATAATTTAATTTATGAAAAATCTTCTTTTTTGTTTTTACCTTGGATTTTTTTTATTGATAGGATGTCAATCAGAACCCCGTAAAATAATACCTGAAGTTCCGGTGGTTGCTGCTCCCGCAAAAGTTGTAGTACCCCAAAAAGTAGCTGCTGATGCAACGACCATTCTTTCGAGAAAAGAAGTGCCTATTTTATGTTACCATAACATTAGGGATTTTAGTGCGAGTGCAAGTGGAAATATAAAAGTGTACACTGTAAAACCGCCGGCTTTTGCCCAACAAATGAAAGCCTTAGCCGATGCTGGATACGAAACCATTTTACCAGAACAACTGTATAATTATTTGGTTTTTGATGGTCCATTGCCCGCAAAACCGATCATGATAACATTTGATGATACTAGAGAAGAACAATTCAGCATTGGCGCAGCCGAAATGAAAAAATACGGGTTCAAAGGCGTGTTTTTTATTATGACTGTTTCTATTAACCGTCCTGGATATATGAGTAAAGAACAAATCAAAACCCTGTCTCATGACGGGAATGTGGTAGGCGCACATACTTGGGATCATCATATGGTTACCAAATATGCAGGAGACGACTGGAATACGCAATTGGTAAAACCAAAGGCAAAACTAGAAGAAATCATAGGAAAACCAGTAACCGATTTTGCTTATCCGTTTGGATTATGGAATACTGCAGCGATTCCTGAAATAAAAAAGAGTGATTATAAAATGGGGTATATTTTGGCCACGAAAAGAGATTCGGTAGATCCTTTATATACCATTAGGCGTATTATTGTTTCTGGAACTTGGTCTACTGAAGGAATGATGAAATCGATAAATTCTTCTTTCACTAAATCTGAATAGCACTTTTAACAACTTCTAATTTTGATTTTTGTATCCAATAAAATCAATGCAACGAACTATTAATTAGCGATACAACCTATGAAAAGGTTCGTTTAAAACTCAGATAATTTTAGTTCTAAACAGTTTCTTAACTATAAAAACATAGCCCTAAAAAAAACACCATCACATTCCTTAGAATCGATAGTGCTTTTTTTATGAAAACTACTTTTTTTTATCTTGGCGACAACCAACCCTCAGGATTGTTATAAGTCGTATTTTGTAGGATTAGGAACTTAATGATTGTTTTTCCAGTCTCGCCATTGGTTCTTACTTTACCAAGGCTTTGCTTGATACTCACCTTGTCCCCTTTGCTCACATTTACCGAACTCAAATTTTGATACACGGTGAAGAAATCTCCATGTTGTATCATAACCGCTTTGTTTACCGGTGACAAAACTATCACGCTGGTAACTTCACCGCCAAAAACAGCTCTTGCACTTGCTCCTCTGTCTGTAGTGATTTCTACACCGCTATTGTGCACGGTGATGGTATTAAATAAAGGATGTGTTTGGTTTCCGTATCCTAACGATATATATCCTTTTTCCACAGGATAAGGCAGTCTTCCTCTATTTGATCTAAAGTTATCTGCAATAAGTTTTGACTCTGGAGTCAATTCTATTTTTGAAGAGGAAACTGCTGCTCTTGAAACAGGAGCGCTTGGGTTGGCTTTTGCTTTTTCCAAGGCTGCTTTTCTATTGGCTGCGGCAATTGCTTCTCGAATTAATTTATTGATTTGTCTGTCAATTTTTCTGTATTCTTGTTGTCTTTTCTTAATTTCTACAGAAATCTTATTTTTATCTTTCTTGAGTACGCTAACGAGTTTCAATTGCTCTCTTTTCTCACTTTCGAGTGATAGGCGTTCTTTTTCGTTTTCAGCGATCAGTTTTTTCTTTGCTGTTTTTTGCGCATCTAGCTTTTGATTAAAATCTGTAAGCTTATTCGACTTCGTTTTTATTTCCTCCCCTTGTGCCTTTCTGTAGCTGGTATATTGCTTCATGTACTGCGCTCTTTTGTACGCCTGTAAAAAATTTTCAGACGACAACAAGAACATCGCTCTACTTTCTGACGATCGACTTTTATACGATTTCACAATCATTTCGGAATAATCCTCCTTAAGTTCAGCCAATTCTTTTTTCAATTTATTAATCTGAACTTGGTTAATATACATGTCATTACTCAGCAATTTGGTTTGCTTTTCAGTAGTGCTTATTAATTTTTCTTTCAGCTTGATCTTTGTGCTTTGAACGATCACTACGTTGACCGCGGATTTTTCTTTTCTCTTTACCGATTGTAATAACTTTTCATTTTCTCGTATTTCTTTTTGAATTTGAGCTTTACGTTCTTCTAATTTTTCTTGTTGGGATTCCTGACTCCATAGCAAGGAAGTCATACAGATAAAAATTAGGCTTAGGAGAAATTTTGGCATATCGAAAAAATATTTTTGCTAATTTACTTAATTATAATTCTTTTGTACCCATTTGGAACACTATAAGGAAAAGAAAGTTCTTCATTGAAAGTTACCGAGTTGTATTCCAGATTAATTTCGGTGTTTCCTTTCTTCTGAAACGTATTAATTAAAACACTAGAGGGCAAGGTTGTTTCATTGTACATTTTGTTATCAGCATATGCCACTTTAATCATTCGTTCTTCGGCTGTTTGCGTGATTTCTTGCTTTTGAACTAAAAATTTATCGGCATCTAAAAAGAATGATTTTTTCGTGTTCTCATTCGATGTATCATCTAATCGATAGGTTTGTTCCAGTAAAGTTTCTAAATATTTCCCTTTAGTCAAATCATCGATGGCTTGTCCTAATAACATATTTTGAATTTTATTGTAATCCAAATCTGTTCCCAACCATTGGCTTAAACTACTGAAATCACCTTCAAAATAGTTCCCATTGATCTTTTCGTAATAGCTCACTGTTTTAGGAGTGATTAAGGCTTTTGCCATTGTAATTCCTAGAAAACGAATGCTTACTAAAATTTGTTCGTCTTTCTTAATTTTGATTTCAGCAGTTACGTTTTGCGTTTGCTTATCATCTGCATAACGGGCACTTGACTTAATATATAATGTAGAAAATTCGTTTTTATTGTTGTAATGATTTTCTATTATTTTTTTAGCTGACATTTTTTCAGCCGCAGCAATTGGCTCATTACTGGCCGCAACGGCAATGGCTTTCGATTTACAAGACACCATAAAAACAGTAAGTAGTACTAGTATTGAAATTTTTTTGATCATTTTTTTTCTTTTAATAATTGATTGGCTTTAGCAAAAAACAAGTCTTTTTTCTTGAAATCTCCCAAACCGTTATACGCTTCTCCAAGTTGGATATTGAAATTTATTTCCAATTCCTTATTCTCCACTACATAATCCATGCCCATTTCTAAAAAATCCTTCGCTTTTTTAAATTGCTGCAACTGATTATTGGCCAAACCAGCATAATAATAAAACTGAGGCTGCGTTGGAAAAGTTTCTATTAAGGTTATCGCTTTTTCAGCCACAGCATCAAATTGTTTCAACTCTGTATGCGCTTGAAGCAAAAGTAAATTCGTTTCAACTACATCACCTACTCCATTATTTATCGATTTTTCGTAATACACAATGGCTTTTCCCCATTGTTTTTTGGCTTGGAAAAACTTTCCAATTTCTTTGGCAACATCAACAGAAGTGTCATTTTCAAAATAACCGACAGCCTTTTCTAAATCGGCCGAAAATTGCGGATTCTTATCGGTAAAAATCAGAAATTCATTGAGAATCCGGTGTTTAATTTTCGAGTCTATTTTGGCACTAGCCAAAACAATATTCATGGCCTTGATGGCATTTGGTGCGTCATTAGTATCCAAATAATTTTTGAATAAACTCACTTGAGCCCACTCCGAATTAGGGATTGCTTTTTCTAGTTTTTTGACGGTTTCAAAAGCTTTTGTATCTTCATTATTTTTGGAATACAAAAAGATCAAACTGATATAATTTGCCTCTCCCTGTGGGTTTTTAACAATCAATCCTTCTAGATTCGAAATTTCATTGTTCTGAAACTTTCCTTCGGATAGGATTTGGCTTTTGTATAATTCCCTGCGATCTGTTTTCCCAACAGTTTCATTGAGTTCTTGAATTAACTCCAGCGCTTTTTCAAACTGATTGGTCCCCATATACAAAGAGGTCAGATCTTCTTTGTATTTTGGATCAAATTCTATCAGCTTATTGACAACGGTAATTCCCTGAGTAAAATTTTTAGTTTCATAACTCACGTCGTACATTCCTATCCAGAACCATTTGTTTTTGGGATCAATCTTGGTGGCGTTTTCAAAGTAATTATAGGCGCTTTTATACTCTTTTAAGGCTAGATAATTCTTTCCCAATTCATAATAAACGGAAGCATCGTTGGGTTTTAATGAATTGGCTTTATCCAAAGCTACTATTGCTTTATCATAGTTCTCAATCCCTTTTTGAAGCAACGATTCGTAAAAAAATTCTTGAAACTGATCTGTATCCAGCTTGATTTCTTCGGGTTCCGTTTGCGCCCACAGCAAAGCCGAATTGCATTGCAAAACGAGAAATACCATTATAAAAGCACTCTTTTTCATGCTGTATTTTTAATCCTGAATCTTTATTATATAATACCACTTAACATTACAAATAATAACATTTCGTCGCATACTTGTTTAAACATATAAGTCATATAAGTTTTGAATTAATTCAAGTAAAACCAATAGTTCATTTAAGCGAAGCCACATAGCCTTACAAGACTCGTATGTTTAAAATTAATACTTTTATTTTTGATTATAGCATTAAAGTAGTTGGCCCTATTTAATGTCAAACTAAAAAATGAGTGAAATACTATTTAATATATAAGTCATACAAGAATTAAACCTTAAATGACCTTATGATTGTTTAAGTTACATAAGGCTAACACAATTGAAACTTAAACTTACATGACTTATATGGTAAAAAAATACAACATTGTTTTATTCTTATTGCTTAGTGCATTAATTGAATCCTTTTACTCCAATACCGAATAATCTCCGATGCTAATGCTAGTGAACTTCCCATCAAAACTAGCATGGTTTCCGATCATCGCATTGTCCAAATTCGCATTTTTGATATGAGAATGGGTTTGTACCAAACTGTTTTTTATCGTACTGTTTGAAACATGGCATCCATCGCCCAAAGATACATTTGGACCAACCGTCGCGTTTGTCAGAACCACATCTTTACCGATATAACAAGGCGGAATAATTGTCGAATTCTCTAATTTGACATCAAAATCGACTAAATGTGCGCCGTCATTATGCAAGAATCCTAACATTCTGGAATTAGTTTCCACAGTTACATTCTTGTTACCACAATCCATCCATTCGTCCACTTTACCTGGAACAAAAGTCATGCCTTTGGCCATCATTTGTTTGATTCCGTCATTTATCTGATATTCGCCACCGTGGATAATGTTGTTGTCTAATACTAATTGTAATTCGTTTTTCAACACGGCCACATCTTTAAAATAGTAGATTCCAATTACGGCAAGATCTGAGACAAAAGTTGACGGTTTCTCTACTAGCTCAACTATTTCATTTGCTTCATTCAGTTTTACAACACCAAAAGCTTCCGGTTCATCTACTTGTTTTACCCAAATAACGCTGTCGGCATTTTTATCTAAATCGAAATCGGCCCGGATTAATGTATCCGCGTAAGCTATAACTGCGGGTCCGCTCAAAGAATCTTTGGCACACATAATGGCGTGACCGGTTCCTAAAGCTTCGTTTTGGTAATAAATAGTGCCTTTGGCACCTAGTTTTTGTGCGATAGCAAGTAGTTCTTCTTCTACTTTTTTACCAAATGTTTCATGAATAATAAAGGCTACTTCTTCGATATCCTGGTTCAAAACGCCAGCAATATCTTCAACGAGACGATGCACGATTGGTTTACCCGCAACAGGAATTAAAGGTTTAGGAATCGTTAATGTATGTGGGCGAAGGCGTGATCCACGACCGGCCATTGGGACAATTATTTTCATTTTCTTTGGTATTAAAAGATTGAAAAATTAAAATCAAAAATTTTTCAATTATTCAATCTTTGAATTATTAAATTAATTTATTTCACTCCAGTACTTCCAAAACCGCCTTCACCTCTAGAGGTTTCTGTCAATTCCTGTACTTGAATCCACTCCGCACGTTCGTGTTTTGCGATGATAAGCTGGGCAATGCGTTCTCCGTTTTGGATAACGAAATCTTCATTGGATAAATTTACTAAAATAACTCCAATTTCGCCGCGATAATCGGCATCTACTGTTCCGGGAGCATTCAGGACTGTAATTCCGTTTTTGGCGGCTAGACCGCTTCTTGGACGCACTTGCGCTTCGAAACCTATGGGTAATTCGATGAAGAGACCTGTTTTTACGATGGCTCTTCCCAATGCTTTTAGTGTTATGGATTCCGATAAGTTGGCTCGTAAGTCCATTCCTGCCGAAGCTATGGTTTCATAGTTAGGTAAGGCATGTTGTGATTTGTTGATGATGTTTATTGTCATTGTTTTTTTTGATATTATGTAGTAGGGACTAGTCGCGACTTGTCCCTACTTTTTTCGGTTCAACATTTTGATTAATAACTCTTTTTCATTGTAGTATATAAAATACATAAACGCCAGTAATAACGTGATTCCTACGTAATAATTCTCTCTGAAACCATAAAAGGAAACTGCCGAAAATCCTACTGAAATCAATAGGTACATGCCAATTTTGTAGATATCATACGGTATAGGATAATATTTATTTCCGAAATAATAAGAGATAAACATCATGCTTCCGTACGCCGCAATAGTAGCAATTGCCGACCCATAATAACTCATTGTTGGGATCAGCAGGTAATTTAACACCAGTGTAATTACTGCTCCTACAATGGAAATATAGGCACCAATATGGGTTTTGTCTATTAGTTTGTACCAAACCGAAAGATTGGTATAAATCCCTAAGAAAAAATTGGCCAGAATAATCAGCGGTACTACTTTCATGGCTTCCCAATAGGACTCATCCCGAATCATAATGACTTTTAATACATCTGCAAAAACGATCACCGACAATAATATAAAAGACCCAAAAATGACAAAATATTTGGTAATAGTAGCATACGTTTGCGGTGCATCCTCACTATCAGCATGGCTAAAAAAGAAAGGTTCAATTCCTAATGTATAGGCCGTACGGTACAAAACCATGAACAAACCAAGTTTGTAACAGGCGTTATATACTCCTACTTCCCCGTCGGCAATATCTGAAGGTAATAAACGGCTCAATAAAATTTTATCAAACTGTTCGTTGATGGCAAATGCGATTCCGGCCACCATAATAGGCATACCATATTGCATCATGCGTTTCCAAAGCGAATAATCAAAGTGCCATTTTAGTTTGAAATAATTGGGAGACAGTAGTATAAATGTAAGCAAGCTGGCAATGATATTGGACACAAAAATATAGCCAATCTGAAAATCTTCCAGATATAAAGAACGTAAAATACTGTCTGGATTTGATTCTGCAATCGCGGGTAAATAACTTAAAAAGAAAAGGTTCAAAAACAGATTGACGGCTACATTTCCTATTTTGATTATCGCATATTTTACCGGTTGCTGATTGACTCTTAATTTTGAGAATGGAACTATTACCAAAGCGTCGAGCACTAAAATCCAAATGGTGTAGCTGATGTATTGTTCGTCTATTTTAGCCCAACTAGATATCGCGTTTCGGAATAATAATGCTATAAATAAAAACGCAATAGAAGTCCAAAAAATGGAAACAGATGTAGTTTCAACTACTGAATTCTTGTTGGTTTCTTTGTTGTAAAATCTAAAAAAAGCGGTTTCCATTCCATAAGAAAGAATGACATTAAAGAAAATCATTCCAGCAAAAATGACAGAAAGTTTTCCGTATTCCGCTTTTGGGAGTAAATCCGTGTATAATGGTACCAATAAAAAACTAAACATTCGTGGGACGACAGTTGCTAATCCGTAAATGGCGGTCTGTTTAAAAAGATTTTTATATAATCCCAAAATGGTGTCTTTATTAAAATTAAGGAAACAAAAATAACTAATTCTTTGGTTTAAACCGATGAAGTGAATGTTTGTTTTGAAAGAGAACAATCAATTACAAAAGCTTTTCTAACGCGGAATTATCGTAATGGCTTTTCTAGGACATTCGCTATTTTATAAAAAAGGGTTTTACCGTCTTTCGTATATTCCAAAACTGCTTCATTGGATTTTAAATCAAATTTAGATTTTTGAACGACCGGTGCTTTATTGCCATATTCTTTGGCAGGATTTTTATCCATAATCAAATCTTCTTTTTTATTGCTTTGTAAAAATGAAGATTTAAAGTCTTTTGGTGTAATTTCTTGAACGGGAGATTCTTGATTGTGAAAATAGATTTTCTCCAATTTGATGTTTGCCGCAAGCGGTTTTTTGAATTCGATATAAAAATTGATCACGCTGCTTTCCGTACCTTTTTTAACTTTTTGGTAGAATACTGATTGAATTTCTTGAGGGAATTCCGTTTGAAGTTCTTGTTTCATAGCACAAAAAGCAAGGCTGATAGCGGTAATCACAGAGAAAAAAATTATTTTATATCCTTTCATAATTTTCTATTTAACTTAGTCCTTCTTCGTTTAAAATTTTAAGAAAGTGAAATCCTTTTGGGATATACCCTTGATTGTAATAAAAGCGATGTGCGGTGAAATTTCCGGTAAAGGCATCTAAAACGATCATGGTACAACCAGTTTCCTTCGCCAATACATCAACATAATCCGTCAACATTTTGCCAATTCCTTTTTTGCGGTGATCTGGGTGTACAATAAAATTATCAATTTCTAAATACTTGCCAGACCAGAGTTTAGTTCCTGACCACAATCCAGAGAGCCCAACACATACATCACCTTCAAAAACGGCAATTTGCTTGTAGTTGTGTGGGATCATCTCTGTGAGATACGCATCGTATTTGTCTAAAGTGAAATTCGTATATAAATGTAGCATAACTTCATATTGAGCTAACATTTCCTGTTTAGTGGTCAGTTCTCTAATTTCTAATTTCATATTTGCTTTTCAAAAATGTAAAATTAGAGAAAAAGGAATGAGATTGAAAGTGATGATAGGGTAAATTTTTGAGAAATCTAATTGAAAATTTTGAAGTTTAATAAGTGTCATTTATCGCGCAACACCTAAAATTAGAGCTTATAGCTTAAATTCATAGAAAAAATCATGTTTTCAAATTATTGATGTTCAGGTATTTTAAAAAAATATTCACGGAATTAAGACACGGAATTCCGTGAATTCCGATAACAAGTGTTTGTATGTTAAAATATATGAGGGTAGTTTTGGAGTCAAGAAAAACAAATAAGTTCTTAGTAAGACGTTATTTAGAATTAAGTTTTTTTTCTAATATGATATTGTAGCTACTTTTCTAAATTTTATCAATTTAAAACAATTAAAACAATCTTAAATGAGAACAAAATTTATAATGAGAAAAAGTATATTCCTACTTTCCTTCTGCCTCTTGGTAATCAGTTGTTCTACTAAAAACAATAGTGAAACACTAGAAAAAACAAATTTAAATTCAAAACAGAAGTTAGTACAAGAAACTGCTATTTTGTTAGGCAAGTTATTAACTGACTCTGAAGTCAAAAACGCTTTAAATAACAAAATGAAAGAAGTTGACAAAGATGCAAATATTGTATCTTTTGCATACTTACTTGAACAAGAAGAAGGTTTAAGAAAAAATGAACAAGCTACGTTCAAAAACCAAATAAATAATTTAAGAAAGCAAAATATTTTTAAAAATGCTTTAAGAAAAGAGTTTGAAAATAATTCTAATGATTATAAAACAATTAAAGAAATTTTGGACAAAAACTTAACTTCTAAGAACAATTTTAGATCTACAGCGTTTATTGCAGATGAATTAACTAATCTTCTTGTTTCACAGGAATTACAAATTTTTTTTCCATTTGATCCTGAATATGAAAATGATGATCAAAATGCACAAGAATATTATGTTTCATTCGATCCGCTAAACAATTCGCAAACAAACATCGGATTTCAATTTAATACAGGCTACAGTGATTATGAAATTATTAATAATCTTGATAACAATTTTTTAGATAACAATCCCGTTTATGTAATCGTACCTATAGATCCATGTGATATTGCTGGTAGACCTTGTAATTTTATAGAACTGTTACCTACACCTTTAGACCAAAATAATGAACTGATAACTAGTGAGAATCAATTCATGGTTTACAATCCTAGTGGATTTACTAATAATAACAATACAATACCAACAACAACATTACTGACAACAAATACCAATCATAATAATATTCCCGAAACAGATGGTATCAGTTCCTATATCCCAAGAATAAGAATAAATGGAACTGGTTACATGGGGTTTGGTGGCACACATCAAAAGTTGAGATTTTACCGCGGCACAACTGATGGTTCTGTCACACAAAACGCAGATGGCACAATAACAGCTTCTCCCAAAGATTATATTGTAAAAGAATTCAGATGTAAAAGAAAACATGTCAAAGATAAAAATTGGGTTGATTTTGGTGCTGAATTTGACCAAGATTGGAACATGAGCGAAAATACACAGGATTTCGCTATTTTTTCCATACATAACTTGAAGGCTACAGCATCTTTTGAACTTTCCATGAAGTCAGGTTTTAAACTTGAAGATGGTAAAATTAAACCAAATGCCGAGGCAAGCGGTTCAGCTAAAATTAATGTTTCAGTCGGTAATGCAAAGTTTAGGACAAATGCAGAAATCTCACGTAGAATTGTTTTAGCAACTATTGTAGGTCTTGGCGCTACTGGTGAAACAGTCAGTGATGGTGGTGTGGATTATAATGTGAAGAAAAATGGCATTGTAGATTACTACTTTAAACACTATTATACCGACCTTTAATTATTAATTAGATGCTGTATCTTTGGTACAGCATCTACATTTATGTTGTTATGAAAAAAAATTTTACAGTTTTATTTATCTTTATTTTTACAATCTCATCTGCTCAAAACGAAAGCGTTTATGTGTCAATTGGCAAACCTTGGTTTCCTGATAAAGAAAGCAACTTAAATAATTTTTCACTAGGTTTAAATTATCAAAATAGATTTTCTCAGTCTTTTGCATTTGATTTGTATTTAGAATACAATCAAAGTAATGATTTTCCTCGTTTTTTTGATGATGCAACAGCAGTCGATAATTATTTAATGGATCAAACCTACTCAGGTGTATATTTTAATTCGCTTTGGTCAAAAATAAATACTGTTACTGTAGGAACTAAGATAGATTATCTATTTGTTAATAATGATCGGTTTTTATTTAATTTTAATTTAGGTGCTGGCTATTTGTTTTCATATTCTAGAGCGCATGATGTAAAAAATTGGACTTATGATTTTAATAATGGACAGATACTTACTTATGAAAATGGAACCACTTCAGGTAATTTAAATACTTTTTATTATACCTTAGGATTACAATTTCAATGTACATTTTATAAGAATTACTTTGTTGGTATCAGTCCGTACTATTTAATGCCTATTGGCGAAAAAAAAATTAACTCAATTCCGGTGTATCCTAACCACTATAACCTTACTTTAAATATTGGTAAAAGATTCTAATTATCATAAAATTATTTTTAGAAAAATGATTCAATAAAACATTCATTAAAATTAAAAAACAGTTACTTATAAAATCTAATCCTATGAAAAATAGACTACTATTAACTATATTTTTTCTTTCAACTTCTTTATTTGCTCAAGAAAACAAAGAACAAAAAATTGAAATTTCGTTCTCTTATGGTCTATCCTACATCGAGTACTCCAAATCCTTTTTAGATGATCCCGTACCTTTTGAATTGCCAAATATTGGCTCGTTTTATGAAATAAATTTTGATTTTAAATTACCTAAAGACCGCTACATTGGATTAGGTTATTCTAGGTTACAGCATGCAAAAAATATAGATGATGGTGTAATACTTACTTCAACCAATACTGGTTTGGTTTTACAAAACTATAGAAACATTCATACCAAAGACTTTTATGATGTTCATTTTAGAACCGTTTTTAAAAACAATTTGCAGTTTACGCTTGGAGCATACTATTTTATTGAAAATATGAACAGAAGCGATATTACTAATATTGATAACAATACTGTGTTTGTGTTAATAAACGAAAAAAATCGAGCAGACAATTTGGGTTTATTTGGATCTTTAGAATATTATTTCAAACTCAATAGTTATGCTGAACTTGGTTTAAAAAGCAAGTTCTATTATTCATTAAATGGTGTTGAAACCATAGCTATATTACCTACTTTAAGAGTAAAATTATAACGTAATGATTGTTACTTGTTATGTAGCAAATCGAATAGAAATGTTCAGTAATTTTGCTATTTTCCAACATAAAAAATGATGGTGCTAAAGTCAATTTTTAAAGGATGCTTACAATGTTTGGGAAGGTACTGCATCAGAGGGTTGGCAAAGAGACAACATCTATTATGGATTGACTCCTAGCAAGCAAAAAGGAGCAATTAGTGGTGGGAAGTATAGAGAATACATAACCTCTTTCAAAATGTCGGGAAATGATGCACAAGGAGCATTTAATACTATTTCAAACACAGATGACCCAAAACAAGTAACTGATTATAGACTCAATAGCTCCTCCGGATGGACAGACGGACAATTTGAATTTATGATTTATTGCTTTTATGGATCAAAAGCATCAAACACTGGTGAATCAGATAAAAAAGGCTTTTTTGCTAAACCGTCTGATTTATTTGAATTAAAATATGAAGCATACAGCAGATTTAATTGGCCTTTCAAAAAAACTTACATTCGTACAACTATAATTGGCTTAAAAACTATAAATTTTTTGAATAATAATTACGGTACAGTGTTAGAATTTCAAACGTGGGATTTAAATAGATTTTCAAATGAATGGAAATTTTCTTTTGAAGAAGTTGATGATCCATTAATAATTGAAACTAAACAATCAATAAGTTCAAAATTCAATGCTAACTTTTCTACCGAATTAAGCGGGACAATTTTTGAGGTTGTTAAAGTGGGCACGAAATATGGAGCGTCAATTGAAGAATCAAAATCAAATGATTATATCGTCAAAAAAACAACGAAAAGCAACAATTTATTCGACTCTGTAATTCCTTTTTACGATAATGTAGTAAATAAAAATCCTAATACTGGGCAATTTGCTACAAGAACATATTATACTGGTAAAGTAGAGTTTCAAGTAAGACCAATTCAAGTTCAATGGTAGGCACAAAAATAAAGATACCCTTACCTAACAATAACCTTATGAAATTTTCAGTTAAAATTTTAATCCCGTATTTCTTTATACTGTTTTTGTCTTGCGACAAAGATGAAATAACTAACAAAGTCATTGAACAATCTATTGATCTTCAAATTGAGAATGAAAAATTCAAAATCGTAAATGAATCATTTGTCGTCAATGAAAATTGTAATACTATTTTCGTTTCACTCATTTATGATAAGGGAAAAAACGAACCTCATTTTATTTTTGAATTAGCGATAACTAAAAAAGGGATCCTTAGAAAAGTAAGTTATACTAGATTTGGCGAAAGCACTAGTCCATTTGACACTCCAGATTTTAACCTTAAAGGACTATTTACTGTTGACAACTTTGTTTATGACGAGTCAAGCAAAAATCTAAGTTTTAATTTTTCAGGAGAATTAGTAAAAGTTGAGACAAATACTCCCTTGTTGGACGTTCCTCAAAAAAGAAAAAAAATTAATGGAAAAATCATCTCTAACAAAGTAAAAGCAACAACATGTACTAGTTTTATTAGTGATTTACATTTTGAAACAAATAATCTAACTTTTGCTACTAACTTCAACGCTGGATCACATGATCCTAATTTAGCAGCAAACCAGTATAATTTTCGATTTTTTTCAAATAACGGATACCGAGCCATTATTAAATCGAAAGTAGATTTATGGAATCTGGATAAAGGAACCTATACTTTTGATCAAAACACGTTAGAGAATAGAATTGATCTAGAGCAATACGTTGGGATTTTTAGAGCTACTCAATTACTATGGATTCGTCCCCAAGATTGGAAAAAAATTTCAAACATCAGGGAGTTATACCATTAAAGAACAGGTTACTATTAACGGTCTAAAAGTAACTAGAGGTGAAACAAACATGCAAGTTTATGATAATGGTGTGCTACTGCATACCATCAATAACGGAACTTATGAAGTAACTGGATTTAACTAAAACCTTGTGTTTCGTTCTAAAATAAAAGGGTTTGACTTTGGAGTCAAACCCTTTTATTTCATCTGTATGTCCCGTCCTGAAATAGCGATACACAAAAAGTATCCTAATGGAAAAACATGAAGAAACACGCTATGTGAAGCGGACTCAAAAAGATTATTCAATGTCTTTTAAATTACAAATTGTTCAAGAAATTGAACGAGGACAACTTACAGTTACAGAATCCACAAAGACTTATGGCATTCAAAATAGATCAACTGTTGTTAAATGGCTTAGAAAATTCGGTAACTTTGATTGGGAAAACCAAACACCATTTACTATGTCAAAGTCGCCAGAACAAAAGATAATGGAACTTGAAGCCAAAGTAAAACTTCTAGAGAAACAGAA
>NZ_FNDB01000031.1 GCF_900099915.1 Flavobacterium omnivorum
GTCTTTTTCCAATTTAGTTAGTTTTTGTAGAATTCATTTATTCAACTATATTCATCTAACTAAATTTTTAGAAAGCCCTGAAAAAGACTGGGAATTAAATACCAAAAGCGATGGGCAATTGGGTTTGTTTGATGATTATTTAGCAACCGGATAAAATTCGATAGAAGAAACCAAAAATTATATTTTTTAGTACATCGAATTCTCAGGAAAGTAGTAAAAAACAAGCTGAACTAGGTTTAAACCTCGTCAAGCCTTGAAAAACAAAGAAAAAATAACGTTCCGATTATTTTTATCGGACAACAATGTATTTAAATTATATATCTTTTTCAATTATCTTAGAAAATAACTCCAACTATATTCTAAACATTTCTTTTATAATTGCAGATGATTTGTCTAAATTTCCTATTAATTTCATCGTATTTATTTGTCTACTGTATTTCAGTTTGAGATATAAAGACAGTATATTTTCTGTAAGTTTAAACTTTAATTTCAATAAAAATAAAAATTTTTCTTACAAATCGATAATGAATTAACAAAACATTTCACCTTAATAATTTATTAATATTAAAACTAAACAATCGACGAACAATATAAAATTTACTTTGATACAATTCTATAAAACAAATAAAAGGGTATTCTAAATGGCAAAGAGATTGTCTCTTTTAACCAATGGCACTGCTCAACTGGAACATTGGCAAGTACATGGCCACCAATAAAATGGCAACGAGAACTCCCACAAATAGTATAATTAGCGGTTCTAAAACGGTAGTCATTGTTTTGGATTGTTGCACGACCTCCTGATTGTATTGTTCGCTTAGCTGTTTGAAGACATATTCGGTTTGGTTGGTTTCTTCGGCTACTTTGACTAAGGATATAATGCGGTTATCGAACAAGGGATTTTCTTTCAGGCTTGCGCTAAGGCTATTCCCTTTTAAGATGCTATGTTCGACCTTGTCAAGTGCTTCCTGCAACGGCACGAAACGGATCATTTTTTTTACCATTTGAATACTGTTTAATAACGGTACTTTTGCGGTGGTTAACAAGGCTACGGCCTGTGTAAATTGGGCCAAGTACACTTTAGTCATAAATTTTCCTAAAATTGGAATTTTCAATACGAAATGGTGTGTTGTTTTCCGTAATTGTGGATTGTCTTTGAATACTCTACCTAAAATAATTAGTATAAAAATAAACAGTAGTCCATAAATGCCATACGTTTTGGTAGCTGCGGATAATTTGACAATCATCTTTGTTAACATAGGAAGTTCTACATTATTTTGCCTAAAAATATCCTGAAACATGGGGACAACATAGTTTAGCATAAATACTACTACGAAAACTGCCGTAGTTAACACGATCGAAGGGTAGGTGAGTGCAGCTATGATAATTCGTTTTTGCTCGTTTTTGCGTTCGTAAAATAGGCCAAGTTCTTGGCATACTTTGGCCGTTGTTCCGGTTTCTTCCCCTATTTTTATGGAATAGAATTCGTATTCAGAGAATGATTTGGAAGCCCATAAAGCTTCTGAGAAGGGTTTCCCGTTAATCACATCATTGAGTATGGTCTGTATGAGCTCTTGGTCGGTTTTTTTATTTAGGGATTCTACAATTAATGTCAATCCTTCTTTGAAGGTGATTCCGGCTTTGAGTAAAACAGCCAGCTCCATGTAGAATGCTTGTTTCTTCTTGTTATTGAAGCTTTGGCCAAAAAAAACAACCTCTTTTTTTAGCAGGTCTTCTATAGTAGCCCGTTTCTTTTTTTGAGACGCACTTTTGTTCTGGATGTTTTCTAGTTTAAATGCCATTTTCTAAATTCATAAAAAGGGTTGCATCATTTTTTTTTGAAATAAATATTTCATAGTATGGTAGTTCTGCTTGGCACGAAATGGATATTGCATCAGTAGGGCCTTGTTGTATTTCTTTTCCTTTAAAAAGAATTTTATCCAAAGTCAATTTTAGTCTTAAAGTGTCGCTATTTCTTAGCGTATAGTCTTCTTGAAATGAGTACACTACTGTATCCATTTCTGATTCCATATATAAGCTGTTACCGTTCACCTCATATTCAATACTATGCAATTCATTAAAATCCTGCCATAAACGTTGTTCAAAAAGGGCTAGAGAGCTGGTCTTGTCAAAATTTTCCTGAATCGTATGGATTTGTTTTTGGACTAAACGTAATACGCTAAAAGCCATTCCCACAACTATGGCAGTTATGACCATAACAATCAATAGTTCAGAAAGGGTGAACGATTTTATTTTATTTTTACTCATAAATTAGATGTCTCGATATTTTTTTCTGGCTCTTTTCTTTTGTGGCTAAAATGATTAGCGTCTCTAGTGATTCCGTTTTTTCTTTATTAATTTGTATGTTCCAGTCCTTGTAATTTTCTTGATAGGGGAATTTCAGATGCCCATTTTGTATCTCGTATTCTAATTCGTTTAGGTGGTTTTCTATTTGGTGAGTGTTTTTTGAAAACGTATTCAGCAGTAAATTGTTCAATATTAAACTGGCAACCACGAACACAATTACGATCAGTACAGTGGCTACTATTGCTTCGACTAGAGTTGCCGATTTTATTTTTTTTAGTACAACCATTTCATCACGGTTTTTCGCTCTTTCTCGAAGACTATCCCGCCAAAAAAGGCAGGAACATTTTCGTTTTCGATGGTTCCTTCATAAATATGGTTTATGAATATTGAACCTGCTTGATTGGCTATAAATTGTTTGGTGTAAACTGATCCGGAAACTGTTCCTTTTAGTTCAAAATTCCCGTTGCAATACACCTGCCCTTTTATTCTGGATTGTTTTTCCAATACTATTTGTGTATTGTAATCACTTTCGGTTTTAGTCTGTAAATAACAGACACTGCCTTTGATTATGGAAGCTGCATCGATAAAAATTTGGTTATCGAAAGGAATGTTCGATATGTTAATTTTTGGAAGCTTGTTGTCTTGATATAGCACCAAAGCGGAAGGGTAATTTAGAGTGCAGTCTTTACCTACTGTAATTCTTTTTGTGGCAAGAGCTTGAAAATTACCCGTAGTACCCGATTCTATTTCTATAATTGGGGCAATTACAATCAGGTCTTTCAAGAGTGCTGTCTTTTTGATGATGATTAATGTATCTGATTTGATGACTATGTTTCCTGTAAAAGTGACATCCTTCAAAACCAGTACATCTTTTGAGTAAACATTTTTTGTCCTTGCCTTGAAAGAGTTGACCAGTCTTCGAGTTGCCTCTAAATTAATGTAATCCTCCTGCTTGCGGGGTTTATATTCGTTGTTATAAAAAGCTAGTTGGTCAAGAGTCTTTTTGTGTAGTTGTGGGAGTTCGGATGCGCTGCGTTCTATTTTGCCGTAGATTAATTGGGAGCCATAATAACTATTTCCAGCTATATATCCAGATTTGACCCCCTGCGAAGGTAAATAGGCAGTTCCTTTGATTTTGGTATTGCCCACCAAAGTTAGCGGATTTAATATTTCTTGTAGAAATAGAGTAGGCGAATTCGCCGCACTACTCGTTGAGCCAATAATAGCCAATTTTGTAAATATCTTTTTTCTGTGTTGGGTTACAGCCACCGCTTTTTCAAAAATGCCCCAGGGGGATACTTGCACTTTTACAGTCTGTTTTTCTTTATTTATGAAATCTATGGTTAGGGTATCTTTGCTGATTTCTGACTGTTCTAAAAGGTAGGCTATAGCAGTATCTGAAAGTTGAATGTTTTCGATTGCAGCTTTCGACTGCTCTTTCATGTAGCCAAAGGTATAGGCATACAATATGAGCCCGCTTAAAAGTAAGGCGATTAATACGGCGACAAAAACGGTAAACTGTAAGGCCCCTGATTTAAGTTTGTGATTCAACTGTATTTTCACTCCGCTAACATTATGAGGTTTAGATTTCCTTTATATTTCACATACACAGATTCTCTGTCCCCTTCCTTCAAAAACACTTCGTTTTCAGTTTCCCCTTTTTTCATCAGACAGGTTTTTCCGCCAATGATTAGCATGTAAATCTTGATCTTGTCCTTGGTGTCCGATACAATTCCTTTATATAGAATAGGGGGCCAAATAAGGGGTTCTTCAATTTGTGGTTCTTTCCTTGTTTTAGAAGTTTTTTTAGAAGTAACGTTATTTTGTGGTGCAAACATTTTTCCTAGAAAGGGATCTCTGTAATTTACATTTATTGAAAAGGTATCTCTTTCTGTAATTGTTAAAGTTTTTATTTGAAATTCAGTTGAAGTTAGTTGCTGAGTTTCTTTAGTGTTTGCAAAAGAAAAAAACTGGTACATCACAGCTCCCCATATGAAAAGTACAACAGGCAACAGGATATAGATATTTTTTTTGTTTTTCATTGGGATTTAATTTATAGTAAAACTAAAAACTGCGCTTTTGTTGCTGACGTTTCCCGCTTGGTCAAATGATTTTACGTACCAATAAAATATTCCCAAATCAAGATTTGTGACAAAAGGACTATTTGCTTCTTTTTTTTGTTGTAAAGAGTTTAATGCACTATCGGTATAGATGTAAATACTATCCTTTTCTATACTTCCCAAAATTGGGGTTCTGGTCCATTGAAAACTAAAACTTTTATTTGCTGTCGTGCTTGCATTTGCGGGGCTGGACAAAACAGGATTATTAGGTGCTGTTGTGTCCACCAAAATAGAACGGGAGGAGTCAGGCGTTTTTTGTGTTCCATTATTAGCCCTGACCCTCCATTGATAAGTGCCTTCTGGAAAAGTAAAATTTAAGCTTGTCCCTGTAATAGATTGGTCGCTGATTATATTATTACTACCATCTATTACTTTGATTTGGTAAGCAGAAGCATCCATTATAGGTTGCCAACTTAGGCTTTGTACTGCCGTTTTTGTAATTAAATTACTGACAGGAGTATTTAAAATCACGATATTACTTTGAAAATCGGCATTGTTGACGACTGTAAAGAAACTACTTGAATAATTAGTGCTGTAGGATTCGTTGCTGGCTTGTACTCGCCATTCGTACGAACCAATAGCGAGCTGATGGGTGAAACTAGTATTTGTAATAATGGTATCTAAAACGATCTGTAACGGATCAGTAAAATTTGGTTTTGCGATTTGCAGTTTATATTTTGTGGCCTCTTGAACCGTTTCCCAGGTAAAGGTTACTCCTGTTGAAAAAAACTGAGCATTATTTACCGGAGCAACCAGTATGACTTCATTTTTTGAAATATCCTTCTCGAAGAGTATTTCTTCACAAGAAGTAAGCAATAAAAAACAGCCGCCGAGAAGAAATTTAGATAGTGTGGATTTAGTCATTTGTAGTTTGTTATTCGTTTAATAGATTTAGTATAGACAACAATTCTCAATACATTTTTATTCCATTTCATAGTACAAAAAAGGAAATCGAACTCAGCCTTTGACTGGGTTCTGGGTAGTCTAATAATTAAGAACAAGTGATCAATTTACATTCGATACAAGCTTTTTGATTTTTTCTTTTCAGAGATTCTGGATTCTGTATTTCCTTTGCAGCGACTACGACCTTCCGTCATATCGGCAATATACCATTTGCCTCTTTCTGTAGCACCCCAGCAAAAATGGCTAAGTCGATAGCCAATGACTGTTCCTGAATTTAGATCAATCGTTTCTATTTTCTTACCTAGTTTATACAAAGAGAGAGCGTATTTAGTGTCTTGATAATTTGTCAAGTAGTAAGTGTCTGCCAGTCTTATTTTGGCTATTTCATCGGCTGATAAATAGAGAGCTATACTTGAAATGATTTCTAAATTTTGTGTGTCGTTCAACAATTTAAATGCATCAGCATTATAGTCGGCATTCAGTTCTTTTACAAAACCTGTAACATCGAGCAATTGAATCTTGACCAATTCCGGTTTTGAAGGAAGACTGTCAATATATGTTACTTTCGATTGATTTTGATTAAATTTTGCTTTAGTGGTATAAATCTTATTTAGCCTTTTGTTAAATGGAATTGGCTCTACCGAGACCCTGATTTTGTTTTCTAACTTAGGTAATGTTCTCGCATCGAAATCGTTTTGGAGGTTCAATACAGATTTTGATTGTCCGATACTCCCTAATTCGGTTGTGGTAGGGGAGATCATGTATCGGTCATTTTTGATTAATGTCGATTGACATGCCGAGAAAACCAGTAGCAGTAATATAGAAAAGCTATTTTTCATATGTAGATAATATTTTTTTTGGAACATTTAATTGATGACTTACTATAATGTTTTATTTGTATCATTGAACTTAGTTTCGTTTAAGCCCCTTCGTGGTTTACGATGAATCCGTATATGCTCACTTCATTTTTTAAAATATGTAGTAAAAGTAATAAAATTGTTTTCTGTTTGCGTACATTTTATCGTTTTAAAGAAAAATGGTCTTTAAGGATTCGTCCGTCTTCCACTTGTACTGAATACCAATAATCCGTTGTAGGCATTTGCTGCCCGTTGAAAGTGCCGTTCCATCCTTGGGATGTCGGTTTGATTTGTGTTATTAATTTTCCATAACGATCAAAAATATAAATTATAGTTTTTGTATTAAAAGAAGCATTAACACCTTTTATATTCCAATAATCGTTGATGCCATCACCGTTTGGAGTAAAGTAATTTGGAATTCCTAAGACAGCCACTTCTTTTGGAACCACGCCACATCCATTTAAATCTCTAATAAAAACGGTATGAATTCCTGCATTTACATTAGAGAAAACATTTTCTTCTTGATAAGATCCGAATTCATCATCAAGTCCATAGACATAATTACCTGATCCGGTTACAGTAACGGTAATGCTATTTGAGGAGGCTAAATCAATGATGTCTATATCTGTAATTTTAGCGCTGTCGGAAGCTAATACCGTTATTTTTCTTGTTCTTGAGCAACCTTCGCTATTTGTAACTTCAACGGTATAAACCCCTTCTTTATTTACGGTTAAAGTATAAGCGGTTTCACCAACAATAGGTGAATCGTTAAAATTCCATATATAAGTATAATTAGCCTCTGTGGATGGGTCAAAAAGGCCAGCATCAATATCCTTGGTAAAAGTTGGCAAGTTACTACATACTAATTGATCACCAGTTAGCACAATATTGGGAATTGGGTTAACTACAAATGGAATTGTTAAACTCGCCGTACAAGTAGTATTTAAAGGATTAATAACTTCAACTGTTACATCTTGTGATGATGTAACAAATGGATTGGGTAATGGGCTTGGAAGGGAGTTGTTATTTGCATCAAAATATTTCACAATCCTATTCGATTGTCCTCCAAGAATCGTGTTTTGAAAACTAGAGGTGTCAAAAGCATATTTCCCGTCTTGTGTGCGAGGATCTACTTCATCATCGCAAATAGTTGTTAAGGTTTTTGAAACTGGAAAAGCTTCGGGTAAATCATCTATTATAAATTTCACCGTTGAATCATATGAACAAGCCTTTGCCGTATTGTTTTTCACAACTACTTTGAGCGTTTGTGAAGCTGTTACAAATGGATTTGGCAATGGACTGGACAATTGCACATTGTTTTGATCAAAATAAGAAACCGTCACATTAGTCAATCCATTTAATAAATTAGTCTGAATTAATGAAGTATCGAAGGCATACAGCCCATCTTGATTATCATCACAATGTGTTTGGGTAATTGGTTCTATGATAGGAATTGATTCTACGGTTAGTGAAATATAACTTCCCAACCCTAAACAATCATTGTTTAATCTACTGTCTACCCGAACATAGATGTTTTGAGTATTAGGATAGCCTGTGTTTCTGTAGTTCGTAATATTAGTAATCGTATTTTTTTCGGAAAGTGCATCAGCTAGATTTCTATAGTAGCTTATGTCCAATACTTGACCGATAGGGAAAATGGATTGAATTTCATTGGTTATACTACTAAAATCAAAGGAAGCGATTCCATCAACATTGGTTCCCAAAAGAACATCGTCACACTGGGTAAAAGTCTTGATGAAATTCAAAGGAATTTGAGTGGTGGAAACTATCAGATTCAGTTGAGTGATGCTAAAACAGTCATTGCTGTTGGCTACACGTACATACACTTTGTCATTGCTAACGACTCGATTGGTGTAAGTTGTGGTATTTAGAATAGGATTGACATTGTTTTGTGCTTCAACTGCTGTTCGGAAAAAAGTAATCGTTTCCATTGAAGCATTAGCAGTTATTTTATCAATGGCTTCTTCTAAATTAAATGCACTAAAACCATCAATATCATCATCGCATTGTTTTAAATCTAATATTTGGTAACTAAGGGTAAAGCTAAAACTTCAATTTTAAAAGAGGTTGGGACAGCGCAATTTACATTGTCGTTATTGACCATTTTTACGTAAATAGTTTCGATAGGATTCGTGTTTTGAAAGGCTGTAGGGTTTGTAATATTTTGGGTTAAAGAAGCATCTTTAAAATAATAAAGCGAAAATTGGGTTCCCGATTGACCATTTAAAAGAGTCATTTCTTGTAAAGTTAAATCGAAAAATATGAGACCGTCGGTATCAGTTCCAACACTCGTGTTATCGCAACTGCTTAGGCTAGGAAGGTCTAAATTTGGTTTAGGCATCTCAAATACATCAATGTCAAAGCTGGTAGTGCTTTTGCAGCTTCCATTTTCCTTGTTCGAAACTTTGGCAATTATAGTTTGTTGTTGGTAAGCTATTGCATTCTCATAATTATTTGGTGTAGAAATAGAGTTGTTATTGTCATAATTCGCAACATTGGCATAGTAGGTTACGGTATATAAATTGGGGTTTTGTCCATTTAATATTGCTGTATTTTGAGTAGTTAGATCAAAACTGTAAATACCATCATTGTTGCTGTCACAAACCATTAGGTTTTGTGGTTGTGTCGCAGTAGGAATTTTTGAAATAATAATATCCCTCGTCTTAGTAGTTGTGTCACTTCCGCTTAAGGCAGCAACTGAGACAGTATAAGTACCGGCTGTTGCATAAATATGGTTAGGACTTATATCTGTTGATGTATTACCGTCGCCAAAATTCCAGTTTGCAGAAGTGGTGTTTTGATTTCCACTTAATGAAAAAGAAGATACTTCTCCCACACAATTATTGTTTAAATTAATTCCAACATTAAAAAAAGAAGTGATAAATGGGGGTAACCCAAAATAATTAGAACTTCCGTTTGTTAACAACACTGCATTTAAATCAAAATTACAAGCAGCACCCAAGACATCTGGATTATTAATAGCAAATAAGTTATCTTGCCATAGGACGGTCCCATATATTTTTCCGTCAGGGCCTAATTGTAATGCTCCTAAATAATTTAAACTTGTGTACCTGTTATATATTGTAATTGCAGAAGCCTCAATATCAGCAGCTGTCAAGTCAAATTGAATTAACTTATCATTAGATGTATATCCGCCATATGTAATATAGGCTATATTACCAGAGGGCGAAAACTCAACTCCATAATTTGAAATGTCTGGAGTAGAGAGGATTACTTTAGGATTACTTATTATTCCGGTTGTGGCATCAAAATCATATAACTCTACATTAATAAACCCATTACAGCTTATTAATTTAGTACCATCAGGAGAAAATTTTAAATACCCAATAGTAAAATTTTCATTGCTATCTATTGATGTGCCAACACTACTTATAACTGCTGTGCTATTTACACCAGTCGCAGTAACATTGTAAGCTAAAAAGTTGTTGCCGCCATATTCATGGGCAACGACCCAGTATTCATTTCCATTTTTATTTTTGACAGCGGTAATTTTTTCAGTAGAAGGCGTAAATAGCTGTATGTTTTTATTTAAAGTAACATCGCCTAATCCACCGTTTAAACTTAAATTTACTTCAGAGTAACAGACGCCTTTAGCGCGACCTAATTCTGTTACAGTGAAAATGTAGTACATATTTGGGTCATTGGGTTTAGGTATTATGATTGCAGATTGTGTGCTGGATGAATCTCCAAATAAGTTAGTGCCATTTGGCATTATTTGATGATTTTTGTTCCAAACAGAGACACCATCAGTATAAAATAATAATTGCCCACTTGCATTTGAAATAGTTGCGCAGCCTTCTTGTGTAACTAATTGCCCATCAGCGAGAGCTACTGGACTACCGCTATTAAAATCTAAACCTGCATTTTGACCAAAATACCAGATATTGGCTTCGCCTTGGGCAAAACACCCTAAAGAAAGGAATAGTACTATAATAAGCAGTGTTTTTTTCATATTTTAACAGAATAATTCTCGTAAAAATAAACATTTTATCTTAAAAAAAAGATAAAAATACACAGTGAAATGTGTGGTTTTGTTAATGAAGTCCTGCTTTAAGCATTAAAGAGAAATAAGATTACAAATGAGTGCTATAAAAGTGATTTATGTTTAATAGCTGACATTGACGGTTTGTTTTTTGAGCAATAGCACTCTATCGCAAATCTATATAAATTTTTATTTATGATTTATTCTCCCTCTCGTATTTCTTGGGACAGCAATGTCAAACACTACATTAGAAACGGTTTATATAATAACTTACCAATTGCTATAATGTCCCAAATTCCAAAAACAAACAAGCACAGATGGGAACGAGAAAGTGATGATAAATATTTGGGCTGTGAAGTGGCTACATTTATAAAAGAAGAATTAGAACTCATAAAAAGAACGGGAGAATCTAGAAATGCCAAAAAATTAATGGAGGGGTATTTCAAATTATCCGATACCTATCATGAAATTATCAGCTCCGTTAAAGGAGTTAAGCATCAGCTAGCTCTACAAAAAGAGAAAATGGTTAATGCCATCGAAATGGTAAAAGACCTAGTTCCTGTTGAGACTGCATTAAGAGTCTTCAATATTTCAAGAGCCACCTATCATAATTACAAAACCTTGGTCATTAATAAATGCGACTCCTCGTACTTTTTGTGGTGTGTGAAACACTATCCCCATCAATTATTAAAAAAGGAAATTTTGCAAATCAAAAAGTATATGGAAAATGATGACTATACATATTGGTCCAAGTCTTCCATCTATTTACTAGCATTACGGAATGCGGATGTTTCCATTTGTTTAACTAGTTGGTACAAATACACCAAATTGTTGGGCTATACCGCTTCGAGACATTTACAGCCTAAAAAAATATATTCTTCGTTGACAAGCTTTAGACCCAACGAAATTTGGTGTGCAGATGTAACGATATTGAAAACGGCTGATGAGAAAAAACACTACATTCATTTTTTGATGGATCATTATTCTAAGATGATTTTGGGTTACAGCGTTGAAAACAGGTCCAGCCCAAAAGCGATTAAAAACTTATTGAAGAAAGCCTATTTAAAACACAAAAACAATAGCCCCATTACTTTTGTCACCGATGGCGGTGTGGAAAATGTAAATACCACAATTCAGGAATTTTTGAACACGACCGATCAAGACATCAAACACTTGATTGCCCAAAAAGACATCCCTTTTTCTAACTCTAAAATTGAGGCTTTCAATAAAATTATCAAGCACCAGTTTTTACTGCCTCGAAATTTAGAAAACAGAAAGCAACTTATACATGCTCTAGCCGAAGATGTACCAACTTACAACACGATACGCCCGCAATTTTCCTTGGAAGGAAATACTCCAACAGAAACTTTTGAAGGAAATATAATAGACCTGAAAAGCTACAAAACCCATTTTGAGGAGCAAAAAAGATGGAGAGTGATGCTAAACCAGCAAAATAAGTGCAAAAACTGTGAGTCGTAATACTAAAACAAAATAAAAAAAAACTAATACCAGATTCATATCTAGTATTAGGTTTTCTATTTTGTTATTCTGAAACTTCGAGACTTTTTTATTTCGACAATATTATAATAACTACCTCATTTTTAAGATAATTCCTTAAATGGATCGCTTTTTTATAAAAGAATCGTGTGAGGAGCACGGCTTTGTTTGACTGTAAAAATTGCAAATATTTCTTATAGTTGATTCAAAATCTAAATGCTGATTAATATTTGTTTATATATTGCATCCAATTATCTGGATATTTCTTTTTAATCTTTTTCAATGTCTTTTCTGGAATAGGCTCTTCAAAATAATTAAGTCCTTTATTTTTTAGATATTGTATAATTTGTTTCTTTTGCTGAAATTCTGTTGATTCCAAATCAAAAACACATTGTCGTAAAGCCTTTAAAATGTAAATATTTCGACCTTTTGAATCTTTTGACATTGGTAAATTGTAATTAGCTCCCCTCTGGATTAAATAAAGAGCAACGTCCATTTTGTCTAATGTAAGTGATAATCCAAGAGGCAAGTCTGTATGTCCTTCATTATAATAATTTAAATCTGCACCGGCATCAATTAACAATTTTACTTTTTCAAGGCTAGTAGAATCATAGTATGAAATAGCAGAAGTCAATGCTGTTTTTCTTGCTTGGTCTCCATTTTTTGTTTGAACATTTTCTCTAGAATTTGGATTGCCTTTATACTTCAAAAGTAATTTCAAATAATTTATATCACTACTTTTCGAAGCACATATCATTGCAGTCTCTCCTGCATAAGAATCACCTAAATTTGGGTCTGCTCCTAAATATAATAAAAGATTTACACTTTTATACTTGTTGTTTTTTATTCCTAACATTAACAATGTACTTCCAAATTTGGGTTCTTTATAATTTGGGTTTGTTTTTTTTAAATTTATTTCTTCTTTTATTAATGTGAGATTTTCATCTTCAACAGCCTTAGCTAAATTCCAAACTGGTGTATCTTGAAATAACCTGATGTCATTTCCTAAAAGTTCACTCTTATTTATTTTACTTTCTCTATTATTTACTTTTTCTTCTTTATTATTACAGCTAACTGCTATAAATAAAATTATCAATATGATTTTGTTTTTCATTACATTTTATTATTTGATGCTATCTAATTAATGAAAGCTTGGAGGGGTTAATGCTTGTTTAATAGTATTCCACATACTTTGAATAGCTGTTGGTTGAGACAATGAATCTATAACAGAATTAATACTATGTCCATTATAAATTCCACTTGCATTTCTAGGGCTTAAAAAATGTTTTTCTCCGCCAGCTGTTGGTACTAATGAAGAATTAACTACTTGTTGAATTCCATTTAATGGGTCAGTTGACATTATATAAGCATGTGTATCTGATTTTTTTGTTATACCACCAGTAAACATCGAAACTCCAGCCGCATTAAAAGTAATAGCACTATCACCAGTTGCTATAGCATTGGCTTCAGCGAGACCACCACCAAGTGAATGCCCAGTAAAGGTAATTTCGCCATCCAGTCCTTTTTCAAGTGTTTTAGCATTTCCAACTGATTGACTATATTGCTCAGAAGCACCAGCTAATTGAGTTCCATTATTCGTCCAGTCCTTTCCATCTTCTGTTCCTGCTGTTGCATAGGTATATTCTGTTTTTCCATCGACAGTTCGTTCATATAATGCAGATTTAAAACCTGTTTTTTCATTGCTGTAATTTAGACTTGACATTGCAGTAGAAGATTTCCATCCGCCTTGTAACTCTACTTTATCATTTTTGTCAGCATAAACATGTTTTGCCATTAATGCAGCCTCTAATGGAGTTGGTTTAGCCATCATCCCATCAGGGTCAATAAAAAAGACTGGATTATTAAGAGCATAGGTATAAGGAGAAAAGCGTCTTGACTTTTCCGCTAGTGGGTCAATGTTCATCCAACGTCCTAATGCAGGTTCATAATTTCTAGCATGATAGTCATACATGTTAAGTCCCAGCTCATCTTGCAGCTCTTTTCCGTTGTATTTATACTTTAACGCACCATTAGTAGAAGATATTGTATTACCGTAGCCAGCGTGTTTCAATCCAAAAGGGTAATAGTTATTTTCCTCTTGTATTGTTAAGCTCTTGTCATAGCTTACACGTATGTTGCCTAGATGATCTTTGTACTGGTACACATATTTGTAAGAACTTCCAGTAGGTTCTATATAGCCTTCGGCAGTAGGTAAAAACTCTAAATTTGTCACAGCAATAGTCTTACTAGTAGGAGAGGATGAAAATGTTCTTTTGTATTGAAATCCATCTAGATAATAAGTATCTACAGTTGTTGTGGTTTGAGTTGTTGAATTATAAGTGTGTATTGTTTTTTGTAATTTTTTTCCAATTGAATTATAAATGTAATTAATATATGGAGAACCTTTAGTGCTAAATGTAATTTTGGTAGGTAAGTTCAGGTGGTTGTAGGTTATGGCTGTAATGTTTTTATTGTTGTCCTTGATCATATTACCATTGGCATCATAG
Source organism: Flavobacterium omnivorum (assembly GCF_900099915.1). Lineage (GTDB taxonomy): Bacteria > Bacteroidota > Bacteroidia > Flavobacteriales > Flavobacteriaceae > Flavobacterium > Flavobacterium omnivorum. The sequence continues at coordinate 14,213 of NZ_FNDB01000031.1, forward strand.
TCATAATCATTTACAGTATTTGAAGCACTGTCTTTAAACTCATTTATAAAACTGCCATTGTTCACTTTTACATCTGTAACTTTCATCAATTGATTACTTGCCGTAGACTTATAATCATAGGCAAGATCATCAATTAAAACAGGTGTGGCGTCATTTAAACTTCCATAACGTAAAAGTGTTTTTATGTTGCCATTGGCATCATAGGTAAGCTTTTCATCATAAGCATTTACCACACTCCCTTTTTTGTACAAGGCTTCGCTCAAGCGGTTAATAGCGTCGTATTTATATCCGTAAGTTCTCAATACGTTATCAGTACTTGTCGTCCAATGGGTTTCGGCTATGTTTCCGTTATAAAGTGCACTTACCCCTTCAATTCCACTTGATAAAATATTATAATTGATCTTAAAAGCAAATAAATCTTTCGGATCAGTTCCTTGCTGCAAGGCCGCAACCTTATTGATCTCTGTCAACCATCCTCGGATGTTATAACTATAGTCTATTTTTTGGGTTTTTGCTCCTACTTCTTTTGCTTTGAGTTGTCCTAATTCGTCGTATTCATTACTAACCAGCAACTCAGCAGTTAATGTTCCAATTTGGTGGTTTTGAGTCAGCAACCTGCCTTGTGGCGAATAGGTAAAGACTTCTTTTATCATCAATTCACTATCACTAAAGAGTCTTTTATGGTAAGTAGTATTATATTCTGGCTTACCTGTAAAATCAAGCTTACTATCAATATAGGTATAGCCTTCTAAAAAGTTGCTCGTATAGCTTCGGATAGGTCTGCCTTTTAAATCATACAAGGAGTATGCCAACTCATTGGCATATTGTGTACTCGCTTGTAATACACGTGTCCAAGAACCCGTTGGCAGGCCTTTGGGTTTTACTTTATTGTTATAATAAACGTCTTGCGTCTCAATGGTTGCAGGTATAGCTGGGGCATTAAGGTAATTGTAATCATCAAAATAAGAAACCGTCAAAACATGATACCCTGATGTTGGCCAAGCAACATTGCTATATCTAAAAGAAACACCATTGATCATAGTATCTGTGCTCGCATTTTTGGTTTCGCTAAAAGTAGTAGTGATGGCATTGTGACTATTTTGCAATGCTGTTCTATCAGCTGAGGAGACAGCTGCTTGCATCCATGCTGTAAGGACAGGGCGATTAAAGACATCGTATTTGATAATCATCCAGCCATTCGTTTGTCCAAGATCATTAAATGGCGATAAAGCAGGGCCTGTGGCTACCACTCTATCTAATTTGTCATATACAATATACTCCCATTGTTTACCAGGTAGTTTCTTTTCTACCAAGCGGTTACGGTAATCGTATTTGTACTGGTAGCATAGGTTGCTTAGTGTGGTAGCTTCAAAGGCTCCATTGGCCAATGGCGGGATTACATAGGTCAAATTACCATAGATGTCATAAATATAATAAGTGTCGTGGGACACTTCGGTTGCAGTAATTACACCAAGGGTATTAGTGTAATTAGAATACGTTCTTTTTAAAATTACACGTCCTTCTTTATCTTTAAATTCTTCAGTAGTATTATTTTTTCCACTTGTCCAGTTTTCGTCTTTAGTAATGGTTTTGTAAAGTTCGTTAGGAGAGTAAAATCCATTATTGACAGTATTTACTGATAGTGATGGAGTATAGGTGTTGTTCGCAAAAGAAAGGGCAACGAGATATAGTTTGACTTCACCAGCTATATTGGTCTGATACTCCAGTTTGATGGTATGGTTGTTTGCCATTGCCCAATCATTTCCGGGTGCCGCTTGCTTCTGTACTCTGTTTAGCGGAGATGGTTCAAATTGCTTTTGGGAATAAGGATTAATATCAGCAGTAGTCAAATTAGGAAAATCTGCATCATATTTAGTGTTATCATAAAAAGTAGCAATATCTGACACTGCATTCATACGATATGTTCCATCACTAACAGCAGTATAAGGCAAGTAATCCTTGTCTTGTCTACCAAAACCATCGTAAATAATTGGAGTGATGATATCCTCTCCATTTCCGCCTTGTCCAATAGCAATAGTCTGCATAGGACGACCTAGTCCATC
>NZ_FNDB01000038.1 GCF_900099915.1 Flavobacterium omnivorum
ATTAATACAGTTTCTAGGTCCTGTCTGCAGTATCATCTTAGATAATTTCGGTTTTTTGACGCTTGGACAGTTGTTCCTGGTTTGTTTCTTACGGTATTCATTATAAGTAAGACATTCTATACCTACCTATATATAAGGTACACCGAATTCTTAATCAATTATACAACTCCCCGCGTTAGGGATAGCAGCGCAAAGCCCGCAGCCAAGTGGAGTGCAGCGCAACTTGACGAGGACTTGTAGCGAATAGCCCGGCCCTCTATAAAAAAGAGGCTACTACCCATTTAGATAATAGCCTCTTTTTTATACAGGGAAACGCCCAAGTCATTGTTATTTCTTTATAATAACCACTTTGGACTGCCGAGAATCGGTTAGATTATTATAATCAACTACTATTGCAGGGTTTTGATTTTGTAATCTTCCAGAATCAAACGCCCGTATTAATATGGTTTCTATTAAATAATCTTCATTAACTACAAAAGGCGTATACTTTGTCTTTAAATTAATATCAAACATACTAGCTGCTGTATTAGACCAAAATGCTTTCCAGCCACTTTTAAGGTTTCTCACTAATTCATAGGTTGTATTACCCGTTTGGCGATGTATTAACTTTACCAATATTTGTCCTTGCTTGCGGGAAAGCTTTTTGAGTTTAGCTTCAAATTCATTACTTAAATAACCTTCGACTATCTTAAAGTATCTCTTTTTCTCTTTATTGGTTTTCAGGTTGGCCATCCCTTTATTTAAAGTGGTTAATCTCTCAGCAGCCAGTTTTGCGTAAGGATACGTTTTATAAACACGACTTTGAAGCATTAAAAATTGCTTTCTCGCTTCTGGATCCATCTTCTCCTTATATATTAATATCTCGGGCAACTGAATTGTATCGTTAAGAATGGAGTCATCATCACTCAATTCATATCCCATTTTTGTGGTGTCCTGCGGAATTACCTGCGCATTTATAGAAATACTAAAAAAAAGAAAGATTATTAAAAATTTAATTAGCTTCATATATGAATTTTTTATTGCCAAAATTATACAATATATACACAACTGTAATGCCAAATTTATAATTTAGCAAAAAATAATTTTATGAGCACAAAATCAATATTAAAGAAGTCATCACTTGACTTTTTAGAAAACTACCTTAATAATGCATCACCGACAGGTTACGAAAGTGAAGGGCAAAAACTATGGATGGACTATTTGAAACCTTATGTGGATACTTTTATAACGGATACTTATGGAACCGCCGTAGGAATTATAAATCCAGATGCTCCTTATAAGGTAGTAATTGAGGGCCATGCAGACGAAATTTCATGGTATGTCAATTATATTACAGATGATGGATTAATTTATGTGATTAGAAACGGCGGTTCCGACCATCAAATTGCTCCTTCAAAACGAGTCAATATTCATACTAAAAATGGAATTATTAAGGGTGTTTTTGGCTGGCCAGCGATACATACTCGAAATAGAAAGAAAGACGAAGAAGTGGCTAAAGTGGATAATCTGTTCATTGATATTGGTTGCGAGACAAAGGAACAAGTTGACAAAATGGGCGTTCATGTGGGCTGCGTAATTACCTATCCTGATGAATTCATGATTTTGAACGAAAACAAATTTGTTTGTCGTGCGATAGATAACCGTATGGGTGGATTTATGATTGCCGAAGTGGCTCGCTTGTTACATGAAAATAATATCAAACTACCTTTTGGATTGTATATCACCAATTCCGTTCAGGAAGAAGTAGGTCTTCGTGGTGCCGAAATGATTACCAAAACCATCAAACCTAACGTAGCAATTGTTACTGATGTTTGCCACGACTCCACTACTCCAATGATCGATAAGAAAGTTGAAGGTGACACAAAAATTGGCAAAGGTCCTGTAGTTACTTATGCACCGGCAGTGCAAAATAATCTGAGAGAATTGATTTTAGAAACTGCGATGGCAAAAGAAATTCCGTTCCAAAGATTAGCTTCTTCACGTGTTACCGGAACTGATACCGATGCTTTTGCATACAGTAATGGCGGTGTTGCTTCGGCTTTGATATCCTTGCCGTTGCGTTATATGCACACTACGGTTGAAATGGTACACCGTGATGACGTTGAAAACGTGATTAAATTAATTTATGAAACCTTATTGAAATTAGAAAACGAAGAAACATTCTCTTATTTCAAATAATTTTTAGGAGCTAATCTCGCTATACGATGCAATCCACGGAAAAAAGCGTGGGGTTTACTCTTCAAATGAAGTTCACTGAACTCCGTTGAAAGTAGACACAAAGTTCAGTAATCGGGGCTAAAAACCGCAGTTCAAATTATGAATTGCGGTTTTTTTATTAAATTTTGTCCCGTCCTGAAATAGCGATACACAAAAAGTATCCTAATGGAAAAACATGAAGAAACACGCTATGTGAAGCGGACTCAAAAAGATTATTCA
>NZ_FNDB01000030.1 GCF_900099915.1 Flavobacterium omnivorum
AACCCGGGGAAGAAACTTTCTCAAACTTTTTATTTTCTTTATCTCAGTATGTTAAGATATTATGTAATTGATGTTTATACAACAATAAACAACATTACAGTAATTGCCCAAAGCAATTATAACCTCTTAAGGTGGTTATTGCGGCGGGGCTCACCTCTTCCCATCCCGAACAGAGTAGTTAAGCCCGCCTGCGCAGATGGTACTGCAGTTATGTGGGAGAGTATGTCGTCGCCTTTCTTTGAAAAATCCTCATCATTTATTTGATGAGGATTTTTTGTTTGGTAGCTATGCCGCGTTGATCACAGAATTAAGAACAAAACTGGGATCAATCGGGGATCAATCGGGGATTAATCGGATCAATCCCAAAACCTGTGGAGTAGCAAAAATTACGCATAAATATTAGTTAGCCTAAGAAGGAAAAATTCAACGTTTCTGATACCCCTGAATTGACTTCTAAATGCTTTTATTTTGGCATTGAATGATTCCGCTGAGGCATTTGTGCTTCTATTATGAAAATAGTTCAATATTGTTTGGTAATGATTCATTATGGATCTAGAGATCGTATTGAAAGATTTAAACCCTGATTGATTTACTTTCTCATGCCATTTGGCTAGTCTTGATGCGAAAAATTTAAAAAAATCTGTTAAACAAACCATCATAATTAAGGACAAAGTTGAATATTTAAAAAGTTATATTTTATAGAAAATATGCGATTTTATAGGTGGTATTAGTTGTGAAATTATATTGATCCGTTGATTGATGAGGCAACTTTAGAAGTTGATCCAATGTTGCTTCAACCTTTTGTAGAAAATGTTTTTGTTCATGCTTTTGATGAATCACATCCATTTCTAAAATTTAAAAATTCTTTTGAAATACTGGAAAGTAAAATTTTAGAATGTATAATAATTGATAATGGAAAAGGTTTAAATACTCGTAAACAATCTAAATTACATGTTTCAAGAGGAATTGCATTGGGTCGAGTGCGAATTCTTTTATTACAGCCAGCTAATGTTGATCCCATTAAAATTGAAATGATTGAAATTGACGGAACAACCGTTACCATGTGATTATTTTTTTAGAATTTAAAATATAAATTTTGAAAGCTCTTATCCTGTGGTAAGGGCTTTTTTTATTTTTATTGATGTATTTAATCGATAGTTTTTAAAGATTATTTTTTTTAAATTAAATAGCTCGTTTACGGAATTCCGTAAGGAATATTTTTTAATTATTTATAGGTTTGGCTAATCATTTAAAACAGTAAAAAATAAGATATATACTATTTTAAAATTTGACTTCAACTTTGTCACTTTATGAATAGTAGCCATTCTAAATTTAAAATCTATGTTAGACCCAAATCGACCGTATTGTAGAGTAGAAATTGACCGAGTTTTTAATCGAGTAAAAGCAGCGATGCATGTTATGGCTTTAGCAAGTGGAAAATCCAAGGGACTGACCAAGGCACATTATTATGATGCTTACACTGGAAAGGAACTTATAGTAGGGGATGCTTACGAATACGAACACATTCGATCTTCAGAAGAAATTCATACGAGGTACAAATCTATCTTAACTGATGAACAAATTGCCTTAGTCGTCAACTGTGTTGAAAATGTGGCTGTTACTCTTATCTCAATTAATAAAGCTAAAGGAATGAAAAAAATGGAAGATTGGTTGCGTAATAGTAACAATATTGTTATGTACGGCATAGATTTGAAATTAGCCTTAACAAAATTAAAACAAGCGGATGATGGCATTGAACGGATTGTAAAATGGTTTTAAAGGTTTACTTTTTTTGATGATTTATTAGTATGATTTATGTAAATGCATGTTTTAACTTACCTGTTACCTTACAGTATACTTCTAGATAAATCCTCTTTGTTTATTATTTTTTAGCGACCTAATAATAATTTAGTACTGTAGTAGAGAAATTCATTTATATAAAGTACTTTAGTGGCAACCTATTTTACCAAAACAAACTACATTATTTATGAAAAGAAGATCTTTTTTAACCACTGCAACTTTAGCGTCTGCAGGTCTTACCACACTTATAATTACAGGTTGCACATCAAGCACTAAAAAAGACCAAGAGTTGGAACCCGCTAACGTAATTGATACAAACTTTGAACTGGAAGAAGAAACTATCGCTAGTCTGGGAGAGAAATTAGCTTCTGGAAAATACACTTCGGAGCAATTAGTCCAATTGTACTTAAAACGTATTGAAACTGTTGATAAAAATGGTGCTCAATTGAATTCAGTTATTGAAATCAATCCTGATGCCATTGCCATTGCTGTGGCAATGGATAAGGAGATCAAAGCAGGCAAAAGTAGAGGTCCTTTACATGGTATTCCAGTTTTAATAAAAGACAATATAGACACCGCTGATAAAATGCAAACCACAGCAGGATCTCTTGCAATGGTTGGTAATATTGCATCAAAAGATGCTTTTGTAGTTAAAAAACTTAGAGAGTCAGGAGCTATTATTATAGGAAAAACAAATTTGAGCGAGTGGGCTAATTTTCGTTCTACGCAATCCAGTTCGGGATGGAGTAGTAGGGGTGGCCAAACTAAAAATCCTTATATTTTAGATCATAATCCCTGCGGTTCTAGTGCGGGTTCAGGTGCTGCAGTGTCAGCTAACCTTTGCATGGTAGCGATAGGGACAGAAACGGATGGTTCGATTGTTTGTCCCGCTTCAGTTAATGGAATTGTTGGTATTAAGCCAACTGTTGGTTTAGTAAGTCGATCTGGAATTATCCCAATTTCAAAAACACAAGATACAGCAGGTCCAATGGCTAGGACAGTAACTGATGCAGCTATTTTACTTGGAGCCATTGCAGCCATTGACCAGGATGATGCTATAACTCTTGAAAGTAATGGAAAAAATCATAAGGATTATACGCTATTTTTAGATATAAATGCTTTAAAAGGGAAGCGTATTGGTATAGAGAAAAAACCACAGGGTAATAATAAATATATAAATGCACTTTTAGATAATGCTATCAGCGTGCTAAAACAGCAAGGTGCAATCATAGTTGAAATTGATTATATAGATAAAATTAATGCTTTTGGTGAAGCTGAATTTGAAGTTTTGCAGTATGAATTTAAAAATGGATTGAATAACTATTTGGCTAAAGCCAATGCAAAAGTTAAAAATTTAAAAGAGGTTATTGATTTTAATAATAAGAATGAAGATAAAGCAATGCCTTACTTTAAACAAGAGACATTGGAGAGTTCAAATGCCAAAAAGGGATTGGAAGATAAAAAATATTTAGAGGCACTCAACCAAAGTTTTGAGGGAAGTAAACGTATTTTGGATGCTGTTTTTAAAGCAAATAAGCTAGATGCTATAAGTGGAATTACAATGGGACCAGCTTGCAGTATTGATGTGATTTATGGGGATCGTTGGGGTGGATATTCCTTAACTTCTCCAGCAGCAATTAGTGGCTTTCCACATATTACAGTTCCTTGTGGTCAAGCTTATGACTTACCTGTTGGATTGTCTTTTTTTGGAACTCCTTACCAGGAGGGCGAATTAATCGGGTTAGGTTACGCCTACGAACAAGCATCAAAAAAACGCTTTAAACCAGCCCTTAAAGCTTCTTTTCTATAATTAATTCTTATATAAAAAGATATAAAAGAGCAAAAAGCGAATTACTTTTTGCTCTTTTTATTTATATTCATCTGACCAATTTTTGGATTAAGCAAGTTTCAAATGATTTACAGCTTTACTTCTGTTTTTAAAATTGACATTTAAACAAAGTTTAGAGTTAATTGCTGCGTCACTATAAAATTGATAAATTAATCTTGACTTTTATTCTTTAAAGTCCACTGATAAAGAGTTAACGCAATAGCGCTGACCTGTTTTGGTAGGGCCATCATCAAAAACATGTCCGAGATGACTTCCGCAATTAGCGCATAGGATTTCAGTGCGTTTCATTCCGTGTGTCACATCCGAAATGTACTGTACTTTTCCAGGTATGGATTCATCAAAAGAAGGCCAACCACAATGTGCATCAAACTTAGAATTACTTTCAAATAATGGCTCGCCACAGGCGCCACAGCAGTAGGTACCTTTTTCATAATTCAAATTATATGTTCCGGTGTGTGGATATTCAGTTCCTTTTTGACGAAGGATTCTATATCGTTCTTCACCTAATTGTTCTTTCCATTCCTGCTCTGTTTTTTCTATAGGATATTTCATGATGTACGAATTTTTTTAAAATTATTATTTTATGATGTACTATAAAGTTGTTCAAAATTAAACCGCATCTAGCTCAATGCAATTTAGTTAATTGTTTTTGATGAATTGAATTATTCTTTCCATTACTTTAGGATTACCGAGAATTTTTCGGTGTCCTAATCCGTCCGTTAAAAGCAACTCTCCATTTTTAAGGTGTTCATAAATATGTTTTCCTGCTTTTACAGGAACTTCTGGATCATCATTGTCATGGATTACCAGCACCGGAATACTGGTTTCTTTAGCTGCTAGAAACGCAGAATAATCATTCATTTTTTCTCTATATTTTTTTTCGAAATGCATTCGTAAATGCTTGCTTATACTTGCTTTTAGTTGTAGTTTCGCTATAAAATCATCTATAATATCTTCTACAATATCACCGCTGCCAATTACTACGGCATGTTGCACGGTTAATCCTTGTTTTATGGCATTCAAAACAGACATTCCACCCAAAGAATGACCAATTGCTACCTCAAAGGGCCCAAATTGCTTTTCAATTTCTAAAATTGTAGCAATAAAATCGACCATAATAGTAGTTTTTCCAGGGGATTTTCCATGTGCTGGAGCATCAAAACTTATGGTGGAATAACCATTATTTAAAAGTTCATCGGCTATTTTGAACAACTGAGTTCCACGTCCAGACCAACCGTGGACAAGCAAAATCTTCTTTGCACTTTTACCATATTCATATACAACTACTTGTTTATTAATTGCAGGAATAGAAATCAGTTTTTGGATACTTGTGCGATCCATTTCTAATTCTCTTTTTGGAATTTTGTGTTTTATAGGCGTAGTAAACAATTTAGCGGCAAATAAAGTAATCAGTTTTGGTGAGATAAAAGAGATTAATTTACTGGTTAATAAAATAATCTTAGGAATTTTCAACGATTGTGTATGAATAGAACTTTTTTTTGTCATTATGATAAATTTTCAAGCGGGTTACTATTTTATATTTTTTTCACTAAATTTAGAAAAACATAAATGTAGTATTTTTTAAAAGGTTTTAATTGGTATTAACATAAAAACAGATTGAATACTTCTAGGTAATACTAGTAAATATAGTCATTGAAGCTTCTTTCTAACAAATAATAAATAAAGCAAAAATTAATATATGGAAATATTTCATATCAGTGCAGAGTGTTATCCTGTTGCAAAAGTAGGCGGTTTAGCTGATGTTGTTGGTGCATTGCCAAAATATCAAAATAATGCAGACAATTTAGTTCGAGTTGTGATGCCTTGTTATGATACCAAATTCAAAAAAGAAAACCATTTTGAATGTGTTCATTGGGGGCATGTAAAGTTAGGTAATTTTAATTTTCCATTTAATATTCTTAAAGAAAAAACGGATAAATTAGGTTTTGAATTGTACCTCGTAGAAATTCCAGAATTGTTTGATAGAAAAGAGGTTTACGGGTATCAAGACGATATAGAACGCTTCTTGTCTTTTCAAATCGCCACTTTAGACTGGATAATAGGAAGAGAAGACGTTCCTGATGTAATTAATTGTCATGACCATCACACTGGTTTGATTCCTTTTATGATGTTGTATTGTAATAAGTATGAAAAACTACACAATATACCATCAATGATTACGATTCATAATGGCTTATATCAAGGACAGTTTGGTTTTGATAAAATATACTATTTACCTGAATTTGATTTGGTTCATGTGAACGTTTTAGAATGGGATAATTGTATTAATTCATTAGCTGTAGCTATCAAGTGTGCTTGGGCCGTTACTACTGTTTCGCCAAGTTATCTAAACGAAATAAATTATTCTTCAAATGGATTAGAATCTTTATTTAATTTAGTTCGCTACAAATCCAAAGGAATTTTAAATGGAATCGATATCGAGGTATGGGATCCCGACACTGATAGTATGCTTGAAAAAAACTATTCTATTAAAAATTTCGAAAAAGGGAAACAAGAAAATAAAGAAAAATTGTGCAGCCTTTTTAATTTAGATCCAACAAAGCCTATTTTTAGTTTTATTGGAAGATTATTAGAAGAAAAAGGAGGTGATTTATTACCACATGCTGCAGCGTTAGCATTATCTGAGAATTTCCAACAAATTAATATTTTGATATTAGGGTCTGGAAACACAACTATTGAAAAGCAATTGAATAGTTTATTACAAGATTATAAAGGTTATTACAATACATTCATTGGTTACAATGAAGAATTAGCACACTTGATTTATGCCGGTTCTGATTTTTTATTAATGCCTTCCAGAGTAGAACCATGTGGTTTGAACCAAATGTATTCACTTAGATATGGCACTATTCCAATTGTTAGAAGAACTGGAGGTTTGAAAGATACTGTAGTAGATTTTGGTGATGATGGAAATGGTATTTGCCATGATCAGGCAAGTGTGGGAGATATATGTTATTCGATACAAAGGGCTATATATTTATATGAAGACAAACAACATTTGAATAAAATTAGAAAAATAGGAATGAATACGGACCATTCTTGGGAACGTGTTTGCCAAGAATATATAGAAATGTACAAACAAATAATTAACAAGAAATGAAAGCTAAAAAGAAAAATGTAATTGCAATTATTTTAGGTGGAGGACAAGGTTCCAGATTATATCCGTTGACTGAATCAAGGTCTAAACCGGCTGTGCCAATAGGAGGAAAATACAGATTAGTCGATATTCCGATCTCAAATTGTATGAATTCAGATATCTACCGAATGTTTGTTTTGACACAATTCAACTCTGCTTCACTGAATGCGCACATAAAAAACACCTATAATTTTAGTATTTTTAGCCATGCCTTTGTTGATATTCTTGCAGCAGAACAAACTCCTGATAATCCAACGTGGTTTCAGGGTACAGCTGATGCTGTGAGACAATGCATGCCCCATTTTTTAAACCATGATTTTGATTATGCTTTGATTCTTTCTGGAGATCAATTGTATCAAATGGATTTTAATGACATGGTTGAAGAGCATATCAAACGAGAAGCAGATATTACCATTGCTACTTTACCAGTTAATGCTAAAGATGCACCTGAATTTGGAATACTAAAAACAAACTCCGAAAGTTGTATCGAATCCTTTATCGAAAAACCAGCTAAAGAATTGTTGCCTGATTGGGAGTCTGATGTAAGTGAACAAATGAAGAGTGAAGGAAAACATTACTTAGCTTCAATGGGTATCTACATCTTCAACAAAAAATTGTTAGTGGATATTATGTCAAATAAAGACACCAAAGATTTTGGTAAAGAAATTATCCCTCAGGCAGTTGGACATAAAAAAATATTAAGTTATCAGTACGAAGGATATTGGACTGATATTGGTAATATCGATTCCTTTTTTGAAGCGAATATTGGACTTACAGAAGACTTACCAAAATTTAATTTATTTGATAACGACAATAAAATTTTTACTAGGCCAAGATTGTTGCCTCCTTCAAAATTTCAAAAAACTATTGTTGATAAATCATTAATTTCCGAAGGCTGTATTTTGAATGCTAAAGAAATAAATCATTCTGTAATAGGAATCCGCTCGAGAGTAGGAGATGGAACTATTATTCAAAATTGTTATATCATGGGTAATGACTTCTATCAGAATATTGATGATATGAATGAAGATCTTAAAAATGGACGGCAACTAGTAGGTATTGGAGAAAGATGTTTTATAAATAATGCGCTTGTAGATAAAAATTGTAGAATTGGTAATGATGTTTATATTAACGGAGGCAGTCATTTAGAAGATTTTACAAATGAATTGTACGCCATTAAAGATGGAATTGTAGTTATCAAAAAAGGAGCAATTATACCAGATAATTATATCATTAAGTAAATTAAAACTTTTTTTTAAAAATTAATATTCTGCTTTATATAAGGTAGAAGCATAAAATTGCTATATGAGTAAAGTTATCTCGCATTCCCTTTTTACCGATTTTGACATTGATTTGTTTAAAGCAGGAAAACATTTCCGTTTGTACGAAAAATTAGGTGCACATCTTGTAACAGTTGATAACGTTGAGGGAGTATATTTTGCGGTTTGGGCTCCTACGGCGCATTCCGTCTCTGTTGTTGGAGATTTCAATTTTTGGACACAAGGAGAGCATTTGTTGGAAGTTCGTTGGGATTCTTCTGGAATTTGGGAAGGATTTATTCCAACAATTTCAAAGGGTACAACCTACAAATATATTATCCAATCTAATAATGGAGGAACGGTCACAGAGAAGGCAGATCCATTTGCTTTTTATTGTGAAAAGCCACCTCATACGGCATCAGTAGTTTGGGATTTAGATTACAAATGGAAGGACACAGCCTGGATGGAAACGCGAAAAAACCACAATGGTTTAGACAAACCTTATTCTGTTTATGAGGTTCATTTAGGTTCTTGGAAACGTCATGCTGAGGATAATCGATTTTTGACGTACTTAGAATTTGCAGAAGATTTAGTAAATTATATAAAAGAAACGGGCTTTACTCACGTGGAGTTTATGCCTGTTATGGAATATCCTTATGATCCGTCTTGGGGATATCAATTAGTGGGTTATTTTGCGCCAACTTCTCGTTTTGGAAACCCACAAGAATTTATGTTCTTGGTTGATAAATTACATGAAGCTGGAATTGGTGTAATTCTCGACTGGGTTCCTTCTCATTTTCCTGATGATGCGCATGGTTTAGGATTTTTTGATGGATCTAATCTTTTTGAACATCCAGATCGTAGAAAAGGCTATCATCCCGATTGGAAAAGTTTAGTTTTTAATTATGGTCGAAATGAAGTTCGTTCTTTTCTAATAAGTAACGCTTTATTTTGGTTACAATATTATCATGCGGATGCGCTTCGTGTTGATGCCGTTGCCTCAATGCTATATTTGGATTATTCCAGAAATGATGGCGAGTGGGAGCCAAATATTTATGGAGGTAGAGAGAATTTGGACACGATAAGTTTTCTGAAAGAATTTAATGAAGCCGTTTATTCTAATTTTGAAGGCGTTCAAACCATTGCGGAAGAGAGTACTTCTTTTCCTATGGTTTCTAGACCTACATCTGTTGGGGGATTAGGATTTGGAATGAAATGGATGATGGGCTGGATGCACGATACTTTAGAATATTTTCAAAAAGAAACCGTATATAGAAAATACCATCAAAATGACTTGACTTTCTCGATGACCTACACATTTTCAGAAAATTTTATGTTGCCGCTTTCACATGACGAAGTAGTATATGGAAAAAAATCAATTGCAGGAAGAATGCCAGGAGACGAATGGCAAAAATTTGCAAATCTAAGATTATTATACGGCTATATGTTTATGCATCCCGGAACTAAATTGTTGTTTATGGGTTGCGAATTTGGGCAAAGCAACGAATGGAATTTTGAAACAAGTCTGGATTGGCACTTATTGCAATACTCGCATCATGAGGGAGTAAAAAAATTAATTACAGATTTGAATAAACTCTATAAAACGCTACCTGCATTACACGAAAAGCAGTTCAGTCCTGAAGGTTTTGAATGGATCAATTATTCAGATCATCAAAATGCGGTTATGTCTTTCATTCGAAAAGGGAATGAACCAAAAGACAATGTGATTGTAGTGTGCAATTTTACTCAAGTAGTGCGTCCTAATTACCGAATTGGTTTACCCAAGAAAGGAAACCTAACAGAAATTTTCAATAGTGATGCTGCAAAATATGGAGGTAGCGGAGTTTCTAATTCTAAAAAAATAATAATTGATGCGATGCCTTATGACGGAAGAGATTACTCGGCAGAGCTGCTTTTAGCTCCTTTGAGTGTTACTGTATTTAAAATTTCATAAAACGAAGAGGTCTAAAGATAAATAGAAGTTTTTTTTTAACAAAGACCTCTAGAGATAATGAGGCATATTGAAGTTCACTAGAATCTTGGACTTGGTTTAAAAGAAAGTATTTATTATAAATGTTTGGCCCACGAATTAACTGGAGAACTATTAATTTTTCTCCTGAAGCTGTATTCGATTTTAGTAATAAAAATTTAAATTTAATAGCCTTTTTGAGAGACAATTTGTTTGTGGAAGATTGTATTATACTGGAATTAAAAGCCGGTCAAGAGATTATTCCCTATTTCAAAGCGAAACTAATTAGTCAAATGAAATTCGCAAAAGAGCCAAAATGACTTCTCTGAAACGTTAATCCAAAAAACTATAATGTCGGAAATGAAATTAGTATTTTTTAAATGTATATTATAACCAATTACGGTAAGTAAAACGGGAAAAAGGAATTCGAATTCCAACCCTTAATACCATTTTAAATTCGTTTTTTTAAAAACATAAAAATTGCTCTTAATCTCTAAATTTACTGGTTAAATAACTACAACGTTTTCGTTAATAAACATCAGATATACATAGGCTTACTAAGTAATTTTGTATTTTTGAAAATCCAATTTTGAATAAAAATAATATCATAAAAAATGATTACAAATACAGAATTAGAATACAAAGGAGATTTATATCCTACTAAGATAGTTGCTTTTGAACATGAAGTCGATTCAATATGTTTTCATACTGATAATAGTGTTATATTAAAAGTTACGGTATTAAGAGATAGTTTAATCCGCTTTAGATTTACCACAAAGGGGTATTTCAGCAATGATTTTTCTTACGCAGTTGATAAAAGTCATTCTCATGGCTATAATTTTTTGGAAGTTGCTGAAACAGAAGATTATTATCAAATAAAAACTAGTAAAGTACAATGCCGAATTCAAAAAATAGACATGAGACTTTCTATTTATGATTTGGATGAAAACATTATTTTAGAAGATGAATTGGGTTTTCATTGGGAGGAAAGTTATGAATACGGTGGAAACATCGTAAAAATGAGTAAATCTTCTAAAGATGGGGAATGTTTTTATGGACTTGGCGATAAAGCGACCCAGTTAAACTTGAAAGGAAAAAGACTGGAGAATTTTGCTACAGATCAATATGCATTTCAAAAGGATCAAGAGCCATTATACAAAGTTGTTCCCTTTTATATCGGCTTGCAAAATAAGAAATCTTACGGTATTTTCTTTGATAATACGTTCCGAACCTATTTTGACTTTTGTCATGAAAGAAGAAACGTGACCAGTTTTTGGGCTGAAGGAGGCGAAATGAATTATTACTTCATTTATGGTCCTGAAATGCAAGATGTGGTTACAACCTATACACATTTAACGGGTAAACCGGAATTACCACCGCTGTGGGCACTTGGATATCATCAATGTAAATGGAGTTATTATCCAGAAAGTAATTTAAAGGAAGTTGCAGCAAAATTTAGGGAATTAAAAATACCGTGTGATGCACTTTATTTAGATATTGACTATATGGAAGGGTTTCGATGTTTTACTTGGAACAAAGAATATTTCCCCGACCCTAAAAGAATGGTAGCTGAACTGGCTGAAGATGGTTTTAAAACGGTGGTTATCATAGATCCAGGTATAAAAATTGACAAAGAATACTCTATTTATAAAGAAGCTTTAGAGAAAGACTTCTTTTGTAAACGGGCCGATGGTCCTTACATGAAAGGAAAAGTTTGGCCCGGAGAATGTAACTTTCCGGATTATACAAATCCTGCAGTAAGAGAATGGTGGGCAGGTTTATTCAAAGAATTAATTTCGGAGATTGGGGTAAAAGGAGTGTGGAACGATATGAACGAACCTGCCGTTATGGAGGTACCAAATAAAACATTCCCTATGGATGTGCGCCACGATTACGATGGAAATCCGTGTAGTCATAGAAAAGCACATAATATTTATGGTACGCAAATGGCCAGAGCAACGTATCACGGCGTGAAACGATTTGCATATCCTAAAAGACCTTTTGTAATTACACGATCAGCTTATGCGGGTGCGCAGCGCTACACGTCCTCATGGACTGGAGATAATGTGGCCACTTGGGAACATTTGTGGATAGCAAATATTCAGGTACAACGCATGTCAATTTCAGGAATGAGTTTTACAGGATCTGATATTGGGGGATTTGCGGAGCAACCTTCAGGGGAATTGTACGCACGCTGGATTCAATTGGGCGTTTTTCATCCATTTTGTAGAACACACTCTTCTGGAGATCACGGGGACCAAGAGCCATGGGCTTTTGACGAAGAAGTTATCGATATTACTAGAAAATTTGTAAATTTGAGATATCAATTATTGCCTTATTTGTATACCATGTTTTGGCAGTATATTGAGGAAGGAATTCCTATGCTCAAACCATTGGTTTATTATGATCAGGAAGATATTCAAACCCATTACAGAAATGATGAATTTGTTTTTGGAAATCAAATACTAGTTTGTCCCATTTTAGAACCCAATTCTTTGGGACGTAGAATGTATATTCCTCGTGGACAGTGGTATAATTATTGGACAAATGAAGAAGTAAAAGGAGGAAAAGAGATTTGGGTAGACACTAAATTTGATCAGATTCCGATTTTTGTAAAAGCGGGAGCAATTATTCCTAAATATCCAGTGCAACAATATGTAGGCGAATTAGAATTTGATGAATTGACTTTAGATATTTATTATAAAGAAGGTAAAGAAAAATCAGTAGTGTATGAGGATGCTCAAGATGGGTATGACTACAAAAAAGGACGCTATAGTTTTTTGTCATTTCAAGCAACCGGAAGAGAAAATGAACTAATCATTCAATTGCATAAAGAAGGAAAATACGATACGAATTATTCTAAGTACAAAATAAATCTTATTGGATTACCATTTAAGGTAAAAACAATCGAAATCGATAATGTAGAAGTCCCGTTTGACAGCATTACTTTAGAAAATGACAGCTATTTAATTGTTGATAAGGAGTTTACAACATTACATATCATTGGAGAATAACAATAAAGTTGAAACTTTTATATTTAATTATGTAAATATTAAACTTTAGAATACGTGTATTTTTGTTAAATATTTAATATTTATAATTATGAAAAAGCATTTATTAATAGGGATTTTTGCGGCAGGATTGGTTTATTCTTGTGCTACTAACCCAATTACAGGGAAAAAAAATTTTAATATTGTTTCAAACACTGCGTTGTTTCCAACATCATTTCAACAATACGGTACTTTTTTAAAGGAAAATAAAGTAATTACCGGAACTGCAGATGCTAGAAAAGTGGAAGCAGTTGGGATGCGAATTAAGGCTGCTGCAGAAAAATATTTAATTTTTTTAGGTCAATCACAATATTTAGCGGACTACCGATGGGAATACAAATTGATTGATAATAAAGAAGTAAATGCTTGGTGTATGCCAGGAGGAAAAATTGTTGTTTATTCAGGGATTTTACCAGTAACAGTGAATGATTCAGGTTTAGCAACTGTAATGGGACATGAAGTTTCTCACGCCTTAGCAAATCATGGGGCACAACGTATGAGTGCATCTCAATTGCAACAATTAGGAGCTGTAGGAGTATCAGTAGCAACTGGAGGTAAAAGTGAACAAACTCAACAAATATGGGGTCAAGCTTATGGTTTGGGTTCTCAGTTTGGTGTAATGCTACCTTTTAGCAGAAATCACGAGACAGAAGCAGATAAAATTGGACTCACTTTAATGGCAATTGCAGGGTATAATCCAGACGAATCAATTACTTTTTGGTCTAGAATGGCTGCTCAATCTTCTGGACAAGCACCGCCAGAATTTATGAGTACGCACCCTTCTGATGCGACTAGAATAGCTAATTTAAAAGCTTTGATTCCAGAGGCTAAAGCTTTAGCAACCAAAGTGGGTATTATCTATAAATAACAATTTTAAATTATAGTGTTCTTTATCGAACATCGAAAGTGGCTATTCTCATGTGAGAGTAGCCTTTTTTGTTATACTATTTTGCGACTTTAAAATACATTGTAATTATGACGCAATTTGTTACTATCAAATAAAGTTGTTTTTTGGATTTTATCAATAAAAATTAAATAAATTCGCAGCATAAATTAAATTAAGATGGCAGATTTAGAAAAAGGGAGTAAAAAATTATTAAATGCTTGGGCTTTTTATGATTGGGCAAATTCCGTTTATACACTAACTATTGCATCTGCAGTGTTTCCAATTTTTTATGAAGCCCTGTTTTCCGAGCAAGATCATTACATTGATGTTTTTGGCTTGCATCTAAAAAATTCAGCTTTAATTAGTTTTGTTACTGCGACAGCATTTTTGGTGGTGGCTATTATCTCTCCGTTATTATCTGGAATTGCAGATTACGTAGGGAATAAAAAAGCATTTATGAAATTCTTTTGTTATTTAGGAGCATTATCTTGCATGGGATTGTACTGGTTTAATCTAGAACATATCTACGTTGGTTTAGTGTTTTATTTTTTTGGATTGATTGGTTATTGGGGCAGTTTAGTTTTTTATAATTCTTATTTGCCAGATATTGCTTTTGTAGAGCAGCAAGATAAAATTAGTGCCAAAGGATATTCGTTGGGATATGTTGGAAGTGTTATTTTATTGATTATCAATTTAGCGATGATTATGAAACCAAAGCTTTTTGGGATTTCTGGGACTGATGGTGAAGCAGCTATGAAAGCCATGCGATATTCCTTTGTAATGGTAGGTGTTTGGTGGGTTTTATTCAGTCAATACTCGTATTATTTTTTGCCAAAAGGAAATAAAAATAGTGACCGTAAAGTAACGCATCATGTCGTTTACAATGGCTTTAAAGAGTTGAAGAAAGTCTGGCTATTATTAAATGTGAATATCCCATTAAAGCGCTATTTAGGAAGTTTTTTTGTTTCTAGTATGGCGGTACAAACTTTAATGTTAGTAGCTACCTATTTTGGAGCTCAGGAAATAAATTGGTCTTCTAAAGAGGAAGGGACCGTCGGCCTAATTATTTGTATTTTATTGATCCAATTAGTAGCTGTTTTAGGAGCTGTTTTAACGTCACGAGCTTCAGCAAAATTTGGAAATATTCCTACTTTGATTAGTATAAATTGTTTTTGGGTTTTACTTTGCGCTGGTGCTTATTTTATTACCAAGCCGTTAGAATTCTACATTATGGCAGGTTTTGTAGGGCTCGTAATGGGAGGCATTCAATCATTATCCCGTTCTACTTATTCAAAATTATTACCTAAAACAG
This sequence comes from Flavobacterium omnivorum, assembly GCF_900099915.1. GTDB lineage: Bacteria > Bacteroidota > Bacteroidia > Flavobacteriales > Flavobacteriaceae > Flavobacterium > Flavobacterium omnivorum. The sequence goes on from NZ_FNDB01000030.1 coordinate 15,283, forward strand.
ACGATACAGCCTCTTTTTTTAGTTTTTATGATGTTGCAGAAAAAATTGGAATTGTAATAGGAATGCTTGTTTATGGAATAATTGACCAAATAACGGGAAGTCCACGTTTAGCAATTGTATTTTTGGGATTATTTTTCGTTCTAGGTGTAATTTTATTAAATAGGGTTCCAAAAAAAGGTGTTTTAAATCCATAAAACACCTTATTAATAAAATAATTAAAACAGAATTAGGACTTTGAAATAGCTCCTGAACCGTTAACCTTCGTATCTTTTTTCGATGGATCACCAGTATATTCAATAGCACCTGAACCTAAAACTCTAGCATAAATACTTAGTGAACAGAAAACAGAGGTGTCTCCAGATCCGGAAACAGTTGCATTAACGTTTTTAGCTTTCAAATTGTTGGCGTCTATGTCGCCGGAACCATTTAGATTACTAGTTAAATTTTCTGTTACTCCAGCTAGCTTTAGGTCTCCAGAACCGCTTAAATTAACCTCAATATCATTTGATTCTAATTCTAATTTCATGTCACCTGACCCAATTAATTTAGCCGAAAATGAATTTGATTGGATGCGGCTTTTAGAGGTGATATTTCCAGAACCGGTTAAAGAAATCATATTAATACTTTCCACAGGTACAGTAATAACTATTTGCTTCCCCTTGCTGGTGCTGACGTAGGCGTTTTTTTTGGTATAAATTTTTAATTGCTGATCTATAACTTCAACTTTAATTAAAGACAATAAATTTTCTTCTCCTTTTACCGTTATACCTCCTTCTTTTCCTGATACTAATTCTACATCAAAAAAACCGGTAACTACAATGGCATCATAAGAGGCGGTTGTTCTCGTTTGAGTACTTATTTTTCCATTTCCTTTAAATTTTTCGCTAGACGACCATTGCGCATGAGTCACAGCTGTTATTAATAAGGCACAAGTGACAACTAATTGAATTGAATTCTTCATAATTTTGTTGGTTAATTGGTTTTTTGCTAATACTACAGTACCATAATCTGAGAGTACGGCTATATTAGTTACTGCTCTCTTTTTATAATAACCGATCTATTTCTTTGAGTTTAAAACTTCTTCATTGGAGTCTAGTTCTAAGTCATTGTAATGCATAAAGTTAGCATATTTTAAAATACTAATATAATCAAAAGCAAAATTTTATATGACTAGATTCAATTAGTTAATGCAACTCTCAGGAAAAAAGATAGGATAATTTTTTCAAAAGAAAGGACATTAAAGTCCTCTCCTTCGAATGGAATAAATTGTCTTTATTTACTCCTGACCAAAGTTGTAAATAATGAGCCATTTAACCAGTGAACAAAGGTATACTATTAGTGTATTATTAGAGCAGAATTTCAGTAAAAGCGAAATAGCAATAGTTATTAAAAAAGATAAGTCAGTTTTAACACGAGAGCTAAAACGTAATTGTGATTTACGCAGTGGTAACTATGATTTTGATTTAGCTCAACGAAAATATGAAAAACGACAAAAAGACAAA
>NZ_FNDB01000024.1:0-25912 GCF_900099915.1 Flavobacterium omnivorum
TATGACACAAAACTCTGACCCATATGAAAATGCAGTAGCAGAAAGAATAAATGGAATATTAAAACAGGAATTCATGATTGATAAATACAACCTAGATTTAAAAATCATGAAACAAATTGTAAAAGAATCAATCAGTATATACAATGAATTAAGACCTCATTATTCTAATTTCATGCTGACTCCAAACAAAATGCATATACAAAGTCAAATTAAAATGAGGACATATAAAACAAAAAACACTTGCAAAAACGTTTTTGCAAGTGTTTAATTAAATATTTTTATCTAATAATCTGTATCGGTTATTCAGGACAAGACATACTTCTTAAATTCAGAATCATTAAGCAGCTAAACTTGGTTGGGCATTATAAATCTTTCTCAGTAATTTAAAAATTGTTAGCTAAGTCCTTTTTATTATCGCACTTAAATAGTTCTTGTAAAAATGACAAGACCTTATATTAACCATGATATTCTACAACTTGCCTTTATGCTGGCTCAAAATATTTAAAAATTAATCGTACTTTTAACAAAAATAGAATAGTTAAAAAGTCATTTTGTTTTATTTACTCGGTTTGACCTCTAATGAAGTATTCACTAACTTATTTTTTTATATCCATTAAATTGGTAGTTTCATTACTTTCAGTTTAGTAAAAAATTAGTAATTTTAATCACAAATTATTTATTAAAACGCTATTCGTCTTTTCTGTATCAAAAACTAGCACCGTAAAGAAGCAATAAAATTGTTACGTTAAAAATGAAAAAAGAATTACACAAGAAATTAAACGAATTACAAGCTACCGCAATTTGCGGAAATGATATTAGCTCCTCCTGTTTGTATGTTTCTGCATTAACTATTATGTATGCTGGACAATTTGCATGGATTTCATTGCTAATAGTTGCCATCGTACTTTTTTTGTTTAGAAAAATATACGGGGAAGTAGTAGGTGCCATTCCGCTGAACGGTGGTGCATATAATGTTTTATTAAATACTTCAACTAAAAGAATAGCGTCTGTTGCAGCAACATTAACCGTCTTGTCTTATATGGCTACTGCCGTGATTTCAGCTTCAGAAGGCATGCATTATTTGCATGGGATTTATACGGGATTTGACGTGACGATAGCCACAATTGTTGTCCTAGTGGCTTTCACAGGTTTGGCTATTTTAGGTATTGGCGAATCTGCTTTTGTAGCTGTATTTATTTTTATAATACATTTAATTACACTAAGCACACTGGTATTAGCTTCACTTTGGTTCATTTCGAATAACGGTTTCCAAACTTTTTATATCAATTGGGAAGTCCCGGTTTCTTCTGGAGGTGTCGCTACCGCTTTATTTTTAGGGTTTTCAGCTGCGATGCTTGGTATTTCAGGATTTGAAAGCTCAGCTAATTTTGTAGAGGAACAAGAGCATGGTATTTTTCCAAAAACATTGCGAAATATGTGGGCGATTGTTAGCTTTTTTAATCCAGTATTGGCGCTATTGCTTATTTGCATTATTCCTCTTGCAGAGGTTGGAGATCACCGAGAGTCACTTCTTGCCTATTTAGGGCAAACTACTGGAGGTTCTTGGTTAGGTTATCTAATTTCCGTTGATGCCGTTTTAGTTCTCTGCGGTGCCGTATTAACTTCATTTGTTGGAGTTTCAGGATTATTAAACCGAATGACATTGGACCGGATTTTGCCTAATTATTTTTTAAAACAAAACAAACGCGGCTCTAATTACAGAATAATTATTAGTTTTTTAGTATTGTGTGTTTCTGTATTATTTGTTACTAAAGGCGATCTAGTATCGTTAGCGGGCGTATATACTTTTTCTTTTTTGGCTGTAATGGGCCTCTTTGGAATTGGAAATTTACTATTAAAATTCAAACGTAAAAAATTGCCTCGTCCAGAAAGAGCAAGGGGAATTTCAGTTGTGATCGCCATTACTTTTATCGCTATAGCCTTTGCAGGTAATCTCTATATGAACATTGAATCTTTCTATACCTTTATAAAATATCTTTTGCCCGCTTTACTTTTTATAGCCATCATGCTGAATCGGACTATTTTAATACAATTATTAATTGATGCTTTGGAATATTTCTCTAAACCACTACGGAAAATAGTTTTATTTAGCAATCGTTATTTAGTGAAATTAAATGTCAAAATTAATTCCCAGGAATTCGTTTTTTTTACAAAAGGAGATGACGTTGCCATTCTAAACAAGGTAATGCAATATGTAGAAGTCAATGAAACAACTAAAAAATTAAAAATTGTAAATATTAAGAAAGAAGGCGAATCAAATGATTTATTAATCAAAGATTTAGAAGTCCTCGATCGGGCTTATCCAGACATCGATATTGAATTCATAGAAATTAAAGGCACTTTTGGTCCTGAAATAATAGAAGAATTGTCAAAGAAATGGAATATTCCAAAAAACTTTATGTTTATCGGTTCTCCCGGAGATCGTTTTTCTTACAGGATTTCAGAACTGGGTGGTGTACGACTAATTATGTAGAAAAAAAACAGATAGAAATATGATTTTTTTTGCAAATAAAAAATTTATCAATATAGAAGAGCAAATTCAGTGCCCTATCTTTAATCCTACAATAGGATAAATTGCCGTAACTTTAATTGGTTTGCTATTGATATGGTCCCTGATTAAAGTCTTTCAACGCAATTTTTTATCGAAAATAAAAAACGCAGACAATCAATACCGTACTAAAAAATTCAGTAGTCTCATCGGTTATTTTTTAACTATTCTGCTTTATACAATCGTTTAAAAAAAAACTTGGTACCCTCATAGTAGCTTTGCGAGTTGCAGGAGCTGGTATTGTCTTTGCTTGCAGGAAAGGGTTGCATCATTTGCTGGTTGGCTAGCAATTCCTATAATGCAGATGATCACGATCCATTAGAAGTTATCAAAGGGGCTGCTATGTATATTGAAGTTCTAAGAACTATAATAATGGAAATTGGTACAATGGGTTGCTGGAGCTTAATATACTGGCCCTATGTACGAATCCGAAACAATAATTGAAGTAGGAAACGAACCGAAAAAAAGGCGAAATTTTTATTGGGAAAACAGCACCTACAATGCTAACTTCCCATGGCATGAGGAGTCCAATAGCTTTATGCACCAACAATGTTGTAGTTCTGGCTTTAGCCACAACTAAGAATTAATTTTAAACAAAAAAACCATTCGCAAAACGAATGGTTTTTTTTTGTTTGAACTCACCTATAAAAAACTAACTAAATCAGTTTCAAATCAGAATATAATGTTTGGTTTTAATGTGTTACTTAACAATCCATAAAGGTATCTCTAAATCCTGATTAAAAAGCTCTTCGGTCACGCTTCCTACCAATAAAGAGGAGAACGTGTTTCGACCTTTGTCACCAACGATAATAAGATCTACCTTTGAAGCTTCGGCTTTGGCACGTAGTTTTTCTGCGACTCCAGTTCCTTTACCAGGAATAATTTCAGAAGTTAAATCTCCTTTGTATCCTGCTTTTTTTATGAATTTACCAAATTTTTCTTTTAAGTGATTTTCAATTTTCTGATCCAAATTTTCTTTTGGAATATAAGGAGAGAATTGAACTGGCACATTGTAAACATGAACTGCTTTTACTTTGGCGGATATGGTTTTTTGTAAATTTTCAGCCACTTCAAAAACTTTATTGGAAGCGCTAGAAAAATCTGTTCCTGCCCAAATAGTAGTAATATGCGGTTTCGCATTTTTTGGAATAGACAGAATATTGCATTTTAGCATACGTAGTAATTTTCCACTAACAACGCCAGTACCTCTAGACTTATTTTTATTTCCAATTAAAGACAACTGAATCTCATATTTATTAACAATATAATTGATTAGAGATTCCGAATAAGGATCTTCTGAAATAAGTACTTCCCAATCTGTTGACGAGGTGAATATTTCTTCTACCTTGTCATTTAGTTCGTTACCAATTATTTCATCAAGATTAATATCTTTTAACTGTTCTTCAAATAATTCAGAGATTTCATGTTTTTTGATATTATGAACAAAGTACACTTTTTTAACCTTCAAAGTTTCTGCAATAAATGATGCATATTCAATTAAGGTATTATCAATATCAGAGAGATCTAAGGCTACCAAGATGTTTTTGATTTCAGTCATTATTAGTGCTATTTAATGGTTTTTTGTTGTTTATTATTTTGCTTATTAACGATGTCAGAAACTATTTCTTCATAATTTTCAAGTTCTTTTTGGGATTCGCGCTTTTTTAGTTTCTTCAAATCTTCATCTAAACCTTTATAGAGGGAGAAGCACATGACTATCAGAATCAAGGCAAATGGAAGTCCGGTCACAATAGTAGCCGTTTGAAGTGCCTGCAATCCGCCGCCAATTAAAAGAACTGCTGCAATACTACCTTCAGCCAAGGCCCAAAAGATTCTTTGTCCTACTGGTGCATCTATTTTCCCTCCAGAGGTTAAATTATCTACCACTAAAGACCCCGAATCGGAAGAAGTAATAAAGAATCCTGCAATTAAAATTATTGCAATAATATTAAGAATAAAAGCAAAAGGGTAATCTTCCAAAAACACGAATAAGGCTGTGGCAATATTATCATTCACAGCATTTGCTATCGTATTATCACCAAGAATTGCTTTATGTATTGCTGTACTTCCAAAAGCGGAGATCCAGAAAAAAGTTACTATAGAAGGTACTAATAAAACACCCAAAATAAACTCACGTACTGTACGCCCTTTCGAAATACGTGCAATAAACATTCCTACAAAAGGAGACCAAGCAATCCACCATCCCCAGTAAAAAATGGTCCAAGCGTTTTGCCAGTTGCCACCGGTATAACTTTCTGTCCAAGTAGCCACTTCAAGGAAACTGGATAAGTAATTCCCTGTATTTTGGATGAACGATTCAAAAATAAAGATTGTAGGCCCTAAAAGCACTACAATTACAAGAAAGAGGACTGCTACTATCATATTCCATTCACTCAAAACTCTCACCCCTTTATCTACTCCCAAAACTACTGAAACGGTAGCAATCAAGGTTATACCAACAATTAGAAGAATTTGGGTTTGTACTCCGCTATCTATATCAAAGAGATGATTTAAACCTGCTGCAATTTGTTGAACTCCCATTCCTAAAGAAGTAGCTAGACCAAATAAAGTGGCAAGTACCGCGAAGATATCTATGGCATCCCCAATTTTACCATAAATTCTATCTCCTAAATAAGGATAAAAAATTGATCTGATAGTAAGTGGAAGCCCACGAGAATAGGTGAAATATGCCAAGGATAATCCGACCAAGGCATAAACTGCCCAGGCATGAAAGCCCCAATGCAAAAAGGTAAAGCTCATAGCTTCCTTAGCAGCTTCAGCGGTTCCTCCTTTCGCCATTGGCGGACTTAAAAAATGATATACTGGCTCTGAAATACTCCAAAACAAAAGTCCAATTCCCATTCCCGCACTAAATAGCATTGCAAACCAAGAAAGTGTTTTAAATTCAGGTTTCGCATTTTGTCCTCCAATCCTTAAATGTCCGAATTTACTAAATGCCAGATAAATCATAAATATCAGAAAAATATTTATGCTTAATATAAAAAACCAACCTGCTTTATTGGCAACAAACTCCTGGGTCGCTGTAAAAATATGTTCAGCCCCTTCTTTAAACATAAGGGTCAATGTTGTGACGATGATAACGATGATCGCTGATGTAAAAAATACTGGGCCATTCACTTCTAATCCAAAAATGGATTTTCTCTCATCACTCCGTATAATTTTCTTAGCCATAAAACATATTTTTTTTAATTTCATTTATTTTTTTAACACGCTCTGCATTATTTTTAGACCTAAAAATAGTAGCCTACATTAATATTAAATCTTGCTTCCCACTTAGCGTCAGGGTTTCCTTTAGCAAAATCATCTACAAAATTACCACCAAGCCAAGAGTGATTATATCCTGCTGCATAGTCGATATAAGTATAAACGTTACCTGCAGAAATTAAAACTCCCGTTACATTCATGTACGAATCAGTAAATCCTTCTACTTTTTTCTCCATATAGGCAAAGTCATTATAAAATTGCAGATTTGAAATAGGGCCCAATGCTACAGGAACATTTCTGGAGATCCCTAAAGAATACATATTAAAATTAGCTGCAACTTCATAAGGCGCGCCATATGCTGCCATTGTAATCACATCTCTGGACTCTCCGTTAGCATTTTCAGGATTGTGTGATGCTGTAATAAATTGAGCTTTTCCATTCCATTTCCCCTTAGTAATTTCATAATGTACAGCAAATGCACTATGATCTCCCACCTCTTCGGTATCAAGATTATATAAGCCGCCGTACTGCAGGGAAAGACCAAATCTACTTGCGGTTTCTTTTCCAAATTTGTAAATAATTTTTCCGTTAAATTGATTTACTTCCTTGTTTCTGCCCGCGACATCATAAGCATATCGGCTTGAAGAAACTTCTGAATTACTTCCAAAGCTATATTCTTCTGCGTTTTTGAAAAATGCTAGTTGATATTCAAATTTCTCTCCTGAATGCATGTACTTAACACCCATATCATGGTCATCTTCCAAACCGACATAATAGGTCAAATTGAAAAACCAGTTGTTTGAATTGTATTGTTGAATACCGAAAGGCACTTGTGTTAACCCAACGTGAATTTGATCCTGTTCAGTAAAATTGTAACCCAGCCAACCCTGTTTTAAGAATCCGCCACCAAACTCTTCCGAATACAACCTGTATTCAGCATCAAAAAATATTCCCTTGTAAGCACCTTTCGCATTTATCCTGAACATATCATATCCAAAATCACCTCCGCGTTTTTTCTGACCTTCTTTCCATGATGACAAATTATAATTGAAACGCAATGCTCCTCCAATTTCGAGTTCTGGTTTGTCCTGAGCTATTACTGGAAATGCAAATAGAATTGTTAAAATCGAAAGATAAAGAGTTTTAGATAATTGTAAATGAGTAATTTTTTCTAACATATATTTATTAAAAAAGTTAATTAATGGTGTCTAAAATAATAGAATGTTTAAAAAGGTAATACAGTAATTTTTATTAATTACTGACCACTTTTTGTACAAATAATTGCACACAAAATAATAGTAAACACTAGTAGATAAATACCATTGCAGGTATTGCAAAAAAAACTTGAATAAGCAGATGATTAAAAGTATTTAATCGAAATCAACCTGATTCATAGAAGCAGTCTTAAAAAAGTAAAATATTGGGGTACAAGGTACTCAAAAAGGAAGGTTAAAATGCCTTAAAGATGGAATAGAAATCATAAAGGAGAATATCACAGTAATAAAAACTAAATTTTACATAGTTCATATTTATATTATTAAAATAAAGATATAAAGAAGATTAAAAAATATTCGACAATAACGATTATTCGGAATATTATAAAAAAAAGAGTCATAAAAAACTATTACACAACTATAGCACTGTAAAAATTAACGCGTTTTAGATTGAGTTTATAAAATACAATCTTGTTTATCTTAGTCTATATAAAAAATTAAACAGAAGATATTCTAAATTCTTTGAACAAAAAGTGTACAAAGCCAAACCCGTTGCTAGCAATCTAGGATTAATCAATATAACTATTACTTTTTTACTTCCACAACCTCCACCTTGATTCCGACAGCGTAAGCATTTGGTATTATTTTATTGCCATGTGCATTGGCATACACTTTAGTGAATTCAGCTCCAAAATATAAAATTATAGCCGAATAATATACCCAAATTAATATAATTATTACGGATCCTGCAGCGCCGTAAACAGTAGCTACAGTAGAGCTTCCCAGATAAAAACCAATCGCAAATTTACCTATCATAAAGAAAAAAGAAGTAAAACTGGCACCTATTAAAGCATCCTTCCACACGATATAACCATCAGGTAAAGTTTTGAAAATTATGGAAAACAACATCGTGGTTGTTGCAAATAAGATTAAAATATTAAAAACATAAAAGATATATACCGTGGTGTCAGGGAAATAAACAAGTAAACGTGTGTTTATAACATCCATGACAGTATTGACCATCAAACTCACGAGCAACAAAAATCCAACTGACGCAATCATTGAAAACGACATTAACCGGTTTTTAATGAATTTCATAATGCCTTTATTGGGCTTTGCCTTTAACCCCCAAATAGAATTGATAGAACTTTGTATTTCGGCAAATACGCCGGATGCTCCTATCAGCAACATAATTCCTCCAAATATTGTGGCAAATGTAACACTGTCTGACAATTCTATATTTTTGATCGTTTCTTGGATTTGAATAGCAGCTTCATTGCCAACCATACCATTTATTTGACCAAAAAACCGTCCAGTAACTGCTTCTCTTCCAAATAAAAAACTAAAAATAGACAATATGATGATCAATAATGGAGGCAATGAAAAGATAGTGTAATAGGACAATGAAGCGCTTAACTTTATCCCATTATCATCATCAAATTCGTTATAAGTTCTTTTCAATAAACTCCAGCTAATAGTAGCTATTTCTTTGTGCTTCATTTTTTTAACTCTTTTTTAATACTTCCTAAAAATATAAATTCCAAGATAAAAGTTTCTATCGCTACAGGCGGTAACAAAACTAGGCCTTTTGTTCGAATGATACATTCCTTGCAAAAGTATAAAGATATTCTTTACCAATTAGAAGTACATTTTAAAAAAAGTAAAACATTCCATTATTAACAAGGGAATCTCCCACTCTGCACTCCAAAAATTCTTATCTTTGAAATAAAACATATTATGAAAAAATTAGTTTTACTATTTGGAATTGGTTTAGCAGTTTTAATTGGTTGTAAAACCAATACTTCCTTAAATAATGATAAGACATTGGTGATTGCTTTCGAACCAAAAAGTAATAGCAATGTAACTGGAACGGCCACATTTGTTGAAAATAAAGGAACAGTAACGATGATTGCTAAATTAACAGGCTTAACTCCTGGCATTCATGCAATACACATTCATGAGAAATCAGACTGTACCGCTGCTGATGGAAGTTCCGCTGGTGGACACTGGAATCCAACATTTAAAAAACACGGAAAATTAGGAGAAGGGGAAGCTCATAAAGGAGATATTGGTAATTTTACAGCTGATAAATATGGAAATGGCACCGTCACTTTTAGGACTCGTGAATGGGGTATTGGATCCGCAGATGAAACTAAAAACATAATAGGTAAAGGATTAATCGTGCATCAAGGCGCTGATGATTATGTTTCACAACCTGCTGGAAATGCTGGCGCAAGGGTAGCCTGCTCTGCTATTATCAAATAATACTTAAAATAAATCAAGGAAACCGTCTCATAACAGTTATGAGACGGTTTTTTAATTTTATTATAACAAGAAGACCATAAAAATACATAGCTTTGTATCTTCAAAATAAAGCAATGATTAACCCTTCGGCATCAGGTTGGATAGATAAATTTTTTATTGAACAAAAATTTTCAAAAGATACTGTTTCAAAAACTACGGACACTTTTTATCAAAAAGTTAGAGATACGGGTTTTATCTATGGTCATATCATTTCCTTTGAAACAATTACAGCCATTGATACCAAAGGCTGGTTTAAAGATGAGATCTCAAAAGTAGCACTTTTGAATACCTTATATGGCGTTTTTTGTTTGACCAATGAGGATATTACTGCTGCTAATTTCATTAAACATGTTGTTATTTTTTACAATCAAATGCATCCTCAAGGATCTAATTTATTTAAAAAAATACTACCCAAAAACTCACCTGCTTTAACTTTAGAAAAAATTATTGATGCTCGAGTTCAAACTAATGACAGCATCATCAGTAAAAATTTTTCTCATCTTGTTACTAATGCATTATTGTTTATTGACATACTTGCGTTTCGTCAATATTTAATCCATGGAGAGATTCCAGAAAAATACCTAAAAAAAATTGAAGAGACCATTGTAAATATCGTCACATTGGCTTTAAAAATAAAATCCAAAAAATCACAGTATGATGATTTATTAATCAAACTCTTTGAAGCTTCAATTCGCTACAGTAAATTCTCAAAAGTTTCAGCTCAAAGTTTAGAAACACTTCAATTAGATTACTTTACAAATGAATTGGAAAAATATTATTTAATAGATATTGCTGGAATGGCTTTGTGGAGTGATGGAAAAATAGAAAATGATGAATTGTATTTTTTGCAATCGTTAGCTGAGATCTTGCAAATACCCGATTATTTTGTAAACGAAAGTGTCAAGAGTACAAATCTATTCATTTCAAAGCACAAAAAAGAAATTCCATATTTTAATTATTCAAATCCAGTTAAACATTTTTATGACCAAACTACTCAAAGTGTAGTTACTCTTATTGGACGTAATAAAAATAGATTGATTAAAGAAATTTTACAAAGTAAGGAATTAATGGTACTCCTAGCCTATTCCACTCGCAGGGATTTAGATGAAAAAGAAAAGAAAAAAGTCAAAAAACAATTATTAGAAATTTGTAAAACCGTTCCATCACTGGCCATTTTTTTACTTCCAGGAGGAAGTTTATTGCTGCCTATTCTAATTAAATTTATACCTACTTTATTACCATCTGCCTTTAATGAGAATATGGATAATGAATAGCCCACCTTTAGAAAAATATTAAATTGTATGTATTTTTGTGTAAGTGAATCAATCTTACATTAAAATTCTTTATTTGGTAGTTCATAAGTGTTTTTTAAGATAAAATAGTCCGTTTTAATATTAAATAGGATTGTATTAGCGCCACTTTCTCCACCGTCTTGAAAGCGATCATTTTTCATCTTCAAAGTCGCAAAACGGTAAAAATCACTTGTTTTAGAACATTACTGGTCGTGCAATATATTTAGGTTTTGGAATTAAATTATTTATTCTTACCAATTGTTCCGCTCAAAAAAGGATCTACAATCCCAATTCATCTTAATACGGAAGCTTCAAGCCAAATTCACGAAGTCAAATTAGGCTAAAATTAATGCGATTTTAAACCATTCTTTAAGTGTATTGACAATCGCCTTTAGGTTTCTATTCCCTTCTCTCGTAAACGAAATCGCTTTCCATAAGCTCATCAAATAGTAATTCAAACTAATTGTTTTCTATAGTTAAAGGATTAACAAAAAGAGAAGGAATCATAGGAAATTCTAGTGTTAGTTTCTTGCTGCTTTTATTTTTATAAATACAAAGTAGACTAAAAACAAAACATATAAAAATATTTAATGTATTTCATTACAAATATAAATAAAATTTTATGGATAATTAACGTCAAATTTGCACTATCAAAACAATTAAAATAAATCACATGACTCGAATTACAGTAGCAAAAGGAGACGGAATTGGTCCAGAAATAATGGATGCAACACTTAAAATCATTATCGCAGCTGGAGCTGAATTAGAAATTGATGAAATAGAAGTTGGAGAAAAAGTTTATTTATCAGGAAATACTTCAGGTATAGCGAGTGAATCTTGGGATATTATTCGTAGAAATAAAGTATTTCTAAAGGCTCCAATAACTACTCCACAAGGCGGTGGTTATAAAAGTTTAAATGTAACAACTAGAAAATTTCTTGGACTGTATTCAAACGTTAGACCTTGTATGAGTCTACATCCTTTTGTAGAGACCAAACATCCTAAAATGGACCTTGTAATTATTCGCGAAAATGAAGAAGATTTATATGCTGGAATTGAGCACCAACAAACCGATGAAGTAATACAATGCTTAAAACTTATAAGCCGTCCAGGTTGCGAAAAAATAGTTCGTTATGCTTTTGAGTATGCTAAAGTATACGGTCGAAAAAAGGTAACTTGTTTTACAAAAGACAATATCATGAAACAAACTGACGGACTGTTTCACCAGGTATTTGATGAAATTGCTTTAGAATATCCCGAAATTGAGAATGAACATTGGATTGTTGATATTGGCGCTGCAAAAATGGCGGATACTCCAGAGATCTTTGATGTCATAGTAACCTTAAATCTTTATGGTGATATTCTATCTGATATTGCTGCACAAATTGCTGGTTCTGTTGGACTGGCTGGATCGGCGAATATAGGTGAAGAATGTGCCATGTTTGAAGCAATCCATGGTTCAGCACCAAGACGTGCTGATCAAAACTTAGCAAATCCATCTGGCTTATTAGAAGGTGCTGTAATGATGCTAAATCACATTGAACAAACAGAAATTGCTGAAAAAGTACAAAATGCTTGGTTAAAAACCATAGAAGACGGAATCCACACTTATGATATTTACAAAGAAGGAATAAGCAAAGAAAAAGTTGGAACAAAAGAATTTGCTCAAGCTGTTATTGCCAATTTAGGAAAAAATCCATCGCAATTAAAACAAGTTTCGTATGCGAAAGATGCGGTTTTAAACCTACCAAAATATGCAAAGAAACCTGCTAAAAATAAAGAATTAGTTGGAGTCGACCTATTTATACATTGGAATGGAACAGATCCAAACGAATTGGCCGAAAAAATTAAAGCTATTGGTACTGATGATAAACATTTGACTATGATTACCAATCGTGGAATTAAAGTTTGGCCTGACGGATTTAATGAAACCTATTGCACGGATCACTGGCGTTGTAGATTTAAGCCAACCCATGGAAAATTAATCGAGAAAAGCCAAATCATAACTTTATTATCCAATGCGTTGAAAGCTAAAATCGATGTAATTAAGACAGAAAATTTATACGATTTTGATGGGAAAGCAGGATATTCATTAGGCCAAGGACAATAATCTTTAAAGCTTAAAAACATGGACATCCCACTTATTGAAGGTGAATTTAGCACAAATGAAGCCCTAGAGCTAATTGTTAAGATGATTGAAATAAAAATTAATTTTCATGAAAGTAAGGTTTGCAACTCACAGCAAGAAGAAGACATCAAAAGTCGTGAGAATAAAATTAAAAATCTTCAAAAATCATTGTATGACACTAGACTTTTTTTAAACACAAAAAATAGTGGAGTCAAAATTAAATGTTCAATTCACATAGAATAACGGTCTACCTTCTATTTCGAGTTGTAAAATAAGAAAAATCAAATTCTGATACTAAAAAAGCCACTTAAAAGTGGCTTTGATAGTATTAAAATTTCAATTGGTACACCGCATCTAAATCTTTATTCGAACTGATATTAACCTCTAAATCAGTCACGAAACCAGAATTAAGTCCGTATGCCCAGCCGTGTAATGTTAGTTCTTGACCATTTTTCCATGCCGCTTGAACAATTGAGGTCTTGGCTAAATCAAAAACCTGTTCTTTTACATTCAATTCTACAAAAGTATTAAACCGTGTAGCCTCATCTTGAATAGAATCCAAATAATTACTGTGTAATCGATATACGTCTTTAATATGACGAATCCAGTTGTCAATAATTCCTATAGAATCATTTCCCATTGCAGCCTTCACACCACCACATCCATAATGTCCACATACTAATACATGTTTTACCTTCAATACATTTACTGCATAATCTAGAACGCTCAACATATTCATATCAGTATGTACAACCATATTAGCAATATTCCTATGTACAAATACTTCCCCGGGTTTTGCTCCTATAATTTCATTTGCCGGAACCCTACTATCAGAGCAACCGATCCATAACAAAGGTGGTGTCTGCCCTTTAGCTAAATCTTGGAAATAATTTGGGTCGCTCATTAATGAGGTTTCTACCCATTTTTTATTATTCTCTAGTATTTTTTTATAAAAATCAACCATAACTTTTAAAAATTATTTTGTTTATACAACCGTTTAGTCCGTGCAAATCTATTGTAAAGGAACTCATTTTTTGTTTAATTAGATGTTTTTTCTTCCTCAAGAAATTCATCATCTGCTAATTCTCTCGTAACCATTACTCTTTTTGCAGCATCATAGTAATGTTCAATAGTCACATGATTTTGACTGTCAATCGTATTTTCCAACTGATATGCTTTTTTAAACCCTCTTAGCTTCACTTTTATATTATCATCCATAGCCCTAGTAGTTTTAAATTCATGAATTAAATCCAAAATGTCATGAGCAATGTAAACCGTATCTTTTGCATCAATGATCACCTTAGAATTTTCTGGAATTTGACTTAATGTCTGTTTGATAGCAGCTTTATTCAAAAAAGAAACTTCTTGTGCCAAATCAATATGAATAACGTCACCATCAGCATATTCCTCTTTTCTAAATAGGTAAGCTCGCTGTAGATTTCCTTTTAAAACAAAAATAATACTAATGATAATTCCTAAGGTAACTCCTTTCAACAAATCTAAAAATACGACCGCCAATAAAGTGGCAATAAATGGTACAAATTGGTATTTCCCTTTTTCCCAAAAGTGTTTAAATGTAGCCGGTTTTGCTAATTTATAGCCTACTAGGATCAAAATAGCAGCTAAAGTAGCCAACGGAATTTTATTAAGAATCACTGGAATAGCAAGCACACTTACTAGTAATAATAGGCCATGAATAATGGTAGACATTTTAGACTTAGCGCCTGAATTACTGTTGGCAGAGGTGCGTACAATTACAGAAGTTAAAGGTAAACCGCCTAAAAGTGAACTGACCATGTTTCCAATACCCTGCGCTTTTAATTCTACATTAGTATCGGTATACCTCTTTTGCACATCCATTCTGTCTGCTGCCTCAATACTTAGAAGAGTTTCAATAGATCCAACAATAGCAACCGTTAAGGCAATCACCCATACCTTAGGATTTGTAATTCCAGAAAAATTAGGAGTTACGATGATCGATTTAAATTCTTCTAAAGAGGATGGAACCGGTAAAGAAACCAAATGTTCTTTTCCAATTGCTAACGTGCTTCCTGTTCCTATAAAAATTTCATTTAAGATAACACCAATAGTCACTGCGATTAAAGCACTTGGTACTAACTTCAATTTTTTCAAAAATGGTACTTTATCCCATGAAATTAATATTGTCAGAGAAATTACTGTAATTACTATGGAACCAATTTGAATATAATCAACAATAGCAGCTAACGAAGAAAATGTATTACCTCCATCCTTTTGCATAAAGGCCAAATCTCCTTCAAAATCACTGTCATATCCAAAAGCATGAGGCAACTGCTTTAAAACAATGATGATACCAATACCGGCTAACATTCCTTCAATAACATTAGTTGGAAAATAATTAGAAATACTTCCTGCCTTTACAAAACCCAATATTAGTTGAATTGCGCCTGCTATAAAAACAGCAGTTAGAAAAATATCGAAAGCACCTAAATCTGTAATTGCAGTAAGTACAATAGCGGTAAGACCCGCTGCAGGTCCAGAAACACTTATGTGCGACTTACTTAAATACCCTACCACTATTCCACCAATAACTCCAGCTATAATTCCAGAGAATAACGGAGCACCAGAGGCCATTGCAATGCCTAAACACAATGGTAACGCCACTAAAAAAACCACTAAACCAGACGCAAAGTCGGATTTAAGGGTAACAAAAAGATTATTTTTTTTTGTCATAATACCTAACTAAAAATTGAATACAAAATGAATCACATTATAATGTGTTAATTGATTTTAAAACATAAAATCGAGAATTGTATTAAACTTCGTTGGGAGGAGGAATAAATATGGAAGAGGTAATTTTATCGTGTTTTGATAAATTCTCCGATAGGATAACGCCAGAAGATATCTTCGACGGAGCACTAATTTCAACAGGGTTTTCTAAGTAAAAAAAAGTCTTAATTTCTTTATGAACATGCTCTTCTTCAGAAACAGTATAAAAAATAGATATATCCGCACTTTTCTCAATCACGGTAATAACTGCAGGCGTGACTAAAAAAGCAATAAACAGAATTAAAAACATTTTAGATAGTATCTTCATTGGTGCAAAAATAGAATTAGTTTGGTAAAAATGACGCCAGTTATTCTATTTCTGCTATAAATTAACAAAAAAAAGGCAAAATGAAAAATTTATAGTTCATTTTGCCTTTTTTAAATCAATATTTAACTTACAAGCTTTCTTCTAACCAAGCCTGCATCATCCATATTGTCTTCTCTTGCTCTGAGATAAAATCACTCATCATGGCATTTGTACCTTCATCATTAATTGCTGCAGATTTATTAAGAATCTCTCTTTCAATTTTTAGCAAATGAGATAACGAGGCGACAATCAAATGAACCGCTTTTTCATCATTAGAAATATTTTTACCAACAACCAACTGATTATTTTTAATATAATCTTCAAAAGTATGAAGTGGTGTACCTCCAACAGTTAAGACTCTTTCTGCTATTAGGTCAATTTTCATTTGAGAATCGGTGTATAATTCTTCAAACTTCACATGCAAATCAAAAAAACGCTTCCCTCTTATATTCCAATGAATTCCTCTTAAATTTTGATAATACACTTGAAAATTAGATAACAAAATATTCAATTCATTAACTATCAATTCTGATTCTTTAACTGGTAATCCTAAAATGTTTGTTTTCATTTCCATAGTTTTTATATTAAATTCTTATAATTGTAAATTTAGCATAAGATTAATGAAAAACACCATAATTAAAAGTTATAGTTTTACTAAATTTGCATCAGCTATTATTATAATTATGACAATTACTCAACTAAAATATGTTCTTGCTGTAGCTGAACATAAAAATTTTACTTTGGCTGCAGAAAAGTGTTTTGTTACTCAACCTACATTGAGCATGCAAATTCAAAAAATAGAAGAAGAATTAAGCATTCAGATATTTGATCGAACAAAAAAACCTATTCAACTTACTGATATTGGTCAAAAAATTGTAAACCAAGCCAAAAATATAGTCATCGAAGCAGATCGCATACAAGATATTGTTGAGCAACAGAAAGGTTTTATTGGTGGTGAATTCAGGCTAGGAATAATTCCCACTATCATGCCTACGCTGCTGCCTATGTTTTTGAATAATTTCATCAAAAAATATCCTAAAGTAAAACTCATCATCGAAGAGTTGAATACGGAAGAAATTATAACAAAACTAAATAATGGCCATCTTGACGCGGCTATTGCTGCAACGCCCTTAATGGAAGATAAAATTAAAGAAATTGTACTCTATTTCGAACCTTTTGTTGCTTACATTCCTGAAAGCCACCACCATTTTCAAAAAGAAGAAATAGAAGTTTCCGACTTAAACTTGGACGAAATTTTACTACTGCAAGATGGACATTGTTTTCGTGATGGAATTCTAAATTTATGTAAAAATAATCCTCGAAGTGAAGCAGGTCATTTTCAAATAGAAAGTGGGAGTTTTGAAACCTTAATAAAACTAGCCGATGAAGGACTAGGAACTACATTACTTCCCTACCTACATACATTGGACCTAAAAGATAGCGATAAAGTCAAGTTGCGTCATTTTAAAGAACCTAAACCAGCACGAGAGGTCAGTTTAATTTTTCCTAAAAGTGAATTAAAAATTCAGATTATTGAAGCGCTTCGCAGCACAATTGCTGGAGTCATAAAAGGAGCAATCGTTTTCCAGAATGTGCAAATTATAAGTTCCATTCATAAAAAATAAAAAAAGGAACCGTTTGTTAGCGGTTCCTTTTTTTTATGAATTTACTATTAATAAATATTGTTTTAATTCTGGTTTTCCAATCGTAAAATTTAATAACCATTCACGCAATTGTTCCATTTCATAGGGCAATAACATCTTGATGGCTTTTTCTAACTCTTTGCAAAAAAGCATTGGATCAAAACTTACACTTTCTAAAACAGATTTTGTATAATCGTACATTATTTTCGACATAAGACAAGGATGAATTTGGTTACATTAACATTCTACTATTGACGTAAAATTACATTTTTTGAAACTAGATAATTATTATTTAACGTAGTTTTTGGTTTTTTATTTTATGCTATAAAACTATACCGAACTATTACAACTAATCTAATTAAAGCTTCACTTAACCTTTGCGAGCACGGAACATTTCTCTTTTTCCAGGAGGTCCCTCCAGTTTTTCAACAGTAAAGCCTACTTCGATCATGCTTCTTTTAACAACACCTCTTGCAGCATAAGTAACCAGTACTCCATTATTTTTAAGTGCTTTAAACATTTTTCTAAAAATTTCTGTACTCCACAATTCTGGTTGGACTCTATATCCAAAAGCATCAAAATAGATTAAATCGTATGTGTTGTCATCATTAATTTCTTCAAAAAATTGATTCCGTTTAGTTAGTGTAAAACCATCATTTAAAAGTACTTTTTCTCCCCAATTGCTTTCATGAATTGTATCGAAAATTGTACTTTCCTTATCTGCATTCAACTCAGATACGTAATTCATCTTTAAGACTTCTTCCGCAGAAATTGGATAGGCTTCTACCCCCACGTAATCTATGGTCTGCTGCGTTTTTTTGGCTTCTAAAAGCGTAATAAAAGCATTTAAACCAGTGCCAAATCCTATTTCGAGTATAGCAACTTTTTGATTTTGAAATAGGGAAAGGCCATTTTTGATAAAAACATGTTGCGCTTCTTGAATTGCGCCATGCTTAGAATGATAACATTCGTCCCATTCGGTTAAATGGATCGTTGTAGAGCCGTCAAGTGTCTGAATTATTTCTCTTTTCAAAATTATGTGCTAGGTTATACAGCTTTATATAATATAAAACTGCTCAAATTTAATCAAACTATTGCCTTTACCTCTTAAAAACTGCGATTTTTTATATAATCACTAGAATTATGCTTGTTTTTTTTTTAATTTTCAAAAACGTAAACAAATGTTAGTTAAACGCTATAATTAATGTAGTTTTGATAAGTAATTTACTGATTTTTATTTAATTTTGCAAATATTAAAGTCTAAGAGATGGAATCGCTATCTTTTTAAGCTTTGTATTATAACTTCAAAAAAACAAAAAACAATACAATACTATGAGTACAACTCAAACTAATAAAATTGAGATTATAGAATCTCTTACTTCAAAAATTAAGGAAGTAAATTTTG
This sequence comes from Flavobacterium omnivorum, assembly GCF_900099915.1. Taxonomy (GTDB): domain Bacteria; phylum Bacteroidota; class Bacteroidia; order Flavobacteriales; family Flavobacteriaceae; genus Flavobacterium; species Flavobacterium omnivorum. The sequence goes on from NZ_FNDB01000024.1 coordinate 18,896, forward strand.
ACAACTTAAGCTTCGGTTCCGTTTTTACGGATCATTTATTTGAATGCGATTTTACAAACGGGGAATGGCAAAAACCAGTCATTAAGCCCTACGCTCCTTTTTTGTTAGACCCATCAACCAGAGTTTTTCATTATGGACAAGCGATTTTTGAAGGAATGAAAGCTTATAAGGATACTGATGATGCTGTTTGGCTTTTTAGACCTGATGAAAACTACAATCGTTTCAATAAATCAGCGGTTAGAATGGCTATGCCAGAGGTTCCTGAAGAAATATTCATGAATGGGTTACATCAATTACTACAGTTGGATGAGGCTTGGATAAAAAAAGGAAAAGGAAATGCGATGTACATCAGACCTTTTATGATTGCAACTGGAACGGGCGTAATTGCTAACCCATCTAATGATTATAAATTTATGATCATTCTATCTCCAGTGACATCGTATTATTCTGGTGATGTAAAAGTACTTATTGCAGAACATTTCAGTAGAGCTGCTAATGGCGGAATTGGTGCGGCAAAAGCAGCGGGAAACTATGGGGCTCAGTTCTACCCTACTGTATTAGCTAATGCAGCCGGTTTTCAGCAGGTTATTTGGACGGATGACGCCACGCATACCAAACTTGAAGAAGCTGGAACAATGAATGTTTTCTTTAGAATAAACGACACCTTACTTACTGCTCCAGTAAGTGAACGAATTTTGGATGGGGTAACCAGAAAAACACTGATCGACCTGGCTAAAAGCGAAGGAATAGAGGTAGAGATTCGTCCTGTTTTAGTTTCTGAACTAGTTGAAGCAGCTAAAAATGGAACTTTAAAAGAAATTTTTGGCGCTGGAACAGCTGCCGTAGTTAGTCCAATCTCGGGATTCTCATATCAAGATGTCTATTTTGAATTGCCAAAAATTGAAAAATCAGTAGCAATACAACTCAAAGACAAATTGACCAATATTCAAAATAAGTTAGAAAAAGACACTTTTGGATGGACCGTTAAAATATAATTTTTCCATTTTATCTTTAAATAAAGGCGGTTTTAATTTGTAAAATCGCCTTTATTGTTTTCTATAGTACTACCTATCATCTAGAGGGCTTAGTAATTCCTATTTAAGAATAATTGAAAAATCCGGTTTAAAGTAATTTGGCCCTTTTAATACTTTTCCATCTTCCCTATAAATAGGGCTTCCATTTTCGTCTAACTTACTCATGTTACTGCGCTGAATTTCATCAAATACGGCCTCTATTTTATCTTGTAAGCCATGCTCTAGAATTGTTCCGCAAAGAATATACATCATATCGCCCAAAGCATCTGCTATTTCTGTTAAATCATTATTTTGAACCGCTTCTAAATACTCCTCATTTTCTTCCTTCATTAAATTATAACGAAGTTCATGCTTACGCTCTCCTAAATTGGCTGTAGGACTTTCATTAAAATCAATTTTGAACGTAGAATGAAATTCTTTTACCGCGTTAATTTGTTTTTGCATCTTTATTATTTTTATCAAATGAAAATACAAATTAGCAAACTATTATTAAACAAATAACTAAATTTGTCAAAAAAAATATTTCAATTATGTTTAGTCAGGGACAATTAGTATTTGCAGGACTTTTTTTTATTGCGTTTGTCATTGCGATGGTATACGCCTACCGAAAAGATTTAGCGTTGCATAGAATATTTTATAAAGGAAATTATAAAATATTAATAGGATTTGGAGTTTTTATTGGGATATTGTTTTTGATAAAAATATTCTTTAAACGATAGTTTGCAATAAATAAATAATAATGTCCACTTTATCGTGGACTTTATTATTTCAAGAACTTTGTAAATTCAAGTCTAATCCTCACTCCTATTTTTATACTAAATTATTAAATATCATTTACATAAAAATCTCGAAATGAAATTCAAAACATCATCCCCTTTAAAAAAAAACCATATAATTAAAATAGATTATAATTTGCCATTCAAATCAAGTTGAACGAAAAAAAATTGAATTATATTATCGCTTTTGCACAAAAAAAGGCCTATTTATTTATTTACCAGTTTCCGTGACTTATAAATTAAATTTTTAACTTTACAGAAATTAATAAACCCGTGTATTATGAGGATTTTAAAATATTTATTTCTTTTACTACTGCTTAGTTTTGTAGCCCTATCCATTTTTGTAGCTACTCAAAAAGGAGATTTTACCGTAGAAAGAAGTCACATCATAAATTCTCCAAAATCCAACGTTTATAATTTTGTAAATGATTTCAGAAACTGGGAAGATTTTGGTTCATGGATTACTGAAGATCCTGAAATAAAAATTACTTATCCTCAAAAAACAATTGGAGCAGGTGCCTATTATTCTTGGGAAGGAAAAGACGGCTCTGGAAATATGAAAACTATTTTTGTAAAGGAAAACGACAGTATTTCACAAAAAATGGACTACAATGGAAGTTCATCATCGGTGTTTTGGACTTTCAAGGATACGGTAGGGGGCACAAAAGTAACATGGAAGACTATTGGGAAAATGAGTTTTTCTATGAAAGTGTATACTGCCTTTAACGGTGGTATGGATAAAATAATTGGGGTTATGTATGAAAAAAGTTTGGCCAAGCTGGACAAAACTCTTGATTTTGAAATAAACACGCACAAAGTAAAAGTAGATGGCTTAACAAAAATTGCACCTACTTATTACTTAAAACAAACCTTTACAAGCAAACTTTCAAAAGTTACCAAAAATTCAAGGATCGTATTTTTCAAGATAATTGATTTTTGTAATAAAAACGATATCCAGCGCAACGGGAAACCATTTTTACTTTATCACACTTATGATTTAGCCAATGGACTGGCTAGAATCTCTTTTTGTGTACCTATAAAAAGTCAAATTTTGACAAGTTCAGGCAGTGACATCTTAACTGGAAAAATGGAGGGCTTTGAGGCTGTAAAAACAACCTTAACTGGTGATTATTCACACATGAAAAAAGCGATGGATAAGGCAATGGGATACATTAATTCCAATAAAATAATTGTTGATCCTACATTTTCACATTTGGAAATCTTCAAAATCAGCAGATCCGAAATTAAGAACTCTTCAAAATGGGTCACTGAAATTTATTACCCGATAAAACCAAAAGTGATTCCTGTCAGCACTTATATTCCTGCTCCAATTAAAAAAGTAGAAGCTGTAAAAATTCCTGCACCTGTTATCAATAAAGAGGAAGAGCAATCTGAATTTTAAAAATAATAGTAAACGATTAAACCTTTTTAATAAATTCTATTCTAATCTATAAAAACAATTTTGCAAGAAGAAAAGGAATTTATAAACCAACTATTAAACTCTAAAACACAAAACCAAGCGTTTCAGAGGTTGATATTGGATTATCAAAGACCCCTCTACAATCACATTAGAAATATCGTTTTGAATCATGACGATACAGATGATGTGTTGCAAAATACTTTTGTTAAAGTATTTCAAAATTTAAAAAATTTCAAAGGAGACAGTAAACTTTTTTCGTGGATGTATCGCATTGCTACCAATGAGGCCTTAACATTTTTAAAACAAAAATCAAAAAGAAGTGGAGTTTCATCAGAAACAATACAAAATAAAGCAATCGATAATCTAGAAGCCGATGTTTTTTTTGATGGAAATGAAATTCAAATAAAATTACAAAAAGCGATTGCTTTACTCCCTGAAAAACAGCAGCTAATTTTTAAAATGAAATATTTTGAAGAACTCAAGTATGAAGCTATTTCTGAAATACTAGGAACTTCAGTTGGTGGATTAAAGGCATCTTATCACATTGCAGTAAAAAAAATAGAAGCATTTGTAACCACTAATTAAACCTTTTTGTAATAACACTGTCTAAAAGAATATGAAAACATTTAAATTAGAAAACGAGCCTAAAATTGAACCCGGATTTAAAACACCCGATCACTATTTTGAAAATTTTTCGATAAAAATGATGGAGCATTTGCCAGTAAGCGAGCCAAAAGTAATTTCTATTTTTCAAAAAAGAAAGTTGTTAGTTCTGTTGAGTACTGCTGCCGTTTTAATTTTTGTCTTATTGATTCCAGTTTTAAGCCTCACTGAGTCAAACACAAAAGAATTAGATACCGTTGCCATAGAAAATTACATCACTTATCAGTCTAATGTAAACCAATATGATCTAATAATTGGACTAGAGACAGAAGACATTGAAAAAATCAATAGTAGTATCGTTCTAGAAGACGAAACCATTGAAGACCATTTATCAACAAACTCAAATTTAGAAAATCTCATTTTAGAGTAAATGAGTTTTTAAAGTTTTCATTAAAAGATATAATTAAAAAAAATAAAAATGACAATAAAAAAATTATTACCCTTATTAGCATTCTTCGTTTCCTTTAGCTTTTTTGCTCAAGGCGAAAGTATGAAAGATAAAAAAGAACAGATTAAAGCATTAAAAGCCGCATTTTTCACAACGGAATTAAACCTCACTACAAATGAAGCAGAGAGATTCTGGCCAATCTATAACACCTTTGATGACAAACAATTTGAATTGAGACATCAAAAAATGAAAACCTACGTGAGAAGAATGAATGATGGCTCCTTAGACCAAATAACAGAAAAAGAAGCTAACACTTTCTTAGCACAAATAGAAGACACGGAGGAAGAACTCTTTTTATTAAGAAAGACGTTCATGCAAAATGTGAAGAAAATTTTACCTGCAGTAAAAATAGTTAAACTTAAAAAAGCAGAGGAAGATTTTAATAGAAAATTACTGCAGCAATATAGAAATAAAGGCTCCAGAAAATAAAATTTCACTTAGTATTAGTTCAATAAAAACACCTTAAACTTCCGACTAATTCGCTACAGTTTAAGGTGTTTTTTTTATTTAAATCGGATGCGAATCATTTTATTCTGTCCCGCTGCAATCGCAGTTTTGTCATCAAGGAAACGTATCGTATTTAGGCTGGAATCCGTAGACATTTGCTTCCATATATTACCGCTGTCTGAGGAATAATATATTCCAGAAGTTCCCACAGTAACGATTGATTTTCCTCTGCTTTTGGGTACATATTGAACACAAGACGCATAACCAAAACCTTGATTTTCCGCGACAAGCTTCCATGTTTTTCCTCCATTTATTGTCATTGCTTTATTAGAAAAATTTTGGTTCCTAACCTCATAATCACCTCCAGCCACCATCCCTATATTTGAATCGTAAAAATCAGCTGTAAAAATTCCTGTCATAGTTTTGCCTTGTACAATTGGAGTTTCAAAAACAGACCAACTTTCACCTCTATCAGGAGAATAAAAAACTCGTGTTTTTATACCACCTGAAACAAGCCAAGTGTTATTATTCTTTATTACAATATTAGTGTTGCTTGCAGCAAATGCTGCTTCCCCATCTGACACTTTTGGCAGTTTTTCGCATGATATTTTATTCCATGAATTCCCGCCATCCCTTGTTACAATTATATTAAGACAGTTCTCAATTGGATCACCCATTGCAATTCCTTCGTTGTTATCCCAAAATTTCATGCTATCATAAAACACTTTTTGGTGGCTTTCTTGGTAAACTAATTGCGTGCTCAAACCCTCTTTGGAAACCCGATAAAGAAGTGCAGGGTTGGCTACATTTAAAATAAAAACATGTGCTGTTGTTTGCGCAATACTTCTAAATTCAAGATTTAGTGAATCCTTGCTAATTCTATTTTCAATCTTTTGATTAGAATCCAAATTATAAAAACCATATCTACCTTTATCCGCAGCGTACCAAATTTTATTTTTATCAATTTGAATCGCTCTAATACTTATTTTATCCTGAAATAAAGTGTCTATTACAACAGACTGAAAATTAGTTTCTTCTATTTTTTCAGACTTATAAATACTTGTTTTACAAGACACAGCAACTAATACAACCAACAAAGCCAGTAAAATATTTTTCATTTTTAGTACATTTTACTGCTAATTTACAACTATTAATAGAAATGCAATAAAGTACCCAAATTTATTGGCACAGTAATTGGATATTGAAAAAAAAGGGAAATTTAATCCAATTAATTATGAAAACGAAACTACTATTATTGAGTCTATTGACTACTGTTTTCGCAACACAGATACAAGCGCAAAATAGAACATCAGTAAATGCCATGAATGCCGAAATCAGTGACAATCTTGACTTGAGAGCTGTTGCTTCTATTTTTGGCGATTCTAGAGACCTACAGGATTTTGAAAGAAGACTGAATGATCCTGATTTGCAAATATCTAATTTGGATTTAAACAACGACAACCAAGTTGATTATCTACGGGTGATTGAAACAGTAGAAAACAGAACACATTTAATCATCGTTCAATCCGTTCTTGATGATGATGTTTATCAAGATGTTGCTACAATTGATGTAGAAAAAGACCGAAACAACAAAATTCATGTACAAGTAGTTGGTGATGTCTTTATGTATGGAGAAAACTATATTTATGAGCCAGTATATTACAGTACTCCTGTAATTTACGCTTCTTTTTGGTCTACTAATTATCGTCCTTACTATTCCTCTTGGAATTGGAATTATTATCCCTCTTATTATTATGCGTGGAATCCCTTTCCAGTATTCCGATACAGAAACAACATCAATATTAATTTAAATATAAATAATTACTATAATTATGTTAATCATAGAAGAAACGATCGTACTGTAGTTTTATATAATTCAAGACGCTCCAATGGCTATGAGAGACAAAACCCAAACTATTCTTTTTCAAGAAGAAATGCAAATGTGGTAAACCGTTACGAATTAGATCAAAGGAAAGGCTTTAGGAACGAAGTTGGCTATGTTAACAGGAGAGGCAGTTCTTCACGAGATTATACACAAAACAGAACTAATTCTTCCAGAGAAGTTACGCCACAACGAAGCCGCTCTACAAGAGATAATTCTCAAAATAGAGCGAGTCAATCCAGAGAAGTTGCGCCACAAAGAGGCGGTTCTACAAGAGATTATTCTCAAAATAGAACGAGTCAGTCCAGAGAAGCTGCACCACAAAGAGGCGGTTCCACAAGAGATAA
>NZ_FNDB01000024.1:25922-38633 GCF_900099915.1 Flavobacterium omnivorum
CCACAAAGAGGCGGTTCTACAAGAGATTATTCTCAAAATAGAACGAGTCAGTCCAGAGAAGCTGCACCACAAAGAGGCGGTTCCACAAGAGATAATTCTCAAAACAGAACGAGTCAGTCTAGAGAAGCTGCACCACAAAGAGGCGGTTCTACAAGAGATTATTCTCAAAACAGAGCGAGTCAGTCTAGAGAAGCTGTGCCACAAAGAGCAGAGTCACCAAGAGATTATTCTCAAAACAGAACGAGTCAGGCCAGACAAGCAACGCCACAAAGAGCAGAGTCACCAAGAGATTATTCTCAAAACAGAACGAGCGAAGCCAGGCAAGCTGCGCCAGAAAGAGCAGAGTCGCCAAGAGATTATTCTCAAAACAGAACAAACCAGACTAGACAAGCTGCGCCACAAAGAGCAGATTCGCAAAATAGAGGAAACTCGTCAAGAGAGTCAGCACCACAAAAAAGTGACTCTCAACGTGGGAATTCTACTTCAAGAAATGACAATAGAAGATCGTAATAAAATAGATTAGAAAAGATAAGACACGGCTTTGAAGCCGTGTTTTTTTATTGGATAAAAAGCTCTAATTTATTTTAAAAGTGTATTTTTGACAAGTTTTTTAAAAATAGTACATGAGCGCATCGAACAAAGACCTGCATAGTAAATTAACATTAGGTGGTTTATTAATTTCATTAGGAATAATTTACGGTGATATAGGAACTTCTCCGTTATATGTAATGAAAGCTATATTAGGCGATCATATTATCAACGCTGACGTTGTTTTGGGTGGCGTATCTGCCGTTTTTTGGACCCTTACTTTACAAACTACCATAAAATATGTCCTAATCACATTAAGTGCTGACAACCATGGTGAAGGTGGAATTTTTGCTTTGTACGCTTTAGTCAAAAAAACTAAAATTAAATGGTTGATTGTACCTGCCATAATTGGGGGAAGTGCATTGTTAGCCGATGGAATTATTACACCTCCTATCTCCGTTTCTTCTGCTGTAGAAGGAATTAGAACTTATTATCCCGAAATAAATACCATTCCAATAGTGATTAGTATTTTATTTATTCTATTTGCTATACAGCAATTTGGGACAAAATTAGTTGGGAAGTTTTTTGCTCCAATAATGCTAGTTTGGTTTGGAATGCTCGCCATATTGGGTTTATCACAAATTGGACAAAATATTGAGGTTTTAAAAGCCGTTAATCCCTATTATGCGTATCATTTACTGACCATTCATCCTGAAGGATTTTTTGTTTTAGGATTTGTATTCCTTTGTACGACAGGTGCTGAAGCCCTATATTCTGACATGGGTCATTGCGGACGTAAAAATATTAGAATTAGCTGGATCTTTGTAAAAACTGCTCTAGTACTTAATTATTTTGGACAAGCTGCTTATTTAATTCATCACGAAGGAGCAACACTACAAACTTTGGGTGGGAAAAATGGAAATCCATTTTATCTTATTATGCCGGATTGGTTCCAACCTATAGGAATCATCATAGCAACTCTTGCTGCTGTAATAGCATCACAAGCTTTAATTAGTGGCTCATTTACTTTGATAAATGAAGCTATGAGACTGAATTTTTGGCCTAAAGTAAAAATCAAATATCCAACCGAATTAAAAGGCCAATTGTACATTCCTTCAATAAACTGGTTATTGTTTATTGGTTGTGTTGGAATTGTACTGCACTTTGAAGAATCCAGTAATATGGAACATGCTTATGGTCTGGCTATTATCTTGTGTATGATAATGACCACTATTCTGCTTAATTTTTATTTGATAATGAAAAGGGTGAAACTTTACTTTATTATACCTTTGATTGCGATTTATTTAATAATTGAATTTAGTTTTCTAGCTGCCAACATTACAAAATTTGCTGAAGGTGGTTACGTAACTCTTTTTATAGCTATTTCTCTAATCAGCATCATGACTACATGGTACTTAGCCAAACAAATCAACAAAAGTTATACTAAAATTGTTAAAATTGAAGATTACAAAAAAGTACTTGTTGAATTAAGTGCTGATTTAAGTATTCCAAAATACGCCACACACTTAGTATATATGACAAATGCTGGTAGAACAGACGAAATAGAAGAAAAAGTGATGTATTCTATTTTGCAAAAAAGACCAAAAAGAGCAGATATATACTGGTTTGTTCACGTAAATATAGTGACAGAACCTTACAAAGCAGAATATAAAGTTACCGAAATTGTCAAAGATGACTTGTACCGTGTAGACTTTAATCTTGGTTTTAGAGAACCTACTAAAATTAACTTGATGTTTAGAGAAGTTATTAAAGATATGGTTAAAAAAGGAGAGGTTGATATAACAAGTCGATACGAATCGCTAAATAAAAACAATATCATTGGCGATTTTAAATTTGTCTTATCCGAAAAATTTCTTTCTAATGATAGCGACCTAAGATGGCATGAGAAAATCATCATGAACTCTTACTTCTTAATTAAAAAATTAAGCTTATCCGAAGAAAGAGCTTTTGGTTTGGACAGCAGTTCTGTTAAAATTGAAAAATTCCCACTCGTGCTTCATGCGCCAGAGAAAATGGACTTAACCAGAATAAAATAATCATTCTGTTTAAAATCACTTAAAAACATTGTATTCATACGATGTTTTTTTTGGTCAAAAAATTTAAAAATAACATTCATTATTTAAAATATAACATTCAATCAATAAATAGTACCTTTGCACCTCAATTATTTAAAATGAGATTACACAGAAATTTAGTTTACACAACAATAGATGCATTAAATGCCATTTTTAACGAAGGTGAATATGCTGACAAAGTAGTAGCAAGATCCTTAAAAAAAGACAAACGTTGGGGAAGTTCGGATAGAAAGTTTGTTGCCGAAACCATCTACGAAATTGTACGTTGGAAAAGATTATACGCAGAAATAGCCGAAGTAAAAGAACCATTTGACCGAGATAATCTTTGGAGAATGTTTTCTGTTTGGGCAGTTTTAAGAGGCTATCCTATTCCGGATTGGCGTCAGTTAGAAGGAACTCCAGAACGAAAAATTAAAGGTCGTTTTGATGAGCTTTCTAAAGTGCGAGCCTTAAAAGAATCTATTCCAGACTGGATGGATGAATTAGGTGTTAAAGAATTAGGAGAAAAAGTGTGGGCGACTGAAATTACAGCCCAAAATCAACCTGCTAAAGTAATTCTAAGAGTAAATACACTTAAAACTACCAGAGAAGCGCTGCGAGCTATTTTGATGGATTTAAATATTGAAACAGATACTCTAAAAAATCAACCTGACGCTTTAGTACTTAAAGAAAGAGCTAATGTGTTTTTAACTGATGCTTTTAAACAAGGTTTCTTTGAAGTACAGGATGCCAACTCTCAATTAGTAGCTGCTTTCCTTGATGTAAAACCAGGAATGCGCGTTGTAGATACTTGCGCAGGTGCGGGTGGAAAAACACTCCATATTGCTGCTTTAATGGAAAACAAAGGACAGCTAATTGCTATGGATTTGTATGAAAGCAAATTGAAGCAATTAAAAATCAGAGCCAAAAGAGACGGCGCTTTCAATATTGAATACCGCATCATTGATTCGACAAAAATCATTAAAAAATTACATGAAAAAGCAGACCGTGTATTAATCGATGCCCCCTGCAGTGGTTTAGGCGTTTTGAAAAGAAATCCCGATGCTAAATGGAAATTAAAACCGGAATTCATTGATAATATTCGTAAAGTACAATCGGAGGTTTTAGAAAGCTATTCTAAAATTGTAAAACCGGGAGGGAAATTAGTTTATGCCACGTGTTCGATATTACCATCCGAAAATCAAGAACAGGTTGCTCACTTCTTGACCACAGCTATTGGTAAGGAATTTAACTTTGTAAAAGATCAAAAAATCCTAGCCTCAGAGTCTGGTTTTGATGGATTTTATATGGCTTTATTAGAACGAAAAGAAAGCTCAGAACAAAAAGAAAAAAGAGTACAAAAAGAAATAGAATAGAATATAACTCCAGAATTCACAAAAAAAGTCCTCGAAATTCGAGGACTTTTTTTTATATCATTATTTTTTCAGCTTAATCTTTTTCCAACTTTAAACTAAAAAACTTTAACTTCTATTAATCATTCATGGAGATTAAAAACTCTTCATTGTTCTTCGTTTTCTTAAAACGATCATTAATAAAATCCATTGCTTCAATTGGATTCATATCCGAAAGGTATTTTCGCATAATCCACATTCTTTGTAATGTTTTTGGATCCAATAACATATCATCTCGTCTTGTACTTGACGATGTTAAATCGACAGCTGGAAAAATACGTTTGTTAGCAATCTTTCTATCCAATTGCAATTCCATATTACCAGTACCTTTGAATTCTTCAAAGATAACTTCGTCCATTTTTGAACCAGTTTCTGTTAATGCAGTGGCAATTATACTTAAAGACCCGCCATTTTCTACATTTCGGGCGGCACCAAAGAAACGTTTTGGCTTTTGCAATGCATTTGCATCCACACCACCACTCAATACTTTTCCTGAAGCAGGTTGGACTGTATTGTAAGCTCTAGCCAAACGTGTAATAGAATCTAATAGAATCACTACATCATGGCCACATTCTACTAATCGTTTTGCTTTTTCAAGAACGATATTAGCAATTTTAACATGCTCTTGCGGTTCTCTATCAAATGTAGAAGCAATTACTTCACCACGCACACTGCGTTGCATGTCAGTAACCTCTTCCGGACGTTCATCAATTAATAGAACAATTAAATATACTTCAGGATGATTTGCCGCAATTGCGTTTGCAATTTCCTTAAGCAACATCGTTTTACCTGTTTTAGGCTGAGCCACGATCATTCCCCGTTGTCCTTTTCCTATTGGTGAAAACAAATCGATGATTCTTGTTGAAATAGTGCTTTGTTTTTCAGCTAATTTGAATTTTTCTGATGGGAATACTGGTGTTAAATGTTCGAATGAAACTCTGTCACGAACCACTTGAGGATCGTGTCCATTTATTTTCAAAACGCGAACTAAGGGAAAAAATTTCTCTCCTTCTTTTGGTGGACGAACCACACCTTTTACAGTATCGCCGGTTTTAAGTCCGAACAATCTAATTTGAGAAGTTGATAAATAAATATCATCTGGCGAAGCCAAATAGTTGTAATCTGAAGAACGCAAGAAACCGTAACCGTCAGGCATCATCTCTAGGACTCCTTCACTTTCTATAATTCCATCAAATTCAAAATCAGAAGCGGCAAAATTACTTTTCTTGTTTTTAAAATTGGGGTTTTGGTTTTGATTTCCATTTCCATTTGGATTTGGATTCTGCTTGTGCAGCTGGTTTGGATTTATTTTTTTTGTAGGAACAACAGCGTCGGCTCTTTCTTCAGTAGTTATTTCTACAACAGCATCGTCTTCTTTAGTCGTTTCCTTTACTTCTTCTTTATCCTTTTTTAAGGCGATTTTCTTTTCGTAAGCTGATTTATTAAACTTAATCACCTTTCCTACTTTTTTCTCTTCAGTGCCAGGCTCCCCTATTAAGACTGGCTCTTCTTGTACGGTGAGCGCTTCAGTAAGAATAATATTTTCAACTGAAACCGCATCTCCTTTAACAATTTCTTCAGTTTCAAATAGAGGACTTACAGGCGCTTTCTGTATTGCTGCTTTTTTAACAGGAACTATGCGAACTCTTTTAGGTTTATCATCTTCCAGATCACTTTCCGCTTTTGTATTTACCTTAGTATCAACATTAGCCATTTGATGCTCAACTATCTGACCAATCAAAGTCTCTTTTTTTACGCCGTTAAATTTTATGGTTTTAGCTGCTTTAGCTATTTCTTGAAGCTCAGAAAGCTTCATTTCTTTTAATGCAGAAATATCAAACATGAATGTTCTATGAGTTTAATTAATTTTTGGAATAATGTAAAAGATAGGTAGTAAACTTTAAATTGAATCAACCGCAGTATGAAGTGCTTACGGAATTATCATGCAATAATACGAATAAAATTCATTCAGACAATAGTATTTTTAAAAAAGAAAATATATTTTTGTAAAACATATTTAACAAATGATACAAAGAATTCAAACCATTTATTTACTTCTTGCTTTCGTAGTAACTGGCATTTTGCTGTTTTTTATTCCATTGTGGACAATGGGCGAAGGTCAAGAATACTATTTCATGCAAAGCCAAGTCTATACTATACTATTAGGTTTGAGTACCACGCTAACGGTATTAAGTATTGTTTCCTATAAAAAAAGACAAAATCAATTTGTTATTGGCAGATTGAATATCATATTAAATTTGATTTTATTAGGATTGTTTGTATATCGTTCACTAAACGTATCTGGAGAAACACCTGCTGTTTCGGAGAAAGGTATTGGGATGTTTCTACCTGCAGTTGTTGTCGTGTTATTAGTTTTAGCTAATAAGGCCATCAAAAAGGATGAAGATCTTGTAAAATCTGTGGACCGATTGAGGTAAACCTATAAACTTTAGTTTATTAGTGCGAAGGAAACCCGAATGTAACAATTCGGGTTTTTTTGTGTCTTACTAGTTAAACTTTATCAATAAAGACAATAAAAATCTCATGAAAAAACCAAAATGCTATTTATTTTCTATAAATTTGGCAGTAAGAATCCTAATATGTTAAATAAAATAAGAATTCATCTTGCTGATGACCATCAAATCCTTATTGATGGAATTAGAACTTTGCTCCATACCAATCCTATATTTGAGGTCGTAGGGTTTTCTATTAATGGTACTAATTTGTACGATGAAGTGCTACGCAACAAATCAGACATTCTAATTCTGGATATAAATATGCCAGAAAAAGACGGAATTGAGGTTATCAAAGAGTTTGCTAAAAAAGGATTCCCTTGCAAAATTATTATTTTATCAAGTCACGATGATTTGAGAATAATAAAAGAAGTCATGAAATTAGGCAGCAGTGGTTATTTGACAAAGAAATGTGCTGGTGAAAATATTATCGAAGCAGTTTTGGCGGTTACTAACGGTGAGGAATATTTTTGCAAGGCGGTAAGAGAGAAAATATTTAGTACGGTTACGAAGGACAATCCAAAATTAATCAAACCCGAACTGAAAGGAAACTTACTTTTAACTGAAAGAGAATTAGAAATTATAATTTTAATTTCACTTGAATTGAGTGGCAAAGAAATTAGCGACCAATTATTCATTAGTGTCAACACCGTAGAAACACATCGAAAAAACATTATGAAAAAACTTGATGCCAAAAACTCGATAAGTCTCGTAAAATATGCCATTAAACATAAATTAATCAAATCGTGATTTGGTATAATCCGTGTAGTTATTTACGTTGTAAAAAGTAAATTTACCGTATTTCTAACATCTAAATTTTTGAAGTAAAGCTTTATCAAATTATAAGAGTTCAAAAAAATATTTTTAAATGAAGGAACTAGCCACAATTAAAACCAGTTGAAACCAAAAGGTTAAAATTTAGAACTTTATGCTGCTGAAACACATTCTTATTTTATTGCTTTTCGTATCGAATATTTCTTCTTTTAGTATTTTAGCACAGACGAAACTCCCTTCAAAAAACGACGCGATCTCCATAGCTAAAGAAGCCAATGAACTTTTAAAAAAGGGTAACTATGAGAAATCATTGATAAAATCAAGAGTTGCTTTAAATATGGCTATCCGTTTGAAAGACAACAACCTTATTGCCGGTTCTTACAATACCATTGCAGCAAATTTTGATCAGTTATCAGAAACAGACAAAGCTTTTTACTATTACAACAAAGGCTTAACTTATGCAAACAAAACCAATAATGACGTTCTAAAAAACTGGTTGAACAACAATTTAGGTAATATTTATTGTTTTGATAAAAAGCAGTACGAAAAAGGAATATTTTACTATAAAAAATCGTTACAGTACAGCACTAAAATTAAGGATTCTGCACAAATAGTTTTCACAAAACTTAATTTGACTTGGGCTTATTTTGATATTAATCGCTTTGAAGAAGGTCTTCCCTATTTAAAATACATTAACAAACACCACAAGCGTTACGGTGACAGTTCCACCATTGTCGCACTAAACATGCTGAATGGAATGTATTATAATTACAAAAATGATGTGAAAGCAGCCGATTTTTATTTTAAAACTGCAATCAAACTAGGAAATGCAGGCAACGAGAAATCGGATTTATCTTACTCCCATTATGAATTTTCTAAGTTTTTATTAAAAAACGGTGATTATGAGAACGCCTATAAAAACCTCGCACTTTTCAATAAAATTGTAGATGAATTAAACAACGAAGAAAAAATCAACAAAGCTAATGTCGCTGGTATTAACCTCCAAATTGATGAATACAAACGAGAAATTGATAAAATAGAAAACGAGTTTAAAACAAAAGAATCTGCGTTGTTACAGGAACAATCCAAAAACAAAAAGATTGTTATAGTATTAATTGCAATTCTGCTATTGCTCTTCTTTCTTTTCTATTTCTATTCTCAAAATGCACAATTAAGGCATAAAAATAAACTAAAAGACTTAAGAAGCAAAGCTCAAGAGAACTTAATCAACGCCTCTATCAACGGCCAAGAATTAGAACGAAAAAAAATCGCTTCATTTTTACACGATAATATTAGTGCATTACTTTCATCAGCAGGAATGCATCTTCATGCTTGCATCTCGCAAAATCAGTCTTCCTCAAAAGAAATAATTAAAACGAAAGCCATTTTAGAAGAAGCCCATGACCAAGTTCGAGATTTATCTCACGAACTAATGCCTTCCCTACTAGCCCGATTTGGCCTATTCGACGCCTTAGATGATTTATGCGAAAAAAATTCGAATTGTATTCTTCACTTTGAATATTCCAGTTCCTTAAATAGAAAAACTCGCTATGATGAAGATTTTGAAATAAAAATTTATTTCATCATTATGGAATTGCTTAACAACACTATAAAACACAGTGAAGCAAGACAAGCTAAATTAACCATACAGGAAAATAATGAATCACTTCAGCTTGCTATTATAGACAACGGAAAAGGATTTGATTCCACCAAATTCCATATTTTGGAAGGTTTTGGACTCAATCAAATTAAAGCGCGACTTAATCATCTTAGAGGAACGGTGGAAATAAATTCGAAGCCTAATTTAGGCACATCTATTACTATAAATGTTCCTATAACTTATCAGAAAAAAATAATTAAACCCGTTTTTCAATCTCAATAATTTCCAAATCCTTGATTTTATCTCCCTCAATCACAAAGCGAAGCATAGTTCGTACTTGGTGAAAACCACTTTTACCCGCTGCACCCGGATTCATGTGCAAAAGATTAAATTTTTTATCGAAAATCACTTTTAAAATGTGGGAATGTCCACAAATAAATAATTTTGGCGGATTCAATTCTATTTCTGATTTGATATTTGGATTGTATTTCCCAGGATAGCCACCAATGTGCGTAATCCAAACCTCTACCCCTTCACACTTAAATCGATTGTGCAAAGGAAACTCCATTCGAGCTGTTGCATCGTCAATATTACCATAGACACAGCGCAACGGTTTTAGCTTTTTGATGCTATCTGTTACGGCTAAATCGCCTATGTCACCCGCATGCCACACTTCATCAGCCTGCGCAACGTATTTCAAAATGGTATCGTCAATATGACTGTGGGTATCGGAAAGTAAAAGTATTTTTTTCAAAAGTATTTTTTTAAGGGCAATTTGCTTCGCCAGTTCGCTTTACTCATATCCCGCTATATTCTACAATCTTGTTCTCTATTAAAAAATAAAGAACAAGGATTTTCACTACTATTAGGACTAGTATTTTGTGGTAAAAATAAACATTCGCAATCCAAATAAAAAATCAAACAGAAACTTAACAAACTTTGACACTTGACCCCTTTCTAGCAAAAAAATTAATAAGTATCTTTGTAGCTTCAAAAAAAATCACTTGAGATATTTCGTCAAATTAGCTTATAACGGAACCCAATACCACGGATGGCAATACCAACCTAATGCCGCTTCAGTTCAAGAAACGATGAATAAAGCATTTTCGGTAGTATTAAATACCACTTTAAATCTCATGGGAGCTGGAAGAACGGACACAGGTGTACATGCTAAAGAAATGTATGCTCACTTTGATTTTGAAAAACCATTTGATCTTGTGAGTTTAGTTCATAAACTGAACTCTTATTTGCCTAAAGACATTGTAATTTATACCATTATCCCAGTTCATGACCAAGCGCATACACGTTTTGACGCTTTAAAAAGAACCTATGAATACCATATTAATACATTTAAAGATGTTTTTTCACAAGAACAAAGCTGGTATTTCCATCAAAAGTTAGATCTCGATTTGATGAATGAAGCAGCGCAATTGTTATTCAACCATGTTGATTTTCAATGTTTTTCAAAAGTCAATACAGATGTAAACACATTTGACTGCACTATTTTTGAAGCTAATTGGAAGCAAGAAAAAAATACCTTAATTTTCACTATTTCGGCAAATCGTTTTTTGCGAAATATGGTCCGTGCGATTGTGGGAACATTAGTAAACGTAGGATTACATAAAATTACCTTGGCTGATTTTACAGCCATTATAAAAAGTAAAAACAGAGATAAAGCAGGTTTTTCGGTTCCTGCGCAAGGTTTATATTTAACGAAAATAGAATACGAATACATTACGCAATAGCCCTGATAGAAGTGAAAATCCTATTTGGTTTTTCTTTAAAAACAAAATAGATTGCAACGAATAGCAGGAATAGCTCCAAAAAAAATGAAAGCAAAAGCATTTGATACTAGATTATTTAAACGGATATTAAAATTTACAAAACCTTATCAATGGCGGTTCAATGGCGTGATTGTATTTGCCATCTCTTTGTCTGTATTTGCGGCATTGCGTCCGTATTTATTGAAACAAACTGTAGATGGATATATCGCAACCCAAGACCAGCAGGGATTATTACTTTATGTAGTATTGATGGGAATTGTACTCTTACTGGAGGTATTCTCGCAGTTTTACTTTGTTTTTTGGGCCAACTGGTTGGGTCAGGACATCGTGAAAGACATTCGGACTAAACTGTTTCAACACATTTTGAGTTTCCGAATGAAATACTTTGATCACGTTCCTGTTGGACAACTCGTAACACGCTCTGTATCAGACATTGAATCTATTGCAAGAATTTTCAGTCAGGGGCTATTCATGATTATTAGTGACTTGATGAAAATGCTTGTGGTATTGCTTTTTATGTTTTACATGAACTGGAAACTGACTTGGATTGTAATTGTTGCGATGCCGGTTTTAGTTTTTTTCACGAGAATATTTCAAAGAAAAATGCAAGTAGCTTTTGAGGAAGTTCGAAATCAGATTGCCAACATGAACTCCTTTGTTCAAGAGCGAGTAACAGGAATGAAGATTGTACAGCTCTTTAATCGTGAAAAAATTGAGTATGAAAAATTCAAAGAAATTAACTACAAACACAAAAAAGCGTGGATAAAAACCATTCTTTACAACTCCATCTTCTTCCCGATTGCTGATATTATTTCGTCCTTAACACTTGGTTTTATTGTATTGTACGGTGGAATTAAGATATTAAACGGGGATAATTTTACCACTTTTGGAGATTTATTTTCCTACACCATGTTTATTGGAATGTTATTTAATCCTTTGCGCCAAATTGCTGATAAATTCAACGAAATGCAATTAGGGATGATTGCAGCGAATCGTGTATTTGATATTTTGGATACACAAGATCAAATACAAGATACAGGAATTATTGAAGCACCTGTTTTTAAAGGAGATATTAAGTTCAAGAAGGTCCGTTTTGGCTATATTCCAGATGAGGAAGTAATCAAAGGAATTGATCTTGAGGTAAACGCAGGTCAAACCGTTGCTATTGTAGGCTCTACAGGAGCTGGAAAATCTACAATCATTAATTTACTGAATCGTTTTTACGAAATTAACAGCGGTTCTATTTTCATTGATAATCACAATATTGAGAATTATACATTGGGTTCCTTAAGAAAACAAATTGCCGTCGTTTTGCAAGATGTTTTTCTTTTTGCTGACACTATTTTTAATAACATCACCTTGAATAACCCTGAAATAAGTCGGGAACAAGTTTTGGCTGCAGCCAAGAATATTGGCGTTCATGAATTTATTATGAGTTTACCGGATAATTATAATTTTGATGTAAAGGAACGTGGTGTAATGCTTTCTTCTGGTCAACGCCAGTTGATTGCTTTCTTGAGAGCATATGTGAGTAATCCTAGTATTTTGATTCTGGACGAAGCGACTTCTTCAATAGACACCTACTCCGAAGAATTGATTCAACGCGCTACCGAAACCATTACAAAGGGCAGAACTTCAATTGTAATTGCACACCGACTTGCCACTATTGTCAATGCGGATAAAATTGTGTTAATGGATAAGGGGTTGATTGTTGAGCAAGGGACCCACCAAGAATTAATTAATCGTGAAAAAGGGTACTATAAAAACTTATATGATTCGCAGTTTTCGGTGGCAATTTAACAATAGTTCGTAATGCAATTCCATTATATAAGACCACTCGTTCTTTGTTTAAAATTTAAAAAATTGGTAGTGGTAACAATGACTTTTGAATGTAGAAACTTTAATAAATCGCTACTTACAGTTTTTAATTTTGCTGGATTCAAGTTACTAATGCAACTTTTTGGTTAAACATATAATTTGGTGTTTCAAAATTAAATCTTTTTCTCGGACGGTTATTTAATTTTT
>NZ_FNDB01000023.1:0-36017 GCF_900099915.1 Flavobacterium omnivorum
AAGACAATGGTCTTTTTCCAATTTAGTTAGTTTTTGTAGAATTCATTTATTCAATTATATTCATCTAACTAAATTTTTAGAAAGCCCTGAAAAAGACTGGGAATTAAATACCAAAAGCGATGGGCAATTGGGTTTGTTTGATGATTATTTAGCAACCGGATAAAATTCGATAGAAGAAACCAAAAATTATATTTTTTAGTACATCGAATTCTCAGGAAAGTAGTCAAAAACAAGCTGAACTAGGTTTAAACCTCGTCAAGCCTTGAAAAACAAAGAAAAAATAACGTTCCGATTATTTTTATCGGACAACAATGTAAAAAAACATCAAAAAAGGATTAATTCTTATGGTTAAGATTCTAGTAACAGGAGGTTCAGGTTTTATAGGCTCAAACCTTGTTGAATATTTGAGCTCTAAAAACCATCAGGTTATCAATTATGATATTAAAAAACCCAGAAATAAATCATTTATAAAAAACTGGGTCAAGGGAGATATTCTAAATCAAAAAGATCTTGCAGCATGTTTTGAGTCCTTTAACCCGGATTATGTGATTCATTTAGCAGCACGAACAGATTTAGATGAAAAACAATCTATTGCGGGATATGCCACAAATATCGAAGGGGTCGAAAATGTAATCGACCTCATAAATAAATATCCAACCATCAAAAGAACGATTTATGCTTCTAGTAGAATGGTATGCAAAATAGATTATGAGCCTGAATCATTTAATGATTTTTGTCCTCCTAATTTATACGGAGAAAGTAAAGTGATTGGAGAAAAAATAGTAAAAGAAAAAGCCAACCATGATTTTGTAATTGTCCGACCTACTTCTATTTGGGGACCATATTTCGAAATTCCATACCGAACTTTTTTTGATGCTGTTCGAAAAAAAATGTTTTTTATTCCCGGAAACTATAACCCTAAAAAATCATTTGGTTTTGTGCACAATACGACTTTTCAAATAGAAAAAATACTGTTTGCGTCAAAAGAAAAGGTTGACCAAAATTACTATTTAGCGGATTATCCAGCTTTAGAATTGAAATTATGGGCTAACATGATTGCTGTAGAATTTAATCAAGAACAGATAAAAACTATACCAATGTTGCCCTTAAAGATAGTTTCCAAAATAGGCGATGCACTTCAAAAAGTAGGTTGGAAAAATCCACCATTAACGACTTTTAGATTAAATAACCTTATCACAAATATGGTATATAATACTACCTCATTAGAAAAACTATGTGGAGAGTTACCTTATAAATTAGAGGAAGGTGTCGCAATAACTACTTCTTGGATGAAAAATAATTTTTAAAATTGATACCAGTCTTTATGATTTTCATTAATTTAGATTGCAGTGAAATTAATAGCCATTTCGTCGTTCCAGATTAAAAGCTAAATTTCACAATGCTGTAAAAATCATAAGGAAGTAAAACAGCAATAATTTTTCTTGTTAATTTAACACCGCCAGAGGTTATGATTCTAAGTCGCCATGGCAGTTTATTAAAAAAGAAGACGTAATATAATTCTATAATTCGCTTTTAAAAACGAGCATTTTTTATAT
Organism: Flavobacterium omnivorum; assembly: GCF_900099915.1. Lineage (GTDB taxonomy): Bacteria > Bacteroidota > Bacteroidia > Flavobacteriales > Flavobacteriaceae > Flavobacterium > Flavobacterium omnivorum. Next base: position 1,557 of record NZ_FNDB01000023.1, read on the forward strand.
ATTGCGAACACAAAAATATTTCATGAAAAGAATACTTATCACCGGAGCTGCAGGATTTTTAGGCTCACACCTTTGTGACCGTTTTATCAAGGAAGGTTATTTTGTTATCGGAATGGACAATCTCATCACGGGAGATTTAAAAAATATCGAACATTTATTCAAATTGGAACATTTCGAATTTTATCACCATGATATTACAAAGTTTGTTCATGTTCCAGGTAATTTAGACTACATACTTCATTTTGCATCACCAGCAAGTCCAATAGATTATTTAAAAATTCCAATTCAAACCTTGAAAGTCGGTTCACTAGGAACGCACAATCTTTTAGGGTTGGCTAGAGTAAAAAAAGCCCGAATTCTTATCGCATCCACTTCTGAAGTTTATGGGGATCCATTGGTTCATCCACAAACCGAGGAATACTACGGCAATGTAAACACGATCGGTCCAAGAGGTGTATACGATGAGGCCAAACGTTTCCAGGAATCAATCACCATGGCCTATCATACCTTTCACGGAGTAGAAACCAGAATTGTGCGCATTTTCAATACCTACGGTCCAAGAATGCGACTCAATGATGGTCGTGTAATTCCAGCTTTTATTGGTCAGGCGATTCGTGGCGAAGATTTAACGATTTTTGGTGACGGCATGCAAACGCGCTCTTTTTGTTATGTCGATGATCAGGTAGAAGGTATTTTCAGATTACTGCATTCAGATTATGTTTTTCCAGTAAATATTGGGAACCCTGACGAAATTACCATCAAAGATTTTGCTGATGAAATTATAAAATTAACGGGAACGAATCAAAAAGTGGTTTATCATCCGTTACCAATAAACGATCCCTTACAGCGTCAGCCTGACATTACTAAAGCTAAAAAGTTATTAGGCTGGGAAGCCAAAGTAGGCAGGGCGGAAGGAATGAAAATCACCTACGATTATTTCAAATCTTTGTCTAAAGAAGAGCTGTCTAAAGAAGAACATAAGGATTTTTCAAAATATATTTTTTAAAGCCGTGATTTAGACACAAGAATTATTTTTAGAGGCCATGTATGGTTTTATTATACAATGTTTAATCTTTTATGGCACTAAAAAAAACCATCTTTACACGCTGGATTACGGAGTATAGGTGAGGAATGAATTATTTTAAAATTTAACTAGCCCACTCCGTTGTTTTTGTTTTATAAAGTATAATTTAGGTATAAAAATAGTGCGTTTAACAGCCGCTTATTTTTGGTTTCGGAGTGTAGTCATAGTAGTAAAAGAAAAGTAGTATCACTTTTCTAATTGTATAAAATAGTGAAAACCAAAACGGGAAGATATTCAGGCTATATTCGCCCTTTTTCATTTGTCATAGACTTGATTGTTATCAATGTACTTTCAGTATACTTGACGGACTTTCCTATAGATAAGATTTTTTACCCTTTATTTATCAGTGTCAGTTGGTTTGTCATTGCTGCAAACCTTGGCTTTTACGAGGTTTACAGATATACTAAAGTGATATCAATACTAAACTGCGCCTTAAAGCAAGGTGTCTTGTTTACTCTTTTTTGTCTCGCCTTAGCTTTTTTTGATTCAGAAAATTCTAGTTTTAAAAAAGTTGTCCTTTTTACTACGCTGTCACTTGCAGTAATTCTAGTCGTTAAATTATGTATTTATTACTTTCTAAAGAAATTCAGAGTTCTTTTCGGCGGGAATTTCAGAACGGTTATTTTATTAGGAACAGCTCAAAGTATTGAACCTTTACAGCATTTCTTTACTGAAAATCCGGATTATGGATACAAATTAGAACGCGTTTTTGATCTCGAAAAAGATAAAGTAAGGAATCTCCGGGAAAGTTTCGCTTATGTTTTAGAAAATAAAATTGACGAGATATATTGCTCTATGAGCGATTTGACACAGAACCAAATTAATGAAATAGTTTATTTTGCGGATAATAACATGAAAACCTTAAAGTTTATTCCTGATGAAAAACAGATTCTTTCCCGGAATTTTACCTTTGAATATTACAATTATATTCCTGTAATTTCTTTGAGGAATATCTTGTTGGACGATACTTTGAACAAAGTTGTCAAACGGGTTTTTGATCTTTTATTTTCGATAGTGGTGATTCTTGGTATACTTTCATGGTTAAGTTTAATTCTCGCAATTATTATTAAATGGGAATCAAAAGGGCCTTTGTTTTTTATCCAAAAAAGAAATGGATTAAATTATAAAGAATTCAGTTGCTACAAATTCAGGTCTATGGAGTTGAACGATGAGGCGCATTTGAATCAGGTTTGCAAAAATGATATTCGGGTTACTAAAATAGGTCGGTATATAAGGAAAACAAGCATTGATGAACTTCCACAATTTTTTAATGTATTATTTGGTGACATGTCCGTGGTAGGTCCAAGGCCGCACATGGTCAGTCACACCCAAATGTACGCCCTTAAAATTGATAAGTTTATGGTACGTCATTTTGTAAAACCAGGAATCACCGGACTTGCCCAAACTAAAGGTTTCCGTGGCGAAGTTGAAACGGATGAGGATATTATCAATCGCGTAAAATTTGATATATTTTACATGGAAAACTGGTCTATTTTATTAGACATCAAGATTATTTTCATCACAATATACAACACGTTAAAAGGGGATAAAAAAGCCTATTAGACATGGAAAAACCACTTGTATCCATAATTACGCCTTCTTTTAATATGGCTAAATTCATTGCCGAAACCATTCAGTCGGTACAAAATCAAACCTATCAACACTGGGAACTTATTATTGTGGATGATTGTTCGTCCGATGAAACGGTTTGCATAATTGAAGAAAGAGCAAATAATGACAGCAGAATTCAGCTTTTTCAACTCCAGAAAAATTCAGGAACGGGAATTGCCAGAAGTACCGCTTTGGCGAAAGCAACCGGAAAATTTATTGCTTTTTTAGACGCTGATGATTTATGGAAACCTGAAAAATTAGAGAAACAGCTTGATTTTATGAAAGCGAACAGCCTTCCTTTCACGTTTTCATTTTATGATTGCATCAACGAAGTAGGAGAACCTTTAAACAAAAGAATTGAAGCGCCATTGCATCTTTCTTACCAACAATTATTTTTTTGTAATTATATAGGGAATCTAACGGGAATCTATGATGCCAATTACTTTGGAAAAATCGCTGTTCCCTCGATTCGGAAACGTCAAGATTGGATGATGTGGTTGACTATTCTTAAAAAAATACAATTCGCGCAACCTGTTCCTGAAAGTTTAGCTTATTATCGCATTCGAGAAAATTCGATTTCGGCCTCTAAATTGGATTTAGTAAAACATAATTTTTCGGTTTACAGCACACATCACCGCTTGAATTTAATTGGCGCAACACTTTGCATGATTGGGTTTTTGTTCACGCAATTAATCCTTAAACCACGTTATTCCAAAACTATTAAAGCATCGATTTAAATTGCTTTAATTTTCCTCGATTGCCTCTTTCTAAACTATCTTTTCGAATAAATATAAAATTCAAATCCGGTTCGAGATACAATTCAATTGCCTTTTTAATCTTTTTTATTTGTTCCAAATTCAATTCGACTTCGCTCACATATTCAATTTCAAAGGAATCTATTTTGGTTTGTTTGATAACAAATTCTTTTACCTTTCCGTCGTCCTCAATGATGCTTTTTGTCACGTAATAAAACGTTAAACCAGGCGATTTTTTTCCACTTGGCAAAACTGCAACATCATTCGTTCTTCCTATTAATTTCTTAAGAATGGGTTTTTGTAACGTGCTTTTTTCATCCAAAATTCCAATATCGCCAATGTCATATCGTATAAAAGGATGGGCTTTATTGAACAAGGAAGTAATCACGATTCGACCCGAATTACCATTTGGAACCACTTTGTTATTTTCGTCCAAAATTTCTATAAACAACGTTTCTGAATTCACTTGCCATTGTCCTTCCTTATTCTGAAAAGCAATCAAATCGAGTTCCGAAGCTCCGTATTCATTGATAATAGGAACGCCAAATTGCTTTTCTAAAAGGATTTTGTCGTCTTCAAAAAGCATTTCAGAAGTCACCATACATACTTTCAAACTTGGACAAATTGTAGTTAATACAATGTTTTTCTTCTGTAAATATTTAGCAAACAAAACAATGGAACTCGTATATCCATTGATGTAATCGAATTTTTTATTTTTAAATTTTTTCAGGATCTTTTCTAACACAGCATCCGACAAATCGAAAATAGAGAACCGAAACCGATGGCTCAAAAAATCTTTGAAACGTTCTTTTTTGTTTCCAATAAAATCCATCGGAATTCCATAAAATCGCGCTTGGCAGGAAGTATTAAAATCAATTCCATACCAACCAAAACGGTATATATTTGAAGCCCAAGTCAACGCATGACAGTATTTGTCCTTGGCAAAAATAAACGGAGTTCCGCTGGAACCGGATGTTTTGTTTATGTAACTGTTTTTTGTTGAATACCCTTTTGAAAGTCTTTCCTGTAACGGTTTTTGTAAATTTTGTTTGTTTAAAACAGGTAAATTTTCCCAGTTTTTATACTCTTTTGAATCGACTAATTCTTGATAAAAAGGATTATTTTGCAAATGAAAATTGACAATTTCTTGTTTTTTATTTTCAATAAAAACTTCATATTCTTTCTCAGAAAAGGCTACAATTTTTCGCAATTCAGATTTAGCCTCCTTCATTGGAAAATTATTTAGCTGCAGCGATAAGTCGAAAAGTGGGAACATTTTAAAGTGATAAGTCATCAAAAATAATATTTACCAACAACTAATGACAGACAACGAACAACTTTTTAAAAATTAATTATTTTTTACGTACAAAAGCAATTATTTTTGCAGAACAACTAAACACAACTACACATGACAATTTTACTATTGGGTTCGGGCGGAAGAGAACATGCTTTTGCATGGAAAATGATTCAAAGTCCGCTTTGTGACGCACTTTTTGTAGCGCCAGGAAATGCTGGAACGGCTTCAATAGCTACTAATGTTGCGATGAGTCCAACTGATTTTGAAGCAATAAAAGCATTTGTAATTCAGGAAGAAGTAACAATGGTAGTCGTAGGGCCAGAAGATCCTTTGGTAAAAGGGATTTATGATTACTTTTTAAATGACGCCGACTTAAAACACATTCCTGTTATCGGTCCTTCAAAAATGGGTGCACAATTGGAAGGTAGTAAAGAATTTGCCAAAGAATTTCTAATCAAACATAACATTCCAACTGCCGCTTACGATAGTTTCACTGCTGAAACGGTCGAAAACGGATGTAAATTTTTGGAAACACTGCAACCTCCTTATGTTTTGAAAGCAGATGGATTAGCTGCAGGAAAAGGAGTTTTGATCATTCAGGATTTGGCGGAAGCCAAAGAAGAATTAAGAAACATGCTCGTACATCAAAAATTTGGTGATGCCAGTTCTAAAGTGGTAATCGAAGAATTTCTTGACGGAATAGAATTAAGCTGTTTCGTTCTTACGGATGGAAAAAATTATAAAATATTGCCAACTGCCAAAGATTACAAACGCATTGGTGAAGGTGATACCGGATTAAATACAGGCGGAATGGGAGCAGTTTCTCCGGTTCCTTATGTTGATGCTGTTTTGATGGAAAAAATCGAAACACGCATCGTAAAACCTACGATTGAAGGTTTCCAGAAAGATGGAATCCCGTACAAAGGATTTGTTTTCATTGGGTTAATTAATGTTAATAATGAGCCAATCGTAATTGAATATAATGTACGAATGGGCGATCCGGAAACCGAAGTGGTTATCCCAAGATTGAAAACGGATTTAGTGGAATTGTTTTTGGCTGTAGCCAATGAAAAACTGGATGAAATTACATTAGAAATTGACGAAAGAAGCGCAACGACAATTATGGTTGTTTCTGGCGGATACCCTGAAGATTTCGAAAAAGGAAAAGTAATTTCTGGATTAGAGAACATTCAAGATTCAATTGTGTTTCACGCTGGAACTAAGCTGGATAACGGCAATGTTGTTTCAAATGGAGGAAGAGTTTTAACCGTAACTTCGTATGGAAATGATTTCGAAGAAGCCATAAAAAAATCTTACCAAAACATAGATAAACTAAATTTTGATAAGATGTATTTTAGAAAAGATATTGGAAACGACTTAAAATAGTTTCCAATTATCGTTCACTTTTTTTAAATTTTATTTCAAGAAAGAGTGAGCGGTAGTATCTTGCTTCTCTGTTCCAGCGTCTTCAAAAATTTTCAATTGTTTGATCCAATACACCATGGCAGAGGCACAAATAATCATGAAAATCCAGTTGATTGTATTAGCAACAAACCAAGAAGATAGCTCTAATGAGCGTAAAAAGTCTAGAGGAGCAAATAAAATATTTACAAATAAGTACTGTATTCCTTCGAAAAATGATTTCATAATGTATAAAATTAATTTTATTAATTGTTTTTGAGGAACTCTGGAAAGTAAAAAGTCTTATTTAGAAGAATCTTTTTGAACTTGCAGGGTTTACTTTTTAAACAAGTATTATATTTACGAACACAAAAGTATAAAATATCCTTATGATAACAAGTGTTTTTAGAAAATCTACACCATTAAATTTTTCATTGGTCTTAATTTTAATGCTGATTTTCTTTTTACTGTTTCAAATTCAAGATTTATCTTGGACCAATTCCTTTTTATTAATGCTAAGAAAGGGTGGATTACTGTGTCTTTTATTGGCTTCTATGTTCATTACAGATTTTGTAGCTAAGAAGAACGGATTGAGCAAAGACAGTACCTACACGATCTTTTTTTATTTTTTATTGCTTCTTTTTTTTCCAACCGTACTGGATAATTTAAGTCTGATTTTGTCTAATTTTTTTATTCTATTAGCCCTACGCCGGTTGATTTCGTTACAATCTTTGAAAGCGTCCAAAGAAAAAATATTTGATGCTTCTTTATGGATTTTTCTGGCAACATTATTTCATTTCTGGAGTATAATTTTTATTGTATTGGTTTTTATATCTATAATTTTCCATGTTTCTAGAGATTATAGAAACTGGATACTGCCCTTTATTGCTTTTTTTATTACCTCAATTATTTTCTTAGTATATGCGACAGTGTTCAATGTAAATATGCTGGAATACATAACTAATAGTGTAACGACGAACTTTAGCATTGATTATTTTACTAATAATTATCAAAATGCGGCTTTGTCAATCTATGCCACAATCGCTTTATTTTTTCTAGTCTCTATGTTTGCCACATTATCAGGCAGACCACAACTATTGCATACTTCTTTCAAAAAAATCATTGCTTCTTTTTTTATTGGAGTACTTATTTTCTTGATTTCATCTAATAAAAGCAATGACCTATTAATTTTTACGGTTGCGCCTTTAGCAATAATGGCAACTAGTTATATAGAAATACCACAGCTTAAATTAAAGCAAGAGATGGTACTTTCAGTACTAATTATCTGCAGTTTATTTGCTTTTTTTAGCCAGCTATAACTTATTTCCATAGGCAAGATCACCTGCATCACCTAATCCTGGGACGATGTAGCGGTGTTCATTTAATTTTTCATCTAAGGAAGCCACCCAAAGATGACAATGTTCTGGCAAGTGTTCTTCAAGATAGGCAATTCCCTCAGGCGCAGCAATCACAACTGCAATGTGAATTTCTTTTGGTGTCCCATTTTCCATTAATTTATTGTACACCGCAACTATGGATTGACCTGTGGCAAGCATGGGATCTACTAGTAATAAATTTTTCCCATTGATATCAGTTATTGCTTGGTATTGGACTAAAATATCAAAGTAATCATCATTATTGGGATGATGTCTAAAAGCAGATACGAAACCATTCTCGGCATTATCGAAATAGTTCAGAAAACCCAGATGCAAAGGTAAGCCAGCCCGTAAAATGGAGCATAAAACCAACTGATCTTTGATCTCAGTCGTATTTTTTATGCCTAACGGCGTTTGGATTTCAATGGGTGCGTAATGCAGTTCTTTACTTAATTCATACGCCATTATTTCGCCAATACGTTCAATATTTCTTCGGAAACGCATGCTGTCATTGTGAACAGTTACATTTCGTATTTGCCCCAAAAAATGATTTAGGACACTGTTTCCTTCTGATAAATAATGAATTTGCATGGTTGTATATTTGTAATTAAACTTCTAGTTATTTTTTTATGGTATAAAAGTATAAAAAGTATCTTTGTCTTTTAATATATAAAGATATGTTTTCAAAACTAGCGTACTCCGTATTCGAACAAAGTATCAAGGATTATCATCAATTTGATAATGTTGATCAGCCTATAAACAATCCTTTTCCGAAGGATAAATTCGAACATTTGTTATACCACAAAAACTGGATTGACACCGTTCAATGGCATTTTGAGGATATTATCCGTGATCCAAATATTGATCCAGTTGCAGCGTTGACTTTGAAAAGAAGAATCGATGCTTCTAATCAAGAACGTACCGACATGGTGGAATATATTGACAGTTATTTTCTTCAAAAATACAGTCATGTTGTAGTAAAAGAGGAAGCAAAAATTAACTCAGAAAGTCCAGCTTGGGCCTTTGACCGATTGTCAATTTTAGCTTTAAAAATTTATCACATGAATGAAGAAGCGGCTCGTGCTGAAGCTTCCCAAGACCACAGAGATAAATGTCAGGCCAAATTGAATATCTTATTGGAACAAAGATCCGATTTGTCAACCGCTATAGATGATTTGTTAACAGACATCGAAAACGGTGATAAATTCATGAAAGTGTACAAACAAATGAAAATGTACAATGATGATGATTTGAATCCTGTTTTGTATCAAAATAAGAAGTAAAAAAGATATTTTGGACCATTAAGGTATTAAGAAAATTAAGGAAACTTAACGAATCTTAATACCTTAATGGTTTTTAAACAATAATTAATTGTCAACTACTATCCAACACATAGCCGTCATGAGACTTTCCGCAATGGGAGATGTCGCCATGACGGTTCCTGTTTTACGCGCTTTTGTAAATCAGTACCCAGAAGTTAAAATCACCGTTATTTCTAGACCTTTTTTTAAACCTTTTTTTGAAGGAATTCCTAATCTTTCTTTTTTTGCTTTCGATGAAAAAGAACGGCACAAAGGATTTCTTGGATTGTTGCGTTTGTTCCAAGATTTGAAAGCTTTAAAAATTGATGCTTTTGCCGATTTACACAACGTTCTTCGGTCTAAAATCGTCCGAAATCTTTTTGCTGTAAGCGGAAAAAAAACAGCTTCAGTTGATAAGGGAAGAGCAGAGAAAACAGCATTGACGCAAGCAGAGAATAAAGTGTTCCAGCAACTTCCTACTATGTTCGAAAGACATATCAAAGTGTTTGAACAACTTGGTTTTACTGTTGATTTATCGCATGCAGTTTTTCCTGAAAAAGCAGTTTTAAGTCCAGATATTTTATCAATAATTGGAACAAATCATCAGAAAAGAATTGGAATCGCACCTTTTGCACAATACGATTCTAAAGTGTATCCGTTGGATTTAATGCAGGAAGTGATTGATCAATTGGCTTTGGATTCAACCCAAAGCATTCTGCTTTTTGGCGGTGGAAAAAAGGAAATAGAACTTTTAAATTCGCTTGCTGCTAATAAAAAAAATGTGATTGTTGTTGCAGGTAAAATTAAGTTTCAGCAGGAATTACAACTCATTAGAAATCTTGATGTCATGCTTTCCATGGATTCTGGGAATGCGCATATTGCGGCCATGCTTGGTGTAAAAGTCATTACGCTTTGGGGCGCGACGCATCCGTATGCGGGATTTTCACCGTTTAATCAGCCGTTGGAAAATGCTTTGGTATCGGATAGAAATCAGTTTCCTAAACTACCAACTTCGGTGTATGGGAACAAAAAAGTGGAAGGCTATGAAGATGCGATGCGAACGATTACCGTTGATGCAATTCTTAAAGCACTTTAACGGTAGGTTATACATTTAGAACTTATTACACATTTTTTATTTTTGAAGTAATTTTCATGTCATGAGAATTTTAACACATTTATAACATAAACACATAATTGTGTAGTGGGAAAAATACTATTTTTGATTTTGATATGTTCAGCGTAAACCGTAAAGTTAAGACTAAATAAAAATGTTTATTTGTTAGTTCAACTTTTTGGAAATACGTTGAAATGTTCCACTAACAAAAATATGAAACTATTTATGTCAAAAATTACGGTAACAATTGCAATTTTGTTGATTTTCTCCTTTTCTGCGTTTTCTCAAAAAAATAAACTTTCAGGTGTTTTGACCGCTGGTAGTGAAAAACTCCCCATTTACAATTCAGTTGTTGCTTTATTAACTCCGGTAGACTCGGTTTTATACCAATTTACACGATCAGACAAAGAAGGGAAATTTATCCTTAATAATATAAAACCTGGTAATTACATTCTAATGACGTCGCACAGTCAATATGCGGATTATTTAGATGAAATTACCGTAACTAGCACTGATAAGGATTTAGGAGCCATTGCTTTGATGAGCAAAATGGAATTGTTGCGAGAGGTGATTATAAAAACGGGATCTATCAAGATTAAAGGTGATACAACTAGTTACAGGGCTAGTGATTTTAAAGTTGATGCCAATGCCAATGTTGAAGAATTGCTAAAAAAACTGCCGGGATTACAAGTTGATAAAAATGGAACAATCAAAGCTATGGGCGAAACAGTAGAAAGAGTTCTAGTTGATGGCGAAGAATTTTTTGGTGACGATCCAGGCATGGCTGTAAAAAACCTACGTGCCGATGCTATAAAAGAAGTACAAGTTTTTGATAAGAAAAGCGATCAAGCAGAGTTTACAGGAATAGATGATGGTGAAAGTAAAAAAACAATAAATCTGAGATTAAAGGAAGATAAAAAGAAAGGCTATTTTGGTAAAATAGATGGAGCAAACCAACCCTTTACAGGTTCGGATTCTAGATACAATAGTAATATCATGGTGAGTAGTTTCAAAGGAAAAAGAAAGCTTTCGGCATTTTTGTTAAACGGAAACACGGGTCAAGATGGATTAAGCTGGCAGGACAGTGAAAAATTTGGAGGAGGAGACGGAAATGTCAGCATGAGTATGGATGATGACGGAAATGTAAATTACGAATGGACCGGCGGCGACAATGATGGCGAGCCTAATGTAGACACTCAAAACGGTTTTATAAAAAACACTAATGCAGGATTGCAATACAACAACAAATGGAATGACAAACATTCCGTAAATTTATCACCAAAATACAACAGGCAAAGTTATCAAAACAATAGCAGCAGAAATACTCAAACGCAGGTTGGCGATACACAATTGAATGAAAATAGAGCAACTGCTAGTCATGTAGATAGAGACAATTTTAAACTCAATGCGGTTTATGATGTAAAAATAGATTCCGTAAACACCCTGAAATTTACGGCTAAAACTAATTTTTATAATACTGAAAGTGATGAATTTACGACGGGAAATACCACTGGAAGCGATGGATTGTTAAGAAACAGACAAGAACGATTATTTACCACAAAATCAGATAAGCAATCCATATCAGCTAGTGCTTTGTTTAAACATAAATTTGTAAAACCACGCAGAACTCTTTCTATCAACAGCAGTTGGAGTACATTGAATACGAATGCTAACAATTTTTTAAAATCGGCCAATGAGAGTTATCAAGGAGGCGATTTTGCCTTTGGTAATGCGGTAGATCAAAATAAAATTGGAGATAAAAGCAATCAAAATCTGGCTCTAAATGTAGCCTATACAGAGCCTATAGGAAAGAAACTTGCTTTGCAATTGTCCTACCAAATTACGCACAATACAGGTAATAGTAACTTTGTGACTTACGATTTTTCAGACCTAACAGGAAAGTATAATGTTGTAGTCGAATCGCTATCAAACCAATTCAAGCAAAGCATTACAACAAATAAACCCGTTCTAAAATTAAGTTATAATGCCAAAAAAATCAATTATAGTTTTGGTAGTGGTTTTGGTTTTACTTCATTTGATTTACGAGATCAAACTTTAAATAAGGAATACAAACGCAGTTTTACTAATTTTTTCCCAAGCGCAAATTTTTCGTACAAGTACAAAAGCAACAGCAATTTGCGTGTAAATTATCAAGGTGCAACAAGACAGCCTACTATTGACCAATTACAGCCTTTACGAAACAATCAAGATTTTTTTAACCAAGTGCTGGGAAACCCGGATTTAAAACAATCTTTTACAAATAGCATCAATGTTTCTAACAATAGTTATAGCATTTTGACCGAAACTAATTTTTATCAAAGCTTCTCTTTTAGAACAATCTCAAATTTGATTTCTTTCAATAGAGATATTGATCCTGAAAGCGCAAAAACAATTAGTACACCTATAAATACAAATGGCAATTTCTCAGCAAATTTGTATATGGGTTACGGGTTTAAAGTCAAAAAAATAAACATGTATGTTAATCTTAGTCCTTCTGTAAATTACAATAAATCGGTCAATAGCATCAATAGACAAATCAATAATTCGAATATATTAAGTTCTAATTTTTCTGTTTATTTGAATAAATCCAAAGAAAAGAAATACGATATCAATCTAAGTAATACTTTCTCAAACAGCCGTAACAGTACTTCACAAAACAATGAAGTAAAATCATTTAACACTAATAACCTTGGTTTAGATCTTGCCGTTTATTTTAGAGAAAAATGGAAATTATCAACGGATTATAATTTGTATTCTCGCCAAAAAACAGTTGATTTTCAAACCAATCTTACCAATCAATTGTGGAATGCCAGGTTCCAACGTACCTTTAAGAACGATGAGTTTACGGCTTATGTAATGGTGCGCGACATTTTGAATCAAAACATAGGTATTAGCAGATTTGTTTATGAAAATACAATTGGAGAAGAGCGAAATGACAGACTCCGACGCTATGCTATGATTGGTTTTACATGGAATTTTAAAAACAAAAACGGTATGGAAAAAAAATAAAGAAGCCCGCATAGGAATTGTAACTCAGCATCAAAAACATCAATATTTTTAAAATAAATCAGCTCACTACTATAAAAGATAACCCAATGAAATCAATATATTTTTACCTCACTTTATGTGTTTTTAGTACAGGATCCTATGCACAGCAGTTTGTAGATAAAGCTGTAATTGAGTATGAAGTCAATACCAATCTCAAAAAAACAATGAGCAATGACAGTTGGGATGAAATGATGAAAGAGAGCTTATCCGACTTAAAAATATCGTATTATACGTATACTTTTGAAGACAACAAAAGTGTATTTAAATTTGACCGATGGAGTCCAAAAACAAGAATACCAAAACATGAGAAAGAAGCTGACGAAGAAAACTCTTGGTATTTTGATTTTACAAACCAAAAAATGAACCTACAAAAACAAATTGTGGGTACTAATTTTGTAATAGCAGATAGTATCCCCAACATTGAATGGAAAATCACCAATGAGCGCAGAGAAATAGCAGGCTATAATTGCCGAAAAGCGGTTGGTAAAATATTTGATGATGTCTATGTGTTTGCTTTTTATACGGATGACATTACAATTTCTGGCGGTCCATGTACTATAAATGGTTTACCTGGAATGATTTTAGGACTTTCGATACCCAGATTATATACGTCATACATAGCAACTAAAATTGATTTAAAAATCAAAGATAGTACCATGATTAAACCTATTATAGCTAAAAAAACCTATGATTTAAAAGAACTCAAAACATTAATAGAAGAAAAAACAAAGGATTGGTATACGTACGGAGAGGACAAGGAAGAGAATAAAAGACAGAAAAATATGTTCTTGTGGAATGCTTTTTTATAAATGAAATGACCAGATTTTATAAATATTAAAAATTCCAAATTCCAACATTTAAGGCTGGGATTTGGAATTTTTAATATTGGATATTTATCTTTTAAACATCGTCATAATCTACATAAATAGTTTCTGATGTTGGATGCGCTTGACAGGTAAGAATCAAACCATCGGCGATTTCTTTATCCGTCAAGATGGAGTTTTTAGACATTTCGGCAGTTCCTGATGTAACACGAGCCAGACAGCTGCTGCAGATTCCGCCTTGGCAAGAATAGGGCGCATCAATGCCTTGTTTCAAGGCTGCATCAAGAACGGTTTGTTTTTGTGACATTTCAAAAGTGGTCTCTTCATCATCTACCAAAATGGTAATTTTAGAATGTCCGCCTAATGATTTTTTGATCTCGTTTACCTGAGTTGAAGTGGCAAACAATTCAAATTTAATGTTTGATTCCTTTACGTTCTTTTCTTTCAAAACTCCAGAAACAATATTGATCATTTCTTCCGGTCCACACAAATAGAACTTATCAAATTCTAATTCTTTATGTTTGTTATTCAGAACAAAATTCACTGTTGATTTTTCGATACGGCCAAATAAAGCCTGATCTACTTTGGCTTGACTGAAAACATAATGTACAAAAAAGCGACCCACATATTGCAATTGCAAGTCGTGTAATTCTTGATGAAATATGGTTTCTTCGGGAGTTTTATTACCGTAGACCAATACAAAAGAGCTATTCGGTTCGTTTTTCAATACGGATTTTAAGATGGACATTACCGGTGTGATTCCGCTTCCAGCAGCAAATGCCGCATAGTTTTTTTGACGTTCAGCCTGAGGTTCAAAAGTAAATTTACCTTCTGGAGTTCCTACTTCTAATGCATCACCTACTTTAAGTTTGGTATTAGCAAACTGAGAAAAAGCACCGCTAGGCACCGCTTTTACTGCGATACGTAATTCTCCGCTATCGGGTGAAGAGCAAATTGAATAAGCACGGCGAATTTCTTGACCGTCAAGGGTTAATCTCAAGTTTAAGTATTGACCCGCAATAAAGGCATAATTCGCTTTTAGTTCTTGAGGGACATTAAAGAGTATTGAAACCGCATCTTTGGTTTCGCGTTTTACTTCTTTTATAATTAATTTTAAAAAGGATGACATCTGATTATTTTTTTTTGCAAATATAGTAAACAGAATAGTTTTTTTGAATCCAAACTATTTGAAATTTAACATACCTAATTAAGTTATGTATAAGAATCTTATGTATATTTATTTTTCAATATGAGATGGCTTCTAGTCTCGCTATGACCAAAAAATGAAAAACTCACAATTATACAAAGGAAGTCTGAATACGATTATCATGAAATTGCTGGAGGAAAACGGCAAGATGTACGGTTATGAAATTACCCAGAAAGTTAAGCTCATTACCCAGGGCGAGCTAAACATTACCGAAGGCGCTTTGTACCCGGCTTTGCACAAGCTGGAAGCCGAAGGTTTGCTGGATGTGGAAATTGAAAAAGTGGATAACCGCATGCGTAAATATTACAAACTCACAGAAAGCGGTCAGAAAGAAACCGTAAACCGACTCTCAGAACTCGAAGATTTCATCCGGAATATGCAGAGTTTAGTGAACCCAAGTCCAAAATTAGAATTTTAATTTTTTGAAGATGAAATTAACCACTGAACAAATCGCTCAAATAGAAGAAACACTAATTTTAAACGGTCTCATTTATGAAGACATAAAACTGGAAGTTACGGATCATATCGCTTCGGAAATAGAAGAAAAAATATATAATGAAACGAGTTCTTTTGAAGTTGCTTTCAAAGACGTTTTTAATGAATGGAAACATGAATTAAAGCCATCCTTTTCTGGGTTAATAGGGTTTACAAACCCAAGAATA
Source organism: Flavobacterium omnivorum (assembly GCF_900099915.1). Lineage (GTDB taxonomy): Bacteria > Bacteroidota > Bacteroidia > Flavobacteriales > Flavobacteriaceae > Flavobacterium > Flavobacterium omnivorum. The sequence goes on from NZ_FNDB01000023.1 coordinate 17,237, forward strand.
ATGACTGTCAAATGTCATAAAATAGTAAAAAGACAATTATTTACTGCAATTACAATTTCTTCATTGATTACGCTCGCATTAATGGTGTTTGTTAGGAACTCAAGCTATGGATTAGTTCTAACAAATATTCAAGGAGTTTTGAGGTCATTTGTTCTTGTCGAATTTTGTTTGGTTATTTTGGCTTGGGGTTTAATTTGGCAATCAAAACACCAAACTACCTATAGTTATTTGATGAAGAAAAAAAGTTTTGGTCTAATCATCTTTCTTTTTATGATAGGGATTGGTTTATTTCCAGTAATGTTAAATCATCCAGATGCTAAAATTGCTTTTGTATCAGTTTTGTCTGTAATAACATATGTTTTAATCACGGGGATTTATCTGCAATTAGCATACAAACATTTTCAATTTGAAAAAAAATTATCCTTTACCAAACCATGAAACTAACCACCGAAGAAATAGAATACGTTTCCAATTACATCAAATCATTTGATATTAAATACTATGAATTGCAAGTAGAATTTACAGATCACATGGTCACTAGTATGGAGGAAATTTGGGAGAAAGATCCGGAGTTAACTTTTCATCAAGTGAAACAGTATGCTGAAAATCAATTTGGTCGCAATGGTTTCAAAGCCATTGAAGAGGATCGCACACAAATTTTAAGGAAGGAGTTTAGAAAAGCACAGTGGAAAATGATTACGGAGTATTTGAGGTTTCCTAAAATTATCGGAAGCATTTTTCTCGCCCTTTTTATGTTTAAAGCATCTTTTTATTTTGATGAACCAGATACGTTTGTTAAAAATTCATTCGGTTTATTAGCCATACTTTCTATTCCGGCATTCTATTCTTTTTATGCAAATAGAAAAATAAAGGGAAAACGTTTTTTAGAATTGAATATTAGTCATAGTACTTTCACGGGGATTTTTGGATTTTTATTCTGGATAGTGTTTTTATTAAACACTTTTAAGGAGTCAATTCAAAAAAATCCAATTTTAATGTTACCTTTTTGTTGTGTTTGGGTAATGGGAATATTAGTATTAATTACCGGGATTTATCTTCAAAGGAAGACAATTGTGAATGTCAAAAAACAATACCAATTAAATTAATCCTATGAAACTAACCACCGAACAAACCCAAAATATTTTCAACTATGTTGCTTCATTTGATATCAAATATTATGAGTTGCAAGTAGAATTTACAGATCACATGGTAACTAGTATGGAGGAAATCTGGGAGAAAGATCCGGAACTTACTTTTGACCAAGTGAAACTGAATGCTGCAAATAAGTTTGTAGGCGATTCTAGTTTTAAATCTATTGAAAAAGAAAGAAAGCGCATTTTGCAAAAAGAATACAGGAAAGCACAATGGAAAATGATAACTGAATACTTGAAGTTCCCTAAAATTTTTGGAAGTATCCTTTTAGTATATATTGCATATACTTTTTCAGCTTATTTCGTTAGTCCTCAAAAATATTTAGCGGTATTATTTTGTTCTTTTTTGATTATTGGTTTGCCATTACTATATTATTGGTGGAAAACCAAAGAAATTGATGGTAAACACTTTTTAACTTTAGAAACCTTACAACCTAGTCTTTTGGTATATTCTTTTCCTAATTTGGGAATGGGTATGAGTAATCTACTGGAACAAGAATTACTCCAATACCAATGGTTAGTAGTACTCTTTTGTTGTATTTGGGTATTGGGAATTTTGATTTCAGTTACAGCAATCCACCTTCAAAAGAAAACAATCGAGAATATCAAAAAACAATACCAATTGAATTAATCCTATGAAACTAACCACTCAACAAATTGACCAACTGTTCACTTTCACCCGCCAGCATTATCTAGAGTGGTACGACTTACAATCAGAATTGGTAGATCTCATAGCAAATGCTATCGAAACCCAATGGCAAGAAAACCCAAATCGCTCGTTTGATGAAGCGTTGCAACTTGAATTCAAAAAGTTTGGTGTTTTTGGCTTTATGGATGTAGTAGAAAGTCGGCAAGCTGTTCTAGGGGAAAAATACAATCGTATTGTGTGGAGTCATTTCAAAGGGTTTTTTACCATACCTAAAATTATATTGACAGGTTTCTTGATTTTAGCATTGTTTTATTTTCTTAAAGAATATTATACAAAAGAGATTTTAACCGTAACGATGCTTTTTTTAATTAGTAGTATGCTGCCTTTTTTGTTTTTTGAAAATAGAAAAATGAAAAAACGCAAGCAGGAAACGGGAAAAAGTTGGCTTTTTGAAAAGATAATATCTAATTATGGAACTTTTCCGTGGTTAATGATTTTGCCCTTTCATTTTTTTAATATCATTAGAATTGATAGAACAGCATATCCAAGTGACTTGGCACTATTTTGCATGAGCCTGTTTATAGTCTCAATGTCTTTGGCGATTTTCATTGTACTAAAAATAATCCCTTCCAAAGCTGAAGCTTATTTAAAACAAACCTACCCGGAATATAAATTAGAAAACGTGTAACATTTCCTTACTTTTAGTTACTTACTAGCAAACCAAAAAACCAAACTATGATTCAAAAATTCCTTTATCTCGAATGGAAAGCATTTATTAGATCGGCTTCGTTCGCGACCAATCTAGCTTTAAAAATCCTGATGGGTTTTGTCGCCGTTTATTTTATTCTAATTTTCTTAGCCTTGGGAATTGGTGTTTTTTACATCCTCAAGAAAGAGAACATGGATCCAGTTGCAACGGTAAATAAGTTTATGATTTATTATGTGTTGATGGATTTGATTATCCGATTGCTATTGCAAAAAATCCCAGTTTTAAACATTCGCCCGATGCTGGTTTTCCCAATCAAAAAATCGACAATTGTACATTTCTCATTAGGAAAAACGGTTTTGTCCTTCTTCAATTTGGTGCACGCTTTTTTCCTGATTCCGTTTAGCGTGGTACTAATCATCGAAGGCTATGATGTGCTTTCCGTAGTGCTTTGGTACACTGCCATCTTTTCATTGCTGTACATCAACAATTTTCTGAATATTCTACTGAGTAATAAGGATAATTTATTCGCCATTTTCTTAGTAATAGCAGCTGTTTTAGGAGGATTACACTATTACGGACTTTTCAATATCACGGAAATTACAGCGCCATTTTTCAATGCTATTTTCAATACGTATTGGGCTTTTTCCATTCCAGTATTAGCTTTAATCGCGTTGTATTATATTACTTTTCAGTATTTCAAAAAGAATTTATACCTCGATGCGGGATTGTCAAACAAACATGATGAAGCCAAAACAGAGGAGCTGACTTGGTTAAACCAATTTGGAACCATAGGAACCTTCCTGAAAAACGACATAAAATTAATCAAAAGAAACAAACGTTCTAAAACCACTGTGGGATTGAGCGTCATGTTTCTATTTTATGGCTTTTTGTTCTTTACTAATGCAATTGCAGTTTACAATAACCCTGTAATGCACATTTTTGCCGGGATTTTCGTTTCCGGAGGATTCCTTATCACTTTCGGACAATTTGTACCCAGTTGGGACAGCGCGTATTACCAGTTAATGATGACGCAAAACATTCCGTACAAAGGCTATTTGAGTTCGAAGTGGTGGCTTATGGTAATTGCTACAATTGTAACCACAACCATAGCGTCATTCTATCTCTATTTTGGGGTTCATGTTTATTTAACCATTGTTGTGGGTGCGATTTATAATATCGGAGTCAATTCTCATTTGGTTTTACTAGGTGGTGCGTACACTAAAACACCTATTGATTTGAGTTCCGGAAAAGGTGCTTTTGGAGATAAAAAAGCATTCAATGTAAAAACCATGCTTATCTCAATCCCGCAATTAGGATTACCGGTTTTGCTGTATTGGCTAGGTTCTAAATATGGAAACCCAAATATAGGCTTAGCGCTGGTAGCAGGGACAGGAATAATTGGTTTTGCTTTCAAAGACAAAGCGTTCTCCTTGATCGAAAAAATCTACAAAGCAGAGAAATACGCTACCATTGCCGCATACAAACAAAAAGGATAATCTAGCGATTAACGAAATCAATAAATAACCGAACAAACTTTTTCAAAAATGATACAAGTAAACAACCTTTCCAAAACATACAACGGAACAACAGTGTTAAAAATAGATACTTTAGAGATAAAAAAAGGCGAAAGCTTTGGTTTAGTTGGCAATAACGGCGCCGGAAAAACTACTTTTTTCAGTCTTTTATTGGATTTAATCCAGCCTTCAACAGGAAACATTGTCAACCATGGCGTACAAGTAAACACCAGCGAATCTTGGAAACCCTTCACCGCCTCTTTCCTAGATGAAAGTTTCTTAATTGGCTATTTGACTCCCGAAGAATATTTTTACTTCATAGGTGATTTACGCGGACAAAACAAAGCCGATGTCGATGCATTATTAGCCAAACACGAAGAATTTTTTAACGGAGAAATCCTGAAAAACAAGAAATATTTACGCGATTTATCCAAAGGGAATCAGAAAAAAGTAGGCATCATCGCTACCTTAATTGGGAATCCGGAAGTGATTATTCTGGACGAACCTTTTGCTAATTTAGACCCAACCACTCAATTCCGTTTAAAAAAAATCATTAAAGACCTAGCCGATAATCCAGAGATTACTGTTTTGGTTTCTAGCCACGATTTACAGCATACCGTTGAGGTAAGCGACAGGATTGTTGCTATGCACAAAGGCGAAGTGGTCAAGGATATTCAAACTTCACCAGAAACCTTAAGGGAATTGGAACTGTTTTTTGCAGTTTAAATTCAACCTAACAATCACATAAAAAAGTATGCCGCTACTGCGCTAATTTCATTTATTAATTTAAATGTTTACTATGCTAATTAGCGGTTTATTTTTAGGCTTTTAAATCAAAAACTAGCTGTAAGTCTTTTAGATTTTACTTTGGGCGTGACCCTTCGTGAAAAACTTCGGGTCGGGCTGTACGCTGTATCTTTATTTTCTTAAAGAAAGAAAATAAAGGATGCCGCTTCCATCCCTCACGCACGCAAAAGAGTCAAATAAACCCGGATAATTTTCACGATGTCAAAAAGAAACGTATTTTTACCAGTCAGTATACTAAAAAGCATATTTAAAAGTTAATTGATAAAAACGTTTTCCCTTGAAAATCAATATATTTAAACCGTTACCCTTCTTGTTGTTTTTTGCTTTTTTGGTAGCTTGTTCTACTAAGAAAGATACTTTTTTGGCACGGAATTCTCATGCCTTAAGCACCAAGTATAACATTTTATACAACGGTAAGGTAGGCTTAGACAAAGGAGTTCAAACCTTAAAATCCAATGATGATGATGACTTCTGGCAACTTTTACCTCCAGAAAAAATGCAAATTGTAGAGGACTTCACCGCTACCACAAAACCAATAAATGCTGATTTTGAATTGGCTGAAACCAAAGCGACCAAAGCCATTCAGAAACACTCCATGAATATTGGAGGCAGAGAAAAAAATAGTCAAATTGATGAAGCGTATCTCATGCTTGGAAAAGCGAGGTATTATGACCAACGGTTTGTGCCGGCTCTCGATGCATTCAATTACATTCTCTATAAATACCCCAACAGCAGCAAGATTTACGAAGCTAAAATATGGCGAGAAAAAACCAACATGCGTCTGGGAAATGATGCTTTGGTGATAAAAAACATTAGTAAATTATTAGATGATCATGAAGTAAAGAAACAAGTTTTTGCAGACGCAAACGCTCTTTTAGCGGCCTCTTTTTTAAACTTGGAAGAAAAAGATAGCGCTGTGGCCAAAATAAAAAAAGCCATCGCATTCACTAAAGTAAATCAGGAAAGAGCAAGATACCGTTTTGTTTTAGGACAATTGTATCAAGAGTTGGGGTATAAAGACAGTGCTGTTGCAGCCTACCAGGAAGTAATTAGTATGAACCGAAAAGCGGAGCGAAAATTTGTCATTCAAGCACATGCTAAAAAAGCGGAGTTGTTTGATTACAAAATTGGCGATACGATTTCTTTTGTAAAAACCTTCAATACACTGATGCAAGACCGGGAAAATCGTCCCTACAAAGATTTGATTTTTCATCAAATGGCGGTGTATCATGACAAGCAAAATAATCGGAAAACGGCAATGGAGTTGTACAACGCCTCCTTAAAAACGAATTCGAAAGATAGCTATTTAGTAGCCTCTAATTATAGAAATTTAGGAAACATGTATTTTAGAAACGCGGAATATCCGTTGGCGGCAAAATACTACGACAGTACTTTAGTCAAGTTAGATAAGAAAACCAGAGAGTTTGGTAAAATTCAAAAAATCAGAAGCAATCTCGATGAAGTGATTTTATACGAGACGTTAGCAAAGCGAAACGATAGTATTCTAAATGTAGTGGCAATGAATCCTGCGGATCGTTCCTCTTATTATGAAAAATACATTACTAAATTAAAGGAACAAGATGAGGTTAAAAGGCTCTTAGAAGAAAAAAATAAAGTGATACAAGAAAACACTGCACGTAATAATTCACCATCTTCTAGTGATCCCGTTTCTACTCAAGATCCGATAAGACCAAACCGTAAATCGACAATGACTCCACCTACAGTGGCGTCAATTAATGCGCAGGCTGGAGCGAGTACATTCTACTTTTATAATTTTACAACCGTGGCTTTTGGTAAATTAGAATTTAAAAAAATATGGGGAGACAGGGCTTTAAATGGGAATTGGAGACTTCCATCAGGGAATGTAAGTACAGTAACTGCTGATTCTTTGACTTTGGAAAAGAAAGGTACAAAAAAGGAATCGGACATCATAATAGTTGCAGAGCAGTACACTACGGATTATTATTTAAAACAACTTCCGACCGGACAAATAGAATTAGACAGCATTAATAAAGAACGCAATTTTGCCTATTATCAATTGGGAATTATTTATAAAGAAAAATTCAAAGAAAATGATTTGGCTATCGCTAAATTAGAACAATTATTAAACAATAATCCAGAGGAAAAACTGATACTTCCTGCTATGTACAATTTGTATAAGTTATATCAAATCAACGGTAGCAACAAAGCAGAGGCGATGAAAAACAGAATCGTAACGCAGTATCCGGATTCCCGCTATGCCCAAATTATAAACAACACGAATCCAAGTGTGATTTCAGCAATTGACTCGCCAGAAAGCGTCTATAACAAGTGGTATAAATTGTTTCAACAAGAGCAATTTGTTTTGGTTTTAGAGAATTCCGATGCTCTTATTACTCAGTTTTCAGGCGAAGAGATTGGATCTAAATTCGAACTGCTTAAAGCCAATGTCATAGGCAAACTAAAAGGGGTTACCGCTTACAAAAACGCGCTGCAAGTGGTTGCAGATAATTATCCAAATAGTGAAGAGGGGAAAAATGCCCTATTGATATTGAATGATCAAATTCCGTTTTTAGAAAAAATGGAATTTGTTACAACAGATTCAAATAACTGGAAAATTTTATATCAAGTGGGTGCACGCGATGATAAAAATACCAAAGCGCTAGAAGAAAAAATAAAAGTATTCTTGGCTAGTGAAAACCTTCAAAAAATGTATTATTCGTATGATATTTACACAGATAAAGGAAATTTCATCACGATACATGGAATAAAATCAAAGGCCTACGCAGAGGATATTGCATTGGTGCTAGAAGAAAATATAAAATATAAAATTACTGATACGGCTATAGTAGTTTCAGGCGAAAATTATAAAGTCATCCAAATCAAAAAAAATATTGAAACGTATTTAGCCTTTAAAAAGCAATAATTATGTTTGATAAAAAACAAAAATCATATACTGATCTTCTAGGAAAGACCAATAGAATAGTAGAAGGAACCACGATCAAAGGGGATATTATTTCACAAGCTGATTTTAGATTAGACGGAAAATTGATTGGTAATTTTGAGTCTGGCGGGAAAATTGTAATTGGCCCTGCAGGAAGTGTCACAGGAGATATTGTATGTAAAAATGCAGATATCGAAGGCAAATTTGACGGTAAAATTCAGGTAACGGAGGTGCTAAATGTAAAATCGAAAGCCAGTATTCATGGTGAAGTAATCGTAGGTAAATTATCGGTGGAACCAGGTGCTGATTTTAGTGCATCGTGCGCAATGAAAACCAATACTAAAAATCAAATGCCGACTAATGGACAACAAACCGCCTCAAAAAAGGCCTAATAAATGGCTTGCACTTATTAATATTCCCATTCAAATGGGTGTTATTATTTTCTTGTTCTCCTATCTTGGAGACTGGTTAGATGAAAATCATTCCAATCCCAAGGTGTATTATACCAAAATTTTAGTATTCGTTGGTGTTGTACTGGCGTTGTATAACGTGATTCGGCAAGTAAACGAAATTAATAAAACACAATGAGTTTAAAAAAATACAGACCGCTTTTGTCTTTAACGGCACTTGTAGGATTAGCATACCTTATTCATCGCGTTCTTTTTTATACTTTAGATATAAACGACACGTCTTTTTATTATTCTATAGAAACGCTATATCTCTTGTTTTTAGTATTGTCAATTATGGTATTTGTAGTTTTGTTGAAAGTTAAAGAACGTAGTTTTGACAATGTTGGGATGTCTTTTCTTTTGAGCACAAGTATCAAAATGATTGTTTGTTATGTAATTTTAAAACCTATATTGCAGGTGACAAGCGGGGAAAATACATTAGAGAAAATTAATTTTTTTATGATGTTTATTATCTTTTTAGCAATTGAAACGATATTAACAATACGGATATTAAACGAAAAGCAATGAATATGTGATTTAAGGAACAAATCCATCGAAAATAAATTTTTATATTCTTTTGAATATTAATAAAAGATGTACATTTGCACCAAATTTCAGAAACGTAATAAATTAAGATAATTAACTGTTATGGTGATTTCAAACAAACCACTTCGATTTATAGTAGCGACTTTAGTTGCGTGTCTTCCTCTAATTAGTTTTGCAAATCCTGAACAGGATACTGTAAAAGTACAAACTGAAGTTGCTCATCAGGCAACCGAAGGAGCTCTTGCTGAACCAACAGATGTAAAATCTAAAATCAAGGAATTTATCAATCATCACCTTTTAGATGCGCATGATTTTACTTTCAATGTTGATGAGGCAACTGGAGCGCATAATGGTTTTTCTTTGCCAATTATTCTTTGGGACAACGGTTTGCAAGTTTTTTCTTCTTCAAAATTCCACCATGGTGAGGAAACAGCAGAACACAATGGAAACTTCTATGTGTTGCACCATGAGAAAATATACAAAACGGAGGCGGATGGCGCTTTGATAGAAGAGCATGGTCATCCAACGAATGCTAGACCGATAGATTTCTCAATCACTAAAAGTGTTATTGGCATAATGTTAGTTTCACTGTTTATGTTTGTGTTGTTTTCAAGTTTGGCAAAATCATATGCTAAAAATAACGGGATCGCTTCAGGAGTAGGACGTATTTTTGAACCACTTGTTTTGTATGTGCGTGACGAAATTGCAATTCCAAACATTGGAGAGAAAAACTATAAAAAATACATGAGCTATTTGCTTACAATATTTTTCTTTATTCTTTTCCTTAATATTTTAGGATTGATGCCATTTGGGTTTAATGTAACTGGAAATATAGCCATTACAGTATCGTTAGCTTTATTAACTTATATCATAACAACTTTAACAGCAAATAAAAATTATTGGGGACACATTTTCTGGATGCCAGGTGTGCCAACTCCAATGAAATTTATCTTGGCTCCAATAGAATTGTTAGGAACAATCATTAAGCCTTTTTCATTAATGATACGTTTGTACGCTAACATGTTAGCAGGACACGTTGTTTTGATGAGTATCATTGGTTTAATGTTTATATTCAAAAGTTGGATTGGAAGTACATTGTCATTTGGTTTGGCATTTGCACTTTCGATACTTGAAATATTAGTAGCTTTTTTACAAGCCTATATTTTCACCATGTTATCTGCACTGTATTTTGGAGCAGGAAACGAAGAGCATCATCACGAAGAGGCTCACCATTAAGTCGAAAGTCAAACGTCGAAGGTTTAAAGTCAACTGGACTTTATGACATTAGACTTAACAACTTTAGACTATTAATAAGAATGTTTAATTTTTAATTTATATATTATGGAAATTCCAACTATTGTAGGAGCAGGATTGATTGTTATCGGAGCAGGTTTAGGTATTGGTAGAATTGGTGGTTCAGCAATGGACGCTATTGCTCGTCAACCAGAGGCTTCTGGAAAAATCCAAACAGCTATGCTTATCGCAGCTGCACTTATTGAAGGTATTGGTTTTGCTGCGTTATTCGCATCTTAATTAAAACTAAAAGAAAACAATAGTTGCAACGGTTGGTTGTAACTATTGTTTTTAAAATTTAAACATTACAAATTGCGATTAAAAGCAATACATACTTTAAAATTTATAATTAGATATAATGGATAAGTTAATAAATGATTTTTCGTTTGGTTTGTTTATCTGGCAGATAGTACTATTTGTTGGATTAATACTCTTGTTAAAAAAATTCGCTTGGAAGCCAATTCTTGATGCAGTTAATGATAGAGAAGAAGGAATCAAGAATGCCTTACTTTCTGCTGAAAATGCTAGAAAAGAAATGCAAAATCTTCAAGCTGACAACCAACGTATTTTACAAGAAGCTAGATTAGAGCGTGACAACATGCTTAAAGAGGCTCGTGAAATGAAAGAAAAAATGGTTGCTGATGCTAAAAACGAAGCGCAAGTTCAAGGATTGAAAATGATCGAACAAGCGAAAGTAGCAATTGAAGGTGAAAAAAATGCAGCTATGGCTGAGTTGAAATTACAAGTTTCTACTTTATCATTGAGTATTGCTGAAAGATTATTGAAAGACGAATTGTCTAACAAAGAAGCTCAAACTAAATTAGTGGAGAAATTGTTAGGTGACGTAAAACTGAACTAATTATGGCAAGTACAAGAGCAGCAATTCGTTATGCAACAGCAATTTTAGATTTAGCAAACTCAAAAGGAGTTGCCGAAGTTGTAAATAACGATATGAAATTGATTGCTTCAACAATCAATGGAAATTTAGAATTGAGTACTTTTATCCAAAATCCAACTTTAAAAGTGGAGGTGAAGGAGAAAGCACTTTTGGAAGTTTTTGCAGGTATTGATTTAGTTACTCAAGGGTTATTTCATTTGTTATTTGAAAACAAAAGATTCGAAATTCTAGAAGGTATTGCTACAGAATACAGCAAATTATCTGACGTTATGAATGGTATTGAAGTAGCTAAAGTTACTACCGCTGTTCCTATGGATGCTGCATTAGAAGCAAAAGTGAAAGCGACAATAGCAATACTTTCAGATAAGAAGATTACAATTGAAAATACAGTAGATGCTTCAATTATTGGAGGATTTATTTTAAGAATAGGCGATAAGCAATACAACGCTTCAATAGCCAACAGATTACAAGTATTAAAAAGAGAGTTAAGTAATTAGTTTTATTGCACATTTAAGTGTTTAAATTATAAATAAAATGGCGGAAATTAAACCTGCTGAAATTTCAGCAATATTAAGAAAGCAAGTAGAAGGTTTTGAATCTGGTGCTACACTAGAAGAAGTAGGAACAGTACTTCAAGTTGGAGATGGTATTGCTCGTGTTTACGGGCTTTCTAATGTTCAATATGGAGAATTAGTTGAATTTGACAATGGCTTAGAAGCTATTGTTTTGAACCTTGAAGAAGACAATGTAGGTGTGGTACTTTTAGGACCATCAACAGGAATCAAAGAAGGTTCAACTGCAAAAAGAACACAACGTATTGCTTCTCTTAAAGTAGGAGAACAAATGGTAGGTCGTGTTGTAAACACCCTTGGTTTTCCAATTGATGGAAAAGGACCAATTGGTGGAGATTTATACGAGATGCCTTTGGAAAGAAAAGCTCCTGGAGTTATCTTCCGTCAACCCGTTACTGAACCATTACAAACAGGTATCAAAGCAGTAGATGCTATGATTCCAGTAGGTCGTGGACAACGTGAGCTAGTTATTGGTGACCGTCAAACAGGGAAATCAACTGTTTGTATCGATACGATCTTAAATCAAAAAGAATTTTACGATGCTGGGAAGCCAGTATTCTGTATATATGTTGCAATTGGACAAAAAGCGTCAACTGTAGCAGGAATTGCTAAAATGTTAGAAGAAAAAGGAGCAATGGCGTATACCATTATTGTTGCTGCTAATGCTTCTGATCCAGCTCCAATGCAAGTGTATGCTCCTTTCGCAGGTGCTGCAATTGGAGAATATTTTAGAGATTCAGGTCGTCCAGCTTTAATTGTTTATGATGATTTATCTAAACAAGCGGTGGCGTATCGTGAGGTTTCTCTTTTATTAAGAAGACCACCGGGACGTGAAGCATATCCTGGAGACGTTTTCTACTTACACAGTAGATTATTAGAGCGTGCTTGTAAAGTAATTGCAGATGATGGAATTGCTAAAGACATGAACGATTTACCAGATTCATTGAAATCAATTGTAAAAGGGGGTGGTTCATTGACTGCTTTACCAATTATTGAAACTCAAGCGGGTGACGTTTCTGCATACATCCCAACAAACGTAATTTCGATTACTGATGGTCAAATTTTCTTGGATGGAGATTTGTTTAACTCAGGGGTTCGTCCAGCTATTAACGTAGGTATCTCGGTATCTCGTGTGGGTGGAAATGCACAAATTAAATCAATGAAAAAAGTTGCAGGTACTTTAAAACTGGATCAAGCACAATTCCGTGAATTGGAAGCGTTTGCAAAGTTTGGTTCTGATCTTGATGCCGTTACTTTAAACGTAATTGAAAAAGGAAAAAGAAACGTTGAGATCTTGAAACAAGGTTTGAACGATCCATATACTGTTGAAGACCAAGTTGCTATTATCTATGCTGGTTCTAAAAACTTATTGAGAAACGTTCCTGTAAATAAAGTAAGAGAATTTGAGAAAGATTTCTTAGAATACTTAAACAATAAACACAGAGCTACTCTTGATGCGTTGAAAGCAGGAAAACTAACAGATGAAATTACAGATGTAATCGAAACTGTAGCAAAAGAATTATCAGCAAAATATAACTAATTTAGTGAAAAGTGAAAAGTGAGTAGTTTTGACTATTCACTTTTCACAACTCACTCTTCACTATAAATAAAATGGCAAATTTAAAGGAAATCCGTAATAGAATTACTTCCGTTTCATCTACGATGCAAATTACATCAGCGATGAAAATGGTCTCTGCAGCAAAGCTAAAGAAAGCACAAGATGCGATCACAGCAATGCGCCCTTATGCCGAAAAATTAACGGAACTATTGCAAAATCTTTCTGCTACCCTTGAAGGTGATGCAGGGGGTGAATTTACAATACAACGCGAAGTTAAAAAAGTGTTGCTAGTTGTAATAACTTCTAATAGGGGTTTGGCTGGCGCTTTTAATACCAATGCCATTAAAGAAGCCAGAAGCCGTGCAGAATTTTATGCTGGAAAAGAGGTGGATGTTTTTGCTATCGGTAAAAAAGGAAATGATGTTTTAAGTAAAACACTTCCTGTTGTAGACAATCAAAGTGCTGTATTTGACGATTTGACTTTTGAAAATGTGGCTGTAATAGCAGACTTGTTAACCGAGAAATTCGTTTCTGGTGAATACGATAAAATTGAGTTGATTTACAACCAATTTAAAAATGCAGCAACACAAATTGTTCAAACGGAGCAGTTTTTACCATTGGCACCTATAAAATCTGATGTACCGGTTTCGACAGGAGATTATATTTTTGAACCTTCAAAAGAAGAAATTGTGTTGACTTTGATTCCAAAATCATTAAAAACACAATTGTATAAAGGAATTCGTGATTCATTTGCTTCAGAGCACGGAGCGCGTATGACTGCCATGCACAAAGCAACTGATAACGCAACAGAATTAAGAAATCAATTGAAATTGACATACAACAAAGCACGTCAAGCTTCTATTACTAACGAGATCTTAGAGATTGTTGGTGGTGCTGAAGCGTTGAATGGATAATTCGAAATAAAAGCACATAAAAAAGGCGTTTGAACTAAGTTCAAATGCCTTTTTTATTTTTATACCAATCCTTGTTTATTCCATAAATCAGAATACTTTCCTTTTTGTTCTAATAATGCATTATGATTTCCGGACTCTACTATAGTACCATTTTCCATTACCAAAATAGTATCGGCATTAGCTATAGTACTCAATCGATGGGCAATTACTATAACCGTTTTCCCCTGAGATTTAAAATTATCAATCACTTCTTTTACAATGCGCTCCGAATTAGTGTCTAATGAAGAAGTGGCTTCATCCATTAATAAAACTTCTGGGTTTTTATACAAAGCTCTTGCTATAGCAATGCGTTGTTTCTGTCCTCCAGAGAGCATGGCACCATTTTAACCAATTTGGGTTTCAAAACCATTGGGCAATTTCTCCACAAATTCTGTAATTACCAATTGTTTGGATAAATCTAAAATACGTTGAATATTAGGAAAGGAATCACCTAAAGCGATGTTTTCGATGATATTTCCTGAAAACAGATTGAGCTGTTGTGGAATGACACCAATACAATTACGTAGGCTCTGATAATGAATAAATTGAGAGTCGTACTCTCCAATATAAATTTTCCCTTCTTTTATTGGATATAAGTTTTGCAATAGTGAAATCAGTGTCGTTTTACCACTTCCGCTTTCGCCAACGATAGCCGTGGTTTCATTTTTCTTGAAAACAGCATTAAAATGTTTGAAAACTTCTGTTCGAGAGCCATAACGAAAAGTTACATTTTCGAATTTTATATCTCCCATGTTTTCTCTCTGCAATTCGACTTTATTTTCTGTTTCTTCTCGTTCTAAATCCATTATTTCAAAAAGCCTGTCAGCAGCGATCAGTGCATTTTGTGCTGTTTTATTCATCCCAATCAAGGAAGCAACTGGCGAAGTAAAATAGCCAATCAAAGCATAAAAGGAAAATAACTCACCGGGAGTAATCGCTCTGTCAATCACGTAACCCGAACCAATCCACATCAAAATAACAGTAAATATCGAAGCCAGAAATTGGGTGGAAGTCCCAGCAAAAACACTGTTTAAACCTGATTTGTAGGTGGTAAACAATAGCTTTACAAATTTATTTTCCGTTTTAAGATTCGAAAAGTCTTCGATTCCAAATTCTTTTACCGTTCTGATATGCGTAACACTTTCTACCAATTGTGTTTGTAATTCGGCGGCATTCTCCATGATAACGCGTTCCACTTTTTTATTAAACCTATTTAATATATAATAAATAGCTCCATAAAATGGAATTACCAACAGAATCACCAACGCTAATTTCCAATAATAGGTAAACATCAATGTGAAGGAAAAAATCACGATGAAGATATTGACAATCATATCAATCGCCACTTCATTGATAAAGGATCTAATTTTTACAGCATCGCCAATTCGGGATGTGATTTCACCCACTTGCATCGTGTCAAAAAATCGTTGCGGCAGATGAAGCAAATGTTTATAGTATCCCAAAATTAATTTGGCATCAATCAACTGCCCTGTTTTCATAACAAAAACACTCTTTTTGGAACCGATGTAGGCTTGCAGTATAATGATGATAATCATGGAAACACTCAGCAGATTCAGTAAATTTCTGTTGCCTTCCACCAAAACATAATCAGTAATTTTTTGGATATAAATGGACATGGCCAATCCTAAAACGGTGAAAAGTATGGCACCAACCAAAGCCTGAACTAAAATGGTTTTGTGTGGCTGTACCAAATGCCAAAAGCGTTTTAAAGGAGAAACTTTTTCGTTGTATTCCTTAAAATCATCATTCGGGGCAAAAAGAATTAATACGCCAGTCCAGATTTTTTGAAATTCTTCAAAAGTGTAGGTTTGCATTTTCCCAAAAGCAGGATCCATTGCTGTAATCTTTGATTGGCTTTCGACCTTCGACTTTTCAACTTTATAGACTACGATGTAATGATGCAATTGTTCTTTTACCACCACGTGAGCAATAGCAGGGAGCGGAATTTTATCAATAGCATCGATGCCTCCTTTTACTCCCTTGGCAGAAAAACCCATTTTTTCTGCAGCTTCAATTATCCCCAGCACATTGGTACCTCGTTTATCGGTATTGGCATATTGACGAATTCTGGCTATTGGCAGATTAACTTTGTAATGATTGCCAATAGAAGCGAGACAAGCAGCACCACAATCTTTGATATCATGTTGTTTTATTTTTATTGAGGCCATTATATAATTAGAAATTAGTAGTTGGAAATTAGTAATTTTGATTTTCTATAAATTAATTTCTTTATGAAAAACGATAATCTTATCCATATAAAGTCAAAAAAATTTGCAATTAGAATTATCAATACTTTTAAGTATTTACAAACAGAGAAAAAAGAATTTGTTTTGTCTAAACAAATGCTTCGCAGTGGAACAGCAATTGGTGCTTTAATTAAAGAAAGTGAATTTGCCCAAAGCAGAAAAGATTTTCTGAACAAATTGTACATTGCTTTAAAAGAAGCAAACGAAACCCAGTATTGGATTGAACTATTATTTGAAACGGAATACGTCACAAAAACGGAATTTGATTCATTGTCTACGGATTGTATTGAAATACTAAAGCTTTTGGTCGCCATAACTAAAAAAATGAAAGAAAGCTTAGAGAAGTAGTAATTAGTAAGTAGAAAGTAGAAATTTCAGCAAGTACTAATTACTACTTGCTAATTACTACTTGTTTCGGGTTGAGCCAATCATCTACTTTGTCAAACACTAAATCAAATAAGCTTCTTCTTGTAATGATGTATCGTGTGGTTAGGGTCATTCCTTTTGTAATTTGGGTTTTGTAACCGGATTGCAATTGCATTGCGGTAGTATTCAGTGCGCATCGTACTTTAAAAAAAGCTTGTTCCCCTTGAATGGTAATATTACGGTCAATATCGATTACTTTTCCTTCTAGCAAACCCCATTGGTTGTAATTGAAAGCATCGAGTTGAAATTTCACCTTTTGATTTTTTCTAATTAAACCTATATCGTTTGGTGAAACGGTGCTTTCTACAATCAATTGATCTATTGCCGAAATAGAGGCTATAGGTTGAGAGGCGTTCAAGAAAGAACCAGCTTGAATTCCTGAGAAATTTTCTATAGTTCCAGATAATGGTGCTGTTATATAATAGTTTTGCGCTTCTACTTTTATTTTTTCTAGGGTGCCGTTTAGGTTTTGAAGTTGCATTTGTAGCTCTCGTTTGCTGTTTTGCCAAAGGCTACGTTGGTTTTTTTCTAAACCAGAAAGTGCTTGCTGAGCATACGTATAATCAAAACTATATTTCTCAAATTCAGCTTTGGCAATTATGCCCTTATCATGCAACTGTTTGTTTCGGTCATATACTATTTTTGATTGGGCAATTTTGCTTTGCAATTCCTCTCTTTTATTATTGTAACTCTGCCACTCTTGCTGCATAGCAAGTGTTTTAAAACCCGTAGCCCTGCCTTGTGTAACTTGAGTTAAATCATGAATTTGATCCTGAATAGTAGCCGCCGTCACTTGATTATTGGCTTTCTCGGTATTTAAATTTTCTTGGGTAATGGCAATCAGGGTATCTCCTTGTTGCACTACTTGGTTATTCTTTATTTTTATAAAAGTTACTTTGCCATTCACTAAGCTACTTACTGGAACATTGTCAGTAGTACTTCGCACGATACCGCGACTCTGACTGCTAATGTCTATTTTGATGACAGGCAATAGAGCCAGAAAAATAAGTATAGCCAGAATCAAGACCAAGTAAATAGAAATACTCTTGGTTTTGTTTTTTGCGATAAGGTTTTCGAGAGTGTTTATGGGATCTTGACTGAAGTTCATTTTTTTTAGTGAATTTATAAGACACGTTTGTATAGATAATAAAAACATGGAGAACCTGCAATCCAACAAACAAATTTCCTTTAACTGATTACTATTTCAATACTAAAAAGACTGCCTAATAAAATAGGCAGTCTCACAATAAAAATCTTGATTTAAAAGTTATTTTTTAACTTTTGAATATGAGCAATTAACGCTCCTAAAGCAATACCTATGATAAATATCTTAAACCAATAAGGAGCTAAGTATTGCATTATTTTATGATAAGTCATTGTGTTAATTTTATGATGTTGCCCAGTCTACAAATTTATAGACGCCATATCCAACTAAAGCACCTACAACAACAACGCCAACAACTGTAGCCCCTGCAGCAGCCACGGCTATCACTGCTGGAGCAAGATAACCTCCTTCAGTCTCTTTGGACTCTTGGATACTAATTTCCTTTAAATTCAACGCTTCTAAATTCATATTTTAATTTTTTGATATTTAACATTATTTTTGTCCTTGAGCAACTGCTGCACCTACACCAACTCCTACCCAAAATGCAGTAGCTACAGTTTCAGCAGATATTGCTATTCCCCATATTAGAAGAGGTATAAACCCACCTTCTGTTCCTTTAACTTCTTGAGCATTAAGCTCCACTAAATTCAAATTATCTAAATTCATTTTTTAAGTTTTTAAAATTACACATTTCATTTCAATAAAAAGTTTCTCGAGAACTTTTGTGCTTGGTTTTTTTTAGAGACCATAGCTTTCAAACTCCTTGCTCTGTTTTTTTTGAAAGGGTTACAGTACAGCTGAATTATTCCCTTATGCTTTGTTTTTTGAAGAACAAATAGCTTTACCTAAGCTTCATGCTCTGATTTTTGAAAGGGTTACCATACAGCTGAATTATTCCCTTATGCTTTGTTTTTTGAGGAACAAATAGCTTTACCCAAAACCTCGTGCTCTGTTTTTTTGA
>NZ_FNDB01000023.1:36142-48380 GCF_900099915.1 Flavobacterium omnivorum
GTTACAATACAGCTGAATTATTCCCTTGTGCTTTGTTTTTTAAGGATTACAAATTAGTAATAGTAATCCTTCATGTTCTGTATTTTTGAAAGGGTTACAAAACAGCTGAATTATTCCCCAGTGCTTTGTTTTTTGAGGAACAAATAGCTTTACCCAAAACCTCGTGCTCTGTTTTTTTGAAAGAGTTACAATACAGCTGAATTATTCCCTTGTGCTTTGTTTTTTAAGGATTACAAATTAGTAATAGTAATCCTTCATGTTCTGTATTTTTGAAAGGGTTACAAAACAGCTGAATTATTCCCCAGTGCTTTGTTTTTTGAGGAACAAATAGCTTTACCCAAAACCTCGTGCTCTGTTTTTTTGAAAGAGTTACAATACAGCTGAATTATTCCCTTGTGCTTTGTTTTTTGAGGAACAAATAGCTTTACCTAAAACCTCATGCTCTGTTTTTTTGAAAGGGTTACAAAATAGCTGAATTATTCCCTTATGCTTTGTTTTTTGAGGAACAAATAGCTTTAATAAACCTCATGCTCTGTTTTTATGAAAGGGTTACACAACAGCTGTATTATTCCCTTACAATCGACCAATTCATTTTAGAAAGCAATCAACATTTAAATGTAACGTCTTACTCAAAACGCTTTCACTTTCTTGATGCCAAAACTAGAATAGTAATTAGTGTTGTGCAAATGGTTGTTATCGGAATTCACGGAATTCCGTGTTGTAATTCCGTGAATTCCGATATACAATTTTTTAAAAACCTATACATCAGCAGGTTAAAAAACAGGTAAAACTCCTACTTTCTATTGTGAAATTTATCAATTACAACTTATAACTCACCGAAAGCAAAAACACTCTTGGCAATACGAAAGTAGTTTGCTCGCTGATTAAGTAATCCGAGAATGAATAATCGTTTTTGACTTTATTGTCAAAGAGGTTGTTGACTACAACTTCAAAACCAAAAGGGCTATTTTTCTTTTGATAGCGCAACGAAGTATTGGCAATATCATAAAAATTACTTTGATTGTTGTTATTTGTGTTTTTGAGATTTTCGTAGTTGAATTTAAATGTCCAGAACTTAGCAATATTGATATCAAAATTAGAGGTAATGGCATCGGTTTGAAAATTAGATCTGGTTATTCCTGAAAACTGACTAAAACCTTTGTTGTATCCTACACTAAAGCCCGGCCATTTTTTATATGCTGTTTTTAATACAACTCCCATTCTCTGATTGTTTCTGTTATTCGAAGTTTCAATAGTATTGATGGTTTGAAAATAGTTGAACCAACTTAAATTAGTATTGAAACGCAAACTAAAACGGTATATTTTTTTAGTAAAAGCACCACTAACATTGTAATTGGTTTCTGGATTGTCACTTAAAATAGGCGTGTTGAATTGGTTGATGCCGTCCAATTGAATTTCGTTACGAATCGTTTTTACTTTTTTATTCCAGCTCGCCATAGCATTCCAGGTCACGCCGCGATACAAATTAGTTTTCGTATAACGCAAGTTCGCATTATGAAAACGCTCGTCTTGTAGCAACGCATTTCCTTTATAGACCAAATTATAATTTTGCAACGTAAATTGATCCGCTAGTTGTGAGGCTTGCGGAAAGCTGTTTTCTAGTCTGTAAGTAAAATTTAAGGTTTCAGATTTATTAAACTCATAATCACTGTTCCATTGTGGTTGCAACAGCGTCTTGGCAAGTGATTGATTTTGGGATGCTTGTTCGGTAGTTAAATGATACCAATGCATATACAATCCTGGCTTATTGGTCCATTTGCCAATTCTGAACTTGTATTCTACACCTACATACGCATCGTTCAACTGGTATTTTACGTTATTTCCAAATCCATTTAAAGCAAAATCATTTATTGTTCCATTGGTCAAAAGTTGTTGCTCTGCAGTTCCAAAACGTGCTATTCCATAATTATTTGCCACATTGCTATACAAATGATTGAAATTGTCAATTATCCAATAATGTTTAAAAAGCGCATCGACGCTGTTGGTTTTTACTTTTTTGATTTGTTCGATGCGATAGGAACTGTCATCTTGCAACGGAATTAATCCCGTCAAGAAAGGCTGATCGGTAAACCAATTGGTTTGCGGCGTATTGTAATCGTACGCTTGATTGATTACTAATGTGGTGGTGTGTTTTAGATTGTAATTTTTATGCCACTCAATATATTGTTTTATTGCTGTATTATCGGCTTTGCTTATCGTTTCAAATACACTAGAGTTAAGACTTGTTATCGAATTGATCGTGTTTGAAATCACGTTGGTAGTCGATTGGTATTGTCCGTTGTAATACCATTTCTCTTTAGCGCTTGGCGAATAATCGAGTTTAATATTCCCAATACCAAGAACCGAACGGCTATCACCATTTTGTGCTCTATACTCAAAAGTAAAAGCGGTGTTTTGCAAGTATTCGTTATTGGCTTGGTTTTGTGAAGCCGTCAAGACTTTCGAAAAAATAGAAAAACCAGAAATAGAAAGCTTAGATGACGGATCATGACTAAAATTAAAGGCACCAAACTGGGAGGTATTCTGAACCACGTCTTGATTGTCATTGGCAAAAGAATACAAATTAGTCAATGATTTTCTACCCGAAAGGAAGGTACTCATGCCACCGCCAAAACGCATTAAATCATCAAAAGTAAAGGTTCGTTTGCCAATGTTATTCAGGTCACCTATAAAACTCACGTTCGATTTTGGACTGTAATAAAACAAAGCGGCGTGTCCTAAGTAAAATCCATTGTCTGCATTTCCTACCTCTGCACCAGCTTCGACATCACCAAAAACAAATTTCTTTTTATCGGCTTTTAGTTTTACGTTCATAGCCAGTTCATCGCTATCGGACACTTGTTTCATAAACCCGACCTCGTTAAAGTGATCAATAACTTCAATTTTATCCAGCGCATCTGCCGGAATGTTTTCTACAGCCAGCTTAGAACCACCACCAAAAAAAGATTTGCCTTCTACCAGCATTTTGGTCACTTTTTTGCCTTGTACGGTAACGCCTCCATTTTTATCAACCTCAACACCAGGGAGTTTTTCGAGTATTTCTTTCATTTTGCGTTCGTTCCCGTTGGCAAAACTTTTTACATCAAACGTCATCGTGTCTTTTTTGATCACAATGGGTTTAAACTCGTGTTTGATTACAATTTCTTTGAGCTCTTCTCCTGTGGGTATCAGTTTAAAATCATGTGTGGTAATGGTAGCATCAGCTTCCAGAATGAAAACTTCCTCAACAAAACCAATGTAGGAAACAGTGATTTCATATTTGACTTCCTTTTCGAGTTCTAAGCGGTAGCGCCCTTTGTTATCCGCAATAGCAAATTTAAGGCTTGCTTTTTCCTGCAACGGTTTAGCAATGACATTAGCGGATTCCAGCGGTTTGTTAGTATCCTCAGAAACCACACCAGTAATAGTGCGGGATTGAGAGAAAGATACTATTGTAAAAAAAAGAAGGAAGAGGTAAATTCTTTGCATTTATGCTAATTTGACATTACTTTTTTTGTGTAGTCTTCTTGACTTATTGTTTTCCCTTTTGGAAAGTCTATTGGTAATTCTTCGTCTTTCAGAATTATTATTGAAGAAGCTAAAAAAGTTACTTTTCGATCTGTAAGTTCCAAAATAAGACCTGGCAAACCAGTAAAATATTTTGGCCCATAGGAATATGGTAAGCTTGGAGCAAACCATGCAACAATTGGAATACTTGTATTCATGCCTCTCCTATTTACGAATTTCATTAAGTAAATTGCTTTATAACATAAGTATCCATCAATTTTTTTACTTTCGGTAGTTATTTCCCACTCCAATTTTTCATTTTCCTTTTCTATTAAAATACCATCCATGTTTTGCAACACGGTACTATTTTTAATTTTATCTAAAAAATAATTTTGCCCATTAATTTCAATAAAGGCAATTTTTTCAGCCATAATGCGCACGCTGTTGTTGTTACTATCTGAAAGTAACTGTTTATCCAAAACAAAACCTGATTGCTTGCTATTAAAAGTTAAGGTAGCAGTTTTCTTATTTGCTATTTCGACGATGGATTCGTTTAGTTCTTTATTTTCTGGGGAGCTACTTTCTGCACCAAAACCAACTAATTGAATTTTATAAAGTACTTTTCCTGAAACAGATTGACCATAACAATTTGCTATTGATACAATGGTTATGAAAAATAATATAACTTTAAATTTTTTCATTATTTTTTAATTTTTTAAAAAGCAAACAGAACTTTAGATAGTTTTGTTTGCTTTATTTATGATTAACTGGCAGTAATTGATTTTTCGTTGTTATTACAGCCTGCTAAATAAGCTTGGTAAGCGTCATGATTTTCAACAGAGGTATGTGTGCCATCTCTATCATAATCATTATCAATATAATTCATTGCTTTTGTTGTACAATCATCCGCTAATACTTTCACTTCTTTTACTTCATGAGTTCCTGCCATTGCAACTCCACTAAATGCTACTACTGCTAAAGCAGTAAATACTAGTTTCTTCATTTTTAAATTGGTTTAAATTTATAATTTTTAATAATAGATCAAGGAATTTTATGTGAACTTTCCTTTTACAACAGTCTTTTTTCCGTTAATTGTAATTCCGTTTGCTTTGTTTTTTTAAGGATTACAAATTAGCTTTATGAAAAATCCCATGTTTTTTTTCTAAGGGTTGTGAAACAGCTGTATTATTCCCTTACAATCGGCCTGATTATAATTTACAAAATGATTACATTTTACAGTAACGTCTTACTAAGAAACTTTGTCAATTTTCTGAAGTCAAAACTAGAGCAAGAATGGGTTCTAAGCAAACTGTTGTTATCGGAATTCCGTGAATTTCGATATTTTTTTCCTGAATTCCTTACTTTTTAAAAAACAAAACACTTATAATCAATAGATTGTGATTCGTGTTAAAAATTCAGAAAAACCAGTAATTAGTGTTTGATTCTTGTTGTTTGGCGTAGTTTTGTAAAAAACAAAAAACAATGCGTTACTTTCTTTGGAATAAAAGTCTTTTTTTATTTCTATTACCGATTATTTTATTCGCACAAGTAAAAAAGACGGATCTTACAAGACTTCCTTACGATGAGTTGAAAGAGTTGTTTATTAAAAACGATAAAAATCAAAAGAAACAATTAGAATATGCAAATGCATTTTTAGTAAAAGCTAAATATGACAATAGTCCAATTTATAAAGCAAGAGGTTTTTATTTATTATCATTGTTATACAAAGGCGATAAGGCTATTCATTATTTGGACTATTCAATTAGTTTCTCAAAAAATACGAATGATTTAAAATTTCCAGCTTATGCTTATTTTAGAAAGGCCTATGAGCTAAAAGAGCAATCGCGGTTCAGAGAGGCTATAGATAATTTTATTTTGGCTGAAAATAGTGCTCGATTAAACAATACTGATTTTTATTTTGATGCCAAATTCTCAATAGCCTTATTAAGATCCGAAGAATTGGGTGAGGTGGAAGAAGCACTAGTTTTATATAAGGAATGCTTTAACTATTACAAAGACAAAGAGGTAAGGTCTCCTAAATATTCATTTGCTTATCAGGATGTTATTTTTGCACTAGCAGATGCACACAAGGCACTGGAACAAGCAGATTCAACTACCTATTACAATAAATTAGGGTATAAAGAGGCAGCAATTACCAAGAATGAAAAATACAAACACTTATTTATTCTTAATGAAGGTGCTAACCACGTTTTAAAGAAAAATTACCGCGTGGCTTTAGACAGTATTTACAAAGCTTTACCTAAAATGATTGCTTTCAAAGACCAAGGAAATACGTTAGCATCCTATTATTATTTAGGGAAAGCATACGAAGGTTTAGGTAATCCAGAAGCAGCGGTTCAAAATTTCAGAAAAGTAGACTCAATCTATACTATTTCTAAAAAAATCATTCCTGAGTTTATGGGTGGTTATTCGTTTTTGATTAATTATTATAAGGTAAGAGGTGATAAAGAAAACCAATTGAAATACATGAATATTTATATGACTATTGATAGTACTTTACAAAAAAAATATAAATTACTGACTAAAAAATTGAATAAAGAATATGACACACCATATTTACTAAAAGAAAAGGCAACACTAATTGAATCTTTACAAAAAGAAAAAATAGTTTCGTACACGGGAATCCTCATGTTATTAGTTTTGGTAGCAGCAATTGGTGGCTTTGCCTTGTATCAATACCAACTCAAAAAACAATACCGTTCTCGATTTGAAAAAATCATGCAGCAAACTACAGCTGTTGTTAAGCCTGAAATACTACATTCTCAACTTATTGAAGGTAGTATAAGCAATAATAGATACCAATCGATTGGTATCGCTGAAGAACTAGTACAGCAAATTCTGGAAAAACTACAAGTTTTTGAAAGTGAAAGTGGATTTTTGGATTCTACGATTACGATTCAAAAAGTAGCTACAGTTTTAAATACAAATAGTAAATATTTGTCTAAAATTATAAATGAGTTCAAAGGCAAATCTTTTGTTCAATATAGTAATGATTTACGAATAGAGTATTCCATAATCCAGTTGAAGAAGGATCCTAAATTGCGAAATTATACCATACAAGCCTTGGCTATTGAGTTTGGTTTTAATAATGCTGAATCGTTTTCAACTGCTTTTTTTAAAAAAACAGGGATAAAACCTATTTATTTCATAAAGAAGTTAGTTCTCATTGAAGACTATTAAACAGCTAATATTCATTATTTTATACAATTAATCAATATCGGAATTCACGGAATTTCGATAAGCAAATGAAACTTTGATTAGTATAAAATGGGAATGTTGTATACATTCGAAAATATACACCATAAAAAAATAAAATAAAAATGAAAACAAAAAAACAAAACAGCTAAATAACAAGTTTGATTTAGAAAAAATGAAAGTAGCAAAATTAAAAAATGTTCATTCAATCAATGGTGGTTATAATATATTAGGATTTGATGGTGATATAGGAACAGTAACTCAAAGTGGACAAAATAAGACCAAGGAAACTATTAGTTATTAAATTTACTATTGCATTTAAAAACTCCTAATTAACAATTCATGAAGTCATTTTGTATTTTTATTTTCTTGTTTATTTTTATTATAAGTTGTAATTCTATCAAGGAAGCTAAAATTAGTTCTACCATTTCATCTGATGGGATTAACGCTTCAAAGTTGGCTTTGCAAAATTGGTTTCAGAAAGATTATCAGCAAGATGCTGTATCAGGCATTTCCTTGGATAAATACTATACACAAAATAAAAAAAAGCCAAAAAGTAAAAGTGTAATAGTTGCTGTCATCGACACTCAAATCGACATTCACCATGAAGACCTAAAAGGTCAATTATGGATTAACACTAAAGAAATTCCTAATAATGGTATCGATGATGACCATAATGGATATGTCGATGATGTCAATGGTTGGAATTTTTTGGGTACTCCAAGTGGAGGTTATGTAGTTTGGGCTAATTTTGAGTATACCCGATTAGTAAGAGATTGGGCTCCTCTTTTTAAGAATAAAACGGAATCACAAATTCCAGTTCAAGAGCTCTCCAACTTAAAGGAGTACCATAGGGCTTTAACGAAACTTGAAGAAGAAGCCATTTATTACAAGAACTGGCTTAAATCCTTAAATTATAGTGCAGTTACTTATCCTGCTGCCAAAGACAGTCTTAAACGATATTTCCCTAAAGAGGATTATTCGTATCAGCAATTAGATAGCATGTATAAAAAATACAAGATTAATGATAAAACATTTCGAAAAAGACGCGAAGATGGTGATATGGATATTGGGACTATGATAGGTTTTATGAAAGCAAGATTCGATTTCAATGAAAAATCTTTGGCGGATGTCAAAGAAAATGAAACTCAAATAGATTCTATTGTAAATAAAAATCTAAACCTTAATTTTAATGAAAGAACAGCAATAGGTGATGATCCTAGTGTTTTAGAGAAAGGTTATGGCAACAATAATATTAGTAATATTAAAGTTGGATATAGACCTATTCAAGATCATGCCACAAAAGTATCGGGTATTATTGCTGCCAATAGAACAAATAGTATTGGAATTAAAGGTATTGCCGAAAACGTGAAAATTATGCCTTTGAATATCTCTGCTTCTGGAGATGAACATGATAAAGACATTGCCATGGCAATACGTTATGCAGTTGATAACGGGGCAAAAGTAATCAATATGTCTTTTGGCAAGGAATTCTCCTTACACAAGCAATGGGTATTTGAGGCGTTTCAATATGCCGAAGAGCACGATGTTTTGCTTGTACATGTAGCAGGAAATAACAGTTTTAATGTTGATGAAAACCCTTATTACCCTAGTGATATTGCCTATGACGATTCAAAAGAAGTATGTGGAAACTTCATCAATGTAGGCTCCATATCCTCTAAACTAGACAGTAGCTTTGTATCCTCTTTTTCCAACTATGGTAAGCAAAACGTAGATTTATTTGCTCCTGGCGAAGAAATCTACACGACAACTTACCCAAACACCTACGCTACAGATTCTGGCACTTCACTTGCTGGCCCAATGGTTTCCGGGACTGCTGCTTTGATTTGGTCTTATTATCCTAAACTTTCAGTTCAGCAGGTAAAACAAATCATTTTAGAATCGGGTACTGCTTATGATATTGAGGTTTTGGTTCCCGGTGGAGAAGGTAAAAAAGTAAAATTTTCGGAACTATCCAAATCTGGAAAAGTATTAAATGTCTACAATGCGATGCAACTCGCTAAAAAAGTGAGTAAAAAGAAACGATAATGCACAACTACCAAGTTCGTCCTTTCTCACACTATGTTCTAAGAACCCCTTTATCACCAATTTTTTTTTACAGGAATGTATTGGAAAATTATTCAGAAGAGGCCTTATTGCTGCAGTTTGATAACCCTTATATTAGAGAAGCTATTCGAATGGCTTCACCAGAACTGCTAACGGCTTTAGACAAATGGAAAACTGACCCTTCCAGTCTATCCCATAAAAAAAGGGATAGTTTGCAGCTTAGCTTACTGAAATATATTGGTCGAATATCAGCTCGTTGTACTCCTTTTGGGCTATTTGCTGGTTGTACAGTCGGCAAAATAGCTTCTGAAACGAACATTATACTCGAATCCTCTGAGGATTTCACACGTTTTACACAGTTTGACATGCAATTTTGGGTGGCACTATTACAAGATTTTGCTAAACGAGAAGAAGTTACATCCCATCTTAAATATTATCCAAATAATTCCATCTATGCTCTTGGGGATTTTTACAGATATGTCGAATACAACTATGTGAAAACAAAAAGAGAGCATAGCATTTCAGCATTGCGAAAAACAACACTTTTAAATGATTTAGTGCTCCAAGCAACATCAGGGTTGACGCTCGATGAAATGATTCTGCTTCTTGCAGATAATGTATCTGAAACAGCAGAGGCTTTGAAATTTATAGATCAACTTATCAACTTTCAGTTTCTTATAAGTGAATTGGATGCAACTGTAACGGGTAGTGATGAATGGGGACGCGTTTTTTCAATCATCGATAAAATTCCGAATTTAAAAGAAGAGGCTAGACTTTTACAAAGGATAAAAAAGCAACTTTTAGTATTAGACCAAACGCTTGTTCCTTATGAAAAAAACTATAAAGCTATAAAGGATTTAATTCAGAAAACAGGTGTGGATTATGATGAAAAATATCTTTTTCAAACCGATTTAAATACGGCTGCTTCCGTAAATACTTTGAGTAGCAGTTCTCAAAAAAAAGTCTTGCAAGCGGTTCGTTTTTTAAACGGAATTCAAAAGCAAAAGAAGTCTGAAAACCATACGAATTTTATAAAAGCATTCACAAAAAGGTATGAATCAAGAGAAATGCCTTTGACAACTGTTTTAGATACTGAAACGGGAATTGGGTATCTTCAAAATTCTGAAATGAATGATACGCATGAGATTTTGGAGCAGTTTTCTTTTAAAAGTAAGGCTCAAGAATCAGTCATTGAGTCGTGGTCCTCTAATGATTTTATACTGGAGAAAAAACTACGGGAATGTATCCTGAAAAACGAAAAAGCCGTATCGCTTTCTGAAAATGATTTTCCGGATTTTGATCCTAGTTGGAATAATGCACCAGCTACCTTTTCGGTAATGATTGAAATTGCATTGCATCAAGAAAAAGAAATCATATCAATTGAATCTTCAGGAGATGTTAGCGCAGCAAAATTATTAGGGCGTTTTTGCAATGGAAATGATGCTATTTACAATTTGACCAATGAAGTTATAGCAAAAGAAGCTGCTTATCATTCTGATAAAATCTTAGCAGAAATCGTTCATATCCCGGAATCAAGAACCGGTAATATATTGAGACGACCTGTTTTAAGAGCATTTGAAATTGCCTATTTGGCTAATTCGGGAGTAAACCAAGACTACACGATTGATTTAAATGATTTAATGATTTCGATACGCAACAACAAAATTATTTTACGGTCTAAGAAACACAGTAAAGAAGTCATTCCATGTTTGTCAAATGCTCATAATTACGTTGCTAAATCGCTGCCTATTTATCATTTTTTATGTGATTTACAATCGCAAGAGATAAAGCCTATTCATAGTTTCAGTTGGGGTATTTTAGAAACACATTATAATTTTTTTCCAAGGGTTGAGTTTAAGGACGTATTACTTTCGAAATCAAAATGGATGGTACTTAAAACTGAAATTACCCCTTTTTATAAAATGGAAGGCATTCCATTATTTGAAGCTTTTTCGATTTGGAGAAAACAGCGAAATATACCTCGTTTTGTAAATTGGGCGTATTTTGACAACACATTATTAATTGATTTTGAACAAGAAATTGGGATTCAATTATTTTTAAAATCAGTTGTAAATCATGCTAAAATCACTTTAGAAGAATTTCTATTTACAGCCGATTCTGTGGTAAAAAACGCAAATGGTGAAAATTTTGCCAATCAATTTATACTATCCTATTATAAAGACCAATTGTAAAGTATGAAAAGGGATTTTTGCATAGGAAGTGAATGGCTGTATTATAAAATATACACTGGAGTAAAAACAGCAGATCTTATATTATCTGAAAAGTTGTATCCCTTAATTTTAGATTTACAAAAGGAAAAGATAATTGCCAAATGGTTTTTTATCAGGTATAAAGATGCTGATGAGCACCTAAGAATTCGTTTTTACTGTAAAACCCCAGAAAACACCGCAACGGTAATCGCCAGAATGTATCCGCTTTTAAATATGTTGTTGGAACAAAATAGCATTTGGAAAGTGCAAACGGATACGTACCAGAGAGAAATGGAACGATATGGTGAAAAAACGATGATTGCTTCAGAAACATTGTTTTGGCATGATAGTGAAATGATAGTACGTTATTTAACGATAAAGTCCTCTTTTGAACAAAATGAAATGCAACTTTTATTTAGCTTTACTGCCATTGACATGTTTTTAAATTCTTTTGGTTTAAGTAATTCTGATAAATTATTTTTAATGGATGAATTACAACTGGCTTTTAAAAAAGAATTTCATGCGGATAAAAGCCTTAAAAAAGAATTAGATAAACAGTATAGAGAATTATTCCAGGAAATGCAGCGGTTTTTACTAGGACAAGCGACAGAAGATCATCCTGAAATCTTCAATGTTGTAAAAGCAAAGTGTAACAAATGCAATGAACTTATTGATTCCATCAAAGGAAAATTACAAATTCCTTTATCCGAATTTTTATGCAGTCACATTCACATGATGCTGAATAGACAATATACTTCAAAGCAAAGGCTGTATGAATTGATTGTCTACGATCATCTACATCGCTATTATAAAATTCAAGAATTTAGAAAATGAAACGCCCATGTCAATCGTCATTGACAAACAGGAATATTATAATAGGCGTTCCATCTTCCAATAAAAAACAAATATTATATACTGTCTTGTCCTGAATAACCGATACAGATTATTAGATAAAAATATTTAATTAAACACTTGCAAAAACTTTTTTGCAAGTGTTTTTTGTTTTATATGTCCTCATTTTAATTTGACTTTGTATATGCATTTTGTTTGGAGTCAGCATGAAATTAGAATAATGAGGTCTTAATTCATTGTATATACTGATTGATTCTTTTACAATTTGTTTCATGATTTTTAAATCTAGGTTGTATTTATCAATCATGAATTCCTGTTTTAATATTCCATTTATTCTTTCCGCTACTGCATTTTCATATGGGTCAGAGTTTTGTGTCATACTTGGT
>NZ_FNDB01000035.1 GCF_900099915.1 Flavobacterium omnivorum
AAAAACAAGCTGAACTAGGTTTAAACCTCGTCAAGCCTTGAAAAACAAAGAAAAAATAACGTTCCGATTATTTTTATCGGACAACAATGATTTTTGAACGTTAAAATTAAAAAAAAGAGGCTGATTTTTGATTAAATCTCCTATATTAGCTTTTTTGAAATATTCTGTTGGAAATGAAGCTTTTTTTTGCTTTTTTTTGTAATCAATATTCTTCAAAATTTGACATCCAGTTTAGTAATTGCAACAGAATTGCAACTAGGCATGTTTTTTAGTGTTTTTATCAATGAAATATAAAACAATAAGAATGTAAAACAGACACATTCTGAGTCTCTTTTATATAAAGAGTCTTGAATTATTTTTACATCTTTCCATGAAATTGTAAAAAGCAAAGTTTAGCGAGATCTAATAATTATATCCCGAAATCGCTAGGAAGAATACAAAGGGGTAAGTAATTTGAAACAAATGAATATGAGATTAAAGGTAATAGTAGGACTAGTTTTTTTGAATAGTATCGTTCTTTTTGCACAAGAAAAAATCACAAAGCACACTATCGTAAAAGGGGAAACAATATCGAATATCGCGGAGAAATATGAAGTCAAGCAAAGCGCTATTTTTAAGTTAAATCCCAATGCTAAAAATCTTTTAAAACTCAATTCTGTTTTATTAATTCCTATAGCTTCAACCAAAAACACTACCGTTAAAACCAAAAGTACTTTAAATCAAGCGACCAAAGAACATGAGGTTCAAGCTAAAGAAACACTTTACGGAATCGCAAAACAATACGGGATTTCTGTTAAAGAATTAAACCAAATCAATCCTTCACTGGCAACCGCCGAATTGAAAATTTGTCAAAAAATAAATATTCCTGCTGCGGCAATTGCAAACGAAATAGCAAATGTTGCAACAACAAAACAAATTCCCAGCAATATTGAACCGGCTAAAGAATCTAAAATCGAATCCGAGGCAGTCCAAAGTGCACACTCCTTCGTTTGGGAAGTAGTAGCAAAAGAAACTAAATATTCGATTACAAAAAAATACGGAATTACAATTAGGGAATTTGATAGGGCCAATCCATCTTTAGGAGTTAAGGCCCTTAGAGTTGGTCAGAAAGTAGTTATTCCAGGAGTCGATTCACCAAGACCAGAAATGGTTGTCGCCTCTCTTAGTACTCCATCAGTATCCGAAGCAGCGTCTAAAAATATGGCGCCTACGCAAATTAGTGTACCAAAAACACAAGAAACGATAGCTGCACCACTACAAAATTCTCCAACTAGTTTACAAACAATTACAAGAGAGGTACTGGCCAAAGAGACAAAATATGCCATTGCAAAAGAATACGGAATTACAGTAAAAGAACTAGAAAATCAAAATCCAGCGATTAAAAATGGTCTTCCTGTAGGTTATAAATTGAGTATTCTTTCTCAGATAATTGCTGATAACAGTGAGGTTGTTACTGTCGAGTTAAATGATAAAGAGACTAAAATAGAAAGTAGTAAAATTGACTTTAATAGTCCAATCAAGACTACTTTTAGCCATGATTTTCTAGACCAATTGATAGCACAAGCTTCCGAAAATATAGGAACGAGATACCGCATGGGCGGAACTACTAAATCGGGATTTGATTGCTCAGGACTTATGTGTACTACTTTTGGTGCATTTGACATTAAATTACCTCGAACATCTCGAGAACAATCGAGTATGGGTACTAAAATAAACACAGAAGAAGCTCAAAAAGGAGATCTTATTTTCTTTAAAACAAATGGTAGAAGTCAAATCAATCACGTTGGAATGGTAGTTGAGGTTTGTGAAGGCGAAATTAAATTTATTCACTCATCCGTCAGCAACGGTGTAATCATATCTTCCACAAAAGAAAAGTACTATGAGAAAAATTTCTCTCAAATAAATAGAGTGCTACAATAAGCTACTTAGAAATTATATTTTTATAAAAACGCTCCAATATATTGAAGCGTTTTTTTTTTATACTATTTTCTAAAGCTTTATTTCTCCTTCATTTCCACTTACTAAATTGGTACCTGTAACCACAGACGCAGCCATTTTTAGAAAGTTAATCATTTGATTGCCGTCATTGTCCCAAAAATAGGCACTTGTTGGTTTAACTTTGATCAGGGAAATATTGGGGTCATTTTTACCTTCTTTGAACCATATATTTACTACTGGTGTCCATAACTCTTCAATTTTCTCTCGGTCTGTACTAATGATTGCTTCACCGTTTACAACCATATAACTTCCTTTACCCGGATGTGCAAAAAATAATTGAACATTGGAATCTTGTTCTATTTCTTTATTTTTATCACTGTCTTTTTCACTGAAAAACCAAATGTTTCCTTTATCGCAGACTTCTACGGCACCCATTGGTCTAGTCGTTGCTCCGTCGTTTGTTTTAAGATTGGTACAAAAAAGGCAAGTATTAATTTCTTTAACTAGGCTTTTAAGTTTATCTATTCCTTCAACTGTGTATTCGTTTGCATGATCGCTCATAATCTTATTTTTATAATGATTAAAAATCGCTACTTATTGTTAAACAAAGTTGGTGAACAAAGCGGCAAAAAGCATTACACAATTTAGGAGAAAAGTTTCAATTTTTACATATTTGATTAGTAAATACCTTTAGTTCTTGCCTATACAAATGCCTGATGCCAGAAATTTAAAAAACGGCCGAACTAGAAAACATCCTTATTTACTATTTTTCAACACTGTTGATCTCAATCCAGTATCCATCTGGATCCTGAAGGTAGATTTGCTTGATTCCATCAGCCCGAACGGTAATTGTATTTTTTGCACCGGGCCAGTCAGAATACGTAATATTAAGGAATTTTAAGAGGTCGATTAAGGCTTCGAAATGAGTTGCTTTAAATGCTAAATGTACCGCTTTATTGATGGTAACGGGTTCTTTGAATGTAGCAACAAGGTGAAGCTCTTTTCCCTCTCCCAAGGAGATCCATCGAATCCCCTCTTTTTTAGTAAGGTTGGTAATCTCTGAAAGGTTTAAAACATTTTTATAAAAACCAACAGATCTTTCTAGGTCCTTAACTGACAATGCAACATGGTCTAATTTTAAAGTAAAAGATGTACTGGTTTGGGCGCAAAGCATTGTGGCCCCGATGAAAGTAAATAGTAAGGAAATTAAAAATTTAGTTTTCATGTGGTTTCGGTGTTTGGTGATTTTGTTTTTCTTTGATGATTGTTTGTTAAAGTTGCTGTTTGTAAATGTTGATCCCTTAAAGTATTAAAATCTTAGTAGAGCCTTGTTTATTATTTTGATCCAATCCTCTTTATCGCCAGTATTTGTGTTTATCGCGACACTGTTGTTGTTGTTGTTGTTGTTGTTGTACGGTTCATAAGTTTTTAGATTTGCACGGGAAAAAAGTCCAACCGTGGGCGTAAGGACGGAACTGGCTAAATGCATAATCCCACTATCTGCACCAATGAAGATTTCTGTATTAGCAATAACAGATCCAATTTCACGAATGTCTTTACTGTAGAATGTAAGTGCTTTAAAGCTGATTTGCGAAATGTTTTCAACAGGTAAAATTTCGATAATATTATAGTCTTGATATTCGGTTAGTAAACGTTCATAAAATTCTTCCCACCACGATTCTGAATAGCATTTATCAGAGGTGGCGTAGGTAAAGATGCAAATCGTTTTTTTGTCATTTTTAACCAATTCTTGAATTATTTTATGCCCTTCCTTGATTTCCAAAGAACTTAATTTTAAGTCCAATGGAGGAATTGGATTATCATTTTTAGCAAATCCTAATTTAGTTAGAAAATGCCTAAATTCATATACTGGATATTTTGCAATATGGACATAGTCAATATGCTCTAGTTTCATAGCTTCATCATCTTCACCAAAAAATTTGTATTTCGCATCAGCAAATTGAGCTGATAATCGTCCAGACGAGGAATTTTTGTCTACATTGATGACAATGTCATATTTTTGTTGTTTAATCTTTACCCAAACCTTAAAATAGCCTATCAAATTTTTAAAAGGTTTTTTAGGAAGTTCAATGATATAATTAATATTTGGATAATTTTTAAATACAATAGGTGCCAAACCGCCCTTTACAAACAAATCAATTTTACACGCTGGAAAAGCAGCTACCACATCTTGAACCAGTGGAGTAATGAGCAATAGATTACCCAATCTGTGGTTGGGCCTTGAAATTAAAATTCTTTTAATTTCAATTTTTTGCGTTAAATCTATAATTTGATTATTTTGTGAACTGCCAATATTTTTAGTTAGGTTATGCGTTACAATTCTTCGGAATACATTTGCTTTATTTAAGATACTCATGCTTTTATAATAGGATTAAGAATTGAATTTTTTTGTTAAAAAATGAATCGGTGTGCTATCGGAAAATTATTTTGTTAGTACAAAACAGGTTTTCCGTAACAGACAAATGTACAATTTAGATCGAAATAACGCTGTTTCTTGCCTTGAATATAATTTTTATGTTGTCAAGTGTAAATAATCTGTTTTTAAATCTACTATTTGTAAATTTTGATCAAGATTTTTTCTGTCGAATTATTTTATTTTTTTGTCAAAGTAAATTTCCCGCCGCCTTGTTTCAAAATCACCTGCTTTTCATTTGGTTTGAATTCTAATTTTATTCCTGCCGTTTTAAATTCAAAATTGTTTTTTTCAGTAGGTTCTAGTGGAAAGGCAGCTTGACCTGTTGCCTGTGCAAAAAGTTTAGTATTTTCTTTTGTAATTGTGATTTTCATTGGAAATCCAGCATCTGAGTATTCCCCTAAATAAGGATCTAAATCCTCGCTTTTTATTGCAATAGTTTCAAAAGTTGGAATTGTAAACGGTTTGTTGTTATACGCACTCAAAGCGGCAATTAGGACATCATTATTGTCGTAAGTTCTACCGTTAGAGGTTAATGCAACAGCTAATTTATCTTCTGGAAAATACGCTAATGATGATCTGAATTCATCAATACCTCCGGTGTGACCAAAGCTTTTCTTTTCATAAAACGGATACTGGAAAATCCCCATTCCATAGTTGTCTTGTAAAGCTGTCATTTGCTTCAGACTGCTTTCGGAGATTATGGCTTTGGCGAAAAGCTTTTCAATAAAAAACGTCAAATCTTGTGGATTAGAAACTACCGCGCCAGCTCCCATAGGGATCGACATATCCGTTTCCGGTTCTTTGATCCATTTTTCAGAGAACGAATACGAGTTGGTTTCGTTATTTAGAATGTTAATCTTACCTCCATTATAGGTATTTTTTAAGCCTAATGGTTTTACAATTTTATCGTTCAAAATAGTTTTGAATGGCTTTTTATAGGTTTTCTCAAGAATGTAACTCAATAAAACATAATTGGAATTGCTGTAATCGGCTTTGCTGTTGGGTTCAAAAATACTTTTTCCTTTGATAATGATTTCCACCATTTCTTTTTCCGTTTTTGGTTGGGTGTTGTAGGTCATGTATTCCGGAGCACTGGTAAAATTATAAATACCACTTCGGTGGTTTAGTAGATTACCAACGGTTATTTTGTTAGCGTTTTCAATAGTTGGAAAAAATGTTTCAATAGTTTGATTCAACATTAGTTTTTTTTCTTCAATCGCCATGAAGACTAGTGCAGAAGTAAACATTTTTGAAATCGATCCAACACGGTATTTGGATAAATTACTTGCTTTTTTATTGCTTTCTATGTCATCCATTCCAATGGACTTTGAATAAAGTAGCGTTCCATTTTGTGAAATAGCAATACTTCCCATGAATTTATCTTTGGCTTTCAAAATTTGAAATAAACTGTCTAATTTGGCAACATTCATCTTTTGGCTATAGCTTGACCCAGCTATTAGCGCTAAAAATAGGGTAATTACGATTTTCTTTGTCATGGTAGTTTGATTGTTGGTTTGGTTTTATTCTCTAAAAATAATATTTTTTTTGGATAGTAGAAAGATTTAAAGACTACGAATATTTTTATTTAGAGCGAAAGGGTGTGTCATCATCCTATTTTGTTAAAGTACCTCGTAATCAAGTCAGCTAAAATAGAATTAATGTAAATTATGTGCTGTTGGTATAAAAAGGTCTAGTAACGATGCAGGATTCTAAAAATATTTATAATCTTTGACGTCTAAAAGAACAGTATTA
Organism: Flavobacterium omnivorum; assembly: GCF_900099915.1. Classification (GTDB taxonomy): domain Bacteria; phylum Bacteroidota; class Bacteroidia; order Flavobacteriales; family Flavobacteriaceae; genus Flavobacterium; species Flavobacterium omnivorum. The sequence goes on from NZ_FNDB01000035.1 coordinate 6,128, forward strand.
TGAGCACAACAAAATTAACAATCAATCGCAACGGGTCTATAAAAATAGAAGGCGATTTTGAAATAACAGACTGCGAAGGGAAAACATACGGATTAGAAGGAAGAACGGCTCTAGGTCTTTGCCGATGTGGGTTGTCAGCCAACAAACCTTTTTGTGATGGTTCACACCGCAATGGTTTTGAGCATGAATCAGCAGCATTTGACTTGCCACCAGTAAAAACGAAGTAATATCGTTTTCTAATTCGTGTCTTGTCCTGAATAACCGATACAGATTATTAGATAAAAATATTTAATTAAACACTTGCAAAAACTTTTTTGCAAGTGTTTTTTGTTTTATATGTCCTCATTTTAATTTGACTTTGTATATGCATTTTGTTTGGAGTCAGCATGAAATTAGAATAATGAGGTCTTAATTCATTGTATATACTGATTGATTCTTTTACAATTTGTTTCATGATTTTTAAATCTAGGTTGTATTTATCAATCATGAATTCCTGTTTTAATATTCCATTTATTCTTTCTGCTACTGCATTTTCATATGGGTCAGAGTTTTGTGTCATACTTGGTAGTATTCCGTTT
>NZ_FNDB01000027.1 GCF_900099915.1 Flavobacterium omnivorum
GCAGTAGCGGAAAGAATAAATGGAATATTAAAACAGGAATTCATGATTGATAAATACAACCTAGATTTAAAAATCATGAAACAAATTGTAAAAGAATCAATCAGTATATACAATGAATTAAGACCTCATTATTCTAATTTCATGCTGACTCCAAACAAAATGCATATACAAAGTCAAATTAAAATGAGGACATATAAAACAAAAAACACTTGCAAAAAAGTTTTTGCAAGTGTTTAATTAAATATTTTTATCTAATAATCTGTATCGGTTATTCAGGACAAGACAGGAAGAAGTTATTTTTTTGGGACAGCATCGTAATTTTCTTGTACTTTTTTCCAATTAATCACATTGAAAAAGCCATCGATATAATTTTTTCGTCGGTATTGGTAGTCTAAATAATAGGCATGCTCCCATAAATCTAAAGCTAATAATGGAGTGCCAGAAACAAGTGCATTTCGCATCAAAGGATTGTCTTGATTTGATGTATTGGTCACCTGAAGTTTTCCTGTGCGATCAACTAGTAACCAGGCCCAGCCAGAACCAAATTGTTTTGTAGCTTCGTCTTTGAATAAAGTAGTAAAGTTTTCAAATGAACCGAAATCTCTAGTAATTGCCTCTGCCAATGAGTTCGTAGGTTGACCACCTGCTTTTGGAGCCATGCATTTCCAATAGAGAGAATGATTGTAAAAGCCACCCGCATTGTTGCGAAGCGCCGCAACATTAGGATCCAATTTAGTTAGTACTTCTTCTATGGTTAGGTTCTCTAGTGGAGTTCCTAACACTGCTTTATTCAAATTATTAGTATAGGTTAAATAATGCTTGGAATAATGCATTTCTAAAGTGGTTGACGATATACTGGGAGCTAAAGCATCGTAGGTGTAGGGTAGTTTTTCCATTTGAAATGACCCTTCGTTTGCTCTTACGTCATCAGGAGATCCAATAATAGTAGTGGTTTGTTCAGCCGTATTGGGCAACGGCACTTCAACTACTTCTATTAATTTTTTGTTATTACAGGATAAAGAAATAATTAATAGAAAGGAAATAAGAATTAAAAGAAATTTGTTTTTCATAGTGAACTATTTTTTTAACAGCGATTCAATCATGTCGATGTACTGCTGTTTTGCTTCATCTGCCGTCAGGTGGCTTATTTGCATCCACGCATTTGTTTTGAAGGCATCTCTTAAATGATAGGAAGAAGTTTGTTTTAGATCTAAGATTCCCAGAGTCGCTTGCTTGTAAAAGGCATAGAGCCGTAACTGTACATCTTGCGGTAAGGAAGCTTGAGTCATATCAGAGGCTATCTTAACTGCTTCCAGAAATCGAGTATCTAAATCTTTTTCAATCATTATGCTTTGGTCGCAATAACTGTTTTTCCTCCTATTGCTTTTTCATTTAAACTGACATTGATCGGGGTGCCTAAAGGTAAAAAGATATCTACTCTTGATCCAAATTTTATAAAACCAGCATCAGTTCCCTGAATAACCTGCATACCTTCTTCGGCATAATTTACAATTCTTCTGGCAAGTGCACCTGCAATTTGACGATAAAGGACTTCTCCGAAAGTTTTATTTTCGATTACAATAGTTGTTCTTTCGTTTTCTTCACTTGCCTTTGGGTGCCAAGCAACTAAAAATTTACCGGGATGGTATTTGCTAAATTTTACAAGTCCACTTAAACCATAACGTGTAACATGTACGTTTATTGGAGACATAAAAATTGATATTTGCAAACGTTTGTCTTTGAAATACTCACCTTCATATACTTCTTCAATAACTACTACTTTTCCATCTACAGGAGCAAGGATTTGATTTTCATTTTCAATAGCTACTCTTTTAGGATTTCTAAAAAACTGCAAGATGATAATCAAAAGTAGAAGTGCTGCTATTTGAATAGCCATTTTAAGCCAAATGATGTCTATAAAATTATCAGACAATAAAAGGACAACAGCTGTAAAAATTGTACCTAATAAAATAGATTGGGTTCCTTCTTTATGAAACATAGTTTAAGATTTGATAAAATAAATAAATTATTGGTGCTACAAATATAACACTATCTAAACGATCTAGGATACCTCCGTGACCGGGCATTATACTTCCGCTATCTTTTACACCAGCGATACGTTTGAATTTGGATTCGATTAAGTCTCCTATAGTTCCAGCAATTCCGACAATAACTGCAATAGAAGTCCAGATGAGGATGGATCTATCACTAAACTCAGGATTGGCTTTGATGTAATATTTTGATATTAAATATCCTGCTAAAACCGCAAAAAGTATACCGCCTAAAAATCCTTCAATGGTTTTTTTAGGTGATATTTTTTCGAATAACTTAGTTTTTCCAATTGATTTTCCCACAATGTAAGCAAACGTATCGTTGGTCCAAATTAGAATAAATAAACCAATTATAATTTTAGGATTATAATCATTTATCCCAAAAGAAATTTTAGTGATAAACACAAAGGGTAGCATGATATATCCTAGTAAATACAAATATTTAGAGGAGGTACTTATTTTTTGAATGTTATCATAGAATAGGAAAAGAATGCACTTTATAGAAACTACTAATGCAATAACCAATAAAACAATGTCTAATTGTTGAATATTGATTGAGATTTCTAAATTGGTATTGAATAGTTGATTAATAGTTGCAGTTGTGCTCTTGTTGTAATGACTTACTAGCGTTACGGTAGTATACAATAGGACTCCAAAAAGAACTGGAAATACTTTAGGTATTTGAATTAAATTGCAAAATTCATAAATTGCAATTACTAGAAAAATTCCAAATAAAATAAAAAAGGTTTCAGTTGAATATAAAATAGAGACGAGCAATAATATGATATAAACAGCTCCTGATATACCTCGTTTTAGAGTTTCATTCATCTTAAAGATCTTCTAAAAGCAGTAAGTAAAGGTTTTTGGCAGAACTTCCGTATTGAGTGAAGTCTTCCTCTTTGGCTTTTTCGAAATATTTTATAGTGGTAATATTTGTAGGGTAATCTCTTTCGTATTTCTTTTTAATGGCGCTTAATCCGTCACTTTTAGTACCAAGGATTTGACTTGTTTTACCTAAAACGATTATGTTTACAGGTAATTCGTTTGGTTTGTTTTGTTTGATTTGTTTTGATGAAAATAGGATGGAACCTTCATCCGCTATTAAGTTCTCACAACTGGCAAGAATGAATTTGGGATTAGCAGGTTTATTATATTGTAATTTATTGTCATCCAACATGGAGAATAGTTCTGGATCATAACATAAAACGTCACTTTCGAACCAGTCATTTTCCTCTAATATATTTTCAAATTGCTCTTTAATTTCATCAGTATTTTCACAGTATAAAAATTTCCCACCATTTTTTTTAAAATTAAAGATAAATTGTTCATCTATTGAGGTTGTGTTTTCAGTAGGGGAGTTACTAAATTCACTTTCTTTATCTTCCTCAGAAGTAGGATTACTAGAACCAAAAATTTTTCTAAAAAGACTCATATATCTGTAAACTGCTATAATTTATTATTTGAAAACGTCCAAAGATAAAAAAATCTTAATTCAAAAGTAGTTTTTGAATTAAGATTTTAAAAATAAATGAATAATGGTGTGTTTTTAGGACACGACTTCTTCTAGATTTTTGTCGAAAGTTCTTTTTCCGAAAATAGCTTCTAAATCATCTTTGAAAATAACTTCTTTTTCAATTAGAATATTCGCAAGTTGATTTAGTTTGTCTTTATTCTCTTCTAGAATTTCAATTGCTCTTTGGTACTGACTTTCAATTAGTATTGAAATTTCTTCGTCGATTACTCTGGCTGTTTCTTCAGAATAAGGTTTAGAAAAATTGTATTCGCTTTGTCCTGTTGAATCATAATAGGTAACATTACCTATTTTTTCATTCAAACCATAAATTGTTACCATTGCTCGAGCTTGTTTAGTGACTTTTTCTAAATCACTTAGAGCACCAGTTGAAATCCTATTGAAAGTTACTTTCTCAGCAGCTCTTCCGCCCATTGTAGCACACATTTCATCCAGCATTTGATCTGGTCGAACAATTAAACGTTCTTCTGGCAAGTACCAAGCAGCGCCTAGACTTTGTCCTCTAGGAACTATTGTTACTTTAATTAATGGAGCAGCATGTTCAAGCATCCAGCTTACCGTTGCATGTCCTGCTTCATGAATAGCAATCGCTTTCTTTTCATCAGGAGTAACAATTTTATTTTTCTTTTCAAGACCACCAACGATTCTATCAACCGCATCTAGAAAATCTTGTTTATCTACCGCAGTTTTGTTATGTCTAGCTGCTATTAAAGCAGCTTCATTACATACGTTTGCAATATCAGCACCCGAAAAACCTGGAGTTTGCTTGGCTAAAAATTCAGTGTCGAGTCCTTCTACTTTTTTCAAAGGCGCAAGATGTACTTTGAATATTTCAGCTCTTTCTCTAATATCTGGTAAGTCAACGAAAATTTGTCTGTCAAAACGTCCAGCTCGCATTAAAGCTTTATCCAATACATCAGCTCTGTTGGTCGCAGCTAAAACAATTACGTTTGAGTTTGTTCCAAAACCGTCCATTTCTGTAAGTAATTGGTTTAATGTATTTTCACGTTCATCATTTCCGCCTGACATATTGCTTTTTCCTCTTGCTCGTCCTACCGCATCAATTTCATCAATGAATATAATTGCTGGAGATTTTTCCTTGGCTTGTTTGAATAAATCACGAACACGAGATGCACCTACACCAACAAACATTTCCACAAAATCAGAGCCCGATAAAGAGAAGAATGGTACTTGAGCTTCGCCAGCTACAGCTTTAGCTAATAAGGTTTTACCAGTTCCAGGAGGTCCTACTAACAAGGCTCCTTTTGGAATCTTACCCCCTAAATTAGTATATTTTTCAGGGTTTTTTAAGAATTCAACAATCTCTTGAATTTCTTCTTTCGCACCTTCTAAACCAGCTACATCTTTAAAAGTAGTTTTGATATCTGTTTTTTCGTCAAATAGTTTTGCTTTTGATTTTCCAATGTTAAAAATCTGTCCACCGCCACCTGCACCACCACCAGACATTTTTCTCATGATAAATATCCAAACAGCAATGATAATGATTATAGGTAAAAGACTAATTAAAATGTCTGACCAATTGTTTTTTGGCAAGAAATTAAAGTCCTTCAATTTTCCTTCAGCAACTGCTTTTTCTAATTTGTTTTGGAATATTTGATCATTACCAATGTCAAAGGTATAGTGTGGTCCTTTGTTAGGTCTGTCAAAAACATCTTTAGAAACTTTCTTGTGTACTGCATCTTTCATTGCAGCCGCATTTAAAAATACTTCCGCTTCTGTTTTGTTGTAAACAATAACTTTTTCAATTTGTCCTTTTTCTAAATAGTCGTTAAACTTTGAAGAAGTTAACTGCCCAGGTTCATTTAAGCTAGAACCTCCAGTTATGAAACTTATAAATAAGAAAATTAATAATATTGCAGCGTAAATTAGCCAAGGGCTTACTTTAAACTTATTCGGATTGGGATTATTTTCTTTAGCCATTACTACGGATTATGTGTCTTTAGTATTTATTTTCTATGGTTGTTATTTTAGCATCGCCCCACAAACTTTCGATGTTGTAATATTCTCTAATGTGTTTTTGAAATACATGTACAACAATATTTACATAGTCCATTAATACCCATTCTGCATTATCCGTTCCTTCAACATGCCATGGCTTGTCTTTCAATTCTTTTGAAACTGTTTTTTGGATGGAGTTTACGATGGCGTTAACTTGTGTATTTGAATTACCGTTGCAAATAATGAAATAGTCGCAAACTGCAGTATCTATCTCTCTTAAATCTAGTATCGTAATATCATTACCTTTTACTTCTTCTATTCCCTTAATGATATTCGCCAATAGGACGTCATTATTTATAGTCTTTTTCGCCATGAATTATTTTTATATAAGTTTGTAAAGTTACCATTTTTTGTGATTATTTTTGAACCTTAACACAATATTAAATTCTGTTCCACAAAAAAACGTAAAATGAAAGTTATCAAACTCGATGCCATAGATTCTACAAACGCATTCCTTAAAGGCTTATCTAGTAAACAGGACCTTGAGAACTTCACGGTTGTGACTGCAGAGTGTCAAACAAAAGGAAAAGGTCAAATGGGTGCCGTTTGGGCTTCTGAGGCGAGTAAAAACTTAATAATGAGTATTTTGGTCAAAGATTTTTTGTCTGATATTTGTCAGATATTCAATCTAAATATCGCCGTTTCTCTTGCTGTAATTGAAGTTTTAGAAACGATGAAGATTCCTGATCTTAGTATTAAATGGCCGAACGACATAATGTCATACAATAAAAAAATAGGTGGCATTTTGATAGAAAATAGTATCAAAAGTGACGGAACAATTATTTCTGTAGTAGGGTTGGGACTTAATGTGAATCAAACTAATTTTGAAAATTTGCCAAAAGCTTCCTCGTTAGCGGTTATTTCTGGAGCAACATTCGACCTAGAAGAGCTTCTCATGTTAATTGGTAACGGAATAGAACAAAAGATTGCATTGTGGAAACAGTTTCCTGCAACTCTATGGGACAGCTACATCAATAATTTGTACAAAAAGGGAGTTCCAATGGCTTTTTCAGCTCAAAATGGCACCAATTTTATGGGAATTATTCAAGGTGTTTCTGAAATTGGTAAATTGCAAATTATGTTAGAAGATGATTCAGTTGTAGCATTTGACATTAAAGAAATTCAAATGTTATACTAAAATTCGATTTTTAGAGACTAAAATTCTCTCCTAAATAAAATTTGATGAGGGCATAATTATACATTAATTCATATTTAGAGGTAATTAACTCTGCTTGGGCAGTGTTAAAATTCATTTTAGTAACGTTTAGTTCATTGATATTGATTTTTCCTAGTCCAAATTTTAATAAGTCAGCTTCGTAGCTTTTTCTCGAAAATTCAAAGGCAATGGTAGCGGATTCCTTTTTTTTGATTGCAGTTTTAGTGTCAGTTATTGCTTTTAATATTTCTTTGGAAAGTCGGTTCTTTTCTATTTGAGTTTCGGCTATAGATTGATTATAATTGAGTTTACTTATTTTTATTTTGGCGAAATTCTCAAATTGACTAAAAATTGGAATTGTTAAATTTAATCGAAGTCCTTTTGATAAATTAGTATCAAACTGCTCTTGGAATGGGACCAAAGGCTCTTTAATATTGTAATTTGTTCCAATCATAAACCGCATGCTTAAGGAAGGGTATAGGGAGGCTTTAGCAATTGAAATTTCAGTTTGCATTTGTTGTACCTTTATGATTTGCATCAAATAAGAAGGATGTATTTCCACTGCTCTTTTCGTTAAATAGTATTGATCTTCATTCATTTCAATAGCGACATTCATCTCTAAATCAAGCTTAACTAAATTAATGTCACTTTCTAACTGAATATTCATTAATTGTTTGATATTGATTAAATTGTCCGTTAAATGATTTTGATTCGTTAATAAAGTCAATTCTTCCGTTGCTTTTTGGGATTTAATTTTAAACACTTCACTCTCACTAATCACACCGGATTCGTACTTTAAAACGGCTAACTCCAATTGTTTTTCACTTGATTTAATTTGTTCCTGATTCGAAATAATAATTTCCTGTAGGTATAAAATCGTAATGTATTTCTGAGCCAAATTGATGGTAATTTCATTTTCTATTTTTTGAATATTGGCCTCGTTAATTTTCACGTCTTGCTTTGCTGATTTAATGGTGTTTATTGTCGAAAAACCAGAAAATAAATTATACTCAGCTTCAAGGTCTCCTGAAAAATTTTCAATTTTTTTATTGACAAATAAATTGGTGTCTGGATCTATTTCTCTACCCCAGGATTTTTTGTTTTCAATCGTTCCATTTACAAAGGGTAAAAATTTCCCATAACTAGATCTGTATTTGTAATTGCTTATTTCCTTGCTTAAATGCGCATTTTTTAGTGCTAGATTATTTTGTAATGCTAACTCGAGACAGTTGGTAAAGGACAAATAATCTTGTCCCAAAATTACATTTGAGAAGAAAAAAAGTACAATAACACTAAGTCTGGTTTTCATGGCAGTTAATTCAAATTAGAGTCTATTTTATTAAATAGTTTTTTCATGATGTATTGATAAAGTTTCATTTTTTCGATAATCACCTCTCCTTTAAGTTTGTAGCCCGCTTTAAGATTAATATTTGGATTATATTTTTGAATAGTTGCTAAACAATAAAAGGTTTTCTCTACATCTGAAGCCGATACATACGTGATTTTTCCTTTAACAGCTCCAAAACGGTAGTAGTTGTACGCATCCAGCTTTAAGTTTATTTCTTGTCCCTTTTTAATGTAAGCAAGGTCCTTTTCATCTAAAATTACCTTGGCATAAAAGGCCTCTTTTTTAGGCGCAATAATGGTAAGAATATCGCCTTTATTTACGATTTCAAGATTTTGCCGTGCGTTAAAAAGAGTCGATATGGTGCCGTTAATTGGCGCTATTATTAGCAGTTTTCCTAACTCGTCTGAAATGTAAATCAGATTGGATTTTCCATCCTTGATAAGGGTTTCTAGTTCTATAATGTCTTGCTGATAATTATGGATTTGGTTTTCTACATCAATTATATTGCGAAGTAAATCATTATTTGTTTTTTGATAATTATTGGACAAATTTTCAAAATCATAATTTTTCACATCGTAACTTGACTTAATATCCACTTGTCCTTTCTTATCATCGAGATTTTTGTTTTTAGTTTCAATCAATTCGTATTTTGATATGGCACCTTTAGCGTATAGTACGGAATCAGTCTGAAATTTATCTATCAGAATCGAGGTTTGTTGCGATGATAGATTGATTTTACTATTCAAAGATGTGATTTCTTGTTCGACTTTTTTACGATCTGTTTGGTAAATATTAGATTGGATATTTAATAATTGTTTTAAAGAATTTTTTCGATTTTGAGTATTTTGAATCAATTTTTTTATAATATTTATTTTATGCTTCATACCAGTAACATCCGTATTTATGATTTCAAAATCTGATTTGGTTTTTTTGTTTTCAAGGAGGAATAGCGTATCTCCTTTTTTAATTTCCTCTCCCTCTTTTATCAAAACTTTGATGACTTTAGCTTCATTGGGGGCATTAATTTTTAGTTGTGGTGTGTCAGAAAAAATTTGGCCTTCTTTAAAACTCACCGTGTCATTCATTTTAATGGTAAAAATTAAAATGACTGTGATGATAAGGAATGCCACTAAAAACCTGTTTAAAATTTTAATAAACCGGATTGACTTCGTGTTGTAGTATAAAGAGTTCTCCATTAGTTATTTTATATTTTTTATTAAAATTGATGTTGGTTATTGGTTCATGTGATATGATGATGTAAGTTCTGGCTTGGTCTTCATCTATCATGGTTTCTACTTTATTCCTTGATTCTAAATCCATTCCTGATAATACTTCGTCTAAAATAATGAGCTCAGCCTCAGCAAACAAAGCGCGAAGTAGGAGGATTTTTTTTCTTTGCCCAGTAGAAAGATTTTTTCCGTTTTCATTGATTATAAAATCCAGTCCATCATCTTTTGAGGCGATAAAATCATAAAAATTGATCTTTTTTGCCATATCTAAAATTGCGATGACTGAAATATCCTTTCCTAAAATAATGTTGTTTTGAATGGTATCATTGAATAAAGTATCTTCAGTGGTGACAAGCAAAATTTTATCTCGAATAGCATCATCATTATAGAATTTTTTTTCTCTTTCATTAATTAAAATCGAACCAGAAGTAGGATGGTATAAGGTGGTTAGCACTTTACTGAAGGTTGATTTTCCAGAACCGTTTTGTCCTTCAATTTTTATTTTTTCGCCTATTCTGATTTTTAAATTGATATCTTTTAATATAAATTCATCTGGTAAGTAGCCGTAATTTAGATTCTGTAGTTCGATTTTTTCAATACTGAAATCCCGAATTCCTTTTTTTGATATTTTTTTGGTTTGTTCATCAAAATCTAAATATCGTTTTAAAATGACTTCATTCTCTTGGAGTGTCAGGTTATCATCTAAAATCCCTTTCAAAGAAGAAAATATTTTTGAAGAAAGCGCAATAAAAGTTACGATTTGTCCTAGCGTTATTATTTGGGTTTCAATAGCTGATTTAGTCAAAAATAAGATGATGAAAATAGTTGAAATAATGACAATTAGCGCCACAACAATTTTGTTTAATAAATCTATATAGCCGTTTCTAAGCTGGATTTTTAAATATTCATTGATGCTTAAAAAGATTTTGTTAGTATGAAACAGTTCGATTTTAAAGCTTTTAATCACTTGTATGCCATCTACTTTTTCCATCATTTTTGATAGGAAATCAGCTTTGCGCATGTAGCGGAGCCTTTCATTTTGTTTTAAATAAGGAGTAATAAATTTGAACCAAAGAAAAAATAATATCATGACGCCTAAAACAATCAATGTTAAAGTTTTGTCTATAAAAAACAAAATGCACAAGGAGTATAGCGATACACTGACATCAACTACTATGTTAGTAAAAAACTTCATGAAAAAGCTTTTTAGCTTTAACGAATCACTAACCCGCTCCATCAAATCTCCTTTCTTGTAGGAATGAATATAAGACAGCGAAGAATTGTTGATTTTTTTATCGAAAGAAAATAAAAAATACCGGTCTAAAGCATTCCCTAAATGAATCCCTACAAAATTTTTGTAAACAGTAGTAAAAATGTCAAAGACTTTATAGATGCCAAGTCCGATTGCGAATAAAACTAAGGTATTCAAGTTATACGTAGGCAGGACATTATCAATCATTATTTGATTAGTGAAAACTGCAAATTGCGCTGTTGCAGCTGAAAACAAAGCTGCAAAAATGTAGATGTACCAAAGCTTTTTGTATTCGCCCAATTGATTAAATAGTTGCCAATATAAACTGCTGTTGTTTTCCTCAGGAATGGATTCCTGAGCCTCTTTTTGGTTCTCATCTTCTTTGACCACTAAAATCAAAGGAGAATTGTTTTTGATTTTTCCTTTTTCAAATTCTAATATTTTAAAATTATTGGGTACAGCTGAAATTTCCTGATTTTTTAACAAGTCTTTAAGGAAGTTTCGTTCTGCCTCTGAATCTTTAAATCCAAAATTCTCTTTTAAATATTTAAAATATGTGAGTTTGTTAAACAGTAATGTGTGACCATTTTCAATCAATACGTTTTGAAAATTAAGATGGTATTCTGCTAAATCTTGCGTGCAGATCGCTATTATTTTTTCTTCGGTATCAGTTAAATCCCAGTGATTTTTATTAAAATGTGATTTTCTTTTAATTTCTTGTAAGGATAAAAAATATTGACTTCCTTTGGCGGGATCATAAATTTTTAGCTGTCTATTTTTGAGTTCATTAATCACTACATAATGCAAGCCATTTTTACTGTTAATGGGAAGAATAAAGGGGAACAATTCTTGTAAATTCGCTTCATTCCCGATAATGTGATTGATGTCAAACAATTTCAATTGTGCTGTAAATCCATTTGAGTTGAAGAAATTTTTTATATCAGAGATTCGAGATCCTTTTTCCTCCAATGGAACCTGCTGCTCGATGTATTTTCGAGAAATATTTTTTTCGTATATATTAAATATTGTTTTAATTGCGCTAATTCCGCAATCGTTGCTTTTTAGTTGGGGGTCAGTAATTGGCATAATTTTGAGGATTTTTATCTCTGGTTATGGGGCCAACTAGATTTAAAATTGTTATTAACTATTTAATAATCAGTAATTTACTAATATAAAATGAATGGTTAAATTTTTTTCCATAACGAACCTAAATAGTCGATTAAATGACAATTAGTGTTTTTTTTATATAAAAAAAAGTCTTTCAGTTTACACCAAAAGACTTTTATAAGATTATTTTATTGTTATTATTTGAAAAGTAAATTTACAATTTATTCATATTGCCCGCTAATGTTTCAATAAATTTTCCAATTGGTCCTTTTATCATCATCGCCATCATAGGATTGAAATCACCTTCAAAATCAAGTTGTACATCACTTGAATTTTCTGAAATATCAGTAATGTTAGCAATCAAAGTAAATGGAAGCTTATCGCTTGCTGCGCCCAAAACTATTTTTGTAGGAGCAACTTTCTCCTTCATTTTTAATTTTATTTCTGGCATGCCTTTTAGTCCAAATATGAAAGCATCGTCACCGATAACTTCGAATTTGGCAATGTTTTCGGGCATTAATTTTTCAAAATTTTTCACATCACTCAACAAATCAAATAATTCTTGAGCTGATTTTTGAACTGTTACTTTTGGACTTTCTAAGTTCATTGTTTTTATAGTATTAATTTTAATTGTTAACCTTCAATAGTCCAAGTGGACGGACTCCCGTTCCATTCTCTTAAAGTCAGTTCTTCTTCCTCCGAAATATATCTTTTGGCTACAGCCAAATTCAATAAATTTTGATAGTTACTCAAGGTAAACAAATCCACATGGGCCGTTTTAAAATTTTCTTCCGCAACGGCAAAGCCATAGGTGAATATGGCAACCATGCCCTTTACATTAGCTCCAGCTGCGCGTAGCGCTTCCACAGCGAGTAAACTGCTGTTTCCCGTACTAATCAAATCTTCGACAACGACTACATTTTGCCCTTTTTGCAAAAAACCTTCCACTTGATTTAACCTTCCATGTTTTTTTGGCTCGGGACGAACGTAAACAAAAGGCAATCCCATGCTTTCCGCTACTAGCATCCCAATTCCTATTGCTCCAGTGGCCACTCCGGCAATAACATCTGGTTTACCAAATTGTTTCTCAATATTTTTAGAAAACTCATCCCGAACATAATTTCTTACGGCTGGAAATGAGAGGATTAATCGGTTATCACAATAAATAGGCGATTTCCATCCAGAAGCCCATGTAAAAGGATTTCTTGGATTCAATTTAATTGCATTTATTTGCAAAAGAAATTCGGCTGTTTTTTCGGCTGTATCTTTATTAAAAATCATAGTACAAATGTATAAAGTTTTTGTTAACGACAAACCACTTTTTTTGACAAATCACATCTCCAAGGAGACAGATTTTCAATTATTTTTATTAGAAAGTATTGACATAGAGCAACTTATAGTAAAAATCTTTCAAAATAAAATTAATAAAGCCTACTTGTATCATCCTGATGAAAGCTTGATTATGAAGACTTTAAAAGCCAAAATTCCTGTTTGCAAAGCTGGAGGCGGCTTGGTATATAACAAAAAAGGGGAGGTATTGTTCATTTTTCGAAATGGGAAATGGGATTTGCCCAAAGGTGGTATCGAAAAAGGAGAAGTAATTGAAGACACTGCGATGCGTGAAGTAGAGGAGGAGACCGGTGTCAATGGATTGACGATCTCTCATAAACTACAAAAAACCTATCACGTTTTTAGACGCAACGGCAAGTACAAACTAAAAATTACCCATTGGTTCGAAATGCAATCTGATTTTGAAGGGACACCTCAAGGGCAATTAGACGAAGGAATTGATAAAGTGGCTTGGATGAATCCGGAACAAATCAAGGAAGCGCTTAAAAATTCCTATGAAAACATAAAATTATTGTTTGAAGAAGAGAAGATTATATAAATGAAATGCCCCCAGAAAGTCAACACTATTTGGGGGCATTTTTTTTTGAAAAAGTAATTTTATTTCAAAATACGATATACCGGATAGTGTAAATGTGCCTTTTCATAGTAAACCGAATGTTTGTAAATCCAGTCGAGTTGGGCTTCCGGATTGTTGATGAAATTCACATCACTTTGTTTTTTCAAATCAAATTCAGCTTTCAGTTTTGGATTTTCTTTCAAAATTTGAGTAGCAGAATCTTCAAAAACATAATCAGAATACCCTTCTTTTTGTTGTAGCATCGTATCGAAAAAGTTCCAATTGAAAAAAGAATCAATTGCTTCCGGTTCTAGTGTTTCCAATAAATATTTGATCCCCTTTTGTTGTGTAGGAATAACGTAATCTCCTTTGGCGAAAGCCATTTTCTCAGTTTTAGAAGTTACCGATGTGTTTCGGTGTAAATAATGGCCTTCATAAGCTGAATTTGTCGTTTTGAAATCAGCAATTCTATAGCTTTCGACTTCAATTATGGTGTCGTTTTTTAGTTGGGTATAAGTGATTGTATTACTTTTTAATAAATCGATTACTGGCCAAAATCCTTTTGGAATAATGTACGCTTCCGGAATGATTATGTTTTTTACGGATTTGAATTCCTTGCTGTACGGAATGTCTTTTTTAAATGGTTTTGTACGGTCATAAAACAAGCGATTTCCTGATGTGACGTCACTTTTTTTGTAACCAGCTTCATACCCTAAAAACGAAAAAGGAACCGTTTTGCTACTGTCTATTTCCCATTTTATCGTGTATGCTTTCTTAGGTTGATACTGCTCTTCATTTTTCAATCGCAGCTGTTTAATTTTTTTGTAATTAGCATCCGTAAAGTCAATTGCGGAAAGCATGTATTCGTAGGTCACTTTTACGCGATCAGCATATTTTTTAAGCATGTGCGTTTCCACGACAAATCCAATAGTGTTGAACAATGAAGTATAACCCGTGGCGAATCGTGGGCTTTCAAAAAATTGACTAAAACCCTTATCCGGTGTGTCCTGAAAAGCATTCACATAAGGCGTAGTTTCAATGTTCTTTTTTTGTAAATCTTTGACCAAAGCAGGCATCATTTCAGTATTTAAAAAATCTCCTAAAACAGTTCCCAATTTATTGTGTTGGGTCATAATGTAGGTGAGTTTATATTGGTAATCCGCTCCATTGCTCACGTGATTGTCAATAAATACATCGGCATTTATTTTATGGAAAATGTCTACAAAACTTTTCGTATTTCGGGTATCTGATTTAATAAAATCCCGATTCAAATCATAGTTTCTAGCATTCCCGCGAAACCCATAGATTTCTGGTCCGTCCTGATTGGCTCTTGAAGTAGAATTTCTGTTTAAAGCTCCGCCTATATTATATACCGGAATGCAAACAATAACCGTATTTTTAGGTGCGTTTATTTTACCTAAGGCCAAATCTCTAAATAATTGCATCGAAGCGTCAATTCCGTCCGGTTCGCCGGCGTGAATGCCATTGTTAAGTAAAATTACCGCTTTGTTTTTTTGGATGTTTCCAAAATTGAATTCCTTTTCAGGATTGAAAATTACCATGTGCAGCGGTTCACCACTGTCTGTCAATCCCCTTTTTTGCATTTCAATAGTAGGAAAATCATCCGCCAAAAGTTTGTAATACGCAATCGTCTCTTGATAACTAGCAGATTGATTTCCATTTCCTTTTTCGAAAAATGTATCGTATCTATTTGTTTTTTGTGCAAATGAACTGATGGCGAGTAATAAAAAAAGGAATTTGAAAAATCTCATCTTTCGGTTTTTATAGTGAATATCAAATGTAGCTTTTTTTCTAAAGCTATAGAAATGATAGTCGGAAAAGGAAGCACTCAATTTAAAAAAATGATAATTTAAAATTTAAAATTACCTTTGCACAAATAATAAAAATGAATAAGAAACACCATTCCAACAATATACTTTTGAATTTAGGTATCGAAAGCCTGAATGAAATGCAAGAAGTTGCACAAGATGCAATTTTGAATGATAGTAATATTTTATTGCTTTCGCCAACAGGTTCCGGAAAGACCTTGGCTTTTTTGTTACCCATTTTAGAAATGCTACAACTAGAAATCCAATCCGTCCAATGTTTAATCTTAGTTCCATCGCGAGAATTAGGATTGCAAATTGAGCAGGTTTGGAAAAAAATGGGAACCGATTATAAAGTAAACGTATGCTACGGCGGACATTCTATAGATACTGAAATCAAAAATTTAAGCAATCCACCCGCTGTTTTAATAGGAACTCCTGGGAGAATTGCCGATCATATTGACAGAGGCACTTTTCGCGTGGACAAAATACAAACGCTGATTTTGGATGAATTTGATAAATCCTTGCAATTGGGTTTCCATGAGCAAATGTCATTTATCATTGGAAAATTAACGAAACTGAACAAACGCGTTTTGGTTTCGGCCACTTCCGATATTGAGATTCCTAGATATACAAGAGTCGTAAACCCAACTATTTTGGATTTCATTCCAGAAAACGTGGAAGAAACGAATCTTTCGATGAAAATGGTAGTTTCGAAAGAAAAAGACAAAATAGGAAGTTTGTTCAACTTGATTTGTTCTTTGAAATCACAGTCGGCAATTGTTTTTTGCAACCATCGTGATGCTGCAGAACGTATCAGTGACACATTAAATGAAAAAGGAATTTATGCCACGTATTATCATGGCGGAATGGATCAGGATGAGAGAGAACGTGCTTTAATTCAATTTCGTAATGGAAGTGTGAGCTATTTAATTACAACGGATTTAGCTGCCCGTGGACTCGATATCCCTGAGATGAATCACGTAATTCATTATCATTTACCTTCCAAAGAAGATGAATTTACACATAGAAACGGTCGTACAGCACGTATGTTGGCTTCAGGAACCGCCTATATTATTGCTCATGAAAGTGAGAAAAAAATGGATTATATTGACTACGGAATGGAAGTTTTGAAAGTAGAAAACTCTACCTCATTGCCAAAACCACCGGAATTTCAAACCATTTACATCAGTGGCGGAAAGAAAAATAAATTGAACAAAATTGATATCGTAGGTTTCTTTTCTCAAAAAGGGAAATTAGAAAAAGGCGATTTGGGATTAATCGAAGTGAAAGATTTTATCTCTTTTGCTGCCGTAAAATTCAATAAAGTAAAAGACTTGCTTCATGCGATTAAAGAGGAGAAAATGAAAGGCAAGAAATTTAAAATCGAAGTAGCTAGAAAAGTAATAAAGAAAGAAGAGGAGTAGTCAGTGGTGAGAAGTGAATCGTGAATTGTGAGAAGTAAAAAGTGAGTGGTGAATCGCGAATTGTGAAAAAAGTACTCCTTCTTTTTCTAATGTTTATAAAAAAATCGTTAGTAGTAAAGTTTTACTGCTAACGATTTTTATATTAAAATGATTCTTTTGGAAGTTAGTGTACATTTGAATTATTCACAATTCACCACTCACTTTTTACTAAAAAAAGAATTATATTTTCTTAACGTATTGTGTAATGATAACAATAGTTTGACCGTCAACTTTTCCTTCTATGTATTCCGCATTTTCGTGATCTAGTCTGATGTTACGCACTGCAGTTCCTTGTTTGGCTACCATGCTAGAGCCTTTTACTTTTAAATCTTTGATTAAAACTACTGAATCTCCAATTTCCAGAATCACACCGTTGCTGTCACGGTGAATTACTTTTGTTTCGTCTTCTTCGCCTTCTCCGGTTGCTTGAGCCCACGCCAAAGTATCTTCGTCTAAATACATTTGGTCTAATAATTCCTGAGGCCATCCTGAAGCTCGTAAACGACTTAACATTCTCCAAGCAACAACTTGCACCGCTGCATTCTCATTCCACATACTGTCATTTAGACATCTCCAATGATTTAAATCTACTTTCTCTGGGTTTTCAATTTGGTCAATGCACGTACTGCAAGCCATAATACTTTCATCAAGTCCGCCTTTTTTGGTTGGCAATACTTGATATACTTTTAGGTTTTCTGTTGCGCCACAAAGTTCACATTTTGATCCGCTGCGTTTACTTAATTCTCTTTCTATACTCATATTTAAAGGCTTTTATTTTTGGTGAAAGTACAGCTTCTTGCTTCGTTTCACAAGTAATATTGTTACTGTTTATTTGTCAAGTCGAGTGCAGTCGAGACCAAAAGATAGGTCTCGACTGCGCTCGACTTGACAAAATATCTTAAATTATTTGACGCGTACTGCTTCAGGAACCAGCATTTCATATTGTCCGTGATTTCTAATTACATCTCTCACAATACTGGAACTGATATAAGAAGTTTTTGCAGCGGTCAATAAAAACACAGTTTCAATTTTTGATAAGCGTCTGTTGGTGTGAGCAATGGCTTTTTCAAACTCAAAATCGGCTGGATTGCGCAATCCGCGCAGTATAAAGTCGGCTTTAATATTTTTGCACAGATCGATAGTCAATCCTTCGTAGGTAATCACTGTTACTTTTGGCTGGTTTTTGAAGGTTTCTTCAATAAAACGTTTTCTTTCCTCAAGAGTAAACATGTATTTTTTTTCGGCATTGATTCCAATGGCAATTACGATTTCATCAAATAGCGGAAGGCTTCTTTTGATGATGTCTTCATGTCCTAACGTGATTGGATCAAACGATCCCGGAAATATGGCTTTTCTCATTGTATAAGATATAATTAAATCGCATTGATTTTCTTTGGGTTGAATTACGTTTTTCGGAGTGTAGCTATTGCTTCGACCCATTCCGACTTTGCACAAACACTGCACAGTGCATTTCCTTGTTTGTGGCTTTTCGTATTACCGCAAAAGGTACAGGAATAAATACCTTCTGCTGGAATAGTTTTACTTTTGAGTTTAAATAAAAAAGGCAGAATTGGCAATCCTGGTTTAACATCGTGGTCTTCATAGTAGAAAACACTGATTTCGCCACTAGTTTCCATGAATGCATTTTTCACCTGTCCTAAATGCTCAATTGATTTCAATCGGAGTTCTGAAAAGAATTCATCTTGAGCCAGACTTTCTTTTTTGAAAGTAGCAATAGAAAATTTTCCTTCACTGATAATACATTCCGTTTTACCTTCTATAAACTCCTCAAATTTTTTACTTTTTCCGGTGAGCCAAGTTACTAATCGGTACAAAAGTATAATAACCAGAAATACGGTTATGGGCGGAATGATACCAACTTCTTCATAAAACATAGGGTCTCCGGCTGCTGATCCTAAAGCAATAATGATGACTGTTTCAAATACCGATAATTGTTTCACGCCACGTTTTCCAGCCACTTTTAACGTCAATAGTAAAACTGTAAACATTATGGTGGACCGGAAAATAACTTCTAAAAGAAATGATTCTGGTAGATCATTGTATAATAATCGGTTCCATTCAAAGATTTCTATCATAATGGAAAGTTAGTTATTTAGTGCCAATTCTATCGCATTAGTAAATAAATCTTCTAGTGAAATTCCAGCGGCTTTTGCTTGTTGCGGAATCAAACTTTCCGTTGTTAATCCCGGAATGGTGTTCATTTCCAACATGTGTGGTTCTCCGTTTACCAATATAAATTCGCTTCGGGAGAAACCTTTCATTTTGAGAATTTCGTAAGCGCGTTTGGCTATTTCGCTTACTTTTTGAGTCATTTCATCAGAAATTCTTGCCGGTGTGATTTCTTGAGATTTACCCAAATATTTGGCTTCATAATCGAAGAAATCATTGTCAGAAACAATTTCAGTTATTGGTAAAACGGTAACTTTTCCTTTATAATTGATTACTCCAACAGAAACTTCAGTGCCGTCAAGAAAACTTTCGATGATGATTTCGTTGTCTTCTTTGTAAGCAACTTCAATCGCAATTGGTAATTCGGCAGCCGTTTTTACTTTTGAAATCCCGAAACTGGAACCCGCTCTATTTGGTTTTACAAAACAAGGCAAGCCTACTTTAGCGACAATTTCTTCAGTATTGATAGCATCGCCTTTATTTAAGTAATAGGAAGTGGCAGTCTTGATTCCGTACGGTTTTAAAACAGATAATAAATCACGTTTGTTGAATGTTAATGCGGCTTGGTAATAATCGCAGGAGGTTTGCGGGATGTGCAATAATTCGAAATAGGCCTGCATCAATCCATCTTCGCCAGGTGTTCCGTGAATAGCATTAAAAACGCAATCGAAAGTAATTTTTTTATCAGCAACAGTTACTGAAAAATCATTTTTATCGATGGGAAATTCGGCATCATTAGCATCAACATAAACCCATTTCTCTTTGAAAATATGGATTCGGAATCCGTTGTATTTTGTTTTGTCTAGGAATTGATATACGACGTTTCCGCTGATGAGTGAGATTTTATATTCGCTGGAATATCCGCCCATGATGATGGCAATGTTTTTCATTTAGTATCGTTTTGTTCGTATTTGTTCAAATAAATATAAGGTGTTTTTGACACGAGATTCTAGCCCCGAGAGCAGTGAAAATCCTTTTTATCAGCCTTTTTGGCGGATAAAAAGATTGTAACGAATAGCGGGAAATAGCTCCTAAAAGCTTTAAACAAAATTATCATTTTTTTTGAAACGAAATAGCTTTATCTTTGCCACAAATAAAAATAAATTTATGAGTTTACGTAAGTATCTTACTAGCCGTGTCTTTCTTGTACAAGTATTGATTGCTTTTGCCATTATTGCCGCTTTAGGCTATTTGTTTATGCATTGGTTGACTTTTACCACAGATCACGGTCATGAAATTTCAGTGCCGGATTTGCGTAAGCTTACCGAAGAACAAGTGGAAACCAAACTTGATGAATTAGATTTAGATTACGTGCTGTTGGACAGTGTGGATTATAGAAGTGATTTTCCGCAATACAGTGTGGTAGAGCAAGATCCTACACCTGGAACGAAAGTAAAAGTAGGTAGAAAAATATATATAAAGATTAATACTTCTGGATTTTCGTCTGTTCGAATTCCAGATTTAATTGAAAAAACATATCGTGAAGCCGTGCCTACATTGAAAGCTTTAGGACTTGAAGAAGGTACCGTAACCTATGTGCCAAATCTTGGAAAAGATATGGTTTTAGAAATGCGTTTTAAAGGAAGAAACCTAAAAGTAGGTGACAGAGTCCTGAAATCATCTAAAATCGATTTGGTTTTAGGGGACGGAAAAATGAGTTACCAAGAAGAAGAAAATGCTGTCGATACGCTGGCAGCCCCAATAGAAGAAACACCAGTTGATGAACAATAATAGAGATACCATAGATATAGAAGAGGAGTTATTTGAACATTTCAGATTTGAGGTTCCAAAAGGACAAGCCTCTTTACGAATTGATAAATATTTAATGAGTCTCATCCAAAATGCGACTCGCAACAAAATACAAACTGCCGCAACAGAAGGTAATATTTTTGTAAACGACGCCACGGTAAAGTCAAATTACAAGGTGAAAGCGAATGATGTAGTTCGGGTTATGCTGACTCATCCTCCGTATGAAAATCATATCATTCCGGAGAATATACCGCTTGATATTGTTTATGAAGATGATACGTTATTGTTGATAAACAAACTGCCAGGAATGGTAGTACATCCTGGTCACGGTAATTACACTGGAACGTTAGTGCATGCATTGGCATATCATTTTGATAACTTGCCCATGAACAGCAGTGAGCGTCCCGGATTAGTGCATCGAATCGATAAAGATACTTCTGGCTTGCTGGTTATTGCAAAAACCGAAGCTGCGATGACGCACCTTGCTAAGCAATTTGAAGCAAAAACTTCGGAGAGGGAATATGTAGCTTTAGTTTGGGGAAATGTAACTGAAGATCAAGGAACAATTGAAGGAAGTTTAGCGCGTCACCTTAAAGATCGTATGCAGATGGCCGTTTTTGCTGATCCAGAAATAGGAAAACCTGCTGTTACACATTATAAAGTATTGGAGCGTTTTGGATACGTGACATTGATTTCGTGCCAATTGGAAACCGGAAGAACGCACCAGATTAGAGCCCATTTAAAACATATAGGACATCCTTTATTTAATGATGAGCGTTATGGAGGTCATTTAATTTTGAAAGGAACTACGTTTACAAAATACAAGCAGTTTATTGATAATTGTTTCAAAGCATTGCCAAGGCAGGCTTTACATGCAAAGACTTTAGGTTTTGTGCATCCTACAACCGGTGAGATGATGCGTTTTGATACAGAACTTCCACAGGATTTACAGGATTGTATTGAGAAGTGGAGAGGATATTCCAAATCTCACGGCCCTGACGAAGAAGAGTAAAATAGAAATGCCCCAAATAGTATCTAACTTTTTGGGGCATTTTCATTTTTATGTTTTTTTGTGTTTTTTACAAATTAACTATTATGTACTCAATAATTTTTCGGCATGGAAACTTTAAAAGCATTTTTATTTATACAAACAATCCTTCAATGCTTAAATAATGTTCACCTGTATCATAACAAAAAGTCAATATTTTAGCGTCTTTAGGGATTTCAGCTAATTTCTTTGCTACTGCTGCCAGTGATGCTCCCGAGGAAATACCAACGAACATTCCTTCTTCTTTTGCTGCCCTTTGGGTGTAAGCAAATGCTTCTTCTTTACTCACTTGAATGGTTCCATCTAATAAATCCGTATGTAAGTTTGTAGGGATAAATCCAGCTCCGATTCCTTGAATAGGGTGAGGAGCGGGTGTGCCTCCACTAATTACGGGCGATGCTTCAGGCTCTACGGCATATACTTTTAAGTTAGGGAA
Organism: Flavobacterium omnivorum; assembly: GCF_900099915.1. Classification (GTDB taxonomy): domain Bacteria; phylum Bacteroidota; class Bacteroidia; order Flavobacteriales; family Flavobacteriaceae; genus Flavobacterium; species Flavobacterium omnivorum. Next base: position 22,315 of record NZ_FNDB01000027.1, read on the forward strand.
ATGTTGTTTCAAGATTTCAGCACAACCTGTGATGTGACCACCAGTACCTACGCCAGTGATCATATAATCTAAGCCATCAGGAAATGCTTTTATGATTTCTTGAGCAGTCGTAGTCTTATGAATAGCAATATTTGCAGGGTTGTCAAACTGAAGTGGTGACCACGCATTTGGTATTTCTGTTACCAGATTATTTGCCTTTTCCAGTGCACCTTTCATTCCTTTTTCACGAGGTGTTAAGACAAATTCAGCACCATAGAGGCTCATGAGTCGGCGTCTTTCTATCGACATCGATTCAGGCATAACAAGTATTAATTTATAGCCTTTAACCGCCGCTACCATAGCAAGTCCAATGCCAGTATTTCCAGATGTGGCTTCAATTATGGTACTCCCTTCTTTGAGTAATCCCTTTTCTTCGGCGTCCTCTATCATAGCCAATGCGATTCTATCCTTGATGCTGGCTCCAGGATTAGCACGTTCTAATTTGATCCATACATTATGGTCAGTGCCAAATAAGCGATTGATCTTTACGTGCGGAGTGTTGCCTATAGTTTCGAGTATGTTGTTGTATTTCATAGTATTTAAATAGAGAAAAAATTAATGTCTTTTATTTCTTGTTGGTTCAAAACCGTATTTTTATTTGATTGCATGACGAATGAATATGGATTCATACTTTTGGTTATAAATGTATTACCCCCTACAATGCTATGGTTTCCTATAATAGTGCTTCCACCTAAAATGGTAGCATTGGCATATATTATAACATGATCTTCAACGGTAGGATGTCGTTTTTTTTCTTGCATGCTCTTTTCGACTTGCAACGCTCCCAAAGTAACTCCTTGATAAATACTGACATATTTTCCAATGATGGTGGTCTCGCCAATGACAATTCCAGTACCATGATCAATCATGAATGGAACACCTATTGTGGCACTAGGATGAATGTCAATTCCTGTTTTACTGTGTGCGTATTCGGTAAGAATTCGAGGCAGTAAACAAGCAGTGAGGGAAGCAATCACATTTGCAATTCGATAAACTTCTATAGCGAAAAAGCCTGGATAGGAATTGATAATTTCCTGTATGCAATCCGCAGCGGGATCCGTATCCAATATAGCTTGCGCATCTTTTTGCATGGAGGTATACAAATCAGGAAGGGCAGCATAAAACGCTTCGGCATCATCTAAAATTTGATTAGCTGTTTTATCTTTTACAATCTCCGAAAGTATAGAAATAAAGTTGGCTTTGCTCTGGTCTAACAGCAATTCGATTTGAATCGTTTCTAATGCTTTCTCAGGAAATAATATTTTGAACAAATCGTCAATCCAATTAATAATTTTAGAAGAATCGATGGCTCTGACCCAATTATTACTTTGACTTTCCTGCAGTATATTCGAAAAGCGGTTATTTTCAGTATTCATTTATTTTGGAATAAAATCTAAATTAAGCGAGCAAAAATACTCGAAATACAAAGATAGAGTAGAATTGAATAGTTTCATAACGCTGCTTTGTAAATTAATGTTAATATGTTAAACTCCCACAAAAAAAATATATTGTGTTGCAAATGGTTTTGCATAAAGGTCTTATTTATGAACATAAATCCAGTCTGTATTCATGAGATAGCGCAATAATTAGCACAATTCTAAATCTGATTTATTATTTAAAAATAAGGTAAGTGCGGGATTCCATTTTTTTTTATTAGTCCTTACTAAAAAGTCTGCTTTTTGAACCGATGACTTTGTTGTAAATGACGTCAAAAGAATACTGTTTGATGAAACTATAAATCTTTTTCGTTTCATTTACTTGGAGTAAAGTTGAACGTTTAATACCACGTGCCATTTTAAGTACTGGATCTGTGTTGTCTTCAATTTCGAGTGCTACTATCGATTGTATTAGGTCTTTTTTGAGAATGTGCCCCACCATTCCTTGCTCTGTTATCGCTTTCAATTGATTCCATTTTTCTGCAATTCTTAAATTTTGAATGCTGTGGTAGGTAAAATTTGGTTGTTTATTCACAAAAGTCTTTTTGAGATCCGAAAGTAAAGAATTAGTGCTGTTTAGTTCCAAACTTAAAGTTTCTACCTTAATAATTGAAAATTGTACCGGATTGTTTTTTTTGAAATATAATATACTGTTTACACTTCGATTGCTACTTTCTATTGCTGTATGCTGTTTTTGGACAGTGAATTGTTGACCAGAAATACCATAACTATGTCTAAAATGTCCCTCATTGCAATACGCAAATACAATAGAAGTGTTACTAAATGATTCTATGCTTAGCGTGACATCATCAAAAAAAGTAAGGCTAGCCTGAATAGAGGTAATGCCATTTATGAAAGTAATTCCATCAATGTTTCCCTTAATCAAATCGGTATTTAAGGTTAGTTTAAACTCGTTGTTGTTTGAATTTAAAACTCCATTAAAAGAGGTTTGAATTTCAGTAAAAACTTCATTTAGTGTTCCAGCATTTAAATAAATATTTTTCATAAGACGTATATTTAAACCATTACCAAAAATCGCTTTTGTCTGTTCGACAATTTTGATTTATTCAAAGTACGTAATTAGGTAAGAATATTTTGTTATGTAATTCTGTAGAAAAGTTTCATAATTCTAAGTTAAACTGTTTTTTTAATTAATTTAAGATTATGAATAATAGCTATTTATGTTTTTTTTTATGTGCACGCAAGTGTATAAAGTAAAGAAGTGGTAGTTAAAATGAACTCCTCAATTTAACCTATAAAAAAATCCGATTGGCGTACACCAATCGGATTTGATATTTTGTTGTAGAACTGCAAAAGTGCACTTCTATAGATATATTTATTTACAAGTGAATTACCTCATCATAAGCAGCAGCTACAGCTTCCATAACGGCTTCACTCATCGTTGGATGTGGGTGAATTGATTTTAGGATTTCGTGACCAGTAGTTTCCAGTTTACGTGCTACAACTGCCTCAGCAATCATATCTGTAACTCCGGCTCCAATCATGTGACATCCTAACCATTCTCCGTATTTAGCATCAAAAATTACTTTTACAAAACCATCTGGAGTTCCGGCAGCTTTTGCTTTTCCTGACGCTGAGAAAGGGAATTTACCAATTTTCAATTCGTATCCTTTTTCTTTAGCTTGTTTTTCAGTCAAACCTACAGATGCAATTTCAGGAGTTGCATACGTACAACCTGGAACGTTTCCGTAGTCGATAGGCTCAACGTGAAGTCCTGCAATTTTTTCCACACAATTGATTCCTTCTGCCGAAGCTACATGCGCTAACGCCTGTCCCGGTGTAACATCACCAATGGCGTAATAACCTGGAATGTTAGTTTGGTTGTAGGCATTTACCAAAATTTTATCTTTGTCAGTAGCGATTCCAACTTCCTCTAATCCGATGTTTTCAATGTTAGTTTTGATTCCAACAGCCGATAGCAAAATTTCTGCTTCTAGAACTTCTTCTCCTTTTGCTGTTTTTACAAATGCTTTAACTCCAGCACCAGTAGTATCAATTCTTTCTACTGATGAGCTCGTCATGATTTTGATTCCAGCTTTTTTCAAAGAGCGTTCCATTTGTTTCGAAATGTCTTCGTCTTCAACCGGAACTACATTTGGCATGAATTCTACAATCGTTACATCGGTTCCCATAGAATTGTAAAAATGTGCAAATTCAATTCCAATCGCTCCCGAACCTACAATAATCATCGATTTTGGTTGAGTAGCTAAAGTCATAGCTTTACGGTAACCAATTACTTTTACACCGTCTTGTGGTAAGTTTGGTAACTCACGAGAACGGGCTCCAGTAGCAATGATGATGTGGTCTGCACTGTATTCAGTGACTTTATTGTCTTTGTCAGTAACGTCAATTTTTTTTCCTGGTTTCAGTTTTCCAAAACCGTCAAGCACATCAATTTTATTTTTTTTCATCAAAAATTGAACCCCTTTGCTCATGCCGTCAGCTACTGAACGACTGCGTTGAACGACTGCTGAGAAGTCTTTGTCAAAGGAGGAAACCGTCAATCCATAATCAGCAGCGTGTTTTAGATAATCAAAAACTTGTGCTGATTTTAATAACGCTTTTGTTGGGATACAACCCCAGTTCAAGCATACACCACCTAAGTTTTCTTTTTCTATAACTGCTACTTTAAATCCTAATTGTGATGCTCTAATAGCTGTAACATAACCACCTGGACCACTTCCTAAAACTATAATATCGTATTTCATTTTTTTTGATTTTATTTGAATAGTTGTAAAAATGAATTCGTAAAAACTCATTTTATTTTATTAACTGTTGTTTATTTTGTTGGTGCTGAAATTTGCAAAAGCGCATTTCATTTTGTGTGTTTTTCTTTTTTTAATTGAATGGGCGAATTTAAGAATTTATTCTGTTTTGAGAAAGTTTCAAACGACAAAGTTTAAATAGGGCCTTTTTCTAAAACTAGATTCAATTAGTTAATGCAACTCTCAGGAAAAGGGATAGGATAATTTTTTCAAAAGAAAGGACATTAAAGTCCTCTCCTTCGAATGGAATAAATTGTCTTTATTTACTCCTGACCAAAGTTGTAAATAATGAGCCATTTAACCAGTGAACAAAGGTATACTATTAGTGTATTATTAGAGCAGAATTTCAGTAAAAGCGAAATAGCAATAGTTATTAAAAAAGATAAGTCAGTTTTAACACGAGAGCTAAAACGTAATTGTGATTTACGCAGTGGTAACTATGATTTTGATTTAGCTCAACGAAAATATGAAAAACGACAAA
>NZ_FNDB01000019.1 GCF_900099915.1 Flavobacterium omnivorum
TTGTCGTTTTTCATATTTTCGTTGAGCTAAATCAAAATCATAGTTACCACTGCGTAAATCACAATTACGTTTTAGCTCTCGTGTTAAAACTGACTTATCTTTTTTAATAACTATTGCTATTTCGCTTTTACTGAAATTCTGCTCTAATAATACACTAATAGTATACCTTTGTTCACTGGTTAAATGGCTCATTATTTACAACTTTGGTCAGGAGTAAATAAAGACAATTTATTCCATTCGAAGGAGAGGACTTAAATGTCCTTTCTTTTGAAAAAATTATCCTATCTTTTTTCCTGAGAGTTGCATTAACTAATTGAATCTAGTTAAATAAAGATTTGTAACTTTTTTGTTTGGTTAAAGTATCGCGTATTTTAGTCGTCAATTGGAATGATAAAGCATACACAAGAGCGATAATGAACTGAAGAAGTATTTCGCAACACATGGGAATGGGTAAAAAAGTTGCCGGCGACTCAGGTTCTGGAGGTGCCGGCGATATTTCTTATACAGTCAAACATGCAGATTGTATTGATAGTTTAGGTTCTTCTGGTAGAGGTGACCATGCTTCTGGTAAAACTATTAACCTAAAACAATTTTCGCATTTAATTCAACGAGCTGCGATTTTAATTTACAGATTAATGCAAATTAAAAGGTATTTACAACTTTCTTTAGGAGTAGGAGTTTACAGCTGTATGAAATTAAATTCCATTTGTTATTTTATAACGTAAAGCATATTATTTTAAGTCCTTGTGATTTTGCTAATACTATCCATATCGATAATCGTTTTAAGAAGGCTATTAAACACTAAAATTTATAAAAATTAATCAACCTTTAATGATTATGGGAATGCGGAAGGATACTAATCGAACAAATCTTTCGTTAAATCTAAATTTGGCACAACGATAATATCAGTTACTCCTAACAAATCAAGGCAAGTCACTACTTATATTTCTGAATCTTACTTGTTGAGACTAAATAAACAAACCAACTATAGGAAAGGCTTGATGTAAATCAATTAACAACTTTTTAAGCAAGAAAGTAGTTATCCCAATTTGTTTATCGAATTTTGTATCTTTAATTCAAACCATCAAAATGACTTTACAAATAGAAACCCCTGCATTACTTTTTGGCGCTACTTCGCTAATTTTGTTAGCCTACACCAATCGGTTTTTGACCATTGCTACCATCGTACGAGGACTAAAAAAAACCTATACTGAAAAGCAAAATGCTGTAATCTTATTAGAAATAAAAAATCTGAATTTACGATTGACGCTAATTCGCAACATGCAATTGGCAGGCGTTTTAAGTTTATTTCTTTCCGTTTTTGCCATGCTCCTGCTGTTTTTAGAGCAACAAGTAGCTGGAATTTATCTTTTTGGACTGAGTTTATTAGGACTATTAATTTCGTTGGGATTGTCATTTTGGGAAATCAGTATTTCTGTCAATGCCTTGCGTTTGCATTTGAGTGATTTGATTCAGAAATAATAGTTCAAAAAAAGTCATAAAGAAAGAGCTTCAAAAAGTATTTCACAGCTCTTTCTTTATATTAATCCAGAAAATTACTGATTTAAAATCTCATCGTCTTCCTTCTTTTCTTTATTCAATAAATTCGGGTTTTCTTTGGCCAATTTATTTTTGGTTGGAATCTTATTATTCAGGCTAAAGCCAAATTTCCTCGTATCTTGTTTACTACTGATTAGCAAGGGTGTTTTAAACGAATTGAAAGCATTTCTATTAGTATTCAAAACATCATCCGCATAAATAGAAAGTGTCAATTGGTCTTTAAAGAACTTTTAGAGAATGTCAAATCCAAAGAGTTTCTGATGGGTTCAACGGCTATGAAATATAAGTAATTCCCTTTTGGAATAATATACTTATAATTGATAGGATCATTTCATTTTTTATGAGATTCACTTATCCGTTAGGTTATTGCAACACTCACGGTAACCACTTTTATTTCATTGATGAAACAAATCGGATAAAGAAAAAAATACAAGGAAAAATCTTTAATAATTTAAGATTCAGGTTGAAAATGAAATTTATACACAACAGAACACGCTCTTAACTTATTTTTATCGTTGGTAATGAAATTATTGCATCCATTTAACAATTTAGTTTTCTTAATACTATACCTTTAACAGATAATTAGAAGTTTATATGCATTAATAATCCTATTATCCTGAGCTATTATCAGTGATTTTTAGTAGAAGCTACATTTCCCTAGTACATGTAAAACAATGTTCTTAAGGATGATTTTATAATATTACTTATTTTTGCTATGAAAGATTCCAAAATTAAACCTAAAGATCCGTTAAACCTTTACCAAAGGGCCTTAAAAATTCACAAAAAGAATATTACAAATGAAACTTCTAATTTACTTGAATGTGACAAAATTAAACTTATTCATGAGTTAGAAGTACATCAGATCGAGCTAGAATTACAAAATGAAGAGCTACAGTTAACGCAGGCAAATGCAAATGCTGCTTTAGAAAAATATACTGAATTTTATGAATTTGCATCTTTAGGGTATGTGATACTTGATACCAATGCAACAGTACTTGATGCCAATAAGGTTGCATGCCAATTATTAAAAGTTGATAAATCAAATTTGATTGATAGTAATCTAAAACACTACATTGCTGATCATCACAAACCGGCTTTCAAAGAATTTTTTAGTAAACTGTTTCTTGAGAAAACTGTTGAGGATTGCTTATTAGGGCTAAAGGGAGGAAAAGATGTAAAAGACATCAAGATTTCTGGCTCCGTCATAAATAGTCAAAGTAACCAATGCTTTTTAAAAATCACTAATTTAACTGCTGCAGAACAACTTCAAGAGGCTATTTTAGAAAAAGAATTCTTTCAAGAATTTCAACGTGTTGGACAAATTGGTTGGTATAAAGTAAACATCACAAACAATGTTTGGGAGTTTTCTGAGATGTTATATTTTATTTTTGGCTTAAAAAATGATGCTGTTGTTAATTATAACAATTGGATAGACTGCGTTCATCCTGACGACAGGACAGAAATACAATTGTATTTAAAGAAAACAATAAAAAACAAAACATCATTTAAGAAGGAGTACAGAATTATCCGCAAAAATGATGGAGTAGTTCGATGGGTTGACGGAAACGGAAGGTTTAATTATGACAAGAAGTCTAATGAAATTAATTTTTTTGGAGTAGTCCAAGACATAACGGAACAGAAGTTATCCCTTGAAAAAATACTAAGCGCTGAAAGTTGGTCAAACCGTCTTTTTGAAACTTCCAATGAAGGGATTTTAATTCTTGATTCCAATAGTGGGAAAGTCACTGATGCAAATACATTTTTCATTGAAATGATCGGTTTTAATCATGAACAACTTGTCGGAAAAGCACTTTGGGAATTGTGTGTATTTAAAAACACCATCATTTCAAAAGAGACTTTTACCGAATTGAAAGAAAAAAAATACTGCCGTTTTGAAAACCAATTGTTGGAGACAAAGTCAGGAAAATTAATTGACGTTGAATTTGAGCTTGTGGTTTACATGGAAGAATCACACAATAATGTTCTTTGTCACATTAGAGATATCTCCGATCGTAAAAAAGCGGAAAATGCATTAAAGGAAAGCGGTTATTTATATCAAGCTATGTTCGAGAAAAACCAATCGCCTCAATTAATGATTAATCCTACTAACGGAAATATAGTAGATGCAAATTCAGCTGCAGCAAAATTTTACGGCTATTCTCTGGGACAGTTCAAATTAATGAATCTATCTGATATAAGTACTTTTCCTGCAGATCAAATAATAGAAGAAATAGGGAAATTTGGAGTCGCTGGATCATCTTACTTTCAATTTTTACACAAATTTTCTTCAGGAACTACTAGGGAAGTCGAGATATACACCAGTCAGTTATTGATTAACGGGCAATTCCTATTAATTGCTACTATTAATGATATTACGGAAAGGAAATTAGAAGAGGAAAGACTAAAACATTTAAATCAACAATTACTAGAAGTAAATACTTTAAAATCCCAATTCATTTCTACAGTTTCCCATGAATTTAGAACTCCGTTAGCTGGAATTTTATCAAGTGTTCAATTATTACAAATTTATAATGATACTTGGAATGAGGAAAAAAAAGAAAAAATATTCAAACAGATTTTTGATGCGGTACAGCACACTAAAGCACTGCTGGACGATGTTTCCCTTATTGATGAAGAGCAAAATAGCAAATCTTTTTTTAGGCCTACAAACATTAAACTTCTGCCCCTTATAAATGAGATTATTGAAGAAAACATAAGTGCGGCAGGCACCAATCATAAGGTAATAGTAAGTTCAAAATTAGCTAGTAAAACCTATTACATGGATGTCCTTATCATTCGGCATATTTTTACTAATATTATCTCTAATGCTATAAAATACAGTTGCGAAAATAAAAAAATTACGATTGATATAGATGAAGTAGTCAACAAAGAGATAAAATTCATCATTACCGATCGAGGAATTGGAATACCTTCTGAGGAAATATCATATTTATTAGAACCTTTTTATCGCGCTTCAAATCACGGAGCTATAAAAGGAACTGGATTTGGTTTGTCAATTGTAAAAAGATTTATAGATCTTCATAAGGGCCAAATATTAATTGAATCAGTGGTGAGTGAAGGAACAAAAGTAACCATTATATTACCTTATTTTCAGCGAGAAAACAGTGAGGATGAACCACTAAATAAAACAGAAATCAATTCTATTATTTTAAATCAGCAGTAAAAAAAAATGCACTATTCTAAATTTTTTTGAAATGAAAAAAATTCTTATCATAGAAGACGATGCAGTCTTAAGAGAAAATACAGCTGAATTTATTGCAGGGGAAAATTTTGAAGTATTTGTTGCAGAAGATGGTCTTGTAGGGATCCAACAAACGTTGAAACATTTTCCAGACCTTATCCTCTGTGACATATCTATGCCCAATATGAATGGATTTGATTTTTATAAAACAATCAAGCAAATTAAGTCTACATCGACTATTCCATTAGTCTTTTTTTCAGCGAGAACAGAAAATGAGGATATCAGAGCAGGAATGCAGCTGGGTGCTGATGATTATATTATCAAACCTTTTGATTTCTATGAACTATTAAAAGTAATTAAAACACGTCTCGCTAAATACGAAACGATTGAACAGTTCAATGACGAAAAATTTCATGCATTAACAGACCATCCAAAACTAGGTTTTTATATTTACCAAAACGGAAAATTACTATTTCATAATGAAGCATTAGCAACCATTTTTGGGTATAGCTATGATGACTTCCAGTCCATCAATTTTGTTGATCTTCTCGATGATAAGTATTGTAATAAAACAAAAATATTAAATGATTTTGATCGCTGTTTAAAAGATTCAAAAGGAGCAATTTCATTCCAGTTTGAAGCCGTTCATAAAACTTTAAATACAGTATTTGTAGAGCTGTATGGCTCAGTAATTATATACAAAGGACATCCGAGTCTTGTAGGCAATATAATTCCCTTAGCTGATAAAAAAACTGTCCCAAAAATTGTTACACGTCCTGAAGAAATTCCAATTGCATTTACCAACCGTGAACTAGAGGTACTGAAATTGATTTGCAAAGGAAAATCTACTTTGGAGACCTCTGAAGTTCTTTTCCTAGGACAACGAACTATTGAAACTTACAGAGCAAATTTGCTAGAAAAAACAGATTGTAAAAACATTGCTGAACTTATCATGTATGCAATTCGCAATACATTAATAACTATCGATTAAATTTTCTAATATACTATGTTAAGAAAATTTAAAAACAGACGTAGAAAATTATACTTTCGGAGTGTTAACAGTTTATTTCATCCTTTTATAGCGGTTCTAAATAGTAAACTTACGATAGGTATTCTTCCGTACTTTTACTGATTTTTTTAAAAATTTGCTTATTTAAAAAGAGTAAATATACTGAACCTTCATACTTTTAATTAGCAGAATTTTGTGAATCCAAAAGTTTCACATTATGAAAGCAAATCTACCCCAATTACTAACAAGTCTCTTTTTAATAATTCAGACTAGTGTTGTTTTCTCTCAATACAATAACCCTATCGCCCCTTCGGTGGGCACTACCAGCAAATTTTTATTATTTACTTCGTTAGGAGCCGTAACCAATGCCGGATCTACCTCCATATATGCTGGAAATGTAGGAACTAATTCAGGTGCTTTTACCGGATTTGAATCCCTACAAACTCAACCTTTTGCCTTATTTAATGCCACCCCAGAAACGGCTCAATGCGCTACGGATTTGGGAGCCTTATACACTGATTTAAACAGTAGATTAGCTGATATTGAAACCACTGGTGGTTATGGATCAACCATCACAACACTTACTCAAGGTATTTATAACACAGGAGGAGCTATTTCAGTAAATGGAACTCTTACCTTAGACGGTCAAAACAATCCGAACTCACGTTTTATTATTAGATCAGGTGGAGCGTTTACTATGGGTGCTGGATCGAAAATTATTTTAACAAATGGTACCCAAGCTCAAAACGTATTTTGGATAATAACTGGAGCTGTTTCTTTAGCTGCAAACAGTGAAGCAAAAGGTATATTTATTAGTTCGGCAGCAATAAGTCTGGGGGCTAATTGTACCTTAGAAGGGGGCGTTTTGACTACGGCAGGAGCTATCACAACATTAGATGGGATGTCATTAGCCACACCGTCTATGTTGCTAAAAGAAAATCAATCAATAAATAGTGGAGCCACACCCGCGGATCTAGTATTGATTCGCAATAATAATCCAATTCTAAAATGGCAAAGTGCAACCGATAGCAATTTTACAAACCCCACAGACATAAACCATTATTTAGGAACCCTTAGTGGCTTCTGCATTGGACCTCTTACGTCAACCACTTATTACAGAGTTGCTGTCTTAATTGATGGATCAACCGTTTATTCCAATACAGTAAAAATCGACATTGTCGTTCCGCCAACGATGGAAGGACCGGCAAGCTCTTTTGCTTTATTTACAACTGCTGGTGCAATTGCAAATACTGGCATTTCAACCAATATGGCAAATATTGGCACAAACGCCGGTGTAATTACTGGCCAATTTACTAATATGTCTTTATTACATGTACAAGATGCTTTAACGACGGCTTGTGCAAATTTTATATTACCCTTATTTAATTCCTTAAAAAATATTACTACTACAAGTACCCATCCCGCGGCACTAGGTGCTGGAGAAACACTACAGCCAGGCGTTTATCAAATTGCTAGTGCCGCAACTTTAGGAGGAATTCTTACCTTGGACGGACAAGGATTATCAAATTCAGTTTTTATTTTTAAAATTACTGGGGCACTAGCAATGGCAGCACATAGCCAAATAATAGTAACGAATGGTGCTATTACATCTAATATATTTTGGGTAATTGATGGCGCTTTAGAAGTGGGTGCATTCAGTGATGTTAAAGGGAATTTCATTTGCCTAGCAGGTGCGATCGCTTTAGGAAATAACACAATAGCAGAGGGACGATTTCTTACAATCGCAGGCGCTATCACATTAGAAAATGCTACACTATCCATCCCAATTATTCCTATTGCCTCTTCAAATCAAGTGATCTGTTCCGGCGCACAGCCTAATGCTTTAACGCTTACCGGAAATGTTACTACAGTTGTACAATGGCAAAAATCTACTGACCTTGTTTTCTCCAATCCAACCGATATTCCGAATACGACTGCTTCCCTTACCGGAGCTGAAATGGGAAACGTTAGTGCAACAACCTATTTTAGAGCAGTGGTTACCATTGGAAGCAAAACTTTAAATTCTACTATTGTCACGATTGCTATTAACCAAGCTACTATTCCTGGAATAATCTCATCAAACCAAGAATTTTGTTCCGTAAGTCAACCGGCCGATTTAATTTTAGAAGGGAATTGCGGCTCAGTCGTCAAATGGCAAAGCGCTTTAGATTCTGATTTTACAACTCCCATTGATATTGAAAATACAACAAATACCCTATCAGGAATAGCCATTGGAACTGTGACTGTAACAACTTTTTACAGAGCAGTGGTTCAAAATTGTACCTGCTGTCCCATTGGATATGCTACGCCAGCGGAAATTTCAATTGCAACTCCTACAACGTGGAATGGCACTTCATGGAATAATGGCCCTCCGAATAGTACTAGGTCAGCTATTTTTAGTGGAAATTACACGGCTAGCGAAAACATTGACGCGTGTTCCATTACAATTAATAATGGTGCCGTAGTCACTATTAATACTGGAGCTACGATGACTGCAACTAATGAATTAAATATATCAGGAGGATCACTTACTTTCGAAAATAACGCCAGCTTGATTCAAATTAATGATGGGATTATAAATTCCGGAAATGTAACGTACAAGCGACAATCTACTCCAGTTAGAAACTCCGATTACACCTACTGGTCTTCTCCTGTTGCAGGACAAATTTTATCCGCAGCCTTCCCAAATTCGCCCTTAAATACAATTTACTCATTTGATGCGTTCTCAACTCCTGAAGATTATATTCGGGTAACACCATCGTCTTCTATGGGAATTGGAAAGGGATATATCGTGCAAGGTCCTCAAACCAATAGTAGCTTTCCTGCCTCTACTTATGAAACAAATTTTTTCGGTATACCTAATAATGGAATATTAGAAACACCCATTGGACCGAGCGATTCCTCAAATCTTATCGGAAATCCTTATCCTTCAGCTATTGATGCTGATCAATTTTTGGCCTTAAATTCAGCCCTATTAGATGGGACTATTTATTTTTGGACCCATAGTACAGCCATTCAATTAGCAAGCCAAATTTCAAATCCTGGTTCAGGCGCTTATGCATATACTTCTGATGATTATGCATCGTATAATTTATTGGGAGGAGTCGCTGTCTTTGCGGGAGGAATACCAACTGGAAAAATTGCAGCAGGACAATCTTTCTTTGCCATTAGTGATGCGCCAGGAAATGCTGTTTTTAATAATAACATGCGAACCGACAGTAATAACAATGTATTAGATAATACTCAGTTTTTCAAAATGACACAAGACAAAACCAAGGTAATCAACACCTTAGAAAAATCAAGAGTTTGGTTGAACTTCACAAATGTACAGGGAATATTCAAACAAGCTTTAGTGGGTTATGTGACGGGAGCTACAAATTTATTTGATGGTAATTTTGATGGAGAAAGTTTTGACGGTCATGAATTTGTTGATTTTTATAGTATAAATTCAAATAAAAATTTATCAATACAAGGTCGTACTTTACCATTTGATAAAAATGATGAAGTGATTTTAGGTTTCAGAACGACCGTTGCCGGCACCTTTAAAATAAGTATCGATCATGTTGATGGCTTTCTGCAAAGTCAAGAAGTGTTTATAAAAGACAAAGTATTGCAAACTATTTTTAATTTGAAAAATGGAGACTATACCTTTACAACCACCGAAGGAGTATTTAACGAACGTTTTGTCTTACTTTATTCGAACAAAAGTTTAGGAACTAACGACATAACTACTACACAATCTTCTGTTTTGGTTTCTCATAAAAGCAAGCAGATCAATATCAATTCAGCTGTCGAACCCATAGACAAAGTGTATATTTATGATTTAGCAGGACGACAAATATATCAGAAAGACAAGATTAACACTAACACATTTTCAATATTAGAGCTTGATTTAAGCCATCAACCCTTATTCGTGAAAACAATACTACAAAGTGACAAAGTAGTTACTACTAAAATTTTATTTTAACAAAATCTAAATAAAGACGGTAGTCATAATAATCAAAAGACAACAAAACAAAAGATAGTCGTTTATTATAGTAACCCCCCTATTGATTTAAAATCCCATCGTCTTCCTTCTTCTCTTTATTCAATAAATTCGGGTTTTCTTTGGCTAATTTATTTTTGGTTGGAAGCTTGTAATTCAGGCTAAAGCCAAATTTCCTCGTGTCTTGTTTACTACTGATTAGCAAGGGTGTTTCAAACGAATTGAAAGCATTTCTATTGGTATTCAAAACATCGTCAGCATAAATAGAAAGTGTCAATTGGTCTTTAAAGAACTTTTTAGAGAATGTCAAATCCAAAGAGTTTCTGATGGGTTCAACGGCTATGAAATAAAAGTAATTCCCTTTTGGAATAATATAATTATAATTGGCTACAAATTTTATTTTTTCTGGCAATACTAGCTGCGACATGAAGTTTAGCATCCAAAAGCCGTTAGTATCAACATTTGGGATTTGGTGGTATTGGTAGCCTGCATACACATATAAAAAATTCATTGTATCTGGATTCACATTCATTTTCAAAGTTTCTGCCAGTCCTTTGGTAAACAACATGTACGGAATAGGCATTCCAACGCTAAAATTATGAATCTTAACCTCGGGAATATTTTCATTAGTATTTACTACCAAATCAGCATCAAGTGTGACTCTATTTATCACTTGATTCTTAGCAGAACTGATGTTATAACTGATAAAAGCATAATCAAAAGCGCTCAATTTTACCTCATAATTATCAAAAATGGTGGGTTGTAAATTGGGATTACCGGAATAATCTACGTTTGGATTTTGATAATTGGTGTTGTTTGGGTTCAATGCTGAGGTACTTGGAAGCGTAATTTTTTTATTGTAATTCATGTTGAAATTAACCGAATTACTAAAATTATACTGCGCACTCGCATTGGGAAAAAATCGAAATTGCTTAAAAGCACTTAAAACAGCCACATCTGTTTTGCCTGTAATGTTGTACTCTTCGGCGCGACCGCCAACAATAAAATTCATTTTGTCAAACTTAGTCTGTACTTCTACATACGAAGCAGCTGTCCTCCTTTTGTATTCTAAATTGGTAACGCCTCTGCTAGCTGCATCAAAAAGCAACTCTTCGTACAAAGCCCCCAAACTCACTTTTCCTTCATCAGAGAACTTGATGGGTTGTGAGAAATCAACCTTAGCATTGTATAAATTTTGATGAGAAGAATTGGCTAAAGTGACAAGTGAATTCCCTACTGGACTTAATTCAAAGTCATTTGTATTGTTGTTGTAATTGAACTTGAATTCTAGCTTTTTGGAGGTGTTTTCGAATTTTTTCTGATACGTAACAACCGCATCTTGGCGCAAGCCTGAACTCATAGAGGCATCATTAGTACTAAAACCGGGTCCGTTTCCAAGTGTATAACTGTCATTATTATTGTGAGTGATATCATAATTCAAGAGCAAACGATCCTTACCAATATCAAATGTCAAAGCCGATTTGACAAAATTATTTCGCCCTACACGATCTGCATCTGTTTTAGACAACAAAGAATTCATCCCATTTCCCTGTTTTTCTAAAGAAGCCCACACCGCACTTTCTCTATAATTTTGTCCCAAATTCAACTGCCACCCAAAATATTTATTCTTGGCACTTAACAAAAGACTGTTGTTCATTCTTCACCGTACCTGGTCATAACTCGTAAAACTCGTGCTATTGGTATAGGTGGCACTCAAGTAATTCTTAGCATTTTTATTAGTAATAATATTCAAAATCGCTCCACCAGAAGTAGCTGGAAATTCAGCACCCGGTTGTGTAATAATCTCTATTTTTTCAATTGCATTTGCAGGCATTCCTTCTAAAAAAGCATTCAACTCATTCGTCGAAATATTTAATGGTCTACCGTCCATAAATACGTCCAATTGTTTTCCTTGGTACATCATTCCTGCAATATCCGAAGCTATTAAACCCGGAAGTTTTTTTATTCCTTCCAGCACCGATCCCGTGTTTAAACTAGGTTGGTCTGAAAAATTAAATATCGTACGATCTGCTTTTTGCTCGATCGCTTTTTTTGTTTTTATAACAGTAACCTCAATTAATTGCGTTGTTTTTTCGGGAGCTTTTTCAGCAGTAGTTTGGGCAGAAACGGCAAACACACTTGCAAAAGTCATCATGGCGATTAGACCTAATTTTCGCATATTATTTTATTTAATTTTTGCTATAAGACTTTGTAAGATATTATTTGTTACAGTTTTTCGAATAATTTTAGTCCCTAAAAAAATCGGTCGTAAATAAATTCATCTATCTTTGCCCGCTTTTTAAAATTGAAAAAAATGATAAAAAATAGTGTACTAAAAGGAGTTTTACTAGTTGGTCTAGGTGCTACGAGCTACGGAATGCTGGCTACTTTTGTAAAAATAGCTTACGGTGAAGGTTTTACGACTCCCGAAGTTACCATCGCTCAATTTGTTTATGGAATTACAGGAATGCTGTTGATTAATCTTTTTCAAAAAGTTAAAAAAGGAAATGATGTGGTTAAAGCATCCAAGAAAAATATTTCTCAATTAATGCTGGCAGGAACTTCCTTAGGGCTGACTAGTATTTTTTATTATTTGGCTGTAAAATATATCCCTGTTTCGATTGCCATTGTTTTATTGATGCAAACCGTTTGGATGGGTGTTTTATTCGAAATGATTCTAGAAAAGAAAAGACCGTCAAACCAAAAAATAATAGCTGTCATTATCGTGCTTTTTGGCACAGCACTTGCCACAAATCTCATACAAAGCAAAGTAGATTTAGACTGGCGTGGCATCGTTTTAGGAT
Source organism: Flavobacterium omnivorum (assembly GCF_900099915.1). Taxonomy (GTDB): domain Bacteria; phylum Bacteroidota; class Bacteroidia; order Flavobacteriales; family Flavobacteriaceae; genus Flavobacterium; species Flavobacterium omnivorum. The sequence continues at coordinate 12,561 of NZ_FNDB01000019.1, forward strand.
TTTTAGCAGCGACCTCCTTTACGACAACAATGTTTACGGCTAATCGGGTTGCTACTCATGTTTCCTCAGCACAACGCAGCCTTTATATGCTGCTTGGAGGCGCAGTAATTGTAGCTGGATTTGCCATAGCCACACAAACAGGCACATTCAATTTTGAGATTTTCCGAAAATGGGGACTTATACTAGCGCTTTTTGGAACTATAATTCCGCCTTTGTTGTTAAATGCCGGTTTCCCGCTAACAGGAATTGGTTTAGGAAGCATCGTCTCGGCCCTAGAACTGCCTGTATCAGTACTAATGGCCTATTTTCTATTGAGTGAAAAAGTAACTCTGATCCAATGGATTGGCATCATTTTGATTATTTTTGCGATTGTGATTATGAATGTTAATTTTAAAAAATTCAAGTAACTTCAATTTGATGCTATTTGCTTTTATTTCATTTAAATTTTTATAAATTCGTACTAAATAACTTTATTATGAATTTACCTTGGCATTTGTACGTGATGGCTTTTATTTACTTTATTGCTGGATTAAACCATTTCAGAAACCCGAGACTGTACCTGAAAATAATCCCTCCTTATTTTCCGAATCCAAAATTATTAAACCAAATTAGCGGTTTGGGGGAGATTTTTTTGGGAATTGTACTCTGCATTCCACTACTTTCAAGCTACGCTGCTTGGGGAGTTATTGCGCTACTGATCGCCATTTTTCCCACACATCTCTATATGTATTTTGATGAAAAAGCGAGAATGGGCTTGCCTAAATGGGTTTTGCTTTTGCGAATGCCTTTACAATTACTATTAATTTTTTGGGCCTACCAATATACCTAATCCCGTGAAATCACTCTTTGAATCTTCATCAGAACCAGTATATCTTGACTTGCCAGACGCTGAAATTATTTATTATCCTCACTTTTTTGACAAAGAGCAAGCCGATATCATTTTTGCCAAATTAGAGACAGATATCCCATGGCAGCAAGATGACATTAGGGTCTATGGAAAAATGCATCCACAACCTCGCTTAACGGCTTTATTTGGAAATGAAGGAAAGCCATATTCTTATTCTAATATAACCATGCAACCGAACCCATGGAATTTACTTTTGCAAGAGATAAAGGCAAAAATCGAAACCGTCGCGGCTACTACTTTTACAACGGTATTACTCAATCAATATCGCGATGGAAAAGACAGCAACGGCTGGCACGCCGATAACGAAAAAGAATTAGGCGTAAATCCGGTAATTGCATCAGTGAGCTTTGGAACAGAACGAGCGTTTCAACTGAGGCATAATTTTGAAAAAGAGCTAAAAAAAACAATTAATCTGGAACACGGAAGCTTATTATTGATGAAAGGGACGACACAACATTTCTGGAAGCACCAAATTCCGAAAACAGCAAAGACTATCGGCTCCAGAATAAATGGTACTTTTCGGGTAATCAAGTAGATATTGTCTTAAAAATGTAGTAGATTTGAAATAAATACTCTAATCATGAATGATCTAATTGCCTATTTTTCTACTATTCCTTCATCACATAGAAGTTTAATTCTTGTGGGCGGCATTACTTTTTTCTGGCTGATAGAAAATGCTTATCCACTTTTCAACTTCAATTACAAAAAATGGCATCATGCAGGTATCAATATTTTTATGACATTTACCACTATTGTCGTCAATTTTTGCTTGGCTTTCATCTTGTTGAAAACAGCTGATTGGACCATTGCAAACCATTTTGGCATTTTGCAATGGCTACCTAAAATGTCGGTATGGTTTTATGCGCTTACGGGTCTACTGCTACTGGATCTAATTGGAGCTTACTTGGTCCATTTAGTAGAACATAAAACTAAAATCCTATGGCGTTTCCATTTAATTCATCATACAGATACATGGATAGACACCACCACAGCAAACAGGCATCATCCTGGTGAAAGTGTTATTCGGTTTACTTTTACTGCACTAGGTGTTTTAATCATTGGAACCCCCATGTGGCTGGTTTTCCTGTACCAAACACTATCTGTTGTAGCAACGCAGTTCAACCATGCTAACATCTCGCTACCAAAAAAAGTAGATACTATCTTGAGTTATTTTATTGTTTCTCCAGACATGCATAAAGTACACCATCATCATGTTCTTCCTTACACGGATAGTAATTATGGAAATATCTTCTCCATTTGGGATAGACTATTTGGCACTTTTATGACGCTCCCTAAAGAGGAAATCGTTTACGGAATCGATACGCATCCCCACCCTGAAGAGCACAATGAATTAAAAAATTTATTAAAAATACCCTTTAAAAAACAGCCTTTAAAAAAAAATCAGTAAAAAATATAAAAAAAGCAATCTTTTGATAAAAGCTAAATATTTTTTTCTTAATATTGGAATTAAATTAGAATTGTAATTTATTAATCATTAATACTTATTTGAATTAATTTTCACGTGATGAAAAAGAGTAACCGAAAAGAATTGAACTGGGAGCAAACAGAAAAACTTGTTACAATGGCTTTAGAAGAAAAAAACCCTTTTGAAATCATCAAAAAAGAATTTGGTCTGGCCGAGAAAGAAATTCTTGAGATCATGAAAAAGAAGATGCCAGCTGAAAAATTCGAAATGTGGAAAAAGAAAGCGACTGCAAACAAACCAAAACCAAAACCCGTTAAAATTGACGATTTTGATGAAGATCTAGATGGTAAATATTATATAAAAAACAAACTTGATTAAAGACAAAACTCCTGAAATTCAGGAGTTTTTTTGTTTCTTTTCTTTAAAATCTAATTAATGTGGTAACAGTATTAGTACAAAATGATAATTTTATTTTTGAAATTATAGGACTTCATAAAATTTGGGCAATGGAAAGCAAAATTATTGTACCAAAAACAAGCATTATCAGAGCCCACCACGAACCAGAAGATTTCACCTTTTGGAAAGGCTTTAGAATGCCAGGAACTGAAATCCCAGGATTAATTGCTTCCGGAACATTTTATAAAAAAGGCAGGAATTTTTGGGACGTCATGAACAAAAAAAATGCGGTGGTAGTTGAATTGAAAGATCATTATTTTAAAAAATTAATAATAGAAGTTAAAAACCCAGAGGAAATACTGCATCTATTAAACACGAAATAATCTACTTCATCACAGCAATTCGAAGTCCAAAAAGACTAAAGATCTAATTCAGTCTATGAAAGCCTTGCCACTTTAAAATTGTATCACAATTCTAGAAATTCCTACACCTTACTTTGTATTAAACAGGGCTAATAGCCTTGAAAAATACTTTTAAAAACTACAGCTACATATAGTAAATCACCTCTTCCGAAACTGATGATAGTCAAAAGAAGCTATACGTAACCAAAGAATACAGTCTAAAATAATATAATTTTTTCCAACAAAAATAGCCACGTATTTATTTTTGAGAACGCTGAAAATCCTGTCTGATTTTTTGTTCTTTCAGAATAGTATTTAAAAAAGGCTTTGTTACCGTTTCAACTTCACTTTCAGAAATATCCAATACCTTAGGATTCGTAACTAACTTTAACCATGGTTTAGAAGCGGCAAAATCATACGCACCAAAAACGATTACCGGAGTTCCCTTTACCCTAACAGTTTCGGGATCGGCTAATTCCCATTGCTCTGCCCAATCATACAATTTACGTGCATCTTTTTCTTGCAGTCTTAAACAAGAATGAGAAGCGGGGTATCCTGGTAGAGCATATTGATGCCATCCCACACCCAATTTATTTTCTATGTTGAAATTCCAATGTAATTCCCATTCATCATCAAAAGTACTAGTGGTTTGCTCTGCTTTCCAGTTTGTAAAAAAAAGTCCTGTAGGAGTTTTATCTTTTTCACGTCCCATATTAGTTGGGCCAGTATAAATTAACTGCCCTTTTTCATACGCCGCAAAGGTTTGAGTAGGATACGAGAAAAAAACAATCTTGTTAACTTCTTTCAAGGAAGAAACCTCTAATGGAAAAGGGAAGTAAAATTCTATATCTCCACTGCTATCATCTGGAATTACAACAGAATCCATTTCTTTAAAATTGGCTTCATCAGTCCTATTTAAGGCATATACAATATTTAATTGCGCAACATCATTACTGTTTTTTGACAAAAATTCTTTGGCGCTTTCGATATGATATGCTCTTTTTTTAGGCTCGTACCTTTCTTTGACAATGACAGTTTCATTTGTTGTATCCTGTTTATCTTGTTGTTTACAAGAAAAGAATAAGATTGCAATACTAATATTTAAAATAAGGGCTATTTTTTTCATAAGGGTATTTTATTGTTTTTTGGAATAGTCATTTGCAAAAATGATCTTTTTTACAAAGTTACTTGTTACATAATTATGATATTTTCTTGTCTAATTTAAATATTGGCAAAACTTAAAGTCGACACTACTTTACACCAAATGACTCCATTTAATGGTTGAAGAAGTTATTTGCCACCAAATAAACACAACATATAACAACATCTTAAGCTTTTTTTTTGGAACTACAAAAACGTTAATACTATGCCATTTTACCTTTTAGTATCGCTTAAAAAAAGCTAAATACTTAACTTTGCTAATCACGTCACACAAAAAGAAAATAACATGAACGACTTAAAAAATAAAAATGCACTGATAACCGGTGCCGGAAAAGGAATTGGTAAAGCAGTTGCTATCGCTTTAGCTAAAGAAGGGGTTAATGTAATCCTAGTTGCCCGAACACAATCGGATTTAGATCAAGTAGCGCAAGAAGTGAATGCTTTGGGAGTTAAATCATTGACTCTTATAGCTGATGTTGCCAACATTAATTCAGTAAACACCGCAGTAGATAAAGCTTTATCTGAATTTAAAACAATTGACATTCTAATCAATAATGCTGGAATTGCTGCTTTTGGTAAATTCCTCGAACTGGAACCTGAAGCTTGGGAACGTATCATTCAAGTCAACTTGATGGGGACGTATTATGCGACACGTGCCGTGTTACCAAATATGATTGAAAGACAAACTGGAGATATCATCAATATTTCCTCGACTGCAGGATTAAGTGGAAATGCGTTAACCAGTGCGTACAGCGCTTCAAAATTTGCAGTGTTAGGATTGACAGAATCATTGATGCAAGAAGTTCGTAAATACAATATCCGAGTTACAGCCTTAACACCTAGCACTGTTGCCACTGATATGGCCAAAGAATTGAAACTAACCGATGGAAATCCTGATAAAGTAATGCAAGCCGAAGATATGGCCGAATTAATCATCGCTCAGCTTAAATTAAACCGAAGAGTATTTATAAAAAACAGCAGTATTTGGTCTACGAATCCGTAATTTTTTTTTACATATAAGTCATGTAGGTCAACCATTAAGGCTTTAAGGAAATTAAGCGTAAAACTTAATAAAACGTAATGCCTTAATGGTTTTTTAGCCTTTTTCTTGTATGGCTTATATGGTAAAAATCCCTTAATGATTTAAAAAAATTAAATGACTTATATGTTTAAATCATTAAACCAACGCCTTAATAAAATCCATTCGCACACTACCATCTTCATCGATTTTAGTCAAATTAATTTCGTGCAACGTATTAACTAATTCGGGATTCCACGGTGTTTTTACTTTTACGTAATTCTCTGTAAACCCATGAATATAACCTTCTTTATTTTCACTTTCGAATAAAACAGTTCTATTGCTACCTAACTGACTTTCGTAAAAAGCACGGCGTTTTTTCACCGACAATCCACGCATCATTTTACTTCTTTTCACTCGGACATTTTCAGGAACTACACCATTCATTTCGGCCGCTTCTGTATTATCACGTTCCGAATATTTGAAAACGTGCAAATAAGAAATATCCATTTCATTTAAAAAATTGTAAGTCTCCAAGAAATGCTCCTCCGTTTCTCCAGGAAAACCAACAATTACGTCCACGCCAATACAAGCATGAGGCATTACTTCCCGAATTTTATTTACCCGTTCTGTATATATTTCACGTTGGTAACGTCGTTTCATTAATTTCAAAATGTCATTGCTACCGGATTGCAACGGAATGTGAAAATGAGGAACAAAAGTCCTGCTTTTTGACACAAATTCAATCGTTTCATTTTTCAATAAATTAGGCTCAATAGATGATATTCGTAATCTTTCGATGCCCTCAACTTTATCTAATTCCTGAACCAATTCTAAGAAAGTATGTTCGTGTTTTTTATTTCCAAATTCTCCTTTTCCGTAATCACCAATGTTTACACCAGTCAAAACAATTTCCTTAATGTCCTGCGCTGAAATAGCTGCCGCATTTTTCAATACGTTTTCTAAGGCATCACTTCTGGAAATTCCTCTTGCTAGTGGAATCGTGCAATACGTACATTTATAATCACAACCGTCCTGCACTTTCAAAAAAGCTCGGGTTCTATCCCCTATTGAGTAACTTCCCACATAGAAATCAGCTTCACTAATCTCACAAGAATGCACTTCACCAAAGTCATTTTTAGACAAATCATTAATATAATCTGCTAATTTAAATTTTTCGGTGGCGCCAAGAACCAAATCAACCCCATCAACGGCCGCCAACTCCTCCGGTTTCAATTGCGCATAACAGCCCACCGCCGCAACAAATGCTTTATTATTTAATTTCATTGCTTTTTTTACAATCTGCTTGAATTGCTTATCCGCATTTTCAGTCACAGAACACGTGTTTATCACGTACATATCAGCCACTTCTTCAAAATCCACACGATCAAAGCCTTCGTCTTCAATAGAACGAGCAATCGTAGATGTTTCGGAAAAATTTAGTTTGCAACCAAGCGTATAAAAAGCAACTTTTTTTCTCTCTGTCATATTCTTTTTGTTTGTGCGAGTCCCTTACTTCGTCGGGTCAGGCTATCCGCTGTATCTTTTGTTGCGCTATCGCTACACAAAAGGATGCCGCTGCTATCCTTCTCGCAACGTGGTGCAAATTTACACACAATATTCTTTAAAACGAAATCTATAATTTTCTGGATATTAGCATTATCTTGCATTAAAAATCACTCCATGAAAAAATTAGTTTTAATAGCATTGGTTTTCGTAATGGCACAAGTACATGCTCAAAATAACGTAGAGTGGGATGGAAAATACCAGTTGCAACTTTCCGATTTTCAATCTAATGCTACTCAAATTGGTGCTGTAAAAATAAATAGCATGCATACGGCTTCCAGTCTTGATTTTGCATTCCAAATGAGCAATGTCGAGTTTATGTTTACCAAAAACTTTAATGCCAAAGTAATTTCATCATTCAAACGGAATGCCGCCTCCATTATCGCAACCGATAGTATTACAGCGAAATATTTACTAAATTTTGCGCAATATGAATTCGACTTATCTGAATTGTACGCGCGAAAATTACGAAAAGAAATATACGATAAAAAAGGCACTTTTTCTGACGTGAGTTTTTTACAAGTCCTATTCAACAGCATTCAGCAACACTATACTGAAGATCATGCTATGGCTTCAAAGAATACTAATCTTGGTCAAGAGGAGGAGAAACTGGCTGCCATCCATTCTGCCGTGCTGCAAAAAATCAATGAATTACCTGATTTTTGTAAAAGCTGTAAACCACCAAAAAAGCCAAATAAACTGTTTAATTGAAATTGCAAACCTAAATTCCCTAATTCAAGATAAACCGTCTCACTACCTCAGCAACACCATGATTATTATTTGAGGCAACAATAACATCTCCTTTATCTCTCAATTCTGGATCCACATTATCAACCCAAACGCCTAATCCTGCATATTCAATCATGGATAAATCATTGCCTGCATTTCCTACGGCAATAATTTCGCTTTGAAGGATGTTCAGTTTCTCAGCCAAAAATTTTACACTTGCTGCTTTATCAATTCCGTTTTGTGCTACTTCTAAGAAAAAAGGTTTTGACATCGAAACACTCAAATGCGGCATGGCTTCTTTTAAATCTTTTTCAACCTTTTTAAGATAGCTGGGTTCTTGTAATAAAATACATTTTACCGCAGCAGTAGTCACAGCTTCCTTGAAATTTAAAACTTTATTATGCAGCAGCCCTGTTATATTTTTCTCGATATCAATATATTCCGAATCGGTTTCACTAACTATTTTACCATCGATGTACGTAATAATATCTGTTTTACTCTTTATACTATAATCATACAATTCATGAATTTGCTGTTGCGTCAAGGTTTGTTCAAACAACACTTTATCTTCTTTTAAATCCGTAATTACGGCGCCGTTAAAAGATAGCATATACGAATTATTGATATCCAATTGTAATTCTTTGGCAAAAGCAGTCATGGCTAATGTTGGTCTGCCCGAAGCCAAAACAACATATACACCCAATTCTTGGGCCTTAAACAACATGGCTGCATTCTCTTTTGAAATTTTATGGTCATCAGTCAACAAGGTGTCATCCAAGTCTAAGACCAACATTTTATATTTCATCTACTTCTTTTTGCAATTATAATTTAAGCTTAAATACTCATTCTAAATTCTTCAATAACTGGATTTACTTTGGCAAATTCCGTTTCTTGAACGAACAATTCAACTGCTAAATCCGAATTTCCAAAACCTCCCAATCGAGCCGATTGTATGTTGTTTTTCACCACTACATCGACACCAATTTCTTCAATTTTTTGCTGTAAAGCCATTGCTAGAATTTCACTTCCCGAAAATACTTTCATTAATCCCATTTTTTCTATTTTTTATTATTTGATACCGTCTTGATCCTTTTCTCCCTCTAATTCTTCTTTTTCAGCAGCAGTTTCCTGCTCTTCCGCACCTTCGTCTTCATCTTCCTCATCCTCTTCCTCATCCTCTTCTTCTATTTCGAATAAAAAAGGTTCTACTAACATTTTGTCAGCCAAAATCTCTATTCGTTCTGTTAACAGATCTGAGAAAATAATACGTTGTGTTTTTGTAATACTATTCGAAATACGCATGATTTTAGTTTCATGACGCAGTTTCAAAATTGGATCTGCATCGTCGAGAATAAGCATTTTTAGTCTGTTTACATTAAATCCAGCGGTCGTAAACATATCGCTCAATTTATTTGGCGTTCCAATTAAAACATCAATACCGGTCGAAATATAGTTTTTATCATATTCCATATCGCCTTTGTCGTGCACTCCATAGACACGTAAGTCCGTGTATTTTCCAAATTTTTCAAAAAGGTCTTCCATCTCCAAAACCTTAGCTTTGTCCTCCACAATTACCAAAGCACGAGGTGATTCCTCACCCTCACGAACTAATTGTTGAATTACATTTAGCACAATTGTAGTCGATTTTCCACTCCCTTTATCTGCAATAATAATACAATCTGCACCACTTTTCAGCGTCGAAAATGTTTCTTTTTGCATGGCATTAGCCTCGATTAAACCATTTTCGATTAAGGCTTCTTGCAATTTTTCGTTTATTTTTTTTAGTTTCATTTCTTATGATTGAAAGATTAAAAATTTAAAAATTTAAAGATTAAAACTAGTACCAAATCTTTAAATCATAACATTTTTAAATCATTAAATTAATTTTATTTCGATGCAAATAACTTCACATCATTCTCGGAAATTTCGCTTCCACCAAGGATAATTAAACGCTCCACGACATTTCGTAGTTCCCGGATATTCCCGGTCCAATCGTATTCCTTGAGTAGATTGATAGCTTCCTTAGAAAACTTTTTTACCACATTTCCTTGTTCCAAAGCAATTTTATCGGCAAAATGTGCAATTAACATTGGAATGTCGTCGCGTCTTTCATTTAAAGCAGGAACTTTTATCAAGATGACTGCTAAACGGTGGTACAAATCTTCTCGAAAACGCCCTTCAGCTATCTCCACTTTCAAATCTTTATTGGTAGCCGCGACCACACGCACATCTACTTTGATATCTTTGTCCGCTCCTACTCTCGTGATCATACTTTCTTGCAACGCTCGCAATACTTTGGCTTGCGCCGAAAGACTCATATCCCCAATTTCATCTAAGAAAATAGTTCCTTTATCAGCTGCTTCAAATTTTCCTGCTCGGTCTTTTACTGCCGATGTAAAGGCCCCTTTTACGTGACCAAACAACTCACTTTCTATCAATTCGGATGGAATCGCAGCACAATTCACTTCAATTAAAGGAAAATTAGCTCGCACACTTTTTTCATGTAGTTGATGAGCAACAAGTTCCTTTCCAGTTCCATTGGGTCCAGTAATCAAAACACGGGCTTCCGTTTGTGCTACTTTTTCAATCATTATTTTAATATGATTGATTGCTTCACTTTCGCCAATCATTTCGTAGTTTTTACTGACTTTTTTCTTGAGGATTTTGTTTTCCACTACCAGTTGCTTTTTGTCTAAAGCATTGCGAACCGTATTCAATAATCGATTTAAATCCGGTGGTTTTGAGATGTAGTCAAATGCCCCCAAACGCATTGTATTAATAGCCGTTTCCATGTCGCCATGACCAGAAATCATAACCATGGGAATCTCGGGCTTGATTTTTTTTACTGCTTCAAGCACCTCAACGCCGTCCATTTTTGGCATTTTTATATCACACAAAACCAAATCGTAGTCGTTGTTTTTTATTTTTTCAAAACCTACAACACCGTCTTCAGCCTCTTCTACTTGATAGGTATCATTTTCTTCAGAAAGTATTTTTGTCAATACTCTTCGGATTGCGGCTTCGTCTTCTATGATTAAAATTTTCGGCATATTCTTTATTGTTTTTTAGCCCTGATGGAAGCGGCATCCTTTTCTGGACTTTTTCAGTCCAGAAAAGATATAGCGTACAGCAGGAATCAGCTCCTAACATTAATTAGTATTCTTTTTATTTATCATTAATATTTTAACCACTTGTACAATTCGCCCCAAGTTGGTTTTTTGCCGTACATCAGTATTCCAATTCGGTATATTTTTGCAGCAAACCACACCACTGAAAAGAAGGTCCCAAATAACAAGGTTACTGAAATCGCAATTTGCCACAAAGGTACGCCAAACGGAATTCGCATCAGCATGACAATTGGCGATGTAAGCGGAATCATTGAAAAAACTACTGCGACTGTACCATGCGGATCATTGATAACCGTGAAAAAACCTACATATACACTCAACATTAATGGCATAATAATAGGCAAGAGGAATTGTTGTGAGTCGGTTTGATTGTCTACAGCTGCTCCAATGGCGGCATAAAAAGAGCTGTATAAAAAATAACCGCCTATGAAATAGATTACAAATCCAATTAAAATACTAGCAATGGGTAAATTCCAAAGCTCCTTGATATACATTTGGGCTGTTCCAGTCATTTCTTGCTGAGCGGCTTGTAATAATTCTGGAGATAATTTAGCGGTTGGTCCCACATCTACGCCAAAAAATAGCGAAGCAGCAAACATTAATGAAAGTCCTATAAGTGCCCAAATGAAGAATTGCAGCAGTCCTGCTAATGCAGTTCCTATTATTTTTCCCATCATCAGTTGAAATGGTTTCACCGAGGAAATAATAATTTCTACAATTCTACTGGTTTTTTCTTCTATGACACTGCGCATCACCATGTTGCCATAAATAATAATGAACATCATTATTAAATAGCCAAAAGCGCCACCAATACCTATTTTAATTTCGTTAAGTCCTTTGACACTCTCTTCACCAGATGCTTTTGATAGACTAATGTTTACGTTGGCCTTAGCCTTCGTAATGGCTAAAGTATCCAGTTTTGCTTCTACAAGATTAGTTTTGGTCAATTTATCTGCAATGACCTCTTGAACATTTTCTATGAAGGAGATACTGGGACTATTATTAGAAATAAATTGAATTTTATTTTCAAAATCCTTTGTGCTTTCTACTTTGGGAATGTACAGCAACCCTTCATAATTTTCGTTAGTGATGCTGTCTTTTAAAAATTTTAAATCTATAACCGATAAGTCGAGGTATTTATATTCCCCCTTCTTTTGATTTATGGCTGTAAACTCTTGCACAAACAAACCAGATTCATCATGAATTGCGATTCGTTTGGTATCGGCTTTCATCGTGCTTAAATAGCCTACAAATGCAGCAAGTCCAACAAATAATAACGGACTTAAAAAAGTCATGACGATAAAAGATTTATTGCGCACCTTGGCAATAAACTCTCTTTTTATGATTAGTGAAATAATGCTCATTTAAATTTTGATTTGTGATTTCAGGTTGGTGATTTTAGAAAACTAAAATCAAAGCGCTAAAATTGTGTGTTTATTTACTAACCGTTTGAATAAAAATATCATTAACACTCGGTATTTTTTCAACAAAATGGGTGACTTGACCGCGTTGCGTCAAGACCTGTAATAACTCGTTTGGCAAAGCCGTTCCAAGTTGGATTTCCAATTTTAACTCGTTATTAAGCGATTTAAAATTTGCTGGTGCTACGGTGAATTTCTGGGTAATATCGTACATCAAACCCTCCACATTATCTGATAAAATTCCCACTTCATAGCTATTGGTTTTAAATTGTCTTTTGACATCGCTTAATTTCCCCTCTATCAACTTATTAGATTTATGGATCAAAGCAATATGATCGCACAATTCCTCGACACTTTCCATCCGGTGGGTAGAAAAAATGATAGTGGCTCCTTCCTCTCTAAGCGCAAGAATTTCATCTTTAATAATAGTGGCATTTACAGGATCGAAACCTGAAAAAGGTTCATCAAAAATCAGTAGTTTTGGCTTGTGTAAAACACAAACTACAAACTGAATTTTCTGCGCCATCCCCTTAGAAAGTTCTTGTATCTTCTTATTCCACCACCCTTGAATTTCTAATCTTTCAAACCAGTATTCCAGTTGTTTTTTGGCCTCAGCCTTAGTGAGCCCTTTCATTTGAGCTAAATACAAGCATTGTTCACCCACTTTCATGGTAGTGTACAATCCTCTTTCTTCAGGTAAATACCCTATATATTGAACGTGTTTGGGTTGTAGTTTTTCACCATCTAAAATTATCTCACCTCGATCTGGCAACGTAATTTGGTTTATGATTCGGATTAGTGATGTTTTCCCAGCTCCATTTGGACCTAGGAGTCCATAGATACTCCCTTTTGGAACTGTCAATGAGACACCGTTTAGCGCTACGTAATCACCATATTGCTTTACGACTTTATTAACTTCAAGTATAGTACTCATGCTTAATTTTTAATTGGTGTAAAAGTAAATAATTAGTACCAAAATACTTAGAATAGTTATATAAAAAACCCATTCTTGTTAAACAGGAATGGGTTTATATTTTTTGGTGTAGCTGGAATAAATCGCAGCTACTATTTTATCTAAAGAAGCGATACATCGGGTCTCTTATGAAAACATATCTTTTACTTTCTCGAAAAATGATTTATCGGATTTCTCAGGATTCGGAATAAAATTATCATCTGTCAACGCATTTTCAAAAAACTGTTTTTGTTCTTTGTTCAATGTTTTTGGAGTCCATACATTCACATGAACCAATAAATCTCCATTCCCGTATCCGTTGATACTTGGAATTCCTTTTCCTTTTAATCTTAGAATTTTACCAGATTGAATTCCCTCTTCCAACTTAATTCTCACCTTGCCGTTTACAGCTTCAATATCTTTTGAAATTCCAAGCACCGCTTCAGCAAAGCTAATGTACAAATCAAAGTGTAAATTCTCTCCTTCACGTTTCAAGAATTCGTGTTCTAATTCTTCAATGGCAACTATTAAATCTCCTGGAATACTATTTCCTGGGGCATCATTACCTTTGTTAGACACTTTCAACTGCATGCCATCAACCACACCCGCAGGTATTTTTATTGAAACAGTTTCATCTTCAAGAATCATTCCTTGAGAATCAGCTTCCGTAGGTTTTTTATCTAAAATTTGACCAGAACCTCCACAAGTAGGACAGGTTGAAGCCGATTGCATTCTACCAAGAATTGTATTGGTCACGCGCATTACTTGCCCTTGACCGTTACAGGTAGAACACGTTTTATAGGTCACGCCTGGCGCTTGAACCTTACGTTTTACTTTTACTTTTTTCTCGACACCATTGGCAATTTCTTCCAATGTCAATTTTACTTTAATACGCAGGTTGCTTCCTTTAGCGCGACGAATTCCTCCGCCTCCGCCCCCAAAACCTCCAAAACCACCTCCAAAAATATCACCAAACTGACTGAAAATGTCATCCATATTCATTCCGCCCTGACCGCCACCACCAAAACCTCCAGAACCATCAAAAGCTTGATGTCCATGTTGATCGTACTTTGCTTTCTTCTGTGGATCACTTAATATTTCGTAAGCTTCAGCAGCTAATTTAAATTTTTCTTCTGCCGATTTGTCTCCAGGATTTTTGTCAGGGTGATGCGCTATAGCTTGTTTTCTGTATGCTTTTTTAATTTCGGCAGCATCGGCACTCTTTGTAATGCCTAATATTTCGTAAAAATCTTTTTTCATTTTTATTTTTTCTTGTAAAAAATACAGACGCGATTCATTGCGTCTCTATACTTACGCATTACTGACCTATTACCACTTTTGGAAAACGAATGATTTTATCTCCTAGTTTATATCCTTTTTCAAGAACATCTACAATTTTACCTTTCATCTTGTCTGACGCAGCAGGAATTTGAGTTATGGCTTCCGCAAAGTCAGCATCAAATGTGTCTCCCGCGTTTACCTCAACTTGCTCCAATCCTTTAGCTACCAATGTGTTTTTTAATTTTTCATGAATAAGCTCCACTCCTTTTAACAAAAGTTCATCTTCGGATTTGCTTATTTCTGTAATTGCTCTGTCAAAATCATCCAATACAGGCAACATGGCTAATAAAACTTCCTGATTGGCCGTTTTGAATAATTCAATACGCTCTTTAGTAGTTCTTCTTTTGTAATTTTCGAATTCAGCGAATAATCGTAAATATTTATCTTTCTCTTTGGCTAAATCTTGCGTCAATTGCTCTTCAACACTTAATTCCTCAACAATGATTTGCTCTTCACTGGCATTATTCTCTAATGTCGCCTCCTCTAATTCTTGATCGATTTCTGTATTTTCAGTAGTCATATTACTAGTATTTTTAAAAATATTCTTAAAGTTCATTTTTATTCTTTTCTTTGGATTGCAAAAGTACTGCCAATTCTTTTTAAATGTCAAATTGTCATCTTTTTAATAATTTCACTTTTTATAGCTACATAAAACAGAACAAGCTAAAATTTTAAGATTATTTTAAGATTATCTTATTATTGTTTTTTCTAGTTTTGTTAAAATTTTTATTTGATACCGTTTCAACAGTAAAAATTCTAGAGTTTATTCTCAACAATTATTAATTCACCATTACTTTATATTAAAAAAAGCTTCGTTTACTTAAATGAAGCTTTTTTTATGTCTATAATTTACGAACCCAGTAAAGCTTCCTTTAAACTTTCAAAACTCAGTGAAAGCTGCTCTCCCGAAATTAGATTTTTAAGTAAAAATGTGCTGGATGTCATCTCATCTGGACCAACGATAACGGCAAAAGGAATTCTTCTTTTATCCGCGTGCTGAAATTGCTTCGCCACCTTGACAGCATCGGGATACAGTTCTACTTTTATCCCTGCGGCTCTTAATTTTTGAATGGCTTGCAATCCATAAAAAGCTTCCATTTCTCCATAGTTTATAAATAGTGCTTGTGAGGTTGCCGATACCGTTTCTGGAAACAAATTCAATTCTTCAACCACTAAATAGATTCGGTCTAATCCAAATGAAATCCCTACACCGCTCATGTTTTTCAAACCAAAAATTCCAGTTAAATCATCGTATCTGCCACCGCCGCCAATGGATCCCATGGAAACGGATTTTGGAGGAGCGACTTCAAAAATAGCTCCCGTATAATAATTTAATCCTCGGGCTAAAGTTACATCTAAGTCTAAGACAGCGTTATTCAATCCAAGCTTCATGACATTGTCACATATAAAACGTAATTCTTCTACCCCTTTCAAGCCTTCCTCTGATTCAGAAAGCAAAACAGAAAGTTTTTCTATTTTCTCTGAAATAGTTCCTGTGAAATTAAATAATGGTTGCACTTTTGCAATTGCTTCGACAGCAATTCCTTTCTCCATCATTTCTTTTTTGACACCGTCCTCTCCTATTTTATCAAGCTTATCTAAAGCAACTGTAAAGTCAATTAATTTATCAGAAGCGCCAATAACCTCAGCTATTCCTGATAATATCTTTCGGTTATTGATTTTTATGGTTACGCCACTCAAACCCAAATCAGCAAAAACAGCATCGTAAAGTTGCACCAATTCAACTTCCTGCCAAAGGGATTTAGACCCTACAACATCCGCATCACATTGAAAGAACTCTCTAAAACGTCCTTTTTGGGGTCGATCTGCACGCCAAACCGGTTGGATTTGATAGCGCTTGAATGGAAATTCAATTTCGTTTTGGTGCTGCACCACGTACCGTGCAAAAGGAACTGTTAAGTCATAACGCAACGCTTTTTCCGAAATACTCGACGTTAGCTTGGTGCTATCCTTACTTTCCAAATGAGTGGCATTGGCTTTCGCCAAATAATCGCCGGAATTTAATATTTTAAAAATCAAACGATCGCCTTCTTCGCCATATTTCCCCATTAGGGTTTCCGAATTTTCAAATGAAGGGGTTTCTATGGGCTGGAATCCAAATTTCTCGAAATTACTTTTTATAATCTGTATAATATACTGCCGTTTTGCCACCTCAGCAGGTGAAAAATCTCTGGTTCCTTTTGGAATGCTCGGTTTTGATGCCATTGTATGAGTATTGGATTTTAGATTTTCAGATTTTGGAAGTATTGAAAAACTCCAAATTCTAATTCTTTGCAAATATCCTATTTTTAAAATTATTCTGTTTACAAATTTCATCATTTTATTGCAGGACCACTAGCCCAGATTGAAGTGAAAATGAGACAGTAAAAAAATAATATTGTTTTCTTGCCGGAAAGAGCGACCGTAGGAAGCTCCTTTCAGGCAATTGAAAACAAATTATTTTTTGCTGTCGCATTGTAACGGAAAGCGGGAAATAGCTTCAAATAAAAGAGATTACAATAAATTAGTTTTTAGCTAGATAAAATTTGTAACAAAAATTGTATTTTCGTGTCAAACCATTATGATGTTAAAATTATTCAAAGAAAATATTCGGATTGCATTAGGTTCAATTAGAACGCAGTTGTTACGAACGGTTCTTACTGTGATGATTATCGCTATAGGAATCACCGCTTTAGTTAGTATTCTTACGGTTGTTTCGGCACTTGAGAACACCATCTCCTCTGATTTTGCATCGATGGGAGCGAATACTTTTAATATTAAACAGTATGAAAATACGACGCGTAATCGTGGTGGTGACGAGCGCGTAATCATAAATCCAATTATTTCCTATCCTGAAGCAGTGGCTTTCAAGAACAAATACACCTATCCTTTTACAGAAACCTCCCTTTCTTTTACAGCAACATCCGCTGCTGAAGTAAAATATGAAGCGACTAAAACAGATCCAGAAAATTCTATTCTTGGAGTGGACGAGTATTTTATGACCAATTCTGGTTTAGAAACCAGCGCAGGACGAAATTTTACCAGTTTTGATATCGACAACAATGCCTATGTATGTGTTGTAGGATCTGATTTTGAGAAAGGATTGCTAAAAGACGTGAATCCAATTGATAAAACAATCGCAATCCGAGGTGCTAAATTTAAAGTTATTGGAGTGTTGAAAGAAAAGGGATCCACCTTTGGAAACAATCAAGATTTACGTGTTTTAATTCCTATTCAGTTGGCTCGTTCTTTATTTACGGCGCCCAACATAAATTATACGGTAAGTGTTATGGTAGGTAAAAAAGAATTGCTAGAACAAGCTTTAGACAATGCCACAAGCACCATGCGCAGAGTTCGCAAATTAAGCCCTGTTAAAGACAATAATTTTGGTGTTGTTCGTAGTGACGATCTTATTAACCGAATTTTAGGAATCACAAAATACTTAGGACTGGCCTCTTGGTTGATTGGTATCATCACCGTTTTAGGCTCTTCTATCGCTTTAATGAACATCATGATCGTTTCCGTAACGGAGCGTACGCGAGAAATAGGAGTTAGAAAAGCTTTGGGAGCTAAGAAAACAACCATCGCCATTCAGTTTTTTATAGAGACGTTATTGATTGGTCAAATGGGTGGATTGGTAGGTATTATTTTTGGAATCCTAATTGGATTTGGAATTGCCACTGCAATGGATTTTGCATTTGTAATCCCATGGGGCGCTATTATGGCCGCTTTTATCACTAGTTTCATCGTAGCTATTGCTTCGGGCTTATATCCTGCTATCAAAGCTGCAGTTCTCGATCCCATTGAAGCGTTGCGATACGAGTAAAGTACGGTATACCAACGTGTTGTGATGCAAAAAATACAAGTGGATTAGTTAGCCACCTTCAAATTGCATATCAAAAAAATTTCCCTGTAATAACTATGGGATCATCCTTCTATGACTCAACCATTTTAACAATCAAAAGAAACACGTTATATTCTAAACGCTATCTAGTACATTTTATCATCCTATCATTACCATAAATATCTTTTCGTAATTCGATATTTTTGAAATGCATTTGCTCCAACAAATCAATCATTGCTGCACCTAAATATTGATTGATCTCAAAGTACAACAGTCCGTTTTCAGCGAGATTTTTTTGAGCTAATTCGGCTATTTTTTTGTAGAAAATCAACGCGTCATCATCCTCTACGAAAAGAGCCAAATGCGGTTCATTATCTAAAACATTTTTTTTAATTTCTTCTTTTTCCAAATTTCGAACATAAGGAGGATTTGAAACTATAACATCAAACTGTTCGTTGATTCCTTCAACTGCACTTAAGATAACCACATCTAGAATATTTTGATGAATGAAATTAACGCTTACTGCATTATTGGCAGCATTTTTTTTCGCTGTAGCCAAAGCCTTTTCAGAAACATCAATAGCAAAAACGGTAGCATTTGGAAGATTTTTTGCCAAGGAAATAGCAATACAGCCGCTTCCTGTTCCAATATCCAGTATTTTTAAATTGTTGGATTGTTGTGTTTTTCGGTGATTCGATAGCATCCAATCAACCAACTCCTCTGTTTCTGGTCTTGGAATCAAAACGTGTTCATTGACACTAAAATCCAATCCATAAAAGCTCGTTTTACCTAATAAATATTGTATTGGGATCTCTTGTTTTAACGGTTCTAAAATCTCGTCCCATACCACAATTTCTGCAGCCGAAAAAACCAAATCAGGATGCAGCGCCAAATCAATTCGTTTCATTTGCTGTTTTTTCTCTAATATTAAGTAGAAAAAACTCTCTGCTTCACCAGCATCATAAAGAGGGGTGAGTTCTTGAATAAAATGAGCTCTGTACTCTTTAATTTTCATGGTTTATAAGTATCAATTTAATTGTATAGCAAACAAAAAATCAGCTTAAAATGGATTGCTATTTAAAAATATAAAGAGTAATAAATAATGACTGCTTGCTGTTTCTAATCTTCTATCTTTAGAATTAAAACAATTAGGTCAAAATCATTATTCTAAATTTTTCAACATCCAAATGGGACAACTGACATGTCCTGTACTACCCATTGGAGCTGAAATGTATTCAAAACCAACTTTTTTATATAATTTTTGTGCCTCAAGCATAAAAGGCATTGTTTCTAAATAACAGCTCTCAAAACCAAAATTCCTAGCACTTTGTAAACACACCGCCATCATTTCGGCACCAATTCCCAAACCGCGTGTTTCCGGCAGAAAATACATTTTTTGCAATTCACAAATAGTTTCCGCTTCGTTTTCTAATGGCGCAATTCCAGCAGAACCAATAATTCTTCCGTTATTTTCAACCACATAGTACACAGATCTTGGCTTGCTGTACTCTTCAAACATAAAATCCAAATAAGGATCTTCATAAGCCGTCCCTACTTTTGGAATATTCAATTCATCAAAAACCGCGCGTATCAATGCTGCAACTTCTTGATTATCTTCTTTATTTATTTTTCTGATACTGTAATTTTCCATTTTTTAAAAATCTATTTATACCTGCAAAAATAGAAATTGTTTATTATTATTCTTCAAAGTTTTGAAACAAAATCATAAACTCAAAAATTACTACTTTTGTATGGTGAAAAAACATGAAATATATATAAAGAGGTGCATCGAATTAGCTGAAAACGGTTTAGGAACTACATATCCAAACCCTATGGTAGGTTGTGTAATTGTTTATGATGGAAAGATTATCGGTGAAGGTTGGCATAGAAAAGCGGGTGAACCACACGCAGAAGTAAACGCCATAAATTCAGTAAAAGATAAGACCTTATTGAAAAAAGCAACCATTTACGTAAGTTTAGAACCATGTAGCCATTTTGGAAAAACACCACCATGCAGCAATTTGATTATCGCTAATAAAATCCCAAAGGTGGTCATAGGAACTATAGATTCTAACGAAAAAGTGGCGGGAAAAGGAATCAAAAAACTAATCGAAGCCGGAATTCAAGTAACTGTTGGCGTATTAGAAGAGGACTGTTTTGAATTGAACAAGCGCTTTTTTACTTTTCACAACAAGAAAAGACCATACCTTATTTTAAAATGGGCAGAATCCAAAGACGGTTTTATCGCTCCACTAGAAAAATTAGAAAAAAAACCCGTTTGGATTACCAATGGGTTTTCCAGGCAACTAGTCCACAAATGGCGCACTGAGGAGCAGGCAATTCTGGTGGGAACACAAACTGTACTTGACGACAATCCTAAACTCGACGCACGAGACTGGCGGGGAAATAATCCTGTACGAGTAGTTTTAGACCAAAATAATCGCATTCCAGAACATAGCCAAATTCTTGACAATCAAGTTAAAACTATTCTTTTTTCTAAATTTAAAACCGCTGCTGAAAAAGAAAATACTATCTTTGAAATAATTGATTTTGAAGAAAACGTAGTACAGCAAGTAGTTCAATCGTTGTACGAACATCAAATTCAGTCCGTTATTATCGAAGGCGGGAGGCAAACTTTGCAATCTTTTATAGATGCCAATCTATGGGATGAAGCACGAATATTCGTTGGAAACATCCCATTCACTTCCGGAATCAAAGCGCCTATTCTGGATAAAAAACAGTTCAACAAATCGATGATTGGTACTGACGAACTTCTAATTTCTAGAAACTATGATTAATACTATAATTTTTGATTTTGGTGATATTTTTATTAATTTAGACAAGCAAGCTTCTATTACTGCTTTTAAAAACTTAGGTCTAACGGAATGGAATGATGATCTTGAACAGTTGAACCTTCAGTTTGAAACTGGAAAAATATCTCGTGAAGATTTTCTGTTTGGCATTCAAAAACACATTCCAACGGCTAGTATTAAACAAATAACAACGGCTTGGAACGCCATCCTTCTTGACTTTCCTTTGTATCGATTAGAATTTTTACAAATGCTTTCCCAAAAATACCGCTTGTTTCTGTTGTCGAACACTGACGCTATCCATATTGAAAATTTTGAGCAAACAAACGGGATTTCTTTTTACCGGGATTTTTATCAATGTTTTGAAAAAGTATATTTTTCGTTTGAACTTGGCACAAGAAAACCCAATCCTGAAACTTTTAATCACCTGATAAACAATCATGAATTGGCTCCCAAAAGAACCCTGTTTGTAGATGACAAAAAAGAAAACACTGATGCTGCGCTGGCTTTAGGATTTGAAGTTTGGAATTTACAAGTTGGAAAAGAAGACGTCATCCATTTATTAGACAAAAAATTAATTTGAAAAAAGGCTTCAAAAGCAAACCGAGTTTGAAATTCATTCCCTATTTAATTCTCATTGAAAGATACATACAAAACCATTGAATTACCCGTAGAAGGAATTCTCCATAAAGACAAAAATAGTAAGTTTTTTGGTTACGCATTCCCCATGCAAGAAGAAGATCAGCTAAAACCGATCCTAGACCATTTACGAAAACAACATCCGCATGCTGGTCATTTTTGTTATGCCTATCAAATGGGTACTGATGCGCTTACCTATAAAGCAAACGATGATGGAGAACCTAGCAACAGTGCTGGTATGCCCATTTATGGCCAAATTCAATCCTTTTCCGTTACAAATGTATTACTTGTAGTCGTTCGCGTTTTTGGAGGAGTAAAATTAGGCGTTGGAGGATTGATTACAGCTTACAAGACAACTGCGAAACTAGTACTTGCCACCTGCGATATTATCGAAAAAACCATTGATGTACATTTTATAATCTCGTTTGATTACAAAAAGATGAATAAAGTGATGCGGGTAATCAAGGAAAAGAAACTAGAAATTGTTTCTCAAGAAATGGAAATAAATGAAATCTCAACCCTTCCAATGGGCATAATTGAGGTAAAAACACGAAAAAAAAATGCCGAAATAGTCTTCGACATTTTTCAAACGTTATTTGAAATAGACATTAGGCGAGTCTAATTCTGATTTAAAACAGTACTTTTTTCAGTTTATTCCAAAGTTTTTAACAATTCTAAAATATAATCTGGAGGAGCAGTTGGGCGACCTGTTTTTAATGACACAAAAACCAAAATAAACTGGGCAGTTGTTAATAACTCATTCGCTTCATTATAGATCGCGCAATCGAATTCTATCTTTACGGACGTCTGACTTTTGAAAATCGTGTGAACCGTAAGCAACTCATCATAACGCGCTGATTTTTTATAATTTATATTCATGGAAACAATAGGAAGGGCAATTCCACTTTCTTCCATTTTTTTATACGATATCCCTTTGTTTCTAAGCCATTCCACTCTTCCTATTTCAAAATAAGGTATATAATTTCCGTGATATACAACGCCCATTTGGTCAGTTTCTGAGTAGCGTACCCTAACTTCTATTTGATGATCTTTCATTAATTTTATATTAAATATTTAAATTTTAAATAGCGCCTTACAACAATAATTCGTGAAATTATTACCCTATATATTTTTTTTTACAGAATTTTGTTCACATATTTGTTACCCCGATAAATAATTACAAAACTCCTTTTTTTTAGTAAGATAACAATTACCAATTAAAAACAATTTAATAGAATATATGAACAAAACTGCTCAATCAGTATGGGAAAACTGTTTGTCTTTTATAAAAGACAACATCCAAGACCAAGCTTACAAAACTTGGTTCGAACCAATCAAATCAGTTGAACTTACCGATAACGCATTATATATTCAAGTTCCAAGTAAATTTTTCTATGAATGGTTAGAGGAGCACTATGTAAAATTACTAAAAGTAGCCCTTACAAAAGAACTTGGAAAAAACGCTAAGTTACTTTATAAAATCAGAATGGAAAACACTTATGGCAATAAACAACCGTTTACAGAACAGTTGCCAAGTGCGAATAGAGTTCCTATGAAACCACAAGAAGTAGATGCTCCATTTAAAAACTTAAACCCCGAATTAAAAAATCCTTTTGTCATTCCAGGTATAAGAAATTTAAAAATTGAATCTCAACTAAATGCTAATTACAGTTTTGATAATTTTTTAGAGGGAGACTCTAATAGATTAGCACGATCCGCAGGTATGGCTGTAGCCAATAAACCAGGTGGAACTTCATTCAATCCGCTATTGATTTTTGGGGGAGTTGGTCTAGGAAAAACTCATTTAGCACACGCTATTGGTGTGGAAATAAAAGACAAATACCCTGAAAAAACCGTTTTGTATATCTCAGCAGAGATTTTTACTCAGCAATATATTGACTCCGTTAAGAAAAATAATAGAAATGATTTCATCCATTTCTATCAGCTAATTGATGTTTTGATCATAGATGACGTACAATTTCTTTCTGGGAAATCAGGTACTCAAGATGTGTTTTTCCACATCTTTAATTACTTGCACCAGAATGGAAAACAAGTGATCTTAACCTCAGATAAAGCACCGGTTGACATGCAAGATATCGAACAACGTTTGTTATCTCGTTTCAAATGGGGATTGTCTGCTGAAATACACCAGCCCGATTATGAAACAAGAATTTCTATCTTAAAAAATATATTATATCGCGATGGTGTAGAAATTCCTGAAGAAATTGTAGAATATGTTGCCCGCAACATCAAATCGAACGTTAGAGAATTGGAAGGAGCAATTATTTCATTGATTGCACAATCCTCATTTAACAAGAAGGAAGTTACTTTGGAACTTGCTAAAAGTGTCGTTGAAAAATTCGTAAAAAATGTAAAACGAGAAATTTCTATCGATTATATTCAAAAAATTGTTTCTGATTATTTCCAATTGGATTTAGAAACCTTACAATCAAAAACGAGAAAAAGACATGTAGTGCAAGCCAGACAATTGGCTATGTTCTTCGCAAAGAAATTTACAAAAGCATCGTTGGCAAATATCGGCTCTCAAATTGGAGATCGTGATCACGCTACCGTGTTACATGCTTGCAAAACGGTTGACAATTTAGTGGCTACCGACAAACAATTCAAGAAATTTGTGGAAGATATCAACAAAAAATTAACGTTGTAAAAGCATTATGCCTGTAAAAATATTAATGGTTTGCCTAGGAAACATCTGCCGTTCTCCTTTAGCTGAAGGAATATTGGCTTCAAAACTTCCAAAGGATAAATTCACTGTTGATTCCGCAGGAACTGGTTCTTGGCATATTGGTCATGCACCTGACGAACGCTCTATTGCTGTTGCAAAAAAAAACAAAATTAGCATTTCACATCAAAAAGGAAGACAATTCAGCACTACTGATTTTGATGTGTACGATTACATATATGTGATGGACAATACTAATTATAGCGATGTACTAACTTTAGCCAAAACTGAACAACACAAAGAAAAAGTCCAGCTAATTTTAAATGAATTATTTCCAAAAGAAAATGTAGATGTTCCCGACCCTTATTTTGGCTTACCCAATGGATTCGAAATTGTTTACAACATGCTGGATGAAGTTTGTGATGTAATTGCCAAAAAACTAGTAGCCAAACACCAATAATTTTTCTCTTCAAAAATTGTGGTTAGCACTTAGAATCTTATAATTCGTTATCAATCGGCAACAATAATAATCCTATCAACACCATAATAGGGACATAAAAAACACTCATGAAATCAAACGCTGTTTTAGGAAAACTGTATTTAATACCTACAACCATGGGCGATTGTGATCCTACGGATGTTTTACCACAAACTATAAAAAGAAGTATTGATCTTATCGATTATTATATTGTTGAAAACGACAAAACAGCACGTAAGTCCATTAAGGAGGTAAGTCCAGAGAAAAAACAAGCTGAGCTAAAGCTTTTTGTATTGAACAAACATACCGAAATTAAAGAACATTTAGACTTTATAAAACCACTTTTGGAAGGTCAAAACATGGGTTTAATGAGCGAAGCGGGATGTCCTGGAGTAGCTGACCCTGGAGCTGTAATTGTAAAATTAGCGCATGAAAAGGGAATTCAGGTTATTCCTTTGGTAGGTCCTTCTTCTATTCTTTTGGCAATGATGGCATCAGGAATGAACGGTCAAAGTTTCACCTTTCATGGTTATTTACCTATTGAAAAAGACGAAAAGAAAGCCAGTTTTAAAACGTTAGAAAGAGTCTCTTTTGAAAAGAATCAGTCTCAGATTTTTATTGAAACACCATACCGTAATAATAAATTACTGGAAGATTTAATTCAGACACTACATCCCGAAACGCATTTATGCATTGCAACAGACATAACCTTGCCTACAGAATATATCAAAACCAAAAAAATTGCGGCTTGGAAAAAAGAAACTATCGATTTGCACAAACGTCCTACCATTTTTATCATACATAAAATGTAAATTCAAACTTTCCTTTAAAAATCCTAAAGGATGAAATTAACAGAAATCACAGAACATATACTTCATCAAAACGATATTAAGCTTGTAAATTATTCAACTCAAAAGAGTTGAATAATTATAAAAACAATACTTCTAATGATTAATTCTAAATATAAAAACCTATTTTTATGTTTAGAATTAATCATTTTTTTATGAGTAAACTTCCAAATATCAGCACGAGTATTTTTACAGTTATGTCAAAAATGGCTGCTGAATATAATGCCATCAATCTTTCACAAGGTTTTCCAAACTTTCCTGTTGACGAAAGATTAACAGCTATTGTTGCCAAACTGGCCAAAGAAAATGTGCATCAATACACACCAATGTCCGGCTATCCGCCGTTATTATCAAAAATAGCGGTATTAATTCAGAACTCTTATCAAAGAACAGTTCATCCTGAAACGGAACTATTAGTTACCGCCGGAGCGACACAAGGAATTTTTACCACTATACTAGCTTTGGTGAAAACCAATGACGAGGTTATAATTCTGGATCCCAGTTACGACTGTTACGAAGCACCTGTTTTATTATCGCAGGCCACTCCCATTCGCGTGACACTTAACGATGACTACACACCCAATTGGAAAATTATAGAAAATGCTTGCTCCTCAAAAACAAAAATGATTATCATTAACAATCCGCACAATCCAACGGGGAAAATTTTAACGGAATCTGATTTTGAAGCCTTGGAAATGCTGCTCGAAAAATACCCTGATATCGTACTTCTTTCTGATGAAGTCTATGAATATATCACTTTCGAGGAAAAACATATTTCAGCTCATACTAGGGAAAAACTATTGAATCGTTGTGTGATGGTTTCTTCTTTTGGAAAATCATTCCATGTTACGGGATGGAAAATTGGCTATTTAGTAGCACCCGATTATTTAATGAAAGAAATCAAAAAAGTGCATCAGTTTTTAGTTTTTAGTGTAAATAGCATTTGTCAAGTTGCTATTAGTGCGTATTTGGACTTGGTTTCCACAGCTGAAATTGGAGAATTATACCAAGAAAAACGAGATTATTTTAGACAATTATTAAAGAATAGCCGCTTCAAACTCATGCCGTGTGAAGGAACTTATTTTCAAGTGGTTTCGTATGAAACTATATCAAATGAGAATGATGTTGCTTTTTGCAAACGTTTGATTATCGAGTATGGCGTAGCTGCTATTCCCATTTCTACTTTTTATGATGATGGAAAAGACCTGAAATTAATTCGTTTTTGCTTCGCCAAAGATAATGCCACGCTGGAAGAAGCCGGTAAACGATTGTGCGCTATTTGAAAGTATTTGTTTTTGTTATGCGTGCATACTATTTTAATTTAATATATTTACATTATAAAAACATAAAAACATGAGCTATACAGATAAAATGTTACGCGACGATGCCCTAAAAGGCAAAGTGATTGTCGTAACAGGAGGCGGAAGCGGTTTAGGAAAAGCAATGACTAAATATTTCTTAGAATTGGGTGCGCAAGTGGCCATTACTTCCAGAGATTTAGAAAAACTGAAAAATACTGCTGCAGAACTAGAAGCGGAAACCGGCGAAACTTGTCTTCCTATACAATGTGATGTGCGTCATTATGAAGAAGTGGAAAATATGCTTCAAGAAGTGTTGAAAGCTTTTGGTAAAGTTGATGTTTTACTGAATAATGCTGCCGGAAACTTTATTTCACCAACCGAAAGATTGTCTGCCAATGCTTTTGATACTGTAATTGATATTGTTTTAAAAGGATCCAAAAACTGTACACTTGCTTTTGGAAAACATTGGATTGACACCAAACAAAAATCATCTACCATTTTGAATATTGTTACGACTTACGCTTGGACAGGTTCTGCTTACGTGGTACCTAGCGCAACTGCAAAAGCGGGTGTTTTGGCCATGACACGAAGTCTTGCAGTAGAATGGGCAAAATACGGAATTCGTTCCAATGCAATTGCACCGGGACCATTCCCAACTAAAGGTGCGTGGGACCGATTGTTACCTGGAGATTTAGCCGAGAAATTTGATATGGCTAAAAAAGTACCTTTAAAACGTGTGGGAGATCATCAGGAATTAGCTAATCTAGCGGCTTATTTAGTTTCTGATTTTTCAGCATACATCAACGGAGATGTCATAACAATTGATGGTGGCGAATGGCTCAAAGGCGCTGGACAGTTCAATTTACTTGAAGCAATTCCCGAAGAACTTTGGGATCAGTTGGAAATGATGATCAAAGCAAAGAAGAACAAATAATAGTTTATATAAAAAAAAGAGAGTCATTCACATGGCTCTCTTTTTGTTTCTGCTACTATTTAGTATTTTCCAAAGTGAGTAGAATTTCACTTTTCAGTAAACCACTTCCGCCTCCATAATGCTGAACAATACTAATATTTGTGTTTATATTTTTGAAAAAAGTGCACAATTCAGTTTCGCTTTCTTCCTGAATACCGGAACCTAACAAGACAATGGAAAAATCTTTTTTTAGAAAAATTTCCTTCGCTTCCTCATCATTCATAACGCCTACTCCATTCCAATTCTCGTTTGCATTTATTAATCGGATGACGGTTTCTAGAATTTCGGGATGTCTGCCTATGTATAAAATGTTTATGGTTTCCATCATTCTATTTTTAAAAAACACAAACCCCTAAGAAAATAATCCTTTGAGATTTGTGTCTAATTACTTTATATTATTGTTGCAAAAATTGCAATTCGATGTTCAAACGAACTTCTTCACTTACTAAAACACCGCCAGTTTCAAGAGCAGAATTCCAGTTTAATCCCCAATCTTTTCTATTAATTTTTCCTTCTAATGCAAGTGCCATTTTAGTATTTCCCCATGGATCTTTCATTAATCCTCCATAATCCGCCTCTAATTTCACTGATTTAGTAACACCGTGTAATGTTAAATCGCCAACCAATTCATATTCGCCTTCCTTAATTTTGGTAAAAGAAGTAGCG
The DNA here is from genome assembly GCF_900099915.1 of Flavobacterium omnivorum. Classification (GTDB taxonomy): domain Bacteria; phylum Bacteroidota; class Bacteroidia; order Flavobacteriales; family Flavobacteriaceae; genus Flavobacterium; species Flavobacterium omnivorum. The sequence goes on from NZ_FNDB01000019.1 coordinate 41,249, forward strand.
CTGAATTTAATTTCTGGAAACTGAGCAGCATCAAAAAAGTCATCACTCAATAAATGCGTATCTCTATCTGCGTTTCCTGTTGTTATAGAATCAATTGCTCCTGTAAATTCAATTTTTGCGTTTTCTAAATTGCTTTCTTCTGCTTCAATCGTGGCATCAAATTTTGAAAATTTACCTGAAACATTCGTAAACATCATGTGTTTTACTTTGAAACCAATTTCTGAGTGTGTTGGGTCAATTACCCATTTTGTTGTTGACATAATTTTGATATTTATTAGTTATTTTTATTATTTATTAGATTCCAATTGCATTGGAACTTCCATCAATAGGATCTCTGCATTAGCTGAATTAGCGGTAATATTAATTGCATTTGTATCCCAAATTCCTAATCCGTCACGTTCATTTAAATCGATGTTTCCTATTGTAAAATCTCCTTTTAAAACAAAAGCATAAACTCCATTTCCCGGTTTTTTTAATTCGTAAACAGTAGAAAAATCGCTGTCAAACTTCCCAATATGAAACCAAGCATTTTGATGAATCCAAACCCCTTCATCTTCTGGATTTGGTGACAAAATTTGCTGTAATTTATTGTGACGATCATTTAAATCTAAAGTGATTTGGTCATAACGAGGCGTTACATTTTTTTTATTTGGATAAATCCAAATCTGTAAAAATTTAACCGATTGATCTTTGTTTTTATTGTATTCGCTATGAAAAATTCCGGTACCGGCGCTCATCGCCTGAATATCACCTTCCTTGATTACGGTAGTATTCCCCATACTGTCTTGGTGTTCTAAATCCCCTTCGAGCGGAATAGAAATAATTTCCATATTATCATGTGGATGTTTCCCAAAACCCATTCCTTGGCTGACTCTGTCATCATTTAGAACGCGCAACACACCAAAATTCATACGCTCTGAATTTTGATAATTGGCAAAACTAAAAGTATGATAGGATTCTAACCAACCATGATTAGCGTTACCGCGAGAATTTGCTTTATGCAAAACCGAATTAGTAATTGCACCGTCTATTATATCAGTATTTTCCATTGTCTTGATTTTTAAAAGTATAATGCAAAGTTGCGTCGAAAAAAGAGCGCATGCATTGAACTAGGACAAGAAATAAAAAAAAGAATTTAAAGTTTAGCGATTTTAGTTCTTATTTTGCTTAAAAATTCGGCTGAAATACCTAAATAAGAAGCAATATAATGCTGGGCAACACGCTGTGAAAGCGCAGGATAATGTTCAAGAAACTCTAAATATTTCTCGGTTGCCGTTTTAGAAATAGTATTAAATAAACGGTCTTGAGTGACCGCAAGACTCCTTTGCATTAGGATGCGGAACGCACGTTCAAATTGAGGTGCGTTACTAAACAATTCTTCTTTTGATTCAGGACTGAACATAAAAAATTCACAATCTTCCAATGTTTCGATAAAAACACGGCTTGGCTTGTTTTCGTAAATACTGAACGAAATATCGCTTACCCAAGCATTTTCGATAGCAAATTGGAGAATCACTTCAAAGCCATTGTCATCAATATAATATTTTCGAACACAGCCTTTGACAACAAAAGCTTCAAAGTTGCACATCTCTCCTTCTTGCAGTAACATCGTTTTTTTTGGAACGGTTTTAAACTCCAATAAAGAATTGAAGATTTCTAATTCTTGCTGGTCAAAAGAGACGTAGCGGCTTATGTTTTTGTTGATTTGAGAATACAAAGTTTTAATTTTAGAAACTAAAGGTAAAAAATGTTTATTGAAAACCCCTACCACATATATTTAATTAGCAATATTTCCTAAAAAAACAAAAACTGCTCCCGATTAAATTCCTATTTTTGTATTCATAAAAACACAACAAAACATTTATGCTCATTATAGGAATTGCAGGTGGTACAGGAAGCGGAAAAACAACAGTTGTACATCAGATTATGAATGAATTACCACAAACAGAAGTTGGTATTATTTCTCAAGACTCATATTACAAAGAGAATCACGGACTTTCATTTGATGAAAGAGCTTTAATTAATTTTGATCATCCGCGTGCTATCGATTTTGAGTTACTCGTTGCGCATCTTAAAGAACTAAAAGAGGGAAACAACATTCACCAACCCGTTTATTCTTTTGCAACACATAATAGAACTGATGATTCTGTTTTTACACATCCCAGAAAAGTGATGATAGTAGAAGGGATTTTAATTCTTGCAAATCCGGAGTTAAGAGAATTATTTGATGTAAAAATATACGTTCATGCCGATTCTGACGAACGATTAATCCGACGGATGAAACGCGATATTGTAGAGCGAGGCCGAGATATGCACGAGGTCATTAATCGGTATCAAACCACATTGAAACCCATGCACGAGCAGTTCATTGAACCAACCAAAGCATTTGCGGACATCATCATACCAAATGACAAATACAACACCGTAGCCATTGATGTGGTTCGTGCGGTAATAAATCAAAAAATTCTTTAATTTAGTTGTAATTTTAGTGGAATAATTATTAGGAGCTATTTCCCGCTTTCCGTTGCAATCTTTTAGTAGGTGAATCTTCCTTCGTCATCATCACCTACTAAAAGGATTTACACTGTAATCGGGGCTAAAAAAAATAAAATGAAAAATCCGTACAAAGAGAAACCTTGGTTTAAATTTTTAAGCAACAAATATGTCTGGGTATTGTTGTTCTTTTGTACATGGATGATTTTTTTGGATAACTATTCCTACTTCGATCATCGTATTTTAGACAAACAAATTGAAGATTTAGAGGATAACGCGACTTATTACCAAGAAGAAATTAAAAAAGATCAAGAGAATATCAAGCAATTAAAAAATCCAGAACAGATAGAAAAATACGCCCGCGAAAAATACTACATGAAAAAAGATAGTGAAGATATTTATATCATCGAATTTGAAGGCGACACGATTAAAAAATAAAATCACCTCCTAACAATTTCAAAATTGGGAAAAGAGCGTGAAATTAAATAGAAAATATTAAAAAATAAAATACCGATTTTTAGCTCAATTTCTTTTGGAGAATCGCTGGGATTAGGAAAAATACAAATAAAATGACAACAAATCTTTTCGATGCTTTCGATCCAATTTCCTCCAAACAATGGAAACAAAAAATCCAGTTTGAACTCAAAGGAGCGGATTATAATGAAACCTTAGTTTGGAATTCTCCCGAAGACATTCAGGTAAAACCTTTTTACCACAAAGATGAGTTTACCAAAGCTTTTCCTGTTTCCACTAAAGCGTCTGAATTTAAAATTTGTCAAAATATATTTGTCTACGATCTTCAGAAATCAATAGAAAGAGCTCTCGACACATTAAGTCGTGGTGCGGATAGCCTTCGGTTTACAATAGAAAACGAATCAATTGATATCACCACTCTTTTGGATCAATTACCATTAGAAAAAGTTACCGTTTATTTTAATCTTGGATTTATTTCAATCGATTTCGTAAAAAAAATTGATGCTTTCGCAAAAAAAAATAATACTGCTATTTTTTGCAATCTGGATCCAATTGGACAATTAGCCAAAGACGGAAACTGGTTTACAACTAAAGAAAAAAGTAATTTTGATACACTGAATTTACTATCGGAAGAAACAAAATCAGTGTCATTAATCAGTATAAATGCTGTTTTGTATCAAAATGCAGGTGCCAATATGGTGCAGCAAATTGCTTATAGTTTAGGACAAGCCAATGAATATTTCAATAGAATTGAAATTATAAACCAACCCATAGTTTTTGAAGTGGCCGTTGGTACCAATTACTTTTTTGAAATTGCAAAACTGCGTGCATTACGATTACTTTTTAATCTTATTGCTAAAGAATACAACCACAACTTAGATTGCAACATCATCGTATCGCCAACCAAACGAAATAAAACATTATACGATTATAATGTTAACATGTTGCGAACCACAACCGAATGTATGAGTGCGATTCTTGGCGGGGCAGATGCTATTGCAAATTTACCTTATGATGCGTTGTATCACAAAGACAATGAATTTGGCGACCGAATTGCCCGAAACCAATTATTGATTCTTAAAAACGAAAGTTATTTTGACAAAGTGAATAATCCGGCTGACGGCAGTTATTATATCGAAAATCTCACCAATCAATTAGCCGAAAAAGCGTTGGCATTATTTAAAGATATTGAGGCAAATGGCGGTTTCCTAAAACAACTTAATGACGGAATCATCAAAAGGAAAATTCAGGAAAGTGCTGATACAGCTCAGGAACTATTTGATTCTGGGAAAGAAATTCTATTAGGTACAAACAAACATCCTAATAAACAGGACAAAATGAAACATGATTTAGAATTGTTTCCTTTTGTAAAAGTCAAACCAAGAAAAACATTGATTACACCCATAATCGAAAAACGTCTGGCAGAAAAAATAGAACAGGAAAGATTGGATCTTGAATAGTCAACTCGACTCTGTTATTTAATTTAACACCACTGGAAAAGAGTATATTTACGTTACTAAAAACATAAAATAATGGAAGCCATAAGACAAATCGTTAAGGTGAAAAATCACAAAATAAGTATCACACTGCCGGATGATTTTAATGCTGATGAAGTTGAAGTGATTATTCTTCCAAAGTCGAATAATGTAGAAATCCCTCAATGGCAAATGGACCAAGTTAGAGAAAGAACTGAGAAATATCTTAAGAATCCTTCTTCAGCCCAAAATATTGATGATTTTCTAAAAGATATTGATGGCGAGTTATAAAATTATAATTGTTGAGGAAGCTAAACTTGATTTCATAACAGCTTTGGATTGGTACAAAAGCATTCAACCTAAATTGGGCAATACTTTCTCCAATTCTTTCAAGGAAAGTTTAAAAATAATTAAGTCAAATCCGCTACTTTTTCAAATAAGATATGACAAGACCAGAGTAGCTTTAATTCAAAATTTTCCATACTTAATTCATTTCAACAGCTACGATAACACAATTGTTATTAAAGCTATTTTTTCATACTTCACGAAATACTGAAATATGGATTGAAAGGAATTAAAATTTCAAAAAATATAATCTTTGCACTAAACAAATGAAAAGAAAAGATTTACAACATATAAAATTAGAAAGCAAACCGTTGAAAGTAGAGAATGAAAATTCTTTGGCTGTTGCTTTTCTAACCGCGGAGGGAATCGAACTAAAACCAACGTATTCGGAACAAGATATTGAGCATCTTACTCATCTTGATTTTGGAGCTGGTTTTGCACCAAATTTACGCGGACCTTACGCTACAATGTACGTTCGTCGTCCATGGACTGTGCGCCAATACGCCGGATTTTCGACCGCTGAAGAAAGTAATGCTTTTTACAGAAGAAACCTGGCTGCGGGTCAAAAAGGACTTTCCATAGCTTTTGATTTACCTACACACCGCGGTTATGATTCAGATCACGAACGCGTAGTAGGTGATGTAGGAAAAGCGGGAGTTGCGATTGACACCGTGGAAGATATGAAAGTATTATTCGACCAAATTCCGCTGGATGAGATGTCGGTTTCCATGACGATGAATGGCGCTGTTTTACCTATTATGGCTTTCTATATTGTCGCCGCCGAAGAACAAGGCGTAAAACCCGAATTGCTTTCCGGAACAATCCAAAATGATATTTTGAAAGAGTTCATGGTGCGAAACACGTACATTTATCCGCCAACGCCTTCGATGAAAATCATTGCTGATATTTTTGAATTTACCAGCAAAAAAATGCCGAAATTCAACTCGATTTCAATTTCTGGATACCACATGCAAGAAGCGGGAGCCACTGCTGATATTGAATTAGCCTACACTTTGGCCGATGGACTCGAATACATTCGAACTGGATTAGCGACCGGAATGAAAATTGATGAATTCGCTCCAAGATTATCTTTTTTCTGGGCGATTGGTATGAACCATTTTATGGAAATTGCCAAAATGCGTGCGGGAAGAATGATTTGGGCGAAACTAGTCAAACAATTCGAACCAAAAGACGATAAATCATTAGCCTTGAGAACCCATTGCCAAACTTCGGGTTGGAGTTTAACGGAGCAAGATCCTTTTAATAATGTAGCGCGAACTTGTATTGAAGCTTCCGCAGCAGCTTTTGGAGGAACACAATCTTTGCATACCAATGCTTTGGATGAAGCCATTGCTTTACCAACGGATTTCTCGGCTAGAATTGCCAGAAACACACAGCTTTATTTACAAGAAGAAACTAAAATCACCAAAACCGTCGATCCTTGGGCCGGAAGTTATTATGTAGAAAGCTTGACGAATGAGATTGCAGAAAATGCTTGGAAACTTATCGAAGAAGTAGAAGAACTTGGCGGAATGACCAAAGCCATTGAATCCGGAATTCCAAAACTTAGAATCGAAGAAGCGGCAGCCAGAAAACAAGCAAGAATAGACAGTGGTCAGGATATTATTGTAGGTGTCAATCAATACCGATTAGAAAAAGAAGATCCTTTACAGATTTTGGATGTCGATAACCAAATGGTCCGCAAGCAACAATTGGAGCAATTAGACCGAATCAAAGCCAGCAGAGATTCTGAAAAAGTTCAGGATTCACTTAAAAAATTAATCCTTTGTGCTCAAACTGGTGAAGGAAATTTACTGGAAATAGCTGTTGAAGCAGCTCGAAACCGAACAACATTAGGAGAAATCAGTGACGCACTGGAAACGGTTTTTGGAAGATACAAAGCACAAATTAAATCCTTTAGTGGTGTGTATAGCAAAGAAATAAAAGACGATAAAAGCTTTGAAAAAGCAAAACAACTGGCAGATGAATTCGCTAAAAAAGAAGGACGTCGACCACGAATCATGATTGCCAAAATGGGACAAGACGGACACGACCGAGGTGCTAAAGTGGTAGCCACCGGTTACGCTGATGTAGGTTTTGATGTGGATATTGGCCCACTTTTTCAAACGCCAGCTGAGGCTGCCAAACAAGCGGTGGAAAATGACGTACATATTCTTGGAGTTTCCTCATTAGCTGCTGGTCATAAAACGCTGGTGCCACAAGTGATTGAAGAGCTAAAAAAATACGGTCGAGAGGATATTATGGTAGTTGTAGGAGGAGTAATTCCTGCACAAGATTATCAGTTTTTATTTGATGCAGGAGCGGTTGCTGTTTTTGGTCCTGGTACAAAAATTAGCGAGGCGGCTATTAAAATATTAGAAATTTTATTGGAAAGTTTCGAATAATCAAACGCCATTTTAGACTCTATTTTACCTTAAAAACACCATTCGAAAGCTTGGTGTTTTTTGGTTTTTAATTAAAATAAAAAGCAAAAAAATCCTAATAAAAAGAATCTAATTTGGCTCATTTTGTTAACATAAATTATAGTAAAATTAACGCTACATCCTGAAATAAAAAACTAAATTTACATATACCTATTTACTTTTAGCGAAGAAATTAAATTTTAAATTACTGATATTAAGATAATTAACAAAATATAAAAGGGGAAGTAAAAAGTAAGCCTTAGAAAGTTATAGTTGAATATAATTCCAAAAATCATTAACTAATTTAAAACTTAAATATTATGAAAGCACTTATTATTATACTTTTTTTAAGCGTTACACTAGCAGTAAATGCTCAAGTAACTGAAAAAGGAAAAATCAAAATAGAAGAATTACCTGGAGTGATCATTAAGAGAGTAGGAACTGATTTTTCAGTTTACATTCCTGATAACAACCCGGATCAAAAGGTCAAAATGGTAGAAGAGAAATTCATCGCTTATGATTTAGGAAAAGATGCTGAAGGGTACGAAGAGTATCTTGTGGTTATGGAGGTTAAAAACGGATCGTTAACCGCTACTTATAATGAAAAAGGGAAGCTAGTACGTGTTGTAGAACAATTCAAGAATGTGGTTCTTCCTAGCGAAGTAATCTACTCCATCTACCGAACATATCCCGGCTGGACTATTGTAAATGATAGTTTTCTTTATACTCAAGAGGACGGAGACATCATTAAAAAACAATACAATGTAAAAATAAAAAAAGATAAGGAAACCATAAAATTATTGGTTCGGCCTAATGGAGAAATTCTTAAAGCAAAGTAATCTAATAATACAAAAAAAATAGGCTGTCAATCCTTGCTTGACATCCTATTTTTTTTACCCTATAAATTGATTATCTAATTTTGGCTTTCGCGTTGCTGTCTGCAACAATAAACGAAGTATCATAACCTCCAAACATTTTCATATAACTACGCACGGAACTTCCATAAGCATCTCTAAAATTTCGTTTGCCTTTGTATCTAAAATATTTTTTTACAGACCCTGCACCTCCAAGGTGAGCAGCTGCTAATATCCCAGATTCTGTAACACGAATGCCATTTAAGATTGTACCCTCGTATTTTTTAATTTCTTTTTTTAATTCCCACTTGTTCTGCGCCAAAAGGGCTAAAAACGCCTTTTCTTGCAGTTCAGGACTATTTAAAAAAGCAGAGCGATTGTATATGCCCACAGATTTTAAGGTTTCAATACCAAATTGGTATTTACCCATATATCCTAAAGAATTAATTTTTTTGTATTTGCTTTCTGATTCCCGATAGCCCAAAGCTTCTCTGAAACCAATAAAGAAATTTCCGGTAAAAGGGATGTTTAAATTCGTGTATTCTTCTTGTTCTTGAGATGGATATAAGTAGTGTGTACCATCTTCTTCATTGATAAGAAACCAAGGGTTGGTTTCTAAATTAAAAGGTCTAAAACCTGAGCTCAAAAAAACTGTAATCACAGTCAAACTTGCATAAAAATACCATTTCTTTATCATAAATTGTTTTTCTTCAAACGCTGTCCCGTTATGAAATTTCTACGTGCAAAGATACAATAAAAATAATTATACTGATAATCAGTTAGTTAAACTTTTCTAAAAATAGATTAAGTGGTATTTTACCTCGTTGAAACGCACCAATTCTATAGTTGGTGCGGGAATTTTAATAGTATTAAAAACAGAAAAAACGGTCTTTAAAAAATGAGAATTGGTCTTAATTTTTGTTAAATCGACATCCAAACTCAGATAAAATTGTCTAAAACGTTGTAAATTTTCGGCTGAAAAAGTGGTTCTATTTTCATTTCTCCCAGTGATCATTCCTTCTGCTCCATATCCCAATGCTACATTCACCCATTTTGGTATTTTGGAGTCTTTAGCAAACGAATATAAATTAACCGAAAGCCAATACGTTTGACCATTATAGTCTTTTAGCACTTGTTCTGAAATTGAACTTCCTAAAACTTCGGGTCGATAATTTGCAAATTTCGTAGTATTAAAAGAAAATTTCGGGGTAATGCGTTGTTCGTTCCAGATTAATTCTTGCGAAACATACAAAGCGGTTCCAGCAGCATTAGCTAGTATATCTCCGGAAGAAGCGCCCCACTCAGCAGAATAGCCGTCTAAGACCTCAACAGCGGTTAGAAATGCAAAACCGAGACCGGCGCCGTAAAGCAATTGATTCTTTTTTGAGGTGCCGCTCCATTCTAACATTTCTGCACCAAATCGTCCTAAATGGTAAGATGAAAACACATGACCTGCTTTATCCATTTGAAGCCACTCAGAATTGTCATTTATAAAATGAAAATTAGATTTGGGATACTCGGCGTACCAAAGTTGGTTTAAACCTATTAAAGTTCCCGTAGCCAAAACAGCTTCCGAAATGATTACGAAATTTTGTCTTTTCGTATTTAAAGAATCGGAGGGTTTAAAGGAATTTTTATTAGGGCTATCTTGTGAATACCCAATTTGAAAACTAAGTATGAACCCTACTATAAGAAGGACTTTACAAGTCACAACTATCTTTTCACCCCTTGACTGTTGATCCAATCTGAATATTTTTTTGCGTTTTTATTGTGCTCTTCTAAAGTGGCTGCAAATTCATGGTATCCGAAACGCTCTACGCTGGCACAGAAATAAATAAAGTTGTTTTTTTCAGGGTCCAAAACAGCTTCTAACGCCGTGATGTCAGGCATGGCAATAGGTCCAGGAGGCAGACCAACATTCATATATGTATTATAAGGATGCGACATTGTCAAATCATTATAAAAAACTCTTTTAATGACTTGATTAAAATCATTCGATTTCTTTTTCATTGCAAATATTACGGTTGGATCAGCTTGCAACGGCATTCCGGCTCTTAAACGGTTCAAATACACCCCTGCAATTCTTGGTCTCTCGTCTTTTTTAACCGATTCTTTATGCACTATTGAAGCCAAAATAGTTGCTTCAATTGGAGTCAATCCTTGTTTTTGTGCTTTGGCAAGTCTTTCTTTATTCCAAAAATTACGATATTCTTTGATCATCTTATCGCGGAACTTTTCAGCAGTAGTGTTCCAATAAATCTCGTATGTATTGGGAATAAATAGTGCCAAAACGTTTTCTTCGTTAAATCCGTTTTCCTTTAGAAAAATAGAATCTTTAAACGCATTCAATAACGCTACACTATCAGCTTCGATTTGAGAACCTACACGTCCCGCTAAATTCTCTACTCGTTCTTGATTGTTGAAAGCTAGTTTTACCGCCGAATTTAGTCTTAAGGTTTTTACCAATTCATAACTGTTCATTCCTTTGGTTAGTAAAAAACGGCCTGGTATCACATTCTCTGCATAGCCTCTTTTATTTGCAACCATCTCAAAGCGATCTAAGTTTTCAATATACGGTGCCACTATTTTTTTTACCGCTTCATAATTCGAATCCGTTGGGATATAAACATAGACTTCATTTTCTGAAAATTTTGTGTTGGAAGAAAAAATCTGACGCAAAATAATTAATCCGTAAATCATTAATATTGATATTAAGACAACGGATACTATCGTGATAATTTTTTTTAAATTCATTTGTGGTATTTTTTTGTTGGAGTGTTAGTCTCTATAATCGTTACTTTCTGTTTAAAAGATTGGGAATTATAACTGTACTTTTTAAAATTTAGTATTAATCAATTGAAAAATAGCTTCGTCTTTGTATTTTCCGTTTACAAAAGTCCAGTCTTTCTTTACGCCTATCATTTCGAATCCAAATTTAGTAAAAAGAGCTTTACTTGCTTCGTTTTCGGTTCCTATATTTGCATATAATTGGTGTAAATTAAGATTAAAAAAAGCATATTCTATTAATAATGCCAAAGCTTCGGAACCAATATTCTGTTTTCGGTTTTCGTTGTCTTGGATAACGATACCCACTCCTGCCCTGTTGTTCTTTGGATCAAAATCAAATAAATCGATTAAACCCAGAGCAGGAAAATCCTGATCTTGACAAATAGCCAATCGCAATTGCTTGGCTTCATAAATATCCTGATGGGCATTTTCTAAATATTGTTTGACTAAAAACCGGCTGTAAGGGGTATGCGTATTACTGACTTCCCAAATGCTCTGGTCATTTTCTATCGCATACACGAACTCCAAATCATTGGGTTCTAATGCTCGAATATAGATGTTGTCACCTTTTAATGTTTTCATTTTAAATAATTACGAATTATAAACCAGTTTATTAAAAATAGCAACCAATAAAATTATTATTACAATAGGAATGATTAAAAAACGAATCATTGAATGATATTTATCGTAATAATTCATTTTAGAAAATCCACCTTTTTTGAAGTGAGAATAAAAAAGAAAGCTACAAACAAATAATAACAATACTAAAATTGATAAATCCGGCGTTTGCATAATTCCTAATTTGTAATTAAATGGCAATTGTTCCTTCAAATACAAATTCTGCTGGTCCTTTCAGGAAAACATTAGTAAATTTACCTTCTCCTTTATCAAAAGAAACGACTAATTTCCCACCTTCAACATTCAAATCAATGGAAGAAGAATCCGTTTTTCCTAAAACATTCATCGCAATTGCAACTGCGGTCGCTCCTGTTCCGCAAGAAAGTGTTTCATCTTCTACGCCTCTTTCATACGTTCGTAGCGAAAAAGTGGTATCGTCAATTTGTTTGACAAAATTGATGTTACTTCCTGCTTTGCCGTATAAATCTCCATATCGAATAGCAGCTCCATTTTCTTTTATATTGTAATTTTCTAAATCATCAACTAATTGCACATGGTGTGGCGAACCCGTATTTAGAAACACGTGATCTGGACTGACTTTTACCTCAGCAACATCAATCATTTGTAGCGAAACCAATCCATCATCGCCAATAATTGCGTGGTGCAAGCCATCTGTGGCTATGAAAGTTGCTTCATTCTCGATTACCTGTAGCTTTTTGGCGAAAGCCACTAAACAGCGTCCACCGTTCCCACACATGGAACTTTGGTTTCCATCTGAATTGTAATAGACCATTTTAAAATCGGTTTCAGAATCATTTTCTAACAAAATCAACCCATCGCCACCTATCCCGAAACGTCGGTCACATAAATGTGCTATTAGTTTTGTGTTCTCTTTTGGAAAAAACTCCGTGCGATTATCAATCATTACAAAATCATTTCCTGTTCCTTGGTATTTATAAAATTCTAAGTGCATTTTAATTTGATTTGTGTTTCACAAAAGTACAAACTATTAATGAAATGTTAATCATTGTTAAAGAGCGTTAAACTGTATTTTAGGAATCAATTTTAATTCTATTTTTACAAGTAAATATCTTAATAAACGAATTTAATTATGAAAAATTTTTCAACACTTTTTTTAGTTTCCTTGTTAAGCGGAGTAGTAACACTAGGTTCCTACAAGTTATTATTTGACCCCAATGGTTATTTTTCTAATGATAAAAATACTTTGGTAACAACAGCATCCAATTCTTACGGAAAAAAAGTAGGATTATCATCGGAAGTCCTTGATTTTACTGAAGCTGCAGAAAAAACTATTCATACGGTTGTGCACGTAAAAAACGTCTCGCGAAGAACCGTTACAAATCCTATTTTAGAATATTTTTATGGGTATAAAGGAGGACAATCTCAGGAGCAAGTAGGAACTGGTTCTGGTGTAATCATTTCTGAGGATGGTTATATCGTAACCAACAATCACGTGATCAAAGGTGCCTCTGAAATCGAAATTACCTTAAACAATAAGAAATCATATCAGGCAAAACTCATTGGAACCGATTCTAAAATGGATATTGCCTTATTGAAAATTGATGCAGAGGAGAAATTACCGTACACCGTTTTTGCCAATTCTGATTCGGTGAAAGTGGGCGAATGGGTTTTGGCTGTTGGTAATCCATATAATTTAACTTCTACGGTAACTGCTGGAATTGTTTCGGCGAAAGCCAGAGATTTAGACACCAGCGGTATCCAATCATTCATACAAACAGATGCCGCGGTAAATCCGGGAAACAGTGGTGGCGCCTTAGTAAACACACGTGGCGAACTGATTGGAATCAACACGATGATTTCGTCTATGACGGGTTCTTACGTAGGCTATTCGTTTGCGGTTCCTTCGAATATTGCCCGAAAAATCATTGAAGATTTAATGGAGTTTGGAAATGTACAACGCGGAATTCTTGGGGTTGAAGGAGGTGAACTGAACAGCATTACATCCAAAGAATTAGGAATTTCCCAAACGCAGGGATTCTACATTAATAAGGTAACTAAAAATTCTGGTGCCGAGAAATCAGGCCTTACAAAAGGTGACGTTATCATAAAATTAGACGAACAAAATGTGGCTACTTTTGCAGATCTCTCTGGTTACATCAACACCAAAAGACCGAACGACAAAGTGCAGGTATCTTTTATACGAGACGGAAAAACTAAAGTTGTTGCAGTTATCTTGAGTAAAAATGAATTTTTCAGCACCGAGTTTAAAGGAATTGAATTAGAAAACGTAGAAGCAGCAGATAAAAAGAAATTCAAAATAGATTATGGTGTAAAAATCAAATCGATCACCAGCGAAAATTTAAAACAATACAGAGAGGAGTTGGTAGGAAATATTATTTTGAGTATTGACAATGTCAAAGCTACAGATGTAGAAACGGTGTCTAAGCTTTTAAGTAAAAAAGAAGAAAGCCAAACCGTACGTATTGAAATGATTACTAAAAGTGGAGAAGTAATGCGAGTGATTCTCTAATGCTTCCTTTTTTAATAAAACTAAAGCCATCTTGAAAAAACAAGATGGCTTTTTTATTTGCAAATAAATAACAAAACACGTTACGAAATCGATTGAAATCGGTACTTTTGCACAAATTTTAAAAAATACAATCACTTATTTTCATTAAATTTTCAACATGGCAACTACCACTTTATACGAAAAAGAAGTTTCTTTTCAAGCCGACAGGCGACGCGCAGGAGTAAAACTGATTAAAATTATCAGCGATTTATGGTATGACAAATCCATTGAGATGGTCTTATTCCGCAATCAACTGCTAGACCGAAATGTTAGTGACATCATTAATCTACATGAATATGCAGCCGAATTTGTAGGGAAACCCATTTCTATATTTGATTCTGTTAAAATTGCAAAAGCGGTTTTAGAATTGAACTTGCTACCTTCAAAATTAGATATTGGCAAGCTAACCTATGAATATGGTTTAGAAGAGGACAAATATCCAGATGCTAAGTATTTTGTGATTGACAAATTAAAAAACGCAAAAGACTCAGAGGAAGTGCAACCTAAAGATGTTGTTTTGTATGGTTTTGGACGTATTGGTCGTCTATTAGCCAGAGAGCTGATGTCTAAAACGGGAAAAGGAAGTCAGTTGCGCTTGCGAGCGATTGTTACCCGTGATAAAAATGACGCTACCTCGCTCGAAAAAAGAGCCTCTTTATTGCGATATGATTCTATACATGGAGACTTTCAAGGCTCTGTAATTGCCGACCCCAAAAATAACGCATTGATAATCAACGGAACTACCGTTCATGTCATTACTGCAAACGCTCCAGAAGAAATTGATTATACGCATTACGGAATTGACAATGCTTTAGTAATTGACAACACAGGAGCTTTTACCACACATGAAGCTTTGAGCAGACATTTAGTTTCTAAAGGTACAGATAAAGTATTGCTTACCGCTCCTGGAAAGGGAGTTCCAAACATTGTTCATGGTGTAAACCAGAACGAATACAATCCGGATGAAATTAATATTTTTTCAGCGGCATCTTGTACTACAAATGCAATCACACCAATCTTAAAAGCTGTTGAAGATACATTAGGTGTTGTCAAAGGACATCTAGAAACGATTCATGCGTACACAAACGACCAGAATCTTGTAGACAACATGCACAAAAAATACCGTCGTGGAAGAGCAGCCGCTTTAAACATGGTGATTACCGAAACTGGTGCTGGAAGTGCTGTTGCAAAAGCGTTGCCATCATTAGAAGGGAAACTGACCTCCAATGCGATTCGGGTCCCAGTTCCAAATGGCTCTTTGGTTGTCTTAAACCTTGAGGTTTCCAAAACCACTTCGGTACAGGAAATCAATGCTATCATGAAAAAATATGCTTTGGAAGGCGAGCTGGTAGAGCAAATAAAATATTCCATGAATAATGAATTAGTTTCTTCAGATATAATAGGGACTCCACAACCTGCTATTTATGACAGTAACGCAACTATCGTTTCAAAAGATGGAAAGAATATCGTCTTATACATTTGGTACGATAACGAATACGGTTACAGCCACCAAGTAATCCGATTGGCAAAATACATTGCTAAAGTAAGACGTTTTACGTATTACTAGCGGTCCTTTACAGGTTGTATATTGCGGTTGTAATTTTTTAGTTATTAGTTTTTAGTCATTAATTTGTAGATTTAAAACAACCGCAACACAACCTGAATTCAATAGAAAATCCGTCTGTTTTTAAAACGAGACGGATTTTTTTTGCTTTTTTATTGGCATTGTAGCTCTAATTTAGCCACAGATGACACGGATTAAACGGATTTTTTTTAAGTGTTCATTTTCTAATTTTGTATCGAATAGAACGCAGATGAAACGGATTTGAAGGATTTTCACTGATTCGTAAAAAATCTCTATTTAAAAATACGATGTACATCCGCAAATTCATAACTCATAATTCATAATTTTAAAAAACTACTCCTTAGCTTTAGTCAAATAGTAAATTGGTATTCCAACTAGCATAATCAAAACACCCCAACCACTCGTGCTCGTTTTAGTATAAAGTAAAGCGATGCATATTGCACTAGCAACAACAATATAAAGTGCTGGCAAAAATGGATAGCCAAAAGCTCTATACGGTCTTTCAGCATCTGGTAATTTCTTGCGCAAAATAAAGATTCCCAATATGGTCAAGATGTAAAATATCAACACAATAATCACCACAAAATCCAATAAATCACCGTATTTTCCTGTCAAACACAACGCCGAAGCCCAGATACACTGCGCCCAGATAGACCAAGCAGGAACACTCGCTTTATTTAATTCGGCAGCTTTCTTGAAGAAAACACCGTCTTGCGCCATCGTATAATACACTCTGGCACCCGCCATAATCAAACCGTTATTGCAAGCAAAAGTCGAAATCATAATCATTACCGCAATAATTAAAGTCCCAATAGAACCAAAAATACTTTGTGAAGCCACCACAGCCACACGATCGGATTCGGCCGTCGCAATATCATACAAAGGCACTACTGCCAAGTACATAATATTAGCCAAAATATAAATCACACTCACAATCAACGTTCCTAAAAACAAACTCAATCCTACATTCCGTTTTGGATTCTTAATTTCCCCTGCAATAAAAGTTACCCCTTCCCAAGCCACACTGGAAAACAAGGAACCTACTAAGGCTGCAGAAATGGCTGATATCAATGTCACTCCACTAATAGGCATCCAAGTTCCTGAAGTCGTATCCAGCGCTTGTGATGTCCAGGCATTGGTCCAGTTTGCGTCCCAAACCTCAGCTTTAGCTGCCATAAAACCAAAAATAATCAAACCAGCCAGCGACAAAATTTTGATCACAGTAAGAACCGTTTGTAAAATCTTCGAGTTTTTCACTCCACGACTATTAATATAACTTAGTAGAATAATGGTAATAATAGAAACAATCTGAGCAGCATTGAGTTTAAAACTACCTAACTCATATAAAATATTCTTATCACTCAAAGGTGCGTACAAGTAAGCAGCAAATTTAGCAAAAGCCACACCCACTGCGGCAATCGTTCCCGTTTGTATCACGGCAAAAAAGCTCCAACCGTATAAAAACCCAACTAATTTTCCGTACGCTTCCTTAATGTACACATATTGACCACCCGCTTTAGGAAACATTGCGCTCAACTCGCCATAACTTACGGCGGCAATCACCGTAATGGTGCCCGTAAGCACCCACATCGCAATAAGCCAACCCGCAGAACCCAACTGGCGCACCATATCCGAGCTTACAATAAATATCCCGGAACCTATCATAGAACCCACTACGAGCATGGTTCCGTCAAGTAATCCTAATTCTCTTTTAAAATCGTCTGGTTTTTGGTCTTCCATAAAATGGGTTTTTGGTTTTTTAGTGGGCTAAAGATATACTTTTTTTAGAAATTTCAAAATAAGGATGGGAAAAGTGAGATTGTTCCTTTGGGCGTGACCCTGCAGCGGCTTTGTCGTTCCTCCTCGCCACTTTGGGTCGGGCGGTACGCTGTATCTTTATTTTCTTAAAGAAAGAAAATAAAGGATGCCGCTTCCCTCCCTCACGCAAACCGTAATAACTATAACGTTTATTCTTTTCCAGAAAAATTGTAAGAAAAATTTAATATATTTGAGGGAGTATAGAACGAAAGAAAGTTTCACCAATCTACCCATATTTTGATGTATAGACGAAGGTTTGTTTCGCCTATATACAAGTTGGCAGACAGCATATTGCGAATCGTTGAAAATAAAACATATAAAATGAATAGAATAATACTAATTGGAAATGGTTTCGATTTAGCACACGGAATGTTAACTAGTTATAGAAATTTTATTGATGACTATTGGAAAGAATTTTTAAAAGAAATAGATAATGGAAATTTTCATAAAAACGAATTTGAAAACGAAGAATTAATAATAAAATTTTTCATTGGTTATGATTTAAGCGATATTGATACTTACAAAAAATTAAAAGACAAAATTGAAAATTATCGTGTAGAAAAATTGAAATTAAGTTCAAGAATAAATTTTTTGAAATCATAAGCACGAATTGCTTTATCAATAATTGGGTTGATATCGAAAATGAGTACTATTTATTGCTAAAAACTTCTTTCAAAGAAAAAAATTGCAATTACAAAATTGACTCATTAAATCAAGACTTCTATAAGATTCAAAAACTACTAGAAGAATATCTGAAAAAGGTTGAAACAAAATTCAATGAAGATTTCGGAAAAGATATGAATAGTGTAAGAATGAGGAGTAACATTGGTTATAAAGTTTATTCAGATTTTAAACTTAAAGATTTTACTGAATCATCAATTAACAAAAAAACCGAATTCGAATTTTCTAAATTGCAAAATGACATTAAAGGGTTGAAAGATAATCAAGTTGAATTATCAGAATTAAAAGAAGAAAATCGTAATCTAATTTCTCGAATTGGAGAAAATAATCCAATAAAAGAATTACGTAAATTATTAATTTCAGAAAGCGCACCTAATTACTTCCTTTTGCAACCTGAAGAAATTTTATTTCTAAATTTCAATTACACATTTACTGAAAAAATATATTCCAATCACAATGAATTTGAATCATATCACTCAAACAGTGGATTAAAGAAAAAATATATACATATTCACGGAACAACAGATCAATATGATAGAAATGACGTCATCTTTGGCTTTGGAGATGAAATTGATGAAGATTATAAATCTATAGAAAATCTTAACAATAATGAATATCTCGAAAACATAAAATCTATTAAATATTTAGAAACAGATAATTACAAACAATTGTTAGAATTTCTAAATAGTGGAGATTATCAAATATTTATTTTTGGTCATTCTTGTGGAATATCTGACAGAACATTATTAAGTACTTTGTTTGAGCATAAACATTGCGCATCAATAAAACCATTTTATCATAAAAGAGTCGATGGGACTGACAACTATAGTGATATAATTAGAAATATTTCAAGAAATTTCAACAACAAATCAAGTATGCGTGACAAAGTAGTGAATAAAGAATATTGTGAGTCACTAAAATAAAAATGCCGATCTGCCAACCGCTGTTTTGATATAGCTTGAATTTAGTGGAATTGCCGTTCCGCATCAAGTTTTCGTTAAGCCGAAAATTGAGCGGTTACGAACTTCCAGCCATCTCAAAGCAGCAAAACGTTAGCCATAATACTAAACAAATAATAAATGAAACAACTTTTAATATTTTTAACTATCGGAATTTTACTTTTTTCTTGTTCTAGTAATGACGAAGAAATTGAGAACGCTCAAAATAATGCCCCTTTGATAACCAAAATGAGTCCTTACGGTCTCACTTCAGAAAATCAATCTGGGTTATACACTTATTTTGAATATGACAATGCCAAACGATTAACTAAAAAATCGGGAAATTTTATTGAAATAAATCCCAGAACATTTTATATAAATGAAATATGTACTTCTTTAGAATATGACAATAATATAGTTACTGTTGAAAACTTCACAACATTAGTGGGAAAGTCAGTTCCTAAGGAATCTATTTACATTACTTTAAATAAATCAATGCAAATTGAGAAAAAAGAAATTCCAAATGGTTACAATAACTCTTGGTATAGAAAACTTCTTTATTATTATTCAGACAATAAACTTGTGGAAATAAAAACAACTTTTCCAAATACACCTTATACTTTTCCGGATAATTATTTGTTGACTTTCTCAGAAAAATTCTACTATGACTCTAATAGTAATTTAAGCAAAACTGAATATTTTGAGCAACGTAATAGCATAAATAAAGGTGAAAAAATTGTTCGAATATTTGAAAATTATGATAATTCTATAAATCCTTTGAAAAGGTTTTATTTATTAGATCAGTATTTCTATGGATCAATCTCAAAAAACAATTACACGAAATATACTGAAATACATTACGATGATGATGTGGAAACTACAAAACATGAAAGTAGCTGGAAATATTTGTATGACGAAAAAGGAAATATTTTGGTTAATTAATTATTGAGATAGTACTATGGCTGACAGCTGTTTTGAGCTAGCTGGAGTTTAGTGGAATTATCGTTTCGCATCAACTTTTCTGCAAAGCAGAATGTTAAAAGGTTACAAATTCCCCACCATCGCCAAGCTGCCAAACGTTGTGCGAAACTTTCGAGCGACAGAAAAACGAAAACAAACAAATAAATATGAAAAAACATTTAACAATTTTAGCATTTGTGCTTTTAACATTCAACTCTTTTTCACAGAATAAAACCGGAAATGAAATAACAGCGGAAGGAATTGCAAAAATGAAAGTTAAGCCAGATTTGGCAAGTTTTAGAATTAGTGTTTCAAAACGTAATTTAGTAGAAAAGATTTCAATTAAGGAATTAAATGAAGAAATAGAAAAAGTACAGAAATTACTTTTGCGAATTGGTTTTACAGAAAAAAACATTAAAATCTCGGAATACAAAGTATCTAGTGATGAACATAATGACAATAAAAAGGAATATACATCTGAAAATACTTTGGTTGTTGAATTTGCTCTTGATAACAAAATAATTGAGGCATTTTATCAAGAAATACAAAACGAAAACCTAAAAGATTCAGATATAGATTTTGAAACTCAGGTTTCTGATCAATTAGAAAAAACTACAAGACAAAATCTAGTAAAAATTGCAATTGGAGAAGCAAAAAGTAATGCAGAAAATATTGCAAATGCACTTGAAGTGAAACTGCTAAATGTAAAACAAGTTTCAAAATTTACAATGCGTGATTTTGAAAGTGCTTCTATGATGAAAGTGTCAGAAATTAAAATGGGTAAAGTTATGCCAGCAATGGCTTCAAATCAAAAAACTTCTTTTGATAAATTTGATGTGGAAGAAAAAGAATTGGAAGAAACGATTACAATTGTTTACGAAATAATAAATAAATAAAAAGCAATCGCACAAAAGCTTTGAGTTAGCTGGAGTACAATGGAATTATCGTTTCGCATCAAGTTTTCGTTAAGCCGAAAATTGAGCGATTATGAACCTCACTTCATTTCAAAGATGCAAAACATTATAAAAAAACTCAAACTAGAAATGAAATATGCTGAATTTAATATTGACTATAATAAAAAAGAATTCTTAAACCTTCACGCAAACCGCAGTAACTATAACGTTTATTCTTTCGCATGAAAATTGTAAGAAAAATTTAATATATTTGAAAAAACATAAGGTGCAATTCAATAGCGACAATCTACCCGATTAGGGTTGAGTGTAAACGATATTTCGTGGCGAGTAAAAACAAATTGACAGTAATTCAACCCAAAATATAATAACAAATGATAAATATTAGAATCGTAATATTTCTTCTGCTTTCAAATTATTGTGTTGCACAAGATGTAAATTTTAATTTAGGGAATTCGAAAGAATTAAACTATTATTCAGAAATACCTTTTGAATATGTTAATGGAAAAATAATAGTTTCAGTATTAATAAATGAAAATAAATATAGATTTTTATTAGATACTGGTGCACCAAACCTAATAACAAAAAGATTAAGTACTATTTTAAATCTTGAAAGTTTGCAGGAATTAAAAATTAGTGATGCAAATCAAATAAAGTCAACAATGAATATTGTTCAATTACCAAATTTGACAATAGGTAGTATTATTTTTGAAAATTCAGTTGCCTTATCTTCGCAAGACGAAAATAATTTAGTATTTGATTGTTTTGAAATTGATGGTTTTATTGGAAGTAATTTATTAAGAAACTCGATTATTCAAATTGATGTTAAAAATAAAATATTAATAATAACTAATGATCTTAAAAAACTTCACTTAAACAATGAAAATAGTTCAAAACTATCATTATTTGGGCAACAAAGTAGTCCTTTTATATGGTTAAAATTAACCGGCTCAAAAGATAGTGGCAAAGAACAAGTACTATTGGATACAGGAATGAAAGGTTTTTATGATATTTCACATAAAAATTATATAAAATTTAAAGATGAAAAAATTTTTAGTGAAGTTGCAAATGGAAAAGGTTCAGAAAGCATTGGATTAAGCGGGAATTCTCCAGAAAGTGAACAGGTAAGATTACTACTTAAACATATGAAGATTGCAAATTCAGCTTTCCTAAATATATCGACTACAACTACAAATGATAATAATTCGAGGATAGGAATTGGCTTATTCGAAAATGGTATAGGTACAATTGATTTTATTAACAAAAAATTTTATTTTGAACAATATGAACATAATAAAGATTTAATCGAAAAATATTTACCGTTTTCCCGGACAATAATAAATAATAAGCTCTCCATCGGTATTGTCTGGGATGAAAAATTGAAAGCTAAAATAAATTACGGTGACGAAATCATTGAAATTAATGGAAAAAACTACGAAAACTATAAATTATGTGATTTTATTAATAAATCAATTTTTGAGAATATCACAGTTTCAGAAATAAAAATAAGAAATAAAAAAGGTGAAATCAACATAATAACATTGTAAAAAATCACAACAAAAAACTGTTTTGATATAGTGTCTAATTCCATACAACATTTCAATGCAGCGGAACATTATAAAAAATCAAACTAAAAATGAAATACGCTGAATTTAATATTGACTCGAATAAAATAGAATTCTTAAACTCAGTTTTTGGAATTGAAAGTGTTTTACTGAATGGAAAAAGAATTTCTAAAAAGTTTTCTTTTTCTGGAATTACCCACGAAATAAAACTAAACGCCAGAGATTTAGTATTAGAATCCAAATGCAAACAATTCGACAAAAAAGAAATCAAACTTGAATTGAAAGAAAATGGCATATTACTCAAGGAACAATTTGTAAAAATAGACAAAAAGCAAAGATATGTTTGGTTTCTAATTGGAATAGGCCTAGGAATTACAATCTATGAACTTCTGAATTTACTTTTGGTATATTTACATCAGTAAGTATCCACAACATAAAGAAAAGCGACATAAAGTTGCTTTTAATAAAAAAATCCTTATTTAAATTTACACCCCTGTTCTTGAAGCTAATTTTTATTTCTTTCCCAGAAATAAAACGTACTTTAGTATCGCTTTCCTAAGAGCATTCTAGCTTTAACACCAAAACAGGAAACGTATCATTTAGCACTAAAAATCATGAATACATTAAAATTAGGATGGACAGGCCTTGGCAACATGGGAAATCCAATGGTTATGAACCTTCTCAAAGAAGGTTTTGAAGTATCTGTTTTAAATCGCACCAAAGAGAAAGAAGTGCCATTACTGGCTGCAGGAGCAAAATCAGCAAGCAGTTTGCAAGAACTAATGGAAACTTGTGACGTTGTTTTGACTATGTTATCCAATGACGCAGCAGTAAAAGAAGTTTTTGAGGGACCAACTGGATTACTAGCTGCTGCAATTCCCGGAAAAACCGTCATCAACATGAGTACCGTTGCTCCAGAAACCTCCCGTTATCTCCACACGCTTTGTCAGCTGCATCAAGTTCATTTTATCGATGCACCGGTTTCAGGAAGTGTCAAACCAGCACAAGACGGAACCTTAGTTATTCTTGTGGGTGCTTCAAATGAAGACTACGAATTAGCCAAACCCATATTTGACGTTTTGGGTAAAATCGCCATTCATGTTGGTGCGCCAGGCGTAGCGAGCACTTCAAAATTAGCTATCAATTACTTGCTAGGATTGAATCTTCAAGGGTTAGCCGAAACGGTTTTATTTGCCGAGAAAAATGGCGTAAGCAAAGAAGACATGCTCAACATCATCAATCAAGGCGCTTGCGGCAACGGAATCACGAATATCAAAACACCTTCTATTCTGAACGATTCCTACCCAGCAGCATTTGCGTTGAAACATTTAGTCAAAGATTTAAGACTGGCAAAAGAAGCCGGACTGGATTCACCGCTGATTCATCCTTTGTATGATAGTTATGCTGCCGCGGAACAAGAAGGATTAGGCGATCAAGATGTTATGGCAATTATCAGCAGTTTAAAAAATAAGTGATATTAAAAATGCTGTTCTAATAATTTGACTTCCCTTTGTATTCTCACAAAAAACAAAGGGAATAATTTAATCTATACTAATTGTAAGGAAGTTATAATGAAATACATTGGGGATATTATGAAAAAAAAATTTCTACTTTTAATTTTAATCTGCTTGAATTTTAATTTTCTATTTGCTCAACAAAAGATTTCAGACACTGAAAAATTAATTACAATTGGCAAAATTTATGGTTTTCTAAAATATTATCATCCAGAAGTTGGAAAGGGCAAATACGATTGGGACAAAGAATTTATCAAATATCTTCCTCAAGTATTAGAAGCGAGCGATACGGAAACATTATCAAAAATTTACAGTAATTGGATTGACAGTTTAGGCAGCATTGAAAAATGTAAAAATTGTGATTCTGACAAACTTTATTTTGATAAAAATTTCAATCTTTCTTGGACACAAGATTCAGAGATTTTCAATAGTGAACTTACAGCAAAATTAAAATACATTGAAGAAAATAGATTTCAAGGAGAAAATTTCTACATAACTGCAGAACCTGTTGGAAAAATTAAAGTTACAAATGAACCTATTTATCAAAATTTTTCATATCCAAGTGAAGAATACAGGCTGTTAGGCTTATTCAAATATTGGAATATCATCGAATATTTCTATCCATACAAATATCTTACAGACCAAAAGTGGGATTCTGTATTAACAGAAATGATTCCAAAATTTAGAAGTGTATCCAATAAAGACGAATATCACTCTCTCGTAAAAGAACTCGTTGCTAAATTAGACGATACGCACGCATGGATTAGTTTCAATGGCGAAGTACCTAAATATCTTCCTATAAAAATTTCAAACATTGACAATAAAGCAGTAGTTTCAGGTTTCTACAATGATTCTCTTGCCAAAATCAACAATCTAAAATTAGGCGATGTACTTTTGAAAATTGACGAGGTAGACATTCAAAAAGAAACAGAAAAAAAATCCAAATATATTGCAGGGTCAAATGCAAATATAAAAATTCGACAAACTTATAACGAAATTCTTCTTGGAAAGGATAGTTCTGCAACATTAACTATCGAAAGAAATAATTTGATTGAAAAAATTAAAGTCAATCGGTATGATTTCGATGACTTTAAATATTGGGATAACCTCACAACGATTAAAACCAAATCAATAAACGAAATAATTGGCTACATAAATATGGCAAGTGTAAAAGGTGCTGATGTTTCCAACATATTTAAATCTTTCGAAAATAAAAAAGCAATAATCATTGACTTAAGAAATTATCCAGCTTTCATCTACAAACTATTATCAAGACATTTAAATTCGGAAAAAAGAGATTTCAGTAAAGTTTACAGTCCAAATATGAACTATCCTGGAATGTTTAGCTTCAAGGATAACTTACAAACAGGAATCAAAAACAACAAAAATTTTAAAGGAAAAGTTATTCTTTTGGTCAACGAAGAATCAATAAGCAGGTCAGAATTCACCGTTATGGCACTTCAAACGGCAGACAATGTAATTACAATTGGAAATCAAACAGCCGGAGCAGATGGAGACGTAGTTGTTTTTGAATATATTGGAGGTTACAAAACTGCAATTTCAGGCAATGGTATTATGTATCCGGATAATACTGAAACACAGAGAAAAGGAATTAAAATTGACATAGAAATTAGGCCCACAATAAATGGTTTGAGACAAGGTCGGGATGAAATTTTAGAAAAAGCTATTGAACAAGGCTCTGAATAATAAAATGATAGTTATCTTATTTTATTACAAAACAAGAAAAAGCTACATCCGTAAAGATGTAGCTTTTCTTATTTAATCGATGTCCCGTCCTGAAATAGCGATACACAAAAAGTATCCTAATGGAAAAACATGAAGAAACACGCTATGTGAAGCGGACTCAAAAAGATTATTCAATGTCTTTTAAATTACAAATTGTTCAAGAAATTGAACGAGGACAACTTACAGTTACAGAATCCACAAAGACTTATGGCATTCAAAATAGATCAACTGTTGTTAAATGGCTTAGAAAATTCGGTAACTTTGATTGGGAAAACCAAACACCATTTACTATGTCAAAGTCGCCAGAACAAAAGATAATGGAACTTGAAGCCAAAGTAAAACTTCTAGAGAAACAGAAGTCTTTTTTGGAACGACAGGCCTTTGTTGCAGATAAA
>NZ_FNDB01000008.1 GCF_900099915.1 Flavobacterium omnivorum
TTTACCTGACAAACCAAGCATTCCTTGAGCAACTTCGCGCAATGAATTGCATTTTTCTAAACAGCAAAAAACCAGACTAAATAAATGATCTTGACTTTTAAAACTTTTCACATATCTGTCTGAATCATATTTCTCAACAGCTTTCTGAACCATTGAATCATCTATTAAAGAAATCAGCTGTCCGAAAACAGACTTAGTCGAAAAATACTTATTTTTACCCATCGTTATTTGAATTTTGCAACTCTAAATTACGATTATTTTAAGAAGCCATTAATTTGGCTTCTTTTTTATCGGACAACAATGGTTTTTTTATATAATAAATCAACTTCAATATATTTGTTTTTATGTCCTAAATTGAAATCAAGCATTCCAGAGAGTTCAAAATGCTTACTCATGAGATGAGTATTCATTTCAGTAAATGAAGGTTGATTTGTATAAAGTTGTTCTAAATTAGCTTCAATTATTATATAATCTATGTTTTTTAATGATTCTTCAGCCCCTTTTAAGACTTCTAATTCATAACCTTGAACATCTAATTTTAACAACGTAATTTCAGCCTTTACACTATTTGTCAATAAAAGAGAATCTAGCGTTTTTATTTCTACCTTAATCTGCGACAAGTCATTCTCTTGTTTTGGGTAGTGAATATTGTCCGAGCTGATATCTAATATAGAACTAATATGACCGTATTTGTTTTTGTTGAAATTAATCACTCCCACTTCGTTTCCTAAAGCAAGGTTATGCGTTTTGATTTTTTTATTGGAATCGAATAATTTTTCGATTTTTAAATACAAGTCTGGCAATGGTTCAAAGGCGTTTATTGCTGCATTAGGATAAAAATGGCTAGCGACTTTAGAGAATTGGCCTGAATTAGAACCAACATCAATAATATTATCTAATTGGGGCACCATTTTTTTTAAATTAGAAACAACTTCAAATGAAGCTATGGAAAAGAGTTTTCCTTGAACTAACTGTAAAGCCCATTTAGACTTTGCAACAATAAATAACTGTTTGATCAGTGTAGAATACCTCATTATTTTTTAATTATCTAGTGCTTGTTTTAACTTAATTTTAATAGTGCAAGATAAAATAAAACCTAAAACAATATCCTGTTTAACACTACTATTTTACTTCTATTGTTTAATTAAAGATGCCTACTGATTATGAGGTTTTACAACTATTAATATGGTACATTTTATCACGAAATGGAAGCTAAATTGTGGCATTTAGGGTTCCATTTACAAGCTTTAGAAAATAGATTCTATGATACAAAGACAGGAGAACAGCTGGAAGTTGACGCTATATTCTCTAAAATAAATCAATAAAATTGTTTGCTTTTTTTATCAAATCTTTCTCGAACTGTGGTAATACACTTTCGAGAGCAAAATTTGCTACCACGTATTGTCTTGCTCTTAAGCCCATTAATTTTCCCGTTTTGGGATTTTCTTTTAATTGGAGTAGTGCTAGTTTTACCGTTTCAATACTGTTTTCATGGATATAAAACCCACCTTGAGAATGCTCAAAATTGCTCTTTATTTCAGAATCTTCGTGGCCAGTAACTATGGAAGGCTTTGCGCTTGCCATCATTCCTAAAATTTTTGAAGGCATTACTAGATCTTTGAACTCTGGTTTTTGAAACAATACATGAACATCTGCCTGACACAACAAGTTATTTAACTGATTATAAGGTACTGGCGGACAATAGGTGAAATTACCTAGGATTTGTAACTGCTGCACAATTTCCTCTCTTTTTGCGCCTTCACCAACCAAATAAAAATGGAATTCAGGATGCATCTGCATTGCTGTTACGAACTGCATGTAGAAATCCCAGTCTTGCTTTTCACCAATGTTACCTGAGTAAAGGATGTTGAATGTAGTAGAACTAGTAAATACCTTATTCTCTTGGGCAGTTTCAGGATTTATCATAGAATAATCGATCCAATTTGGAAAGTAAATTCGATCAACGTTAGATTTCTGCGCTAATTTGATCATCATGCCTTTACTGATCGTACTATTACAGTCCGCTCTGTTTAATGTCCATTTCTCAATTTGAAATAAAATCTTAGAGATGATCTGATGCTTAGACGGTACCTTAGTTTTCAAGGCAGCATCAAATTCAAAATCCTGTATGTGAATCCATAACATCCCTCCCTTACTTATTTTTAAAAACCAACCTAAAATAATGGAAACTGTGAAAGGCATAACGACAATAATCACATCCGATTTTTTGATTTTTAAAACATTAACAACAGAACCCACAAGGAAATGAGCCATTTGAAGGACTCTTTTGAAAAAGGTTGGTTTTGCGGGTGTGTATTGCTTGAATCTATATACTGTGACGTGGTTGATCGTTTCTTTCGAAAAAAGGGGGCTATTAACATATTCAGCATGAACCTTCCATTGCGGATAATAAGGAACGCCAGTTATAATACTAACTTCGTGTTTGAGCGCCAAAAATTCCGCCACACCAGTTGTGTATAAACCAATCCCGCTGTCCTCTGGGAAATAATTATGGCCAATTATAGTAATTTTCATAGTTGCCGTTTATTTCCTAATTGTTTCTAAAATGATACTTTCTAGAGTAGTAAGAAATTTGGTTTCAGTAAACCTCTGCCTAGCATAGACTCCGTTTGCTATTGCTTTTTTTTGTAATTCCTCCCAATTTGAAATTGTGAATTTCAATTTTAAATACAGATCTTCTTCACTTTTTTCGATACAAAATACAGCGTTTTCCTCTGAACAAATATCGGGAATTCCGGCATGTTTTGTAGTCAGTATTAAGGCATTAAAAGCCATTGCCTCTAAAATACTAATAGGTTGTCCTTCCATACTGAAAAAGGTAGGTAGACAAAAAACATTTCCCCAAATCAACAAGTCTTGCTTGGCGGTTCCGGAGACAATTCCTAGATAGGACACATTACTTAAATCTGCTAGTAACCCATCTACATTGTTGTCTTTAATCTTGTTTCCTGCTATTTTAACTTCTATAAATAGACCTTCTTCATTCAATCTTTTAATCACTTTAAGCAACAGGTTTATCCCTTTTTCTTCTAATAAATTACTTAAGAAGAAAAGTCGAATTGTGGAAAAATCTTTTTGCTGTAACACTATTTCCTCAGAAAGCAATAATTTATCTTCTACAAAATTATACAATTCATAAACAGCCTCTTCCGCAATAAATGGAGTCAAGTTGTCTCTTAATGAAGTAGAAAGTACGATTCCTGTATCGAATGAAGCAATGATTTTAAAAAAAAGAGTCTTTTTTATTCCATGTAACGAATGATATTCTTTTTTTAGGTGGTTGCTGTGCAAATGAAGGAGTATCTTCTTGTTTAAAATTTTCGCCAAAATGATGAAAGGGGCATATTTTAGGACGCCAAAAAATGTAATCCCAATAGTGATATAAACGGCATCGGCTGGGAAAATTTTGTAACTCTGTAAATAAGTCTTTAGAAAGTTCAACTTCTCAAATGAGAAAGTACCGATGGCGCTATTAACAGCATCTGAAAGTTCCGTATTTATTTTTTTTACATTCCAACCCCTCTTGGCTAAGCCATTTGCAACAACTTCGTTGGACAAACTGATTCCTTTTGGTGGACCTGGAAAAGGGCCAATGATAAGCAAGTTCTGTCTCATTTTGAAATGTTTTTATCAAACTCCGAAGTGTAAATAAACATACTTGTAATAAAGGAGTAAATAATTATTCCGTTTTGCCGTTCCAAAACACTTTCGAAAAGAAAAACAAAAATAAAAAATAATAAAAAGACGATTGCTTCCGCATTTTTTCGCTTCATAAAATTTCGAAATAAATAAGCTACTGAAAATAAATACAAAAGAATACCAATAACGCCAGTAGCTAATCCTATTTGAAGATATTGATTGTGTGCATTATAATTTTCTTTAGATAAAACTGCATATCCATCCAAAGCTAATTTTTTGCTTAAAACTTCTTGGGCATCTCCTACACCATATCCTAAATAATTTGAATTTTTAATTACTTTTTCACTTGTATTCCATAAAATATACCTAATTCCAGAGGAGGTTTCCTTGTTATTTACCACTTTACTAGTGTCAAATAGTTCTAAAAAACGACTTCTGATTTCGGTAACACAAAGTGATACTAAAAATAGTCCAATAAAAACAAAGACCAATTTAGCGGTCTGTTTCTTGTCGTTTTTGAGGAATAATAAAATACCGGATAAAATAAAAAAGGAAACGATTACACCTTTTCTAGCTAGTATTAAAAGTCCAAAAATTAAAATTAGAAACAAAAAAAAGTTTAATATTTTGTTTCTAAAACCTTCTATCAAAATAAAAAACAAGGCAATTGAAAAAAAGATTGAGCTATAAATGGGATGTTCATTCAAACCCCAAAATTCATAAGTTATAAAGGAATAGTAAGTATACAAATCCAGTTTTTGACTAAAATAACCCAGTTGGAATAAGTAAATAAATAGCAGACTTGAGTAGATACTGGCCGCAACAATAACCGTTTTACGAAATATTTTATTAAAAATAATTTTTGTTTCTAGGGTCAAAAAAGAATATCCAAGCGGAATCAGGACAATGGGAATACAACGAATTAAAATTGTAAAACCCCTTTGAATATTTTCCGAAAAAAGTAGGCTGACTGCATAGCCAATGAAGAAAATACCACATATAATTAGTGTTTTTATCTCAATTTTAATGTTTTTTCTGTTTTTAAAAAGTGAAAAAAGACTCCAGACAAAAAAAACAAATACCGTTAAAGGCTTTATTTTAAAAGGCAATAACACAAATAAACCACAAAAAAAAGCAACATAAGGCCCTACTTTTTCAAGTGTAAAATCTTTTATCTTCATGCTCATTGTTTCTGAAAATTACTAGAATTTGTTTTAAGAGGCATTTTAATTTTAACTCTTTTTAAAATAAAATAAAGCATATAAAGTGCCATCGAATAGTAGATAAAACGATGGGAAGATCTTAGGTTGTATTCAAAACTATGAACTACATATAAAGCTAATACTAAAAATTGGAGTACTGCCCAAAAATATTTTTTATGAAGGACTTGACTTTTTATAAAAAAATCTACCGCCGCAAAATAATAACCCAATAGCGAATAATAAAAGATACTAAAAAGTGGATATTTAGCCAGTTCACCTATGGCTGTATAGGGAGCAATTTCATTTATCCTGAGTTTTGAGGCAATTGCATACCAGTTTGTCAACCTTCCAGGTAATGGGTTTAATACGGTGACTAAATTACTAATAGAAGCGTTTTTATAAACGTGAATAGTCTCCGAAGTTGCATAAAATCCAAAAATAAACGTATAATAAATATTCATGATTGTATACTTGAACAGAATCTCCGGTTTAGAAACCGTTGCCTTCAAATAGGGAATAAGCCCATGTGTATTGGACTCCAATCGCAGCGAAATATTATACCCAAAAAAAACAATAACAAAAGGAATAAAGAAAACAAAAAATCTTTTGGCACGCTCATGATTCAAAAACACTGAATAACTCAATCCAAATGCTACTAAATAAATTGTTGCTGACCTACTCCCCACTCCTATCCCAACGGTCATCGCAATAAAAAAAGCCGCTAAAGCAAGAGATCTATTTTGCCTATAAAGCGTACCTGACAATAGGCAAAGAACAATAAATAAATTTTGATAAATAATTTTAAAAATTGAATTGTCCTTAGGGATATATTCGACTCGATAAAACAGCATTGAACCATAATCAATGTAAACCAAAACGATACAAACAATAGCTATCGCAAATATTACGATGGAAATTTGATTAGTATTGAGATTTATATTTTGAACATTTATGATTTTGATCCGCTGTTTTGCTAGAGTAAAATACGATTTATTCAAAAAGGAATATAAAAAAACGCCTATTAAAAACAGTAAAAGCATTTTTATGTAAACTAAAAAGGCTCGGTTAAACTTATTTTTTCCAATAAAATCAAATTGAAAAAAATTAAATTTCTCATGACTAGGATAGAAATTATGATATAGAACCGTTGAAACTAAAACCCCAATAAAAAATAACACAAAAACATCAACAGGAGACAGCAAAAATATTTTTCGCTTCCAATAGAGCATCCCTACCAGCAAGAACAAAAAAAATAAAATTACGATCATCATTCTATGTTTTGGAAATACTAGCTTCTTTCAAGCGCTTTAATTGCAGCGTTTGTATTGTAAAAATTGGCTGTATGTCCTACAATATACATATAGAGCTCGCCCTCTTTCTCGTCCATTAAGGAAATTTGAGGACTCGATTCTGGTCCTTTGAATACTTCAATAGAATACGTTGGTGTTTTGTAAACTGGAATACTTTCAGCATTTGTAGCTTCATACCATCCAGAAGCATTCTTTCCTACAAATACCTTTCCTGTTAACCGGTTTAAAACTACTAAAGTATACTCATTAGCCTCTACTTGATAGAGTTCCATTTGATATTTTTGTTTGTTTACAATTTCTTTTAGACTGAAAGAATCCGCTTTCTTTTCCTCCTCTTTACAGGATACTGCCAATGCTAAAACAAATATCAAATAAATATACTTTTTCATTTTTTAGTTTTTTTTAATTCAGATTTTATACAAATATAGTAGCTATTTTTAATTTTCATTATTAAATCACATTATAATCGTCACCTTTTAATATCGTTTCCTGTATCTTATTTTATGTTCTAATTACAATAACGTTTTCTTTTTAACAGCAAAATAAAAAATAAGTAAAACCATGATTATATCTACACTAACACGAAGGCTGACTAAATTTTTAAAACTCATTTGTCCCATAAAGTACAGCATTAATACTACAAATATATAAATCAAACAAGAAAAAACAAGAGCGTAATTATATTGTTTTAATGCCCCAAAAGCTACTAATGAACAACTTCCTATGATGATGGAACTACTGATTACTGGTATCAATACTACCAATGATTTTAGTAAATAGGCATATTTCCCCATAGGAATCCCGCCAAAAAACATCATTAATTCTTCGGAAAAATAATAAATACTTCCTGCAAAGAACAAAGCACTGCAGATTGTAAAAAGAACTAGTTTTTGTAAAAATAGTTTATTCCTTGTACGCACAATGGATGGAAAAACAGCTTGTTGAATGACTTCAAAAGGAAAAATAAAAGCGAAAATAATTTTAGAAGCTATGTCAAAACCGGAAACTAAATTTTTAGAACAGAAATAACCAATTAAAAAGATAGTGCCAAAATTTAAAAAAAGTGTTGAAAATCGTCCTAAAAAAAATAAGTAGCCTTCTTTTAGGTAAAACTTCAGCGTCGCTAGGGGAACGATTATGAATTTAAAGTTGGATACTTTTTTCAAAAAATAAAATCCCAACCCTCCCCAAACTAAGTTCGAAACTACCAAAATATATATATAGACTACGATATGATTTGCATTTTTTACAAACAGTATCGTAAGAATAACCAATAAAGATCTGGAAATAACACTTACGATAGCGATGGGTTTCATTTTTTCGATTCCTTGAAAATACCAAATTGGAAATAAAATTTCTCCAATTCCCATCAGTAACATAAAAAATAGCAGATGGGCAACTTTTGCTATTTCATCATTAAAAGAAAATAACCCCAGCAGTAAAAAACCAAAGACAAATAATCCTGTTTTTATGGTTAAAATGGCAGAAATAATTTCGTCTATCTTAGCCTTATTTTGTTTGTTTTCAACAATATATTTTGCCACATACATATCAAACCCAAAATTAACCAATATTAAAAAGTATTGCGTAAATGAATCAACCCAAGTAAGAATGCCATAGCCTTGTTCTCCTAAAGTCCTTATTAAATAACCCAACAAGATATACTTTGAAAGTATATTGGTAAACTTAATAACACTAAAATAAAAGAAGTTATGTGCTACTTCATTACTGAATGATAGGTATATTTTTCTCCACATTTACTTTCAAATTAGTTCTGTTTCCTTAGCCTAAATTGTTTTGTCCCATGTTTTAATTTCAATATCAAATGTCTTTTTGATCTTGCTTTTATCTAAAACACTGTATCGAGGTCTGTACGCAGGGGTTGGATACTTAGAACTTGGTATTGGTTTTAAATCAATTTTGATGTGATTAACTTCAAATATTTTTTGAGCAAAATCAAACCAACTGCATGCTCCTTCATTACTGAAATTGTAAATACCGAAGGTGTTCATTTCTGGGTTTTTATTAGTAAACAAAATAATCTGTACCAATGCATTCGCTAATTCCACCGCATGTGTAGGTGTTCCTATTTGATCATCAACCACTGCTAGCTCGTTTCTTTCTGTGGCCAATCGCAACATGGTTTTCATAAAATTATTCCCAAATTGCGAATAAACCCAAGATGTTCTTACAATAAAATAGTCTTGTAAAATGCTTTGAATAGCTTTTTCTCCGTCTAATTTAGTTTGCCCATAAACGCTTTTTGGATTGGGAGTTGCGTCTTCGGTGTAAGGTGTTGTTGCATTTCCATCAAAGATAAAATCCGTAGAAACATGAATTAATTTGGCTTTGAACTCTTTACAGGCCTCCGCTAAATTTTTAGCACCGGTCAAATTGATTGCAATCGCTTTATCTGGCTCACTTTCGGCCTTATCAACGGCGGTATATGCAGCTGTGTTAATACAAAAATCAGGCTTAATTGTGTTGAAAACGGACGCTATTGCTACTTTTACAGTAATATCGAGTGCTTTAGAATCACAAAAAACAAAATCAATTTGAGGGTATTTATCGGCAACAAATCGAAGGGACTGTCCTAATTGTCCATTCGCACCTGTTACAAGCACTACCAAGCGCATTTCGCATGCTGTAAGGTTGGTAACAAGTGGTCCTTTTCAGAAATAACTAATTCTGATACCGGAAATTGCCAATCTATATTGAGTTGAGTATCGTTATAGCTAATTCCTCCTTCTGAATCCTTGTTGTAAAAATTATCACATTTATAAAAGAACGTGGCGGTGTCACTTAATACTAAAAATCCATGTGCAAAACCCCTTGGTACAAAAAACTGCTTTTGATTTTCGCCAGAAAGTACCACTGAAATGTGCTGTCCAAAAGTCAAAGAATCCGGTCTAATATCGACCGCAACATCTAAAACTTCGCCTTGTAAAACGCGTACTAATTTAGCTTGTGCATGAATTCCAGTTTGATAATGCAACCCTCTAAGTACGCCTTTAGTTGAAAAGGACTGATTGTCCTGAACAAAATGAACTTCTTGATGGACTCCTTCTTGAAAGGTATTCTCGTTGAAACTTTCCATAAAATAGCCCCTTTCATCTTTTATGATTTTAGGTTCTATAATATAACATCCTTCGAGTGTAGTAGGTATAAATTTCATAATTAATTTTAAATAATATCTAGCAAATGCGTGCCGTAGCCACTTTTTAGTAACGGTTGTGCTATTGCTTTTAACTGTTCGGCATCGATATACCCCATGGTATAAGCAGCCTCTTCAATAGAGCCTATCTTGAGTCCTTGGCGCTCTTCAATAACTTGTACAAACTGGGATGCCTGCATCAAAGAGTTAAATGTTCCCGTATCAAACCAAGCTGTTCCTCGGTCCAGAATACTAACTTTTAGTTTTCCTCTCCTAAGATATTCCTTATTCACATCTGTAATTTCAATTTCTCCGCGTTGACTCGGTTTAATATTGGCTGCAATATCAACAACGTCATTGTCATAAAAATAAATTCCTGGTACTGCATAATTCGATTTAGGTACCAAAGGTTTTTCTTCAATAGAAAGTACTTTACCATTAGTATCAAAATCAACTACGCCATAACGCTCTGGATCATTCACATGATAGGCATAAATAATCCCGCCTTCAGGATCATTATTAGCTTGCAGTAAATCAGACAAACCCGTTCCGTAAAAAATATTGTCTCCTAGAACCAGGGCCACTTTGTCTTTGCCAATAAAATCCTTGCCTATGATAAAGGCTTCTGCTAAACCGTTTGGGTGTTCCTGAACAGCGTATTCAAAACGACAGCCCAAGTTAGACCCATCACCAAGCAATTGTCTAAATAGTGGTAAATCATGCGGTGTAGAAATAATAAGTATTTCTCTAATTCCTGCCCACATTAAGGATGATAGTGGATAGTAAATCATGGGTTTATCATAAATAGGCATCAATTGTTTGCTTACGGCTAACGTCAGTGGATGCAAACGAGTTCCTGATCCTCCTGCTAATATTATTCCTTTCATAGATTACAATTAAAGTTCAAATTATATTGCTATTTGTTGTGCCTTAAACATTTGCTTTTTATAAAAAGCGATGAAAAATGAAATAGAAATGAAAATAAAAATAAATAAAAACGGCAGTATTAATTTCATTTTGCCATTAATAGAGGCTGTATTTTCAATATTTATAGCGGTGCTATTCTCTTTTATTATTTTATCCGAAGTTAACAACTTAATTTTTAAGTTTCCAATTTCTGTAAGCAATGATTCTTTCGTTTTAATGACATCATTCAATTGCGTATTTTCATTGTAGTAAACCAATTTATCACTTTTTTGATTGTTTCCAGCTGTAGCATTCGAAAACTCGTTTAAGATTCCGTCTATTTGAGAAACAATTCCCTGGTTGGTCTTTATCCTTTCTTGAATATTAATCACGGACGCTTTCTGAATTTTTGTATAGTAATCGCTCGTGTTTAAATAGTTTAAAATCGGTTGGATCCCCTTTTCATTATTAGTTATTCCCTTTGTTAAAAAAGTAATAGTATGAAAAGTATAATTCTTACTGGTGGTCGTTTCCTTCACAATGGATTTTAAATCTCCATCTTCTGCCATTAACTTTAGCAGTGCAAAATTTTGGTCGCTGTTATTGATAAAACTATAAACGTCGACAATGGGTTCAATAGAAATTTTTGTTATTTTAGTTGGCTCTAGAATACCGATTGCTTTTAAAAAAAAAGTATCTCTTTCCTTTACTTTAGCAGCTAATAAATCAATTTTTGCATATAAATAATCCGTACTACCAAAATTAGGAGCTACAATAACCTCACTTTTATAATTCTTATTTCTCTGGTCTATAAAAAGTCCCAGGGCAAGACCAACTACAAACAAAATCAAAATTACTCGTACATTCTTGACAAAAAACCCAATACATCTGAATAAGAAAGTATTAAAATCTTGTACAAAATCGCCTATTTTTTTTGAAATTTGAGTTAAATCTATTTCCTGTTCTTGTGAATTATTGGGCACGTTTGGACTCATCTATAGTATTATTTTGCGTTGAAAATTTGTTCCAATATTTTAATGGTAATCAAATAGGTTGGTTTTACACCCGTAGTTCCTAGTCCTCCTGAAGCTAATGTGCTTCCGGTTTCCAAAGGATTATCAGAGGCATAATATGCATATCTTACCTTAACATCATGAGGTACACTCTTTCTGATTTTGGAGGCCGATTGAATCGCTTTTTGATAATAAGAACCTTCCATTTCCAATCCGATAATTCCCCAAGTCGATTCATGGAAAAACTTCAATAAATCTCTATTTTGCAATGACGTTCCTAATACAGTAACCATTGGACCTGCAAAAACAGCAATGTCGTTTCCTTCAAACATTGCAGCTGTTAATTCATTTTCGAAAAAATAATTATCCGCCGTTCCTTCATTGATGTGTGCATTTGGAATCATAATATCCCCTTTTCCACCTTCCAGAATTCCAGCTTTCCCCATGATAGAAACCGATTCCACATTTAATAAAATGTCTTTTTTAAACGGTTTCAACAACTCGTCAATGGTTTCATACGCTTGTTCTCCAAACGCGTAATCCATAACAATAAGCACTGGTTTTTTATCTCCCGTATTTGCCTTTGGAAATGACGTTTTTGCCCAATCCATTTTAGCAGTATCAAAAATTTGCACATCGATATTTGTTCCTGATGTATCCGGCAACGAAATCATTCCGCATTTCAACGCAACTTCTTCCACTTGGTTTCGAACCGCATTCGCACCGGACTTACTCAATTCCTCATAAATAAAGAAATCCGATTTGTCTTTGAACTTGGTTTTCAAAACTTCCGTTGCAAAAATAGAGTTCATCACACTGTGCATGTTCGCACTGATTACGTGAATTGGTCGGTCTAAAAGTTGGTTTTCTTTCAAAACTTCCTTGATGTTGGTAGCCCAAATTTCCCCGTGAATGTGGTGACCCAAACGCTCTCTCAAAATAGGACTAAAGGTGATTGTTCTCTTGTTATCATCTACAATTTCTTCAATGGCGAGTTTTCCCAACCAAAAGATGACATGCAAGAAACGATCTGGCGCAGCAGCTGAACCAAAAGCATCATAAATATCCAATACTTCCTCAAATGTTCTTCCCAGAATATTGGCGGCATGCGAAATGGCTTTCTCTTTTTCTACCAAAGTCAGTTTCTTCTTTTGTGAAACTGCTTGTTCCAGTTTGAACCAGTCGCGAGAAACTTCGCCGGCATCATCCAGTAAAACTCGGTTTCTAATTTTGTGTGATTCGATGAAAATGAAAGTCAAATGCGTCAGAATATCATAAATATCAGAGCGTCCTCTTGTAATCTCCACATTCATTTGTTCCTCATCGATACGGTAACAATTACGACGTCTTTTTGGAGGTACAATCGCCTGAAAATGCGATTTAGAATACCCTTCTTCCGAAGTTAAATTGATAAAACGACATTCTTCAATTCCTAGCGGAAGTCGTTCAATAACATATAAAAGCCCGTTCAATTCTACTTTTTCTTCGGCAATATTCCCATAAATTTCTGGTCGCAGTGCTAATAATGCTTCTCGTAACGTATCCCCTGAAATTCCCATAGGTTTGTAAAATCCCCTATTGAAAAGGTGACGCATCGTAATGTACATTTTTTCAATTGCTGCAGATGATTCTTGCGCTCTGGAACGTGATATATTTTTTGTTTCTTTCATTTTCTACTTATTTTCTAACCTGCAAAGGTAAGACATTTATTTATTTTTTAACAAATCCACAATGTTTCTATCATTAGAAAGTCTCGGGATTTTATTTTGTCCCCCCAATTTGCCAATCGATTTCATATAGTCCTGAAAACCGTTTTTAACGACTTTGGTAACCACCACTTTTCGCAACACTTTGCCCACAATCAAATCAGCGTAATACATGTTCTGTTTTCGCATGGCATTGTCCAGCGCTTCCGCAAAAGATACGCTGTCTTCCGGTTCGTTTTCAAATTCAATAAACCATTCATGATACGGCAATCCCTCTGCTGGAGTGATTTGTGGTGCCACGGTAAACTCATTGATTCGAATGGTAGTTCCAAGAATTGCTTCCTGTAACGCACTTTCCACTTCTTTACCAATTACATGTTCTCCAAAACCCGAAATATAATGTTTGATTCTTCCCGATACAATTATTCGGTACGGTTTTAAACTGGTGAACTGAACGGTATCGCCAATATTATAACCCCACAGTCCTGCATTGGTAGAAACTATCAAAACATAATTCACTCCCAATTCTACTTCGCCAATCGTATAACGTTTTGGCTTTTCATTAGAGAATTCATCCGATTTTATAAATTCATAAAAAATTCCGGAGTTTAAAAGCAGTAACATGCCGCGTTCCTTTTGTGAATCTTGGTAGGCAAAAAAGCCTTCCGAGGCCGGAAATAACTCGATACTGTCTACTTTTCGTCCAATAAGATTTTCAAATTTTGCGCGATACGGTTCATAATTGACGCCGCCGTAAATAAACAAATTGAAATTTTTGAAGATTTCACCCACTGGCTTCCCTCCTTTTTGATGCAATTTTTCAAAATACATTTGCACCCAAGAAGGGATTCCTGAAATGACCGTCATGTTTTTATCAAAGGTTTCCTCGACAATTGCATTTACTTTGGTTTCCCAATCCTCGATACAATTCGTTTCCCATGAGGGCATTCGGTTTTTTTGAAGGTAATTCGGAACAAAATTGGCTACAATTCCAGACAAGCGACCTAATTTAACTCCGTTTTTTTCCTCTAATAATGGACTTCCTTGCAAAAAAATCATTTTCCCGTCAACAAAATCAGCTTTTCCAGTTTCGTGAATGTAATGAAGAATTGCATTTCGAGCCGCCTCAATATGAAAAGGCATGGATTCTTTAGTCAGCGGAATGTATTTTGCTCCCGAAGTAGTTCCAGAAGTTTTAGCAAAATAAAGGGGCTTGCCTTTCCAAAGAATATTTTCGGCACCTTTCACTACTTGATCTACATACGGTTTCAACGCTTCATAATCGCGTATTGGAACTTGTTTTGCAAAATCCTTCTCGTTTTTTATCGTTTCAAAATGATGGTCTATGCCAAATTGAGTCTTTTTTGCAGCTATTATTAATTCATGCAACACCTTTTTTTGAGTTACAATAGGATTAGTAGCCCACAGTTGTGTTTTCTTGTATATTTTTTGTGCAAATATTTTTGCTGCAATTGATTTTATCGACATTTTGATTTTATTCTTTAAAAATGGAAAGATACGTTTATTTCGGGTCTCCGCTTTTTCTTTTAACGGCGTTTGAGATTGCATTTTTATCTTCCTCCGCTACTTCTTTTCGCAACTCCAATTCTTGCTTTGAGGCTGATAAATTAACCGGCGGTACAACTTCATCTGCAACCGAAAGTATAGAATCTTTATTGAATTTTGCATATTCTAATTCACCGGTTAACACTTTCTGAATTGATTGAATATAAGCTTCATTGCGCTGTAGGGCTTTGGACAATGAATCTGACTTTAAAGCGAGTTCCAGTGCATCTCGCTTTAATTTTGAAGAAGAATATCCTGGTATAAATTCTCGTAACGGGGTAAAAGCTATGATAAATATAGTGACAATTGTAATAATTATAGCTCCTAAAGTAGCTACCACAAAAACATTCATTAAGGTAAGTTTCAACGAAAAAGTTTCTTCAAAAGTATCCTCGTTTAAAATTATTAAACGCCTTTTATTGAATAGGTTTTCCTTTATTACTTTGCGTTTTTGTCTTTTCTTGGACATCTAAATTGATTATTGAACAAATATAACAATTATTGTCATTGATTGTATTCCCTTGCATTGACGTCACTGTTCTTAACGTAAATTTATTTTTAGCAAATTTTTAACGCTTATGAAACCAAATAAATGCATCAAAATGATTTTCGGTTAACTAATTCTATATACCTTTGTCTGCAGTTTTATTACTAATTTGCTTCGGCAATAAATTATTCAATCATGGGAAGATTAGGTGTTACAGAAATCCTTGTTATATTAGCGATTGTTTTATTACTTTTTGGTGGTAAAAAAATCCCGGAATTGATGAAAGGTTTAGGAAGCGGAATCAAAGAATTCAAAAACGCTGCTAAAGACGGTCAGCCAGCTGATAAAAAAGAAGAAGAAACAAAATAAAAAAAAGGCTTTTCATAATTTGAAAAGCCTTTTTTTATGATTTAAATTATCATTAGTTGAGAACTTTATTTTTAAACTAATTGGAATAAATTTCGAAAATGTCGTTTTCATCAGAATTAATAAATTTGATTGTTTTGTCGCTATTTTCCATAATCAAATCGACTAATTTTTTAGTATCTAAATTATATGTTTTAAGATAAATTAGCTTGGGTGGTGCTTTTCTTAAAAGTACAATTTTCTCGAAATCATCGTCTTTACTGATGATTGTAAATCCATTTTTCTTAGCATAATCCCAAATTGAAATATCATCTGCAGGTTGTTTAATTTTTAATTCTGCTGCGTGAACAACTTCTGAGAAAATTGGCGTAAGCTGCTTTATCATTCGCCAAGACAAATTTTCATCTAATAATAACTTCATGATGCAAAAGCAATTGTAGTTATCTTATCCCGATAAGCTGCAAATGAAAGTGTGGCAATGATTTTTTCTTTATCCAAGGCTGGAAAATCTACAATAATTTCTTCCATCGACATTCCTGCGGCTAAATAAGATAACACATCCGAAACGGTAATTCTAGTGCCCGAAACACAAGGTTTACCACTTCTGATTTCTGGATTTATGCTGATATATTTTTGCCAATCTTCCATAATTGATTTTTTTACTATTCAAATTTAATCAATTTTTTTGGTTCCTCGTTAAATAACCATCGTCAACTGAATTCTCTTTCTATCCTCATCGACTTCCACCACTTTTACGGTAACATGTTGGTGTAATTTTACCACCTCATTCACATCGCTGACAAAACCTGCTTTTAGTTGGGAAATATGAACCAAACCGCTTTCTTTGACTCCAATATCCACAAAACAACCAAAATTGGTAATGTTATTGACAATTCCCGGTAAAACCATTCCTGTTTTTACATCTTTTATCGTTTTTACATTCGGGTCAAATTCAAATACTTTAGCTGATTTTCTTGGATCTAATCCTGGTTTTTCGAGTTCTTTGATGATGTCTTTCAATCCCAATAATCCTATATCTGGTGTAATGTAATTTTCTGGTTTAATTAAGGCTGTTTTTTCTTTGTTGGCAATCAAATCATGCACAGTCAATTTCAAGTCTTTTGCCATTTTTTCGACGATTCCATAAGCTTCGGGATGAACCGCTGAATTATCTAACGGATTTTTTGCATTCGAAATTCGGATAAAAGCAACGCCTTGCTGATACGCTTTTTCACCCAAACGAGGCACTTTTTTTAATTGTTTTCGATCTGTAAAAGGACCGTTTTCAGATCGATAATTCACAATGTTTTCGGCAAGCTTCTCTCCTATTCCACTCACATAACTCAGTAAATGCTTGCTCGCAGTATTGATGTTAATTCCAACTGAATTCACGCAACGAATCACCGTATTGTCTAATTCTTCTTTGAGTTTGGTTTGGTCTACATCGTGTTGGTATTGGCCTACGCCAATGGCTTTCGGGTCAATTTTTACCAATTCCGCCAAAGGATCACTCAAACGTCTTCCGATAGAAACTGAACCTCGAACCGTCACATCATAATTAGGAAATTCGTCTCTGG
This sequence comes from Flavobacterium omnivorum, assembly GCF_900099915.1. Lineage (GTDB taxonomy): Bacteria > Bacteroidota > Bacteroidia > Flavobacteriales > Flavobacteriaceae > Flavobacterium > Flavobacterium omnivorum. Next base: position 16,948 of record NZ_FNDB01000008.1, read on the forward strand.
CAATTTTTGAAGCTGAATACACGGATGCTCCCGCTTCTGAAACGATAAAAACTTGAACCGGTTTATCAAAAGCGATTTTCTTGATAAAGAATTCGGTTTCTCTCGAAGCCGTTCCATTTCCTATTGAAATCGCGTCAATTTTATAGGAATTCACCATCGAACGGATTTTTTTCATTGCCATCGCTTCCTCTTTTTGAGGTGCGTGCGGATAAATAGTTTCGTTATATAATAGATCCCCTTTTTCGTCCAAACAAACAATTTTACAACCGCTTCTAAATCCTGGATCAATGGCCAGAATTCGTTTTTCACCCAAAGGCGGAGCTAATAATAATTGCCCTAAATTATTCGCAAAAACCTGAATCGAATTGGCATCAGCCTTCGCTTTAGCTTCTTGTAAAGCTTCGTTAGAAATAGCCGGATTGAGTAATCGTTTATACGAATCTTCGATTGCTAATTGTACGTGCGACGTAGTTTTGTTTTGACTTTTTAAAACTAATGCATCAATAATATCATACGCTTCATCGATATCTACTTCTACTTTAAACTTAATAAAACCTTCATTTTCGGCACGAAGCATTGCTAATAATCTGTGCGAAGGTGCTTTAGTCAACGGTTCTGACCAATCGAAATACTGATTGAATTTCTGTGCTGCTTCGTCTTCTTTTTTCGTTTTTACAACTTTGGTGGTAATGGTGGCTTTGCGTTCGTACAATCGTCGGAGTTGCTTTCGAACATAAATATTTTCATTAATCCATTCGGCAATAATATCCCTGGCGCCTTGCAATGCTGCATCTTCATTAATAATATTTTCGTTCAAGTATTTTGTCGAAATAAAATCGACATCATCATTATTTTGCGCCATAATAATTTTGGCTAGCGGTTCTAATCCGTTTTCTCGGGCAGTATCCGCTTTTGTTTTTTTCTTCTTTTTAAAAGGCAGATAAAAATCCTCCAATTCCTGTAAATCGAAACTTTGCTGGATTTTTTTCTCTAATTCTGGGCTAAGTGCATTTTGTTCCAGAATCGATTTTAAAATCGCTTCTTTGCGTTTTACAATCACTTCATATTCCTTCTGGAATTTGGCAATTTGCTCAATAAAAACCTCGTCCAAATTACCGGTTTTATCTTTCCGATACCTAGAAATAAACGGAATGGTACAATCTTCCTGTAATAATTGAACGGTATTTTGAATGTTTATAGCTGCAGTAGCAACATGTTTTTTGATATAATCGATGTTTGTCATAATGCTGACCTTATTAGGCGGATATAGATTTTAATGGAAAACAAAAATACATTGTTTTTTAACCAATTTTAAGCTTGTTGAAAATATAATTAAATTTTAATGTTGTGATTACTAAATTTTTAACTAATTTTATAAGTCCCTGATTTACAGATATTAAAATCCTGCTAACTATGAAAAGTAAGTAAACAATTAATACCTCACAAAAATGGAAACTACTACTATTAAACGTTTTTTGCTAATTGGATTAGCCTTAACATTTTTGTCATTTGAATTACCATCTGGTTGGTTTAAATCCGGAAGTGATCCAAACAGTTATGACATGAGAGTCGAAAAAGGAGCCGGTTACGACGGGAAAAATGCCGCAACTATTCAATCCATAATGCCTAATATTTCGGGATTTGGTACACTTATGCAGAGCTTTGCTGCCGAAAAATATCTTGGTAAAAGAATCCGACTTTCCGGCTATGTGAAAACAAAAGATGTTGCTGGTAAAGCTTGTTTTTGGTTGCGAGTTGAAAAAGCCAATTCTCAACAAATATTATCGTTCGATAATATGAATAACCGCCCCATAATTGGCACAAATGACTGGAAAAAGTATGAAATTGTAGTAGATGTTCCTGCAACTGCTTCAAAAATTTCATACGGTGCATTAGTGCGAGGAACAGGAAAAATCTGGTTTGATAATTTGAGTTTCGAAATTGTAGATAGTTCCGTGGAAACAACCGGAAAGAAAATTGAAAAATCAGAAAAAATTATAGAACCTACCAATTTAAATTTTGATGAATAGGACTTCTAAATTTTTAATCGGATTAATCACAAAATGAAATTCCAATCTCGAAAAATTATGTTTTCAAGATTGGAATTTATGTTTTATGAAACTATTTTTTTATGCTTTTAAAAAAATTGAATTATACCAAATGAGTCATAGTTTAAAGGATCCTCTTCTATTTAGACTATTAAATTTTGTTCGCATTTATTCTTGTTAAAGGTTATCTTTGGTTCAAAATCCCCTGTTTATGTCTTTTTTATTTTGGTATTTTCCACTTATTAACTTAGTTGCTTTTTCAATAATAGAAGTTGACAAACAGCTGGCTATTCAGCAAAAAAGACGCATTTCAGAACGAAATTTACTGTTTTCAAGTGCAATCGGTGGAACAATTGGTTCTGGATTAGCGATGCTAATTTTCCGACATAAAACTTCAAAAATATCTTTTTTAAGGAAGTTTTTTATAATTGGTATACTCCAAGTTTTTTTGGTATATTTCTATGTTATAAAATCTAAAAAATTACTCCTATTGATTACTTCAAAAGTAGCCTCTGGATATGCTTTTGCGAAAGCAGCGGGAACTTTCGATTTTTTAGTTTCACTCCACTTAAAATAAAACGCGCGTAGTTCCTGTCCTTCGTAACGCAGTGAATCGTATATTTTATAATCAAAAAATAGTAATTCAGTCAACGTAGTGACTGAATTTACATTAATTCAGTCAGTGCGTTGACTGAATTGATGTAAATTAAGCCAATAAAAATTCTAACAAGAAATTTTATCTACTCTATTTTGGTGTCTTCCACCTTCAAAATCCGTGTTTAAAAAGGCTTCTACCATTTCTACCGCTTGTGGAATTGAAGTGAAACGAGCAGGAATACTAATAATATTGGCATCATTATGCTGACGTGCTAAAACGGCAACTTCTTTTGTCCAGCATAAAGCAGCTCTTACTTTTGCGTATTTGTTGACTGTCATGGCAATTCCATTTCCGCTTCCGCAAATAACAATTCCAAAATCAGCTTTTCCCTCAGAGACATCAGTAGCCACTGGACGACCAAAATCAGGGTAATCTACGCTTTCTGTTGAATCAGTTCCATAATTCGTTACTTCATGTCCTTTTGCTTCAAGCATTTCAACGATTGCTTTTTTGTAATCCGGTCCTGCGTGATCGTTTCCTATGGAGATTTTCATATAATATGTTTTAAGTTGTGTGCTGCAAATTTAAATAAAGTAATCTAGCATGAGAAATTTAAATTTCGCTTCTTTGATAGATTTTTCAATTTTATTTAGGTATCATAAACAATGTAAATTACCAAAGCTGTAACTAACAGTCCGTGATACAATTAGCAGTTATCAACAATTGGATTATCTTTATAAATAGCTGTAAATCAATATAAATTATATACTTTAAATGTTAAAAATTTACATTGTTAATAGTGAAACCTAATTGCTTGATATTCAGTTAACTTTAAGTTAACATCAAATGTTGATAAGTTCGGATAGAATTTTAGAAGTTTATTTGGGTACTTAAATAAAAATAAGTAATCCAAAACCTGTTTTTTAAAACCTAATTTAGTTTGATAAGATTTTAGAATAGTTATCAATATTAAAAAGTAGGTTATCAACAAAAAAGGGTAGTGTGAGTTATTTACAAAATTAATAGTTTTGATGTTATCAACCATTGTTAATTAAAATATAAAAACACTTTAAAACTAAGAGTTTATAATAAAATAAGTATGTTGATAACTCACAATAACATCTTTAAACTTGATTTCAATGCGTTTTAAAATAAATTTATTGCCACTATTAACAAGCTATAATAACAACCAAAAAATAATTTAAATTTAATTTTTCTTTTTTATTATATTAATATATGTTGACAACTTTCAAAAAAATTAAAGTCAAAAAATTGATTTCAGTTTCAAACGATTTTCAAATTGTTGTTTAGGTTGTCTAATAATTCCTGAACTTTTTCAAAATCGTTGAAATGAATTTTGAGTTTGATTCCACCGTAGGCGAAACTGCCAAAAGGATCAATGGAAACCAACGTTTCGTTTTCAAAAAAATAGTTAATCTCTTCCTGCTCCAGCAAATGCTTAATAACTACAATTTCATGGGAATAATTGAAAATTGCAATGGTTTGAAATTCTTCCATTTTTGATACTTTTTATAAAGATACAACTATTCTGTAAAGTTATATTTTCTTTAAAACTGTGCTCTCTTTACTGATAACAGTTTAGTATTTTGTAATTTTAGACTTTTAAGAACAGATTTATGAGTAAAAGATTAAGAAAGCCGATAAAAAAAGGGAAAGATTTCTCTGAAAAAATTATAAAAATATTATCGCAAAGTGCTAATAAAGCATTCAACTACAAACAAATAGGAGCAAAGCTAGAGCTTGACGATACCGAAAGCAGAAATCAAATTATCAAAGATTTGAAAATTCTGGCTTCGCAAAATAAAATTATAGAGTCAGAACCAGGTAAATACTTAGTGAAAGCTGAAAGTAAAGAGTATTACGAAGGTAAGATTGACATGACAGGACGTAAAACAGCTTATTTTGTTTGTCCTGATATGGAAGAAGATATCTTTATTCCTACAAATAACCTAAACCACGCTTTAGACAAAGACATTGTCAAGGTTTATGTTTACAATCGTAGAAAAGGAAAAAGACCAGAAGGTGAAGTAATTGAAGTCCTTGAAAGACATAAAACTGATTTTGTTGGTGTTATTGACATTCAAGCTAATTTTGCTTTTGTTTCTACAGCAAATCCAAAAATGTACACTGATATTTTTATTCCAAAGGATAAAATAGGCGAGGCGGAGCAGGGCGATGTAGTTTTGGTTCACATTGAAGATTGGCCAGCCAGAGCCGATAGTCCTTTTGGTTCAGTAATAAAAGTTTTAGGGAAACCAGGACAGCACGATACAGAAATTCATGCAATTCTTGCTGAATACGGTTTGCCGTCAGAATTTCCTATTGAAGTGGAAACGTTTGCACAAAAAATTGATACTTCGATAGAAGAAAGTGAAATTGCCAAACGTCGCGATATGCGAGATACGTTGACTTTTACCATTGATCCAAAAGATGCGAAGGATTTTGATGATGCACTTTCATTCAAAAAACTAGAAAATGGTAATTACGAAATAGGTATTCACATTGCCGATGTTTCGCATTATCTTCAAGAAGGAACAATCTTGGATGATGAAGCGTATCAAAGAGCAACTTCGGTTTATTTAGTGGATCGAGTAGTACCAATGTTACCCGAAGTATTATCCAATTTTGCGTGTTCATTACGTCCAAATGAAGAAAAATATACGTTTTCGGCCATATTCGAAATCACTGAAACATCTCAAGTAGTGAATCAATGGTTTGGTAGAACTGTAATTTATTCGGATCAGCGTTTTGCTTACGAGGAAGCGCAGTACATCATAGAAACTAAAGATGATGTGATTCCGGAAGAAATTTCGATTACAGGAAGTTCGTATCAAGTTTCAGCAGCAATTGTTTCTGCGACGCTAAAAATGGATGAATTAGCCAAAATTCTTAGAAAAAGAAGAATGGCTGAAGGAGCGATTTCTTTTGATAAAGTAGAGGTGAAGTTCAATTTAGATGAAGCCGGAGAACCTCAAGGCGTTTATTTTAAAGTTTCGAAAGATGCTAATCATCTGATTGAAGAGTTCATGCTTTTGGCCAATAGAAAAGTAGCGGAATATATTGGAAAACAAAAAAAGACGTTCATTTACAGAATTCACGATGAGCCAAATGAGGATAAACTTTTTGCAATGCAAGCTGTTATTGCCAAGTTTGGACATAAAATTGATTTTAAACAAGGTTCTATTTCACAAGCTTTGAATAAATTAATGGAAGATGTAAATGGTAAGAAAGAGCAGAATTTAATTGATACGCTTGCAATAAGAAGTATGAGTAAAGCCAAATATTCTACGGATAACATAGGACATTACGGTTTGGCTTTTGATTATTATTCGCATTTTACATCACCAATTCGTCGTTATCCCGATGTTATGGTGCATCGATTGCTGCAGCATTATCTGGACGGAGGAAAATCAGTTGATGAAGAAACGTATGAAACAAAATGTTTGCATTCGTCAACCATGGAAGGTTTAGCAACGAATGCTGAAAGGGATTCTATCAAATACATGCAGGTAAAATACATGCAGGATCATCAGGATGAGGAATTTTTAGGCGTAATTTCCGGTGTGACCGAATGGGGAATTTATGTTGAAATCATCGAGAATAAATGTGAAGGAATGTGTAGAATCAGAGATATAAAAGATGATTATTACACTTTTGACGAAAAACAATATGCACTAACCGGCGCAACTTCTGGAAAATTATTACAATTAGGAGACGAAATTTACGTTAAAGTAAAAAATGCCGATTTAGTTAAAAAACAACTGGATTTTAATTTTTTAAGAAGAATTGAAGAACCGTTAAAATAAAAAAAAATGAAATCAAAGATTCACGAATATCAAAAAATAAATATTAGAAATATGAGTAAAAGATTAGTGATTATTGCTTTTGTATTTTTAAGTCAATTTACAAACGCTCAAGTAACCAGAAACTTAGGAGATTTTGATGAAGTTAAAGTTTTTGATAAAATCAATGTCAAATTAATTGAAGCTTCAGAAAACAAGATTGTAGTAACCGGAGCACGCGCTGACGAAGTGGAAACGGTCAATAAAAATGGCGAATTAAAAATCAGAATGCCTTTTCCACAATTATTATCTGGAGATGATATTACGGTTAAATTGTATTTTAAAAACCTCGAAAGTATTGCTGTGAGCGAGGGAAGCTATGTATCCAGCGAAGAAGATTTCAAACAAACAAGCTTAGATTTAAATGCAAAATCTGGAGGAGAAATAAAATTAGAAATAGATGTTGACAAAGTAAACATCAAAGCGAATGCTGGTGGAATAGTTACTTTATCAGGAAAAGCGAAAAATCAAGATGTTGTAATTACTTCGGGAGGAATTTTAAACGCTAAGGATTTAGAGACTTCACAAACCACAATAAGCGTTGCTGCAGGAGGAAAATCTGAAATTCATGCATCTACCTTAGTTGATGCAAAAGTTCGTGCTGGTGGCTCTATATTTATCTACGGTAAACCTAAACAGATTAACAAAGAAGTATTCATTGGCGGTACGATTTTAGAAAAATAGTAGTACTTTGGTTTAGATTTTAGCGTAATAAATTTAAATTTTTAATGATAAACGACATTTTAGCTGGTATTCCTTGGGGAATTTTCTTGAGTTTTATGATTGGTCCTGTTTTTTTTATTTTACTGGAAACAAGTATTATAAAAGGATTTAGAGCGGCTTTGGTATTTGATTTAGGAGTTATTTTAGGGGATATTGTTTTTATAGGAATTGCGTATTTAGGAAGTTATAGATTGATTCAAAGTTTAAAAGATCAACCGGCTCTTTTCATTTTTGGTGGAGTGTTGATGTTGGCTTATGGTATAATTTCCTTCCTACAGTTAAAAAAAGAACAGAAAATAAATACGGATATTATCGACAAGGAAATTGTCAAAAAAAACTATATAAGCCTTTTCATCAAAGGATTTCTATTGAATATCATTAATATTGGTGTTCTAGGTTTTTGGTTGGCAATTATCATTTCTGTAGGCCCAAAACTCGAAATGCAAACCTCCAGAATGGTCACTTTTTTTATTGCAGTTATTGGAACTTATTTGTTTGTTGATTGTATAAAAATACTTTTGGCGAAGCAATTAAAAACAAAACTAACACCAGTAAATATTCTAAAAATTAAAAAAGGAATTAGTGTGGTAATGATGGTTTTCGGAATGGTTTTAATTACGCAAGGATGGTTTCCTCAAGAAAAAGAAATGGTTAAAAAAGCATTTGATAAAATAGATAATTAATACTATTTTTTATAAAATAGTAAAAGTCTTGACTCTAATTGATTTAGATTCAGGGCTTTTTTTATTTAAACATTTAAGTCGTTTAAGTTTTTTTTAAACCAAGGAGAAATTGAGTTTTATTAGGATTTAGACTTAATTTTTCTTAATTTCTTAATGGTTTAAATTAGAAATTTTTTAATTTTTATTAAAATGTGACATAGATAAACATCCAAATTACTTGGAAAGTTAAAGAGGTATCTCCCGAACTTCGGGACGAATTCAAACCATAACTTTATCCAATTTTCCCCAAAAATTTGACATAAAAAAAGAGACACATTTCTGTATCTTTTTTAGAGTCATCTCCCGAAGCTTCGGGACGGATTCGAACCCTAACTTTACTAATTTTTTCTAAAAATTTGACATAAAAAAAGAGACATATTTCTGTATCTCTTTTAGATTCATCTCCCGAAGCTTCGGGCCGGATTCGAACCTTATCTTTACTTAATTTTTTCTAAAAATTTGACATAAAAAAAGAGACACATTTCTGTATCTCTTTTAGAGGCATCGTCCGGATTCGAACCGGAGTAGGAGCTTTTGCAGAGCCCAGCCTAGCCACTCGGCCACGACGCCATCGTTGAATGGACGGCAAAAGTACTTAAAAAGTTTAGAGTTTTAAAGTATAAAGTTTAAAAGTTTTAAAAAATATTTTTATGCTAACTCCTATACTCCTCCATTTCTATAGTAACTGCTTCAACATCACCACCAATAGGAGGGTTTAGTTTAGAAACTGCTACAATAATTCTGGAAATTTCAGGAATTTCTTCAAAAATTCGTGTCACAATTCGGTGTCCTACATGTTCTAATAAATCAGAACGAATAGCCATTTCTTCTACAACAATGGTATTCAAAAGTACATAATCCACTGTATCTTTTAAATCATCCGAAAGGCTGGATTTTCTCAGATCGGTCTTAACTTCTAAATTTACGGTGTAGTCAGAACCAATTTTACCTTCTTCAATCAAACAACCGTGATAGGAGTACGTTCTGATATTTTTAAGTTTTATAATGCCCATTTCTTAACTATTTTAGTGAGAGTAATCATGTACTGAATTCAGTTCTAAAGAAAACTGTAAACTGTAAACTGAAAACTGTAAACTTTTTTATCTTTGCTAAAATAAAACAAAAAAATGTCAACTGAAGAAAAATCACTCCATTTTATAGAACAAATTATTGAAGACAGTTTATCAAACGGTTTTCCTCAAGATAAATTACGTTTTCGTTTTCCGCCAGAGCCTAATGGGTATTTACACATTGGACATGCTAAATCGATTTGTTTAAATTTTGGTTTAGGATTAAAATACAATGCGCCAGTAAACCTTCGTTTTGATGATACTAATCCAGCCAAAGAAGAGCAGGAATATGTAGACGCCATCAAAGAAGATTTAAAATGGTTGGGTTTTAATTGGACCGAAGAATTATACTCTTCTGATTATTTTCAACAGTTATACGATTGGGCTCTTGCCATGATTAAGAACGGAAAGGCCTACATTGATAGTCAATCGTCAGAAGATATGGCTGTTCAAAAAGGAACACCAACACAACCTGGAGTTGACGGTCCTTATAGAAACCGGTCAGTGGAAGAAAATCTTACTTTATTCGAAGGGATGAAAAATGGCGATTTCCCAGAAGGAAGTCATGTTTTACGTGCTAAAATAGATATGAAATCTACTAATATGTTGATGCGTGATCCATTGATGTATCGTATTTTACACCGTGAGCATCATAGAACTGGGAAGGATTGGAATATCTATCCAATGTATGATTATGCGCATGGCGAAAGTGATTATATCGAACAAATTTCGCATTCTATTTGTACACTTGAATTTGTGATGCATCGGGAACTTTACGATTGGTTTTTGGATCAAATTTATGATGATTCAAAAGTGAGACCACATCAATATGAATTTGCCCGTTTGAACTTGAATTACACCGTAATGAGTAAACGAAAACTATTACAATTGGTTCAAGAAAAAATCGTAAATGGTTGGGATGATCCAAGAATGCCAACGATTTCAGGATTGAGAAGAAGAGGTTATACGGCGAATTCTATACGTAAGTTTTGTGATATTATTGGTGTTGCTAAAAGAGAAAATATCATTGATTTCTCGCTATTGGAATTTTGTTTGCGTGAAGACTTAAATAAAACTGCTCCAAGAGTGATGGCGGTTTTAGATCCAATAAAATTAGTAATCACTAATTATCCGGAAGATAAAGAAGAATGGTTAGAAGCCGAAAATAATCAGGAAGACGAAAGCGCAGGATTTAGAAAAGTTCCTTTTTCAAGAGAATTATACATTGAAAGGGAAGATTTTTTAGAAGAAGCTCCCCCTAAATTTTTTCGCCTGAGTTTAGGACATGAAGTAAGGCTTAAAAATGCCTATATAATCAAAGGAGAAAGTGTTATAAAAGATGCTGCGGGAACTATTACGGAGATTCATGTAACCTATGATGAAGACAGTCAAAGTGGGAGTGGGAGTGAAGCGAGTCAACGAAAAGTGGCTGGAACCCTGCATTGGGTTTCAATTCAACACGCTTTAGAAGCCGAAGTGCGTCTTTATGATCGCTTGTTTATTGATGAAGCACCAGACAGTCATAAGGAGAAAAATTTCTTGGAATTTATGAATCCTAACTCGTTACAAATTGTAAATGGATTTGTAGAACCAAGTTTAGCTTCGGTACAATCGGGGGACAAATTCCAGTTTCAACGCTTGGGTTACTTCAATGTGGATAAAGATTCAACCGAAATCAAAATTATCTTTAATAAAACCGTAGGTTTAAAAGACGCGTGGGAAGAAAAAGGCAAGAAAGAAGAAAATGTATTGATGAATACCCAAAAGGAAATCAATAAATATGTGAAGGAAAAAGACGAAAATAATGCCAATTTGATTTTAAACACCATTGTTGCTAACATAAAAAGTATCGACAATTACAGTTTAATTATTCACACCATCGTCAAAAATGTTAAGAATGACAATAACTCCTTGTTGTTTTCTAATTTGATTTTACATTATTCTGATAAAGTAAAAGTAAAAGATATCGAAGAAGAGGCGTTGACTAAATTATATTCTATGTCATTGAAAAGTCAATTGTGTGCCGTTAGAATTTTGGCCATTGAAAATTTACAAAATGACTTGAATCATTTTAGTCTTTTGGAGCATCAGCTTATAGAGTTAAAAACAAAGGAGAAAAATGAAAAAGTACTGCAATTATTAAACAATCTTAAAATATAAGTTATACAAATAAGTATAGGTTTTATCAATTAAAAGCTCTCTTTTTAGAGGGCTTTTTCTATTATTTAAAATTCTTATAACAATTGGTTTTTTCATATTATTTTCCAATTAAAAACGAAGCGCATAAGTTGATTTTAAGCTTGCTTTTTTGAATTTATATAAATAAGTATAAAATTAAAATATAGGTGGTTTAGCACGCTTTTATTTGGTTTTTGACCTATAAATTTGCACTTTAACGAGTTGTTAACGGGATGTTGTTAATAAATCTGTATCTTTATGAAACAAACTTTTAAACTTTAGAATTATGTCGAATACTACAGGGAATACATTAGTTGCCGTTTTAACTGGAGTAGTTATTGGAGCTGGATTGGGAATTTTGTATGCACCAGATAAAGGTTCAAAAACCAGAGAAAAATTAAAAGATGGTTATGATGATGCCAAAAACGATTTGCAAAATAAATTTGACACGGTCTCTTCGCAATTTAATGATAAGTTGACATCTGCTAAATTTGATTTAGAAGAAACATACGAGGATATGATTTCCAATATGAGTCACAAAACTGAAGAGGTAATTTCTTTTTTAGAAGAAAAATTAGCGGAGTTAAAAAGGCAAAATGCTAAACTTCAAAAATAATATGGTTTTACCCATTTACTAAATCTTAAAACGAACTACATGGCTTTTGAAGAATTAAAAGAGAATACAGAGGAAATTCAAGACCAGATTCATGCTTATATACAAAGTAATGTATCTTATTATAAATTATGGGGTTTTAAAGTTGCGATGAAATCGACCACTATGATTTTCAAATTTTCTTTGATTTTTTTGTGTTTGGCTATGGTTTTATTATTTTTCTCCATCGCAGGAGCCATGGCTATAGGTCAATCTTTAGAAAGTTATCCCTTGGGATTTTTAATAATTGGCGGAATCTACCTCGTGGTTACAATTCTCTTGTTTTTAATTAAAGATAAAGTTATTGAAGGACCAATACTCGAGAAATTTTCTGAAATATTTTTTAACGAATAAATTATGGAAACCAAAAAATATTCCTCTTATGCTCAAATAGATAGAGAATTAGAAATTTTAAAAATTGAAAAAGAGATTAGTTATCAAAAATTAGTTTTTGGAGTAAAGAAAACAAAAGAAAGTTTTACACCACAAAATATTGTAAGCGACCTAATAGGCAGTTACAGTGCTGCAATTCCTTATGGAGCTCTCGTCTCTACAGCGGTGCCTTTTCTACTAAACAAAGCAGTTCCATTTGTCAAAAATTGGTTTGCAAAAAGAAAAAGAGGCGTTTAAGCCTCTTTTTTTATGATTATTAAAGTATTTATTCCTCATTATCTGGAGTTTCTGGGGTTTCTGGCAATTGATAATCGGTAGTATCTTCTTTTCGAGTACTTCTTTTCCCATTTTTATTTTTCATCATTTCACCTACTTGGTTGGAAGCGCTAAAAGATGCAATCATATTGTTGAGCATGTCACTTCCGGCTTGTGGAGAATTAGGCAATAAAATCAGATTGGAATTTGCGTCAGCGCCAATAGCTTGTAATGTATCATAATGTTGTGTTACTACAATTAATGCTGAAGCTTCTTGGGAGTTTATACCCACTCTGTTCAAAACATCAACACTTTCTACTAAACCTTTAGCAATTTCTCTTCTTTGGTTCGCAATACCTTGTCCTTGTAATCGTTTGCTCTCTGCTTCCGCTTCCGCTTTGGCTACAATTCTAATTCTGGATGCTTCTGCTTCAAATTCAGCTACTGTTTTTTCTCTATCAGCAGCATTAATTCTATTCATTGCATTTTTTACTTGAATATCCGGGTCAATATCCGTTACCAAAGTATTGATAATGGTATACCCATACGTAGTCATGGCCTCATTTAATTCTCTTTTTACTGCGATGGCTATATCATCTTTTCGTTCAAAGACATCATCTAGTTTTAATTTTGGAACTTCAGCACGTACTACATCAAACACATAAGAAGTAATTTGATCGTGTGGATATTCTAATTTATAAAAGGCATCATAAACGGTTTCTTTGATAACCATAAATTGAACGGAAACCTTAAGTTTTACAAAAACATTGTCTTTGGTTTTTGTCTCAATGATAACATCTAATTGTTGGATTTTTAGATTGACGCGTCCAGCAATTCTGTCAATTAAAGGAATTTTTAGATGCAAGCCTGATTGTCTGATACTTAAAAATTTACCAAATCGTTCTACAACTACAGCCGTTTGCTGTTTTACTGTAAAAAAGGAGGATAGTAAGATAAATAATCCAAAGACCAGTAGGATAATTAACGTAATATTCATAATTTTTTTTGTTTTTAGTTAAAATTTATCTCACAATTTACAAAAAAACTTTAGGTTTGTCCTCGTAAATCTTAATTATATGAGAAAGTTAACACTTGTCCTATTTCTTATTTTAGTATCTGTATCCGCCTTTTCCCAATACAGATATAGGGATTCAAATAGGATTGGAATTAGTTTTGGAGGCAATCAATTTTCCTTAAATACTAACAATTTTTATGCGAAACCAGACTTGGGTTGGAATGTGGGACTTTCTATGCGGGGAAATTTCTATAATAATTGGGACATGGTGTATAACATTCAATTTAGTGAGAATAATTTTTCTGTTGCAACAAACACTTTTACTTTGGCACAGGAAGATGTTAATTATAAATTGGCGTCAGCTCAAGTGTCTTTACAAGTAAGTTATGAACTTGTTGAAAATCATTTGAGTATTGAGTTTGGCCCAATTGTTCAAGTAAATGGAAAATTAAATATAGATAACTCTGATGAAAACAATGTCATTACTGGTACAACTTTGCTAGCCAAAGATATTAGGGAGATTTCTAATTTTAATTTTTATCCAACGGTTGGAATCACGTTTGGTGTTCGTCATCTCAGAGCTAATGTTTCGTATCAATATGGAGTCAATAACATGCTTGAAAACTTAAACAACAAGAATTTAGGAGTCAATTTCAAGGGAAATCCTGGAATACTAAACGGGAATTTGATTATTTATTTGTAAAATTTATAACTTTTGAAGTTTATAAAGTAAAAAGCTTCTAGCCTTTTGAAGGCTAGAAGCTTTATTAGTTTAAAGAGTCGCTATTGCTTTTTGAATTCTCTTAATCGTTTCTTCTTTCCCAATGACTTCAACGATATCAAATAGGTGAGGACCTTTCAGTGCACCAACTAAACTCAAGCGAAAAGGTTGCATTACTTTCCCCATTCCAATTTCATTTTTCGTCATCCAGTATTTCACTATCGTTTCGATGTTTACTGAAGTGAAATCAGTAATTTCCTCCACAACAGAAATTAATTCTTGCATCAAGGCTGGTGTTTCTGCTTTCCAGTTTTTACTTGCTTTTTCATCGTAAGCGGTTGGAGCTACAAAAAAGAAATCACTCATTTCCCAAAATTCAGAAACAAAATGTGCGCGTTCCTTGATTAAAGAAACTATTTTTATAAGTTTTCCATCTGTCAAATCGAGCGCAGTGGAGATGCCTTTTTCAGCCAAAATAGGAGCATAGGCTTTCGCCAAAGTTGCATCTTCCTGCTTGATTAAATACTGGTGATTGAACCATTTATTTTTTTCTGGATCAAATTTAGCTCCAGCTTTATGAACTCTGTTCAAGTCAAATGCTGCTACTAATTCTTCTAATGAAAATATTTCTTTGTCCGTGCCGTCATTCCATCCCAACAAAGCCAAAAAGTTGATTACGGCTTCCGGGAAAAATCCTTTTTCTCTATAGCCTGATGAAACGCCTTCTGCTGTTTTCCAATCTAATGGAAATACTGGAAATCCCATTTTATCACCATCACGTTTGGATAATTTTCCGTTACCAACTGGTTTCATAATCAATGGTAAATGTGCAAATTCTGGAGCTTCCCAACCATATGCTCTGTATAATAAAACGTGTAAAGGCATTGATGGCAACCATTCTTCACCACGAATTACGTGAGATGTTTCCATTAAATGATCATCCACAATATTAGCCAAATGGTACGTTGGCATTCCGTCACTTTTAAACAACACTTTATCATCCAAAAGATTCGTTTCAAACTTTACATCACCACGAATAATGTCATGCAAATGCAACGTTTCATTCACAGGAGTCTTAAAACGGATGACATAATGTTCGCCAGCAGCAATTCTTTTAACAGTTTCGTCTGCAGAAATCACTAGTGAAGTGTCCAGTTTTTCTCTGTTAGTATGGTTGTATATAAATGTTTTTCCTTGTTCTTCTTCTAATTTTCTTGCTGCATCCAAAGCTTCTGCTGTATCAAAAGCATAATACGCATTTCCGGAATTGATTAATTCAGTAGCGTATTGTTGGTACAAATCTTTTCTTTCGCTTTGACGGTATGGACCAAATTTTTCATTTTTACCAATAGTTTCATCTGGCGCAATTCCCAACCATTCCAGCGCTTCCATGATATATTCTTCGGCACCGGGAACAAAACGGTTTTGATCCGTATCTTCAATTCTCAGGAAGAATACGCCATTGTTTTTTTTGGCAAACAAATAATTGAACAATGCGGTACGAACTCCGCCAATATGTAAAGGTCCTGTTGGACTTGGTGCAAAACGCACCCGAACTTGTTTAGACATTGCTGTAAATTTTTTGCGAAGATACAAATTCGATTACTCAATTGGATTATCTGAAAATGAGATAATGTAAGATTAATGAGTTTGATGATTTTTAACATTTCTTTATTCACATGTAGCTATTTATTGTTTTTCATCGTTCATGTGTAATTCACATATTAAGTTTTGTATTTAGAGTACTTATTTCTGATGTTCATTTCATATAAATTATTACTTTTATTGGTTACAAAAAACAAAGTATAAATTTTGGAAAATCAGCAATTTATTTATCAAAAATTAGAAGCTTTCATCAGGAAGTTTTATACCAACGAACTGATACGTGGAACTATTTTCTTTATCGGTTTAGGATTGTTGTATTTTCTATTTACGCTTTTTGTCGAATATTTTCTTTGGCTCAAGCCAATGGGAAGAACCATTTTGTTTTGGACTTTTGTTGGAGTAGAAGTGTATTTGTTGTTTCGTTTTATTTTGTTCCCCATTTTTAAATTATTTAAACTTCAAAAAGGAATCGATTACAATCAGGCTTCTACAATTATTGGAAATCATTTTACAGAAGTGAGTGATAAGCTGACTAACTTTTTACAATTAGCTAATTTGAAAGACCAGCAAGTCAAATCAGAATTATTAGTGGCATCCATTGAACAAAAAGCCAATACGTTGCAGGCAATCCCTTTTGGAAATGCTATCAATTACACGGGTAACAAAAAGTATTTTCCTTTAGCAGTTATTCCAATACTGCTCTTGGCGTTTTTCTTTGTTTCGGGAAACAGTACTATAATTTCTCAAAGTTTGAATAGAGTAGTGCACTTCAATTCGAGTTTTTTGCCACCTGCTCCATTTAAATTTGTAGTTCTTAATTCAAATTTACAAACCGAACAAGGAAAGGATTTTATCCTTCGCCTTAAAACAGAGGGAAAAGTAGTTCCAGAGAATGCGATGATTTTTATTGATGACGAAAGTTATTTTATGGAATCGACTAAAGCGGGAGAGTTTCAATTTAAGATGGCAAAGCCTTCAGAAAATATTTTGTTCCACGTGGAGGGAAATGCGATTTCTTCAGCTGATTATGAATTGAAAGTCATAACCGTTCCATCGATTGCTAATTTTGAAATGCAATTGAATTTCCCATCGTATTTGAATAAAAAACAGGAAACAATCAAAGGAACAGGAAATGCGGTTATTCCGGAAGGAACGCGTGTGACTTGGAAAATAAATACACAAGCGACACAAAACGTGGAGTGGATGGATGGAATTTCTAAAGCTACTTTTTCGAAAACAGAAAACGCTTTTGTTTTATCTAAAAATATAGTTCAAAATACAGATTATCAAATTCTTACTTCAAATGATAAGGTAAAAAACTACGAAAAACTCAATTATCAGCTTACTATTGTCAAAGATCAGTTCCCAGCGATCAATGTGAACAACGCACCGGACAGTTTAAAGGTGTCTAAGAACTATGTTTTAGGTCAAATCTCGGATGATTATGGCTTGTCTAAATTGCAGATTGTTTATTACGAAAGAGAGAAACCACAAACTGCTAAACGTGGAACAATTGTTATTAATAAAAGTGCTTTTGATCAATTCGTGTTTTCTTTTCCAAGTAATCTTCCGGTAGAGCAAGGCGTGTCTTATGATTATTATTTTGAAGTTTTTGATAATGATGCAATCCATAATTTTAAAAGCACGAAGTCTTCTGTTTTTTCTAATCGTGTTTCGACAGATGAAGAAAAGGAAAATCAGATATTGCAACAGCAAAATGACAACATCAACAGTTTAGAGAAGTCTTTAAAAAACCAAGACAAACAAATTTCTGAAATGGAAAAGTTGCAAAAAACCGGAAAAGAAAAAGAAAATCTGGATTTCAAAGATCAGCAAAAAGTAAATGATTTCATCAAACGGCAAATGAAACAGGATGAAATGATGAAGGAATTCACTAAAAAAATGAACGATAATTTGGAGCAATTCAAAACCGATAAAAAGGATGAATTAAAAGAAGAACTTCAAAAACGAATGGACAAAGCGGAAAAAGAATTGGAGAAAAATCAAAACCTTTTAGACGTGCTGAAAGAACTGAACGATAAAATTCAAAATGAAGATTTATTGTCTAAGTTGGATAAGTTCAAACAAAACAGTAAAAACCAAACTAAGAATTTAGAACAGTTGGTAGAGTTGACTAAGCGATTTTATGTAGAAAAGAAAGCTGAACAATTAGGAGACAAACTGGACAAGCTTTCTGAAAAGCAAGATAAATTATCGAATGATGAAAAGGAAAATAAATTGGACAAACAAGAAGACATCAATGCGGAGTTTGACAAAATTCAAGAAGATTTAAATGTTTTAGATAAAGAAAATAAGGAATTAAAATCACCTTTGGATTTACCAAAAGACGATGCTAAAGAAAGAAGTATTGATGAAGACTTAAAGAAAGCTTCTGAGGAATTGA
Organism: Flavobacterium omnivorum; assembly: GCF_900099915.1. Classification (GTDB taxonomy): domain Bacteria; phylum Bacteroidota; class Bacteroidia; order Flavobacteriales; family Flavobacteriaceae; genus Flavobacterium; species Flavobacterium omnivorum. Next base: position 35,195 of record NZ_FNDB01000008.1, read on the forward strand.
AGAAAGAGAAGAAAGATAAAGCTAAAAATAATCAAAAAAGTGCTTCTAAAAAGATGAAAGAGATGGCACAAAAAATGGCACAAACTTTGGAGCAAGGTGAGATGGAACAGTTGCAAGAAGATGTTGCAATGATGAGACAAATATTGGACAACTTATTGGCTTTTTCTTTGTCACAAGAAGAGTTGATGAATCAATTTAAAAAGCACAAATCAGGTTCTCCGGCATTCAATAAAAACATCAAAATCCAGCAGGATTTAAAACAACAGTTCAAGCATGTTGATGATAGTTTGTTTGCGATGTCGTTGCGTAATCCTAAAATTGCGGAGGATATTACTAAAGAGATTGGCAATGTAGTTTACAACGTAGATAAGTCTTTGTCCAGTTTAACAGATGCTCAAGTACCAAAAGGTTTGTCGCATCAACAATATACCATTTCTGCGGCTAACAAATTAGCAGATTTTCTTAGTGATATGCTTAACAATATGCAAATGCAAATGTCAGGAATGGGTTCCGGAAAACCAAAGCCAGGTCAAGGAATGCAATTGCCGGATATTATTAAAAAACAAGAAGGTCTTGGCGATAAAATAAAAGAGAGAATCAAGAAAGGAGAGAAGCCTGGTGACGGTCAAAAAGGACAAAACGGAAAACAAGGAAAACCTGGCGAATCAGGTCAAGAGGGTGAGGGTGGCGAAGGTGATGCGCAAGCTATTATGGAAATTTATAAAGAGCAAAAGCAATTACGTGAAGCATTGCAAAACGAATTGAACAAAGTAGGATTGGGTGGTAATGGACAAAGCGCTTTGGAACAGATGAAGCAAATTGAAAAGCAATTGTTGAATAAAGGTTTTAAGAGTGAAACGTTGCAAAAGATACTGAATGTAAAACAGGAATTATTGAAATTAAATTCTGCCATTCAGCAACAGGGACAGGAAAATAAACGTCAATCTGAGACTAACAAAAAGCAGTTTAACAATCAATCTAATGCGTTGCCAGCTGGTTTATTAGATTATTTGAATAGCATAGAAATATTAAATAGACAATCCTTACCTTTGCGCTCGAATTTTAATCAAAAGGTTCAAGAATATTTTAATAAAAAATGATCAATTTTAATTACGAAACCGACTTTAATTTAGACAACGAAGAAGCGATTGCTTCTTGGTTATCTGCAGTTATCATTTCAGAAAAGAAGAAAGAAGGGGAGATAAGCTATATCTTTTGTGATGATAAATACCTCCATAAGATAAATTTAGAATACCTCAATCATGATACCTTAACAGATGTTATTAGTTTTGATTACACGATGGGAAATGAAATTAGTGGAGATGTTTTTATTTCGGTTGAACGAGTAAAAGACAACGCAGCCGATTTTAATGTATCTTTTGAAGACGAATTGAAGCGGGTTTTAGTTCACGGGATATTACATTACTGTGGTTACAAAGACAAAGGAGAATCTGAAGAGCTTTTGATGCGTAACAAAGAAGATGAAAAAATCGCATTGTTCCACGTGGAACTGTAGGAATTGATGCGTCGCTGTTTTCGTTGTGTTCCACGTGGAACAGGATGGAATTTTAATTATATAAATTGTTTATTGTTTCACGTGGAACAAAATATAGATTACAAAATCAGAACCCTTCAAAATGGGTATAAATTATACAAGAAGATGTTTTTAGAGGAATATGATGTAATTGTTGTTGGTGCGGGACATGCCGGATCTGAGGCTGCTGCTGCTGCTGCAAATTTGGGATCCAAAACTTTATTGGTAACCATGAGTTTGCAAAATATTGCGCAGATGTCATGCAATCCAGCGATGGGCGGAATTGCCAAAGGACAAATTGTGCGAGAGATTGATGCGCTTGGAGGATACTCAGGAATTGTTTCGGATAGGACTGCAATCCAGTTCAAAATGCTGAACAAATCTAAGGGTCCAGCCATGTGGTCGCCACGTGTTCAAAGTGACCGTATGCGTTTTGCTGAGGAATGGAGAATGATGTTGGAAGGAACTCCAAATCTTGATTTTTATCAGGAGATGGTGAAAGGTTTGATTATTGAAAACGGAAAAATAAAAGGAATCCGAACTTCGCTGGGGTTAGAAATCCGATCTAAATCGGTTGTGTTGACCAATGGAACTTTCCTCAATGGTTTGATTCATATTGGCGAAAAGCAATTTGGTGGAGGAAGGGCAGGCGAGAGTGCTTCGCATGGAGTTACTGAAGATTTAGTAGCGGCAGGTTTTGAATCTGGCCGAATGAAAACGGGAACTCCTCCAAGAGTAGATGGACGTTCTTTGGATTATTCCAAAATGAATGAAGAAAAAGGAGATGCCAAGCCGGATAAATTTTCTTATTCGGATGTAACTACTCCGTTAATTCATCAGAGATCTTGTCACATGACATACACGTCTCTTGAAGTCCACGATATTTTGAGAGAAGGTTTTGATCGTTCTCCAATGTTTAATGGAAGAATAAAAAGTCTTGGACCAAGATATTGCCCTTCGATTGAAGATAAAATTAATCGTTTTGCTGATAAAGAAAGACACCAATTATTTGTGGAACCGGAAGGATGGAATACATGTGAGGTTTATGTAAATGGTTTTTCAACTTCTCTTCCTGAGGATATTCAATTCAAAGCGTTGAGTTCCGTTGCAGGATTTGAGAAAGTAAAATTCTTTCGTCCGGGTTATGCAATCGAATACGATTATTTCCCGCCCACACAATTGAAACACACTTTGGAAACAAAGCTTGTTGAAGGTTTGTATTTTGCCGGACAAATAAACGGAACTACCGGTTATGAAGAAGCAGCTTCTCAAGGATTGATGGCTGGAATAAATGCACATTTAAAAGTACATGAAAAAGCACCATTAATCTTAAAAAGAGACGAAGCGTATATTGGTGTTTTAATCGATGATTTAATCACCAAAGGAACAGAAGAACCTTATCGAATGTTTACGTCTCGTGCAGAATACAGAACGTTGTTGCGTCAGGATAATGCCGATTTCAGATTAACGCCAATGTCACATGAAATAGGTTTGGCATCAGAAGCGCGTTTACGTAGAATGGAACACAAATTAAATGAATCTGAAAAGATGGTTGCTTTCTTCAAAGAAACGAGCGTTTCGGTTGCAGAAGCAAATCCTATATTAGAATCAAAAGCTACGGCTTTAATTACGCAAGGAGATAAAATGTTTAAAGTATTTTCGCGTCCGCAGATCGATTTGGATGACATGATGAAATTTGAAAAAGTTGCTGCGTATGTTGCAGCAAATGATGTAGACCAAGAAATTCTGGAACAAGCCGAAATCCAGGTAAAGTATTCTGGTTATATCGAAAAAGAAAGAAACAATGCGGATAAACTGCTTCGATTGGAAGATGTAAAAATCCCTGAGAATTTTGATTATGAGAAAATCAAGTCCATGTCCATTGAAGCAAAACAAAAATTAAGCAAGATTCGTCCGGTGACCATTTCTCAAGCTTCAAGGATTAGTGGGGTATCTCCAAGTGATGTTTCGGTATTGTTGATTTATATGGGACGTTGAGAAAGGAATCAGTTCATAGTCTCAGTGTTCAGTAAAAAAACGAATACTTTACAAGACGTTCCACGTGAAACAAAATCAAATTTGCATTATATTTAAAGGGATTCAGCTGCAAACTGCGACTGGAAACTGAAAACTAACAATATGGACATTTCAAACCAACAGCCTTTTTTAACCGTTAAAGATTATTCTGTTTCTCAGGAAATTTTCGACTTGTATCATGATGCAAAATTGGACATGCTGATTACGACTCCGCAACCCAGTTTAGAAAATTTAGGAAAGTACTACGAAAGTGTGGATTACATTTCGCACACAGATAGCAAAAGGTCTTTGTTTGAAAAAGTATATCATTTTGTAAAAAGCATTGCGCTTAAAAATAAGTTGAATTTAATCAATTCTTTGCTACCGAATAAAGGAAGTGTTTTAGACATTGGTGCAGGAACTGGAGATTTTTTATCTGTGGCCAAAGAAAATGGTTGGCACACGATAGGAGTGGAGCCAAGTGAAAAAGCAAAAGCGATTGCGAAAAAGAAAGGGGTTTCATTTGTTGGAGAAACTAGCGAATTAGAAAATCAGTCTTTTGATGTGATTTCGATGTGGCATGTTTTGGAACACGTTCCAAATTTGGAAAACCAAATCAAAGAATTGAAACGATTATTAAAACCAAACGGAACGTTGATCATTGCTGTTCCAAATTTCAAATCTTTCGACGCAAAACATTACGGGAAGTTTTGGGCCGCTTATGATGTGCCAATTCATTTTTGGCATTTTTCTAAAACGGCTATAAAAATGCTTTTCGAAAAAGAAGCAATGAGTTTAGAAAAAGTGCTTCCTATGAAATTCGACTCATTTTATGTGAGCTTACTTTCGGAAAAATACAAAACCGGTAAAATGAATTATATAAAAGCTTTTTTTGTCGGATTGCAGTCGAATTGGGAAGCGAAGAAGAATTTTGAGTATTCTTCACACATTTACATCCTAAAAAACAATCAAAAATCATTTTAAGTGCATTTAAGCGTATTTTTTAATGTAATTGAATGTGATTGTCTAACTTTTAAACTAATTCGTTTATTTAAAAGATATGAGGGTTGTTTTTAATAGACGTTCATTATCCATTCATTAATTGTAATAATAAAATCTTATATCATAAAAAAGTAGCATTTTTCAAACTTTATGTCAATACTATCTATTTTTTTATATTTTTGTCACCAATACTTAAATATTAGAAATTAACCAAAATGAAATCGAAGATTCACGAATACCAAAACAGAAATATTAAAAATATGAGTACAAAAGCATTAGTAATTATCGCATTATCAATTTCTCTATTTGCTTGCAACAAACCAGCCGAAGCAGCTAAAGAAGTAAAAACAGCTTACGTAGACACTTCTGAATTAATGAAAGAATATACAGAGGCAAAAGACCTTGAAGCAAAATACAAAACAAAAGCAGAGGAAAAAGGCAGACAGCTAGAAGCAGAAATCGCAAGGTTTAAACAAGAAGCAGCCAGTTTTCAAGCGCAAGCACAAGCTAATGGGCAAGAATGGGCGCAAAAAAAAGGAGCTGAATTGCAAAAAAAAGAAAAACAATTAGGATATGCACAACAAGCATTATCTCAGGAATTACAGGTTGAAAGCGGAAAAGAAATGGATTCATTGGTAAGTGGCGTGAAAAAATTCATCAAAGCGTACGGAAAAGAAAAAGGATATGCCTACATCTACGGAACAGGTGACGCAGCATCAATATTATACGCTGAAGACAAATTTGATATCACAAAAGAAATCATCAAAGGATTGAACGATAAATATAAAGCACCTGCTAAAACAGAAGAAAAAGCAGAAGCTAAGAAATAATTTATTTTCTATTAATTCAAAAAGCTGCCTTCATCTATCTATAGATTGAAGGCTTTTTTTTTTGAAGCTATTTCCCGCTATACACTAATATCTCTTGGTTAGCAATTGTTTTTTCTACACCATAAAAGGAGCTTCTTGCAGTCGCTCTTTTCTGGCTAGAAAAAAATCACTTGCCAAACCTCGAGGATTTCCGTTGCTATCGTGGCTAATCAAACCAATTCAACAGACAAATAGTTTCGTAAACTATAAAATGTATTCCTAAAATTCAATACTTTAGCTTTATATATACACGCCTAATGCAAACTATCTCAGAAGCCGCCGCTTACACCTTACGATTCATCAATCAAACCCAACGATCTGTTTTCCTCACCGGGAAAGCAGGAACGGGAAAAACCACCCTTTTACGGGAAATTATCCAAACCACGCATAAAAACACGGTAGTTGTAGCACCTACGGGAATTGCTGCGTTGAACGCGGGAGGTGTCACAATTCACTCGATGTTTCAGCTGCCTTTTGGCGGATTTATTCCAGATAATTCATCGCCCCAATTTTCTGAAAGCACCAAATTTGAAACCAAAGCTACGTTGCGTAGGCATTTCAAAATGAGTGGTTTAAAGAAATCGGTGATTCGAAATATGGAATTGTTGATTATAGATGAAGTCAGTATGCTTCGTGCTGATTTACTCGATGCCATGGATTACATGATGCAATCGGTACGTAAAAGAAATACTCCTTTTGGCGGTGTTCAAGTCTTGTATATTGGCGATTTATTGCAATTGCCACCGGTAATTCGGGATGAGGAATGGCGTACGCTGAAAACCTATTACAAAGGAAAATTCTTTTTCCATTCGCATGTCGTGCAGCAAAATCCTCCTTTATATATTGAATTGTCCAAGATTTTTCGCCAGACCGACGATACGTTTATTTCAGTTTTGAATAATCTGCGCAACAACCAGATTTCGCTACAAGATATTCAAACATTAAACCAATACGTAAAACCCGATTTTGATTTAAAAGCAAACAAAGGATACATTACATTAACCACACACAACAACAAAGCCGATTCCATGAATGCTCAGGCTTTACAAGATCTGGAAGGAAAATTAGTATGCTATAATCCTGCAATAACAGGTGATTTTCCAGATAAAATTTTCCCCGTGGAACAAGAGTTGAAGTTAAAAGTGGGTGCGCAAATCATGTTTGTGAAAAATGATTTGTCCTTTGACAAGCACTATTTTAATGGAAAAATGGGGATTATCAAATCTTTGGGAAGCCAAGAAATCCTGGTTCATTTCCCCGAAGAAAACAAAACTATAGAAGTTGAAAAATACGAATGGCAAAATATTCGTTATAAGGTAGATCAAACCACAAAGGAAATAGAAGAAGAGGTTTTAGGTACTTTTGTGCATTATCCCATTAAGTTAGCTTGGGCGATTACGGTGCACAAAAGCCAAGGATTAACATTTGACAAAGCTGCACTTGATGTTTCGCAAGTTTTTCTGCCTGGACAAGCATACGTTGCATTATCGCGTTTACGCTCGTTAGAAGGGCTTATTTTGCTTTCTCCGCTGCGCATGAATGGTATTTCAAACGATCAGGATGTGATGGATTATGCGTTGAACAAAGCATCGGATTCGTTTTTAGCCAATGCGTTGAATTTTGAAACCAAAAATTTTATTCATAACTATTTGGTCAACACGTTTGATTGGAGTGACTTGGCTCAAGAATGGCGCAATCACCGATTCAGTTACAACGAAAGCTCTGAAGTTTCAGGGAAATCCAAACATGGGGTTTGGGCTAAAAAGCAATCGGAACAAGTAGATCAGCTTTTGGATCCATCCAAAAAATTCATTTCGCAATTGAACAAGCTTTTTGCTCCTGAAACAGTTGATTTAAATCATGTTTCGGAACGGATTCAAGCGGCTTTTAGTTATTTCTTGAAGCCAATGGATGACTTAGTTTTTGAAATTCTTTGGAAAATTGAAGAAGTAAAACGCATCAAAAAAGCTAAAATGTTTTATGACGAATTGATTTTTTTGGAAGAGGTACAAACCAAAGCCGTGTTGCGATTAATGAAAGCCAAATTATTGATAGAAACCGTTGTGGCTGGAGAAACCATTTCGAAAGAGAAATTGACGTCTTCAGATATAAAAAATTACATCAGCCGTAAAACGGAAGCGATTCAAAATCAATTCAAAGAACTAAACATCATCTTGATTGATGACGAAAAAGACGTGGAGCGCTACACTTCAAAAAAAGCAAAAACAACCGTACCCAAGAAATCTACCGTTCAGGAAACCTACGAACTGTGGGTAGATAAGAAATCAATTGCGGATATTGCAACTATCAGAGTGCTGACCAAACAAACCATTTATTCGCATTTCGTCAAGTTGATACAAACCAAAGCAGTAGCCATTTCAGCCGTTTTGCCTGAGGATAAACTACAGGATTTGGCAGCCGCTTTTGCAGGATACCGCGAAGAATCACTTAATGCATTAATGGAAAAACACGGACAAAAATTCTCTTGGGAAGAAGCGAGGATGTATAAAGCGAGTTTGAATTAAGACCACTAATAGCTAAAACTAAAAATCCCTATTCGGTAAGAATAGGGATTTTTAGTTTTTATAAGGATTGAATCAAAATCCAAGCTTCTGGATTGTGCTTTTCATTAATTTCTTTTTTGGCTTTCTCCGCTTCTGAAAAAGTAGCGTAGCTTCCGTATAAGACAGGGAAATATCCGTTTTTGTTAGGAGCGATACGTTTAGCATCATATCCTAAACGCATTAAAATGCGCAACGTTTTGTTAGCGTTTTTCTCTTCTCTATAAACACCTGCCATAATGTGGTACGGCATTTTTATTTCGGCAGTCGACTTTACAGCGAGAGTTACCGCTGGAACAGGACTTTCGATAAAGAAAGTAGCTTCTTGAATTTTGTTTTGTACTTGTTTTTGAACGGCAGTTTTAACCAGAATCGTTTCTGAGGCGATTTGGTTTTGGTACATTGGATAACCTACGCTACCTGCGATTCCTAATCCTAACACCATAATAGCGGCGTATTTTAAATACGGATTCGCTGTTCTGCTATGTTCAGGAACCATTGTGATGGTTGCTTTTTCTTCAATAGCTTCTACTACTTTTTCAAAGTTTTCTCTTTTTACCAGTGGAGAAACAAAAGGAGCCAACCCGAAAGAACTTATCAAATAATTAGTTTGATCGTAGGGAGTAAAAACAATGTTTTTATCTGCGTTCAAACGAAGATCTCCAACATTTTTTATAGAAAAAAGTTCGTTTTCTTCTAAGGCTTTTTTCCAATTAAAAACTTCGTATTGAATCGCGCTTACGGCATATTCATATGATGTTTTCTCCGCTAAAGCGATATGATTGGCTAATAAACCATCATTGTTCTTTAGATTCGCATTGAAAGCAATCATTTTTTTAGGAGGAGAAAACGAATTCGAGCTTTCGTTTAGTTTAGCCGATTGAATTTCGGTCAAAAAAGCTCCGAAACCCGGAACGGTTACACATTGATAACGGTATAAAAGCTGCGCGATGTATAGTTCGATTTTCATAATTACAAAGTTATACAACGAAAATAGTTATCAAAATTTTATTCACAATTTTTATTAACAATCCGCATAAAAATTTATACATTTCACCTTCAAATAATTAGCATGAAAGAGCAGGATTTATTTTATTTATTGGCATTGCAAAGAATAGAGGGCGTGGGAGACATCATGGCCAAAAAACTGCTGACTCATTTTGGCTCTGCAGAAGCCGTTTTTAATACTGAGGCTGCGCAACTTGCTGGAATTGATGGAGTGGGTTCCATTTTGCTGAAAAATTTAAAAGATAAATCGGTTTTTGAAAAAGCAACTCATGAATTGGAATTTATAAAAGAAAATGAAATTAATGTCGCTTTCTTTCAAGACGAAAATTATCCAGAACGACTGAAACATTGTATTGATGGACCTCTTTTATTGTTTACCTCTGGAAATATCAATTTAAAAAACAGAAGAATAATTAGTATTGTTGGAACGCGCCAAATCACGTCTTACGGAATGGAGTTCTGCCGAAAATTGATTGAAGATTTAGCGCCACTCGATCCAATAATCGTAAGCGGTTTTGCCTATGGCGTCGATATTGTGGCGCATCAACTGGCAATGGAAAACAACTTACAAACGATAGGCGTGGTAGCGCATGGTTTGAACCAAATATATCCGAAAACCCATAAAAAATATGTAGCTAAAGTGGAAGAAAATGGTGGTTTTATGACGGAGTTTTGGAGTTCCTCAAATCCCGATAAAGAAAATTTCGTTCGAAGAAACCGTATCGTAGCGGGAATGAGTGAAGCAACGATTGTCATTGAATCAGCGGATAGAGGCGGATCTTTAATTACGGCGAATATGGCAAATGATTACAACCGTGATGTTTTTGCGGTTCCGGGACGTGTTACGGATAAATACAGCCAAGGGTGCAACAATCTCATCAAAACCCAAAAAGCAAATGTTTTGACGAGCGCTGCAGATTTAGTGTATATCCTGAATTGGGATATTCAGAAAGACGCCAAACCGGTACAAAAACAATTGTTTGTCACTCTTGATGATGATGAACAAAAAGTGTATGATTACCTCTTAAAAACAGGGAAAGAATTGATGGATATTATTGCTTTGCGTTGTGATTTCCCCATCTACAAAATCTCAGGAATGCTGTTGAATATGGAATTGAAAGGCGTGATACGACCGTTACCAGGGAAATTGTTTGAGGCGATATAAATGATAATAGACCGCAGATTTACAGATTTTAAGTATTCATAATCTGCGAATCTGCGGTTAATTTATAGTTATTATTACACCTCAAACCCCAGTTTTTCTCTCACTCTTCCTAAAACGCCATTGGCAACTGCCGAAGCTTTCTCAGCACCAATTTTCAAAAGCGCATCTACTTCAACAAGGTTATTGATGTAGTAATTGTATTTTTCTCTTTCGGTTTTGAATGTTTCTGTTATCAACTCAAATAAGGCTTGTTTGGCGTGTCCGTAACCATAATTTCCACCTAAATAATTGGCAGTCATGGATGCTATTTGTTCTTCATTTGCCAAAAGGGCGTAAATAGCAAAAGCATTGCACGTCTCTGGATTTTTAGGATCTTCAAGCGGCGTACTATCGGTTTCTATGCTCATCACTTGCTTGCGCAAGGCTTTATCGTCTAGAAAAACATTGATTATATTATTGGCTGATTTACTCATTTTTCCACCATTGGTTCCTGAAATTAGTAAGCCGTCTTGTTGTACAATCGCTTCTGGAATTACAAAAGTTTCTCCCATTTGGTGGTTAAAACGGGAAGCCACATCGCGAGTGATTTCTAAATGTTGCAATTGGTCTTTTCCTACGGGCACAAATTCCGCATCATATAATAAAATATCAGCAGCCATAAGCATTGGATAGGAAAACAATCCGGCATTAACGTCCTCTAAACGGTCTGCTTTGTCTTTGAAAGAATGCGCTAATGTCAACCGTTGGAATGGAAAAAAACAACTTAAATACCAAGACAATTCCGCTGTTTGTGGCACGTCTGATTGTCTGTAGAAAACTACTTTGTTTACATCTAAACCACAAGCCAACCAAGCGGCAGCAGTGCTGTACGTATTGTTTCGTAAGGTTTCACCGTTTTTTATTTGCGTGATCGAATGTAAATCAGCAATGAAAAGAAACGATTCGTTTTCAGGTTTATTCGATAATGCTATTGCGGGAATGATTGCGCCAAGTAAGTTTCCTAAATGTGGTGTTCCAGTACTTTGAACGCCTGTAAGTATTTTTGCCATTGTATTTTTTTCTTCCACGCAAAGTTCGTAAAGTTTTTCATTTTTTACCGCAAATTCGCAAATTTTAAAAATCAACGATTTCCAACTAGCATTCGCAAAATTTTCTTTTGAGTCATAAGTCATATAAGTCGATAAAACCGTAATGAATTTGAAAAACCGAAATAAAATTAACCGACAATTTAAAAACGTATATGACTTTTATGTTTAAAAAAACATCGAAAATTTATACTCATGATAACTTCTGATTTCTTACTTTTGAACTTATGAGAGGATTGAAAATTATTTTTTGGGTACTGTGGCGGGTGTGGTTTTATATTTTAATGACCATTCCTATATTGGTGATGTTTCCCTTTCTGGTATTGTCTATTTTAACGGAAAACGGCTATCCTTATTTTTTTAAGATGGCTCGTATCTGGGCAAAATTCATTCTTTTCGGTATGGGTTTTTATTATAAGATAGATAAAAGCCAAGAGATGGAATACCAAAAAAGTTACATGATTGTTGCCAATCACACCTCAATGGCTGATATTATGTTGATGCTTGCCCTAACAAGAAATCCGTTTGTTTTTGTGGGTAAAAAAGAATTGTCAAAAATTCCTTTGTTTGGATTTTTCTATAAAAGAACCTGTATTTTAGTGGATAGAAGTTCTTCCAAGAGCAGACTGGAAGTTTTTAACCGCGCTCAAAAAAGAATCAATCAAGGATTAAGCATTTGTATTTTCCCCGAAGGTGGCGTTCCGGATGATGAATCCGTAGTATTGGATACTTTTAAAGACGGTGCTTTTCGCTTGGCGATAGAACATGAAATTCCTATTGTTCCCATTACTTTTGCCGATAACAAAAAGAGATTTTCCTATACTTTCTTCAGCGGAAGCCCAGGAATTATGCGTGTCAAAATGCATTCACACGTAGAAACTTTAGGAAAAACGGGTGTTGACCGCAAAGAAATTCGTGAAGAAGTGCGCGACATCATACACAATCAACTCATAGCTTTCGATTCTGATCCAATTAAAAGCCATAGCTGATTCCAGAGTACAAACCAATGAATAATGGCTTGAAGTTGCCAGAATTGCTTGAAAACGTATTAACTTGGTACTTGAGCATGGGTTCAAAATTGATTTGGAACGACTTTACAATTTTGTATTTAAATCCAAAACCAACATTAGTGCTAAAATGAATTTGGTTTAAATTAGTGGCCTCACCTAATTTTAGATTCGTTTCCTCTGATACCAGCGATATTTTATTTTGGTTAAGAAACAAGGTGCTTACTCCTCCGATAATATTAATTCCAAACTTCTTATCTAAAACGGAATATGAAAGTTCCAAAGGAACTTCATAATAGCCCATTTTCTGGTTTAATGCACCCGTATTTGTTTTTTGTATATCTTTTTCGAACGTAGATAACATGCTTAAAGTAGCTTCATTATTAATTTCTATTAAAGCAGTTGAAGTGTAAGCAATATTCGCCAGATTATTGTTGGTCAAGCCTGTTGAGTATATAATGTTATTTGTGTTATAACCCAATGAAAGTTTGTTTATCCCAGAACGCAAGGCTATTTTCTTAGAAACGGCATAATGGATTCCTACGCCAAAACTTAAGCTGTTTTCTGCTGTTTTTTGGTTTTCTGAAAATTGTGCATCAATAGCGGAACCACCTGAATTTGAGTTCAAATAAACAGCCGCGATGTTAGGTGTAATTTGCCATTTGTCCTGCTGGGGTATCTTTACAACCTCTTTTTTTTGATCGGTTTTCTTTTTAAGAATTTCATCTAATTCGTTTGGAATTGCACTAGCAATTGAGGGTTCTTTTTTAGTGTTTAGTAAAGCAATTCTAGTGTTTTCAAGGGCAGTTATACTCGTTTTTTCTAGCTGTAGTTGTTGGCTTTTCTCAAATAGGTCGTCTGTTTTTGCCTTGGTGACAGCTCTAGCTTTTTGGTTTTCAAGCGTTGTTGCGGGATGTTTTAGCGACAAATTATTTGTTTGCAAATAAACAACAGCTTCCTTTTGATTTTTTTCTTTGTTCGAATTAATTTTAAATCCAGTAGTATTTATACTCTCTTTTTCGTTTGATTGCTTTGTTTTACTCGTATTTTCGACTACTTGAGGAGTTGTTTTTGTGTCAAATGAAGGTTGCTCTTTTATGGATTTATTAGGGATAGATTCCTTTTCATTTACGTTGGTCTTTGGAACTTTTGATTCGATAACCACTGGATTATTAGTTTTAATTTTGTCGTTTATAATAGTATTTAATGCAAATATCCCCATAAGAAAAGTCGCTGCAATGCCGGAGAATTTTATCCAGAGCGGCAGTACTTTTCGGCTCTTCTTTTCATTCAAAGCTGTTTGGATATTTTTCCAAACTTGCTCATTCGGATTGGATTCAAAATCTTTGAATTGCTCCTGAAAAAACCGGTCTATATTTTTTTTATCGTTCATTTTGTCGCCTACTTTGTTTTAATTCGGGAATAATTTTCAATTTTTTCTTTTAAAATCATCCGAGCTCTGGCGAGATTGGATTTAGTTGTCCCAGTGGTTATTTTAAGCATTTCTGCGACCTCTTTATGGGAATACCCATCCAAGACGTAAAGATTGAAAACCAGGCGGTATTGATCTGGCAATTCCTGAATAATCTGCATTAAATAATCAATAGAGATGTTCTCATCATCGATTTCAACTTCTTCGTCAGTAACAGTGTCATCTACTATCTCCATAAACCGAACGTCTCTAAATTTTTGAAGGGCATTGTTAATTATTATTCTCTTTGCCCAACCTTCGAAAGAGCCTTTAAAATTGAATTGTTTTATTTTGTCATAAATAATTAAAAAACCATCTTGTAAATTGTCTTCTGCGTCGGCATAGTTAATGGAGTATTTTAGGCAAACTCCAAATAGTTTTTTAGAAAATAGCTGGTATAGTTGTTCTTGTGCTTTAGGGCAGTTTTTTTTACAGTCAGTAATTAATTGGTCTAACCCCACAATTTTAGTCAAAAATTAGTTAGTAACAGGAACTTCCACTTCCTCAAAAATATTAACACCATTAGCGTCTTCTCCTTTGTAAAACTTGAAAATATAGGAACCAGTGTTGGTTACGAAAAAATTAAAAGAAACTTCTGATTCTGCTGGAAGGACTTGAGTGCACACCTGGTCCTTGTTTACGGCTGACTGAATGGCAATAGTTCGGATATTTAAATTCTTATCGTAATAGATTCCCTGAAAAGAATAACAATCTGAAGGTCTCTGGTACTTCAATTTTATTTCATAGGTTTCTCCTAATTTGAAACTTTGAGGCAATGTATAGCTTGCTACAGGAAGAACTTCGTACGTGTAGTTAGGAAGATCATTGTCCGTACTGCAAGATATAAATGTCAATAGAAATAGGGTGAGTGTGATAAATTTTTTCATTTTTTTCATTTTTTAAGTAAATAAAGCCCATTTTACACAAAATGGGGTAAGAAGATTTATTATTTAGATACAATTTTTTTAAAAGGTTGCGTTAGCAATTAATTTTTAGTTGAATGCAAGCAGTATTAAAATACTAAATTATTGTTTTTTAAAGGTTTGATTTTGCAAAAAAGCTGCATTATGTCTATTTTTATTGAAAAGGCTGTCCAAAGAGGACAGCTTCTTCTGATTTTTTAAGTTGCTGGCTATATTTAGGAATTATTTTTTTTCTTTGTTTAATAACTCTTTTTTTTGTTTTTTTATGATTTGATTTTGAATCAAAAAGCGTAAATGATTCTAATTTATTTTTAAGAATATAGCTTTAGGAAGGTTTCATTTTAGGCTATAAAAAATGCCGAAATAATTTATTTCGGCATCTTTTTTTTACAAGTAAGTTGGATTTACAAAGCAGCTAATTCTTTGATATGTGCTTTAATTTTTCCTTCTAATTCATCTGCTAATTCTGGATTATCTTTTATTAAAGACTTAACCGCATCACGACCTTGACCTAATTTGGTTTCACCATAACTGAACCAAGATCCCGCTTTTTTGATGATTTCAAATTCGACAGCTAGATCTAAAATCTCTCCAGTTTTTGAAATTCCTTCTCCGTACATGATGTCAAATTCAGCGATTTTAAACGGTGGAGCCACTTTGTTTTTCACCACTTTTACTTTGGTTCTGTTTCCAAGTACGTTATCACCATCTTTAATTTGAGTAGAACGACGGATATCTAAACGAACCGAAGCGTAAAACTTTAATGCATTTCCTCCAGTTGTTGTTTCTGGATTTCCAAACATTACTCCGATTTTCTCTCTTAATTGATTGATAAAGAAAACAGTACAGTTTGTCTTGCTGATGGTTCCTGTTAATTTACGCAATGCTTGAGACATCAAACGGGCGTGTAATCCCATTTTAGAATCTCCCATTTCACCTTCAATCTCACTTTTTGGAGTCAATGCAGCAACCGAGTCAATTACAACAATGTCAATTGCTCCAGAACGAATCAAGTTCTCTGCAATTTCTAAAGCTTGTTCTCCATTGTCTGGTTGTGAGATGATTAAGTTTTCGATATCCACACCTAATTTCTCTGCATAATTTCTATCGAAAGCATGTTCTGCATCAATAAAAGCTGCAATTCCACCTGCTTTTTGAGCTTCAGCAATAGCGTGAAGTGTCAATGTGGTCTTTCCAGAAGATTCCGGACCATATATTTCAATGATTCGTCCTCTTGGATAGCCACCAACTCCTAAGGCTAAATCGATTCCTAAAGATCCTGAAGAAATAGTTTCTACTTCGACAATGGCTTTATCGCCCATTTTCATTACGGTACCTTTTCCGTAGGTTTTGTCTAGTTTATCCAGCGTAAGTTGTAGCGCTTTTAATTTAGATTCTTTTTCTGTACTCATCTTCTCTTTTACCTTTTCTTTCATCTATTTGTATTATTTTATAACTGTAAGAAACTGACAGGATGACTAATTATCCTGAAAATTCCAATTGTGTGAGAATATTTGTTTTCGTAAAAATACTTCTTTTTTTAATGTAAATTTTCTCTTTCAAGAATATTTTAAAATAAAAATAACACGTTAAAATGTTGCTACATGAACAATGCTTTTAATTCGGTTGCGTCATGCGGATTCATTTTTCCGGCCAAAACTAAACTTAATTGTTTGCGTCGCAGTGCGGCTTCAAAACGTTGCTTTTCCAGTTCGGTTTCTGGAACAATCTGGGGCACTTCAACGGGTCTGCCGGTATCATCCACGGCTACAAAAGTGTAAATCGCTTCATTGGCTTTGGTTTTATTACCAGATTCGCGGTCTTCCACCCAAATATCAATGTATATTTCCATCGAACTTTTGAAAGCGCGCGAAACTTTGGCTTCGACCGTAACCACACTTCCTAGTGGAATGGCTCTATTAAAGGCTACGTGGTTTACAGATGCCGTAACCACAATTCTTCGGGAATGTCTTCTTGCCGCAATGCTGGCTGCACGATCCATACGGGCCAATAATTCGCCACCAAAAAGATTATTCAAAGGATTAGTCTCACTTGGCAAAACCAAATCAGTTAGTGTCGTTAAGGATTCAGAAGGATGTTTTGGAGTCATATTTTTATGTAAGAGGATAGTGTTGTTTTGTATGCGGAAACTTTTTATTTTTAATTCAACCAATATACGGCTAATATCGCAGGGATAAAATAGATGACAATGGTTCTCGCGCCATCATAATCCTTAGCTAATCTTTGACCAAATAGCAACATTAATAGCGTGACACAAGAAAAAACAGCTCCGTAGAAACCAAATATTCTTCCATTGTTTACCAGTAATTCGATGCAACCCACCACACATAAAATCCCGGAAATTAATTCTAAAATTAAAATGTTTAGTAAAGCCAGTGGTACTTGATTTTTTAATGGTGTTTTAGCGAAGTGTCCTTTTAACCAATCTACATTGTCTTTCCAATAAAACAGTTTGTCATAACCGGATTGTAGAAAAGTAATGGCTAGGAAAATTAAAATCAAAATTGAAGTAATGTTGTTCATTTTTTTATTTTTGGTGAATTAAACGGGTTAGTTTTATTGATAAATCAGTTAAAATAATTTTGGGATTTCCGTTGCGCTCAATGTGATACATGGCTTCCGAAAGTTCTTTAAAAATAGCATTGATGTTATTGCCATTTACAAAAGGCGCAAAATTCTCCAGCTTGAACTTTTCTACTTGCGGTTCCATGTAAACTAAACTTGGCGTTTGGTAATTCAGCAGCAATGCCTGTCGGAACATGTCGATACAAAAATGTAAAAATTTCTTTTGGGTTTCTCTTCCTAAACCAGCAATTTGCTCACTCCATTGAATCAAATCCTGAATTGCTGCGGCGTTTCCTTTAGCTCTAAAAGCAGCCCGAACCCAATCGACAAACCATTTTTCAAAAAAAACGGATTCGCTGTCCGGTTGCAGTAATTGTAATGCTTTGTTGAAATTTCCTTGTGCCTGATGCGCTATTTTTATGGCGGTTTTTGATTCTATATTTTCTTTTGAGACTAAAGCTTCTGCGATTACTTTTTCGCTTAATCCATTAAAATGCAACACTTGGCATCGGGAACGAATGGTTTGAATTATATCTTCTTCGTTTTCTGAAATCAGGATAAAAACCGTTCTGTCCGTAGGTTCTTCTAGTAATTTCAGCAATTTATTAGATGCGGCAATATTCAACTTATCGGCCATCCAAATAATCATTATTTTGTATCCGCCTTCGTAAGATTTCAACGCTAGTGATTTCAAGATTTCCTGAGCATCATCGACCCTGATTTCGCCTTGTTTGTTTTTTACACCCAGCAGTTGGTACCAATCAAACAAACTTCCATAGGGATTTTGCTCTAAAAACTGACGAAACTCCGTTATAAAATCAATGCTTTTAGGTTTGGTTTTTACCTCGTCGGTGCTTACCGTTGGATATATAAAATGTAAATCAGGATGTGAAATTTTCTGGAATTTGATGTTACACGCTTCATTTGATCCCGAGTTTTCCGCGTTTTGATTGCTGCAAATAATGTACTGCGCATACGCAATCGCCATAGGCAAGGTACCGCTTCCTTCAGGGCCAACAAACAATTGTGCATGTGGTATTCTACCCAAATCAGCACTTTTTGTCAAATGACTTTTTATGTGTTCTTGTCCTAAAATTTCTGAAAATTGCATGAAGCAAAGATAGTAGAAAATGGTTTAGTCTAAAATTTTAGCAAGCAAAGTTTCACCACTAGCAAGTGTCGTGAAGTGGCAATTAACGCATTTATTTTTGAAATTTAATTTGTCTTTATTTCGAACAAAAAACACATAAAGTATTAAAAAGAAGCATTATTTATTAATTTACAACGATTTCGTTGCTTAAAATTTATTTTATATGGTTTTCTCTAATTTATTAATAATTTAAAAGTTCTATATTTGTTACTCTTTCAAAAAAAATAAACTAAAAGACATACTGATGAAAACTTTAAATGATTTCGATTTTAAAAGTAAAAAAGCCATAATACGTGTTGATTTTAATGTGCCATTGGACGAAAATTTCAAAGTAACTGACGCCACTCGTATCGAAGCAGCAAAACCTACGATAGACGCAATTCTTGCGCAAGGAGGAAGCGTGATTTTGATGTCGCATTTAGGCAGACCAAAAAGCGTTGAAGAAAAGTATTCTTTGAAACACATTTTAAAAACGACTTCCGAAATTTTGGGAGTTCCTGTTCAATTTGTATCAAATTGTATTGGAGCTGAAGCCAAAGAAGCAGCTGAAAAATTGCAGCCTGGTGCAGTTTTATTATTGGAAAATTTACGTTTCCATAGCGAAGAAGAAGCGGGTGATGTTGCTTTCGCCAAAGAATTAGCGTCACTTGGAGATATTTATGTAAACGATGCTTTTGGTACCGCTCACAGAGCACATGCTTCAACTACAATTATTGCGCAGTTCTTTCCAACAGAAAAATGTTTTGGATTTTTATTGGCCAAAGAAATCGAAAGCTTGAACAAAGTATTGAAAAACAGTGAAAAACCAGTAACGGCAATTCTTGGTGGATCTAAAGTGTCTTCGAAAATTACGGTGATTGAAAATATTCTTGATAAAGTAGACCACATGATTATTGGTGGTGGAATGACTTTTACTTTTGTAAAAGCATTAGGTGGTAAAATTGGAGATTCCATCTGTGAAGATGACAAACAAGAATTGGCATTGGAAATCTTGAGATTGGCTAAGGAAAAAGGAGTTCAAATTCACATTCCGGTTGATGTTGTTGCTGCCAACGCATTTTCAAATGATGCCGAAACACAAATCGTTGATGTAAAAGAAATTCCTGACGGTTGGCAAGGTTTGGATGCAGGTCCAAAATCATTGGAAAACTTCAAAAAAGTGATTATGGAATCTAAAACGATCCTTTGGAACGGACCACTAGGTGTTTTTGAAATGGAGAATTTTGCAAACGGAACCATTGCTTTGGGTAATTTTATTGCAGAAGCTACTGCAAAAGGAGCCTTTTCTCTTGTAGGCGGAGGTGATTCAGTTGCGGCAGTAAAACAATTTGGATTGGAAGATAAAGTGAGCTATGTTTCTACCGGTGGAGGAGCGATGTTAGAAATGCTGGAAGGAAGAACTTTGCCTGGAATTGCTGCTATTTTAGACTAATTCTTGTATTGGAAAATCATTATAAACCGTTTTATTGGTACTAATTAAAAATAAAAAAAACGGTAATCAGGATTAAACGAATAACCTTAGCGATAGTATATATTGCTGAGGTTTTTTTGTGAAATTTAAGTATTTTATTTTTTTAAAGCGGTTTTACCTTTCAAATCAACGTTAATTATTCACAAATGCATCTAAGATTGCATTTTTAACAATATTTAAAGAAATTTTTAGTTTAAACCTATTAAGTTTGTAAAAACAAGCTTTGTAATCATTTGTAATATAGGTCTTTGATCGTAAAAATATGAATATAAAAAATACCACATTATCACTTTTGCTGCTGTTATCGTCGCAATTGTTTGCTCAAGAAAGTTTCGAAAATAAAGAAACTTCAAGATTCGAAACAAAATTATCCTACTTAGATTCCATCAAAAAAACGTTCGTAAAAGACGATTTAGCCGCCTGCGTAGATAGCTTGTGGATGAAGGAATTAACTAATTTAGATTTGTACAATTCCATTTCGGATGATATTAAGAATGTCAATATCGATGAGAAAATTGAGTATGAATTGTCAACGGAACTTCTCAAAGAAAGATTGGCCGCAATGGATGCGAAATCGCCTTTCAACATTGAATACAATCAAGGATTAGAAAACATCATCAAATCATTTTTGAAGTATCGAAAAAAATCCTTTGAACGTTTAATGGCGGTTTCAGAGTATTATTTCCCTGTGTTTGAAGAAGCTTTAGCCAAACAAAATGTCCCTTTAGAAATAAAATATTTAGCTGTTGTGGAATCCGCTCTAAATCCTAAAGCAGTTTCTAGAATGGGAGCAACCGGATTATGGCAATTTATGTATCAAACCGGAAAACAATATGGGTTAAAGATTGATTCCTATGTAGATGAACGCAGCGATCCTTTGAAAGCCAGTGAAGCCGCGGCTCAATATATGACTAACATGTACCGGATATTTGGTGACTGGGATTTGGTTTTGGCGTCCTATAATTCAGGTCCTGGGAATGTTTCAAAAGCAATCAGACGATCCGGCGGTCAGCAAAATTATTGGAACATCAGAAAAAATCTGCCTAAAGAAACACAAGGATATGTTCCGGCTTTCTTAGCAACGATGTATATTTATGAATACCATAAAGAACACGGAATTGTTCCTAACAGAGCCACTGTGCAACATTTTGCTACAGATACCATAATGATTAAGAAGCAAATGACTTTCAAACAAATATCTGATTTGTTGGATGTTCCCGTAGTTCAGTTGCAAGTACTAAACCCATCTTATAAACTGAATGTGATTCCGTTTTATCATGACCAAAATCATTATTTAAGATTACCTCAAGAAAAAATTGCTGTTTTTGCGTCTAATGAGGATCAGATTTATGCGTACACACAACATGAATTGGAAAAGCGAGAACGACCGTTCCAAACTTCAAAAGCAGTGGTCAAAAATACTCCAATTACCTTTAATCAAAGTAATACAGCTGGTAAAATAGCGTACTATAAAGTAAAACGAGGCGATAATCTAACTAGCATTGCTTCTAAATATGGTGTTTCTATTTCCGAACTAAAGAAATGGAATAACCTTAATAGTAACGCGCTTGCCTATGGCAAAAACTTGAAGATTAGTGCAGGACAGCCTTTAATTAAATCAACAACAGCAGAACCTAAAGAAAATAATAGCATCTTAAAAAGCCAAATGGTCTTGGCCGCCGAAACAAAAAATAATAAAGAAGAAAAAGTAAATAGTGCTTCAAGTACTTCTGCAACGGAGGAAGTAAAACCTTATTTGGTTCAAAAAGGAGATAATCTAGGGAGCATTGCGACTAAATATGATGTTACAGTAGCAGATCTTCAAACCTGGAATGGGCTTACGAGCGATGCAGTTCAAATAGGGGCTTCCTTGCAAATAGTGAATAACGAACTGGAGTCAAAACCAGAATCAGCTTTGAACCCAGAGCGCAAAGATGTTGAATATATAGTTTTGAAAGGAGATAATTTAGGAGCTATTGCTAGTAAATTTGGAGCTTCCGTCGTGGATTTAAAACAGTGGAATAAGTTGCCAAACAATACGATTACTATTGGAAAAACATTAATTGTTGCCAAAGATGAAATTGCCATTATCACTGACAAGGCCACTGTCAATTCCTTCAAGAGTAAATCAAATATAACGGCTTCCTCTAAAAAATCACCTTCTAATTATTATGTCAAAAAAGGAGACTCTTTATTTAGCATAGCCAAAAAATATCCAGGCGTAACCACTTCTGACTTAAAAAAATGGAATGGTATTAGCAGTGAAGAAATCAAGCCTGGAATGAAGTTAAAAATTAACGGATAAATCAATTAACTTCTATAAATTTGGGTTTTACTTTATAATCGAATCGTAATGAATAAAGCCCATTTTCTATTTCTTTTTGTTTCTCTGCTTTTATTTTCTTGTAAAAAAGAGAATAATCTAGTGCCACGTAAAACAACTGGTAAAATCAACACAATTTCTGTAATTATTGATGATCAGCTGTGGAACGGGGATATTGGTGATAGCATTCGGAACAAGTTTGCATCTCCTGTGATTGGATTGCCACAAGAGGAACCTTTATTCAATATCAATCAATATCCTGTCAAGCTTTTAGAAGGATTTATGACGGATACGCGAGCGATTATCGTGGTGAAAAAGGCAGAAGAAAACAAGTTTGAAATTCGAAAAAACCAATACGCTTCTCCTCAAAATGTATTCCATATTTCTGGAAAAACCAATGCCGATATTCTCGCTTGCATTGAAAAAAATGCGCTGCAAATGGTTCAAATCATTAAACAAGCTGAAATTGCCGAGAGCCAACGAATAAACAGCCTGTCACTAATAGATCCTAAAATTATAGAGAACAAGTTTCACATTAATCTGCAGGTTCCCTCAGGATATGCCTATGTGCTTCAAAAAAGTAATTTTATGTGGCTAAAAAAGGAAATCATAGGGGGGAATACCAGTTTATTGCTCTATCAAGTTCCTTTGAATACCATTAATAAAGAAACTGATTTAATTACCAGTATTATAAAAATGCGGGATTCCATAGGTCATCTGTACATAAGCGGAAAAGAACCAGATACTAACATGATGACGGAAGAGGCCTACGCGCCTTATCTATTTAAGATCGATCTTGACAGAAAAGATACGTATGAAACCAAAGGGACTTGGCAATTAAACAATGATTTTATGTCTGGACCTTTTATCAATTATGCTATTATTGACACCGATTATAACCGAGTTTTGGTTTTGGAAGGGTTTTGTTATGCGCCTTCAAAAGATAAAAGGGATTTAATGCATGAACTCGAATCCATTATAAAATCAGTGGTAGTTGTTAAAAGAGTGCCATAAATTTCTTTACTTTGCATTTTATAAAAAATATCAAAGCATGGCTATACAATGGGAAATAAAGGCATTTGATGTACTTTCTGTTCACGAACTTTACGATTTACTGCGATTGAGAAGCGAAATTTTCGTTGTAGAACAAAATTGTGTTTATTTGGATCTCGACGGAAAAGATAAAGTAGCATTGCATCTTATTGGTTCGTTTGAAGGTAAAATTGTCGCTCATTCCAGATTGTTTAAACCGGGAATCAGTTTTGATAATGCCTCGATTGGGAGGGTAACTGTTGATGCAAATTACCGCGACAGAAAATGGGGGCATGACCTAATGCGGGAATCAATTGCTGGAATTGCGCATCATTTTGGTGAAAGCAAAATCACTATCGGAGCACAATTGTATCTGAAAAAATTCTATGAAAGTCATGGTTTTGTGCAAACTAGCGAAATGTATCTGGAAGATGATATTCCACACATTGAAATGAAACGAGAATAATTAGATTTTCAGAATTACAAACTCAACTCTGCGATCCAGTGCTTCTCCTTGGCCTAAAGGAAATTTGTTTCCACTTCCCACATAATGCATTCTAAGGCTGTTTATTCCCTTATTTATCAGATAGCGATAGACGTTTTTGGCCCTATTTAAAGATAGTTTTCGTTCCTGTGTGTCTTTATCTATGGCGTCTTGGTAATGACTAGGCGTGCAGCATACATGTCCTCTAATTTCGAATTCCATTGTTTTTTGCTGTTGCAAAAGTAGTGCAATGGCATCCAATTCTTTCTTGGACTGTTCCGTTAATTTACTGCTGCCAAGGGCAAAAAGAATCTTTTCCAGATAAATACGATCTCCTGCTTTATGGCTTTCCTGAAATGAAGTATAAATACCCTTACCAAAACTGTTTTTCTTGACAATATATAAGTCGACACGCCTATTTTTTGAACGCGTTTCGGACAGGTTTTCCACCCTATCTTTTTGTACAATTACACGTCCTTTGCCTTCAATAATGACAATCTTATTTTTGTTAAAACCATTTTTCGAAAGAATATTTTGAACCGTAATTACCCTGTTTTTTGATAATTCAAAATTATAATCGTTGGCACCTCGATCATCGCAGTAGCCATAAATTTGTATCGATTCGATTTTGGTTGTATCGGCTTTTTTTATAAAGTCAATTATCGTTTGTACTTGGTCATCGTACAGAGTGAATTTGTCAAATTCAAAATAAACTGTTTCCACAGGTCTTGCTTGAGCGAAAAAATAGCTCGAAAAAAGAAGTAATACTATGGAAAATGCTTGTTTCATTACATTTTTAAAATAGATTGATACGCCGCATTAGTACTCAAAATAGAGGTTGCTTTTTTGATTTCTGAATTATTTTTGGTGTAATATTGATACAATCCTTCTTGGTATTGGTATCTCTTAATAATTTCATCAACCATTAATTTTTTGATTTCTTTTTGATTTTTATCCAACAATGCATTTTCACTTTTTTGAAGAGCAGTAAGCAATTGTTGGTATTCTAGCTGAATAGATTCGTCTAATTTTTCTTTTTTGGCTATAGCCAAAGTATTTTTCAAAGCCAACTCCGTTTCGGTGTCAAAAGAAAATTTTTGTGCTTTCAAGAATTGTTTGAAATCTTCATAATCAGCATCAGTGAGGACCGGAATCTGATTTCCTAAACTCGGATTTTTATAGTAATAAGTTGTGGCATAGTTGAAAATTCCGTCGTTACGCAACAAAGCATTTGTGATAGGACTCGATTTTGTTTCTTCCATTTCCACGTCAGGTTGGATTCCGCCACCGTCATATACAGTTCTTCCCTTTCTGGTTTTAAAAGCATTAAAGTTTTTCTCTTCCGTTTTTAGGGCAATTCCATTTTTGTCTTTTTTTGAATAATCTAATGCTTGAATACACCTGCCAGATGGAGTGTAATAGCGAGAAATGGTTACTTTTAGCTGCGTTCCAAAAGTTAAATCTACCGGTCTTTGCACGAGTCCTTTTCCAAAACTGCGGCTTCCCACCACCACAGCGCGATCTAAATCCTGAAGTGCGCCAGCGACGATTTCAGATGCCGAAGCACTGCGACCATTGACTAGAATGATTAATGGAATTTCAGTATCGACAGGGTCTTTGGTTGTTTTATAGGTGCTGTTGTGTTTCTCTATTTTAGATTTTGTTGTAACAATAATCTCGTTTTTTGAAACAAATAAATTACAAATATTCACAGCCTCATTTAAGAGTCCGCCCGGATTATCTCGTACATCCAATATAATGCGTTCCGCACCTTCTTTTTTTAGCTGTTCCAAAGCTTCTTTAGTTTCCAAGGACGCTTTTTTGTTGAAATGCGATAGTACAATGTAACCGGTTTTGTCATCTATTTTTGCAAAAAAGGGAACCGATTTGATTTCGACTTCGTCCAAAATAATCTGTGTGGTATTTACTTTTCCTTGACGCATGTATTTGACATCAATTTTTGTGTTTTTAGCACCTTTGAAAAGCTGAGAAGCCTCGTCTCTGAAATCAGATAAAAGTACATCGCCTACTTGAATAATTTCATCTCCGGCTTTTAAACCCGCTTTGTCGGCAGGAAAATCTTTATAAGGTTCCTTGACGATTAATTTGTCTTCTTTCCGAGTCAGTAAAGCGCCTATTCCCGTATATTCACCTGTATTGTTTATCTTGAAGCGCACTACGTCTTGCTCGTTAAAGTATACCGTGTACGGATCTAAGTTAGCCAGCATTCCTTTGATGGCCTTGTCCATTAACTCTCCAGGATTTGTTTCATCCACATAATTGCGGTTCAATTCCTTGAAAAGTGTGGTGAATATCTCGATTTGCTTGGCGATTTCGAAAAAATCATCTTTGAAACTACTTCCAAAAAACAGAAATGCCGAAGCGACAACGGGAATTATGAATTTTTTTTTGAGGAAGTTCATGAGTTTAATTAACTAAATTTGAAGTCACTAAAATAAGAATAAATCACCAAATAATTGTGCAGAACGTAATCTAAAGATAACTTTGTTCAATTTACAATCAGTCAAATGTTTAAATTTCAGAAATAGAATCGCTTTCTGATGCTGGTTTTTTAATGTTTTGGGCAATAAACTTCTCAAACAATTGAATGGTTTTGGTATTAATTTCCTCGTAAGTCAATCGGTCCTTTGTTTGGTAAAAAAACATAAAGGAATACGGCTGATCCAGATTGTCTATCAATAGGTGTTTGTTCAGACGATAGGTTTCGCGCAGTACACGTTTGAAATAATTACGGTCTACAGCTTTCTTGAAATTCTTTTTAGAAACCGAAACGCCCATTTTTATTTTTTCTCCCGTCCCCAATCCTGCTGCTTCTGGACGGGATTCTGGTTTACCAAAAGAACCTGCTTTATACACCAATCGCAACGGATATTTGGATACTGATTTCCCTTCAGTAAACAATAATCCAATCGTAATTTTGCTTTTTAGCTTTTCGGTTTTAGGGTAAGTGAAATTCATTTTTATAGAAAAAATTCGTAGTTTTTGACTTGCAAAGTTACGATTAAACGTTGAGTCGGTATATTGTTTCCGATTTAAATACCGCTAAAAATATATTTCTTACTTTTGCCTTAAATTTTTAAGCATGCAAAAACTGATTTCGTATCCTATTTCCGTTATTTATTATTTATGTTTCGGTCTTACTTTGGTTATTTTTCATCCAATACAGTGGATTTGTTTCCACGGCTTTGGCTACCAAGCCCATAAAAAAAGTGTTGATTATCTGAACTTTTTCTTAGTGAAGTGCACAAATCTGTTAGGAACAACGTACAAGTTTGGAAATATTGAAAGTATTCCAAAAAATGTACCATTAATTTTTGTCTCTAATCATCAAAGCATGTACGATATTATTGCTATGATTTGGTTTTTTCGCCGTTTTCATTGTAAATTTGTTAGTAAGAAAGAATTAGGAAGCGGTATTCCAAGTGTATCGTTTAATTTGCGTCACGGAGGTTCAGTGCTTATCGATCGTAAAGATCCCAAACAAGCTATTCCTGCCATTAAAGGATTGGCAGAGTATATTGAAAAACACAACCGTTCAGCCGTTATCTTTCCAGAAGGAACACGAAGTAAGACCGGAAAGCCAAAAGAGTTTTCTCAAACGGGATTGAAAATATTGTGCAAAAACGCACCCTCAGCATATGTGGTTCCCGTAAGTATAAACAATTCTTGGAAAATAGTTAAATACGGGTTTTTCCCCTTAGGTCTAGGAAATCGCCTTACCTTTGTAGTTCATAAACCGTTAGCGGTTGCAGCGTATGATTTTGCGGAGTTAATGGAAAAGACAGAAGCAGCAGTAGTTCAAGGAATAAAAATTTAATTTATATATAATGTCAATAAAAAATATTCGATTAGAAGTAATGCAGTTTTTGGAAAAAAACGTAGACAGCTTTGTCGATCAGTATCTTATTCCAGTAGAAAAAATATGGCAACCAACTGATTTTTTGCCTAATTCTCAAAGTGATACTTTTTTTGATGAGGTCAAAGAATTACGTGAAATTGCAAAAGAATTACCATACGATTTCTGGGTAACATTAGTGGGAGATACTATCACTGAGGAAGCGTTGCCAACTTACGAATCCTGGTTAATGGATGTCGAAGGAATTGATAACGTTGAAAGAAATGGTTGGTCTAAATGGATTAGACAATGGACTGGTGAAGAAAATCGTCATGGTGATTTGTTGAACAAGTATTTGTATTTGTCAGGTCGTGTGAACATGCGTGAAGTTGAAATGACAACACAGCACTTGATCAACGATGGTTTTGATATTGGAACAGGAAGGGATCCTTACAAAAACTTTGTATACACTAGTTTTCAAGAATTAGCAACGTACGTTTCTCATAACCGAGTGGCGCAAATGGCTAAGAAATATGGAGACAACAAATTATCTAAAATGTGCAAAATGATTGCTGGTGACGAAATGCGTCATCATCATGCGTACAGCGAATTTGTAACACGTATTTTTCAAGTAGATCCAAGTGAAATGATGCTTGCTTTTCAATACATGATGAAGGCAAAAATCGTTATGCCTGCGCATTTCTTGAGAGAGTCCGGTGAGAAAATAAGCACTGCTTTCGAACAGTTTTCTGATTCTGCTCAACGTATTGGAGTCTACACCGCAGCCGATTATGTGGATATCATGCAAAAACTAATCGAGAAATGGGAAATTGACAAAATTACAGGGTTGACGGATGAAGCAGAAAAAGCACGTGATTACCTGATGAAATTACCAGCTAGAATGGCCAGAATTTCAGAACGATTGGTAATTCCACAAGAATCCCATATTTTCAAATGGGTGGAGCCTGCTTTAATAAGATAGATTTCTGAATTCTAAATAAAGAATAAAAATGTTGGATTTTGAAGTTGAAGAACTTTGAAATTCAACATTTTTTTTAAATAAAATACAAATGATTAATCCTGACTTAATACCTAAAACGATTCTTTTTGTAAAAGAAAAATTAGAAAATGCCGAAGGAGGACACGACTGGTTTCACATAGAGCGCGTGTACAAAAACACGTTGTTAATTGCTAAAAATGAAGCTTGTAATACTGCAGTTGTGCAACTTGGCGCTTTATTACACGATATTGCCGATAGTAAGTTTCATAATGGTGACGAAACCGTTGGTCCAAGAGTAGCTCGTGAATTTTTAGAATCAGAAAATGTTGATGAAGAAATAATCGAACATGTGGTGAATATTATTGAAAACATCTCCTACAAAGGCGGGAATTTTGAAAAGAAATTCTCCTCCATAGAATTGAATGTGGTTCAGGATGCGGATCGTTTAGACGCGATTGGCGCTATCGGAATCGCCAGAACATTCAATTATGGTGGTTTTAAAAATAGAACGCTCTATGATCCTGAAATAGCGCCAAAATCGAGCATGAGCAAGGAAGAATACAAAAAGAATGATTCGCCAACGCTCAATCACTTCTACGAAAAATTATTACTCTTAAAAGATAAGATGAATACCCAAACCGGAAAACAAATTGCACAAGAAAGACACCGGTACATGGAAGGATTTTTGGCCCAGTTTTATGCGGAATGGGAAGGGGAGAAATAAGATTTTTGATTGTGGATCAACGATTTTAAATTTCAGATATTTTTTCGATTGCTGATTTTAAATCAAAAATCAGCAATCGTTAATTCACAATCTTAAATCGAAATCCCTTTTGTTTTCATTTCTAAAATCACATCTGATGCGTTCTTAAAAGTGGGCGCTTGTTCTATTATGGTTGCGACTCTTTTTTTGTTGAGTTTAAACGTGATATCATTCTCTGTTGTAAATAGTAATGCGGTCAAGAACGGATTATTCATAAAAGGGGCCAATATCATGAAAGCTTCGTCTAAGGTATGAAATGACTCTATTTCTTCCGTTTTGTACTTTGCAGTAAGGGAAAGACTGAAAACATCATTTTCTAATAAAACGGGACGAACATAAATGTTTTTTAGGTCGGTGTCACCTATCGTTTTGGCAAGTGTTAATTTGGCGTAAGTTCCATTTTGAATGCTTTTTTTTACACTCTCCCAAAAAAGAGCAAATACAGGTTGGTATGACATAAGTTTATTTTTAATAAGATTTTTTATTCCGAAACCGGATTGCAAAATTAAGTGTTGTAATTCAAACAATCTCTTTTTGAAGAAAATTATTTTATATCCAAATACTTTAAACAAAAAAGAGAACCAATGTGGCTCTCTTTTGTTTTTATTTCCCAGTAAACACTGCTTTTCTTTTCTCTAAGAAAGCCGTTGTTCCTTCTTTAAAATCTTCTGTCCCAAAACATTTTCCAAAGGCTTTTATTTCGGTTTCAAAGCCGTTTTTTCCTTCTTTGAAATTTGCATTCACTGCTTTTATAGCTTTACCAATTGCGTAAGGAGAATTCTTTATTATTTTATTGGCTACACTCACACAATAATCAAGAAGTTCACCTTCAGGTACAACGTGATTCACTAGACCGGTTCTATAAGCATCTTGTGCGGTTACCATTCCTGCGGTCATAATCATTTCCATCGCACGTCCTTTTCCGATCAATTGTGGCAAACGTTGTGTTCCTCCGTAACCTGGAATTACGCCCAATGAAACTTCAGGCAATCCCATTTTTGCATTTTCCGAAGCGACTCTGAAATGACACGCCATCGCTAATTCTAATCCGCCACCCAATGCAAAACCATTGACTGCTGCAATAACAGGTATTTTTAAATTCTCTATGAAATCAAATAATTTTTCTTGACCTTCTGAAGCTAATTGTGTTCCTTCTTCAATCGAAAAATGAGCAAATTCAGAGATATCAGCTCCGGCTACAAATGCCTTTTCACCGCTTCCTGTTAAAATAATAACACGAATTTCATCATTTTTTCCTAAGTTTTTAAACGCTTTATTCAAATCAGAAATGGTAGCAACATTCAAAGCGTTTAGTTTCGTAGGACGATTGATGGTAATCGTTGCAATGTTATTTTCAGTTGTAATTAAAATATTTTCGTAGTTCATAAGTGTATTTTTAGGTGTTAATTATGGGAAGCGAAACAATAAAAGTGGTTCCTTTTCCAAATTCCGTTTCAAAGGTAATCGTTCCTTTATAATTTTCGATAATGTTTTTTATAATTCCAAGACCAAGTCCCATTCCGCTACTTTTTGTGGTGAATTTTGGTTCAAATATACGGCTGATGTCTTTAGGTTGAATACCGATTCCGTTGTCAGAAACCGTTATTAGTACATTGTTCGTGTCTTTACGAATGCGTACCACAACGGATTTTTCTTCTTGTTGCTCTGGAATCGATTGAATGGCATTTTTTGCCAAATTAGTAATAATTCGAATGAGTTGGGTTCGGTCAATTATCGATATAATTTCGGGAGAATCACTTTTAAATTCAATATATTCCTCGTTGAAAATATCCATAGCCAGCTCTACCACTTCTACCACATTTAAGGTTTCATTTTGCTGTGCAGGCATTGAGGCAAAATTAGAAAAAGCGGAAGCCACCGCACTCATCGTATCAATTTGCTGAATTAGAGTTTCGGAGTAGTCGTTCATTTTCTGTTTCACATTGGGATCCATTGGATCAAATTTTCGCTGGAAACTTTGTACCGTTAGTCGCATTGGTGTAAGCGGATTCTTGATTTCATGCGCTACTTGTTTCGCCATTTCGCGCCAAGCTTCTTCTCGTTCACTTTGGGCCAGTTTTATGGCGCTTTTTTCCAACTTGTCCACCATCCCATTATAGGAATTGATCAAAAGATTGATCTCTTTACTACTGGCTTCCAAAACGATTTTTTCGTTTTTTTGATTCAAGCTTGTTTCACTCAACTTGTCTGAGATTGTTTTTAAAGACTTGGTGATATAGGACGATAGAAAATAAGCAAACGCGAAAGCTATAATAAGCATGAAGGTATAAACTTGACCCAGACGAATTAGAAAACTTTTCAATTCATTTTCATAGTAGCCGTCATCTTCTACATAAGGTAAATTTAAAATCCCTAAAGGTTTAAATTTATCGTCTTTAATTTGGCTAAAAGCGGAACGATTTTTTTTACCATCAATTGTTTTGATATCTACGTATCTTTTTTCAATCGAAGAACGTACGAGTTTCAAAATGTATTTTGGAATCGGGGGTGCTACTTTATCAACAGAGAAGGATTCCTTAGAGGATTTTAGCAACTGTCCTTCCAAGCTATAAATGTTGATTTCAATGTTATGAATGTGAGCTAATTCGTGAATTTTATCTTTAAAAATAAGGTCTAGATTTCCAGAGGTCAGCGGATAAGTCGTGGTGGATAAAATGAAGTTAATGTGTTGCTTTACTGCATTTTCATTTCGTTCCAAGCGCTCTTGGTGGTATTCTTTGGCTTCATTTTTAAATTGGAAAATCGAAATGGAAGCAAGAATCACAGAAGCCATTAATATCAATACAATCATCGAAAGGAAAATCCTGATTCGTAACGATAGCGTTGCTATTTTGAAGCTTTTAAACATATTAAGATTGATTTCTTTCTCTAATTCTTTTGTAAAATTTAAACCCAAGCATAATCAAAATGGAAAACAAGAATATGCCAAGCACACCATAGATCCAATTAACAGCATTTTTTAAAATTACTAAAAATACGACAGCAAAAAGGATAATTGTCGCGCCTTCGTTCCATAAGCGCATGAAAGTTGTGGTGTATTTTACTTTGTCATTTTGTAATTGCTTGAATATTTGTTGGCATTTGGCGTGGTACAAATACAACACAAATACAAAGCCAAGTTTTACATGCATCCACGGCATCTTTAACCACGCTTGGCCCAAATCAGTAAAGAACAACATCCAGAAAGCAAAAATACTGGCTAAAACGGCTGATGGCCAAGTGATAATATACCACAAGCGATAGGTCATTATCTTGTATTGTTTTTGTAAAATTTCTTTCTCTGGCGAAGGTTTTTGAGCCGCCTCTATTTGGTAAACAAATAAGCGCACAATGTAAAATAATCCGGCAAACCATGTGATTACAAAGATTAGGTGCAAGGATTTAAGGTAATTATAATATTCCATCGTTAGTTTGAATCAGTTTTGTATTCATTTCTTTTTTTAGAAAATAGCCAGTTAATAGCGTTGATAAAATATCCGCGATTGGGAATGCAATCCACACGCCAAAAATACCTAAAAAATTTGGTAGAATCAGCACTAACGGAATCAGGAAAAATCCTTGCTTGCTTAGCGTCAAAAGCAATGCTTTTTTTGCTTTTCCGGCCGCTTGAAAATAAGCGGCACCAATGAGTTGAATGGCAATAATTGGCGAAGCAGCGAAAACCCAGCGCAACGCTTCTGGAGTTTGGTCAATTACGAGTGCATCTGTGGTGAAAACAGCAACAATAGGTTTGGCAAAAATTAATATAACCACAAAAATTAATGAAGCTAAAATAGCAGCATATTTTATGGAAAGCAGCACACTTTCTTTGACTCTATCATAATTTCCTGCGCCATAATTAAAACCAGCAATGGGCAAAAATCCCTGTGTAATTCCCAGAATTGGGAACAGAGCAAACATCAGCATCCGGCTGATAATTCCATAAATAGCAACGGAGTGCTCACCGCCATAGGTATACAAAGTGTGATTTAGAATTATGGCTAAAACACTCACTACGCCTTGTCTCGATAACGTTACAAAACTCAACTCCGAAATTTCCTTTACAAGTGGCATTTTGAACTTAAAATGTTTAATTTTTAGCGTTAGGTCGCTTTTAAAAATAAAAAACCAAAGTACAAACAGGAAGCAGGTGAAATAAGAAATGGCTGTTGCCATAGCAGCGCCAAACATTCCTAAATCTAAGTATTTGATGAAGAGAATATCCAATGCGATATTTACAAAAGCAGGGATAATCATGGCGACCATTGCAAACTTGGCTTTGCCTTCTGCCCGAATCACATTGTTGCCCATCATACAAAGAGCTAGAAACGGAACACTAATGATTATGGGAGTAAAAAATTCTTTTGCGGGTTCCATTATGGCTCCTTTTGCACCAAAAAGCATTAGCATTTCATCACTGAAAAAAAGACCAAACAGCACGAAAACTGATGCCAATAAAAAAGTCATCATGATTTGATTGCCAAAAGTGTGTAATGCTTTTTCCTTGTGATTGGCACCCAATGCTCTGGAAAGTACAGAACCTCCGCCCACACCAATCGCCATTCCTAGTGAAGAAATCAAAAAGGTGATAGGCAAAACTACGGTTACAGCAGCTATAGCCAATGAACCGATCCATTGTCCCACAAAAATGGTGTCGATTAAAATATTAACCGACATGAATAAAATTCCAATGGAGGATGGAACGGCTTGCTTGATCAAGAGTTTTTTGATGTCCTGAGTACCTAGCTCATCGGCGGTAACAGCCATTTAAGCGATTGTTTTTTCAACATCAACTTTAATGGATGAAGAGGCATTCGACCAATTTGAAATCCAATTGCTTACTGTTTTACACCAATCGTCACCGTCATTTAAACAAGGAATTGCTTTGAAGTTTTCTCCTCCATGAACTTTAAATTCATGATTGGCTTCCATCGCAATTTCTTCTAATGTTTCTAAACAATCCGATACAAAAGCAGGTGTAACAACAGCCAAATTTTTAATTCCTTTTTCTGGCATTTTGTTTACTTCCACATCAGTATAAGGAGTTAGCCATTTGTCACCTGCTAAACGTGATTGAAAAGTCTGGCTGTATTTTCCTTCTGGGATTCCAAGTAATTTCACTACTTGTTTGGTGGTTTCGTAGCATTGGTGGCGGTAGCAAAATTCATGCGCTGGTGAGGGCGTGTTGCAGCAAGAACCGTCTATTTTACAATGTGATTTGGTAATATCTGTTTTGCGAATGTGACGCTCTGGAATTCCATGGTAAGAGAATAAAAGATGGTCGTAATCATACCCTTCTAAATGTCCTTTTATAGAGTCGGCAAGGTTTTGTAAATAATCAGGTTTATTATAAAAAGCAGGAACAATTGTAAATTTCATTTCTGGGAAATATTTTTTACGGTGCTCTTCAGCTAGTTCTAAAATGGTAGTTGTCGAAGCCATGGCGTGTTGTGGATACAAGGGGAAAAGCAACACTTCAGTTACTCCTTTATCATGTAATTCTTGTAAACCAGATAGCAATGATGGATTTCCATAACGCATGGCCAGTGATACAGGAACATCAACTAATTTTTGTACTTTCTCGTGCATTCTTTTAGAAATAACGACAAGTGGAGACCCTTCATCCCACCATATCTTGGCGTAAGCTGCAGCTGATTTTTTAGGTCTTGTTTGCAAAATGATTCCACGTACTAATAAGGCTCGCAACAAAAACGGAACATCAATTACGTACTTGTCCATTAAAAATTCATCTAAATACGGTTTTACGTCTTTTGCTGTTGGACTTTCTGGGGAACCTAAATTTACTAATAATACACCTTTCATAATTGATATTTTTTTCATTATTGTCATTGCTTCTCCAGTTCGGGTAAACCCTCGTGTCCGAAGAATGAGGAATCTTGGTACAAAAGTACTTAAACTTACTTTTTTATAAATTCCGATTAACTATTTTTTATTTATTGTTTAATATAAGAAATCAATGGATTACGTCATATTTGGGTTGATGGACATCAAGTATTTCTTTGGCGTGGTAGCAAATTTCTTTTTGAATGCGGCTATAAAATGGCTTCCGGTACTGTAGCCAATTTTGAGTCCTACTTCGTTTACGTTGTAGGAACCACTATCGAGTAACTTTCGAGCAAAATCCATTTTGTAGTCAAATAGAAATCCATAGACTGTATCGCCATAAATCTGTTTGAAACCCATTTTTAGTTTCTTTAAATTTAAACCAATTTGATCAGCTAGTTCTTGTAATCCAGGAGGTTCTGCCATGTTAGCAATAATGATTTCTTTGGCTTTCTTAATTTTGATGACATTATCTTCATCAATTAAAAACGGACATTGTTCTGCGTTGGGATCTTCGGTTCTATTGAAGTATAGGCTTAATAACTCGTATCCTTTTCCCTTGTAATACAGGTTTTTTATGGAAGGA
Source organism: Flavobacterium omnivorum (assembly GCF_900099915.1). GTDB lineage: Bacteria > Bacteroidota > Bacteroidia > Flavobacteriales > Flavobacteriaceae > Flavobacterium > Flavobacterium omnivorum. The sequence goes on from NZ_FNDB01000008.1 coordinate 70,931, forward strand.
TGCAAGCTATAATGAAACAATTGAGACAATACAATAGCCATTGATGGACTTATATTTCCCTCATTATAGTATTTTTTATCTTTATTATCGGCGCTTAAGAACGTGATGTAATCTGCTTCGGTCGAAAATAAAGCGTGGAATTTTTTGATGGAAATAATCACAGAAATCACCCAAGAATTTGGTGCCAATTCTAGATTTAAGGGTAGTTCTTTTTGTGGATTGTACAACAGTAGTGATTTCTCCTCTTTCAGTTCTAAAGCGTAGTTGCCTTGATTAAAGATGAATTTGGCGCTTCCTTTTAAACCAAAGTGAAACTGAATTAATCCGCTGCCTACTTCGCGTTGGGCAATAAAGGTATTAATTCCATCATTTTGAAACCGAATGAGCGTAAAATCATCCTCGATTTTTGTAATTTCCTGAGAACCCATAGCGATATTTTTTTAATATAAAAATGATATTTACCAAACCTTTTTATTTAGAACAACTCTAAATAGATTGATTCAAACAACTTGATTTCACTACAAAAATAGAATTTTTTAGCATAAAATACGCAATTAGAACTAAAAAATCACGTAGCGATACAAAAAGAACTTCTAGCGTTACTTTTATAAATACTATAGTGATAATTTTGTTCCACTTTCTGGAAAAGTGCAAATATGGAAAACAAGAACACATTAAAGCATCACTATTTTTACGCAGTTGGATTGAGTTATAAAAAAGCAGATGCTGAGATTAGAGGTAAGTTTAGTTTAGATGCCGCTGCAAAAACGCGTTTACTGGAACAAGCTAAGAATGAAGGAATAGAGAGTTTAATAGTTACTTCAACCTGCAACCGTACTGAAATTTATGGTTATGCAGAACATCCATTTCAATTAATCAAATTAATTTGTGAGAATAGTCAAGGCTCCGTTGAAGCATTTCAAAAGGTGGGTTTTGTCTATAAAAACCAAGAAGCGATCAATCACTTGTTTCGTGTAGGAACTGGTTTAGATAGTCAGATTCTAGGTGATTTTGAAATTATTTCACAAATAAGAAATTCTTTTTCTCAGTCCAAATCTTTGGGTTTAGCCAATGCTTTCATGGAACGATTGGTGAATGCTGTGATTCAAGCCAGTAAAAAAATAAAAACCGATACGGAGATTAGCTCTGGTGCTACCTCGGTTTCTTTTGCAGCAGTGCAATACATTTTCAAAAATGTTGAAGACATAGGAAACAAAAATATTTTATTGTTTGGTACAGGAAAAATTGGTAGAAATACCTGTGAAAATTTAGTAAAACATACTAAAAACGAACACATCACGCTAATTAACCGAACCAAAGAAAAAGCAGAGAAGTTAGCCGGAAAATTGAATTTAATTGTAAAAGATTATTCGGAATTGCATTTGGAACTTCAAAAAGCAGATGTTGTGGTAGTTGCTACTGGTGCTCAAAATCCTACGATAGACAAAGCTATTCTGAATCTGAAAAAACCACTATTGATTTTGGATTTATCTATTCCGAAAAATGTAAATGAAAATGTGGAAGAAATTGAAGGTGTCACACTTGTTCACATGGATTACTTGTCTCAATTAACGGACGAAACTTTAGAAAATAGGAAAAAACACATTCCTGCTGCCGAAGCCATTATAGAAGAAATAAAAGAAGAATTTATCACCTGGACCAAAGGGCGTAAATTTGCTCCAACAATCCATGCATTGAAAGCAAAATTAAATGCAATAAAAATCTCTGAATTGGATTTCCAAAGCAGGAAAATTTCAAACTTCAATGAAGAACAAGCTGAAATCATCAGTAATAGAATTATCCAAAAAATCACCACTCATTTTGCCAATCATTTAAAAGACGATGATACCATGGTGGATGAAAGTATCGAGTGGATTGAGAAAGTTTTCAAAATAGGACTTGCAGCAAAATAAATTTATATAAAACATAATGAATCTTAATTTCGTAATGGTTTTTAATTTTTTATAACCATTAAGAAATCAAAATATAAAAATGGCTGAAAAAACAATACGAATTGGTACCAGAGACAGTGAACTCGCACTTTGGCAAGCACATACGGTAGAAAAAAAACTAAACGATTTAGGGTATAAAACTCAAATTATATCGGTTAAATCTACAGGAGATATCATTCTTGACAAACCACTTTACGAATTAGGAATCACAGGAATTTTTACTAAAACACTCGATGTGGCTATGATAAATGGCGATGTTGATATTGCAGTGCATTCCATGAAAGATGTCCCTACGGCTTTGCCTAAAGGGATTGTTCAAGCAGCAGTTTTAGAGAGAGCCAATACCTTAGATATTTTAGTGCATAAAGGCAATCTTGATTTTCTTAATGAATCAGGAACCATTGCTACGGGAAGTTTACGTCGTCAAGCACAATGGTTAAATAAATACCCAACACACAAAGTAGTTGACTTACGCGGAAATGTAAATTTGCGTATGAAAAAGTTAAACGAAGGAGACTGGAACGGAGCTATTTTTGCTGCGGCTGGTTTAGAAAGAATCAACTTAAAACCGGAGAATTACATTGATTTAGACTGGATGATTCCCGCTCCAGCACAAGGGGCTATGCTTGTTGTTGCCATGCAAAACGATGCGTTTACCTTAGATGCTGTATCACAGCTAAATAATATTGAAACCGAAATCGTAACGTATATAGAACGTCAGTTTTTAAAAACGTTGGAAGGCGGTTGTACGGCACCTATTGGAGCTTTGGCACTTTATGATGAAAAGGAAGATACCCTCCATTTTCAAGGAGTTCTATTTTCGCTTGACGGAAAAGAAAAAATAGAAGTGGATAAAGTAGTTCCTATCGAAGAATGGAAAAAATTAGGTTTCTATTCTGCTCAGGAAGTTTTGAATAATGGTGGAACGAGATTAATGATGGAAATTAAAAATAATTTGAAGAAATAATGGATCAAATAAGCATTTTATCAACCAAAACCTTGTCTGAAGAACAAAGACAAGTATTTCTTGACGCAGATTTCGATCTTTTAGAACAAGATTTTATCGAAATTAAAAACAACCTTTTTCAGTTAGATAAATTCAACGATAATTTGATTTTTAGTAGTCAAAATGCTGTTGTGAGTTTAATGGAACAAAGCGGTTGGGAAATTCTTAGGACTAAAATGGTCTTTTGTGTAGGTATTAAAACTAAAGAATTGCTGGAAGCTAATGGTTTTACGGTTAGTGTCTATATGGATTACGCCTCTGAATTAGCGGAGATAATTACATTAATCTATGGCAAAGAGAGTTATACTTTTTTGAGCGGAAATTTACGTAAGGAAACCTTGCCAGCAGCTTTAAAAAGTGAAGGAATAACATTTAATGAAATAGAAGTGTACCAAACTGCATTAGCGCCTTTCAAAATATCCGATCAGGAAAATTTTGACGGAATAATGTTCTTTAGTCCGTCTGCTGTGGAGAGTTATTTGACAAACAACAAAATCAAAAAGGAAATCTGCTTTTGCGTAGGGAATACTACTGCAAAAGCATTAGAATTAAACAAAGTTAAAAATATTGTAATTGCCGAAATCCCAACAATCGAAGACGTAATTATTGAAGTGATTCAATATTACAACCCGGAAGAAAGTATCGAGCCTACAGCTGAAAATTAAAAAATCCAATAACCTCGCTACGATGGGGAATATAAAAGATAGAATTATGTTAAAGAATGATTTGTTTTTAAGAGCATTAAAAGGAGAAACAGTACAACGTCCACCAGTTTGGATGATGCGTCAAGCCGGAAGATATTTACCAGAATTTATCGCTTTGCGTGATAAATATGATTTTTTCACCCGTTGTCAAACCCCTGAATTAGCTGCCGAAATTACGGTTCAGCCTATTCGTAGAATTGCTCCGGATGCAGCGATTTTATTCTCAGATATCTTGGTAATTCCACAAGCAATGGGAATTGAAGTAGAGATGAAACCTAATTTTGGTCCGTATTTACCCAATCCTATTCGTACGATTCAGGATGTAGAAAAAGTAATCGTTCCAGATGTACATGAAACTTTAGGATACGTTTTTGAGGCTATTAAATTGACTAAAGAAATGTTGAATGATGAGGTGCCGTTAATTGGTTTCGCAGGTTCACCATGGACAATTATGTGTTACGCAGTAGAAGGACAAGGATCTAAAAGTTTTGATAAAGCCAAAGGATTTTGTTTCTCACATCCAGAAGCAGCACATGTTTTATTACAAAAAATCACTGATACGACTATTTTATACCTAAAAGAAAAAGTAAAATCGGGCGTAGATGCCGTTCAAATTTTTGACTCTTGGGGTGGAATGCTATCTCCTGTAGATTATCAAGAATTCTCCTGGAAATACATCAATCAGATCATTGAAGCATTAGCTGATGAGACACCGGTAATTGTTTTCGGAAAAGGATGTTGGTTCGCCTTAGGCGAAATGGGAAAAAGTAGAGCGGCTGCACTTGGAGTAGATTGGACCTGTTCTCCAAGAAATGCACGATACTTGTCAGGTGGAAACATCACGTTGCAAGGAAATTTTGATCCATCTAGGTTGTTGTCTCCAATTCCGGTTATCAAGAAAATGGTACATGAAATGATTGACGAATTCGGAAAAGACAAATACATCGTGAATTTAGGTCACGGAATTTTACCAAATATTCCTGTGGATCACGCGAAAGCGTTTATTGATGCAGTGAAGGAATACAATCAATAATATTTATTTTACTATATTTCCTGCAAGGTTTCTTTTGAACCTTGTAGGTGTTTTTTAAAATTTTGTTCACATGTTTTATACCTACAAGGTTAAAAAAGCCTTGCAGGATCAACTTAAAATGTATGATATGAAATTAGAAGTTTTAGAAAAAGATTGCTATTATCATATTTACAATAAAGGAATTAATGGGGCTCCTATTTTCGAAAATGATGAAAACAAAATTTTCTTTTTAAAACAACTTTCAAAATATTTATTGGGTAAAATCTCAATATTTGGATATTGCTTAATGGATAATCATTTTCATTTGATTATCCGATTAAATAAAGATGCTAAAATAGTGACACAGGCATTTTCTAATTTTTTTAATTCTTATGCTAAAGCTTTTAATAAACATATAGACAGAACTGGAAGCTTATTCGAAAAACATTTTAAGAGGATAATGCTAAACGATGAAAATTATTTGAAACAATTGATAATGTATGTGCATTTGAATCCAAAGCATCACTTAGATTTAAAATTTCAGGATTATAAGTATTCATCATATCAAGCTTTTATTTCGAATAAAGAAACAAAAATAGAGAAAGAAGAAGTGTTGAAGCTGTTTGGAGGTTCAGAAAATTTCATTTTTTGTCACAATCAAAAAAATGATCTTTTAACTAAAAAACACACATTTGAGTAATATTGTGGCAATCCTGCAAGCTTTTTTTAACTCAGTAGCTGTGTTTAGATTAAGGTTATCATTACTAGTTATACCCACAAGGTTTTGGAAACCTTGCAGGAAAGCAAGACGTTTTCGTTTGACAAATTAAATAAGTTAGCTGCTGGAAAAGTAAATTTATAATGAAAGAACAATTTTACAACTACATACAAAACCTTCAAGACCAAATCTGTCAAGGGTTGGAAGCGGTTGAAGGTCAAGCCAAATTTCGTGAAGACCTTTGGGAACGTCCGGAAGGCGGAGGAGGAAGAACCCGCGTGATAGAAAACGGAACAGTTTTCGAAAAAGGCGGCGTTAATATTTCGGCAGTTCACGGGAAATTACCCGAAGCGATGCAAAAGATGTTCAATGTGGGTGAAGCCGATTTTTTTGCCTGCGGACTGAGTTTGGTATTGCATCCAAAAAACCCAATGACACCTACCGTTCATGCCAATTGGCGCTATTTCGAAATGTACGATGACAACGGGAATGTGATTCAGCAATGGTTTGGTGGAGGACAAGATTTAACACCGTATTACTTATTTGAAGAAGATGCCATTCATTTTCATCAGACTTGTAAAACCACTTGCGACAAACATAATCCCGAGTTTTATCCTAAATATAAAAAACAATGTGACGCCTATTTCTGGAACGCTCACCGAAATGAAGCACGCGGAATTGGCGGATTGTTTTTCGATTATTGCAAAGCTACAGATGACATGAGTATGGAGAATTGGTTCAACTTTGTATCTGAAGTCGGCAATAGTTTCCTCGAAGCGTATGTTCCAATAGTAGAAAAACGAAAAAACTTACCGTATACTCCAGAGCAAAGAACGTGGCAGGAAATCCGTCGCGGTCGTTATGTGGAGTTTAATTTAGTACATGACAAAGGCACTTTATTTGGTCTAAAAACCAATGGAAGAATCGAAAGTATTTTGATGAGTTTGCCGCCACATGTGCAATGGGTTTACGATCATCACGCAGAAGCCGGAAGCGAAGAAGAAAAATTAGTAAACGTATTAGAAAATCCAAAAAATTGGATTGCAGATTGATGATTAACGATTTTTGATTTCAGATTTTCTGTTATCAATATTTAGTTTTAAATCATAAATCAGCAATCGCTAATCTAAAATCATAAATCATATGTTCCCATTACACAGAGGTAGAAGATTAAGAACAAACAAATCCATTCGTTCCATAGTTCGTGAAACGACTTTAAGTCCAAGTGATTTCATGTTTCCTATGTTTATTGCTGAAGGCGAAAACTATCAAGTAGAAATCCCTTCCATGCCTGGAATTTTTCGTCGTTCAATTGATTTAACGGTTAAAGAAGTCAAAGAAATTTACGCTTTAGGCATTCGTGCGGTGAATATCTATGTCAAAGTTGATGAAAGTTTAAAAGACAATACCGGAAAAGAAGCTTGGAATCCGCACGGATTAATGCAAAACGCCATTCGTGCTATCAAAGCGGCTTGTCCAGAAATGATCGTTATGCCCGATGTAGCTCTAGATCCGTATTCTATTTATGGTCATGACGGAATTATATCGCAGGGAGATGTAGAAAATGATTCCACCAATGAAGCTTTGGTGAAAATGGCGGTTTCGCATGCACAAGCTGGAGCCGACTTTGTGGCGCCAAGTGATATGATGGACGGTCGTGTGTTGCGCTTGCGCCAAGGGCTAGATGCTGCCGGTTTTCATCACGTAGGCATCATGAGTTACTCCGCTAAATATGCTTCGGCGTTTTACGGACCGTTTCGAGACGCTTTAGACAGCGCGCCAGTAGATTCTACAGATATTCCCAAAGACAAGAAAACGTACCAAATGGATTATGCCAATCGTATCGAAGCCATAAAAGAAGCGTTAATGGATGTCGAGGAAGGTGCTGATATGGTCATGGTGAAACCAGGAATTGCATATCTAGACATTGTACGCGAAGTTAAAAATGCGGTAAATGTGCCTGTAACCGTTTTCCATGTTTCGGGTGAATATGCGATGATCAAAGCCGCTGCCGAAAGAGGTTGGTTGGATCACGATCAGATTATGATGGAACAATTAATGTGTATCAAGCGCGCTGGGGCTAGTTTAATTTCAACTTATTTTGCCAAGGAAGCCGCCGTACTTTTAAATAAATAAACATGAAAAAGCCGATATTATTATTGATTTTATTGGTTTCAAACTTCATTTTTGCTCAAGTTGAGGTAGTTTCCACTTTTGTTGAAAAATGGGATAATTCTAAGGACTATCTTGTAGCGGTAGCTCAAGCCATACCTGAAGAGAAATACGATTACAAGCCCACAGCACGCGAAATGTCGTTTAGAGAGCAATTATTTCATATTCAGGACAATGTGAATTGGTTAATTATAACGCATTTTTCTGGGATAAAATACGATAGCAAAGAGGTAGTTATTGGGTTTTCAAAAGCGCAAATAATTCTAAATATTATAGCTTCATTTGATGCTGCAAAAGCTCGGATCCAAAACACAAAAGAGGCTGAACTTTCTCAAAAAGTAGACTTTTTTGCTGGTCCAAAGTCAAAATTGCAAATACTCAATGTCATGCAAGATCATGTCACGCACCATCGTGCGCAAATTTTGATTTATTTGAATCTCAATCAAATTCAACCTCCAAAGTATGTAGGTTGGTAATTATTTTGTAACTTACAGCCTATCATCAATAGAAAATATCATGAAAAAGACTTTGTTTTTATTTGCGTTTTTAGCGTTCGCTTCTTGTAAAAAAGAAGAAGTCAAAAAAGAACCCTTGTACCCAACCACATCTGAAGAAATAGTGCAAACTCCGGTTCAAACTCCAGTACAATTAGGAGAAGAAATTTTTAATGGTAAAGGAAATTGCGTATCCTGTCATAAAGGTGCTGAAAAGTTAATAGGCCCAAGTTTGCAGGATATTGCCAAGATTTACAAAGATAAAAATGCAAATATGGTCGCGTTTTTAAAAGGAGAAGGTGAACCCATTGTCGATCCAAGTCAATACGAAGTCATGCGAGCAAATTTCGTGATTACCAAAGCCATGTCTGATGAAGAACTACAAGCTTTAGAAGCCTACGTCTATTCACATTTAAAATAAATTACTTTTTTAGGAGCTATTTCCCATTACAAAGATTTAGGGAATGACACAAAAGAATCATGCCTTTATCGGGGCTAAATAGAAAAACCGTTCGTCATTGCGAGTGGTTTTTTTATGCTCAAATTCAGCTGATGCAGATTAATTTTTTACCTTTAAAAAATGGAAACAGCCTACATCAAAACACCTCTAGGAATAGCCGCAATTACTGGCGATGAAAATGGAGTAGCCATAATTTCAGTTACAGATGAAGGAATTGCTTCAACTGAAATCCCTCTTTTTTTACAAATTGCGGTGCAGCAACTCCAAGAATATTTCGATTCTAAAAGAACCGATTTCACTTTTTTACTCAATCCCAAAGGAACTGAATTTCAACAAAAAGTTTGGAAGTCATTAGTAAACATTCCTTTTGGAAAAACAAAAACCTATCTGGAGCAATCCAAAGGTTTAGGAGATGTGAAAGCCATACGGGCTGTGGCTTCAGCCAATGGTAAAAACCCGCTTTGGATTGTTGTTCCTTGCCATCGCGTCATTGGATCAGATGGTTCGCTTACTGGTTACGCTGGTGGTTTATGGCGTAAGAAATGGTTATTGGAACATGAAAACCCAACTACACAACAAAGTTTGTTTCAATAAAATAAATACGAGTTGCATGAATTTTCACTAAATAAAGTTTAAGCTATTTTAATTTGTGAAAATTTGTGTAATTTGTGGTCAAATATGCAAAGATGATCGAAAAAATAAACCTTAATAATATTCTGTTTCTTGATATAGAAACCGTTCCAGAAGCCAAAGATTTTAATGCATTAGATACTGAAATGAAAGACCTTTGGGAGCACAAAACCCAATACCAGCGCAAGGATGAATATACACCCGAAGATTTTTACGATCGAGCGGGAATTTGGGCCGAGTTTGGTAAAATTATTTGTATTTCAGTGGGATATTTTACGATTAAAGGCGATATCCGAAATTTCAGAGTAACTTCTTTTTTTGGAGAAGAAAAGAAATTGCTACTTGACTTTAATAATCTTCTAAATAATCATTTCAACCAGCCGCAACATGTCTTGTGTGGTCACAATGCTAAGGAATTCGATATTCCTTTCCTCGCACGACGTATGATTATCAACCAAATTGAGATTCCAAACAAACTGAATTTATTTGGAAAAAAACCATGGGAAATTCCGCATCTCGATACTTTAGAATTATGGAAGTTTGGTGATTACAAGCATTACACTTCCTTAAAATTGATGTGTAAAGTCCTGGGAATTCCTTCTCCAAAAGGCGATATCGATGGCAGTCAAGTAGGTCATGTTTTTTATGTAGATAAAGATATTGATCGAATCGTAAATTATTGTGAAAAAGATACCATCGCTGTGGCACAAATTTTCCTACGGCTGCGCAGAGAAGATTTGCTGATTGAGGAAGAGATTATTCATGTATAAGAACAATTTCAATCACAGCAACTTTTTAAGTTATAAAAGGGTAGTGTACTTCGCGAATCCCTTTGCGTACTTTGCGGTTAAATTTTTTACATTTACAAAAATTATAAGTTATGGTATTGAGTAGATTTTGGTTGGTCATTTTTATTTCAGCAATTGTATTTGTAATGTTTAGTTTGTTTTCCGGAGAGAGTTATACTATTGACCACGTTTTGAATGGAAAGAAAGATGATCCTATACTAATTTCCGAAAAATTCGTAGAAGAACTTCCGGCCTTTATTAGAGACAGCATTAGAAAAGTTCCAGAACAAACCATGATTATCAATCGCGATACGCTAAATGCGGACACGACTTATGTTTATAAAAACAAAACGGTAAAAATTTATAGTGGCGTTCAAAAATCAGATGGCTTGTTGCCAACCTGTAAAAGTACTTTGTTGGATTTAATCATTCCGCTTATTGCTTATTTGGCTTTTTTCTGCGGTTTAATGGAACTTTTGATCATTTCTGGAGCTTCTGGAAAGCTAGCTAAAGGATTGAGTCCTGTTTTTGTTAAAGTGTTTCCGAGTATTCCTAAAGACCATCCGTCCATATCTTATATGACGTTAAACTTCGCTGCTAATTTCTTGGGATTGGATTCAGCTGCGACTCCTTTTGGCCTGAAAGCCATGGAAAGTTTACAAGAGATAAACCCAGATAAAGACAAAGCCAGTGATGCTCAAATTATGTTCATGTGTTTGCATGCCTCGGGTCTTACGTTGATTGCTACTTCTATTATTGGGTATCGCGCTGCCGCAAATGCCAGCAATCCGGCGGATGTCATGTTGCCTTGCATCATCACTTCTTTTATTGGTACGATTGCCGCTTTTCTAATTGTTGGGATCAAACAGAAAATTAATTTCAAAAGTGCTTCTTTGGTACTCGTATTGATTACATTAATAGCAGGAATAATTGGATTGTTGATGTACGTGAATCATCTTGATTTGATTGGGAAAAACTATTTTACGTCTAATCTTTCGGCTTTAATTTTGATAGGAATTATTGCTTTTACTTTGATTTTTTCATTCTTAAACGAAAAGAAATTTACTACTGCTAATACAACGGTGTTTGATTCTTTTGTAGTAGGAGCTAACAACGGGGTAAAAACCGGCGTGACTATTTTTCCTTATGTTTTGGGAATGTTGGTGGCTATTTCGTTATTTAGAAATAGTGGATTATTTGAAATTATTAGCAATTGGATTGCTTTCATTTTTTCTAATATGGGAGTAAATAAGCAAATTACGGATGCTTTGCCAGTAGCATTACTGCGTCCTTTTAGCTCTGCGGGATCTAGAGGGTTTTTGATTGATTCTATGAATACCTTTGGAGCCGACTCTTTAACGGCAAGATTGAGTAGTATTTTTCAATGCAGTGCCGAAAGCACTTTTTATGTAATTGCCGTTTATTTTGGTTCGGTTAATATCAAAAACACCCGTTATGCATTAGGAACAATGCTTTTAGTTGATTTGATTTGTGTCATTACAGCAATTTTTGTTGCCACGTGGTTTTTTTAGTAGCAGCATAAGAATCAATTGCGTAGTCTAAGTACGCCGTTGTTTCGCATAATTTATAACTGGAGTGATTGCACTCGAAACAAAATCTGTAGTCAATTTTATTGAATCAGTTTGCGCTAATGCAGGATCAAATAGTAATTTCCTTTCAACTTATCTTCAAAGAGCAAGTCCACAATTGTAATTTAAAAAAAGAGTCGGAATTTCAATAGTAGAAATTCCGACTCTCTTGTATTTTATAGTACACTTTTAATCGATAATCATCTCTGGAATTTCTCCTTCAATGATTAAATCTGCTGCTGTAGATGCGATGATGTGTTCCACTGAAACGCCTGGCGCTCGTTCTAATAGCTTAAAACCTTTTGACGTCACTTCCATGACGGCAAGTTCGGTAACGACTTTTTTAACGCATCCCACACCAGTTAATGGCAAACTACACTTTTTTAGAATTTTGGAATCTCCTGCTCTATTGACGTGCATCATCGCAACGATAATATTCTCTGCAGAAGCTACTAAGTCCATTGCTCCTCCCATACCTTTGACCATTTTACCTGGGATTTTCCAATTAGCAATATCACCATTTTCGGCAACTTCCATTGCGCCAAGAATGGTTAAATCTACTTTTTGTGATCTGATCATTCCAAAACTCATTGCTGAGTCAAAAAAGGAAGCTCCTGGAAGTGTTGTTATGGTTTGTTTTCCTGCGTTGATTAAATCAGCGTCTTCATCGCCCTCAAAGGGAAATGGACCCATACCAAGAATGCCGTTCTCACTTTGAAATTCAACGTCAATTCCTTCGGGGATATAGTTGGCTACAAGTGTTGGAATTCCAATTCCTAGATTCACGTAATAGTTGTGTTTTAACTCTTTCGCAATGCGTTTTGCAATTTGATTTTTATCTAAAGCCATAATTAGAAAATTTTTCTCACGGTTCGTTGTTCAATTCTTTTCTCGTATTTCTCGCCTTGAAATATTCTATTTACAAGTATTCCTGGAATATGAATTTCATTAGGATCTAAACTTCCTGCAGGTAATAATTCTTCGACTTCGGCAATAGTGACTTTTGCAGCTCCCGCCATACTTGGGTTGAAATTTCGGGCTGTTCCTTTGAAAATTAGGTTTCCAGCTTCGTCCCCTTTCCATGCTTTTACAATGGCAAAGTCAGCTTTGAAAGCGTGTTCCATAACATGCATTTTTCCATTGAATTCGCGAACTTCTTTCCCTTCAGCTACTTCAGTTCCGTAACCGGCGGGTGTAAAAAAAGCAGGTATTCCAGCTTGTGCCGCACGGCAACGTTCTGCTAAGGTTCCTTGAGGAATAAGATCTACTTCTAATTCTCCAGAAAGCATTTGGCGTTCAAATTCGGCATTTTCGCCCACGTAGGAAGAGATCATCTTCTTAATTTGTCGTTTTTGCAAAAGCAATCCAAGACCAAAATCATCAACACCTGCATTGTTTGAAATACACGTTAAATCCGTATTTTCTTTTTTTACCAATTCAGCGATGGAATTTTCTGGAATACCACATAATCCAAAGCCACCAAGCATAATAGTCATTCCGTTTTCAATTCCTTGAAGGGCGTCTTGAACGTTGTTTACTTTTTTGTTAATCATAAAAATGAGTTGCTATGGTCCAATTTTATTTTAAAAGGATCAAATTATTTGTTGAAATTCCTCCTTGTTTTGACTACGAGAAATGGGGAGTTTATAATTCAAATTCATCAGTGTTCTGCTCTACAACAGTGGTATCTATTACTTTTTTAGGAACGTAGCAGTCTACTTTTATAGAGAGATTTGCAGGTCTTTCAAAGTTTGCTTTAGAAACTTTAAGAGCGGGGTCAGCATAACATAATTTCATAAAATAACCCCAAACCGGCAGTGCTGCTGTAGCTCCCTGACCGTAAGTAATGCTTTTAAAACGAGCGGAACGATCCTCACATCCTACCCAAACTCCCGTGACAAGATTAGGAACCATTCCCATAAACCAACCATCGGATTGATTTTGTGTTGTACCTGTTTTTCCTGCAATAGGGTTTTTGAATTGGTATGGATAACCAGTCCAACGGTTGTCTCCGCTTCCTCCACCAGTGGTTCGCAAACGATCTCCCGATCCACCCTCGGTTACACCTTCAAGCAATTTGACAACTGCATAAGCAATATCTTTATTTAAAACATCATGCGACTCAGGGATTGGTTCGTAGATGATTACACCACTTTTATCCTCAATCTTAGATATAAATTGCGGTTTCATGTAAACCCCTTGATTAGCGAAGGTGCTATAAGCAGCAACCATGTCTTCAACCGTTATTTCAACTGCTCCTAAAGCAATTGATGGTTGCAAAGGGATTTCAGATTTTACCCCCAATTTATGCGCTAGATCAACCACAGCCTCAGGGCCTACCTTATCCATCAATTTGGCAGATATTGTGTTAATAGAGTTAGCTAAACCTCTCTTCAAAGTGACCATTCCGCGGTACCTGTTATCTGAATTTTTTGGTTCCCAATCTTCGGTGACGTGATGACGTCCTTTGCGAATCATAAACGGGCCATCAATAATCGAGTCACAAGGGGACATATTGAGTTGCTCTATGGCCGTTGCGTAAACAAATGGTTTGAATGTAGAGCCTACTTGTCTTGCTCCTTGTCCTACGTGATCGTATTGGAAATATTTATAATTAATTCCGCCTACCCATGCCTTTACATTTCCCGTTTGTGGTTCCATGGCCATTAATCCAGACTGTAAAAAGTGCTTGTAATAGCGTATTGAATCTAAGGGTGTCATTATGGTATCTTTCTCTCCTTTCCAAGAAAAGACAGTCATTTTTGTTTTTTCGCTAAACGATTTTACAATATCTTCCTCGGTTTTATCCATTGATTTCATAACCGCCCAGCGATTAGATGATTTCATCGCTTGATTTAAAATTCGTTGTGTTTCTACCGCAGAAATGTTCACAAAAGGAGCATTTTTGTTGCCTTTAGATTGCTTGAAAAACTCCTCCTGAAGGTTCGCCATGTGAGCTGTAACGGCTTCTTCGGCATGTAACTGCATCCTAGAATCTATAGTGGTGTAGATTTTCAAACCATCTTTGTAGATATCATAATCTGAGCCATCTGATTTTTTATTCTCTTCTGCCCATTTTTTCATGTAATCACGAAGGTATTCTCTAAAATAGGTTGCCGTTCCGTCTTTATGTGTTTCTAATTTAAAGTTTAATTTGATAGGTAAGTTTTGTAGTCGTTCTTTTTCCTCATTCGAAATTATTTTCCCTTTTTCCATTTGTAAAAGCACGACATTTCTGCGGTTTTTTACTCCTTGTGGATTTCGTATTGGATTGTATAAGCCTGAGTTTTTAAACATTCCTACCAATATGGCCGACTCACTTATTGTAAGGTCTTTTGGTTCTTTTGAAAAATAAGTTTTTGCTGCGGAACTTACTCCAACCGAATTATTTCCAAAATCATAGACATTACAATACATGGCAATAATTTCATTTTTAGTATATTGTCTTTCTAATCGGATGGCAATGATCCATTCTTTAATTTTTTGTACAATTCTAAAAGGTAAAAACTTTGACCCTTCCCCGTGGAATAATTGTTTGGCTAATTGCTGTGTCAATGTACTCGCACCACCGCTAGTTCCTAAACTCGAAATGGCTCTTAAAGTACCTCTTCCATCAATGCCAGAATGTTCGTAAAAACGAGCATCTTCCGTAGCAATTAATGCTTGTACTAAGTTTTTTGGCAAGTCTGAATACTTTAGCTGCGATCTGTTTTTTTCGAAATATTTACCGATCACGACTCCGTCAGCGGAAATAACTTCAGTTGCTAAATTGGAATCGGGATTTTCTAAATCTTCAAAGGAAGGCATGGAGCCAAAGATTCCCCAAGAAGCAAATAAGAAAAACAAACCGACGCTTCCTAGGCCTATAAAGAATATTTTCCAAAATTTCTTTTGATAGTGTGTAATGTCTTTTCCATTACCTCTTGCTGGGTTATTATTTTTTTTGATAGCCATAATACTATTTTATTCTTTTTTTTCTATTCTAAAACCGACCTCGGTAATTCCATCTAGCGCTTTTACGCCAGGAACTTTCCCGTTTTCTCTAACCGCTTGCTTGATGTGAACCTTGTACTTAGAGCGGAACCTAACATTTTCTTTGTAAAAGAGTTTACTTTCTTTAATATCTGAAAATCCTTCTCCTAATAATGTTCCTTGCGGATCGGCCATTTGGTACTCTAGTGTGTCCACTTTTGTAAAACCATTTGGTAATTCCAAAGCCACAATTAAAAACAAATTATTGTACTGATAATCATTGTTTGCTCTTAAATTGACAAATAAATCATATCGCTTTGTCGAGTCCAGTTCAGGTAAATTGAAGGTTACAATACTGTCTTTGTGCCAAGTGGTCCCAACAGACTTATAGTGATCAAAAACTCTTTTTTTATCACATGAAGAAAAGAGGATTACGAGCAAAAGAAGTAAAGCGCTATTTTTTATCCACATTTTTAGTAATAATTATTGGTTTTCTTGGCTCCGTGGGCTTCTTGTCATTTGGAGTCTGACGGTTATTGTTTGCGGGTTTGTTGTTATTAGCCACAATAGTATTTTCGCCAGCGGGTTTGCGTTTTTTATTTGGTTTCTTCTTTGCTTTAGGTTGGTCAAAACGTGTTAGGCTTTCTTGTCCCATGGCATTATTGAAGTTTTTCTCTGGCTCTACAAGAATTTCTATTGCAAAATCTTCTAATGAAGAAACTTTGTTTTTTAGCTTATTTTCTGCAACAATTTCTTTGACTTGGTCAATTTTCAACACGTGCCAATTGGCAAAATTATTGGTGTAAGCAAACCACATCAATCCTTTAAATATGTCTTGCTTTTGGCAAATGGCATCTCCTTTTTCCGTGACCAATTTTGTTTCAAAATCTGGAAAATCTTTCAACGCATCCATATAAGTGTCTAACTCATAGTTTAAACAACATTTTAATTTCCCACACTGTCCAGCCAGTTTTTGTGGATTCAATGAGAGTTGTTGATAACGTGCTGCTGAAGTATTTACACTTCTAAAATCCGTTAACCAAGTAGAACAGCATAATTCTCTACCGCAAGAACCTATTCCGCCTAAACGAGCTGCTTCCTGCCGGAAACCTACTTGTTTCATCTCAATTCTGGTGCTGAATTCCTTTGCAAAATCTTTAATTAAAGCACGAAAATCAATTCGGTCATTTGCGGTATAATAAAAAGTAGCTTTTGATCCATCACCTTGAAATTCGATATCCGAAATTTTCATTTCTAGTTTTTGAGCAATGGCTAATTCCCGCGCTCTAACTTTCATTGGCTCTTCTTTATCGCGAGCAGTAGACCAAATGTCGATGTCTTTTTGAGATGCTTTTCTATAGATTTTTGGAACTTCATTGCTCAAATGATTTACTCCTTTTTTCTTCATTTGAATTTTTACTAATTCGCCTGTGAGAGTAACAATTCCTATATCGTGACCGGGTGAGGCAACCGTAGCTATAATGTCTCCCATGCTTAAAGTCAGCTTCTCGGTATTGCGATAAAACTCTTTTCTGCCGTTTTTAAAACGAACTTCAACACAGTCAAAAGGAGCTTCGCCGTTAGGTAGACTCATATTAGAAAGCCAATCGAAAACCGTTAATTTATTGCAGCTATCGGTGCCGCAAGTCCCATTATTTTTACAACCCTTAGGTGCGCCACCATCAGAAGTTGAACAACTTGTACATGCCATAATCTTATATGTAGTGTTGCGACGAGCACAACTTAAGTTCTTAAAAAGTTTAATTTGTAAAGATAGTATTTTTTAATTTTATGGAACAACGCCTATCCGAGCCAATAAATCATAAATTTTTTATAAAAAAACCCATTACAATTTGATTTGTAATGGGTTAATTTGAAGTGATTTAAAGTGGTTTTTTTAGTCTAAAATCTTATATAATTTATCAGACAATCGAATTCTAAATGGTAATTTAAACGTACATGTATCTCCAGCAATTGCATTTTCTTGCACTAAATCATTTACTAGCATTTCGCTAATTACTAGTTTTTGTTCGCCAGTTGTAGTTCCTTTTATCAAAATGGTGTCGCCAATTTTGATTTCGTTTTCTTCAATTAGAAATTGACCAATACTTGGTTTTGGAAAAAAATGCGTCCCTTTTCCAATATATTGTTTTTTAACTTTTACTTCTTTTTTAACGGCAGTCCCAGCGCTTCGGGATGGTTTTTCAGCAACAAAAATACCATGCGTTTCTTCGTTGTTTTTAAAAGTCAAAACATCTGATTTTCCTTTTTTGAAAATCTTGTTCCCGTTTTTAACCCCTCTTCGGATGGCTTTTTGCTCTTCTTCTGGTAAGTGAATCACACGCACACATTCAGCAGAACAGCAACCTTCCATTTTTTCCTTGCAAGAATCACATTGGATAAAAAGCAAATGACAACCCTCGTTCACGCAATTTGTATGCACATCGCAAGGTTCGCCACATTGATGGCATTGTGAGATAATATCGTCTGTAATTCTTTCGCCCAAGCGGTGATCAAAAACAAAGTTTTTTCCAATGAATTTACTTTCTAAACCTTCAGCTTTTACTTGGCGCGTGTATTCTATAATCCCACCTTCCAGTTGGTACACGTTCTCAAAACCTTTGTGCTTGAAATAAGCACTGGCTTTCTCGCAACGGATTCCTCCGGTGCAATACATCAATAGTTTTTTGTCTTGTTTGTGTTCAGCAAGTTGTTCTTCGATAATGGGTAAACTTTCACGAAAAGTATTCACATCTGGTTTTATAGCTTTGGTAAAATGTCCAATTTCACTTTCATAATGATTGCGCATATCCACCACAATGGTATTGGGATCTTCTAGCAAGTCGTTGAATTCCTTGGCTTTTAAGTGAATTCCAATATTCGTCACATCAAAAGTCTCATCAACCAAACCATCAGCTACAATTTTGTCTCGGACTTTTACCGTTAGTTTCAAAAATGAGTGATCGTCTTGTTCTACGGCTATATTCAAACGAATTCCTTTCATGAAATCATACACTTCGATAGTATCTTTAAACGCGTAGAAATTATCTGCAGGAAGCGATAATTGGGCGTTGATTCCCTCAGGGGCTACATAAATTCGACCCAGAACTTCAAGAGAGTTCCACGCTAGAAATAATTCGTTACGAAATTGTGTTGGATTTGAGATTTGCGCATAAGCATAGAAAGACAGCGTAAGACGTTGTTTTCCGGCATCATCAATCATGATGGCTCTTTCTTCTGCGCTTAAGGTGTTGTACAGTTGCATGCTATAAACAGTTTAAGTTGAGAAATATATTTTTTGCAAAAGTAGGTAAAAAGGTTCAGAGGAGCAAAGTTTTGAAGGAACTAAGGGCTACAATGATCAACAATTTAGGCTTAATTCGCCTTACTATTTTTATGGTTTGTTTTTTTTGGAGCTACTTCCAGCTTTTCGCTGTATCTCTTGTTTCCGCTATCGCTACAATAAGAGGATGCCGCTGCAATCTGGGCTAGGGTAGATGGGATTAATCGAAGATTTTGCGGTTATTTTGTCATTCTGAGGAACGAAGAATCTCTATATGGTGAGCAACATCTGCTTGCATGAGAGTTTTCAGAAAGGCCGGGAGACCTTTTAACGCCACCTCAAAGTTGGAAACGTTGCGCAGCAGATGTGGAGAACCTTCCTTTTTCTTAATGATAGATTGGGGGTAAAAAAATTGATGTAATGGTAAGTGGTCACTAGCAGAATACGCGTGCAAATGCGATGCAAAAGAGTTTTGAATCTTACAGAGATTCGCCCGCAATATGGTTTAAATTTTTAATGGTCATAAATTTTGTAATCCAGTTGCTTACTTTTGATTATTAACGACATTCTCCGTCAGTATTTGAGATACTTCTTTTAGTTTTCCTTGTTCGTATAATTTTGGTAAGTCTTTCAAAGGAGTTTGTAAAGGGGCTTCATAATTAATGTAATCCTGAAAAGTTACACCATAAACTACACGGGTATTAAAGGCCACTCTAAAGCGAACACCACCCTCATTCACGCGGTAATTATAGGCCAAGTAATCCATTTTATGCGTGGTTGTATTGATCCAGTAGTGATACTCATCATCAAAATCTTTGCCGCCACCGTCTTGACCAAAAGTTACACCTATTGCATGGTATTTCTGTCCTTTGATTGTGATTTCTTCAATGAATTTTTTATTTACGGAAGCATCTTGAAGTTTGTAGGGAAGCGTGGCAAAATAAATAACCGAATTTATTGCCTCTGAATACTTCGCAGAATCTTCTTTGGATAAAGATTGTAACTTGCTATTTATAGACCGTTCAAACTTTTCAGGAGTTAGTTGGTCTTTGATAAGAGAATCTCCCTTTTGAATTTCAGAAGAATATTCATAGGAAGCTCCATTATTCTTAAAACGGTACTCTTTACCTCTAAAAATGAAGGAGTAGTTGGCGGTAGTATATAATTTTCCGCCGTGTGCTTCGATGGCTTTATTAATTATAGAATCTGCTTTTGAGAATTTTTTTTCGGTTGCATGGGTGTCGTTGTTGACGGTTGCTCCATTACTATCCTTTTTCTTGTTACAAGAGAATAAAAGTGTCGCCAAAACGCAAAGCAATATTAGATTTTTTTTCATTTTTTAAAAGTATCATATTTAATAACGATCGTTGAAACAAGTGCTCTTTTTATAAAAATTTTAACTTAACCATTATTCCTTTCTGACCTTAAGAAAATGAATTAGAAATGAATTTTGCGCTGGTTGAAGTTCCGTATTCTAATTGTTGGGACGGTCTGTTTAGCGAGGAGATTTGGTCTTTACTTTTTCTTTTCTTCTTCAACAATTAGTTTCAAAGAATTAATATAATCGGTATCAAATTCTATGACTCTTATTTTGCTGGGCTTAAAACTCATTTCGCCTTCAAATTTTCCTTCGGTTCCTAAAAAGTCTATTACGACCTCTTCCTCATCCATTTCTATGAGTTTGCCAAGATATAGTGCTTTTTCAGACTTTGTTGCAATTTGAAAAATCTCATATTTACTTGCTACAAAATAGAGAATGGAAAACACGTCTTTAAGCGGAATTATTTCGGAAGCGCTTGTTTTTAAACCTTTTAGTTTAATTACTCTTTCGGTAAATTCGTGATCCTTATCTTGGATAATAGCCTTTACATTTTTGTTTTTCAATATGGTATAACCATCAATTATAAAATCGATCGGATTATTTTTAAGTAAGATCCATTCTTCAGTCCAATCAATTAGAAAGCCACTAAAAATTTCTTTTTTGTCGTCAAACTCTACTGTAATCAATTGTCGTAAGTATTTGTCCATGCTTGTTTTTTTAATTTACAAAAGCGGTTTGTCACTCCTAGTCCTTTTTGGAATCGTCGCGATAAAAGGAAGTTGCTATCGTTAGCTGCTTCACACAAAAGTAAAGATACCGATTTTAATGCACGACAGATTGGATTTTTTCGTTCCAATTGCTTACTCCAAAAATAGTACAGATTTTTAATCAGCATCCGGAGCGACTGCTAATTATTTAAGCGGCATCTAACTATAATCTGACTATCCGTAAGTAATATAAATACTAATTTTTGCCAGAGATTGCACAGATTAAAGAAAAGGTGAATTAGCATTACTGGAGAAATTCGTGAAAACCTCTTAAATCTTTGGTGAAAAAAGAAAGGTAGTCCTCAAGGTGGGCGGTGATAAACTATGAAATAATGCTTTTTAAAACCTTTTTTTTGTGGAGAACTAGTGAAAACATAAAAAAAAAATTTTTCTTCGATACCGTTTTGCCACTATTCGCGCATTGGGTACCGATTACAATCCAAATTTAGAAATTAGGGTCTAGTCATCGAAACACCAATTCTTTCTCCTACTTTGACAAAAGTTTCGTGTCCTTTTAAAGTATTGAGCAATAGATCGGCATCGATATTAATTTTATTTTTTTCAAACAGCAGTACTACCGTGGATCCCCCAAATTTAAAATATCCTTTCTCGTCCCCTTTATTTACAAAATCGCCTTTATGAGTCTGGACTATGCTTCCTACCATGGTCGCACCTACTTCAGCTATGACAACATCTCCAAACAAAGGGTTCGTAACGATTGTAAATTCCCTTTTGTTTAAACAGAATATTTCAGTCATTTTGCGTAAAGCAAGTGGGTTAACTGAATAATATTCACCATCAATCCGAGTGTTTGATGATACGTTTCCGCTAATGGGAAAATGAAAACGATGGTAATCAGCAGGAGCGAGCCGGATAATCACCAAGCCACCGTCAATGTATTTTTTAGCAAGTTCAGCATTATTTAAAAACGATAAAATGTCGAAGCGGTACCCTTTGATGATAAAATCGCTATTGCTTATGTCGGCATAGGCCAATATTTTTCCATCGGCCGGCGAGACTATACTAGTTAGCGTACTATCTACTGGTCTGGCATTATTTTTTAATTTCCGGGTAAAGAAATCATTGAAAGAGAGGAACTCTTGTTTTTGGAAGGAGCTCCTATCGATATCAAATTCTGCAATAAAGGGTTGTATTTTTTTCGCCGATGACGGGCGATCCATCTTATTACCGTAAAGAGATGAAACTAACTTTCTTTTAACCAACGCCCACAATGTTGCTTCGCCCACAGGATTATTATACAACCAAACCAGCCATTTTTCGGCAGCCACTTTTTCGGTATTTAATACCCCAGTTTCCCTATCATAATACTGGATGGGAGCCTGCGGAGGCACTGGAAAAATAGCAAATAATGCAATCAATACAAATAATAACAGAATGATACCCCAGCTTTTTTTAGTTTTTGTAATTTTCATGCTTGACTTTCTTTTTTATTTCTGGTCGTTTGGCAGTCAAAACTTTTCCGCCATCGTTTCGCTTTCTTTCTTGTTCGGGCTGGACATATTTTATCCAGTTGGTTACCGCAAAGATAGCGCGGATTTTTAATTGACGCTCGTAAAGATTGAACAGTGTTTTATTTAGTATCTAGATATGGAAGTGTACTTTTTAAAATTATTAGTTTTTTTGTGGCTAAGTCTTGAGGGAGATGCTTAACCTTTTCGCAAAAAATCACAAACAAACTCTATCAGGTATAGGAGATACTAAGTTTCCGTTCGTTTCAAGTGAAATATGTGCTGTGCGTTTATGACATTAATTCCCAGTATGAATAAGGTAAAAACAAAAAGAATTTTCATTATTATACGGTTCGAATTGGCGCATAAAGTATAGATACCACTAAATAGAGAGTTCTTTTTGATACTAATTATTATTTGGTAAGTTGATTAGTAAAACGGAGTTATAGCAAGGGATTGCAGGAATTATTAAGGTTTGTAATTTTAATCCAGACCATTTCTAGCCCTGATTGTAGTGAAAATCCTTTTTTATCCGCTTCTTTTGCGGGAAAAAAGATTGCAACGGAAAGCAGGAAACAGCTCCAAATAAAAAAACCACGAATGAACGTGGTTTTAGTTTGACTCTTTATTTAATTAGCAGTACTCGTTGAAAGCATCTTTCAAGTTTTCAGCAATTAGTTCTGCTGGGCGACCTTCAATGTGGTGACGCTCTAGCATGTGGACTAATTCTCCGTTTTTGAACAAAGCCATAGCGGGCGATGATGGAGGAAAAGGGAACATGTGTTGTCTGGCTGCATCTACAGCATCTTTGTCAACTCCTGCAAAAACCGTGATTAAATGGTCTGGTTTTTTACCACCCTCTAAACTCATTTTTGCTCCTGGACGTGCGTTTCTTGCAGCACAACCACAAACCGAATTCACTACCACAAGGGTTGTTCCTTCTAATTTCATTGCGTTTTCTACTGCCTCAGCACTATGTAAATCTTGAAAACCGGCAGTCGTTAGTTCCGCTTGCATTGGTTTTACCATTTCTTCTGGATACATATCTTTTATATTTTAAATAAATACTATTTTGAGTTGCAAAGTTACAAAGTTTACCTTCAAGATTTAGAGATGAATTATAAAGTTTTGTTATAGTTTGATTGATTTGAAAACGACATGGAAAATTGCTTTGATAAATAGTGTTTTGGGACATTTCAAAATCACTTTTATGTCTTCTATCAAAGAGGTTTCTTCATCTAAAAACTTAAAAATCAAGCTGGGATTGCCTTTTTTGAACATAGAAGAAAAGATGTGAGAACCCAATTCATTTTTTCGGTCTAAAATATCCAATAGTAGCAGGTCATAAAACCAGAACTTGGTTTTTTTATGAAATTTTCTAAAGTCAGTTTCCCTTTGTAAAAAGGCCACGAGTTCAGATGATTTTTTATCAGAATTTTTAAAAGTATAGCCCGTACTTGCTTTGGTCCATCCACCAGAAGTTCCTATATTGAGAACGTTTTTTGTATTTGCCTTCCAAAAAGGATAACAGGTCATAGGAATGCTACCCTGTTCTTTTTCTAAAATTTCATAATTTGTGACACCCAATTTTTCAATGTAGTGCTGGATCTCGTTTTCGTATTCTTCCTTTTTTAAATGCTGGTGCGAAAACAAGGTGTATTCAAATAACGCTTCTGTTTTAGACGTTGGTAACACATACATAAAGCGCGTATTTCCTTTTTGTTCCACCGAAAAATCCATGAAAGTAGCTTGCTCCGGATTAAAAGCAGGCTGTTCGCTTTTGATAAACCAGCCAATAAAATGCTGCTGAAGCAAAGGATATGTAGTCTGACTTGCGGCTTTTTGGTTGTTATAAATGCTATTGAATAATTTGGAACACGAAAAACTATCTTTTTCAGTTTGTACTAGAACTATGGTCTCTGATTCTTCTATGGCCATTACTCTCTGATGGAGGAACGTGATGTTGTCTTGTCTTGAAAGCAAATCAAATACTTGGTTGTAAAAATCAAGCCCTTTTACCATATTGTATTGATACGGTTTCAAGTGTAAATCACGGCGAAAATTTTCATTGGCAAACAAAGCTAAATCCCATTTTTTTGAGATAGATAGTTCCCAAGGGGAGTCCTGCGTTTTCCAAAAGCACCACGTTCTGTCGTTGGTTTTTTTGGTATTCTCATCCAATAACAAAATACTGCTATCGGAAAATGAACCGGATTGCACCATTTTATATACGGTCATCAAAGCCGATAGTCCTGCGCCTGTAAAAATATAATCATACTGTTTCACTTTGCAAATATAATTTTTTAGAGACAGTATTAAAAGAATAAACCACGCCAAAGCGTGGTTTGTTGATCAATTGTAAAATAAGTAAATACTATTTGTGCATTAAAACAGTGTCGATTACATGAATTATACCATTTGACGCATCTAAATCTACAGCAGTAATTGTTGCAACTCCACCTTTTTCATCTGTAACAATTACATTTTCACCCTTTAAAGACGCTGTTAATGTTCCGCCTTGAACAGTCGTCAAAACAGCTTTACCTTTTCCTGCTTTAATAGCTGCAACAACTGCTTTACTATCAATTTTACCAGCAACAACGTGGTATGTTAGAATGCCTTGTAGTGTTTTTAAGTTTGCTGGTTCTAATAAACTTGCAACTGTACCTGTAGGTAATTTGTCAAAAGCAGCGTTTGTAGGTGCAAAAACAGTAAATGGTCCTGCTCCTGTTAAAGTGTCGACTAAGCCTGCTGCTTTCACAGCCGCTACCAATGTCGTATGGTTTTCAGAACCTACGGCTACTTCTACAACGTTTTGTGCAAAAGAGCTAATACCAGTAAAAAGTGCAATTGCTAGAATTGCTGACGAAATAATTTTCTTTGTTTTCATAGTGACTTTGTTTCCTGTAAAAATACGATGTTTCTAAAACGCTCTTATTACAGTTTGTATAAGTTTAACTACCGTTTACTCTCAATAGTTTAAAGTTATATATTGAAAACTAGTGATTTATAAGGTTACAGCAAGTAATTTCGACTCCTTACCAAATTTCAAATTTTATAGTATCGTTTTCTGAAAACAAAATATAGTGAAACAAAATAATTTTGATGGATAGTTACTCGAAAATGGTTTTCAATTTGATGTAGGTAAAAGTAAAACACATGCTTCTCAGCGTTAAATTAAGGTAGGAAATGATATTTATTTAATCAATATGGTACCGCAGTCCAAGGAACATTCGCCTGCTTTGATTGGGACCGTAGGCGTAGGTTGGATCAAATGTCAAGGCATAAGGGTTGTCAGCAGTGGGTACAACATTTCCAGTGTTGTCGAACTGCACATTTTTGTCAAAGGGATCATTTGCTCTGGCAATTAAAAAAGGATTGCCACGATTGGGCGTCCAATTCAATAGGTTTTTAACACCACTATAAATTTCTAAATTATGAATTTTTTTAAATGTAAATTGAATGTTTTGAATACTAAACGGCAGAGACTTTTCACGTCTTGGATCTAGTGCGCCAAGAAGCGGCAAGCGCATCGATCCTGTGGTGTTTCCCGTGTAATCAATGGCTAAAAACCAAGAAGGAATTTCATAATTAATAGCCCAATTGATTGAAAATTTTTCCGTGAATAAGGGTACGAACTTCTGTTTGTTTTGCTTCGTTATTGGATCATAATAACTTGCGCCAATGGTTGCTTTCAAGCCAAATGGTGTAATCCAATCTACATTAGAACTGAGTCCGAAAATTCTAGAATAACCATTTAAATTGTCATAAATAATCTGGTTAGGATTTATATCATAATTTGCAAAAATCTTGTTTGTAAAATACGTGTACCAAGAAGAGAGTTCTAAGTTAATGACACCAGCGTTTATAAGATTGTACTTTTTTAAATAGTTCAAATTTAAATTATAGGATGTTTCGGGCTGTATGTCGGCTAGTAGAATAACGGTTCTTGCTCCTGATAAGGCTTGGTGATCTTCAGTAAAAAGATTCACAACTCTAAATCCAGTTCCAAAATTAAGCCGCAAAATATCAGTTGTGGATGGCTTGTATTTAAAAGCGAAACGAGGTGTCACGATAGAGCCATGAGCGGCATTATAATCATAGCGCAAACCAAGTAGTGCACTTGTTTTGTCACTAAATTTAATTTCGTCTTGTACGAAGGCACTATAAATTTTAGAATGATCAGCGTTGATGGTTGCGGTCGTATTGTCATTATAATATTGATATCGAAATGCCGTACCCAAAAGCACCGAATGATTGTTCCAGTTTTTATCCCAAAGCAGTTGTCCAAAAGCGATTTTTTGACTAGCTAGAAAAGTGGAATTGCCGTAAACAGAGTTTTGGTCGTGACCAATTAATGAAAATTGCAGGTACATTTTTTCTTTAATGGGAAGTTCATATTTGCCCAAAAATTCATAGCGTGAAGTGTAAATACTTTCACCATAAACGGCACTGCCGCCTCTAAAACTTTTGTTCCATTGCATTTCTCCTCCCCAGCGATCTTCATATAAATATCTTGATACTACGCTAAATTCCTTTTTGGATTCTCTATTGAAGTTCAATTTACTGAAAATAGAAACTCGGTTTTGTAGCGATAAATCTGTAAAATTGTCGTTGTTGTTATCAATAGGGTTGTTGTAGGTAAAATAATTTACCCCAATCAAGGCGTCGGTCTTTTTGCCAATGGTAGTTCGATAACCCAAATCAATGTTGGTCTCTAGCCACGAAGTGGAGAAAATATCAGCTGTAAAAACAGGAACAGCTTGAGGTCTTTTAGTTATAATATTGATTAGTCCTCCCACTGCTTCACTGCCATATAAAGTAGAAGCTGCGCCTTTGACCACTTCAATTCTGTCGATCATCGAAGTGGGTATTCCTGACAACCCATATACTGTCCCAAGGGCGCTGACTATGGGCATGCCATCTATAGTAACCATTGTGTACGGGCCATCTAGTCCATTGATGCGTATATCGCCGGTATTGCAAACATTACAATTATTTTGTGGTCGCAATCCATTTACATTTTGCAGTGCATCAAAAACAGTACTGGTTGGATTTTGTTTTAAAAACGTTGCCGTTATGATCTCAACAGGAACAGGGTTTTCCAAACGTTTTACTGGTTTTAGCGTTCCTGAAATTACCACTTCATTGAGTTGATTTTGAACCGTTGAAAGTTCAATGTCAATATTTAGATTCTCATTTTTTTTAATGATGATGTTTATACTCTGAGATAGGTAATCTTCAGCCGAAATAGTAAGTTTATATTTCCCCTCTTCAATATTTTCTATGCTAAAATGTCCTAAACTATCCGTTTGTGCAGTATGATCAGTTTTGATTAAAAGAAGTCGTGCCGCTTTAATTCTGGTTTCGTTAGAAGAAACAAAGCCTGAAATACTCGCTTTTTGTTGGCTGTAGCCAAAGTTTAAAGTCAAAAAAAGCAAGAATAAATATATTTTTTTCATTTAATTTAAATTAAATTTTAGACAAATCTAAAAAAAATATTTGACATTCTAAAAATAGTAGCAATTTATCTATAAAATAAAAACGGCTCACCCTGAATATGAACCGCTTAAGCACCCAATAATTAACCAAAACAATCGGGATTTATAACTAATTTAATTCGTTTAATAGCGCCGTTAGGGCATTGGTTACGGCTGCTCTTGGAATAGGAAAATTATCTTTGCTTGAGAAAAATCCATCTTGTAAATTCATAATTTCATCGGCCGTGCATAGGCAATTATCGAGTTGGCTTCGAACTTCTGTTTCATTTAATGCCATGCCGATAAATACGATTTCGTTCAGTCGGTCACCAAAATTATCGGTCCATCGTTCTTCAATACTATCTTGGTATTCGACAAAATTATTGAAAGTCACCCGTTCACCAAGAGGCATACTTGCCCACCATACGCCGGCACCTTCAGCTTTCATGGATCCGCCGGCTTGACTCCAGTTAATTGCTTGTTCGGGTCTGGAAGCAATCCAGCAAAGACCTTTACTTCTAATCACATTCTGTGGAAAATTGATGGTGAGGTAGTGCCAAAAACGTTGTGGATGGAACGGACGCTCGTCTCTAAACACAAAAGATGAAATTCCATATTCTTCGGTTTCAGGGGTATGAATTCCTTCCAATTCCCGCATCCAACCCGCAGAAGATTCCGCTTCTTCGTAGTTGAATAATCCAGTGTTTAGAATGGTGCTTGGCGGCACTTTCCCTAGAACCGAGGTGATTATTGTTGCCACAGGATTAAGTTTCTGGATGGAAGCCTTCAGGGTTTCCAATTCTTTTTGGGTAACCAAATCAGTTTTGTTTAGTATAATCACATTAGCAAACTCCACTTGATCGACCAGCAGGTTCACAATTGTTCTATTGTCATTTTCAATGTTCGTTGCTTTGATTTCTTCGAGGGTTTGAGCTGAACCAAAATCTTTAAAGAAGTTGAACGCATCTACTACAGTCACCATGGTGTCGATATAACTAAATCGGGACAAATCGATATTTTCTTCTTCATTTACAAACGAAAACGTTTGTGCCACGGGAATGGGTTCGCTGATTCCGGAGCTTTCAATTAGCAAGTAATCAAAGCGATTTTCTTTTGCTAATTTTTCGACCTCAATCATTAAATCTTCTCGAAGCGTGCAGCAAATGCAGCCGTTGCTCATTTCGACTAGTCGTTCTTCTGTGCGAGACAAAGTGTTTTCTGCTTTTACCAAATTAGTATCAACGTTAACCTCGCTCATATCATTTACGATTACGGCTACTTTTAAACCTTCTTTATTGTGCAGGATATGATTGAGCAAAGTCGTTTTTCCTGCTCCTAGGAAACCGGATAATACGGTTACGGGTAATTTTTTCATTAGTGCGTGTTTTTATGATTGCTGTAGTTTATCAAATGCCCGAGGATCATCCCTATGCCTCCCAGCAGAATTAAACTAGTGTGATAATCCAAAAAAACTTCAATAAACACACTCAAGATGATTAGGGTGATTGAGGTTAAAAGCAATAGTGCAACGAGTAAACTTACTTTCTTTATGATGTTCAAAACCGCCCATAATCCAATAGAAGCAAAAGCTAAATCGATATACGGATTGTGCGACAGCCCTAGTGGAAGTATAGATATTAAGGGGAAAATTAAACAATGGACTAAGCATAATCCTGCACTGCTAATCCCTAAAATATCCATTTTTAATGATGTAGTTTTCTTCATTTTCTTGTATATTTGCTTAATGCAATTCAGTTGCAAATATAGAAATATATTTGTTATCGCAACAACGTTGCGTTTAAATTTTATTCGATTATGAAAACAACTCGAAATACGACCGCCAAAACGACCATTTTAGAAATTATAAAAAATTCTGAAGTCGCTTTATCGCATACTGAGATTCAGGCTTTAAGCCAAAATATTTGTGACCGCGTTACTATTTACAGGGTTTTAGATCGTTTGGTAACTGAAGATGTGATTCATAAAATTGTAAATTTAGACGGAACAATTAAATATGCGAGTTGCCATCACCTTCACGATACTGCTCCGCATTGCCACAATCATATTCATTTCAGTTGCGAAAAATGCCACTTGGTAACTTGCTTAGAGCATGTTGAGCCTACTTTTGATCTACCACCCAATTATCAGGTTAATGAAGTCAATTTTACCCTTTCTGGTTTGTGCCCGAATTGTTTATAGAAAGAAAAATTGTTTTAGACTAGACTAAAAAATATTTTTGGTATTCTTTTTGTGTATATTTGTCGCTGAAGTTATGTTGCAATTTTAATTGTTAAATAATTTTAGCAACACATTTTATTTTCTACATCGTTATAAGATGTAGGGAAAATATCCAAAATAATACTATGACCTTTTCAGAAGAAAATTATCTCAAGACCATTTACCACCTTATGGCAGTGTCGGATGCTGGTATTAGCACCAACGCCATTGCTGAAAAAATGGAAACAAAAGCATCATCTGTTACCGATATGCTTAAGAAACTTGCCGAAAAAGAGTTGGTTAACTACGTGAAATACCAAGGGGTATCTCTTACCGAAAAAGGACAATTAGCAGCCAAAATGATTGTTAGAAAGCACCGTCTTTGGGAAACTTTTTTAGTCGAAAAACTAGATTTTTCATGGGATGAAGTGCACGATCTTGCAGAACAACTGGAGCATATTAAATCAGAAAAATTGATCAATAAATTGGATGATTTTTTAGGAAATCCGACAGAGGATCCTCATGGAGATGCTATTCCCGATGCTAATGGAAGAATTACAAAAATAGAAAAACAGCTACTTTCAGAAATGGATAAAAACCGAGTAGGAATTTGTGTGGGAGTCAAAGACACTTCTTCTGATTTTCTAAAGTATTTAGACAAGCAAGAAATCGCTTTGGGTTCTCACATTGAGATTATCGAAAAGGAAAGCTTTGATTCCTCTTTTAGAATTCGGGTGGAGACCAAAGAAATAACGATTTCACATAAAATAGCCAGTAATCTATATATCAAGTAATTATGTATCAATCAATTGTTGATTATTTCACGAGTATCGACCCAATTTTAGCCGCTTTGTATGCGAGTTTGTTCACTTGGTTTCTTACCGCTTTAGGAGCTTCTTTTGTTTTTATGTTTAAAACCATGAATAGAACCGTTCTCGATGGAATGCTCGGGTTTACAGGCGGGGTAATGGTTGCAGCAAGTTTCTGGAGTTTATTGGCCCCAGCCATAGA
This sequence comes from Flavobacterium omnivorum, assembly GCF_900099915.1. Taxonomy (GTDB): domain Bacteria; phylum Bacteroidota; class Bacteroidia; order Flavobacteriales; family Flavobacteriaceae; genus Flavobacterium; species Flavobacterium omnivorum. The sequence goes on from NZ_FNDB01000008.1 coordinate 101,976, forward strand.
AATGACGGGCGGTGAAGGTTTTGAAAAAGTTATTCCTGCCGCTTTTGGATTTTTTCTTGGCGCGCTGTTCATTTTTGGAATAGACAAAGTATTGCCGCACCTTCATATCAATTTTAAAGTTTCAGAAGGTGTGAAATCTCCTTGGCAACGCACCACATTGTTAGTTTCGGCTATTACACTACACAATATTCCAGAAGGTTTGGCTGTTGGAGTTCTTTTTGGAGGTGTCGCTGCTGGAATTCCTGAAGCTTCTATTGCTGGGGCCGTCACTTTAGCGATTGGTATAGGAATTCAGAATTTTCCGGAAGGAATTGCGGTCGCTATGCCGTTGCGACGCATGGGAATGAGTAGGTGGAAAAGCTTTATGTACGGACAATCTTCCGCATTGGTAGAACCAGTTGCGGCGGTTTTAGGGGCTTTTGCAGTTACGTTTTTTACGCCAATCTTGCCGTATGCATTGGCTTTTGCTGCAGGAGCCATGATTTTTGTAGTGGTTGAAGAAGTAATCCCAGAAACACAACAAGATAAAAACACGGATATCGCCACGCTTGGATTCGTTGGTGGGTTCATTGTGATGATGGTGTTGGATGTTGCTTTAGGCTAGAAATCTTTTTTTTAAGATTCTCAGTAAAAGAAAGCGTAGTTTTATATTTCAAAAACTGCCTATGAAAAAGTCAATACGATTCTTTTTTATCCTTATCGGTACTTTTGCTTTGGCGCAAAGCCCGAAAGATCAAAAGATCAATTATGTAACTATAGATCAAAAAGTGTGTTCCAATCAAAAAGATTTTCAATTAGTTTTAAAATCGATTGTTACTGACTCCCGTTGTCCGGAAGGGCTAACTTGCATTTGGGCTGGAGAAGTCACCGCGATTGTTTCGGTGTATAAAGATTCAAAATTAATTGAAGATGCAACGTTGCTATTTGCAATGAAAAATGAAAAAGAAAATAAAGAGTGGTTTGCTAAGTACTTACCAAGGAAACAGAAGAAGATAAAAACCATGCAGGTATTGCCGTATCCTAAAGAAGGAAAGAAAATTAATTCCAAAGAGTATTGCCTAAAAATTGGCTATTATAAACAGGATTAACTGCAACCACAATCGCCACTTCCACAATTTTTGTCCGATTTTTTCTTTTTGAAAAAGAATTTTTTAATCAGAAAAGCGAGTGCGACTGCTAGTGCGGCAAAGGCTATAATTTCTTGAATATCCATACTGTAAAAATAAGAAAAAGCAACCGGTATCGGTTGCTTTTTTGAGTTAAACTAATGACAATATTTTATAATTGTGCCATAATTCCAAAGTTGATTCCAAAAGGTTGTCCTGGTCTTAATCCGGCAGGAACTCTTGAAACGGCATATTCCTTATCCAACAAATTGATTATATTTCCCATTAAGCTAATGTGCTGGTTTAGGTTGTATTTTGCTGAAAAATCGATAATGAAATTAGAAGCCACTCTGATGTTTGCTGGAATAGTTCCAACGCCAGCTTCTGTTCTAAAAGCATCTACGTATTTTCCGCTAAGGGCAAAATTGAATTTCTCCGTTTCAAATGCGGTTGTTATAGCCAACTGATTTTTGGCGATGTATGGAATTTCATCACCGCTTTCTACAGTTCCCCAAATGGTGCTGTTGAAATTGTTTTTCAATTCTGTATCCGTCAAAGTATAGGAAACAGTAACAGGTACTTTAAAGCCTTTTTCTCGGTTGTTAATTACCTCATAGGTAGCCAATATTTCAATTCCTTTTACGATCGCTTCTCCAGCATTGAAGAGATCTCCAGTTCCAGCTCCTCCTCCTGACATCGAATCCGATCCTTGAAGGTTTGAAAAATTATTGTAATATCCTATAATCTCGCCTTGCAATGCGTTTTTGTTAAAACGGAAACCCAATTCTGTATTTAAACTGTTTTCAGCATCTTCTCCTGCAGATACACCAGGAGGCGAAAATCCTTTGTGAACACTTGTAAATAAGTTGTAATCATCATTTATTTTGTACAATATCCCCATTCCTGGAATCCATACATTGATGTTGTTATTTGCTTTTGCTAAGGTAGTTCCAACTCTATTAATATCATTTGTACCGTAATTTAGTGAATTTAATTTGATATCTTCATAACGAATTCCTGGAGTAAAAGTAAATCTATCAATGTTCAAATTATAAAGTATATGAGCTGCAATAGCTTCTGCTTTTGTGATTCTATTTGCGTCAGTTCCAGGAGTTCCGTTGCTGGTTCTGTTCATTACCCCATTTTGAATGGCATATCCATCAACCCATTGAAAGCGATCTTCATAATCCTCATGGTAGCGAATACCAAAATCAATATCGTGTTTCGCTTTTCCAGTTTCAAAAGTATAGTTTCCAACGGTTTGAATCCCTTTTGCTTGATACTTACGGTTATTGGCTTTTACTAATAAGGCGTTGTCAATTGTGTTGTCAGCTCCCGTTATGGCGCGGTATTCTGCATTGTATCTTTCGGGATCCGTAAGAATGTTATTGATGCTTATTTTGGATGTCCCTAGTTTTAATGCGTCTAATTTATACCAATTTCTTTTGAAGTCGTTTTGATACGCTTTGGTTGTTATACTAAAGTTTTTAAAAGGCTTGATAAAGTGAGTCAACATAATTTGACTGTGTTCTGTATCGATAAAATCTTCATTAGAACCTACATATCTTCGATAAGCATCCTTAGCATAATCTTCATCGGTTAAACCAAGATAGGTTTCGTTAGCCAAGTCTTCACTATATTGAATTTTAGCGGTCAAAGATTGATACACTTTAGCATCAGCATCAGTATTAATTCTGAATTTTGCCACGTAATCATTGGCCTGAAAACCTGTATTTCGGGAGCTATTGTCAATTTTTTTAAATCCATCTGAATTTCGGTTGTTGTATTCTAATACGTAACCAAAATTTTTATGTTCATCACCGATATTTACGTAGGTCTTCTTAGTGTTAAAGCTTCCTATGCTGGCGATGACGCGTCCAGAAAAACGGTTTGGAATTTGCGTTGAAACCATATTAATCGCACCACCTGTAGTATATGGTCCGTATTGAATCTGGCTGCCCCCTTTTAATATCTCAAAGGATTGCATTCTGCTTACGGTTGGGAAATAATACGCTGCTGGAGCAGCATAGGGTGCTGGTGCAATAAGAATCCCATCTTCCATCAAAGTGATTTTCTCGCTTCGATTAGGGCTAGTACCCCTCATACCGATGTTTGGTCGCAATCCAAAACCGTCTTCTTCCTGAATTGTAACGCCGGGAACTGTTCTTAGAATTCGGGAAACATCGTCGTAGTTGAAGGTTTTTAATTCTTTTGGAGAAATAAAATAAGTTGAGCCTGCTTTGTTTTTAGCTTTGAACTTACTTCCTATAATAGCATCAGTGGTAATGATAACTTCTTTTAAACTTTCAATGCTGTCTTTTTGGGTTTTAGAAAGTTTTTTTTCTTGCGCAAACATAACGGATGTAACTAATAAAGAAGCTACAATTAAATTATTTTTCATTTTTATTTAGATTGATTCTACGGTGCAAAAGTAAAGCACAAATCTTATTTAGACAAATTAAAAATAATGAATTTATTATATTTAACGTTTGTTGACCGGTTAGGTGTTCTACTATGGGTCAATTATTTCAAAATCTGATAGGCGATGAGAGCGACTACATAAGCAAAACCTGACATGAAAATTAATTGTCCTACAGGCCATTTCCAAGAATTGGTTTCTTTTTTAGTGATGGCAAGTGTACTGGCACATTGCAGGGCAAAAGCATAAAACAACAACAAGGATATTCCTGATGCGAAATTGAAAATTTTCTCTCCAGTAACTGGATTGACCTCGGCAGCCATTTTATTTTTTATTGTTACCTCATTATCACTTCCTCCAACGCTGTAAATTGTTGCTAATGTGCCTACAAAAACCTCTCTTGCTGCAAAGGAGCTTATGATTGCAATTCCTATTTTCCAATCGTATCCTAACGGTGAAATAGCAGGTTCAATTGCTTTTCCCATGATACCAATGTATGAGTTTTCTAACTTTTGCGAAGCGACAGCATTTTCAAAATCGGCTGGCGGCAGTGGCTTGTTTTGGTTTTTTTCAATAACAATTTTTTCTGCATTGTTAAATTTCGCTCCCGGGCCATAAGAAGCTAGAAACCATAATACGATAGAAATGGCAAGAATAATTTTTCCTGCACCATAAATGAAGGCTTTGGTTTTTTCTATCACATTGATTCCTACATTCTTGAAAAGCGGTAATTTATAATTGGGCATTTCAACTACAAAGTATGTTTTCCTTTTGATTTTCAGAATTTTATTTAAAATATAAGCGGAAAAAATTGCCATTCCAAAACCCAGTAAATACAACAACATCAAAGTCATTCCTTGCATGTTCAAAAATCCAAAAATACGATTGTCAGGAATTACTAATGCAATAATAATGGCGTAAACGGGTAATCTAGCAGAACAGGTGGTAAAAGGAGTTACTAAAATAGTTATTAAACGTTCTTTCCAGTTTTCAATATTTCTGGTCGCCATTATCGCTGGAATAGCGCAGGCTGTGCCTGAAATAAGTGGTACAACACTTTTACCGGATAAACCAAATTTTCGCATAATTTTATCCATTAGGAACACCACACGGCTCATATAACCGCTTTCTTCGAGTATCGAAATAAACATAAACAAGAAGGCAATTTGTGGAATGAATATCAAAATCCCTCCAATTCCTGGGATAATTCCCTGCGAAATTAAGTTGGTTAAAACACCGGCTGGTAATTTTTCGGCGGCTATTGTGCTCAATGATGCGAAAGTACTGTCGATAAAATCCATTGGAATTTTAGACCATTCAAAAATAGATTGGAAAATAACAAATAAGATTAGAAAAAAGATCACATATCCCCAGACTTTATGGGTTAGCACACGATCTAATCTGCTGCGGTAATCTCTAGCAACGGAGGCATCAATTTTCAATCCTTCTTTTAGAACATCATTGATAAATTGATAGCGTTTTATAGTTTCTTTTTGTTGGAGTCGCTTTAAATCGGAATGTGATTTAGTAAAAGAACTTCTAATTTCATTTCGTTCTAAATTCAGGAAGTTGACGTCCTGCGTAATAACCAACCACAACTTGTACAGCAGTTGATTTGGAAATGCTTTGCGCAAACTATTGAAGTAATCTGGGTCGATTACGGAGGCACTCAAACAAGGTTCGTTTGAAATGGTTCGGTAACTGATAATCAATTTTTTCAGTTCGTCAATTCCGTATCCTTTTCTGGAACTAATTAGCGCAATCTTGGTTTTTAAATGATCTTCCAGATACGGAATATCCAATGTGATCCCTTTGAACTTCATTCTATCTGCCATATTGATGACTAGGATAGTTGGAATTTCGAGGTCTTTTATTTGGGTAAAAAGTAATAAATTCCGTTTTAAATTTTCCACATCGGTAACAACAAGTGCTACATCAGGATACAATTTGTCATTTTTGTTGAGCAATAATTCAATGACTACATTTTCATCAATTGAACTGGCGTTTAAGCTGTATGTTCCGGGTAGATCCAGAATATTCGCCTTGATATTGTTAGGTAATTTGCAAAAACCAATCTTTTTTTCAACCGTAATTCCAGGATAATTCCCCACTTGTTGATTCAATCCAGTGAGCTGATTAAAGACAGAAGTTTTACCCACATTAGGATTTCCAATTAAAGCGACGTTGATGTTTTGTTTGCTTACCATAAGTTGGTTTTTATAATATCAACTTCAATTTCTTTTGCAGTTTCTACCCGAATGGCCACATGTGATCCATTAATGTTCAAATACAAAGGATCTCCAAAAGGAGCAATTTGAAGTAATTCTACTAAATTCCCAGGCAAGCATCCCATTTCTAATAATTTTAAAGGAACGGCATCGATGTCAAAGTCTTTTATAATGGCTTTTTCACCTTTTTTGAGAGAATGGATCGTTGTTTGCAAAACTTATTTAGATTGAATTAAGATTGCAAAAATACACATTTTAAAACAAACACAAATGATATATGTCACATTTATACGGTTATTAAAGCAAATGAATCAAGCTTAAAATAAAGGGGTTTTCATTACAAAAACCGAGTTCAAGGATAGCTATTGTGGCACTAGGCTATTCGTTACTCAAAAAAGTAATGTCCGCAATTAATCGTTTCATATCCTCTTTGTTTGTTCCGTCATAAAAACCACGAACTCTCCTTTTAGTGTCTACTAAAACAAAGTTTTCGGTGTGAACCATATCGTACAGTTCGCTCGGTTTCCCCAGTTTTACAGCTAAATAAGATTTCCTAGCCATGGTATAAATTTCTTTTTTGTCGCCAGTTACTAAGTTCCATTTGGATGCATCAACTTTATACTTCTTGGCGTACGCCTTCAAAACTGGAACGCTATCCGTTTCTGGAAAAACAGTATGTGAAAGTAATTTTACTTTTGGATTATGGGTAAAAGCAGTTTGGATTTCAGACAAATTAGTCGACATTTTGGGACAAATCGATCCGCAAGTGGTAAAGAAAAAATCAGCTACATATATTTTTCCTTCATAATCTTTTTGGGTAATGGTTTTTCCATTTTGATTGATAAAGGAAAAATCAGCAATAGTGTGGTACTTGCTTTTGTACTGAACAGTACTATCTACTAATTCCGGATTTACATCTGCGGGATTGTAAATGGGAAGTGTTTTTTTTGGCTTTAAAGCCGAATAAAATAAAGTCAAAACAATGATTGAAAAAACAATGAAAACGCCTAAAAAAAGACGGTATTTTTTTAAAAACTCGGACATGGTACTATTTTGATGCAAAAATACGAAAACGGGATTTATTTTTAATTCAAATTAACACAATCTTATTGTGTCTAAAGTACATAACTAATCGCTTTTTTATTAATAGCTTTGTGAGGATAACTAAATAATTTAAAATAATGAAGAAAATAAGTAATAAACAGTTACTTTTTGTGATTCCCGCAATTATGGGTTTTGCAATAAGTGAAGCTCAGACCACGCCAGCTGCAAAAGAACCGGGTATTAATGTAATGAACATTGATAAAAAGGTGAAGCCAAGCGATGACTTTTTTAGATACGTAAACGGCACGTGGTTGGACAAAACTGAAATCCCAAGTGATCGAACTTCATGGGGAAGTTTCAACGAATTATTGAAAAAAACGGATAAGGATGCGATGGATATCTTGAAAGAAGCATCTAGAAACCCAATCTATAATTCCACTACAGATCAAGGAAAAGCAATCAATCTTTTCAAATCAATTTTAGATACGGTTGCCAGAGACAAGCAGGGAATTGACCCTTTGAAACCATATTTGGCTAAAATTGACGCTATCAAAAATACCAAAGATTTGCAAAAAGTCTTAAGCGAAATGGAACCAGTCGGCGGTATTGGTTTTTTTGGAATTTATGTTGGAGCAGATGATAAGAACAGCAGTAAAAATTCGCTTTATGTAGGTACAGGGTCATTAGGATTACCGGATAAAGATTATTATTCAGCGGATGATAAAGATTCGAAAGAGAAACGCGAAAAATACGAATTGCATGTGGCCAAAATGCTGCAGTTCATTGGTGAAAACCCAACAAAAGCGAAGGAAAGTGCTCGTAAAATTGTAGCGTTGGAAACGGCAATGTCACAACCAAGATTGGACCGTGTGGAACAAAGGGACGGCAGATTACAATACAATCCAATGACCATTGCAGATTTGCAAAGAATAACACCAGCGCTGGATTGGAAGCAGTATTTTACAAGTATTGGTTTCACAAAGCTAGATACGGTGATTGTAAGTGAGCCGCGATATATGAAAGCTTTGCAAACTATTTTGGCACAAAATAAAGTTGAGGATTGGAAAGAATACATGAAGTGGACGTTGTTGCGAGGAGCATCTAGTCAGTTATCAACTAACATAGAAGTGGCTAATTTTGATTTTTATGGAAAAACATTAACTGGAGCCATCAAGCAAAGACCGCGTGAGGACCGTGCTTTACAAACCGTAAATAGTACTATTGGAGAAGCGCTAGGAAAATTATATGTAGAGAAAATGTTTCCGGCTGAAGCCAAAGTAAAAGCGGAAAAAATGATCAAAAATGTAGTTTTGGCTTACCAAAACAGAATAAATGATTTGTCTTGGATGTCAGCGCAAACGAAAGTGAAAGCAGTTGAGAAGCTAAATAAAATTGCCATTAAAATTGGATATCCGGATAAGTGGAAAGACTATTCCGCTTTGAAAATTGCTAGTACAGAAGAGGGCGGAAGCTATTTTGAAAATGTAAAAAATCTTTCTCGTTGGTCCTTTCAAGAAGACTTGGATAAACTGTACAAAGCAGTAGATAAAACAGAATGGGGAATGTCACCGCAAACGGTAAATGCATATTACAATCCCTCGTACAACGAAATTGTTTTCCCAGCCGCTATTTTACAACCACCATTCTACAATTATCAGGCGGATGAAGCGGTAAATTACGGCGGAATTGGCGCTGTCATTGGACATGAGATTTCTCATGGATTTGACGATTCTGGTGCGCGTTACAATGCAGATGGAAATCTTGTTGACTGGTGGACTGCCGAGGATTTAAAACAATTTACAACTTTAGGAACCGCTTTGGCAGACCAGTACAGTGCCCTAGAACCACTACCTGGAATTCATGTTGATGGGAAATTTACTTTGGGAGAAAATATAGGTGATTTAGGTGGTGTTAATGCCGCTTATGATGGTTTGCAAATGTATTTAAAGGCCAACGAAACGCCGGAATTAATTGATGGTTACACCCCAGAACAACGGTTCTTTATTTCTTGGGCAACGGTTTGGCGTACTAAAATGCGTGATGAAGCGATAAAAAACCAAGTAAAGACGGATCCACACTCTCCTGGAATGTACAGGGCGTATGTACCTGTGCAAAACGTAGATGCCTTTTATGATGCTTTTGACGTAAAATCAGGCGATGGAATGTACATTCAACCAGACAAACGAGTGAAAATTTGGTAGTAGTGTCAACGAGATTAATAAAAATCCCACTTGCTCTAAATGTTCGAGCAAATGGGATTTATTATGTCCATTAATCGATATTTGAACAACAAAATTTAACAAAAACTTTAATAATTTATTGATAGCTTTGTGAGGTTAACTAAAAAACTAAAAAAAATGAAGAAAAACAGCAATAAGCGACTGCTTTTTGTGATTCCCGCAATCATGGGTTTTGCGGTGAGTCAAGCGCAAACTACTCCTGCAGCTAAGGAACCAGGTATCAATGTAAATTACATGGATAAAAAGGTAAAACCAAGTAATGATTTCTTCCGTTATGTAAATGGAACTTGGTTGGATAATACAGCAATTCCAGCAGACAGAACCCGTTGGGGTAGCTTTGATGAATTACGTCAAAGAACCGATGCGGATGCATTGGCAATTTTAAAAGAAGCCACAACAAATCCAAGCTACAAATCGAATACCGATCAGGGTAAAGCAATTAACTTGTACAAATCGATATTAGATACTGTAGGAAGAAATAAGATGGGTATTGCTCCCTTGAAACCCTATCTTAAGAAAATTGACGCGGTTAAAAACGCTAAAGATTTAGAAGCCTTATTAATTGAAATGGAACCTATTGGCGGCATCGGATTTATGGGTGCTGGCGTAGGAACAGATGCGAAGAATAGCAGTAGAAATGTGATTAACTTAGGTCCTGGCGGCGTAGGTTTACCAGACAGAGATTATTATGTTTCTGATGATGCCGATTCTAAAGAGAAACGGGCAAAGTATGTTTTGCACGTGGCTAAAATGTTGCAATATCTGGGCGATAACCCAGCCGTTGCTAAAGTAAACGCAGAGAAAATTCTAGCTCTTGAAACTGAGATGTCGAAACCAAGGTTAGACAGAGTTGAGCGCAGAGACCGTCGTAAGTCATACAATCCTATGACATTGAGTGATTTGAGTAAATTAACTCCGTCAATCAATTGGAATAATTATTTCACAAAAATTGGTTTGGCTAAAGTAGATACCGTAATTGTATCGCAACCCAAATACATGACGGCGCTAGAAACTATTTTCAAAGAAAATAAAGTAGAAGACTGGAAAGCCTACATGCGTTGGAGTTTATTAAATAGAGCTTCTAGTCAACTGTCTACTGAGATTGAAAATGCCAACTGGGAATTTTACGGAAGAACATTAACCGGTGCAGTAAGTCAAAGACCACGTGACGAAAGAGCCTTGCAAACGATCAACGGAACGGTTGGAGAAGCCTTAGGTAAATTATATGTGGAGAAAAAATTTCCGGCTGAAGCCAAAGCCAAAGCGGAGAAAATGATCAAGAACATCTTCTTAGCTTTCGAAAACAGAATCAATAATTTGTCTTGGATGTCTGCAGAAACTAAAGTAAGTGCGCTTGCTAAATTGCATAAATCAAGAATTAAAATTGGATATCCTGACAAATGGAAAGATTATTCAGCTTTGACTATTAAAAGTCCAAAAGAAGGTGGAACCTATTTTGAGAATTCAAAAAGTATGGCTTTATGGCGTTTCAATGAAAATATAGCCGAATTGAATAAGCCAGTTGATAAGGAGAAATGGGGAATGTCTCCACAAACTGTAAATGCGTATTACAATCCATCTAACAATGAAATTGTATTCCCAGCTGCTATTTTACAACCGCCTTTTTACAATTACCAAGCAGATGAAGCCGTAAATTATGGTGGAATCGGTGGGGTTATTGGGCATGAAATATCACATGGTTTTGATGATTCAGGTTCCCGTTACAATGCGGAAGGCAACTTAGTAGACTGGTGGACTGCCGATGATTTGAAACAATTCTCAGCTTTGACTGGAGCACTTGCTGCTCAATACAGCGCTTTGGAACCAATACCTGGAACTTTCGTAGATGGTAAATTTACGTTAGGTGAAAATATTGGTGATTTAGGTGGAGTAAATGCGGCATACGATGGTTTACAATTGTACCTGAAAGAAAATGGTAATCCCGGATTAATTGACGGCTATACTCCAGAACAACGTTTCTTTATTTCTTGGTCGACTATCTGGCGTTCAAAAATGCGTGATGAAGCGTTGAAAAACCAGGTAAAAACAGATCCGCACTCTCCTGGAATGTATCGTGCTTATGTTCCTTTGCAAAATATAGATACGTTCTATAAAGCATTCGATATCAAAGCAAATGACGGCATGTACATTGCACCAGAAAAAAGAGTTAGAATCTGGTAATCAGTTTTAAAAATCTAATAAAAAATCCCATTCGGTCATTTGAGTCGAATGGGATTTTTGTTTTTATAGGGTTTCAGTACTCGTTTTACGGGCTTTTCGCAATGAATAATTAACCAAATACAATCCAAATAAAGTAACGCTTCCTCCTATTGCAATAGCTGCATTCAGGGTTTCCCCAAAGATTAAAGCGCCTAATAATACAGCTATAATTGGATTGATATAGGAATATACGGTGCTGATTGCTGCAGGTAAGTTTTGAAGGGCATAAATAAAAGCGATGAAAGTAAGAATAGAACCAAAGACTACCAAGTAGGCAATCGACCACCACGAAATCGCAGGAATTTCGCCTAAAGGCACGGCTATTCCGGTGGCACCAGTGTATGCAAAAACTAGAATACTGGATAGGAACATTTGTAAACCCAAACTAAAATAAGGATTAAAAGTGGCTGCTTTTTTCTTGGTATAAAGTGTTCCGAATGCCCAAGTCAAGGTGGAAATTATCGAAATTATAATCCCAAATCTGAAACTTGGAATTAAAAAGTCACTTAAATGGTCGTAAAAAATGACACAAACACCACTAAAGCTTATGATTAAACCAACAACGGACAGGCGAGACAGGCGTTCGCCTCTAAAAAAAGTGATGATGACAATCCATAAAGGAACAATTGCGCCAATAATGGCACCAAGACCACTGCTTATATATTTAACTCCCCAAGTGCTTAAACCGTTACTTAATACAAAATTAAGGATGCTTAAAATGATGATCGTTTTCCACTGCTTCCCTTTTGGCCAAGGTGCTTTTTTAAGTAGAAAATAGGCAATATAAAGGAAACCGCCAAGAAACTGTCTAATGGCTACAAGTTGCAAGGCAGGCATGTGTTTTACGCCTTCTTTGGAAGCAATCCAAGTGGTTCCCCAAAAAAAACTAACCCAGCACAAAGCCAATATAGGCAATCCAATAGCGCTAACTTTCGACGAAACAACATTCTTAATTTTAGTTCTCACGTTACAAATTTGGTTTTGCAAAAGTATACTTTAAAACCGTTTCTACACGACCACTTAAAATTATTTTTCCAACTGAATTAGTTGAAGAAGTAAACTTTGGCAAGGCCAAATTCAAATCAACGGCCATTTGTGTGTAATATTGCTCACGTGAGGGATGAAAGGGCGCCACCGCATTAAAAGTTTCATTCCAAGCATGCGTAGTTATAATTTTTTGAATGACACCAATGCAATCTTCTTGATGGATTAAATTTATAGGCGCATTAGGCTGGTCTAAATTTTCGCGCCCCGCCAGAAATTTTATGGGATGACGGTCATCGCCAATTAGACCTCCAAAACGCAATACTGTAGTTTTAAAATGGCTATTGTTTTGTAAAAGTTGTTCTGTTTGCAGTAATTGCTTGCCGCTTTCCGTATCTGGTTGAGGTACTGTTTCTTCTGATACAAGAGCAGGATAATCTCCGTAAACCGAAGTTGAACTTATAAAAATCACATTTTTAATTAGCGATCTCTCTATATACGGGATCATATTTTTAATCTTGGATACAAAATTTTCATTCTCTGAACCTCGAAGTTTTGGAGGAATATCTATAATCAGAATTTCAGAATTTTCTACAAAAGCAGTCACGTTTCCAATAGTTTCATTTTCTGAAAGCGCAATCAAGAAAGGCATGATTCCTTGATGTTCTAAAACTTTTAATTTATCCTCAGAGGTCGTTGATCCGCTTACTAAAAAGTTGTTTTGCAGTAAGGCTTTCGCCAAAGGCATACCCAACCAACCGCAACCCAGAATACTAATTTTTGTCATTATTACCTTTAATTATTGGATTGTTGGGCTGTCTTTTACAACTTTTGAAATAGGATTTACTGGAGTAGGATTTAAGCGATTGTCCACAATTACCGTACTTGGCTTTATTTTTTGTCTAATAACCACCGCATCGTTTAAAACAAAAGGAGTAGGCATCATCCAATTTTCTCTTTTAGTTATTTCAAATAATGGGTTTGACATTAAATCAAAAGAACTTTCTAGTAGCTCCATATCTACAATCGTTGAAGCATTACAACTAAATTGCATTTCTAAAGGTGCATTTCCAACCACATAATAACTCAATATTTTTTTTCCTTTACGCTCATACAATGAATTTTTCTGTCCTAAGGTACTTACTCCATTTGCTTTGAAATTATGAATGGTCATTTTTTCATTGGCAAAAATATCATACCGATTGACATTTCGATTTGGAGTAATTCGTATTTTCAAAAACCTTTGATTGCCTACCAATCGGTTTTCTAGGAATTCGATAGTCGGTTTTTGAAGCTCTTTTTTAGGGGCATTCGCAGCGTATGTAAACCCAGAATTGTATTTGCTGAATAACGGAATTTCATTTAAAGAGGACGCTTCTTTAGGATTTTCACCTAAGTAGCTTTTGTTCCAGGAATCCAGATTAGTATCATAAGTGGCCCAACTGGCCTTGTCCGTGTCCGCATTATAGACGTATAATAAACTGTTTGATTTCGCTTTACCAAATTCATAGCCGGATTCAGAATGTGCTTTCACAAAAAAGCCAATGGAAAGCACGAAAAATGTCAAAGCCCAGATTCCCTTTTTGGCGAAAGCCCCAAAAACGGGAAGCAATAAGCCAAAGGTCAAAACGGTAAGAATAGCACTTCCAAACAATACTTTAAGGCCTAAACCGATTGGGAACATTTGGATAAAAGGCGCTATGATTAGTAGCGCAGGAATACTTAAAAACAGATTTACTAGTTTATTCGTTTTTTGAGTCACAATAAAAATACCAAAAACAGAGAGGCCAAAGAAAATGGGAATAATCAAAAATCCTGCACCAGGTACTATAAACGCGACAATTCCGTTGATGATAATCCAAAGGAACAATGGGGCTACAAAGTGATTGATAGTTACCCTTCGTTGTGAAAAAAAATGATAAAAAGCCATGCTTATCGCTAAAGCAAGCAACACAAAAGCAGCAATATAAGCGTGCCCGTTATAGGTAAATCCGTTGAGTAAATCGTTGTACTGCGGATAGGCAATCCGTAAGCCTTTCCATCCATAAAAAGTGATTAGTCCGCTTAAAAGCAGGGAGCTAAAGAGAGGAATAAACCCTTTCCCAATTTCCCGTAAGGACAAAATGCGTTTGGCTCTTCCTAAAAACAATAGAAAAATAAATAAGACTAAGGCGAGCAGAACCATAGGTAAAACCCAGCTGAAGGGATAACTTATAAACGTGAAGGGAAGGGTGAAATAAACATAATCTTCGCTGGCTTGTGTAGCGTTTAAATTGGCATTTGAAAAATAATTTAACAATGGCATCAAGTAAGAACCTTGATGTGCTAAGGTGTTTTTGTTTAAATGATTGATGTCATCTTGTGCCGTATGATAATTAAAATGGTCATCTATAAAAGCGAAATTATAGCCTTGGATATTACCTTGTTCTCTAAACACGGTTAAATCAGTATCGTTGGGTAGCATCTTGTAAATGCTGTACATTAGCGAGTTTGAGACTGGAAAAGTAGCCTTTGCCGCAGCGAACTCTTTGACTAATCCTGCATTTCCTTTGTTGGTTTCCATCAGCATGTAACTTGGTCCAGAAGAACCACGTGCTTCAAAATTCAGAACTAAACCTATTTCCTTTGCCCATTGATGTTGCGTCACAAAGAGAGCAGCACCATTTAACCCTAATTCTTCAGCATCCGAAAATAGAATAATGATGTCGTTTTTATGTGGAGTTTTATTGTACAAAAAGGCGCGAACACTTTCTAAAATGGTTGCAACACCTGAGCCAGCATCACTTGCGCCTGGTGAGTAGGAATGAGGAGCGCTATCATAATGGGAAAGTAATAATAAGGCTTTGGAATTATTGGAGCCTTTTATGCGAGCCAAAATATTTTTGGACTTAACGAGATTACCCCAGTCGCTGAGCGTATATCCTTCCTGAATGGAAGTTTGTAATCCTAACTTCTTGAGCTCTCTAACGAGATAGTTGGCGACGACTTCGTGATTTTGTAAACCCACATAATGCGGTTTATTTGAAATAGCTGCTACTAGGTTCGTGGCCCTTTTAGTCGAAAAATCAGTAAGAGAACCTTCTTTGTCAGATGTCCATTGTGGCAGCATCGTAAAGAATAGCAGCCCCAGAATTAGGGAAATGAACAGAACGACGAAAATGGAGGAAAAATCTTTTTTCATTTTGGTGGGGTAGATTTTGGAATTATAACATTAAATATCTTTTTTGACTAGCATATAGAAATCATTATCCAAAACCATGTACCCTTGATCGTAGAGAAAATAATACGTGTTCCCTGTTTTGGTTTGTAGGATATTAGTAAAAAACTGAAAATCAAATCCTTTACTAAAAAGTTTTGCTTTCGTAGTTTTTGATTTTCCTTCGGTATTTAGTTCAGATAGAATGCGGTAATTTTTGCGCAGCTTATTGTTGATGTTGCGCATAAAATTTGTGCTGTCTTTATTTATTTTATTATTGTAGGCATTGCGGCAACCGTCGGTGCAAAACTTTTTGTCTTCGCGGCCTACAATTTTCTCTCCGCATTCTAAGCAGGTTTTCATAGATTTATTTTTTTGATGTCGTACAAATCAGTTCTGCGGTCTTTTAGAATTCGAACGCTTCCATGCTCGTGAAGTTCTTTTAGCAAATCCAAATCTACATCTACGATCAGCGTCATCTCGGTATTTGGAGTAGCTTCGGCTTTGATTCCATTGCTTGGAAAAGCAAAATCAGAAGGGGTAAATACGGCTGATTGTGCATATTGAATGTCCATGTTGTTCACCTTAGGGAGATTCCCTACACAGCCAGCTATAGCTACATAACATTCGTTCTCTATGGCTCTGGCTTGTGCGCAATGCTTGACTCTGGTATAGGCGTTTTGAGTGTCTGTCAAGAAGGGAACGAATAAAATATTCATGCCCTCATCAGCCATTAATCTGGATAGTTCAGGAAATTCCACATCATAGCAAATCATAATGCCTATTTTTCCACAGTCGGTGTCAAACGTCTTGATTTGCGATCCACCCGTCATTCCCCAATGTTGTACTTCATTTGGAGTCACATGAATTTTGGCATACATCTCTGATGTTCCATCTCTTTTGCATAGAAAACCTACATTGTATAGCGTGCCCTTTTCTAAATATGGCATGCTTCCAGTGATGATGTTAATATTATACGAAATGGCTAATTCTTGAAAGCGTTTGCGGATTGGTTCTGAATGTTTGGCTAGTTCTCGTATTGCTTCTGCCTCAGATAAATGGTTGTAATCGGCCATTAAAGGCGCGGCAAAAAGTTCTGGAAACAATGCAAAATCACTACCGTAACCAGAAACGACATCTACAAAAAATTCACATTGTTCGAATAAAGCTTCCAGATTATTCAATTGACGCATTTGCCATTGAACTAACCCCAATCGGATAACACTTTTTTCGAGGTTGATCAATTTGGGACTTTCATCATAATAAATGTTGTTCCATTCTAGTAAAACCGCAAATTCCTTAGAGTCGGTATCGCCTTCTAGATAATTTTTCATTACCCTGATTACGTGGAAATCGTTACTCAACTGGAACGAAAGAACGGGATCATGTAATTCTTTTCTTTTTACTTTTTCAATATAATTCTTGGGAGTGAGTGTATCCGAATGTTGACCGTAATTAGGAATCCTTCCAGCAAAGACGATGGCTTTCAGATTCAGTTGTTCACATAATTCTTTTCGGGCGTCATACAATCGTCTTCCCAGACGCAGTCCTCTGTAATTAGGGTGAATAAAAACGTCTATACCATATAAAACATCTGCTTTTGAATTGTGTGTCGAAAAAGTATATTTTCCAGTTATATCTGAATAATTATGATTTTTGTCGACTAAACTTTCATCAACAATTAGGGATAATGCAGAACCTACTACTTTTCCATCTACTAAAATTACTAACTGCCCTTCTGGGAAAATGCTTAATAATTTTTCTATATGGTGTTCTCTCCAGTAGGAACCAACCATTTCTGGATATGATTCTACCATAGATTTTTTTAGTTCTTTGTAGTCATCAATTTTCAGATTTCGTAATTCTACCTTGTTTATTTTGGCTTGCATAATAATGTGATTTATAACAAATATAACTAAATTATTCCATTTACAAACGGTTACAAATAGTTACAACCGAAAGTAAATAGTTAGCAACCGAATAAAGATTTGAACCTGTTGCATCTTTGCCCTGTTGATTCGAAAGAACGTTTTAACAAAATAACTATAAACACTAATATATAAATTTACACGCCATGAAAAACAAAGTACAATTAATCGGAAGAGTAGGTCAAGATCCTGAAGTAAAAACTTTAGAAGGAGGAAAAAAATTAGCAACTGTTAGCATAGCCACAAATGATGTCTATTATAAAGAGAACGGCGATAAAGTAGAACAAACGGAATGGCATCGGGTTACTGCTTGGGGGAAAACAGCTGATATTATTGAAAAATATGTGACTAAGGGGAAGGAAATAGGTATCGAAGGAAAACTAACCCACAGAAGTTATGACGATAAAAACGGCGAAAAACGCTATGTAACTGAAATCGTTGCCAATGAGGTGTTGCTTTTAGGAAAATAGATTATTTTTAAAAGGCACGAATTTCTGTATAAGAAGTTCGTGCCTTTTTTTTTGATCCATTAGGGGTCTGAAAAGTTTTTTAAAAAATATCTTTTGCCGCTCTATAGGTATTGGCGTGCGCTTCAATAATCGTTTTTATATCAGGAGAGTAGCCACCACCCATAGAAACTTGTACAGGAATTTGGTGTTTTGAGCAAAGTTCAAAAACCAGTTCATCTCTTTTTTTACAGCCCTCCACGGAGCAGCCTAGCTTTCCTAATTTATCCGTAGCTAGAATATCAACTCCCGCTAAATAAAAGATAAAATCGGGCTTTTGGGTCGCTATTAATTTCGGAATTACACTTGCAATGGTATGGAGGAATTCCTCATCCGTTGTCCCATCGTTGAAAGCAATATCTAAATTAGAGGTTTCTTTTTTGAAAGGATAATTGGTTTTACCATGCGTAGAAAAGGTAAAGACATGCGGATTGTTCTGAAAAATGGCAGCCGATCCATTGCCTTGATGCACGTCTAAGTCGATAATTAAAATTTTCTTAGCCATGTTGTGGTCTAGTAAAAACTGAGCAGCAATGGCTTGATCATTGAGCAAACAAAAAGCTTCTCCATGAGTAGCGTACGCATGATGTGTTCCACCTGCTATATTAAAAGACACTTTTGTGTCAAATGATTTTTGAGCACCAGTAATAGTTCCTTGGGCGATTACTAGTTCGCGTTGCACTAGTTCTTTAGAAAGTGGAAATCCAATTTTTCTTGCTGCTTTTGCATTTAGGGCCAGATGCAGCAAATCATTAACATAATCTGGTTTGTGAATGGCTAAAACAGAATCTAAATCACATAGTTCAGGTTCAAAAAAATCAGATGGTGAAGCGGTTCCTTCGTACACTAATTGTTGTGGTAGCAATTCATATTTCAACATGGGAAAGCGATGTCCTTCTGGCAACGGATGCTGGTATATGGGATGAAAAGCTATCGGAAACATAAAAAAGATTATTTTATTAAAGTTCAATCTTCAACGCTGGTGTCAAAAAAACGGGGTGTATAGGAACTTTTAAAAGTTAGTTTGGCAGCGTTTTCTATCCTATTTTTTACTGATTCATTAACTCTTGGAAACAATCCACAAATTGACCTACATGGAAACCGTCCATCAAGGCATGATGCACATGAACAGACATTGCCATGGTTCTTTTTCCGTTATCAGCAATTTTCATTTTTCCAAAAGAGATTTTAGGACAACTATCTGGAAATGTATAACTACGGGCATGTGATAACGAGCTAAAATCCAGCCAAGGAATCGCCGAAAAGTGAATGACATTATCATCGTCAAAGTTTCGAGTAAAAAGTCCAGTCGTGGTCTGTATTCGTTCGATTTCTTTGGTGCTACTTGCTGCGAAAACTGAAAAATCAGAATTGTATTCCATTAAAGAAAATCCAAAACTGCCATCTTCACGGCCAATGGTGGCCGAAGCATTAATTTGATCACAAACGTATATTTGATCATCAGCAATTCGATACCGAAATGATTCAATTGTGTTTACTGCTCTTAAGGTATGGTATAAATAATAAGTGAAAAAGGAGGTCTTTAAGATTTTTGCTGAAGCATAAGCTTTGGTACAATCAATTTCGACGGTGGCACCAAAAAAAGGTTCTTCAAATTGTTTAAAGAATTGAAAATGTTCTTTTCTGTTCCAATTTTCTAGGTCTAAAAGTGTTCTCAAGAGGATAGGATTTTAATTTTTTCAAAAGTACTTCTAATCTTCCTAAACCAGAAATTCATTTCAAGAACTTTTTTTAAATCTAAAAATGTAAAATAGGATTTTACTAAAATATAAATTACGTACAAAAAAGCCCTAAAAGAAAATTCCTTTAGGGCTTTTTGTTGTAACAAAAAAGTAAATTATTTCACTGTGAAAGTAACTCTTCTAACCAGTTTTCTAGCACTTTCAGAATCTTTGTTTACTGAAGTGTCTTCACCAGCAGCAATTACATTTAATCTTGATGCATCAATATTAGCTTTTACTAACGTGTTTTTAACATTTTTAGCTCTTGCATTAGATAATTTGTCATTGTAAGCCGATCTTCCTAATTCGTCAGCATGACCAATAATGTCAACTGAAGCGGAAGGATTGTTTCTCAAGTAGGTTAAGATAAAATCAGTTCCTTCTGTAGAAACATTAGTTGGAGTACTTTTGTTAAAGTCAAAATAAACAGCAACATAACCTCCATTAATTAAACTTTTAATTAGTTCGTTATCATAAACTACGGTACTGTCCCCAGTTTTGCTAGCATAATTCTTCAAGATGTAAGCTTCAGTCTCGTCTGGAACATTATTATTGTTTTTATCAATTGATCTTCCTTTGGTGTCAACCAGCGCCCCTTCAGTCGTATTTGCTTCTTGATCTAAATAATCAGCTACTCCATCTTTATCAGTGTCTAACATTGAAGTTTCAATGGCAGTAATTTTTTGTCTTAACTCTTCGATTTCTTTTTCATTGTCGATTACCCAGTCCGCATGTTTTTCGTTTTTACCTAAATAAACGGTTAAACCTACGGTACCGTTAAATAGGATTCCTTGAAAACCACGTGCTTCAGGCGTAAGGCTGGCTCCATCAAAAGCAGTTCCTTGGCTGAAATTAACAATCGTCGTAAAATCTCCGGTTAATGCCAATCTGTTGCTCAGTTTAATTTGTCCAGTTACACCAGTAATAAAGTTACCCATCTTGTCTTGGATGTCATTGTCTTTATTTCTTAACTGAGCATAACCAAAACCAGTATGGGATAACAAACCAATTGATTTAGTCCAAGTCTCAAAGTTCAATATTCTTCCTAAATTGGTAACGGCTTGTAAATTTGCTCTGTAATAATTTGTTTCGAAATCAATAGATTCTTTTTTTGCTTGGAAGCTATTGTATCCTACATCCGCTTTCAAACCAAATTTGTTGTTGAACATGTATCTAACGCCAAGATCTGCTACAAAAGCACTTGGTGTAGACGTAAAATAACCTGCAGTCATTGGTTGCTGTGGTTTGTTGACACCGCCCGCAAATTCAATAGACCATTTGTTATAATCCATTTCACTACTTTTTACAGGTTCAGTTTGTGCACTCATTGTACTAATAGTTGCACCAAAAGCTAGGCTAAGTATGATTTTTTTCATGTGGTAATTTTTTAATTTTTTTACAAAACTACAGCACATAGTTGGATGATAAATTTTAAAGCGTAAATTATATAACGATTCGTTTTAATTCTATAAAAACAGACTGTTTAGTATTTTTTTATAGAAGTTTTTGTCAGATTTTTGGTGATTTCAGTAGTTTTTTCAATTTCAGATCAATCGTCTTTTTGTATTCAAAAACCAGTTGAACGAAAGATTTTATTTCAAAATGGGGATAATGAACAAGCGTATAAAAGTTTATCTCCTTTAGTTTTGCTATTGAAAATACTTATTCCAATCGTTTTAAAACGTCTGTGATTTTTTCTAAAGCACTAAAATTGTCATGAACGACTTTATGATCAATTTTTTCATGTGCCCAAGTGGTGTGAAACGGAATATGTACGGCGTGTCCGCCAATGGCTAAAACCGGTAAAACATCCGATTTTAAAGAATTTCCAATCATAAAAAATTCGGATGGCTGTATCTCTAAACGTTTAATCAAATCCGTGTAATCTACTTCTTGCTTGTCTGACATTACCTCAATGTGATGAAAGTAATGCCCCAAACCAGAATTGTGTAATTTTCTTCGTTGGTCTAATAAATCACCTTTGGTGGCCACCACTAATTTATATTTTCCGTGTAATGCATCTAAAGTTTCTTCAACACCGTCTAATAATACAATTGGTTTCTCTAATAATTCCTTTCCGTATTGGATGATTTTTGCGATCATTTCAATTGGCAACGTATGATTAGAAATGGACATTGCAGCTTCAATCATGGAAAGAATATACCCTTTGATTCCGTAACCATATAATCGTAAATTATCAATTTCGACTTTAAAAAGTTCTTTAGAGATTCCTTGATTGGACAGGTAATCGCTCATTAAACTGCAGAATTTTTCTTCGGTTTCAGCAAAGTACGTTTCATTTATAAATAGAGTGTCGTCCGCATCAAAAGCGATTACTTTTATATTTTTCATATTATTTTTTTAATATCAAAGAGCAATGTTCTTTGTGTTTTTTACTATTGTTTTTATCAAAAGGGTTTTTAGTGTAAAAGGTAATTCGGATACCCAATAGCAAAATAAGACCACCAATAATCATATTTAAGTTGATTTTTTCATCTAGAAATACCCATGCCAAAAGGGAGGTGATAACTGCTTGACCTAACAAACTTAGCGAAACTCTAGTAGGTCGCATGTGTTGTGTCGCAAAACTAATAGAGAGCCATGCCATTAATTGACAAACCACTGCTTGAATGAGTAAAACGAACCATCCCAGATATGAAAAACCAGAAAAAGGTTCGTTCGTGAATACACAAACTATCGCTAAATATAGGGTGGATGCCAATAAACTAACGGTCATAAAGGAAAGTACATCTATTTGGGAAAGGGCTTTTTTACTTACTAGTAAATATATGGAATACAATACTCCTGATAATACCGCCAAAAGGAAAGCAGTATCAAAATCCACTTCTAGAAAAAACTGAAAACCTACTAACATTGCCATTCCAAACAAAGCCACTATCGTTCCAATCCAAAAATTAGTTGCCGGTTTAGTTTTTAAAAACACAAAGGAAATAATCCCCACCCAAAGCGGAGATAAATTGGTCAGTAAAGAAGCCTGAGTAGCACTAGAATGCTGAATGGCAATATTCCATACCGCCACATCCGAGGCGAATAATATGCCGCAAATCACAGCCAAAATCAAGTATTTTTTTTGAGGAAGTTTAAATTTTTTTGTAATAAGTACATAAGGTAAAAGCAACATTAGCGCGATGGCCATTCTGTAAAATGCAGAAATTAATCCAGGAGTAAGTTTGAGTTTTACTAATATTGGAAAAATAGAAATACAAAGTATTCCAAAAGCTAAAGCTAATCTTGGTTTTGTTGCTTTCATGTTTTTTATCTCATAAAACACAAAATGCCATGCAATAGTTTGGCAATGTGTATGTTGTCCGTTTTGTTTTATTAATCAGTAAATTTTCTAATGGTATATTCGGAAGTTTTATTATCGTAATACCCTAAATAGTATGTACTGTTCATTTTGAATAAAGTTTGTGATGAAACATTATTGTTTTTGTCAAAAAATGTCCGGATTTTATCAAATGCCAAAGGTTGTAAGTCACCTTCAAGATGATTTGCATCTTTATCAAATAGTCCTTCCACTTTTACTACTTTTCGGTTAGAATAGGAATTAAAACTTTCCATTGTGGGATTAAATGCTATTGCAGAAACTAAAGCACCAATCAAACCAAATTGACCTAAAGCAGCTTGCCCAGCGGATTGTTGAACTGCAGAAACTCCTCCAAAAACAATTAAAGTATTTTTATCAATGCTGTAACAAGTTAAACCCGAATTTAAATTATTTACTTTTCGAATAAATTGAGAAGTATTTTCCAAAACTCTTTTTCCACCTCCAAAATCTCCTCCTTCTTGGTAAATATCTGAGTTTTTAAAATCTAATGGTTTAGTGTCATCGGCAAAGTATTCCTTGATAATGTTGTCATTTAAGTCTTTAATCGTAAAATAAATTAAATCTGACGCGCTTTTCATTTGATATAATTTATTTTCAAAATAAAATGAATTTGAATTTAATCTATCAAATTCAGCTTTGGCTATTGCAGGTTTATTTACAATTTTTTCTTCGGCAGTGAAGTTCACTAAATCAACAATGACAACTTGAGTGAAAGCAACATTGGTATCAAATGTTATTATAAGTTGTTTGTCATTAAAATAACATTTCCTTTTTTTAGCTGCGTCTGTCAATGAAGTCGGATTTTCAACATTGATATTTTGTAAAGTAAAAGGAGCTTCAAAAGGAAGTAAATTAACACCAAACATGCCGTAAAGCGTTGTTTTAGCATATTGTGAAGTATAAAAATGAAAATTGCTTAAATCAATATTTTTTTCTTCATATTTCCCATCTTTATCAAAAATGTGAAATTTGAGCGTGTTTGTTTTTTTTACAACAGTTAAAATATAAAATTTCTCATTTTTGCTGAATTTCTGTAAAACTTTCTCGTCCTTAAAAACCAAAGTGTGCTGTCGTGTTTCAACTTTACGATTAGTAAAATCATACAATTGAGTGAACATTTCGTCGAAATCATTAGACGACCAAAATAATCTGGTATTTCCATTACTAAAATTATACCCAATCATATTGGTATAAGTTTTAGGATTAGGTCTTTCTGTAGAGATGCTATCAACAATATTCATTTTTTCATTAAGCTGAATAGCTGTTACTTTTATTTTGTCACTAACAAATAAAGTGACCTGTTTATTGCCATTGTTAACGGTCTGAAAAACATCACGATTTTTTTTTAATGCAAGTGGGGTTGCAATTACTAATTCTTGTGAAAATGATGCAAAGCCATGTAACACCACGAAAGTAAGAAGTAAATTTTTAAGCATATTAAATATTTGTTAGGGTTCTTTTTTTAGCTAATATCTTATTTTTTTGTTCAAAAAGTATAAATTTCAATAAAAAATATTTAGAAGAGTTATTTAAGAAAAATTGCCACTAATTTAGTGGCAATTTGTTTAATGTACTATTTCTTAATTTATTGTCTCCCCATTCGCTGCTTCAGCATCCGGATTTACAAAAACTAATTTCCCTTCTGCATTTGTAGTCATCAAAATCATTCCTTGACTTTCTACGCCGCGTAGGTTTCTTGGTGCCAAGTTCACTAAAACAGTTACTTTTTTACCCACAATTTCTTCTGGCGAAAAACTCTCTGCAATTCCCGAAACTATCGTGCGAACATCTATTCCAGTATCTACCTTTAAAATTAGCAGTTTATTTGCTTTTGGCATTTTTGAAGCTTCGATAATCGTACCTACACGCAAATCCATTTTGGCAAAATCATCAAATTGAATTGCTTCTTTTTGTGGTTCGGACACCTTGTTGTCGGCTTTATTCGCTGTTTTTGTAGCTTCCAATTTATCTATTTGTTTTTGGATTTCCTCATCTTCAATTTTGGCAAAAAGCAGTTCTGCTTCTCCAATATGGTGTCCAGCTGGGATTAAATCTGAAATTTCTGAAACAGTACCCCATGACAATGGACTTTCTATTTTTAAAATTCTTGATAATTTTTTAGCTGTAAACGGTAAGAAAGGTTCGCACAGTGAACTCAATGCGGCAGCAATTTGCAACGCTACATACATTTGGGTTTGTACACGACCTAGATCGGTTTTTACCATTTTCCAAGGCTCTTCGTCGGCAAGATATTTATTTCCCAATCGGGCAACATTCATCAATTCGCTCAACGCTTCACGGAATCTGTAACGTTCAATCGAACTTGAAATCACTGCCGGGTATGCTTTCAATTCGGTCAAAGTAGCTTCGTCCACTCCCGAAAATGTGTTCGGACTTGGAACGATTCCTTCGTAATATTTATTGGTCAACACCACCACACGATTTATGAAATTTCCAAAAATTGCTACCAATTCATTGTTATTTCTCGCTTGAAAATCTTTCCAGGTAAAATCATTATCCTTGGTTTCAGGAGCGTTTGATGTCAAAGCATACCGCAAAACATCTTGCTGATTTGGAAAATCTTCCAAATATTCGTGCAACCAAACCGCCCAGTTTTTAGACGTAGAAAGTTTATTTCCTTCCAAGTTCAAGAACTCATTTGCGGGCACATTATCAGGCAAAATATAGCTTCCCTCTGCTTTTAGCATCGCAGGGAAAATGATACAGTGAAAAACAATATTGTCTTTTCCTATAAAGTGAACCAGCTTGGTATCTTGATCTTTCCAGTACGGTTCCCAATCTTTTCCTTCGCGCAAAGCCCATTCTTTGGTAGATGAAATGTAGCCAATTGGCGCATCAAACCACACGTATAATTTTTTTCCTTCGGCACCTTCAACGGGAACATCAATTCCCCAATCGAGGTCGCGTGTTACCGCACGAGGCTCTAATCCTCCGTCAATCCACGATTTTACTTGTCCGTAAACATTCGGTTTCCA
Organism: Flavobacterium omnivorum; assembly: GCF_900099915.1. Lineage (GTDB taxonomy): Bacteria > Bacteroidota > Bacteroidia > Flavobacteriales > Flavobacteriaceae > Flavobacterium > Flavobacterium omnivorum. Next base: position 127,934 of record NZ_FNDB01000008.1, read on the forward strand.
GTCATTTTTATGTCCAACGAGAATCCATTCTTTCAAGAAATCTTCATAACGATCCAATGGTAAAAACCAGTGTTTCGTTGATTTCATGATCGGAGTTTCTCCCGTAATAGTAGATTTTGGGTTAATCAAATCCGTAGCGTTTAGCGTGGAACCGCATTTTTCACATTGATCACCGTAGGCTTCTTCGTTGCCGCATTTTGGACAAGTACCAATTACAAAACGATCCGCTAAAAACTGATCGGCTTTCGCATCGTATAATTGCTCCGTTACTTGTTCGATAAAATCCCCTTTTTCATATAGAGTCCTAAAAAATTCCGAAGCCGTATCATGGTGAATTTTAGCCGAAGTTCGAGAGTAATTATCAAAAGAAATATCAAAGTCGATAAATGATTTACGAATGATTCCATCATATTTATCGATAACTTCCTGTGGCGTAATGCCTTCTTTTTTGGCTTTCATCGAAATCGCCACCCCGTGCTCGTCACTTCCGCAAACAAACAAAACGTCTCTTCCCTGCAATCTTAAATATCTGGAATATATGTCCGAAGGCACGTAAACACCTGCCAAATGGCCAATGTGAATCGGTCCGTTCGTGTAAGGCAATGCCGCTGTAATGGTATATCTTTTTGGATTCTGTATCATAAAATTATTTTTAGATTCTGAAATTAATTCAGAACGAGCTGCAAAAATAAGGAATAGAATTTTTATTTGAAGCTATTTCCCGCTATCCGTTGCAATCTTTTTCAACGCTGTCAGGGTTTTGAACCCTGACAGCGTTTAGAAAAAGGATTTTCACTGCTATCGGGGCTAGGGTATTCGAGTTTTCAAGATGTTTTGTAATTATTTAAGCCTTCAAAATGACAGAGTTTACATGTTTTGAAAAATGTTTTACTTTATTTGGGAAAGCAATATTTTTGTTACTCCAAATAACGGGACAATTCATCTCTTTTTTCGATTTGTTTAATTTTATATTTACTTTGATTTAATGAAATTTTCATCAATTAGGCTAAACAATTTATAATTAATTATGAGTTACTTAGGATAAATAGTTGTTCATCGTTGTGCAAGCAATGCTACTTGTTTTTGTTTGTAAAATTTATTTCTCACTGTGGTTAAAAGATTCAAGTTGAAAATGCTGCGATAGGACTCTGAATTAAAAGGGTACTCATTTTAAAGGAACAAGAGTGGGACAAAGTTGAGCTTGTTTGGGATAATAGATTGGGAAAAACACTATGCATTATTTTAGTGTATTCTATTCAAATCATGGGATCTTATCCATTTCGGGATTATTAAAATTTTATAGGTGCTAATTTAATATTGATATTGGATATATCAATGACTGAACGGTTTTTGATCATTAAAACTTATAGCAAAATAATAAATAACAGTACGTGTTCTTTAGATCTAAATTATAATAGAACCAAATTTGCCACAAATAATCTTTAATAATATGAAAAAAATATTTTTATTTACCGGCTTGTTTGTAGCCGCAATAGGAATGGCTCAAGAAGCTACGTGTCCTGTTACTGGAAAAACAGCCAGTGGCTCAAAAGAGGCAAATGTATATGAGAACTCAGCTACGATGGTTGCTAAATCGTATGGAACACCCGCTCAAAACGGGAGTAGCCAAGTTAATAAAAATAAACAATGGTGGCCTAACCAATTGAGTTTGGATGTGCTGCGTCAAAATTCTGACTTGTCAAGTCCTATGGGAAAGGAGTTTGACTATGCAAAAGAATTTAAAACATTAGATTATGCCGCTTTGAAAAAAGACTTGGAAGCTTTGATGACACAATCTAATGATCTTTGGCCTGCTGATTTCGGAAACTATGGACCCTTATTTATTAGAATGGCTTGGCATAGTGCAGGAACATATCGTTCTGGTGATGGACGTGGCGGTTCTCGTGCAGGACAACAACGTTTTGCGCCATTAAATAGCTGGCCAGATAACGTGAATTTAGACAAGGCTAGGAGATTATTATGGCCAATTAAACAAAAATACGGAAGCAAAATTTCTTGGGCAGATTTAATGATTCTTACCGGTAATGTAGCTTTAGAATCTATGGGATTTCCAACATACGGGTTTGCCGGAGGGAGAGTGGATGTATGGGAGCCAGAATCAAATGTGTACTGGGGTCCTGAAAACAAATGGCTGGATCATGCCAGAAGTGTTGAAGGCGAATTAGAAAAACCGTTAGCCGCAAGTCAAATGGGATTAATTTATGTTAATCCAGAAGGGCCAGCAGGAAATCCAGATCCACTTTTAGCGGCCAAAGATATTAGAGAAACATTCGGACGCATGGGGATGAATGATGAAGAAACGACTGCTTTGAATGCTGGTGGGCACACCTTTGGAAAAACACACGGAAAAGGACCAGCGAGTCATGTTGGTGCAGACCCCGAAGCTGCCGGAATTGAAGAGCAAGGTTTAGGATGGAAAAGTTCATATAAATCAGGAAAAGGAACGGATGCCATTTCGTCTGGACTAGAAGTTACTTGGACTGGAAAGCCAACAGAATGGAATTATGGATTTTTTAAAATCTTGTTTGATAACGAATGGGAATTAACTAAAAGTCCGGCAGGAGCGCACCAATGGGTTGCTAAAAACGGAAAAGCGTTTATTCCTGATGCATTCGATCCAACAAAAAAACATTTGCCAACTATGTTAACAACGGATTTATCTTTCCGTTTTGATCCAGAGTATGCTAAAATATCCAAGCGTTTTTATGATAATCCTAAAGAGTTTGAAAAAGCATTTGCTAAAGCTTGGTTCAAATTAACGCATCGTGATATGGGACCAAATACTACGTATTTAGGACCTGAAGCACCAACAGAAGATTTAATCTGGCAAGACCCAATTCCTGCGTTAAACCATGACGTGGTGAATGATAAAGACATTAAGGCTTTAAAAGGTGAAATAGCTAAGTCTGGCTTATTAATCAATGAATTAGTTTCAACTGCTTGGTCTTCTGCCTCTACTTTCCGTGGGTCTGACAGAAGAGGAGGAGCTAATGGAGCAAGAATCCGTTTAGAGCCTCAAAAACATTGGGCTGCAAATAATCCTAAACAATTATATAAAGTTTTACCAGTTCTTGAAAATATTCAGAAGAAATTCAATGCGAAAAGTGCTTCTAGAAAAATTTCAATGGCTGATTTAATTGTCCTTTCTGGGGTTTATGGCGTAGAAACAGCGGCTAAAAATGCTGGTTTTCCTGTAACAGTTCCTTTTACACCCGGAAGAATGGATGCTACCCAAGAGCAAACTGATGTGAAAGGTATGGCGGTTTTAGAACCAACAGCTGATGGTTTTAGGAATTATTTGAAAACGAAATATACGGTAGCTACAGAAGCATTATTAGTTGACAAAGCTCAACTTTTGACTTTGACAGCTCCCGAAATGACTGTTTTGATAGGTGGTATGCGTGCATTGAACGCCAATTATGATGGGTCACAACATGGTGTGTTTACAACAGAAAAAGATAAATTAACTAATGATTTCTTTGTAAATCTTCTCGATATCAATACGGTTTGGACGGCAATTAATGACGAAAAAGAAGTATTTGAAGGAAAAGACAGAACTACAGGAAAAGCAAAATGGACAGCGACTCGAGCAGATTTAATTTTTGGTTCTAATTCAGAATTGAGAGCTGTAGCAGAAGTGTATGCTAGTGATGATGCTAAAGGAAAGTTTGTTTATGATTTCGTGGCAGCATGGAATAAAGTAATGATGCTTGATTTTTTTACTGCAAAAAAATAAATTAACCTTAGGTTTATTGAAATCAGAGCCGGCTCATTTATGAGCCGGCTTTGTCTTTTATTATAACTTATAGTTTCAACGGGGTAGTGGTTGTGAAAAATGTTTTTTTTAATAATACCAAACACACATATTAGATAAGCTATAAGAATAAAACAATGGTGCATTTTTTTACCATATAAGTCATTTAAGTTTCATTTGTTAGGCTTATGGACCTTAAACAACAATAAGGTCATTTAAGGTTTAATGCTTATATGACTCCTATGTTAAATATTATTTCACTCATTTTATAGTACGACATTAAATAGGTCCAACTGCTTAGTCTGAATTTTAATTAAAAACAAGTAGCTAAAATAACAGCGATCTCTTCTTCCTATATTGTGTTTTTTAGAGGATTTCTATTAAAATTCCATAACGTAGATTTGTAATCTGTGCGTATTGAAGTCCATTCTTAGAATGCGTTTATTTAAATTTGTAAACCTAAAAGATAAAGACTGTAAGTTATGGCAAAAGGCCCTGAAAAAAACACTAAAAATAAGGCTTTGCATACCAAATTGCTCAATCGGAAAAAGGCTAACCTTCAGGAAGAAAAAAAAGAAAAAGCCATACGTTTGAAAGCTTTGGTCACAAAAATGAATCAGAAAAAGAATAGTGACGAATCTGATGCTATATAAATCATAATGTATTTCTTTTCTGTACTAATTTACCCGAAATTTGCACTTTAGTATTTAAACATGAAAAGTATGGAATTCGGTAGAATAATTATTTCAGAAACAGCAATGAACAGTGAGAATCTCCAAGATGTCATTCACTCTAATATTTCGGTAATCAACTTAATGCGTGAGGAAGGCGTAAACGATGATTTGATTCACGAAGATGCTATAATGAGTTATTATTTGGATTATTATACTTCACAATATACCGAAGGAAATTTTGCTCAGTTTGTATTTAACTCTGGTTGGGATAAAGAACTGAACGAATTAATAGAAGAAGGTTTAGAATTAATTGGAGCCGAAAAGCATTTGGAGTTGTTTCAACAACAATCAAAAAAAGTAAAATTAATGAGCAGTGTTAAGCTCAATAAATTCTTGAAAGGAAAGCTGGAAGGCGTAAATCCTATCCGAGATTTACTTAACAACGATACTTTTTTTGAAATTGAGGAAAACCTAATTAGTTTGAACGCTACTTTCTTAAAAACGCATCCCGATTTTGAAGTCCTTTCTGTAGACTACATTTTTGCAACCTTAGAAGAATTTGTGGGTCATGAGATTAAAAGAGACTAAACTAAGTCAAAAGTCGTAAGTCAAAAGTCTTAAAGGTGTTTTTCTGTTGTACTCCATTGTCTTTTCAACATAATATTATATTTAAACATTGTTGTCCGATAAAAAAGAAGCCAAATTAATGGCTTCTTAAAATAATCGTAATTTAGAGTTGCAAAATTCAAATAACGATGGGTAAAAATAAGTATTTTTCGACTAAGTCTGTTTTCGGACAGCTGATTTCTTTAATAGATGATTCAATGGTTCAGAAAGCTGTTGAGAAATATGATTCAGACAGATATGTGAAAAGTTTTAAAAGTCAAGATCATTTATTTAGTCTGGTTTTTTGCTGTTTAGAAAAATGCAATTCATTGCGCGAAGTTGCTCAAGGAATGCTTGGTTTGTCAGGTAAAGAGGAAACTGTTAGAATTAATCATCTTCCTAAAAAGAGTACTTTGGCAGATG
>NZ_FNDB01000014.1 GCF_900099915.1 Flavobacterium omnivorum
CACAGATTAACAAAAAATTTAAATCTGCGAATCTGCGGTAACTAAATAGAGGCTTTAAAAGAAGTATTCTAAAAGAATTATAATTCAGTTCATAGTACAGAAACTGATTTTTTATAAAAAAAGGGAAAATGGTATCAAACATTTCCCCTTTTAATTTTATTATTTAGGATCTAAAGCTTCACTAATTCTGGATATTAAATCGAGTACGTGATATTTACTCATTCGATCAGTCATTCGAGAAGAAGACATTTTTAAATCATTTTTTAAGGCATTCAATTGACCTCGTGCAATAGAGGGTAAGTCTGTTTGTGCTAAGTTAACTCTTCTGGTATTGAAACCATACGTTACGCCCACAGGTACTGATCTCACTGTGGTAGAACCTGGTTTTAGTAGTTCGATCATTTTATCTACATACAATTTTTGCACGTTTCTGCGATAAATATCGATAGAACTGTTTCCTTTCAACTCTGAGAAAATTCCTTTATTCAAATCAGTAATCAATTCGTCAACAGAATAATTGTCCTTACTGGCTGTGGAAGTTTCTAAAAGGCGCACCATTCGATCACCAGCCATAAGACTTGATAATGTTGCATCCTGCATTCCTTTGATCGCTTCAACACCACTTTCCGGATTTATTTTCGAAAGTACATTTGGATCCAACAACCATTTTGGGGTAGTGAATAATTGTGTATTCAAGAACGCTACCGCATCTTTTTGGATGCTTTTTGGTACTACTTGAAATTGATTTCCAGACATATCATAGGTTTTAGGAGAATCGTAAATTCCACCTACGTTTTTAGTAACGTGGCCCATATATCTTCTGAATTGTCCTGTAAGTGCGCCATACAGTTCCTCTAATTCTGAATAACTTTCGCCATCTTCTTTAGACCATTGCAATAAATTAGGAAGGATTCTTTTCAAGTTTTTAATTCCGTATTCAGAAGCGCGCATTGCATTATCACCTATATCTTCCGTTTGATATCTTGGATCGTAAGGGCTAGATTCAGAACCAAACCACAAGCGATTATTTTGATACGCTTCCTTAGTCATTTCGTTTAAGAATGCTTTTTCTTGCGCTTCATTTTTAGTGTCTTCAAAATAGGAGTAGCCCCATTTGATAGCCCACTTATCATAATCTCCAATTCTTGGAAACAAGGCAGTAACGCCATCTTCTGGTTGTGCTACGTAATTAAAACGGGCATAATCCATAATCGACGAAGTGTGACCGTTTTTGTCTTGGTAGTCTTTGTCTCTTAGTTTTTCAACTGGAGTGGCTGAACTGGCTCCCATATTGTGACGCAATCCTAAAGTGTGTCCAACTTCATGCGAGGAAACAAAACGGATTAATTCTCCCATTAATTTATCATCAAACTTCTTAGCTCTTGCCGCAGGGTCAACAGCAGCAGTTTGAATCAAATACCAGTTTCTTAAAAGACTCATGATATTGTGGTACCAACCAATGTGGCTTTCTAAAATTTCACCTGTTCTTGGGTCATGTACGTTAGGACCATATGCATTTTGAATTTCAGCGGCAAAATACCGTAATACAGAGAAACGGGCATCTTCCAAGCTCATCGTTGGATCATTTTCTGGCCAATATTCACCGCGGATCGCATTTTTCCAACCGGCATTTTCGAAAGCAACCTGCCAATCGTCAATACCTTGTTTGATGTATTTCTTCCATTTTTCTGGAGTAGCCGGATCTATGTAGTACACAATAGGTTTCAAAGGCTCAATCAATTCCCCCATTTTTTGTTTTTGGGCATCTTCAGGAGATTTTGGTTCTAAGCGCCATCTTACCGCAAAGACTTTGGTATCTGATTTTTGAGATTCTTCTTCAAACACACCATATTGATTGGCAAAATAACCTACACGCGCATCAAACTCTCTTTTACGCATCGGATTTTTTGGCAACAAAATCATGGAAGTATTCATTTCCACAGTAAGTACACCTGCGTCTAAAGCAGAAGGCAAATCAACTCCAATTTTTGGTGTTGGTGTGGTATTGATTTTTGGTGGCGTTGTAGTAAAAGTTTTTACACTTCTAATTTCAGTATTGATTGGGAAACTACTTACTTTTGAAATAAACGATCTGTCTTTTTGAAACGTCTGAATGTTTAATAGTTGTTTCTTTATTGGATCCAAAGAAAAAGTTTGAACATCAGCATCAAAAGTGCTAGCTAAGTCAACCACATAACCAGTAATTTTTCCAGCTTCATCTTTTTTATAGGCCAGCACGTCATAATTACCAATGATTGGATCCGAAGTGGAATTCTTAACCGCTTGAGCCATTGGTTTATCTGCATCTGGAGACATAATCACGTAGGTGATAGAGCGCAGCAGGATATTGTTATTTAATCCTTTTTCCCAGCGAACCACTTGTCTGTTGATTTCTTCTCCACCAAATATTCCTCCGCCGGCAGGAGTTTTAGAATAACGGGTAATGGTCATCATTTCACTTCCTAAAATGGAATCTGGAATTTCAAAAAGGTATTTGTTGTCAATTTTATGAACATCAATCAAACCTTTTTGGGTAACAGCACTCGAATCAATTACTTTCTTATACGGTTTAGGTTCTTTTTTGGCATCACTTGCCTTAGTATCTACTTTGGCAACGGCATTTTTATCTGCTTTTCTCTTTTTTCGACTTTGAGCAAAGGTCTCTGGAGCGGAAAAAATCAACAGAAATACAATAATTAGGGTTAGTTTTTTTTTAAGCATGTAGTTCTACATAAAATAGTTAATAATTAGTTTTTAGCATATAAAAAAAAGAATCTTCTATTTATATACCATCAATCCTCAAATCTATTGATATATTTTTAAAAATATACAGTTTGAAAATTCAATTTCAAAAAATTAACATAAATTAACATTCCTTGAAAAGGATTGTTTGGCTTATTTATATGATTTTTATCAGCACGAAGCGACTTATTTCTGCTTATTTTTGTCGCTACAACAGCAAATCAAAAACGTGTTCGTGGCCGTAGGCGCTTCATAGTGGACCAGCTGCGGTACATTTGAAAAATATTTTTGTAATATTACTTCATAAATAAGTTGGAATGAGAAAAATTAAGTACAAAAAAGGAAAGAGATTACAACCCTATAATCTGGAGTATACTGGAATTCATAAAACTAAGGATTCAGAGATGCAATTGTTCGTTTATGATGATTTTGACTTATCAGAGTATGAAGATTTTAGAGTGGCTAATCTAGATAAGTATATAGACGGTCAAAAAACAAATTGGATTAATATTCATGGATTAAATAATGTAGAGTGGTTAAAATCGATAAGCGCTTATTTTAAAATCGATAACTTCATGTTGGCCGATATTATGAATACGGTGCGAAGAACTAAACTGGAAGAGTCACATGAATTTTTATTTTTCAATATAAAATCAATTTTGCCTACAGAAAACTCAGATAATATTAATGTGGAGCAAATCAGTTTTCTGTTAAAAGAGGGGGTTTTAATTTCTTTTCAGGAAAAAAGAAGTGATTTTTTCACCCACATTCGGGAGAGAATTCGTACCCATTCTGGATTAGTGAGAGAAAAGAAATCAGATTATTTATTGTACGTTCTGCTAGATGCTATCATGGAAAATTTTTACATTACTTTAGAAAATGAAGAGGATAAACTGGAAGAGCTAATCAATCTAAGCAAGCAGAGCCCAGATCCCGTAATTCTCGAACGGATTGAGAAGCACAGGGATAATTTTAATTTTTTGAAGCGGTCAATTATTCCACTTCGGGATTCCTTGTATGACATTAAAAGCATAAAGGATGACAATGTTTTTAATGCGATGGAAAGTGATACTTTTAGCTTTTTTGCCCGCTTGCATCAAAAGAGTTTAGAACTTTTAGAGCAAATAGAATCAGATATGGGTTCCTTGGAGAGTGCTTCTAATTTCTTTTTCTCGGCACAAACGCATAAGATGAATGAGATTATGAAAACGTTGACCATTGTTTCTGCTATCTTTATTCCGCTTACTTTTATAGTGGGAGTTTACGGAATGAATTTTGAGTATATGCCAGAACTCAGCCGTCATTACGGGTATCATACGGTCATGGGTGCTATGTTTTTGATAGTAGTTGGAATGATTATTTACTTTAAAAAACGCCGTTGGTTTTAATAGCGATTATTCAAAACATTCAATTTTTGGAATTAAAAAAAAAATAAAAAAATGAACAAGGCCATTTATATAGCGACAAGCGAGCAAAATAGCGGTAAGTCGATCATCACACTAGGACTAATGAGCATGCTAATTGGTAAAACTGCCAAAGTGGGTTATTTTAGACCAATTATTGAAGATATTGAAGAAGGAGGATTTGACAATCACATTGAGACTGTGATTGGCCATTTTGGTTTAGATATCGCATTTGAAGATGCTTTTGCTATTACGAAAAGTAAGTTAATCAAGAAAAAAAATAAAGGAAAAATAGGGGAGGTTCTTGATTTGATTATTGAAAAATATAAAAAACTAGAGGAACGATTTGACTTTGTTTTGGTCGAAGGAACTGGCTTCAGCGGAGAAGGAACCGTGATCGAATTAGATATGAATGTGCTGATTGCAAAAAACTTGGGAATCCCAACCATTATTGTTGGATCTGGAGTAGGTAAAACCTTAGAGGAACTATTGGACAGTTTGTATCTCGCCTATGATTCTTTTAAAGTTAAAGACGTAGAGGTTTTGGCCGTAATTGCCAATAAAGTGCAGCATGAAAATATAGACATAGTCACTACTGGCCTACGAAAAAGTTTGCCTGAAAGCGTGTTGGTAAATGCGATTCCTTTGATCCACAATTTGAATAATCCAACAGTTCAAGAAATTGTTAAGGAGCTGGATGCAAAAGTACTTTTTGGCGAAGCCCACCTTAACAATCAAACAGGAAATTTTAGTGTAGGCGCTATGCAGTTGCGAAATTATTTACTGCACTTAAAAGAAAACAGTCTGGTAATTACTCCGGGCGATAGAGCCGATATAATTTTGGGAGCTTTACAAGCAAATGAGTCGGTTAATTATCCTACTATTTCTGGGATCGTTTTAACAGGGAATATTGTGCCTGAAGTCAGTATTCTCAAGCTTATTGAAGGTCTTTCGACCATTGTACCTATTATTGCAGTCGAAGAAGGAACGTATTATATTACCAATAAAATAGGTTCTATCAAATCTAAAATTTACGCAGACAACAAGCAGAAGATTGAAATTTCTATTACTACTTTCGAAAAATATGTGGATCTAGATAACTTAGCTGAGAAATTAATCACTTTTGAAGCAGAAGGAATGACACCAAAAATGTTTCAATATAATTTGGTAAAAAGAGCGAGACAGCATAGAAAACATATTGTGCTGCCAGAAGGAAATGACGATAGAATCATAATGGCGGCTTCCCGTTTATTAGAGATGGATGTAGTCGATATTTCTATCATTGGAAATAAAAAACAAATAGAAAGTAAGGTAGCAGAGTTAGGATTATTTTTTGACTTTTCCAAAGTAGAAATCATCAATCCCATAGCATCTGAGCATTATGACGATTATGTAAATACGTATTATGAATTGCGAAAAGCCAAGAATGTAACCTTGGGAATGGCGAAAGATTTAATGGAAGATGTTTCGTATTTTGGAACCATGATGGTGTACAAAGGGCATGCAGACGGAATGGTTTCAGGTGCTGCACATACTACACAGCACACCATTTTGCCTGCGCTGCAGTTTATTAAAACTAAACCCAATTCCTCTGTAGTTTCGTCTATATTTTTCATGTGTTTAGAGGATCGAGTTTCTGTTTTTGGCGATTGTGCCATTAATCCAAATCCTACTGCGGAGCAATTAGCTGAAATCGCTATTTTCTCTGCAGATTCTAGTTTGGCTTTTGGAATTGAACCAAAAATCGCCATGCTTTCGTATTCTTCGGGTTCTTCAGGAAAAGGAGATGAAGTAGATAAAGTGCGAACAGCTACTGAAATCGTTAGAAAAAAACGTCCCGATTTAAAAATTGAAGGTCCTATTCAGTATGATGCGGCAGTTGATATGGCCGTTGGAAAAAGTAAATTACCCAATTCAGAAGTGGCGGGACAAGCGAGTGTTTTAATTTTCCCGGATTTAAATACAGGAAATAATACGTATAAGGCAGTACAAAGAGAGACTGGCGCGTTAGCAATTGGTCCGATGTTACAAGGATTAAACAAACCGGTAAACGATTTAAGCCGCGGTTGTACGGTTGATGATATTATAAACACAGTCGTGATTACGGCTATTCAAGCACAAGGATTGTAACATTTAATTTGAAGATTGAAATATTTAATTGATTTAAAAATTAATATTTTAATACTTCAATTTTTAATCTTTTAATGAAAATTTAATGAAAATAGTAATTTTAAACTCAGGCAGTTCTTCTATAAAATACCAGTTAATCAATATGCCGTCAAACGATGTGCTTTGTTCTGGGATGATTGACAGAATAGGATTGGAAACTTCGAATTTAACGTATGTAACGGATACGACTAAAATTGAAGAAAACATGCCTATTGCAAACCATAAAATTGGATTAGAAAAAATTGCCCAACTCTTACTGGATGAAACCGTTGGAGTGATTAAAAGCACTGCAGAAATTGATGCCGTTGGACATCGTGTCGTCCATGGAGGAAGTGCGTTTTCTAATACGGTAATTATTACTGCTGCAGTCAAGGATAAAATTAGACAGCTTTTTGAATTAGCTCCTTTGCATAATCCAGCCAATTTAGAGGGAATAATTGTGGCGGAAGCAATTTTTAGTGGAGCCAAACAAGTGGCTGTTTTTGATACGGCCTTCCACCAAACTATTCCAGTTGTGGCCCACAAATATGCAATACCCAATTACCTTTTGACAGAAAATAAAATACGCTTATATGGTTTTCATGGAACAAGTCACAAATATGTTTCGGAAAATGCGATGCAGTATCTAAAGCAAAATGTGAATAATGAGGGTTCTAATATTATTACGATACATTTAGGAAATGGTTGCAGCATGACTGCAATAAAAGAAGGGAAAAGTATTGATCATACGTTGGGTTTTGGTCCAATGAACGGATTGATTATGGGAACCCGAAGCGGAGATGTAGATCAATCCGTGATTTTTTACTTGGTCAATACATTAGGGTACTCGCTTGAAGCCGTGAATACGATGTTGCAAAAACAAAGCGGAATGCTGGGACTTACTGGCTACAGCGATTTAAGAGACATAGAAGCCAATGCGGAGAATGGAAATGCCGATTGTCAATTGGCTTTGGCCATGAATGCGTACCGAATAAAGAAATATATTGGTTCCTATACCGCAGTTTTAAATGGATTAGATGCTATTATTTTTACGGCTGGTATTGGAGAAAATTCGTCTTATATCCGAAAATTAGTGTGTACGGACATGGAGTATTTCGGAATTAGATTGGATGAGTCCAAAAATGAAATTCGGTCCAAGGCTATTCGAGAAATCAATACCGAGGATTCTAAAACTAAAATATTAGTTATTCCGACCAATGAAGAAATTGAAATTGCCAATCAGGTTTTTGAATTGCTAACGACTTAATAAATACTATAGTACTAAAAAAGCTTCTCTAACCAGAAGCTTTTTTTGGCTCAATATTTAATAAATCTGATTATATTTGGACATAAAACACCCTATTTTGAAAGTAAAAATTGTCCTCTTCTTCCTCTTATATTTTAGCTCCTTGCCCTTTTATTCGCAAGAGTTGCTTCCGTTTGTTGAAAATTACAACAAATCAAATTATCAAGGTGATAATCAAATCTGGAGTGTAGCACAAGGCAATGATAGTGCCATATATTTTGCTAATAATTATTACTTACTGCGGTATGATGGCGTAAAATGGGAGAAATATAGTTTGCCAAACAAAACGATAATTCGCTCCGTAATGGTCGATAGTGATCGTATTTATACAGGTTCGTATAAAGAATTTGGCTATTGGACCCGAAAAAAAGGAAAGATGCTCTATGTTTCTATTTCTGATAAAACAAAGGTTTTTGACGATAGTGATAATGAAGAAATTTGGAAGATATTTAAATTCAAGGGTAAAATTTACTTTCAATCGTTTAACGGACTTTTTTTGTATGATGGAAAAGTAATACAGAAAAATAAATTCCCCTTTCTGGTTTCTTATTGTTTTGTAGTAAACAATCAATTATTAGTAGCTTCAGTAGAAAAAGGAATTCATAGAATGAATGGTACCGCATTTGAAAAAATTCAAGGATGGTCCATCTTAGAAAATAACGTAATTCATGCTATTGAAAAATTCCAAAATAAAATCTATTTTTTCACCAAAAAAAATGGTGTTTATGTAGCAGAAAATGGAGTTCTCAAACCTTGGAACAGTACTCTAAATCCAATTTTGAAAGCAGCTAACATCAATGTTGCGGCGTTTATTAAAAATAATAAATTAGTTATAGGAACGGCTAATAAAGGGGTTTATATTTTTGATTTAAACACTAATTCGTATCAAAATATCAATCGGAATAATGTCTTGATGAACAACTCCATTTTGAGTATAGTTCTAGACAAAGAGAATGACTTATGGTTGGGATTAGACAATGGAATTGCTCATATTGAGGTCAATTCTCCTATTTCTATCTTTTACGATAATTCAGGTATTTTAGGATCGGTTTATTCTGTTGCAAGTACGTCAAAAGGCTATTTGATGGCTTCTAACCATGGGATTTTTAAATATGAAGACAAGCAACTTGCCTTAATTCCGGACACGCAGGGACAAGCTTGGAATATCAGTAAATTAAATAACAAATACTTGATAGGTCATAATGAAGGGACTTTCCTCTATGATAATGGCGAGCTTTCTAAACTAAGTACTATAAATGGAGGGTGGAATGTAACAAAAAGCAGCATTAATAATTCGTATTTGCAAGCAACTTACAGCGGCGTATTTATTTATAATGATGTGAATAATTTGAATCAAAATATACCAATAAAGGGAATTTTAAAACCGATAAAATATGTTGCTCAAAACCGAAAAAATGAAATATGGGCTGCGGATAATAATAGAGGTTTGTATCGAATTCTTTATAATGATGCGTACGAAACAACTGCTATTAAGAATGTAACGCTAAGCAGCAAAATTAAAAATGATTTTGGGGTAAAAATATTTGAGTTTAGAAATGAGATTCTTTTTTTAATCAATAAGTTATGGTACACTTATAATTCCATCACTAATCAATTAGAAGAAAATGAATTGTTTAATGCAAACTTTAAAAATGTATCCAACATTGTATCCATTGATGAAAATCACTTTCTACTACTTCAAGAAGGACTATTATATACTATTTATGCTAATGGGAATAAATTTGTTCGCAACATTATCCAAGAGAAATATTATAGAGGTAAAATTATCAATGACAATTTAAAAGTATTCAAATACAACAACAATTATTTGTTAAATCTTGATGATGGTTTTATTTCGCTGCAATTAAAAGAGGTAAATAAGAGTGATTCTAAAATTCGGATTGAAGCTTTTGTAAATGATGTTTTGGTTCCAAACAAATCTAAAATCCCTTATAATTCTGAATTACGGTTGCATGTTTTGTCTGGTGTTTTTGGAGCAGCAAGACCTAATTTATTTTATAAAATAAGCGGAACAAAAGAATTTATTCCTGTAAGCGAAGGATTGATTGTTTTAAATAATTTAAATAGTGGCTCTGCAGAGATTAGCGTTTATCTTCATGATGGACTTAATTATGACTTGCTTTCTAGTTTCCAGTTTATTGTGGCCAAGGCTTGGTATTTTTCGCTTTGGATGATTGCAATGTATCTAATCATTATCGGTTTGATATTGTACCTGTATTACAAATGGAATAAAATGCGATACGTCCAAAAGTTAGCATTGCGAGATGAAGAATTAAAGCATCAAAAGAAAATTCTCGAAATGGAATTAAAGGCTGATAACGAATTAAATGTTCAGGAATATGAGAAACATATTTTAGAATTGGAATTACAATCCAAATCCTCAGAAGTAGCAGGAAAATCACTGTCAATTGCAAAGCAAAGTGAAATGATAGAGAATATTCAAGGAATTTTAGATTCTGATATGGATTTCAATAAATTGAAAAGTGAAATTAAAAAAGTTATTAAAATTAATGCTGTAAATAAACATGAATGGGAAACATTTGAAACAAATTTGAACCAAATTCATAATGAATTCATCATTAATCTTTCTAAAAAATATCCATCTCTCACCTCAAAGGATATTAAGCTTTGTATTTACTTAAAGATGAATCTTTCCTCTAAAGAAATTGCACCTATGATGAATATATCTTTCAGAGGAGTGGAGTTGCATCGCTATCGTTTGCGAAAGAAATTGAACCTTACTCAAGAAGAAAACCTTTCTAAATTTTTATTAACGATATAAAAGACGCGTTATTTTTATTGATACGTTATTAAATAACCTCTTTTGTTGTGAAATCCTAGTACATCATTACTACATCATTTAGTCATGATACAGCACGCTTATAGGATCGTTAGCTCCCATAAAACATTGATTTATTGTCTTATTTTATAATTTTGATGTAATTATGTAGTATTTTCATTTGACTAACTATAACGTTGTAATTATCTACTTTGGCTGTAATTAATTTAACAAATTATTAATATATGAGAAATATTATTTTTAGCTTTTTAGCACTTCTGTTGCTTCCAGCCTATATGTCTGGTCAAGTAATTAAGGGAAAAGTAGTGGATAAGGAAGGGTTAGGAATTCCTGGAGCAATTATTATTGCAACTGAATCTAAAACTTCTGCTGATACTGATTTTGACGGTAATTTTAATATCAATGCCAAAATCGGTGAGGTATTAAAAATAAGTATGCTCGGTTTCGAAGCTATTTCTGTTACAGCAACAGATGGGGTAATGAATATAATTTTAAGCGATTCAAAGGATACTGAACTGAAAGAAGTCGTTATTATTGGGTATGGAACTCGAAAAAAATCAGATAATACAGGTTCAATTTCACAACTTTCCGCAACGGATATCACCAAAACGAAAGTACTGAATGCCACGCAAGCTATTCAAGGAAAAGCAGCAGGTGTTCAAGTTATTGGAACAGATGTGCCAGGAAGTTCTCCATCATTAATTATTAGAGGTATTGGTACTTATGGTGCTGATAGAACGCCATTGTACGTAGTGGATGGTATTCCTACCAAAAATATTAATAATTTGAATTCCAATGATATTGCATCATTTGATATTTTAAAAGATGCATCATCATTAGCTATTTACGGTAATCAAGCGGCTAATGGAGTTGTAATTATTACTACTAAAAAAGGAAAAGGCGACAAAACTACTGTTGAATATGATGGTTTTTATGGAGTGCGTACTCCACTAAAAACGGTTAAGATGGCTGGTTCTAACCGTTTTGCCTATTACTCTGATGTGGCAGAACAAAACACTAGGTTTTCAACAGATCAACGCTACAATACGAATTGGTTTGATGAAATTACTAGATTAGGAATGTATTCGTCTAATAATTTATCCATTTCTGGTGCATCTGATAAAATTAGTTATTTGTTTAGTTTGAATTATTATGACGAAAAAGGTGTTTTAGACGGATTAGATTTTAATCGTTTTACTTTTAGAAATAATAACGATTACAAGATTTCGGATAAACTAAAAATCACACAAACTTTAAGTGGTTCGATTTCTAAGTCTACGCCAAAACCATTATCTGCTTTTACTTCGGCTTACAAACAATCACCATTGGTACCAGTGCGATATGACAATGGAAGATGGGGAATGCCAATTATTGGGGCTGATGGACAAGCATCAACTACTGGATCTTTGTTTAATAACGTTGGAAATCCTGTAGCTCAATTAAACTATTTTACCGAGGAACAAAAAAATCTATTGCTACAGGGAAGTATTGGACTGGAATACAAAATTTTTGAAGAATTGAAATTCACATCAAGAGTTGGAGTGGAGTACAATACTTTTAAAAGATTTTCTTACACGCCTACACGTGAATTGTGGTTGGCAGCAGATCCTTCAAGAGATGTGGCTAATTACTCGGCTTCAGAGCCAATAAATGAATTGGTTACCGGAAGAAGCGATTACTTTAACTGGAACTTTGATAATTTCTTGACGTACAATAAAAAGTTTGCCGATATCCATGATGTTGAAGTAACATTAGGTATGTCAGCTCAAGAATTTGGAAGCCGTGAAGAATTAGAAGTAAGAGGTAGAAACGTACCTGAAAACTCTAACTATTGGAGTTTAAATCAGTCAACTGCTCCTTCTAATAATCTTGTTACACGACACGTTATTGGAAATCAAAGAAATTTAATTGGGTATTTTGCTCGATTCCAATATACATTAATGGAAAAATACCTTTTCACGGGTACGGTTCGTAGGGATGGTTCTTCACAATTTGGTTCCGATAATAAATGGGGTAATTTCCCGTCATTTGGTTTAGGATGGGTACTTTCTAAAGAAAATTTCTTAGCAGAAAGTGAAACAATCAATTTCTTAAAACTACGTGGTGGTTGGGGAAGATTAGGTAATCAAAATGTTCCTATTAACCAACAAACATTCAGCTCAGGAGCAGGTTTAGGATATGATTTTGGAGGCTCACTTTATTCAGGAACTACTATCGGTGCATTTATTGACCCTACTTTGGGTTGGGAAATTACGGATGAGACTTCTATTGGTTTAGATTTTAAAGCTTTAGAAAACAAATTATCAGGATCATTTGATTGGTATGATAAAAATACATCCAATGTAATTCTTAATGTTACTCCACCGCTTACTGTGGGTACAGGAGCTACTCCAGCTCACGCAGGTGAAATCTCTAATACTGGATATGAAGTTTCGTTGCGTTGGGATGATAACATCAATGATGATTTAAAATATTGGATTGGTGCCAATTATTCGAATAATAAAAATGAAGTTTCAAAAGTATATAATCCATTAGCAATTAGACAAAATGGAGGTTCGATTAACAACGGACAGTTTACAAAAAGATTGGAAGTAGGAGAACCTTTGGGAAGTTTCTATTTGTTTGAAGTAGCAGGTTATGATGCAAATGGTAATTTCACTTATTTTGATAAAGATGGGGGAATTACTTCTAATCCAGTGGAAACAGACAGAAAATTCTTTGGATCTTCATTACCAACATATTATTATGGTATGAACTTAGGTTTTGAATACAAAAACATTGATTTTTCAGTAGATGGTTACGGAGTAGGTGGAAACAAAGTGTATAACGGTAAAAAAGCACAACGTTTTGGTAACGAAAATATTGAAGCCAGTATAGCTACTGATTTTTGGACATCATCAAATACTATTGCTGGAAATCCGGCACCGTTTAATTCAGTTCCATTGTCTTCGGATTACTATTTAGAATCAGGAGCTTTCCTTAGAGTAAACAACATTACTTTAGGATATACATTACCTAAAATAACAAATTCTGTTTCTGCGGTTCGTATTTATGCAAGTGCTATAAATCCATTTATTTCTCAAAAATTCACCGGATATTCTCCAGAATTGAATAATGATGGTGATCCAATGGGACTGCAAGGAATTGAGTTAGATGCTTATCCGACATTGAGTTCTTTCATTATTGGTGCTAACGTAAAATTTTAATAAGATGAAAAAAATATTTATACCCATAACTTTAGTGGCTGTAGCGCTACTTTCTAGTAATTGTTCCAATGATTTTATAGAAGTCGCTCCCACAGAAAACATTGCCGAAGCCGATTTATTAACAATCTATAATAATAATGAAGGAGCAAAAAGTTTTGTAACGGCTATTTATAGCAACGCTTTAAGCTTTAGTGCGAGTTCATTTTCATGGAACGGATTAACCAGTATGACTTCAGATGATGCTGATAAAGGATCAGATCCAGGAGATTCAGGAACCGATAAAGACAAGTGTGATGCATTGACCTTAGATGCTACTTCATTATCTGTTCAAGAAGTTTTTGAAACTAATTATCAAGGGATAAGTAAGGCTAATATTGCCCTAAACTATCTTCCGAGATTAGACAAAGCGGATGCCGCTGTTGTGGCTCGATTAACAGGTGAAGCTAAATTTCTTCGTGCTCTAATGTATTTTAATTTGGTAAGATGTTATGGTGGTGTACCAATTGTGGATCACGTTCCAGTACCATCATCAGCCGAAGATACCGATATGACATTAATTCGCAAATCGAAAGATGAAGTTTATAAATTCATCGAAACAGATTTATTAGCAGCTATTGCTGCACTTCCTGAAAAATCAGGCTACGCAATTTCTGATTTGGGAAGAGCAACAAAAGGTGCTGCTCATGCTTTATTAGCTAAGGTATATCTGTACCAAGGAAATTGGCAAGGTGTCAAAGACCAAAGTACTGCTGTAACCGGATATAATTTAGTTACTGATTATGCCTCTATTTGGAGAGAAGTTGGTGAAGATAGTGTAGAATCTATTTTTGAAATCCGTGGTTACGGAGGGAATCCATCGCAAGGGATTGAAGGGTATATGGTTTCTCAAGGAGCCAGAGGAACAAGCGGTTGGGGCTGGGGTTTCAATACTCCTTCTGCAAGTTTAGCTAATTCTTATGAAGCTGGCGATGTAAGAAGAGACGCTACAATTATTTTTGCAGGCGAAACTATGTGGGACGGCAGAGTGGTTTCTCCGCTTGTTGCTAATCCGAGATATAATGAAAAAGCGTATGTAAGCAATACCAAAGAAACATTCAATGGTGATTGGGAAACTACAAAAAACATTCGTGTATTGCGTTATGCAGAAGTATTGTTAATGCAAGCTGAAGCGGCAAACGAAAGCGGTACTGGTGATGTTACAGGACCTTTAAACAGAGTCAGAAACAGAGCAGGTTTAGCCAATACAACCGCTACAGGACAAGTGGCTTTGAGAGTAGCTATCAGAGCAGAAAGAAGACATGAATTGGCTTTTGAGCATGACAGATGGTTTGATATCGTTAGAACAGGTCAAGCGAAATCAGTTATGGCGGCTGATGGAAAAACTTTTGTAGAAGGTAAACATGAATTGTTTCCTATTCCTCAAAAATTCATCACGCAAGCTAATGGAAAAGCAACACAAAATCCAGGATATTAATTAAAAAAATCCAGCACCTTTTCTCTTTCCTGATCTATTTCAGGAAGGAGTCAGAGGTAAGGACAAACACATAAAAAATCTAAAAATGATTAAATTTTCAGCTTTATTTATGCTCTTTACGTTTCTTGGTTGTGATTCTTCCTCACAAAGTACTGACAACGGTCCCGTAGTTACGCCGCCAGTTACCGTTCCTCCAGTTGTAAAATTAACAGATGACGAATTGTTAGATGTAGTTCAAAAACAAACTTTCGCTTATTTTTGGGATTATGCGGAGTCAAATTCAGGTATGGCCAGAGAACGTTATATTCCGCAGGATCCTTCATTTGATCAAAATATTGTTACCACAGGTGGTTCTGGTTTTGGACTTATGGCGATTGTTTCAGGAATGTCACGTGGTTATATTTCAAAATCACAAGGAGCAGACCGTTTGAACAAGATAGCTAATTTTTTGAACACTGCCGAGCGTTTTCACGGTGCATGGCCACATTGGATTAATGGTACCACAGGTCGAGTAATTCCTTTTGGAACTAAAGATAATGGTGGTGATTTAGTAGAAACGTCTTTTTTAGTAGCCGGAATGATAACCGTTCGCGAATACTTTAAAAACGGAACAACTGAAGAAAAAGCAGTCGCCCAAAAATTCGATGCGTTATGGAAGGGAGTGGACTGGCAATGGTACACTAATAATCAAAATAAGTTGTTCTGGCATTGGTCTCCTAATTATAATTGGGAAATGAATTTTCCATTGGAAGGCTACAATGAATGTTTGATTACGTATGTCATGGCAGCAGCTTCGCCAACACATGCAATTGCTCCAGCAGCGTATCACGAAGGTTGGGCAAGAAGTGGCGGCATCGTTTCAGCTAAAACGAAATACAATCTTCCTTTGATTTTAAAACACAATGGTGCCGAAGAATTTGGAGGACCTTTATTTTGGGCTCATTATTCTTATTTAGGTTTAGATCCAAATCAATTGACGGATAAATATGCCAATTATTGGGAGTTGAATTCCAATCATACTAAAATCAATTATTTATATGCTGTGGCTAATCCAAAAAGTTTCAAAGGATATGGCGCTAATTATTGGGGATTGACAGCTTCGTATTCTCGTAATGGCGATGGTTCTATTGGCTATGATGCGCACATGCCAAGCAATGACAAAGGTGTTATTTCACCAACGGCTGCTATAAGCTCGATAGTGTATACTCCGCTGGAATCTAAAGCATTCATCCGTAATTTGTATGAAAATTATAAAACAGAAACTTGGGGAGTGGCAGGATTTTATGACGCACACAGTCAGCATTATCAATGGACAGCGCAACGTTATTTGGCGATAGACCAAGGACCAGAAATGGTTATGTTGGAGAATTATCGTACGGGTTTATTGTGGCAGTTGTTCATGAATGCTCCGGAGGTAAAACAAGGTTTGATTAATCTTGGTTTTCATTCTGGTAAATATGGATTTTAAGCAAATTCATCCAAAGAAATACTAATAATTATTTGTAATTAATAAAATATAAAACATGAAAAATAGTATAAAAATATTTTGTCTGACTACTGTGTTTTCGATGCAGTTATTGACAAGTTGCTCGGATAATGTAGACAGTAATGAGCCATTAGAATATCCTCCAATAGGTTCTTACAATACATCTGATGATGTAAATGCAGAAAATTTAGTTGCAAAATGGAGTTTCGATAATAGCATTGCCGATACAAAAGGTGGACTGACAGGAACCGGAAAAAATGTAGCTTACACTGAAGGTATTAAAGGACAGGCTTTCCAAGGTTCTAAAGCGCAGGAGCGTTACGCAGTTTATAATAATGCAACAGCTGTAGGTGCGTTAAGTAGTTTCAGTTTCAGTTTTTGGATGAAATCCGGACAAACTGTTCCAGATGGTGGTGCCCCGGGACAAGGAAAAGGGATTCAGGGAATATTTTCTTTAGTAAACCCAGCGGGTTTTTGGGGAGGATTAAACTTGTTTCTTGAAAATCCTGATAATGCAAGACCTAATACCCTTCGTTTGAAAATGGGAATTGAAAATAAAAGAGTGGCATGGGGCGGACAAGGTCCAATTTTTAATATTGATGGAGCAATTGATACTTGGATTCAAGTGGTTTTAACCTACGATGCTGTAACTTCGAGATACACTGTTTATAAAAACGGAGAAAAAGGAACAAGCAGTATTTACGGAACACCTTATGGTCCTTTTACTGATGTAACTGGTTCTTGTGTTCTCTATGGCGATAATCCTGGTGGTCCTGACGGAAGCAATGGAAATCCTAACAACGCTCCATTGTACGGTGCATTGGTTTTTGCAACGCCAAATTTATCACAAGTAGTGATTGGTTCTAATCAATTTAGTACTTCACCATCGTTAACAACTACACACGGAGACGAAGGTTGGGCTACTGATTATGCCGGATTGCTGGACGAAATGAGAATTTATAAATCAGCTTTAAACGCAAGTGAAGTAGTAGCGCTTTATAAATTGGAAAAAACAAACAGATAGTAATTTTACATTAAAAACAGATTGCTCGATCTTAAAAGCAATCTGTTTTTTTAATTCTTTTCTAATGAATAAAAAGCTTCTTTTTCTTTTCCTGATGGTAACCCAATTTTCGTTATCACAAAGTGATGTAATTGGTACCCTAAAAACCGAAATCGTACAAAAACTTGAATTAGCGTACGCTTTACACATTCCTAAAAATACAAAAGATAAAAAGTCGCTCATTGTTTTTCTTCATGGTTCTGGTGAAAAAGGAACCGATATCGAAAAAGTAAAAGCACATGGACCCTTCAAGTATTTGAAAAATCACGAATTAGATGCTTATGTTTTGGCACCGCAATGTCCTGAAAATGAATATTGGAATGAGGAAGTATTGTATCGTTTGATTCTTAAAATCCAGAAAGAAAATAACATCGACAGCAACAGAATTTATCTCACAGGTCTTAGTATGGGAGCTTGGGGCGCTTGGAATTTGGTTCTTGCACATCCTGAAACCTTTGCCGCTTTGGTGCCTATTGCAGGATATGTAGATCGAATTCCTATGATTGAAAACTGTAAAATAAAAGATATTCCTACACGAATTTTTCATGGTTTGCTGGATGATGTCGTGAATGTGGAGTATTCGATTGCGATGTATAAAAAATTAAAAACCTGTAATACTAATGTGACGCTGACAATTTTTGATGATGCCAATCACGACAGTTGGTCGCGAGTATATGACAACCAAGAAATTTATGATTGGATGTTCAAACAAATAAAAAACAGACAAAATGAAAATTAAATTGATCATACTACTTTTTGGAATTTCTCTTTTTGGCTACAGCCAAAAAAAGACATCTAAAAAGGAGGTTAAAATTAAACCGAAAACAGAATTCGTAGCCGAGTTACTTTCGAAAATGACTCTGGAAGAGAAAATTGGGCAATTGAATTTACCAACTTCAGGTGATATTACTACCGGTGCGGCCAGTAGTTCTAATGTGGCTAAAAATATCGAAGACGGAAAAGTAGGTGGTTTATTCAACATCAAATCAGTTCAAAAAATAAAAGAAGTACAGAAAATTGCAGTTGAAAAAAGCCGATTGAAAATTCCGTTGCTTTTTGGGATGGACGTTATTCACGGCTACGAAACGACTTTTCCTATTCCGCTTGGATTGTCCGCTACTTGGGACATGAAGTTAATTGAAAGAAGTGCCCAAATTGCTGCAAAAGAAGCGAGTGCCGATGGGATCAACTGGACGTTTTCGCCGATGGTGGACATTTCTCGTGATCCACGTTGGGGAAGAGTTTCTGAAGGTTCTGGTGAAGATCCGTTTTTGGGAAGCGAAATTGCAAAAGCAATGGTGAATGGGTATCAACAAAATGATTTGTCAAAAAACAACACCATCTTATCGTGTGTCAAACATTTTGCTTTGTACGGCGCGCCAGAAGCTGGACGTGATTACAATACGGTTGATATGAGCCGAATTAAAATGTACAACGATTATTTTCCTCCATACAAAGCTGCTATCGATGCTGGAGTGGGTTCAGTAATGGCTTCATTCAATGAAATTGATGGAATTCCTGCTACTGGAAATAAGTGGTTAATGACAGATGTATTGCGCAAGCAGTGGGGATTTGATGGTTTTGTCGTAACTGATTTTACTGGAATTCCGGAAATGATTGAACACGGAATGGGCGATTTGCAAACTGTATCTGCATTGGCTTTGAATGCCGGAATTGAAATGGACATGGTGGGCGAAGGTTTCCTGACGACTTTAAAAAAATCATTGGAGGAAGGAAAAGTAACGATCGAACAAATCGATACTGCAACGCGTCTTATTTTGAATGCGAAATATGATTTGGGATTGTTCCATGATCCGTACAAATATTGTGATGAAAATAGAGCGAAAACAGAAATTTTCACAAAAAACCACAGAGCCGAAGCACGAGCTATTTCATCACAGTCTTTGGTTTTATTGAAAAATAGCAATCAGTTGCTTCCTTTGAAAAAATCAGGTACGATTGCTTTAATCGGACCATTGGCTGATGCCAAAGAAAATATGGCAGGAACTTGGAGTGTGGCTACTAATATGGATAAATCCATTTCATTAGTGGCAGGAATCAAAGAAGTGGCAGGGAAGGATACTAAAGTGCTTTACGCCAAAGGGAGTAATCTGGATTATGATGCAGCTTTGGAAGAAAAAGCAACCATGTTTGGGAAAACGTTACACCGTGATAGCAGAACTTCCGAAGAATTATTAGCAGAAGCCTTGAAAATTGCGAATCAATCCGACGTGATTGTAGCCGCTTTGGGTGAATCAGCAGAAATGTCTGGAGAAAGCAGCAGCAGAACGAACTTAGAGATTCCACAAGCGCAAAAAGACCTATTACAAGCCTTATTGAAAACAGGAAAACCGGTTGTGTTAGTTTTATTTACAGGCCGTCCATTGGTTTTGGTGCAGGAAAATGAAACAGTTCCAGCTATTTTGAATACTTGGTTTGCAGGAAGTGAAGCCGGAAGTGCTATTGCTGATGTTTTGTTTGGAAATGAAAACCCTTCTGGAAAATTAACGGCTACTTTTCCAAGAAGTGTTGGTCAAGTCCCTATTTATTACAATCATAAAAACACGGGAAGACCGTTAGGCAATAAAGAAGGAAAATTCGAAAAATTCAGATCAAATTATATCGACGAAAGAAACGAACCTTTATATCCGTTTGGTTTTGGATTGAGTTATACGACTTTTGGATATTCAAACTTGAAAATTTCATCGGATAAAATGAACTTCAATGAGAAAGTAAAAGTGACAGTTGATGTAACCAATACTGGGAATTATGAAGGTAAAGAAGTAGTTCAGTTGTACATAAGAGATTTAATAGGTTCCGTTACAAGACCGCTAAAAGAGTTGAAAGGTTTCCAGAAAATTGCCCTTAAAAAGGGAGAAAAACAAACGGTTACTTTTGAAATTTCTGTTGAAGAATTAAAATTTTATAATTCAGAGCTGCAGTTTATCGCTGAGCCTGGTAGTTTTGATGTATTTGTAGGTACGAATTCCAGTACTGATAACAAGGTTAGTTTTAAGTTGATTAAATAAATTTGGTTTGTTTATTTAAGATCAGCCCTTTGGTATTTATACCGGAGGGTTTTTTTTGTAACAAAAAAAATGGATTTGTTAAAACGGATACTTTGATACAACTCTATTTTATTTACTTTTATCAATTCAAAAAAATCAATCAAAATGAAATATTTATTTTCTCTTTGCCTGCTCTTTATATTGAGTTTTGCACAGGCACAAAACGCCGCATCGCCATCGGGTAAAATTGCCTTAAATTTCAAATTAGGGACAAATGGTCAACCTTATTATTCCGTAAATTACAAAAACAAAGCGGTCGTTTTAGAAAGTGCTTTAGGTATAAGATTAAAGGAAAAACCAGCTTTAGACGCAAATTTTGAAATATTGACTTCAAAAACTTCAAGCTTCAAGGAATCTTGGAAACCAGTTTTAGGAGAACAATCCAGTATTAAAAATCACTATAATGAACTTAATATTTCGCTTATCAACAAGGAAACGAAGGTGAAAATGAATATCATTTTTAGAGTTTTTGATGAAGGAGTGGCTTTTAGATACGATTTTCCTAAACAAGCGGAGTTGAATTATTTCATCATTTCGGATGAGGTTACCCAATTCAATTTAACCGAAAACAATAAAGTATTCTGGATTCCAGGAGATTTCGACAGCAATGAATACGAATACAACGAAACTAAGTTTTCTGATATTGATAATTCCAAAATCAATATGAATAACGGAATTGGAGTAAAATCTATTCCAGGAAAATATATGGTTCAAACGCCGTTAATGATGAAAGCGCCTTCAGGTTTGTATCTCAATATTTTTGAAGCTGCTGTTGTTAATTATCCGGTGATGCATTTGAATGCAGATGTGACAAATTATAAATTAAAAGCTGAATTAGTTCCTAATGCTATTGGCGACAAAGCCTATTTGCAAACGCCATGTGTGTCGCCTTGGAGAACGATTATGATTAGTGATGATGCCCGGGATATTGTAAGTTCTAAGATGATTTTGAACCTAAATGAACCTTCAAAATTAGAAGATACTTCTTGGATCAAGCCTATGAAATATGTCGGGATATGGTGGGAAATGCACGTAGGGAAATCTACTTGGGATTATGCCGGTTCTCAAAATGCCACTAATTTTGCAGATGCGCCAAAAGCGTCAGGAAAGCACGGTGCTACTACCGAAAATACGAAACGATACATTGATTTTGCTGCAAAAAACGGTTTTGACGGGGTTCTTGTCGAAGGTTGGAATGTAGGTTGGGAAGATTGGAATGGAAACTGGAAAGAGGAAGTTTTTGATTTTACTACGCCGTATCCGGATTTCGATATTGCAGCTCTTTCGGCTTATGCCAAAGAAAAAAATGTCAAAATGATCATGCATCATGAAACATCGGGTTCTGTCAGTAATTACGAAAGACACTTGGATCGTGCTTTTGATTTGATGAAAAAATACGAGTATCCAGCAGTAAAATCGGGTTATGTGGGTAAAATTATTCCGCGTGGCGAGTTTCATGATGGACAATCCATGGTGAATCATTTCAATTTTGTGGTAAAACGCGCTGCGGATTATAAGATCATGATTAACTCGCATGAATCGTCAAGACCAACCGGTTACGGAAGAACGTATCCTAATTATATCGCTGCTGAAGCGGCTCGTGGTAATGAATTCAATGCTTGGAGCGTTGGGAATCCACCAATGCATGAAACCATTTTGCCTTTTACCAGACAATTGGGCGGACCTATGGATTATACACCAGGAATATTTGAAATTAAAATGAGTTATTATGATAAAAATAAAACAGAGCAGGTTCATACTACTTTAGCCAAGCAACTCGCTTTGTACGTAACGATGTATTCCCCGTTGCAAATGGCGGCCGATTTATTAGAGAATTACGAGAAATATCCGGATGCTTTTCAGTTTATCAAAGATGTAGAAACAGATTGGGATGAAAGCAAATATTTAGAATCTGAACCCGGTGATTATGTTACAGTTGCCCGAAAAACTAAAGGAAAAGAAACTTGGTTTTTGGGAGCAATCACAGATGAGAATGCCAGGACATCAGAAATAAGATTAGACTTCCTGACCAAAGGAAAAAAATACAAAGCCATCATTTATGAAGATGCTAAAAATGCTGATTGGAAGAACAATCCAATTGCATATCAAATCAAGACTATTCTGGTGACCAGCAAATCAAAAATCAAATTAAATTTGGCTCCGGGTGGAGGAACAGCAATCAGTTTCGAACCGATCCAATAATTGTTAAATCCTGCATGAGCTTTCAAACTTGCAGGATTTTTTTTGAATCTAACATAAATTATTCGTAAAGAATTACGAAATTGCGACAGCAACCAGAACCAAAATTATAAAGAAGAATACAAAAAAAGACCTCAATTTATTATGAAAAAATCAATTGTTTTAGCAGCACTTTTATTTGGTGGAATCACCGTATTTGCGCAAACTAAAGACGAACAAACGTTAAAAGATATTTATAAATCTTCCCTGACTAATGCCAAATGTTATCCTTGGCTGGGACATTTATCTAACACCATCGGATCCAGATTATCAGGTTCCACAGGAGCTGAAAAAGCCGTTTTGTATGCCAAAGCACAATTAGAAACACTGGGTTTAGACAAAGTGTACCTTCAGGAAGTAATGGTGCCAAAATGGGTTCGGGGCGAAAAAGAAATCGCGTATTTACAAGTGGGGAAACAAAAGATCACTTTCCCAATATGTGCGCTAGGCGGTTCTGTAGCAACACCAAAAGCTGGATTGAATGCCAATGTGATAGAAGTAAAAAGTTTAGAAGAATTAGCCGCTCTTGGCGAAGCAAAAGTAAAAGGAAAAATTATTTTCTTTAATAGACCCATGAATCCTGAGTTTGTAGAAACATTTAAGGCTTACAGTGGTTGCGTGGACCAGAGATCATCAGGTGCGAGAGAGGCAGGGAAATTAGGTGCTTTGGCAGTGATTGTTCGTTCAATGAACTTAAGATTAGATGATTTCCCGCATACAGGTGCAACTAATTATGGAGATATTGTCAAAGAACAACGCATTCCAGCAACTGCTATTAGTACGAACGGAGCTGAACTTTTAAGCAAAAGTTTGAAAGCCAATCAAAATGCAACTTTTTATTTGAAACAATCTTGTGAAACATTTGCTGATGTTTTGTCCTACAATGTAGTCGGTGAAATAACGGGTTCTGAACATCCTGAAAGAATAATGGTTGTTGGTGGTCACCTTGATTCTTGGGATCTTGGAGATGGTTCTCATGACGATGGCGCAGGATGTGTCCAAAGTATGGAAGTGTTGAATATCTTCAAAAATATTGGATACAAGCCTAAAAACACGTTACGTGTGGTATTGTTTATGAACGAAGAAAACGGCGTTCGAGGTGGGAAAGAATATGAAACACAGTCCAATAAAAAGAATGAAAATCACATTTTTGCTTTAGAAAGTGATTCGGGTGGGTTTTCACCAAGAGGATTTTCAATTGAAGCTGATGAAGCTAATTTCAATAAAATCAGTAGTTGGGCTACGTTATTCGAACCCTATTTAATCCATAAATTGGTAAAAGGGCATTCTGGTGTTGATATTGGTCCATTGCAATCCAATCACATTGTAAAGGTAGGATTACAACCGGATTCTCAGCGTTATTTTGATTATCATCACGCTGCCAATGATACTTTTGATGCTGTCAATAAAAGAGAGTTAGAATTAGGAGCGGCAGCAATGGCTTCTTTAGTTTATTTAATGGATCAAAACGGTATTGCAAAATAGAAACATACTTATTCTTGAAGGTGCTACATTCTCAATATTTGAAAGAAATAATGAATGTAGTACCTTCATTTATTTTACTCTCCACGGCAATTCTTCCGCCTAAACTGGTGATGTGATTGTAGACCAAATAGAGACCAATACCATTGCTGTCAATGTTACTGTGGAATTTTTGATACAATCCAAAAATCTTATCTTTTACTTTATCCATATCAAAACCGAGTCCTTCATCCGAAAATACTAATTGGTTTACTCCATTGACTTTTCTGGATTCGATGGTAATAAGTGGTACTTGATGTGGTTTTGCGTATTTAATGGAATTAGTAAGTAAATTCAAAAATATA
Organism: Flavobacterium omnivorum; assembly: GCF_900099915.1. Lineage (GTDB taxonomy): Bacteria > Bacteroidota > Bacteroidia > Flavobacteriales > Flavobacteriaceae > Flavobacterium > Flavobacterium omnivorum. Next base: position 24,782 of record NZ_FNDB01000014.1, read on the forward strand.
CTTTTGATGTATGCTTTGTTAAAAGTAATATTCTCAAAAGCTGAAAAGTCAATATTAATAACTGCTTTTGAATCGCGGACTAAAGAATTTATGGAAGTAAGCACTTTATTAAGGGATTCATTTAAATTTATTTCTTCAATTTGAGTATTAATACTCTGGTTTTCTACTAATTGATCAATGGAATCATTTAAAGTTTGTTTTAAATTTTCACTAGTTAATTTAAGAATTTCTACTAACTCCAATGTCTCTGGATCATTGATTTTTGAAACATCAATGAGACTAAAAACCGAAAGCATATTATTGATAGGTGACTTTAAATCATGGGATGTTTTGTGTGATAAAACGGTAAGTTCCTTATTGATTTTTGTAAGATTTGCAAGAAGTAAATTACGCTCTTCTTCAATTCTTTTTTTATGTGTAATGTTTTTGGCAATTGCATACACTAATTTCTCCGACTCAACAGGCATTGATGTCCATGATAACCAGACAATTTCTCCACTTTTAGTTAGATAGCGGTTTTCAAAATTCAAAAGTGGTTTGTTTTTATAAACTTGTTCTCTGGTTTCTATTGTAATTTGGAGGTCTGCTGTATAAACAAAACTGCTGATTGGTCGAGAATATAATTCCTCTTCCGTAAAACCTAATAATTTTGAAACAGCCGGATTTATTCTTCTAAAATAGCCATCAAATCCTGCTATACATATAAAATCAGCTGAGATATTGAAAAAATTATCAAAGTGATAGTCTGTTTTTAAAGTAGATGAGGTGGTGTTATTTTTGGTCATTTATAATTTTATGGAATTACATTTATTAAAATTACTCAACTTGAAACAAGCAAATCCGATGATAAATTTAACTATTTAAAATTTTAAAAAAAAGAAAAAAAATCAATTAATCAAACAGTTGTTAATTTTATATATTTTTGTTTTTTTTTAAATTAAATTCATAAAAAAAGCCATCATATATGACAGCTTATTTAATTTTTGATAATGGATGAATTAAATTCTAAAAATTCCTCCCACAGCAATGATTCTCTGAAAAAAGAAAAAATCTTGAGAAGCACTATCCGCTGAGCTTTTTGTAGTTCGTATATCTTGCATGTTGATATAACCGCCTTTTAGTTCTCCTTGTAAATAAAAGTGCTTGAAAAAAGTAAGATTCAATCCTGCTTTCAAAGAAGTACCATAGCCTGAAACATGAAAATCATCATGACGATCTTTTCCTAACAAGGTTGTATTTGTTTTTGGATACAATAAACCAAAACCTACGCCTTCCGTTAAATTGACTTGAATTTTATCAGTATTACCAATTTTGAAAATAGACGAAATATCATCATGTCTGGATACTTCAGAATTGATATAATTTAAACCATCAGTGTGCTCGTACTTTAGAAATTCTTCTGTCAATAACACTTGATTGTTAGGCAATATTTCATCATACGAACCTGGGTTTTGATAATACCCATCAATAGTAACGGCCTGATCTTGCGTCATGACATATTTCATGTGATCTACTCCTATAGCCACGCTATAATGATCACTTATGAAATAGCCCATTCTAAAATTAGTTTGGGGAATCGTCATTCTTGAAGGATTAATATAATCCACATGCCAACCTTTTGGTTTGTCATGCGCTTCCACATTTTCTAATGAAAAACTATAATCTTTACCTCTAAAAGTGATTTCTGATTTGGAGTAGGTGTCTCTGTTTCCTCCCCATGAAATAAAAAATTTCCCTTTGTTATGAGTTGTATATTTAGTTTGGATTTCTGTAACTTCTTGTGCAATTGTGTTATTAGTAAATAAAATAATAAGGAATGCGTAATAAAATAGATATTTCAATGAATTTGGGGCCTAAATTTAAAATGTATTAATTGTTTTTCTGATGGCAACTAGCTTCGTCATTAAGGATTCAAAATAATCTAAATGCAACATGTTTGCACCATCGCTTTTTGCATTGGCAGGATCAAAATGGGTTTCAATAAAAATTCCGTCTACGCCTACAGCGATACCAGCTTTGGCAATAGTTTCAATCATATCAGGTCTTCCGCCAGTTACGCCAGCTGTTTGGTTGGGTTGTTGTAGTGAGTGTGTAACGTCAAGAACAGTAGTAGCATATTGTTGCATCGTAGGAATTCCTCTAAAATCAACAATCATGTCTTGGTAGCCAAACATGGTTCCTCTATCCGTAACCATCACGTTTTCATTGTGACAATCCAATACTTTTTGAACCGCGTGTTTCATACTTTCCGGACTCATGAATTGTCCTTTTTTCAAATTGACCACTTTTCCGGTATTGGCAGCAGCCATTACTAAATCTGTTTGACGCACTAAAAAAGCGGGAATTTGCAGCACATCAACATATTGAGCAGCCATATCAGCATCTTCATTTGTATGAATATCGGTAACGGTAGGAACTTTAAACGTTTCCGAGACTTTTCTGAGGATTTTCAGTGCTTTCTCGTCTCCAATTCCTGAAAAACTGTCAATTCTAGAACGGTTTGCTTTCTTGAAAGAACCTTTAAAAACGAAAGGAATTTGTAATGTATCAGTAATACCAACTAGTTTTTCGGCAATTCGCATCGCCATTTCTTCTCCTTCAATAGCACAAGGACCCGCTAGAAGAAAGAAATTGCCACTCTCAGTATATTTGATTTGTGGAATATGTTGTAGGTTCATAGTATGATTTTTTAAAGGTGCAAAGGTAGTTATGATTTACGATTTACGATTTACGATTTCCAAATAATTTGGGGCATTAACTTTTTTTTAGGAGCTGTTTCCTGCTGTTCGCTTCAATCTCCCTGAAAAACGGGAGGATTTACACTTCCATCAGGGCTAGGGAATTGGTAAGCATAGATATTATGGGATTTTAAAGTGGTTATTTTTTCAATGTAAGTCCCACTGGAATCATCAAAATTCCTTTTTCATAGATGTTTAAGTAAAGCAGAATTGGTTTTTTTTGCCCAGCCCACTTTATTGCAAATACCTCTAAAAATCCAGCGCCAAGTTCACTTCTTTTTGTTGGAAACGGACAACAGCTTTCTAATTTGTTAAACGTGATTTTTTCACCATTAGGTCCTGCTAATGCATTCAAAAATCGTTGTTGATTTACGGTTTCATTTTTAGTGTTATTAAAGAAAATATTGATGGGATAATCTTTATCGTAACCATATTTTTTGTCTTTGCTGTATGCAGTAATCACAAAAGTGTTGTCTTTATTTAGCACTAGGTTTGGGGCATTATCATCCGTATTTTTCAAAGTAGATTGCGTACTGGAGCAAGAAGCTAAACTAATAAGTAAAGCAATAAGAAGGATTGATTTGTTCATATTTTAAAATAAAATTATTGTGTAAATTCGCTTAAGTCTTGAAATAACAGCATTGTGTTTAGTAAATATTTTTAAACATATAAGACAAATAAGTTTTTTAATTTGAATAAAATCGAGTAAAGTTTGTAGTTCATTTAAGAAAAGTCTCTTTACCTGATAAAGAATATTTTTAACTTATATTTACTTTTTAACCCTAATTTTACAAATAATCTTTTTTAGCTTACATGACTCATATGTTTAAAATTTAATGCTTTTAATTTTAGGACATGGTAGTAAAATTTAAATAGCAATTATAATACCATGCAATTTAAATATACAAATATAAACAGAACTTTAGACCTTAGTGCGTGTTCCCTTAATAATTTAGATTCCCACTTTTTTAGCGAAAGTAGCATTTCTTCCAAAATCTCGTAAAATGCTTCTTATCTTTGTACAAAAAAACAATATGGATATTATTTTTCAAACATGGTCCTGGTACGTTTCCGGTTTTTTAATCGGCTTGATTATGTTAGCTCTTATTTATTTTGGAAAGTCTTTCGGGATGTCTTCTAATTTACGCTCGCTTTGTTCTATGGCTGGTTTAGGAAAACGAGTAGCCTTTTTTGATTTCGATTGGAAAGCACAAAGATGGAATTTAGTTGTGGTTCTTGGTGCGATGTTAGGTGGTTTTGTTGCCGTTCATTTTATGAGTGATGCTTCAAATGTAAACATTAATCCTGACACAATTGAGCAATTAGCGACGCTGGGAATAGATGCTCCAAACGGAAAATTAGTGCCAGATGCCCTTTTTGGAATGTCCATTCTAGAATCTCCAAAAAGTATTTTCATACTGCTTATTGGTGGTGTCCTGATTGGTTTTGGCTCTCGTTATGCTGGTGGTTGTACTTCTGGGCATGCTATTTCAGGATTAAGTAATTTGCAAATTCCTTCTTTGAAAGCCGTTATTGGATTTTTTATAGGTGGTTTGATTATGGCTCATTTTTTATTGCCTTTAATTCTAAACTAGCAAAGTAATCATCATTTAAAATTTTAAATACAAAGTATGAAAAATATATTAAAATATCTTTTGGTTGGATTTGTTTTCGGAATTGTATTGACCAAATCAGAAGCGGTTTCTTGGTATCGAATTTATGAAATGTTTCAATTTCAGTCTTTTCACATGTACGGAATTATTTCGGTTGCGATCTTGACAGGAATAATTGGAATCCAAATCATAAAACGAAATAACATAAAAGACATTAAAGGAGAATCCATTGAAATCCCTGACAAAGAAAAAGGATCAGCACGGTATGTGATTGGAGGATTATTTTTTGGATTGGGTTGGGCTCTAGTGGGTTCCTGTCCAGGGCCTATATTCATTTTGCTTGGTGCTGGTTTTTGGACGGTATTAATTGTGCTTTTTGGAGCACTTGTAGGAACCTATCTCTATGGATTACTAAAGAGTAAATTGCCTCATTAATTAAAATAAATCTATCGATGAAGTAGTGTTTTCAATGGAAAACACTACTTTTTTTGGTTTAATTTTAAAATGCCAACAACAATCAAGTACTGCGCACTGAGGTAAGTTGTCATAATTAAAAAGGAACTGTATTGCAATGGAGTATAAAATTTATCCAATGCCAAAATACTATCCGATGTTACAAAAACAATAGCTCCAATTAGAATATAGATGTTAGCTGGTTTTTGCCAGTTCAAAAAGCCTTTCAAGGCAAATAATAGCATAATTGAAATTGTCAGTGCATAAATAATAACTGGAATTTTTAAGTCTCCTAAAGTAGGTAATAAAAGCAACAGCAGCACAATTAAATAAAAGGCTATAGCAGTAACTCCAACCCAATAAATGGTTTTACTTTTCTTTAAATATATTTTTAATTGTTTGCTAAAAAGCACGATGTAGAAAATATGCGAAAGTAGAAAAGCAATTAATCCTGCGATAAAATAAAACTGTCCTCGATCCGCAAACATTAAGATCATATCACCTATCCAAGACAGTGTCAATGCGGTTAATAGAATTTTTTTGGTAACGAATCTTTCATGTGCATAAACTGCCAGAATTAAAAACGACAATAAAAATGGTTTTAAAAACCATGCAATATCTTCTCTTCCCAATAGAATTAGCAAAAGATAAACCAGACTAAAACCAATAAAACTTTTTACTATTATATTGCTTTTCATAAGGTGATTTTAGGATTGAAGTACCATTAATGTTTGTTTTTCAAAATTACTTTTTATAAAATAGAGCGTTACTACTAGAGATAAAAGAAGGTAAGCCGCAATAATGTAACTAGCAAAAGGAAAAAGTTGGTTCATTCCGAACCAATCTCCAAAATAGAAAATTAATCCAATACCAACCACAAAACGGATACTTTCCCATACTATAGAAATTTTGCGCGTATCCATTAATTCCGTGTAACTATAAACGGTCAAAAAAATAAAAGCACCGTAAATAAATACATTTGGTAAGCCTATTAATGCAATGGAGTTGTACAGATAGCTAATTAATAATAAAGTAACAATTGCCTGAAAAATGGACCAATACATCAGTTTTTTAGAATGTTGAGTTCCATATTTTTCAAAGTTATATACATTGGTGATTTTAGTTACTGGATATTTTTCTTCAAAATTTTCTGGACGCCAACCTGTAGGTTTGAACCAAATTGTAAACTTATCTTTCCAGTTTTCGGCGCGCCAAGCATCTGTAATTAGCAATGACAAATGTTGGAAATTAATGCGGATTGGATTCCATGTTCTAGCAGGTCTTGTGATTCCAAAAACGGGCGGAACCGCTGCTAATTCTACTTGAAAAGTGCCAAACAATTTGTCCCAAATTATAAATATTTGGGAATGATTTTTATCCATATATTCGGGATTTATGGCGTGATGAACCCTGTGATGGGAGGGAGAAACCAGTATGTGTTCCAGAAAACCAATTTTCTTAATGTGCTTGGTATGGTACCAGAATTGAAGGAATAAATGAATAGGAAGTGTTATTGCAATCACTTTGGAGGGAACTCCTAATAGGGCTGCCGGAATCAATAAAAAGGTAAACAGATTTACAAAACTGGAAATGGGCTGGCGAAGGGCACAAGCCAAATTGAATTCCTCACTGCTGTGATGAATAGCGTGTTTGTTCCATAAAAAATTAATTTGATGTGACAGTCGATGACTCCAATAGCCATAAAAATCAATGGCAATGAATCCAATAACATAAGTTAAAACAGTTGCATCTAAATCAAATAAAGCTATTTTAGAGGCAATCCAATCGTAAGAAACTAGCGTGATACTGAGTCCCAATACATCTTTTAAGGAATTAACCATTCCAGAGCTTACGCTCGAAACGGAGTCCATATTTGGGGATGTATCTTCTCCTTTGTAATGCCCATATATTTTTTCAAGGATAATTAAAATTAAAAAAATGGGCATTACAAAAACTAAAATTTTACCATATTCTTCCATAAAAACTATTTTTAATATTCAAATATAGAATAAAAGAAAATGTTTTTAAATGAAGCACAGTGTTTTATTTCTCTCTGGGAAGTTTCTACTATTTTTTAAATGATCTCTGCATTTAAACCTGCTTCCAATAATTGGGTGCATTGTGGTTTCAATTTTTCGTAAGAACCTGTTTTTACGGTACACTTTCCGTTATAATGCACAATCAAGGAGCATTGTTCTGCTTGTTCAGGCGTGTGATCACAAACGCGAATTAAAGTTTCAATAACATGGTCAAAAGTATTTACATCATCGTTGTAAACTACAATTTCATGGTCTAATTGTATTGCTTCTTTGACACTTACTCTTTCTCTTACTTTTTCTTTAGTACTCATTTTTGTAGGTTGTTGTACTTTCGTAATTAATAAAAAAACATCACTACTAATTTACATATTTTAAAGATACCCAATTGTTTCTTTCTAGTTTTTTAACATAAGTTAATCCTTTCTCCGTGCAAGAAGCGTCTATGAATGGAATATCCTCTTGGTAGAAACCGCTTAAAAGCAATGTTCCATCTGGATTTAAGCTGTCAACATAACTTTGCATATCGTTCAACAAAATGTTTCTGTTGATGTTGGCAATAATCAAATCGTATTTTTTGCCTGCCAATAAAGCAGCTTCTCCTTCATAAACGGTAATGTGTTTGCAGTTATTGCGTTCTGCATTTTCGATAGAGTTTAGGTAACACCAGTTGTCAATATCAATTGCATCAATAGGTTGTGCTCCTTTCATCTCAGCAAGGATTGCTAAAATTGCAGTTCCACAGCCCATGTCGAGCGTTTTTTGTCCGGTAACATCCATTTCTAATAAATGTTGAATCATCATATGCGTTGTTTCATGGTGACCCGTTCCAAAACTCATTTTTGGCTCAATTACAATATCAAATTCGGCATTGGTTTTTGGGTGAAAAGGCGCTCGGACATGGCAATTTCCATCGACATCTATAGCATCAAAATTCTTTTCCCATTCTTCATTCCAATTGACTTGTGCTATCTCTTCAAAAGTATACGTGATTGTAAACTCTTCCGACTGTAAAATATGAATGTCTTCTAAAATAGTTTCGTCCCATAAATCCTTTTGAACAAAAGCTGAAATTCCCGTTTGCGTTTCGGTAAAACTCTCAAACGCCTTTTCTCCTAACTCGGCGATTAATATTTCAGAACCTAATTGTTTCGCTTGTTCGCTATCGCTTTGGCCTTTTGATTCAATAGTAAAATGATATCCAATGTATATGTTTGACATGCTTCTTTTTTTTGCAAAGGTAACAATCACTATTTAAATCGCATTTGGAAATCAATTTTTATTTTACATTTGCAAAAGGAACACACTACTAACAATGAAAAAAGCGACACTTTTTTTGGTGTTTTTGCACAGTTTTTCAGGAACTGCGCAAGAAAACATCAAACAAACGAAACAGGATAACGATTTAAAATTATCGGCACTTCCGTACTACAGTTTTGGAAAAGGAATTGGAATTACTTCTCCGGACAGTTTATACCAATTGAATATTCGGTTTCGGATGCAAAACAGAGTAACTTATCTAGAGAATGATAGAGAAGTTGGAGCTTATGATGGACAAATTAGACGCTTGCGTTTGCGATTGGATGGATATGTGGGTTCACCAAAATTTTTATATGCAGTCCAATTATCATTTGCTCCAGGTGATGTGGGAGAAATTAAAGATGGGGAAAATTTAAATATTATTCGGGATGCAGTTGTTTTTTACAGACCCAACAAACACTGGAATATTAGTTTTGGACAAACTAAATTACCTGGAAATCGTCAGCGTGTTAATTCGTCCGGGGGGTTGCAATTAACGGATCGCTCTATTAATAATGCCCGCTTTACGATTGATAGGGATTTTGGTTTTCAAATCCATAATATGAATGAATTTAAAGATAAATTTTCATATAATTTTAAAACGGCTATTTCTAGTGGTGAAGGACGCAACATCACCGGAAATGCGGATGCCGGAGTCGCAGTGACTGGTAAAGTGGAACTTTTGCCTTTTGGATCTTTTACTAAAGACGGAACTTATTTTGAAGGAGATATCATTAGAGAAAAAAGACCTAAATTATTACTTTCTGGAGCTTTTCAACAAAATAATCACGCCAAAAGAACACAAGGGCAATTAGGAAATGATTTGTTTGAAGCCCGCACGATGAAAGCTGTAATGTTAGATGTCATGTTAAAATACAATGGATGGGCTGCAATGTCAAGTTACATGTCTAGAGCTACGTCAAGAAATGCTGTGACAGTAAATCCAGAGGATAGTTCAAAATCAAATTTCGCTTATGTTGGTAGTGGATTTGATTATCAGTTGAGTTATAATTTTCCTTCAAATTACGAGGTCATTGGGCGATATTCAACACAAAAACTAGGGAAAGATATTCAGGCTTTAGCCCCAGATTCCAAACAATACACGGTGGGCTTAACTAAATACATTTGGGAGCACAGTTTCAAACTTCAAAGTGAATTAACTTTTGATACTTTAAATTATTTTGATGGGAGTATAAAAAATAATTGGTATGTGCGTTTTCAGGTGGAGATAGGCATATAAAAAAAAGCGGTAATAGAAATCACCGCTTTTTTACGTTTTTTAATAAACTTTTATAATGCGTTTACAATGGCAACAAAATCGTCTGCTTTGAGTGCGGCACCACCAATAAGACCTCCGTCAACATCTGGTTTAGAGAAAATTTCTTTTGCATTGTCCGGTTTTACGCTTCCACCATAAAGGATAGATACGTTTTCAGCAACATCACTACCAAAAGCTTTGCGAACGGTTTCTCTGATAAACTCATGCATTTCTTGTGCTTGTTCTGGAGACGCTGTCTCTCCAGTTCCTATTGCCCAAACAGGCTCGTAGGCCAAAACAATACTTTCCCAGTCCTTAGTTTCAATGTGAAATATACCATCTCTTAATTGATTTTCAACGACATTAAAATGATTTTTAGATTGACGGTCCTTTAATTCTTCTCCAAAGCAAAAGATAACTCTCATGTCATGTTCCAATGCGGTATTTACTTTATTCGCTATTAATGCGTCAGTTTCATGGAAAATAGCTCTGCGTTCTGAATGTCCCAGAATTACAGTATCCACACCTACACTTTTCAACATATCAGCGGAGATTTCGCCAGTAAAAGCACCACTTTCTGCTTGATGAACATTTTGCGCAGCAACCTCAATATTAGTAAATTCCAAATGATCAACAGCAGAAGCCAAGTTTACAAAAGTAGGAGCTACAATAACTTGCACTATAGTCTCAGTTGGGATTTTTGCTATTAATTCATTCAATAAATCTTCTGTTTGTTCTGCATTTTTATGCATTTTCCAGTTTCCTGCAACAATCTTTTTTCTCATCTTAGTTGTGTTATTTTTAGTTTTGGTTTTAAATTTTTGAAAGTTCTTTCAATAGAATTCTCTTTCTCTTTGTTTTAGAAATTTTATCTTAAACTTTCTAAGGTATCGTTGATTTGATCAAAATCAGTTTCAATAGCACGGTACAAAGCGATTTTTCCGTTTTTGTCAACCACGATGTATCTCGGAATCCAATCTACATCCACAGCTGTTGCAAAAACGCCCTTCATCTGGTCATTTGCCATGAAATGATCTCCTTTTAAATCGTGTTTTTCAATTCCAATTTTCCATTTATCAGCAGTTTTGTCCATTGAAATAAACAGGTACGAAACATCAGGATTTTTAGCTTGTAGTTCTTTTAGTTTTGGCATTGCTTTTACGCAATCGCCGCACCAAGAGGCCCAGACTTCAATCACTACAGTTTTTCCTTTGTATTTTTCTAAGATGTCTTTAAAAGCGACTTGACTTCCATCCGTGGCTAAAAGGGTTTCTGATAAAGCAGCTTTGGAGAATTCTGTTTTTTGAGGTTTAGAACACGAAAATGTTACAGCTGTAATTAGAAGTAGTATTATTTTTTTCATTATCAAATTGTTTTCTAACAAAGTTAATAAAACAATTTGAACCATTCCCATAGAATGCTCTTTTTTGGAAGTTGAACTTTAATAATACGCAATGATATCGTTGTAGTTGATAAATAATTAGGACAAATAAAAAATTTCAAATTAGTAACATGCCTTTTGTTTTTTAGACTAAATAATAGTGCTTTTTATCCTACTATTTCTTGTCTTACAGTTCACTGATAGGTCCTAAATAAAAAGGATGGGAACCTGCCACTACTCCTAAAAAGTGCTTGAAGTTCCCATCCTAATTTTATAAAAAATAATAGTTACATAAAAGTGTTCTTAGTTTCTCTTACTTGATTACTAACTTAAATTTCGCCTATAATTTCAAGTCTGCGAGATCATTGTGATGCACTTTTTGCAGTATTGTTCCTTTATCTAGAATGACGATACTAGGATTAGCTCTTTCGATGGTTTTTAAGGTGATAGCGTCACAGAAATAGAAATCAAAGGTCATTCCGAATTTCTTTTTTGCGGTAGCTATTTCTTCTGGTGAGGAAGCGGTCATACCAATTACTTGGTATCCTTTTGCTTTAGCATCTGCATTTAGCTTTTCCATTTTGGCCAAGCCATCTTCATCTGCATGCACTAAATCGTAGGCCACTATCAGCATCACTTTTGGTGATTCTAAAAATTCTTCTTTATAGTCCGAACCCTCTTTTTCCATAGTAAAATCATGAATAGGCGGTACATAACCTTCCGTAATTACTTTGTCTTTTCGGTCTACAAATACGGCTCCTTCTGGAATATTCATTAAGTCTTTTTCAGTAAATTCTTTATCAACACCGCCCACTTTGTACATAAAAACCATTTCAACCACTGATTTTTCAGCACCATCAGGAATGCGCATGCCTTTTTGGATATTATTTCCCACTTTGAACGGTCTAAAATCAATTAATGGTAGGTGATTCAAAACCAATACTCCCAGTAAGGAAGATAAAACGATACTGGCATAAATAACAATATTTTGAACATTATTGTTAAACAATGGCTGGATCAATTTTCTATTAAAATACAATATAAGGATAAAAAATAACAGGACAATATCCTTTGTGAAGGATTGCCAAGGCGTCAGTTTCAAAGCATCACCAAAACAACCACAATCTTTCACCACATTAAAATAAGCAGAATAAAAAGTTAGGAAAGTGAACATCACGATCAAGAGTAATAAACTCCAAACAGTAAATTTAGTTTTATATCCAATAAGTAGCATAATTCCTAAAACTACTTCTAAAATTACTAAAAATAAGGCTATTGCTAACGCAAACGGTATGAAAAAAGGCATGTTGAAAACAGGTTCACTGAAATATTCTGCCAGTTTGTAAGAGAAACCAATAGGGTCATTTAATTTAATTAATCCTGAAATTATGAACAGTATTCCAACGAAAATTCTAGAAAATTGAGTAATTATATTTTTCATTTTTTTTTGATTGCTTATATTATTTATTTCCAAAACCTATTAAAATCAACGCGAAAACCGAATAATTAATCATATCCTGATAATTAGCATCGATTCCTTCAGAAACTATAGTTTTTCCTTTATTGTCTTCAATTTGTTTGACGCGAAGCAATTTTTGTAAAATCAAATCGGTTAGCGAGCTCACACGCATTTCACGCCAAGCTTCCCCATAATCATGATTTTTATTTTCCATTAAATCTTTGGTCAGTTTTACCTTGGAATCGTATAATTCAGTCGCCTTTCCAACAGTTAAGTCAGGTTGGTCAGCAACGCCTAATTCCAGTTGAATCAACGCCATAATGGAATAATTGATGATTCCTATAAATTCACCTGTTTCATCTTCTTCAATTTTACGAACCTCGTTTTCTTGCAAGCTTCTAATTCTTTGGGCTTTAATGTAGATTTGGTCGGTAAGCGAGGGCAATCTTAAAATGCGCCAAGCACAGCCATAATCTTTCATTTTGTTGACAAACAGCGCGCGACAAGTTGCAATAACTGTGTCATATTCCTTTGAAGTATTCTTCATTATTGGTGTATATTTGTATTCAAATTTTTTCAAAAATAAGATATTTTTTTTGAATGCAGAATTTTGAAGTCTTTAAAACCATAAACGCATGACCATTAACTGTAAAGGAATACTCATTGACTTAGCAACGCCCAAAGTAATGGGAATTTTGAATGTGACGCCAAACTCCTTTTTTGATGGAGGAAAGTATAAAAATGAAACTGAAATCCTTTCCCAAGTCGAAAAAATGCTACTTGATGGCGCTGCTTTTATAGATATTGGTGCTTATTCAAGTAAACCCAATGCAGAATTTGTATCTGAAAAAGAAGAAATTTCAAGAATTGTTCCAGTGGTCGATTTAATTCTAAAACAGTTTCCAGAAACACTGCTGTCCATTGACACCTTTAGAAGTGAAGTTGCTAAAGCTACTATTGGCATTGGTGCCGCAATCATAAATGATATTTCTGCAGGAAAACTAGACGATAACATGTTTGAAGTAGTAGGAAAATACAATGTACCTTATATTATGATGCACCTGCGAGGCAATCCGAAAACCATGCAAAGTCTTACAAATTACGATGATATTGTTAAAGAAATACTGTTTTATTTTTCAGAACGAGTAGCAGAAGCGAGACGTTTTGGAATCAATGATTTAATCTTAGATCCAGGCTTTGGCTTTGCTAAAACGACCGATCAAAATTTTGAGGTTTTTCAAAAAATGGAATTGTTTAAAATGCCAGAATTACCATTGCTTATTGGAATTTCTAGAAAATCGATGATCTATAAAACGCTGGATACCAAAATAGAAAAGGCTTTAAACGGAACAACTATTTTAAATACTTTGGCATTGACCAAAGGAGCTAAAATTCTTCGGGTGCATGATGTCAAAGAAGCTATGGAATGCGTTACCTTGTTTAATAAAATTAATTTATAAAGATGAAATATTTTACCCTAATTGTTCTTTTTGTACTTTTTTCTTGTGGAAACAAAGAAGATATCTTGTTGCCAAAATCAGCTGTTACGGTTGTCTCTGATGTACAAGATCATTCGCCTATTTATATTTTTTTTAGATCAAAAGATAAAGATACAATGGCAGAAGTAAACCGAAAAAACAGCATTATTTCTACGAATTGGATTTTAAATATTGACAAACGGTTGCCACTGCGACTAGTTATTCCTGAAGTGATTAAGTTGCAACAAAAGAAGCGTGAAGAAAAAGCGCACAAGAATGAAAAGGCCGAAAATTATTATTCTTACGCAGATACGATTGGGAAAAATTTAGCTTTTATACGTTTTACAAATGTGTATTACAAAATGGAGAAGCCTATGGGGACCATTATATTTTTCGATAAGAATAATGAGATTTTAATTGAAAATACGATTGTCAAAAAAGAAAAAGTCAAAGAAGTATTGATCCAAATTTTATCAAAAGAACAATCCAATAATTTTACTTTGAGCTTTAACAAAGATCTTAGCTTTGGGAGTTATATACAAAATAAAATTTTTATTGAAAGTTTAAAACTAGAAATGAAAAGTAATCAGGAATTTATTTACTAAACTTTAAACTTTAAACTTCAAACAAAGAAAACTTTAAACAAAATAATTACTGGTGATGATACGGTTCGTTTTTTAAGATAGTGAAGCCACGATACACTTGTTCGATAAAAAATAAGCGGACCATTTGATGCGAAAATGTCATTAACGAAAGTGAAATTTTGCCTTGTGCTTTGGCATAAACCGTATCCGAAAAACCATACGGACCACCAATTACAAATACCAAAGTTTTTATTCCGGAGTTCATTTTCTTTTGTAATTCCTCTGAAAAACCTACGCTGGAAAAATTTTTCCCGTTTTCATCTAATAAAATCAATTGATCGGTAGGCGTAATTTTCGATAAAATCAATTCGCCTTCTTTCTCTTTTTGTTGACTTTCAGATAAGTTTTTTACATTTTTTATATCTGGGATAATATCCAAATCAAATTTGATATAAAAAGACAAACGCTTTGTATAATCGTCTATTAAAGTTTGTAGTGCTTTATTATCGGTTTTACCAATAGCAATCAGTTTGATGTTCATTTTTATTACATTTCAGGACCGCAAAGATATAGAAATTGAAACTTTTGTATCAATTATTATGGTTTGAATATGTCAAAAAGTAGCTACTTAGCCTCAATTCGATCCAAAACCAATTGAAATTGTTCCTCTTTTTTATTCCCAATCAAGAAAGCTATTTCTTCTAAATTAGATCCATTATAATTGGGCATATTTAATTTTTGTCCTCTAAAGGCAGGATACAATTCGCTGATAGGAATTTCTATAGTTTGCCATTCAGCGTTAGTTTGAAAGTGATAAACATAAGAATGGGAATCACTGGTGTTAGATTTTACTCTAAATTGATATTTTTTGCCATCTCCTTTTAAACGGATGGAAATGAACGTGCTTTTTTCTAAAGTAATGGGTTCAAAGACATATTTAACGGAACAAAATCCCCCATTATTTTCTAAAGAAACAGCACCTTCAAATGTGCCGTTTCCTTCAGTATTAAGGTGGAATTGACTTTTTGATTTTCCGCCCATCACCGCATCATTGACTACTTTCCAATGACTTAAATCACTATCGGCATTAAATTCAAAAATTAGTTTTCGATTCATTTTTCTTAGTTTAAAAATAAATTTTCACAGTCTTATTTTGGCAATGGTGCCCCTACAGCTATGTCACATCGATGGTTGGTTTGCCCGTGTGGCGGATTCATTCCTTCTGGTGTTGGAGTTGTTTCTACTGGAACTGCAGTGGTAGTTACTGTTGGTGCAGGAGCGTTTGCAGTTTGCTGAGGGTTTGTTTGTGTTGTTGTTGCAACTGGAGCATTTAAAGGAGCTCCTACTGCAATATCACAGCGGTGACCCGGCTGGCCATGAGCAGGATTTGTACCAGCGGAGGCGGTTGTTGGTTGCGCAGTTGTATTTTGTTGTTGGCTTGCTGTAGCAGTTTCAGTTTTCATTTGTCTGCCAACTTCCGTAAACGGAACAACGTTTATTGGAGTTGTATTTTGGGTTTCTACATCCTTTTTACAAGAAGTAAAAACTAGAGAGGCTGCGAAAAGTAAGCTTAAAAAAGATTTCATAAATAGTGTTTTTAATTACTAAATTCAAATATAAGATTTTAAATAGGATTGCACTACATAAAATAGTAGGATTCTAAAGGTTGAGTTTTATACATTAATTGTAGTCAGTCATTTAATAGGATTATTATAAGATTCACCGCTGTAATTTTATATAATTTTTTACTAATTGGGGTACTGTTTCTAAATAAAGTACATTCATTTTTATCTTTTTTCCAAAGAACGCAACCTACAAATTTTCAAATCCACAAAATATATCTTACTTTAGCATTCAATAAATTTCCTATAAAATGATTAGTGACATACAGTTTAAAAACGAGTTAGACATACTCATTCAAAACGCCATTCGGGAAGATGTCGGTCCTGGCGATTACAGTTCATTGGCCTGTATTCCGGCTTCTGCAACTGGAAAAGCAAAATTATTGGTGAAGGAAGACGGTATTATTGCAGGTGTAGCTTTTGCTAAAATGGTTTTTGAATATGTAGATCCTACTTTGCAAATTGAAACTTTTATTCAGGATGGAACTCCAGTACAAAAAGGCGATATCGTTTTTCATGTTTTCGGAAGTTCACAATCTATTTTGAAATCAGAACGGGTAGTTTTGAATTCAATGCAAAGAATGTCAGCAATTGCTACTAAAACCAAAGAATACGTTCGTTTATTAGAAGGAACATCAACTAAAATTCTAGACACACGTAAAACTACTCCGGGTTTTAGAGCTTGTGAGAAATGGGCAGTAAAAATTGGCGGAGGTGAAAATCATCGGTTTGCATTGTACGACATGATAATGCTAAAGGATAACCATAATGATTTTGCCGGCGGAATCACTTTGGCTATAGCCAAAACAAAAGCATATCTCAAGGAAAAAAATCTGGATCTTAAAATCATTGTTGAAGCCAGAAATTTAGATGAAATCAATGAAATTTTGAAAAGCGAAGGTGTTTACAGAATTTTGATAGACAATTTCAATTTTGAGGATACTAAAAAAGCGGTAACTTTGATCGGTAATAAATCCTTGACGGAATCCTCTGGGAACATTAATGAAAATACGATTCGCAGTTATGCGGATTGCGGAGTAGATTTTATTTCCTCAGGTGCCTTAACACATTCTGTTTATAACATGGATTTGAGCTTAAAAGCAATATGAGTAGAGAAATTGAAGCAAAACTGCAAAGAATTCCAGTTGTACGGAATCTCGTCTATGGTCTAAAAAAGATAAAGCTTCCGTGGTTAAAAGGGTTGTCTCTATATGATTTATTAGAATTGTATGGCTTAGGAATTGTAGAAAGCGCTTTGACCTATCATGCGAGCGCCATTGCATTTAGTTTCTTTATGGCGTTGTTTCCCTTTGCTCTTTTTATTTTAAATCTAATCCCATTTATACCTATTGTGGGTTTTCAGGAAGATTTTTTGATGTTTGTCAAGGATGGAGTTCCTCCTAATACGTATGATGCTATTTATAAAATCATTACTGATATTCTTAATAATAGTGATTCAGGTTTACTGTCTTCTGGATTTATATTGTCCATCTTTTTGATGGCCAATGGATTGAATGGAATCTTAGGAGGGTTTGAAACCTCTAGACATGTGCTTATAAAAAGAGGTTTTATACGCCAGTATTTGGTGGCATTAGGCATGTCCTTATTATTATCGCTTTTACTAATTGTAACCGTATCGATAATCGTTGTTTTTGAGGTCATTATACAAAAAACAGTATTTAGTGACCAAGTTCAACTGGTCGTTCTAGGGCGTTATGCATTCGTTATTGCAATGATTTTAATCACAACCTCTATACTTTTTAAATTTGGTACCAAACACGACAAAAATAGAGCTTTCATTTCCATAGGGTCAGTATTTACAACCATTTTGATTGTTTTGGATTCGTATTTTTTTGGGATTTGGGTCACAAAGTTTTCACAATACAATGAATTATATGGTTCAATTGGGACATTATTGGTATTGATGTTTTATATTTGGATCAACTGCATGATATTACTGTTGGGTTTTGAACTGAATGCCGCAGTAAACAAGTTAAAAGCAAAAAATGAATAATTAATTAAATCAAAATAGTTTTACTTTTTGGAGCTATTTCCTGCTATTCGTTACAATCTTTTTTCTCGTTAAAGAAACGAGAAAAAAGGATTTTCACTGCTATCAGGGCTAAAAAATAAAAAAATGAAAAACACTATTACAATGCTTGCCTTATTTATTTCAATGGCTTTTTATGGTCAAAGTCACAGCGTAATCGGAAAATGGAAAACTATTGATGACGAAACAGGTAAAGCCAAATCAATTGTCGAAATCTACGAACGCTCAGGTAAAATCTATGGAAAAATAGTTGATATCATTGATGCGGAAAAGAAAAAAAGTTTGTGTACCGCATGTTCTGGTGAGGAAAAAAACAAACCTGTTATGGGACTTGTTATCATCAAAGGACTAAAAAAAGAGGGTAAGGAGTACAACTCAGGAAAAATTCTTGATCCAACTACAGGCAAACAATACAAATGTTTTTTGGCTTTGGACGGAAATGACAAATTGAAAGTACGCGGGTACATTGGCGTTGCTTTATTTGGAAGAACACAAACCTGGAATAGAGTAAAATAATTTTATTTGTTTACGATCCTTATTCCTTTGTCCGCTATTCAAAATTGATACTGGGTAGCGGACAATTGATAATGGATAACCGTTACCTAACAACGGACGACAGACAACCGATAACCGAAAATCAATGCATTTCGTAGAAGTAATTTTACCACTTTCCTTAGCTAAAACATTTACCTACAGTATTTCTGAGGCAGAGTTTCATTACATTCAAATAGGGATGAGAGTGGCAGTTCCTTTTGGAAAAAGTAAAATTTATACGGCTTTAGTCATAGAAATTCATCAAAACAAACCCGCGCTATATGAAGCTAAGGAGATTCATCAAATTCTCGATGAACTGCCTATTGTAACCAAAATCCAAATTGCACATTGGCAATGGATAGCTTCCTATTACATGTGTGCGATAGGGGATGTGTATCGAGGTGCTATGCCTAGTGCCCTTTTGCTGGAAAGCGAAACTCTGATTTCTCAAAAAACCAATGCGATTATCGATACTAGCCTTCTCACAGATGATGAGTTTTTGGTTTACGAAGCTTTACAACAACAAAATAGTTTAAAAGTTCAGGATATTATTGCAATCTTAAACAAGAAAAATATTTTTCCTGTCATCCAAAAGTTAATTGATAAAAACATCTTAGTACTTCAAGAAGAAATTCAAGAAAGTTATAAACCGAAGTTAGTGCGTTATGTGCGTTTGCATTCTAAATACGACAGCAATCAAGGATTAAGCGAATTATTGGAAATTTTGAAAAGTGCTCATAAACAAAAGGAAATCGTAATGCGTTATTTCCAGTTGAGCGCTATGGAAAAGAAACCAATTACTGTAAAAAAACTCGTTGAAGAAGCTAATTCTTCTTCGGCGATTGTAAAAGCCTTAGTCGAAAAAGATATTTTACAAGATTATTTTTTGCAGGAAGACAGAGTGCTATTCAATGGAGAAATAAAAGAACAAGAATTGATATTGAGTGCTGCTCAGCAGGACGCTTTTGTAGCCATAAAAGCTAGTTTTGTTCAAAAAGAGGTCTGTTTGCTACATGGTGTAACGTCTAGCGGAAAAACAGAAATATATATCAAACTGATTGAAGAATATCTGGAAGCTGGAAAACAAATTTTGTATTTACTTCCTGAAATTGCTTTAACCACGCAATTAGTAGGCCGATTAAGAACTTATTTTGGCAACAAAGTGGCTGTTTTTCATTCGAAATACAATAATAATGAACGAATTGAAGTTTGGAATCAAGTACTACAAAACTCCCAGAAAGCTCAAGTAATAATAGGAGCTAGGTCCGCTTTGTTTTTGCCCTTTGATAATTTGGGATTTATAATCGTTGATGAGGAACATGAACAAACATTTAAGCAAGTAGATCCCGCTCCGCGTTATCATGCGCGAGACGCAGCAATTGTTTTTGCTCATTCCCATAAGGCTAAAGTGCTCTTAGGTTCGGCAACACCTAGTATTGAAACCTATTATAATGCTACATCAGATAAATTTGGTTTGGTCGAGATTTCAAAACGGTATGGAAATGTAATGATGCCAAATATCGAATTGGTGGATTTGAAAGATAAATACTTTCGCAAGAAAATGACAGGACATTTCAGCGATGTTTTGATTGCAGAAATAACAAGTGCATTGTCTTTAGGGGAACAAGTAATTTTATTTCAAAACAGACGAGGATATTCTCCTGTAGTAGAGTGTATTACTTGTGGTCACGTACCACAATGCCAACAATGTGATGTGAGCTTGACTTATCACAAACATAAAAACCAATTGCGATGCCATTATTGTGGTTATACCATGGCTAAGCCAACTCATTGTCATGCCTGCTCTAGTATTGATTTGACTACAAAAGGCTTTGGAACCGAACAAATTGAACAAGAACTACTTTCGATTTTTCCAAATTCAAAAATAGGACGAATGGACCAAGATACGACCCGAGGAAAATTTGGTTTCGAGAAAATTATTGATGGTTTTAAAAATCGAGAAATGGATATCCTAGTTGGAACTCAAATGTTAGCCAAAGGCTTGGATTTCGATAATGTAAGTTTAGTGGGGATTATGAATGCAGATAATATGTTATACCATCCTGATTTTAGGGCTTTCGAAAGAAGTTTTCAAATGATGACTCAGGTGGCCGGAAGAGCTGGACGTTCTGAAAAGCAAGGAAAAGTAATCATACAGACGTATAATCCCAATCACAATACGATACAACAAGTCACTACTAATAATTATCTTGGAATGTATAAAGAACAGTTGTATGATCGACAAATTTACAAATACCCTCCTTATTTCAGAATTATAAAAATTACTTTGAAACAGCGTGATTTTGATAAATTGAAGGAAGGATCGATGTGGTTGTACCAAGTCATGAGTCAAAACCTGAATGTGCCGGTTTTAGGGCCTGAGGAGCCTGCTATTAGTCGCATTAGAAATGAATACATTCGTACAATTATTATTAAAATACCGCACAATGTGTCTATTGGAAACACAAAGAAAAACATTCAAAAAATACTGAATAGTTTTGAAGCTGTTGCTCAGTTTAGAGCCATAAAAGTTTCGTTAAATGTAGACTTCTATTAATGAAATAGTTTAAGAGAAAGAAAGTGCCCGCACTAGATCTTCTTTTTTGTGTCGGCTTAAAGGAATTTTTGTCATTCCAATTTCAGCGTATTTACTATTGAATCGCTCTACTTTGTCAATGTTGATAATATATGATTTATGTACTCTGACAAATTTTTCTTTGGATAAATCATTCTCAAAAGATTTCATTGTAGAAAGCACTAAATTACTATCTTCCTCCGTCACCACTCTAACATAATCACCAAATGCTTCAATCCATTTTATTTTGGAAGTGAAAATTTTGAGTTTTTTCAAATTGCTTTTAATGAAAATATGTTCGCCTTCTTCTTCTTTATTATCTTTTTTTTAATAAATGAAAATCAATAGCTCTTTTAACTGACGCATTAAATCGATCAATTGCAATTGGTTTTTGTAAATAGTCCGTTGCATCGTAATCAAAAGCTTTCATTGCATATTCAGACTTAGAAGTAATAAAAATAATTTGGGGTTTAATTTTTAAGCCATCAAGAAAATCAAAACCACTAATCACTGGCATCTCGATATCAAGAAAAATGAGATCCACATTGTGAATAGACATACAACTTTTTGCTTCGATTGCATTAGAAAAATCGCCTATTAGATGTAAATTTTGATGATTATTAACTAATTTAGCGATAATCATTCTCTGGATAGAACTATCATCCACCACGACACAGTTTAGTTTCATAGTAATGTATTTAAAGATTTGGCTACGTAAACTTACTAATTTTTTATTAAAAAAAAATAATTGAACAATTTTTTTTTGTCATACGTCGAATAAAATAGAATAACACTTGTTTGCTAAGAATTATTGCTTACTTTTGCACCCAAAATAACAAATAAATATATATTTATGAATCATTATGAAACTGTTTTCATTTTAAATCCCGTTTTATCTGAAGTTCAGGTAAAGGAAACAGTAAGCAAATTTGAAGATTTTCTTACTAGTAGAGGAGCAGAAATGGTGTCGAAAGAAGACTGGGGCCTTAAAAAAATGGCTTACGAAATTCAAAACAAAAAATCTGGTTTTTACCATTTATTCGAATTCAAAGTAGCTGGAGAAGTTCTTATTGCTTTTGAAACTGAATTTAGACGTGACGAAAGAGTAATGCGTTTCTTGACTGTAAGTCTTGACAAACACGCTATTTCTTGGGCTGAAAGAAGAAGAACTAAATTAAAAGCAACAAAAGCGTAATCATGGCTACACTACAACAATCGGCTTCAGGAAAAAAAGACGGAGATATCAGATATCTAACGCCTTTGAATATAGAAACAAACAAACAAAAAAAGTATTGTCGTTTCAAAAAATCAGGTATCAAATATATTGATTATAAAGATGCTGATTTCTTATTAAAATTCGTAAACGAACAAGGTAAAATTCTTCCTCGTCGTTTAACAGGAACTTCGTTAAAGTATCAAAGAAAAGTGTCAGTTGCTGTGAAAAGAGCGCGTCACTTAGCTTTAATGCCTTATGTAGCGGATTTACTAAAATAATAATTTAACTCAGTTGTTGGTTTTCTGAAACATGAAACCTAACTTCTATAACAAAGGACAACAACATGGAACTTATTTTAAGACAAGACGTTCAAAATTTAGGATTTAAAGACGATATCGTTACAGTAAAAAACGGTTTTGGTCGTAACTTTTTGATCCCAACAGGTCAAGCACATTTAGCTACTTCTTCTGCAAAGAAAGTATTAGCTGAAAACCTAAAACAAAGAGCGCACAAAGAAGCTAAAGTAGTAGCAGATGCAAAAGCATTGGCAGAAGCTTTGAAAGCTATTGAAATTAAAATCTTTGCAAAAGCAGGTGGTGAAAAATTATTCGGTTCAATCACGAATATTGACATCGCTGAATCTTTAGCTAAAGGTGGTCAACAAATCGAAAGAAAATTCATCACAAGCGGAATTGTTAAACGTACTGGTAAATATACTGCTAGTGTTCGTCTACACAGAGATGTTATCGTTGAATTGGATTATGAAATTGTTGCAGAAAAATAATATTTTTTGTTAATATTTTGTTAATAAAATAATTAAATCACTCTTCGGAGTGATTTTTTTTTGTTTAATTTTGCGCCATAAATAACACAAATTCAAACAAATGAGAAAATTTATTACATTATTACTTGTTTTAAGTAGTTTTTACTCTTTGATAGGGCAAACAACTACTTCAAGTATTAAAGGGCTTGTTAAAAGTTCCAACAACGAGACGCTGCCAGGAGCTACAGTGCAGGCAATTCATACTCCTACTGGATCTAAGTATTCTGCTTTATCAAATGAAGACGGAAGGTTTAGTATGTTGAATATGAGAATTGGTGGTCCTTACAAAATTGTAGTAACTTTTGTAGGTTATCAAAGCGAAGTATTCAATGATGTTTATCTTGATTTAGGGAAGGTTTTTAGTCTGGATGTTCTTTTGAAAGATGACAGTCAGAAATTAGATGAAGTGAAAGTTACTGGTGCCAAGAATAAAGTTTTTTCCAGTGGTCGAACTGGTGCTGAAACAACTGTTGGCCGCAGAGAATTAACTACATTACCGTCAATATCAAGATCAGCTTCAGATTTCACTAGACTAGAACCTTCTGCAAGTGGTGGTTCTTTTGGTGGTAGAAATGACAAGTTCAATAATTTCTCTTTAAACGGAGCTGTATTTAATAATCCTTTTGGGTTAGATGCTGCAACTCCTGGAGGACAAACCGGAGCTCAGCCAATCTCTTTAGACGCAATTGAGCAAATCCAAGTGGCTACGGCTCCTTATGATGTGACTTTATCAGGTTTTACAGGAGCGTCGGTGAATGCAGTTACGAAGTCAGGAACAAACGAATTTCATGGTACAGCCTACGGTTTTTTTAGAAACCAAGATATGACCGGAAATAAAATAAAAGGAGAAAAGATCTTTGTTCCTTCGCTAGAGCAAAATCAAGCTGGTTTTAGTATTGGTGGACCAATTGTTAAAAATAAATTATTCTTTTTTACAAATTTTGAAATCGATAAACGTAGTGATTCAGGATCAAATGTTGTTGCAAATGATGGTAATAGCACCATAGGAGTAAATGAATCTAGAGTATTAGCAACAGATTTAATGTACGTGTCTACTGAATTGGGTAAATTGGGTTATAATTCGGGTTCTTATCAAGGTTTCACTCATTACTCCAATTCTAATAAAGGAATTGTAAAGCTTGATTGGAATATTAATGACGATCATAAATTAGCTGTTATTTATAATTTCCTTGATGCGTCCAAAGACAAACCTGCACATCCTACTGCTATTCGTCGTAGAGGACCAGATAATAATACAATGCAATTTGAAAATTCTGGATATCAAATAAACAACCAAATTAGTTCATTTTTAGTTGAATTGAATTCTAAATTTACGGAAACAATTTCTAATAAATTGCAAGTGGGTTATACTCATTTTAATGATTTTAGAAATCCTTTTTCTGCTCCTGCTCCAGTCATTAGCATAACAAAAGACGGTTCACCATATATTATTGCAGGACATGAACCATTTTCTATCAATAACAGATTGGATCAAAAAGTATTGCAAATTACTGACAATATGAACATTGTAAGAGGAAATCATACCTTTACTGTTGGTTTTTCTTTTGAAAAATTCATTTTCAAAAATTCATTCAATTTAAAAGGGTATGGTTTTGATGTTTTTGGAAGTGTTGATATGGCTGGATTTACCACCAATATAAATAATGGATATTATGCAACAGCTTTTGCAAATGCTCAAACCACTTTTGATGCAAAAAACAAATTAGAAGCTGGAACTGATGGAGGTTGGAATTTATCAGAAACTACTGTAGGTCAATTGGCATTTTACGTACAAGATGAATGGAATATCAATGATGATTTTAAATTAATTTACGGATTAAGAGCTGATAAGCCATTGTATTTTAACACTGCAGAAAATATTCAAAAATTTATTGACACAGATAACTCAGAAGGATATTTACCAGGAATCAATTATTATGATCCTAAAGACGGAAGTACTGTAAATCTAAATTCGACTGTATTACCAGGAAATGCTTTATTGTGGTCTCCAAGAGTTGGTTTTAACTGGGATATTAATGGTGAAAAAACAACTCAATTACGCGGTGGAACTGGAATTTTTACAGGAAGACTTCCATTTGTATGGATAGGAAATCAAGTAAGTGGAATTGATCCATTCTTCTATCAAGTTGTTGATACTGATTTTAAATTTCCTCAAGTTTGGAGAACAAGTCTAGGCTTAGATCATAAATTTAAAGGGAATTATATATTAACGGTTGATATGTCCTACAATAAAGATCTAAACGCAGTGCATGTTCAGGATTGGGGATTGAAAACACCAACTACCAATTTAGTAGGTGCAGATAATAGACCCATTTATGCCGCAGCTGATAAAGGTGTTTGGACTGATTTTGGTTTTCCAGCAGATTCTCACGCTTATGTATTAACTAATTCTAATAAAGGAAGTGCATTTAATACTTCGGTAAAACTTCAAAAAACGTTTGATAATGGATTGTTTGCAAGTGTTGCTTATAACTATTTGAAATCAATGGATGTTAATTCAATAGAAGCTGAGATTACTGGAGATGCTTTCAATTTTAATCCGGCATTAGGAAATGTAAATAATGATCAACTTTCTAATTCTAAATATGGAGATACGCACCGTTTTATTGGTGTTGGGTCTAAAAAATGGAAATATGGAACTGATGATAAGTGGGCCACAACAGTGTCAACTTTCTTTGAGTATGCTCAAGGAGGACGTTTTAATTATACATATGGTGGAGATATTAATAATGATGGTGCATTTGGAAATGACTTAATTTATATTCCTACAACAGCTGACATTGCTACTATGACTTTTTCTGGTGCTGGTCAAGGTGCGGCATTGGATAGATATATTAATCAAGACAATTATTTAAGTGGAAGAAGAGGTCAATATGCAGAACGTTACGGAGCTTTAGCACCGTGGAGAGGAAAATGGGATTTTAAAGTGTTACAAGATTATAACTTTAAAGTTGGTGCTTCTAATAAAGTGAATACGATTCAATTGAGTCTTGATGTTTTAAATCTTGGAAATTTACTGAATTCTGATTGGGGTTTAATTCAACAACCTAACAGCGTTCAACCAATTGGTGTAAACGTTGTGAATAAAGTTCCAACGTATACTTTTAACGGTAATCAGACTAAAACTTTTAGTTATGACGCTAGTTTAGCTTCAAGATGGCAAGCTCAGTTTGGAGTGAGATATATTTTTTAAAAGAAACATATAAATAGATTAAATTTGCCCTCTCAATTGAGAGGGCTTTTTTTTGATTTAATAATTTTAAAAAAGAGTTAAGGTAAAAGTTAAATATTAAATACAATAATGAAATACTCAAGATTAACAAAAGAGCAATTTGAAGAATTGAATCAAGAATTCAGTACTTTTTTAGCAACTCAAACTATTGACAAAGCAGAGTGGGATAAAATTAAAGCAGAAAGACCAGAAGTTGCTGAACAAGAATTAGATGTTTTCTCTGATTTGGTTTGGGAAGGCGTTCTTACAAAGGCAGTTTTTTTAGAACATTTTTCTAAAAATCATATTTTCCTTTTTCAGTGCTTTGATACCTATGTTCATTCCATTGTTTTAAAATCAGTAGTTCCAGAAACTGATTTTTTGACACGCGAAGGTTTGCAATGGCTTAGCGATAATATGTTTACCGATACTATAGAAATGAAAATTGGTAAAAAAGAATTCACCGAAGACCGCAATGCTTCTATCTTTGCCCTAATACAGCAAGGTGCTTTTTTGAGCGATGGTCTCTTATACAAACAAATTAATTCGATTATCGAGTCGTAATATTGTTGTTTTCTCTTTTAAATTGGTTATTTTAGTACGCTTTTACAAAAACTAAAATAGCCAATTTTATTTTATATGGATATTCAAAATACGATTCAAACTTTGAGAGCCGAATTAGATCAGCACAATTATAATTATTATGTGTTGGATAAGCCAATAATTTCCGACTATGATTTTGATTCGAAATTAAAACAGCTTCAAGACCTTGAAAATGAGCATCCGGAATTTTTTGATGAAAATTCTCCTACGCAACGAGTAGGTGGTGCCATTACAAAAAATTTCCAAACCGTACCACATCAACACCGAATGTATTCGCTAGATAATTCCTATTCTAAAGAGGAGCTTATCGATTGGGAAAAACGAATTCAAAAAGTTCTAGGCGATGTTCCATTAGAATATACTTGTGAACTTAAATATGATGGCGCATCCATCAGCATTACCTATGAAAACGGAAAGTTAAAACGTGCTGTTACTCGTGGCGATGGTTTTCAGGGTGACGATGTGACTAATAATATTAAAACTATAAAATCCATTCCATTACAATTAAAAGGAAATTTCCCTGCTACATTTGATGTCCGTGGTGAGATTATTTTACCTTTTGCTGGTTTCGAAAAAATGAATCAGGATTTAATAGAAATTGGAGAAGTGCCCTATTCAAACCCCAGAAATACCGCATCGGGTAGTTTGAAATTGCAGGATAGTGCCGAAGTAGCCAAGCGACCACTAGATTGTTTATTGTATTTTCTAATAGGAAACAATCTTCCATTTCAGTCTCAATTTGAAGGATTAGAAACGGCCAGAAATTGGGGATTTAAAGCACCTAAGGAAGCCAAATTAGCGCGCAGTTTAAAAGAAGTTTTTGAATTTATCGATTATTGGGACATTCATAGACATAATCTTCCTTATGAAACGGATGGCGTGGTGGTAAAAGTAAATTCGTTTCATTATCAGGATGAGTTAGGGTTTACTGCAAAATCACCTCGATGGGCAATCGCCTATAAATTCAAATCCGAACAAGTTGCAACTAAATTAAATTCTATTTCATATCAAGTAGGACGAACAGGTTCAATAACTCCAGTGGCTAATTTAGAACCGGTACAATTGGCAGGAACTATTGTAAAACGTGCTTCTTTGCATAATGCGGATCAAATAGAAAAATTAGATATTCGGGTAGGTGACACTGTTTTTGTAGAAAAAGGAGGGGAGATTATTCCTAAGATTATAGCCGTTGATTTAACTAAACGTCCAGAAAACTCAGAACCTACAAAATACATCACACATTGTCCGGAATGCAATACACAATTAGTCAGATCTGAAGGTGAAGCCAACCATTATTGCCCTAATTTTTACGGTTGTCCACCGCAAATTATAGGCAGAATCCAGCATTTTATTTCAAGGAAAGCAATGGATATCGAAGGTCTTGGAGGTGAAACGGTCACGTTACTGTTCAATAATGGATTAGTGCATAATTATGCTGATTTGTATGAATTAACAGTGGAACAGATTCTTCCTTTGGAAAGAATGGCTCAAAAATCAGCTGAAAATTTAGTTAAAGGTGTAGAAAATTCAAAGAATATTCCTTTTGAACGCGTTTTATTTGCCCTTGGAATTCGTTATGTGGGGGAAACAGTGGCTAAAAAATTGGCTAAACATTATAAAAGTATTGATGCATTGAGTCAAGCTACATTGATGGATTTGATTCTTGTGGATGAAATAGGCGAACGAATTGCGAAAAGTGTAATTGATTTCTTTGAAAATCAGGAAAATGTAATTATAATTGATAGATTAAAAGTGTACGGGATACAGTTTGAAATAACGGAAAAAATTAATCTCAATGCAACTAATAAACTTGCTGGTAAAACATTTGTAGTTTCAGGTGTTTTTGCTAAATTCTCTAGAGATGACTTAAAAAAAGCAATCGAAGATAATGGCGGAAAAGTAGGGAGTTCTATTTCTGCCAAAACGGATTACGTTGTCGCAGGGGATAATATGGGACCTGCAAAATTAGATAAAGCGAATAAACTTAAGATTTTAATAATTTCCGAAGATGATTTTATGAATTTAATAAATCTAACGGATGCATCTACTGACTAAAAAGTATAATTTCATACAGGAAAATACAATTGTATGTTTTTTGTTTTCTTTTGCAATTGTGGAAGTTCTAGCAGAATTGTTTTCATTCAAAATGATTCTGTTTGCATTTAGGCCATTGGTTGCTTTGTTGTTAATCTATCTTTATTGGATTACCTCTAAGGAAAGAAATGGTTTTTTTTTATAACTACCTTTTTTTTGTTGCTTACCAGTATTTTTATTATTCCGGAATCACCTTTTTTTTTGAGATTAGGAATAGCCGGAATTGTAATCCATCGACTTTTACTTATAATTTATATTATAAAGCTAAATAAGGTTAAAGATTTTATACCAGTACTTATAGCAGTAATTCCTTTTGTATTTGTTTTTTCTTATTTACTTTCTATTTCAGATGGAATTCCAGAGGGAAGTTATTACCCTTTGTTAGTCCAAAATATATTAGTATCCATTCTTGGCGGAGTTATTTTATCAAATTATTTTATGAATGAAACTACAAACACTCCGTGGCTATCAATCTTTGGAGTACTATCCATAGGATTGTATTTTACCGTTTTTATAGAGAAATTTTTTTTAAATAACCTGCCGCCAACCTATTTTAGACCATTAGGAATGGTTTTGTTTGTAACAAGTTATTACGCTTTTTACAAATTTGTTATTGATGTCGAAAGATTGAATGCCGTGGTAAAAGAAAATAACGAATAGAGTAAAAGACTTTTTTACTCCGTTCAAAAAATTATCAATGCGAAAAGATATTTTTATTTTATAAAAAAATTCGATTATAAGCAATAAGAATAAAACAATGGTACATTTTTTTTACCATATAAGTCATTTAAGTTTCATTTGTTAGGCTTATATAACTTAAACAACAATAAGGTCATTTAAGGTTTAATGCTTATATGACTCCTATGTTAAATATTATTTCAGTCATTTTATAGTACGACATTAAATAGGTCCAACTGCTTAGCTAGACTATAATCGATTTTCCTTCAAAAGCTTTGGCTTTATTATTGTCTAAATAAAAGTCTATTCTTCCTAAATTAATACCGTAGCAACCTACTTGATTTACTAAAACTTCTTTGCCTACAAGGTTCTTAGCAACTGTAGGTTTGTCCAGAAAAGTATGAGTGTGACCACCAATAATTAAGTCAATATCCTGAGTCAGTTCGGCTAATTTTAAATCACAAATTTTAGCAGGCTCGTCTCTGTATTTGTACCCTAAATGCGACAGACAAATAACTATATCACATTGCTGTTCTTTCTTTAAAATCCGAACCATATCTTGAGCCGTTTCAACAGCGTCATTGTACACGGTTTCCTTGTACATTCCTTTGTCAACCAATCCTGCAAGCTCTATTCCAAGCCCAAAAACACCAACTTTTATTCCGTTTTTATGAAATATTTTATACGGTTTTACAAAACCATCCATCACGGTGTTTTTAAAATCGTAATTGGCAGAAATGAACTCAAATTTAGCGTGTGGCATTTGTGCATGCAAACCTTCAACACCGTTATCAAAATCGTGATTTCCTATCGTAGAAGCATCATATTGCATCATGCTCATCAATTTGAATTCTAATTCACCTCCGTAATAATTAAAATAAGGCGTTCCTTGGAAAATATCGCCTGCATCTAAAAGTAATACGTTTGGATTTTCTTTCCGAATTGTTTCAATCAATGCCGCTCTTCTTGCAACGCCACCCATATTTGCATTTCTGGGATGATCCGCTGGAAAAGGATCAATATAACTATGTACATCATTAGTGTGTAAAACAGTAAGTTGTCTGGTTTTTGCCGACTCAAAACTACTCAATGATACACCTAAACCTATTAATGCTGAACCGGCAGCTGTTTTCTCTATAAATTCTCTTCTTTTCATTTTATATTTTTTTGGAGCTATTTCCCGCTTTACGTTGCAATCTTTTTTATCGTTAAAAAACGATAAAAAAGGATTTTCACTTCAATCGGGGCTAGGGCTTTCTGTTTTGTAAAACTATTTTGTTCTTTAAATTCGAATTACTTATTCAACCGTAATTCTAACATCTTTTATTACAGGAATAGTATCCACTTCTTTAAAATAATCAATAAGGATATTTCGAAGTTTGTATTCTAAATCAAATTTCTGAACTCCTTTTTTGAAGAAATTCATATTATCTCCACCATTAGATAAATAGTCATTGGTTCCTACATAATAAATGGTCTCTTTTTGAACAAGTTTCCCTTGAACTAAAATATTTTTCGCAACATTATTTTTATCAATTGTAAATGTTATTCCGGCTAATGGATGTGGTTTCTTTTCACCAATAAAAAAGTCGACCATTTCAAAAATTTGTTCTCCTTTTAAGGCAATAACGACCAAACTGTTTTCAAAAGGCATGATTTCAAAAGCGGCTCTGGCTGTTACATTCCCTTTTGGAAGTATGGAACGAATTCCCCCGCTGTTGAGCAAACAAATATCAATATTCTTTTTTTCTCTAGCTTGAAATACTAAGTTACCTCTCGTTAAAGTAACATCAGCCATCAAATTACCAATTGTAGTTTGCCATTTACCCGTGCTTTTATCCAATGTTTCAGGACAATAGGCTAAAATGCTATCTAAATCCTTGTTGATGTGTTCCCGATACGGTCTTATGAAATTTTCAATTGCCGGAACTTGATTTTCCTTTTCAGTAATAGGAATTCGTTTTCCTTCTATTTTAGTGACGTAATTTTGTTTGCTGCAAGAGGCAACAAATAAAAATGTTAAGAATATAACAAAAAGTTTAGAAACGTCATTATACTTTTTTAGATTTACCATTTTAAATGCGACTTAATTAATTAATTTTGTAACTAAGTAAAAGTAATATGTTTTTAAATTATATAAAGAATTTTTTTGTAAAAAAATCACTTAAAAATACCTTGAAAAATTTAAAAAATATAAATACTGTTGGTACAATACAAAGTGTTGGTTTATTGATTGATGCAACTGATTTTGAACAAACGGATCTGTTAATTGAAGCTTTAACGGCTAACGGAATAGCAGCGGATAATTTGAAAGTGTTGGTATTTCAAAATAAATTTAACATTAACCAAAAGAACCTTTATACCACATTTGATGCTGGGGATCTTAATTGGAACGGCCAAATTTCAAATGTTGATATTGTTGCGTTCTGTGCTGAAAAGTTTGATCTTTTAATTAGTTATTATGAAAAAGAGAACGCTATTTTAATGCAAATTACGCACCATTCAAAAGCCGAATTTAAAGTGGGTTTCTCGTCAGTAGATAAAAGATTAAATCATTTTATGATTAAAACGACAAGTACAGCTTACACCATTTTTGTAAGTGAATTATTTAAATATTTAAAATTATTAAACAAAATATAAATCTAAGTTATGCAATCATTAATAGGAACAGGTGTTGCTCTTGTAACTCCATTTAAACAAGATTTTTCAATTGATACTGAAGCATTAAAAAGAATTGTTAATTTTTCTATTGATGGAGGAATTGAATATTTGGTAGTATTGGGAACAACAGCCGAAAATGCTACTTTATCATCAGAGGAAAAAGAAATAGTTATTCAAACTGTAATCGAAGCTAATAATGGAGTGCTGCCTCTAGTGTTGGGAGTGGGAGGTAACAACACAGCGAAAGTTGTCGAAGAGTTAAAAACAAGAGATTTATCTGCATTTACAGCTATACTGTCTGTTTCTCCATATTATAATAAACCTACACAGGAAGGGATTTACCAACATTTCAAAGCGGTTGCGGAAGCTGCTCCAATTCCTGTCATTTTATATAATGTTCCAGGAAGGACAGCGAGTAATATGTTGCCTTCAACTGTTGTGCGTTTGGCTAATGAATTCAAAAATGTTGTTGCTATAAAGGAAGCAGCAGGTGATCTTGTTCAAGCGATGCAACTTTTAAAAGACAAACCGAAAGATTTTCTTGTGATTTCCGGCGATGATATGATTGCTTTACCAATGGTTTTGGCGGGTGGATCAGGCGTAATATCTGTAATTGGTCAAGGCTTTCCTAAGGAATTTTCTGAGATGATTCGTTTAGGTCTGAACAGAAAAGTGGATGAAGCATTTAAATGTCAGTACCTATTATCGGATTGTATTGATATGATTTTTGAGCAAGGAAATCCAGCTGGAATCAAACAAGTGTTTCTATCACAGGGAATATCAGAAAACACCGTTCGTTTGCCATTAGTAAAAGTAGATTATGAATTGGCCAGCAGAATTGATCAATTTGTAAAAAAAGTCAACAAACAAGCCTAAAAAAGGAGTTTTGTTTTAAACAAAAAATATATTTTGAAGTCGCTAAATTAATAACTAAATTTGCCACCGAAACTTCGGTATGATTTCGTAGGCTGTTTCAACCAAGAAATCATAAAAAAAGTAAAAAAATGAAAAAACTACTATCTCTACTGCTTCTTGTCGCTGTATTTAGTTCTTGTAACGAATACCAAAAAGCATTAAAATCCGAAGATGTTGCTGTTAAATTTGATATGGCTACTAAATTGTATGAGGCTGGAAAATACTCTAAAGCAATTCGTATTTTTGAACAAATTGCTCCTGCTTATAGAGGAAAACCTCAGGCAGAAAAATTGTTTTATATGTTTTCACAATCCTACTACAAAACAAAACAATATACATTATCAGGCTATCAATTTGAAAGTTTTGTTTCAAGTTATCCTAAAAGTGAAAAATTACAAGAAGCAGCGTATTTGGGAGCCAAAAGTTATTCCATGTTGTCTCCAGTATTCAGCTTAGATCAAACAGATACGAACAAAGCATTAGACAAATTGCAATCCTTTATTGATACGTATCCAAACTCTGAGTATGTAACAGAGGCTAACAGTGTTGTAAAAGTACTGAGTGAAAAAATCGAGAAAAAAGTATATGAAAATGCGAAGGGATACAATACAATTTCTGATTTTAAATCGGCAATTGTGGCTTTAGATAATTTTGTTGCAGATTATCCTGGAACACCATTTAAAGAAGATGCTTTGTATTACAAGTTTGATTCAGCTTATCAATTGGCTATTAATAGCGTTCCTGCAAAAATGCAAGATCGTTTAATTGTGGCTAAAACTGCCCAATTAAATTTGATGAAATTTAACGCCGAAACAAAGTATAAAAAAGTAGCTAACGAAATGTTAGCACGAATAGATAAAGATTTACAAAAATTTACTAAATAAATAAAGTCATGGATTTAAAAAAGACGAATGCTCCAGTAAATACAATAACATACAACAAAAATGTTATTGAAGAACCTACTGGTAATGTGTATGAAGCAATAACCATTATGGCTAAAAGAGCAAACCAAATCAATTCTGAAATCAAAAAAGAGTTGACAGAGAAATTAGAAGAGTTTGCTACATATAATGATAGTCTTGAAGAAGTTTTTGAAAATAAAGAACAAATTGAGGTTTCAAAATTTTATGAAAAATTGCCAAAGCCACACGCTTTAGCAGTTCAAGAATGGTTAGATGGTAAAATTTACCACAGAGATTCAAATAAATAATAGTACGATGTCAGTTTTAAACGGGAAGAAAATTTTACTAGGAATTTCTGGTGGAATTGCAGCGTATAAAACAGCATCTTTAGTACGACTTTTCATAAAAGCAGGAGCACATGTCCAAGTGATAATGACACCTGCTTCTAAGGATTTTGTTACTCCACTGACGTTATCCACGTTATCTAAAAATCCTGTATATTCTAGTTTTTATAATCAAGATGATGAGAATGAAAAATGGAATAATCATGTAGAATTGGCACTTTGGGCTGATTTAATGATTATTGCTCCTGCGACGGCGAATACAGTGTCTAAAATGACCAATGGAACGTGTGATAATCTTTTGATTGCCGCGTATTTATCAGCAAAATGTCCTGTATATTTTGCTCCTGCAATGGATTTAGACATGTACAAACACCCTTCTACTTTAGCTAATTTTACTTTTCTAAAACAATTTGGAAACACAATAATTCCTGCCGAAAGTGGCGAATTGGCAAGTGGATTATCTGGAGAAGGCAGAATGGCTGAGCCAGAACACATTGTTGCTTTTATAACAGATGATTTAAATAGTAAACTTCCACTTAAAGGAAAAAAAATACTGATTACTGCTGGTCCAACTTACGAAGCAATAGATCCTGTACGTTTTATAGGAAATCATTCTTCCGGTAAAATGGGCTTTGATATCGCAAGTAGTGCTGCAAATTTAGGTGCTTCAGTGATTTTAATCTCCGGACCTACAAATTACACTGTTTCTAATCCATTAATACATATGATCCCAGTTGTTTCTGCAGAAGAAATGTATTTGGCTTGTCATCAGTTTTATCCAGATGTCGATGTAGTTTTGGCAGCAGCAGCAGTGGCAGATTATAAGCCTAAAAATGTCGCTCCACAGAAAATTAAGAAAGCCGCTTCTAATTTTGTAATTGAACTCGAAAAAACAAAAGACATACTAGCTTCACTAGGTTTGCTAAAGAAAAATCAATACCTGATTGGTTTCGCTTTAGAAACAGAAAATGAAATTGAAAATGCAAAGTTAAAAATTCAGAAAAAAAACTTAGATTTGATTGTTTTGAATTCACTACAGGATGAAGGTGCAGGTTTTGGCAAGGCCACTAATAAAGTTACTTTTATTGATAAATTTTTTCATATTGAACCAATGGAATTAAAGTCAAAAGAGGCAGTGGCAGAGGATATCTTAAATAAAATAATAATGCATTTTGGAATGCAACGATAATAGGCCAAAATTACAACATAATAGTGGTTGTTAATTTGACAAAATCCTAAAATAGAAATCTACAAATGAATAAAATATTTACTTTTTTGCTGCTTTTTATTCTGGGAATTGCCCAAGCGCAACAGTTGAATTGTACCGTAACGGTTGATTCACAAAGATTGAGCGCGACCAATCAACAAGTCTTTAAATCTTTAGAAACTGCTATAACTGAGTTTGTAAATAAAACAGATTGGACGGGTGTAGCAATGAAGCAGAACGAAAAAATTAATTGTTCGATGTACCTTACGATTTCGTCGAATAGTTCAGATCAATTCGCAGCTACCATACAAGTGCAGTCATCAAGACCTATTTTTAATTCCTCCTATTCTTCTCCAGTATTCAATTATAATGATAAAGATTTTAATTTTAGGTACACGGAGTTTGAAAATCTAATATTTAGCCCAACTACATTTGATTCTAATTTAGTTTCAGTTCTGGCCTTTTACAGCTATATGATTTTAGCAATGGATGCAGATACCTTTGTTTTGGAATCCGGTAGCTCTAATTTTGAAATTGCCCAAAACATTTCAAATGTGGCACAACAAGGAGGTTCAAAAGGGTGGAGTCAAGCTGATGGGAACCAAACGCGTTATTTTTTGATAAACGATATGGTAGCACCAACTTTTAAACAAATCAGACAAACGGTATTTGATTATCACTCCGGTTTAGATTTGATGACCAAAGATGTAAAGATTGCTAAAGAAAAAATTAAAGCAGCAGTACTTAATTTATCAAAATTGAATGCTTCAAGACCAAACGCCTTTCTAACGCGTGTCTTTTTTGATGCTAAATCAGATGAAATTGTTTCTATTTTTTCCGGTGGTTCAAGTATTACAGTATCTGATTTAGTAGATAGTCTTAATAAAATTTCTCCGCTGAACTCGAGTAAGTGGATTTTGATAAAACAGTAATTGTTTTTCCGTTCTTTAGTTCAACTCTAGTTTCTCATTCCAAAAATAAATACAATGATAACGTCACTTTCGATAAAAAACTATGCTTTAATAGAAAAATTGACTATTGATTTTTCCAAGGGTTTTTCAACAATAACTGGAGAAACTGGTGCTGGTAAATCTATTATTTTAGGTGCTTTAGGACTTGTTTTAGGAAAAAGAGCAGATTTAACTTCCTTGAAAAATAAAGAAGAAAAGTGTATTATTGAAGCTCATTTTGAAATTTCAAAGTATAATTTGTTGCCTTTTTTTGAAGCTAATGATTTAGATTATGAAAACGAAACTATAATTAGAAGGGAGATTCTCCCATCAGGGAAATCTAGAGCTTTTATTAATGATAGTCCCGTGAATCTTCAGGAACTGCAGGAATTGAGTTTGTTTTTAATAGATATTCATTCGCAACAGCAAACACAAGAACTTTCAGAAGAAAATGTTCAGTTTAACATTATTGACGCTATTGGTGGTAATAAGGAAGCTATTTTAGAATATCAAGTACTTTTAAAAAATTATAAAGCAGATAACTCTAAATTAAACGCACTGCTAAAAACACAAACTGAATCTAAAAAAGAGCAGGAATACAATACATTTTTGTTAGATGAATTAGTAGCAGCTCAGCTAAAATCTGGAGAACAGGAAACGCTAGAAACTGATTTTGAGAAATTAAATAATGTTGAAATTATAAAAGAATCTATTGATAAGGCTTTGGCTATTGCCAATGACGAACAAATAGGTGTGATGAATAATTTGAAAGGAATTAAAGTAGCTTTACAGAAAATTGCTCCTTTTTCAGCTGATTATCAATCTTTATTAGACAGAATTGCAAGCGTAACGATAGAATTTGATGATATTTCAGAAGAGATTAGTCGCAGTTCAGAAAAATTGGTAAATGATCCAGAACAATTGGATTTAATTAGTCAAAAGTTGCAAGTTATTTTTAGTTTGCAAAAGAAACATCAGGTTAGTACGGTGGAAGAACTACTGGAGATTCAAAGTAAATTAGAAAATTTAGTTTTAGAATTAGGGAACATTGAAGAAGAAATTACAGTATTGACGGATTCAATAGTGCAAAAGACTGCAAGGTTAGATGTGATGTCCGCAGCAATTCATGATAAAAGAGTAGAGTCTATTCCGGTTTTATCTCAAAAGTTGATTGTAATATTAGAAACTTTAGGAATGCCAAATGTTCGTTTTAAAATAGAAATTAATGCAGTTGAAACGTATTTTCCAAATGGGAAAGATATTCTTCAGTTTTTATTTTCGGCCAATAAAGGAACTGATTTTGGTTTATTGAAAAAAGTAGCTTCTGGCGGTGAAATGTCGAGAATTATGTTGGCTGTTAAAGCAATTTTGGCACAATATTCAAAACTACCAACACTGATTTTTGATGAAATTGACACGGGTGTGTCGGGCGAAATTGCTATTAGAATGGGCGAAATTATGAAAGATATGAGTCAAAAGATGCAAATTTTTGCCATCACACATTTACCTCAAATTGCCGCAAAAGGAAATGCACACTTTAAAGTATTTAAATCAACTGTTGGTGACGACACACAATCGGAGTTAAAGTTGTTAAATGATCAAGATAGAGTGGTGGAAATTGCGCAAATGTTATCCGGAACTATTGTTTCTGAATCAGCCTTAAATCACGCGAAAGCCTTGCTGAACTAATATTTTAAATTATATTTGTCTCTAGAATAAGAAGAACTCAATCAATTTACTATTGTTATTATAAAGTAAAATAGAACTATGAATAAATCCATCGGAATTTTTAGCTTAATCTGTATTTCTTTTTTTAATACTTCTTTTGGGCAAACTATGATAACTACTAATGCTGTAGGTTTAGATCATAGTAATACCTCTATGTATGCTGTTAGTGATTATTCAGATGGATTCTATGTTACTTTAGAAGATTTCATAAATAAAAAAGTGACCAAACTTAATCCAGTTGAACGTAGAGCGATTGTTGGATTTGAAAAAAAAATAATACCTAAATATGTTATTGTAGATCATGTGTTTCTTTATACGGTAGCTGATCAAATGAAACTGACGGGAGTTTTTGCTGTTTCGCTAGATGGAAATCTTTACATACAACAAAAAAATTTCCGCAAGTATGCGGTAAAAGGAGATAAAAATGAAGAAGGAAATAACCCAAACTCATACCATAAAGTGTTGCAAGCGGGAAGGTTTTTCTATTTAGAAGCGGAACTTGCTAATAGCTGGTCAAAGGGATTTGCTTATGGAAGCGGTGGAGCTGTTGGAGGTGCAATAGGATCTTCCATGAATCTATTAAAGGGGATTGTATTTGATATTGTTAAAAAAGAGTTTAATGTTTTAAAAGATTGTAAAGATTTCAATGAATTTTTAACAATTTATCAAGCGGAAAACCTAGAATGCAGAAACAAAAAAATAGATATCGTAACGGTAAGAGAAAATATTAATAAAATTATTAAATAAGAAATTTGTTTTTTAAATCAAAAGAGGAACAAACTAAACAGTATAAAACGGAAATAAAAGACAGTTATGATTATTGAACCAAGAATGAGAGGATTTATTTGTACAACATCACACCCAGAAGGATGCGCGCAAAATGTTAAAAATCAAATAGAATACATAAAATCTAAAGGGGCGATTAATGGAGCAAAAAAAGTCTTAGTGATTGGTGCTTCTACTGGTTTTGGTTTGGCCTCCAGAATTACAAGTGCTTTTGGATGTGACGCAGCAACTATTGGTGTGTTTTTTGAAAAAGCACCTTCTGAAGGAAAAACAGCTTCGCCTGGTTGGTATAATTCAGCCGCTTTCGAAACACAAGCTCATACTGCTGGATTGTATGCAAAAAGTATTAATGGAGATGCATTTTCTAATGAAATCAAAAAACAAACAATAGATCTTATTAAAGCGGATTTAGGTCAGGTAGATTTAATTATCTATAGTTTAGCGTCCCCAGTTCGCATGCATCCTACAACAGGAGTGCTGCACCGTTCTGTTTTGAAACCTATAGGAAGTACCTTTACAAATAAAACCGTTGATTTTCATTCTGGAAAAGTATCAGATATTTCTATCGAACCATGCAGTGGTGACGATATTGAAAATACTGTTGCTGTAATGGGTGGTGAGGATTGGTCGATGTGGATTGATGCTTTAAAAGCTGAAAATTTATTAGCTCCTGGAGCAACAACTGTTGCGTATTCATATATTGGTCCCTTATTGACCGAAGCAGTTTACAGAAAAGGGACTATTGGTCGTGCTAAAGACCATCTTGAAGCGACGGCTTTTGCTATCACTGATCGTTTAGCGAGTATAGATGGAAAAGCATATGTATCTGTTAACAAAGCATTAGTAACGCAGGCAAGTTCTGCAATTCCAGTTATTCCATTGTATATTTCATTGCTTTACAAAATAATGAAAGAAGAAGGAATTCACGAAGGATGTATTGAACAAATTCAACGTTTATATCAAGAGAGGTTGTACACAGGAAATGAAGTTCCTGTTGATGATAGCGGTAGAATTCGCATTGATGACTTAGAAATGCGTTCGGATGTTCAGGAAAAAGTAGCTAAATTGTGGATCCAGGCCGTAACTGAAAACTTAGCTGAAATAGGGGATTTAGAAGGATACAGAAAAGATTTTTACAATTTATTTGGATTTGATGTTGCAGGAGTAGATTATAAGGCAGAAACAAACGAAGTAGTAAATATTGAAAGTATTACTTAATTACAAGCATCTCTACTACTAGAAATAGAGGAATAAAATAGAAACTATTTTAAAACCATCAACTGTAAGTTGGTGGTTTTTTTATGGAGAAAGATTATATTTGTTAAAATTTTCAAGTTCCAAAATACAATACTAATACGACATTATAATTTATGCTGTTTTCCTTAATAATTCCAGTTTATAATCGGCCAGATGAAGTGGACGAACTCTTAGAAAGCTTGACTCATTCTACCTATAAAGAGATATTTGAAATTGTCCTTGTAGAAGATGGTTCTACTTTAGTATGTAAGGAAGTGGCACAAAAGTATGGTGATAGACTTGATATTTCATATTATTATAAAGACAACTCTGGTCCTGGTGATTCCAGAAATTACGGTATGAAAAAGGCTAGAGGAGATTATTTTATCATTTTTGATTCGGATTGTATTATTCCAAAAGAATATTTAGCAGTCGTTGACACCGCTTTAAAGCAAGACTATGTTGATTGTTTTGGTGGACCAGATCACGCTTTAGACAGTTTCTCTGACATACAAAAAGCAATCAATTTTGCGATGACTTCCTTTCTTACAACAGGTGGGATAAGAGGTGGTTCAGAGAAAATAGGGAAGTTTCAACCTAGAAGTTTTAATATGGGATTGTCTCGTAAAGGGTTTGAAGCATCCAAAGGTTTTGGAAACATTCATCCAGGTGAAGATCCAGATTTATCCATTCGTTTGTGGAATTTAGGATTTGAAACTAAACTTTTCCCCAATGCTTACGTGTATCATAAACGAAGAATAGACTGGGATAAGTTTTCCGTTCAGGTAAATAAATTTGGCAAAGCAAGGCCTATTTTAAATAGCTGGTATCCAAAATACAGTAAATTAACTTTTTTCTTTCCTTCTATTTTTATTATTGGATTTTTTATCTCCTTTTTATTGATGTTAGTTGTTAACTTTGATTCGCTACTCCAGCTGTATTTTGTGTACTTTTTGGTACTGTTTTTGGTGTCTTCTTACCAGAATAAGAGTATTAAAATTGGTTATTTATCTTTAATAGCTGTTTGGAAACAATTTTATGGGTATGGTTTAGGTTTTATAAAATCCTATTTTAAAGTGATAATTTTAAAGCAAAAACCTCAAGAAGCTTTTCCTGAATTATTTTTCAAAATATAATATGACAAAAAATATTGGATTAACGGGTGGCATTGGAAGCGGAAAAACGACCATTGCTAACTATTTTCATTCGTGTGGGATTCCAATCTATATTGCTGATGATGAGGCAAAAAAGTTAATGCAATCATCAGAAATTGTAGCTGCTGTTAAAAGTACATTTGGCGATATAGTTTTTGAAAATGGCAATATAAATAGAGAAAAATTGGCTGAAATTGTGTTTAATGAACCTTTTAAATTAGCAGAACTAAATGCTATTGTTCATCCAGCAGTAAAAAGACATTTTAAGCAATGGCTATTGGAAAATGAAGCAGCTGAATACATAATATATGAAACAGCTATTTTGTTTGAAAGTGGAAGTTATAAAGATTGCGATTTAATTATTACCATCACAGCTCCTGTGGAAACTAGAATTCAGCGTGTCCTTAAGCGAGATAAAACGACTCGCGAAGCGATTTTAAAAAGAATGGACGCACAATGGAGCGATGAAAAACGAACTTCAAAAAGTGATTTTGTTGTAGAAAATAGTACAATCGAAAATGCCAAACGCGAAGTGGATCAAATTCTTAAAATTTTGAAGATTAAACAAAAACACACATAGGTGTTAATGTTTGGTTAATCTATTATTTAATATATTGTTAAAATACTAAATTTGTTTCGATGAACAAACTTTTTTTTAGATTACTTGTTTTATTGATGAGCTTATCCCTTATTGGGATTATTCTTGTACAGGTGTATTGGTTCAATACCTCTTTCAGAAATAATGATGAGCAGTTTAAATTTCATGTTAAGCAAGTTATTGGTAATGTGGCTGATAAAATTCAAAAGCAGGAAGCATATAACTTTTATGATAAAATAAATCATTATAAAGACAGCACCGGAAAAGTGCCTAAGAAGGATGACATACTGGAATTTTATTATGTTCAAAAAAATCCTCGGACAAATAAAACAATTATATATTCAAACAGTATAATTTCAGAAGATTACAATATATCACCAACGTTCTTTGATAAAAAATTTGATAGCGAGAAGTTTAAGAGTTTTAGTTCTAAGCGGGTTACTGAGGTTTATAGCGATAATTCAATTGATAAATCAGCCGTAAACAAAAGTTTAATACCTGATATTAGAATTGAGAAAATAGGAAACTTAGACGTTTTAGATAACGCTTCTTTTGAGATTTATTATAAAGATTTTGCATCGGTATTGCCTATTCAGGAAAGAGTTTCAAAGGAAACATTGAGTAAACTGATCAAAAAAGAATTAGAAGAATATGGCGTTAATACTAAATTTGAATTTAGTGTATACAGCAATAATTTAGCCACCAAAGTAAAATCTACTGATTTTAAATACGATAAAGAGGCAACCTATTCCATTCCGATATTTTCAGATAACGAAGGCAATAGTAAATACCAATTGCTCGTTACTTTTCCTCATAAAAAGAAATTTTTATTGTCTGAATTGGTTAGTGTTACCGTGCTGTCTATCATTTTTACGCTTATTATTTTAATTGCTTACTCAAGTGCTTTGAATCAATTGATTCGCCAACGTCAAATATCTGAAATCAAAAATGATTTTATCAATAACATGACGCATGAGTTTAAAACGCCAATTGCAACAATAAATTTAGCCCTGGATGCCATTAGAAATCCAAAGATAATTGATGATAAAGAGAAGGTTCTTCGGTACCTCCAAATGATAAAAGATGAGAATAAAAGGATGCATGCGCAAGTAGAAAATGTGCTTCGTATTTCTAAATTAGAAAAGAAGGAATTAAATATTGTCAAAGAATCTCATAACATTCATGATATTATCAATGACGCAATAGAACACGTAAATTTAATATTAGAAGATAGGGAAGGAACGATCGTTAGTCATTTTAATGCACTACGAACTACGGTGTTAATCAATGATGTTCATTTTACCAATGTGATTGTAAATATTTTAGAGAACGCCATAAAATATTCTCCAAATGTACCAGAAATTGAGGTTTTTACAGAAAACATCAAGGACATGATCATTATCAAAATTAAAGATAAAGGTTTAGGAATGAGTAAAATTGCTCAAAAAAGAATTTTTGAGAAGTTTTATAGAGAACATACAGGTGACATCCATAACGTAAAAGGTCATGGTTTAGGTTTAGCGTATGTAAAGAGAATTGTGGATGACCATAACGGTCAAGTTTATGTAGAAAGTGAAAAGGGAAAAGGGAGTACCTTCATAATAAAATTACCATTAATAAATTAGAATATGGAAAATGTAAATAAAAAAATACTTTTAGTTGAAGATGACCTTAATTTTGGAGCGGTTTTAAAAGATTATTTAATGTTAAATGATTTTGACGT
Organism: Flavobacterium omnivorum; assembly: GCF_900099915.1. GTDB lineage: Bacteria > Bacteroidota > Bacteroidia > Flavobacteriales > Flavobacteriaceae > Flavobacterium > Flavobacterium omnivorum. The sequence continues at coordinate 68,712 of NZ_FNDB01000014.1, forward strand.
GACCCTAGCTAAGAACGGAATGGAAGGATTTGAAAAATTCAAAAAAGATACTTTCGACTTATGTATTCTAGACGTCATGATGCCTTATAAAGATGGTTATACTTTAGCAAAGGAAATCAGAGAAAAAAATAATGAAGTGCCTATTATTTTCTTGACAGCCAAATCGATGAAAGAAGATGTGCTGAAGGGATATAAAGCGGGTGCTGATGATTACTTAAATAAACCTTTTGACTCTGAAGTTTTGTTGATGAAAATTAAAGCGATAATTCAAAGAAAATCTTCAGATACTAAAGCAGAACAAATACAGTTTGAGTTCAATATAGGTAAATTTCATCTGAATTCTAAACTTCGTTTTTTAACGTTTAATAATGAAGAGCCGATTAAATTATCTCCAAAAGAGAACGAATTATTAAAAATGCTGATTCTTCATGAAAATGATTTAATGCCAAGAGAATTAGCCTTGACAAAAATCTGGAGAGATGATAACTATTTTACTTCAAGAAGTATGGATGTGTACATCGCTAAACTTAGAAAATACTTGAAATTGGATGAAAATGTTGAAATTTTAAACATCCACGGAGAGGGATTTAGATTAGTTGTCAAAAATAAAGTAGTAGAATAAAGTAAAGAGGCTTCAAGAAATTGGAGCCTTTTTTTTTGGAGCTACTTCCTGCTATCCATTGCAATCTTTATTCTCGTTAAAGAAACGAGAATAAAGGATTTCCATTGCTATCAGGGCTAGGGTTTAGAGCGAGAGAGGTATTTATTTCACATCGGAAGATTTTTTCTAAGAAGGGCAACATATACGCGTTATTTCCAATTCAGTTGTAATGCAAAACTTGTTTTATCATCCTTGGTAATACTAAACACCGTTTTACTCTCGGAATTAGTTTCGTGTATTTGAACTCTATCCTTCAAAGATAATTCTTTTAAGAAATTCATCTCAAAACTTTCAATTTTTTGGTTAAGGATTAAATTTTCGTTTGCCAAATCCAAGCACCACTCTAGATATTTGACATTATTGACATGATTTACAATATCTAGATCAGATAAGAATACTGTTTTTTCAAAAACTATTTCTTTGTCATGATCCAAATTAATTTTGGAAAATCCATGTACCGTAGCTTTGGTATTAGGATAGAGTTCAAAATGATCAAACGGTAAAGCTAAACCTTCAGGTCGACGCTTTTTAGTATTGAAAACAGCCCAAAAAGTCTCAGAACCTACAATTTTTTCTCCGTTAACGTGCATTTCTAACGCCCGAACAGAACGGGAGTTTTCCAGTGAATTGATCCATGTTTTTACCGTAACTGTATCTCCCCATTTTGGTAATTTAGAGATTTCAACACGCATCCGACTTAAAACCCAAGCTTGATCGAATTCCTGCATGTCTGTAAAACTGATTCCACCAACTTCAGAATGGGCCGCAGCGGTTAGTTGCAGAATATTGCATAAATCAGTATACTTTAAAAAGCCATTTGGAGCACATTGTGTAAAATTAATTTCCCAGTCTTTGCTGAGAATAGAGGTAAAGTTTGGAGATATAGACATAGCTAATTTAAATCGTGTTAATTGTGAATTTCATGCGGCAATGAACGGGCACTATTTTTTAGAATTTATGTATTCAACTATTTTTTCATAAGGAGTTTCAAAATCAAACCATTTGGTATTTTCATTTCTTTTAAACCAAGTGATTTGGCGTTTTGAGAAGCGTCTGGTGTTTTTCTTTATTTCTTCGATGGCAAAATCCAGTGAAATTTCCCTATCAAAATAGCTGAATAACTCTCTGTAACCCACAGTTTGCAATGCATTCAATTCTTTATTTGGGAATAAGGATTTGGCCTCAGCCAGAAGACCTTCGTTCATCATAATGTCCACACGCTGATTGATGCGGCTATAAATAATTTTCCTATCGGCTTCTAAACCTATTAAAATGGGAGTGAAGTTGCGACTGTTTTTTTTCTGGTTTAAAAAAGAAGAATATGGTTTTCCAGAACCGATGCAAACTTCTACAAAACGCATCATTCGTTGCGGATTTTGTAGGGTTTGTGGATTTTCGATGGATAGTGTTTTATAATATTCAGGATCTAAAACTTCGAGTTTTTGTTGTAAATATCCGATTCCCAGTTTTTCATAATTTGCATTTATATCGGAACGAATCGCAGGGTTAATTTCTGGAAATTCATCAAAACCCTTTAGAATGGCGTCAACATACAATCCCGATCCACCTACTAAAATAGCGTAATCGTTAGTTGAAAAAAGCTCATCTAGTTTTATGATAGCTTCTTTCTCGAAATCTCCCACGGTATAATTTTCTAAAATAGATTTATTTTGGATAAAATGATGGTTGGCTGCAGCCAATTCTAATTTGCTAGGAACTGCAGTTCCAATAGTCATTTCCTTGAAAAACTGTCGGCTGTCACAGGAAATTATGTCGCATTTAAAGTAATTTGCCAATACAATGCTTAAGGCGGTTTTTCCTATAGCGGTAGGTCCAATAATGGTGATTAGGTATTTCATATTTTTTTAGCCCAGATGGGAACGGAAACCCCGCAGTTATGGAAGTTAGTTTTTCTTGGTGTAAAAGAGCGACTGGAAGAAGCTCCTTTTAAACTATAGAAAAACAACTGGAATAACGAGGAGTTGCAGTGCACAGCTGGATTGGCTTCAAATTAATAAATTATAGTTCTGTTCCACAATGGAAGCAGTATTTTGCATTAGATTCATGGCCTTCGGTTCCACAACTTGAACAGGGATTAACCCTTTGGGCCAATGCTTTTTTACGATTAGTGTTTGCAAATTCAGCAGAAACGATCCCAGTAGGAACGGCGATTATTCCATATCCCATGATCATAACTAGGGAGGCAATGGCTTGTCCTAGCGGTGTAATAGGTGAAATGTCACCATAACCAACCGTTGTTAGCGTTACTATAGTCCAATAAATACTGATAGGTATGCTAGTGAAGCCACCTTCTTTTCCTTCGACTACATACATGATTGATCCTATTATGATGCTACTAATTAGCATGAAGTAGATGAAAATAAGAATTTTACCTTTGCTAGCATTTAAAGCCTCCCGCAAATGAATGGATTGGCTAGAAAATTGAGGGTGTTTAAGGATCTTAAATAGCCGCAAAAGTCTAAAAGCGCGAAATATAGTTAAGACACTGGTTCCTACAAAAAATAGCGATAAATACATGGGTAATGTTGCAATCAAATCAATAACTCCATAAAAACTAAAAATATATTTTAGAGGTTTATTTATGGAAATAATGCGAAGAAGGTACTCTAGAGTGAAGAAAATGGTGATAATCCACTCTAAAACAAGGAGTTCTTGATGGTATTTTGTATCGAAACCTTTAACGGTTTCGAGCATAACAATTACTACACTTACTAGTATCACACCTAAAAGTACCAGATCAAATAAACGCCCTGAAGCAGTATTCGTCCCGTAAATGACAATATTTGTTTTTTGTCTAAAGGTGTCAAATTTTGACTTTATTCTTTGCATACTTAAATAGGGATTAACATGCGTTTAGAATCGTATTGTCTTTAACGTTTTATTTTTTCTAATATGTCCCTGAATAATGCTTTTAGTATCACGGTTGTTTTGCATTGGAATAATAATGTTTCTCAAGATTTCAATATTGTGTATTTGGTAGTTCAAGTCATAAAAAGCATAACCTTTATATATGCCATTTTCTATCAAAACTGCTGATTTTTCGCTAATCGATCTTCCTTTATCAATCAACACCATATTTTGATTTTCGAAACTATTTTTTTCGATAAATGCTTGAACTCTTGCATTGTATTCTTCTGGAGAGATAGCGCCTAAGCACGCTCCGTCACATTCTTTTATGCTGTATTGAAAACAGTTCGTTTTAGTGCTATACAATCCCGTTAATTTTTGGCATAAATTGTAGTGAGACGTGATTCTAAACAAAGCATTTTTTCCTTCTTGAATGGAAGTGAAAGAGGTAATTTCTTTTTTTCGACCATCAGCTTTTTGTAGTTTTAAGTTGATGTATCCTTTTTCATCTTTTTCAGCATACAAAGCAAGCTGGAAAATACTTTTTCGTTGAGCTCTATTATAGATGGGTTTGTTGATTTTTATTTCTTCGCTTTCTTTCAATAAAGCGACAAGCTCACTTCCAGTTTCATCATAGGTTACGGTGAATACTTCGGCTTGAATTTTTTTGCATTTAGTTGATGTTCCTGTAAAATGCTGGTTGATTCGTTTTTTTATATTTCGGCTTTTGCCAATGTAAATTAGATTTCCTTTTTCATTATGAATGTAATACACTCCAGTTTTAGCTGGTAATTTAGAGACAATATCTAATAATTTTGGTGCAATTCCTTTTTGGATTTCCAGTTTTATAAAATCTTTTACGATTTCTTTTTCCAAATCTTTTTCCAGCAGAATTTTAAATAATTTAACCGTTGCTAAAGCATCACCACTGGCTCTGTGACGGTCTGCCATTGGGATTCCAAGGGCGCGCACAAGCTTTCCTAGACTGTGGGAAGGTTGCTCAGGTAATAGTTTTTTCGATAATTCGACTGTGCAAAGTGTTTGGGATTCAAAATCGTAACCTAAACGGCGAAATTCAGTTCGTAGGATTCTGTAATCAAAGGAGGCATTATGAGCCACGATTACGCAATCTGCTGTCATTTCGATAATGCGTTTGGCAACTTCAAAAAACTTAGGAGCTGAGCGCAACATAGCATTATTGATACCAGTAAGTTTAACAACAAACGGTTGAATAGGAATTTCAGGATTTACCAAACTGATGAATTGATCGACCACTTCATGGCCATCAAATTTATAGATAGCGATTTCAGTAATTCCCTCTTCGTTGAATTGTCCTCCAGTTGTTTCTATGTCTAATATTGCGTACAAATTTTTTATTTAATGTTTAATGTTACAAATTACGAAACAGCTGAAATGCATCGCCAGTTCGCTATTGCTCAAGTCAAAAATCGTCAATTAAAAATCGAAAATTGAAAATCAATTTCTACCTCCAAAGATACTACTTCCTATTCGAACCATTGTGCTTCCACACTCGATTGCGAGTTGGTAATCTCCGGACATTCCCATGGAAAGAACTGTAAATTGTGAGTTGTGAACTGCAAATGAATCAAAAATAGATTTCAAATGGGTAAATTCTTTTTTTATTTGGTTTTTATTATCCGTAAAGGTTGCCATTCCCATTAAACCAACAATACGTATATTCCTCATTTCTTTAAATTCGCTTGATGATAGCAGTGAAGTAAGTTCTTGCTCGTCAAGACCAAATTTAGTTTCTTCTTCCGCTATGTGTATTTGCAATAAGCAATCGATTACTCTATCTGCTTTTACGGCTTGTTTATTGATTTCCTGTACTAACTTCAAGCTATCTACTCCATGAATCAAGTTAACAAATGGAGCCATAAATTTGACTTTATTGGTTTGCACGTGCCCTATCATGTGCCATTGAATGTCTTTTGGCATTGCTTCGCATTTCTCTGCCATTTCTTGGATTTTATTTTCTCCAAAAATGCGCTGGCCAGCATCATAGGCTTCCATAAGAGCTGCAATTGGTTTGGTTTTAGAAACGGCGACTAAGGTTACTTGCGCTGGTAAAGTGGATTGTATGGAAAGTATATTTTCAGCTATTGACATTTTTTAAATCTTTTAATTTTTAAACTTTTAATTTAACCTACAGTTCATACACAACTAAACCGCTTCTGAATTTAGGTTCAATATAAGTACTTTTAGGCGGCATAATGAGATCAGCGTCAGCCAATGCTTTTATTTCTCCAATATTTGATGGAAATAGAATAAAAGCGATTTCAAATTCCTCTTGATCAATTTTATTTTTTAGTTCTAGTACGGATTGCTTTCCTGAAAGGTATTCTATTCGTTCATCATTGCGTAAATCTTCGATAGCTAAAATGGGTAATAACACTTTTTTGTACAAAATTTGTGTATCTAAACTATCCAAAACAGTCTCGAAAATTTCATTTTCATTTCGTAAATTTAGACTATAAAAAGAATGGTCTAAATACATTCCGAATTCATGTTTTCGGGAAGGTTGAAATGCTTGTTGGAATTTATTTTCTATAATAAAATCCTTTTGTAATTCTTGTAAAAAGGCTTCTTTAGTAAATCCGTTCAAATCCTTTACCAAACGATTGAATTCGTATATTTTAATGTTGTTTTCAGAAATTAAGTAACTAAGGATGTGATTTTTAGCTGTGTTTTCTAGGTTGTCATTTTCTTCGGATAATAATTTAAGCGCTTCAGTTCGATGATGACCGTCTGCGATGTAAAGGCTTTGCGTTTTTTCAAAAATATTCTGAAGCCAATTTATTTCTAAGGCATCTTCAATTTTCCACAGATAGTGAATCTCTTTTTTTGTAGTCGAAAATTCAAAATCGGCTAACTTTTGGGTACAGTTAAATATCCAGTTTTCAATGGTTTTATTATCAGGATATGTCATCAAAACTGGTTCCGTATTAAACTCTGAATATTTCATGTAATCTTTGAGCAATCGGACCCTAAATGCGATAATATCCTCGTGTTTTTTAATGATATTATTGCAATAATCAGCTACACTCGTACCAACGATAATTCCGGTAAAAGATTGGGTCTTAGTTACGATTTTATGAATGTATATTGCTGGTTTTTTGTCTTTTACTAAAATAATCTCATTTTTGAAATCCTCATATTTTTGATGAACTTGACGGTATCTTTTTTCAAAAGAAACGGTTTCCTGATTCGTATAAGCAGGTGTGAGAATATGTAAAAAAGACAATGGATTGAAGTCCAATTGCGCCGCTAATTCAGCATTTACATATTCTTCGTAAGAGCGACAGGTAACAAGACAAACTTTATCGCGAGTGGGACGAACTGCTTTGAAAGGAATTATTTCAGCCAAACTATTTTAGTTTAATGTTTAAGGATTTGCTTTTTTGAAACCAACTAGTATGGAATTCAAAAATTGATCATTAGCCTCGATTAAAGTGGAAATCCTTTTTTGTTCTTTCTTTAAGAACAAAAAGATTGCAACGGAAAGCGGGACAAAAATGGTTATGGAAACAAGTGATTTGCTTCAGAAAAAATTAAACAAATTGTTTAGCAATCTTCTCCGCTTTTTTAGTTTCAGAATAATCATAGAAACCTTCACTGGATTTCACGCCTATTTTTCCTGCCCGAACCATGTTAACTAAAAGCGGACAAGGCGCATATTTTGGGTTTTTGAAACCATCATACATTACATTTAAAATGGCCAAACACACGTCAAGTCCAATAAAATCAGCTAATTGTAAAGGCCCCATTGGGTGTCCCATCCCTAATTTCATCACAGTGTCAATTTCATAAACACCTGCTACTTTGTTGTATAATGTTTCGATTGCTTCGTTGATCATAGGCATCAAAATTCTATTGGCTACAAATCCAGGGTAATCATTTACTTCAACGGGAGTTTTTCCTAATTTTTGAGACAACTCCATAATGATTTTGGTCACTTCTTCTGATGTGGTGTAGCCACGAATGATTTCGACAAGCTTCATAATTGGTACTGGATTCATAAAATGCATCCCAATAACACGTTCTGGATGTGCCACAACCGCTCCAATTTGAGTAATAGAAATAGAAGAGGTATTAGTTGCTAAAATTGTACTGTGCGAACACGCTTCATTTAACTGTTTGAATATGTTGAGTTTTAATTCTACATTTTCAGTAGCTGCTTCAATAACTAAATCAACGCCAACAACGCCGTCTTTAATATCAGTATACGTGATTATATTGGTAATGGTTTTTGCTTTGTCTTCTTCAGTTATGGTTCCTTTTGAAACCATTCGGTCTAAATTGGTTGCAATAGTTGCCATTCCTTTATCGAGTGATTTTTCGGAAACGTCGATTAATTTCACGGTAAAACCGCTTTGAGCAAATGTATGAGCAATTCCATTACCCATTGTTCCTGCTCCGATTACTGCTATTGTTTTCATTCTGTTATTTTTGTTTAAGGTTTGATTTTTCAAGTTGGATTACCCAATAGCTTGAAAATTGAAAGCTGAATTATTTCCCTATTTCTTAAAACAAGCGATTATTTGATATGCTACTCGAAGTGCTTCTGTGGCTTGTTCTAAGGTAACTATAGGCGTTGTATTGGTGTTTATTGCATCTGCAAAAGACTCCAATTCGTCCAAAATCGCATTATTTTGTTCTACATCAGGATTAGAGAAATAGATCTGTTTTTTAATACCTTCTGCATTTTGTAAAATCATATCAAAATCCCCAGGAACCTCGGGAGCATCTTTCATTTTGACTACTTCGCATTTCTTTTCCAAGAAATCTACAGAGATGTAGGCATCTTTCTGGAAAAATCGTGATTTACGCATGTTTTTCATCGAAATTCGGCTTGCTGTTAAATTAGCCACACAACCATTTTCGAATTCGATTCGTGCATTAGCAATATCAGGAGTGTCACTAATGACAGAAACACCGCTAGCACTAATATTTTTAACTTTTGATTGGACTACACTTAAAATTGCATCAATATCATGAATCATCAAATCCAAAACTACGGGAACATCTGTTCCACGGGGATTGAATTCAGCAAGACGATGGGCTTCAATAAACATAGGGTTTTCAATCATGTTTTTGGTCGCGATGAATGCTGGATTAAAACGCTCTACATGACCAACTTGGCCTTTGACCTTATATTCGTTTGCCAAAGCTATAATTTCTTCGGCCTCTTCAATGGTATTTGAAATTGGTTTTTCTATGAAAACATGTTTGCCAGATTTGATGGCAACTTTGGCACATTTATAATGGGAAAGGGTAGGCGTAACAATATCAATTACATCCACTGCATGAATAAGTGTGGCGATTGTACTAAAATTTTTGTAACCAAATTCTTTAGAAACCTTTTCAGCATTTTCTTGGTTTGGATCGTAAAAACCTACTAATTCATACTTTTCAGATTGTTGTAATAAACGCAAATGTATTTTTCCTAGATGACCAGCACCTAATACTCCAATTTTCAGCATAATGATTTAATTTATACAAAAATAGCAATAAAATGGTTAAAATTCAATTTTTAAAATCCCAAATTCCAGTGAGAAAAATAATAAATCGATTTAAAATGTGGGATTTGGTTTTTGGTATTTTTCCCTCTATTTTTGTCAAAATTAAATATCAAATTTTGAAAGATACAGCCAAACATCAAGGACTTCGGAATCAATTAGTAAGCGTTTTAGAACAAAAAGGGATTACTGATAAAAATGTTTTGGCTGCGATAAAAAAAATCCCACGTCACTTGTTTCTGAATTCCAGTTTTGAAGATTATGCCTATCAAGACAAGGCCTTTCCTATTGGCGCAGGGCAAACGATTTCTCAACCTTATACTGTAGCTTTTCAATCGCAATTATTAGAAATACAAAAGGAACATAAAGTATTAGAAATTGGAACGGGTTCTGGTTATCAAACGGCGGTACTTTGTATGATGGGTGCAAAAGTATTTAGTGTGGAAAGACAAAATGAATTGTTTAAATCCACCTCTTTATTATTTCCAAAACTGAATATCCGACCCAAACACCTCTCTTTTGGAGATGGATACAAGGGATTGCCAAGCTATGCGCCCTTTGACAGTATAATTGTAACTGCGGGTGCTCCGTTTATTCCTCAACCATTGATGTCTCAATTAAAAATAGGAGGGAGACTTGTTATTCCGCTAGGCGAAGAGGTACAAATTATGACTTTGTTAATCAGGAAAAACGAAACTCAATTTGAAAAACATGAATTTGGGGAGTTTCGCTTTGTCCCACTATTAGAAGATAAAAACTAAAAAATCCTCTCCAACCCTTAATACGTAAAATAAGGAGCTGAAGATGAATCTTTATTGACCAATGATAAACAGATACCGTTCTAAGCTTTCTTTCTCTATTTGTGCAATGAACAACAAAAAATCCTCTTTGTTGTTTTTAGTTTGGGCTATTTCAAGTGTTTGATAATATTGCATTCTACTTTCATAATCCCCTTTTATATTTGCAATAATGTAGCCATTTTGTAATAAAATTAAGTTCATTACCAAGCGTGAAGTTCTACCGTTTCCATCAATAAATGGATGGATAGTAACCAAGCGCTCGTGCATTTCAGCAGCCAAAACAATTGGATGAAGACTTGATTTATTGGTTTCGTACCAAATAAAATAATCTTCCATTTCCTTAGCGACTAAAAAAGGTTGCGGAGGCATGTGGCTGATTCCTTGAATCATCACTTGAACTTTTCTATAACGACCCGCATCTTCAGGTTGAATTCCTCTTAAAATAAGATTATGAATAGACAATACTTCTCGTTCATTTATGGAACTATTTCTTTGGATTAAATCTTTAATGTAGGCAATTGCTTCTTGATGATTTATTACTTCAAGATGTTCCCGCATACTTTTTCCGGAAATAGTTAGACCTTCATTGATAACCAAATCAGTTTCACGTAACGTCATGGTATTTCCTTCGATACGGTTGCTTTCAAAAGTATATTCTAGCTCTAAAGCTTGTGCAATGCGGTAACTATCAAACTGACGAAACCCATCCAGTTTTATCTTGAGAATGTCTATTTCATTTAAAATTTTTTGAAGTGTACTAGATATTTTTTTCTTTGAGGATTTACTTTGAAATCTAATTTCTTGCTCCGCAACCAATAATGCTTTTAAAGCAAACTCATCCTGCCCAATTTCGTAAATAATTTTTTCTTTAAGCCAGGAGACCATAATGGTTTCTAAGTCTATTTCTAGTAAAGCAGCAAGTTTTACCACTTGCTCTCTGGTGGGTTTGCGAGTACCACTTTCAAATTTACTCACCAAGGCCTGATCAATTCCTAAAAGTTGTGCCACTTCTCTAGTTTTGAGTCCTTTTTGTTCTCTTGCATTTTTGAGTAGAGTTTTTATTTTAAAAATGTTTTAAATTGTCTTGACAAATTTAGTCATTTTTCAAAGTTAAAAATATTTTTATCAATTTTATTTTAATTTAAAACGATTTTTTTATTCTGTCAAGGTCGCGTTTGGTGTCTTGTTCTTTAAGAGATTCCCGTTTGTCATAGGTTTTCTTTCCTTTGCATAGGCCAATTTGTAGTTTAGCCATTCCTTTTTCATTGGTAAACAATTTCAAAGGGACTATTGTTAATCCTTTGGCTTGAACGCTTTTCAATAAACCTTTTAATTCTTTTTTATTTAAAAGTAATTTACGCTCGCTTCTAGCTTTGTGGTTGAATTGATTCCCAAAAGTATATTCTTCAATATACGTATTGATTGCAAAAAGTTCATTATTGCTAAATTCGCAAAAACTTTCTGTGATGTTCGCTTTACCTAATCGAATGGATTTGATTTCGGTGCCAGCCAAAACGATTCCTGCAGTGAACGTTTCGATTATTTCATAGTCGAATTTCGCTCTTTTATTGAATATATTTATTGTTTTTAGCATAGTATGCAAAGGTATAATAAAATTGAAAGTTTATACAGTATTACTTGGTAAAATAAGTATAAATATTCTTCAAACTATGACTTATATCAGTAAAAAACGAAATTCTACAGCATAAATTTGTTCAACAATTTAAACCAAAGTTAAAATAAAATAAATTATCTTAGCCTTTATGGCAGTGTCCTTTTTGACATTAAATGCACAAACAAAAGAAGAAAAAAAACTCCTGATTTCAAAAAGTGGCAGGCTCGCATCAGAGGAATTGCTGTTATCCCATACGAGAGTGCCAAAATTGGTATTGTTGGAGGTTATGTTTCACTTTCAGATACATTTGTTCCAGAATTAGACTTTACTTATTTTTTTACTAAACATTTTGCGACGGAGTTAATTTTAGCAACTACTAAGCATGAGGTTCATACCGTTGGCTCTGATATTTCAGCCATTGGTGGACCCAATAATGCCAATATAGATTTAGAAAGTGTTTGGTTATTGCCGCCAACATTAACGGCACAGTATCACTTTAATCCCTTAGCTGAAAAGGTATTTAAACCTTATGTGGGAGCTGGGGTCAATTACACTATTTTCTATAATGTAGAAGATGGAAATACAGTTAAAAAAGTAAGCTATCAAAACAATTTCGGCTATGCTTTCCAATTAGGTTTTGATTTGATGCTAAACGAAACCTTTTTTATTAATGCTGATGTTAAAAAATTATTTTTAAAAATAGTTGTTACTGTTGATGCTTCTAATTTAGCAACTGGACTAGCGATGCCTGCTGCTGTAACAATTAATCCACTAATCATGGGAATGGGTATTGGAATGAAGTTCTAAAATTTTAGTAAAGCAAAAAAAGTCACTATTATTTGATAGTGACTTTTTTATAGTTTTATTTTATGCTTTGACTCAGCTTATTCTAATTTCAATAATTGGTGACTTATATCATCTCCTATTAGTGTCACAATATAAAGATTCCCAAAAGTTGAATCGCCAATGTCTTCATATGTTTTTCGATTAATAATTTGATTTACAAAATTTGGTATGGTATTACTGTGGCCGACAATCAAAACTTTTTTTCCTAACGTTTCCTTTTTGAAGGATTCAATTGCTATGTTTTGAGGATCATAAATTTTAACGGTACTCTTTTTAGCAGCAGCAGTTGGACTTGCCGTTTGAACTGTTCTTCTAAAATCAGTAGTGTATACTAAATCAAAATCTACTTCTGCGAATATTTTGTTCCAATGATCGGCTCTTTCGATACCTTTTGATGATAAATCTGGATTTTTAGAACTTTCTACTTTTTCAGCATGGCGCACAAAGTAGTAGGTCGTTATTGTTTTTTGTCCAAAACTGATATTTATAAAAAAAAATGTAAAAAGTAAGAGAAATTTTTTCATTAGAATAAATTTAAAAAATAAGTAATTGCTGTTTTTATATATTTGCAAAATGGAAAACTTAAAATCAAAAGATCCGCTTCACGGAATTACACTTCAAAAAATAGTAGAACAATTAGTAGATCACTATGGATTTGATACCTTAGGAGAGCTCATAAAAGTAAAGTGTTTCACGGACAATCCCAGTGTAAAATCCAGTTTAACTTTTTTACGAAAAACGGATTGGGCTAGAAAACAAGTGGAAGACTTATACGTTCAATCCTTGCCTAAATTTGAAAATAAAGCCTAGTCTAATTGATATGAAATCATAACGCCACCGCGGTAAGGCAACCATTCACCACTTTTATTGTAATTTTTTGCTCCGTCATAACGCTCTCCAGTACTAATTAGGTACCCTTTGTAAAATCCCTGATGATTTCCACCGCCGATAAAAAAATCAAGTAGAAAGCGGTCTTTAATCTTTTTTTGATATCCTACAGTAGCACCAACCATGTATCCAACTCCTTTTTCATAGTTGTCAGTGTTGAAATAATTCCATTTCTGAAAATTGTACAAGGTGCCTCCAACATGTGCTCCAACATAAAAACCATTATATTTTTCTCTGAAATGGTAGCGGTATTCAGGTATAAAAATATAAAATTGTGCTGGATTGCCATTTATTGATTTCCAAAAAGAGGCTGTAATGTCAAATTGAAAAGTCGATTTTTTTCCAATACTAGTTTCAATACCAACATTTGGAACCGTCAATAAAGTTGTTACAGCATTTACTTTTACGTAAGTTTGGCTTTGTGATAATACAGAGAAAAATAGAAAAGAGACTATGAATAATTTTTTCATGAAGAGAATTTTATATCTATTTGAACTAATTGCGCAGGGGACTAAGCGAAGCAAAGATAAATCTTAATTGGATAGTTTATTTTTGTTGCAATTAATTTATTAGGTATCCTTACCAATACGCTCTAATTCGAATGCTGCGTATTTAACAGAGAATAAACCACACTATCCCAAAAACGGCCATCATAATATTCATTTTCTTTAAAATGAGCTTCTTTAACAAACCCATTTTTCTCTAAAACCTTTGCTGAAGCTTTATTTTCAGGGTCAATAACCGCTTCGATGGAATGCAATTTCATCACTTGAAAACCATAACGTAACGCTTCTTTTGCGGCTTCAGAAATGATTCCTTTTCCATGATAATCGGGAAGCAGCATGTAACCAATTTCGGCGCGAAAATGCTCAGGTTTTATTCTATAGTGACCAATTATTCCAATCAATCTTGGATTGTCTTTCAACGTAATCGCCCAATTGATTCCCTCATTAGTGTCTATTTTACTGTCAATCATAGCAACATGTTCTAAGGCATCTTCATCGGTTTTTAATAAAGGTCTTGGAATGTATTTCATCGTTTCCGGATTAGATCGCAATGCAAAAATTTCCTTTACATCAGCAGGAACCACTCTTCTTAAAAGTAAACGTTCGGTTTCTAAATTTGGAAATGGGGTAAAAGAGATTGTTAACATGTTAATTTTTTTAATTAAAGTAATTCAATGCTATATTTTGATTGGAATTCTCCGTTTGATTCTAAAATTTGAATGCCTTCTTTTTCGAACAAATCTCCGCTACTTTCGGTAGTGTCAGAATAGCCAAACCAGGGTTCAATACAAATGAAAGGTGCATTCCTCTTAGTCCAAATTCCTAAACTCGGAAAACCTTCAAAATGTACTTTCAATACTGGATTTTCATTTTCTAAAATAGTCAATGATTTGGAATGAAGTGTTTTGAAAATCAAAGCGTCATTTTTAAATAAATCATAAGTTAGTGGAATTTTTTTATCATCAACTTTTAGTCTCTCTGTTTTATTTGAAACCAAGTCATTTTCTAAAATATGATACTCCAAATCTTCTTCTTTTTCGAAAGCAATCGCATAATTTTCAAATTCATGCGGTAAGGCAAAAGCTGGATGTGCTCCAATAGCAAATGGCATTTTAGATTTTCCTTTGTTACGCACCTGGTATGCAATAGCTAAGTTGTTTTCTTCTAAAGTGTAACTAATTTGCAATTCAAATTCAAAAGGATATACTTTTAAGGTGTCAGCAGAAGATTGTAGAGTGAAAGTAGCACTGTTCTTGGTCGAATGGATTAATTGGAATCCCATATCTCTTGCAAATCCGTGTCGAGATAAGGAGTAGTTTGTTCCTTGGTATTGAAAAGAATTATTTTTCAAAGTTCCTACAATAGGAAATAAAATAGGAGCATGCTTACCCCAAAATTCAGCATTTCCTTCCCAAATATATTCTTTATTCTGATTCGTTTTTAACGAAATTAATTCAGCACCAAAGTGTTTAATTGTAGCAGAAAGAGTTGCGTTTTTAATTGTAGTTGTCAAAATTAGGTTTCAGTTTAATTTAAAAATCATTTATGCTGTAAATATATTTTATAATTTTTAATTCTGATCTGCTTAATCCATGATTTTACATCTCAAAGCAGAATGAATTTAGTTTAATAGTTTAAAATTCTCTTTTTTTTCATTAATTTGTGATATAAATCATAAGAAAATGAAAAATATTCGCTTCGGAGTCATACTCCACTTAACTTTATTCTTATTGGGAGTTAGCTCTTTATCGGCACAACAAACTCCTGGAAATTCATCTGGTACTGCTAATTCTAAGTACGATTATCATGATGCTTTTGCACCCTTTTTTTACTCCAAAAATGGAACAAGTACACGTTCTGCAAGTGGTCAGCCCGGTGCTGAATATTGGCAAAATAGTGCTGATTATAAATTAACTGCCAAGTTGGATGAAAAAAACAATGAGATTACCGGAACGGGAATCATTACGTATACGAATAACAGTCCTGATAAAATGGCTTTTGTTTGGATGAACTTAGACCAAAATTTATTTAAAGAAGATTCCCGTGGAAGTGCGATAGTTCCTTTGAATGGAAGTAGAAATGGGGCTCAAGGCCAAATTTTTGAAGGTGGACATAAAATAAAATCGGTAAAAGTTATTAGTACTTTGAAGGGAAAAGCAACCGAAACAGAGGCCAAGTACGCAATCACGGATACCAGAATGCAGGTTTTTCTTCCACAAGGATTAAATGCTAAAGGCGGTTCCGTTAAAATTAAAATCGACTTTTCATTCATAGCGCCTTTTGAAGGTTCTGACCGGATGGGAGTTTTAGAAACTAAAAACGGAAAAATATTTACTATGGCACAATGGTATCCTCGCATGTGTGTTTATGATGATGTAAGAGGCTGGAATACAAATCCGTATCTGGGAGCTTCAGAGTTTTACTTGGAATACGGTGATTTTGACGTGAGTATTACTGCGCCATCCCATCATATTGTGGTTGCTTCTGGAGAATTATTAAATCCTGCGGCTGTATATTCTACTGTAGAACAAAGTAGATTAGCTCAAGCCAAACAAAGTGATAAAACAGTTTTTATACGTACCGCTGAAGAAGTTGCAATTTCATCTAAAACAGCTGCTACAACTACTAAAACGTGGAATTATAAAATAAAAAATTCACGTGATTTTTCTTGGTCTTCTTCTGCTTCATTTATTTTAGATGCTGCAAAAATCAATTTACCAAGCGGAAAAAAATCTTTAGCTATTTCTGTTTATCCAGTTGAAAGTGCTGGAAATGACGCGTGGGGACGTTCCACTGAATATACAAAAGCATCGATTGAAAACTATTCTAAAAGATGGTTTGAATATCCCTATCCAGCAGCTACAAATGTTGCGGGTAATGAAGGCGGAATGGAATATCCTGGTATTGTTTTTTGTAGTTGGGAGTCTAAAGGAGCTGATTTATGGGGTGTTACGGATCATGAGTTTGGCCACATTTGGTTTCCTATGATTGTAGGTTCCAATGAAAGATTGTTTGCTTGGATGGACGAAGGCTTTAATACTTTTATAAATTCATTGAGTTCGGTTGATTTTAATAACGGTGAATATAAAGAGGAAAAAGCGGATATGCATCAAAGAGCGGAAGTATATACTAGCCCAAATCTAGAAACGATTATGAGTTCTCCCGATAATATGAAAGAGACTAATATTGGTCTTTTGGCGTATTCAAAACCAAGTTCTGGATTAGTGATTTTACGAGAACAGGTTCTTGGTAAAGAGCGTTTCGACTTGGCTTTGAGAACCTACATAGAGCGTTGGGCATACAAACATCCGCAACCAGATGACTTC
Source organism: Flavobacterium omnivorum (assembly GCF_900099915.1). Classification (GTDB taxonomy): domain Bacteria; phylum Bacteroidota; class Bacteroidia; order Flavobacteriales; family Flavobacteriaceae; genus Flavobacterium; species Flavobacterium omnivorum. The sequence goes on from NZ_FNDB01000014.1 coordinate 85,762, forward strand.
TTTAGAACAATTGAAAATGTTGCTGGTGAAGATTTGAGTTGGTTTTGGAGAGGTTGGTTCCAATACAACTGGCGTTTAGATCAAGGAATAAATTCAATTAAATATGTAAAAAACGATCCGAAATTAGGTGTTGTAATTTCGATTGAAAACTTCGAAAAAATGGCAATGCCAGTAAGTTTAGACATAAAAACAAAAAGTGGAAAAGTATCTCGCGTGACTTTGCCCGTGGAGGTGTGGCAAAAAAACAAAGCTTGGTCTTTTAAACACAATTCGACAGAAGAAATTGAAAGCATCACACTAGATCCAGATCATGTTTTACCGGATAGCAATTCAGCAAACAATACTTGGACAGCAAGCAACGGTTTGATTGAAAAAGATTTAATTTTGGATGGTTACTTAGGAGTTTACTCCACTAAGATGGCTCCTCTAAAAATTACTTTTACAGAAAAAAATGGTGCGTTAAATGTTCTGATTACCAATTATCCAAGTTTTTCAGTGGAACCAATTGGGAAAAACACATTAGAATCTAAACAAGCGGGACTTAAATTTGAATTTAATGATAGCTTAAATGGATTTGAAATGTTGACACCTGATGGACAAAAAATACCGTTTACCAAAGACAAATAGTATTTTGACATAAAATCCAAAAAAAAAGACTTGCAGATTTAATTCTACAAGTCTTTTTTTATGTTCTTGTCCCGTCCTGAAATAGCGATACACAAAAAGTATCCTAATGGAAAAACATGAAGAAACACGCTATGTGAAGCGGACTCAAAAAGATTATTCAATGTCTTTTAAATTACAAATTGTTCAAGAAATTGAACGAGGACAACTTACAGTTACAGAATCCACAAAGACTTATGGCATTCAAAATAGATCAACTGTTGTTAAATGGCTTAGAAAATTCGGTAACTTTGATTGGGAAAACCAAACACCATTTACTATGTCAAAGTCGCCAGAACAAAAGATAATGGAACTTGAAGCCAAAGTAAAACTTCTAGAGAAACAGAAGTCTTTTTTGGAACGAC
>NZ_FNDB01000015.1 GCF_900099915.1 Flavobacterium omnivorum
TATTTAGTTACCGCAGATTCGCAGATTTAAATTTTTTGTTAATCTGTGCATCTGCGGTTTCTTTTTTTTTAAAATCTTGTGATAGAATTACAGCCGAGCTTGTAAAACGGTGAAAAAATCGCATATTAATTTTACCCATAAAAAAAAACCGAACTATTTCTAGTTCGGTTATCAAATTAAAGATGAAAATAGGAATTAATCTTTAGAAGACTTAACAGCTAAACTGTAAATTACTAAACCAAACCCTATCTTATTGATAGCATCTGCAATGTTGTACACTACATCGATGTTACCCGCAGGGATAAATGAGTTGTACCATCCTGTTGTCCCCATCATATATCCTAATGGATAAATGGACCAACCTACTAGTACAAACCAACATAAAATTTTGTGTGCTTTAAGCACTTCTCCACCAGCTGCTGTAGCTAATTTTGATGCCTCACCTAACCAGATTTCATACACGATTAAGAAATAAGCAGCTCCGGAAATGAATCCCCATAAAGCAGCACTATCTGGAGCAATTACCTCTCCAATGTAACCTGTAACTAACATTACAATAGAATAGATAATCATCTTCCATAGTAATGATTGTTTGGCTCCCGCTACTTTTAGTATTAGGTAAAATTCCAAACACATTAATGGCACCGTTAGTACCCAGTCAACGTAACGGAAGAAAGTAGGCGATTCTCCAAATGAAGCCCAATAATCTCTCATGTAGAAATAATGTACCGCAGCAATAAAGGTAATTAAACCAGAAACTAATACTGAGGTTCGCCACTTTTTATCAAATTGGCTCAGTGATAAAAAGAAGAACGCTGATGCAGCCATCATAGCCATACAGCCTACAAAAAAAGTAAATCCAACATAATCAGTAGGTAACATTTTCCCAACTAATCCTGAAATAAACATAAAATTTGTCATAAAAATTAATTTTAAATGGTTTTGTTTAACCAAATATATGAAAAGTTAAACGATAAAAAAAACATTTTTGTTTATTATTTTTTACCTAATTTTAAACAATAATTAAATTAAATGAAAAATTATTCAAATATCGCAATAGTAGCTAGCTTTTTCGGATTATGGATGGATTCCTTTTTATCCACCAGGATGCAAATACTATCGGGTTTCCTTTTGATCTTTACCTTTGGAATTTTACATGGCGCAAATGATTTACTCCTAATTAAAAATACAAACACGATAAAGCAAACCAATTCTCGATTTAAAATACTAGCGTATTACGTAATGGTTGTTTTAGCAGGGATACTTTTATTTTACATTATTCCGCAAGTAGCACTTTTACTCTTTATCATAGTGAGCGCAAATCATTTTGGAGAACAGCAATGGCAAAATTTAGAACAAGACTTTCCAACTTGGCTCCTATTACTATTCCACTTTTTTTACGGACTTGTTATTTTGCTCTTGTTATTTAATTTTCACACCATTCAAGTGCAGAACATCATCTTTAAAATAGCAAATATGCTTGTACCGCTTCCCTACTTTTGGATAGCATTGCAGGTTTCAGTAGTCACTTTCCTATGCTTAAGCGCCTATTTTTATTGGAAATCAGAAAAAATTAGAAAAAAATTACTGGTAGAGCTCTTTTTTTTACTGCTCTTTGCGATCCTTTTTAAATCTTCCAGTCTAATATGGGGATTTGCAATCTATTTTGTTTTGTGGCACAGTATTCCTTCTATAATTGACCAAATTAAGTTTTTAAATGGCTCCTTTTCTAGTACCTATTTTGTTGCCTATTGTCGAGCAGCAGGAGTTTACTGGCTAATCTCCATTGTAGGGATTGCACTGATCTATTTTATATTTAGAGAAGAGCAGCTTTTCAATGCTTTATTTTTCTCTTTCTTGGCTGCCATCACTTTTCCACATGCAGTTGTGATCACAAGGATGTTTGGCACAAAACAAACTACAAAATAGAGGCATAAAAAAAACCGAGCCATTGCTGACTCGGTTTCTCCTAATTATGATCCCGATAAAAATCGAGATAAGTGATTCACATCCCGATATATCGGGAGTTTGCTACTTATTTTACTTCTTCAAATTCAACGTCTTCAACATTGTCACCTTGAGCTGCATCCCCTTGAGGTTGTGCTTCTTGTTGACCTTGTTCTCCTTGAGCATACATTGCTTCAGTAGCTGTTTTCCAAGCTGCGTTGATGTTGTCAAGAGCCGTTTGAATTGCAGGAATGTCTTGAGATTGGTGTGCCATTCTCAATTCAGTCAATGCATATTCTACTGCCACTTTGTTATCGTCAGATAATTTAGCTCCTAGTTCTTTCAATTGCGTTTCAGTTTGGAAAATCATTCCATCTGCTTCGTTCAATTTTTCAGCTCTAGATCTTGCAATTTTATCAGACTCAGCGTTAGCTTCAGCATCTTGTTTCATTCTTTCGATTTCTTCAGATGTTAATCCAGAAGAAGCTTCGATACGAATATCGTGAGATTTACCAGTTCCTTTGTCAGTTGCTGAAACTTTGATGATACCATTAGCATCAATATCAAAAGTTACTTCAATTTGTGGAACCCCTCTTGGTGCTGGTGGAATACCGTCTAAGTTAAAACGACCGATAGTTTTGTTATCAGCAGCCATTGCTCTAGCGCCTTGCAATACGTGCAATTCAACTGTTGGTTGAGAATCTGCAGCGGTAGAGAAAACTTGAGATTTTTTAGTTGGAATAGTAGTATTAGACTCAATTAATGTAGTCATAACGCCACCCATAGTTTCGATACCTAAAGATAAAGGTGTAACGTCAAGTAACAATACATCTTTTACATCTCCAGAAAGAACTCCACCTTGAATAGCTGCTCCAATTGCAACAACTTCATCAGGGTTAACTCCTTTAGATGCTTTTTTACCAAAGAATTTTTCCACTTCTTCAGCAATTCTTGGCATACGAGTAGAACCTCCTACAAGGATCACTTCGTCAATATCAGAAACTGTTAAATTAGCATCTTTAAGCGCTTTAGCAACTGGTGCCATAGAACGTTTTACTAATGCATCAGTTAATTTTTCAAATTGTGCTCTAGTTAATTTTTTAACTAAGTGTTTTGGTCCTGAAGCTGTAGCCGTTACGTATGGTAAGTTGATTTCAGTTTCAGCAGAAGAAGACAATTCAATTTTTGCTTTCTCAGCAGCTTCTTTCAAACGTTGCAAAGACATTGGATCTAAACGCAAGTCAATCCCTTCTTCCGTTAAGAAATCAGCAGCTAACCAATCAATAATTTCATGGTCAAAATCATCTCCACCTAAGTGAGTGTCTCCGTTTGTAGACAATACTTCAAAGACTCCGTCTCCTAATTCAAGAACAGAAATATCAAATGTACCTCCACCTAAATCGTAAACAGCAATTTTTTGATCTTTTCCTTTTTTATCTAAACCATAAGCAAGTGCAGCTGCTGTAGGCTCGTTGATAATACGCATTACTTTAAGACCTGCAATTTCACCCGCTTCTTTCGTAGCTTGACGTTGTGCATCATTAAAGTAAGCAGGAACCGTAATAACCGCTTCTGTAACTGTTTGACCTAAATAGTCTTCAGCAGTTTTTTTCATTTTTTGAAGAGTCATTGCTGACAATTCTTGAGCAGAGTATAAACGACCATCAATATCCACACGTGGCGTATTGTTGTCCCCTTTTACAATTTTGTATGAAACTCTTTTGGCTTCAGCCGAAACTTCACCAAAACCACGTCCCATAAAACGTTTGATAGAAGCAATAGTCTTAGTTGGATTAGTTACCGCTTGTCTTTTAGCAGGATCTCCTACTTTAATTTCCCCACCTTCAACAAAAGCGATGATAGATGGTGTTGTTCTTTTTCCTTCTGCATTAGGAATAACAACTGCTTCATTACCTTCCATTACAGAAACACAAGAGTTGGTCGTACCTAAATCAATTCCGATTATTTTACCCATTTTTAATATATTTAATTTTATTGTATACTAGTTTTAATGACTCGAAGTCGATAAGTCAATCTTTGTGCCAATACAAAACCACCTATTAAATTGTCAGTTTATGTTAAAATTGGCGTAAAAAAATCTGACAAGATGACATTTCAGGAGCTAATCCTGCTGTTCGTTGCAATCTCTGGCTGGGTTGGCTTTTTTTTCAAGGCCACAAAGGTGCTTCCGCTGGTCGCTCTTTGTAGCCAGAAAAAAAACAGCCACCCAAAGCCACAGGATTTTCACTGCCATCAGGGCTAAAAATTAAGTACCAAAGAATTTCAGTAGCGCGCTGCTACTCGATTAAAATGCACCTCCAACATATAAATTATACAATCACTACACCTTACCTATCTTTTTATACCTATGAGCAGTAAACCTACAACAACAAAACTAAAGACTTACATCACTTATATGGTAAACCACCTCCATATATGTCAAATAAACACAACATTTTACACAACCTTTTTTACCTGAGCAGTTGGACCTATTTAATGTCATACTATAAAATGAGTGAAATAATATTTAACAGAGGAGTCATATAAGCATTAAACCTTAAATGACCTTATTGTTGTTTAAGGTATATAAGCCTAACAAATGAAACTTAAATGACTTATATGGTAAAAAAAATGCACCATTGTTTTATTCTTATTGCTTACAACTAGCCAACACAAAAAATTACAGCCAAAAACGTACATGACTTATATGGTAAATCAAAACCTACTACTAGATTAAAAATCAATATCTTTAGTTTTTTAATTCGCCCATTATGAACTGGTCTGCAAAACTACTCACACACAAAAACGAAAAACGAATAGCCGTTTATTTCAACAAAAATGCCGAATTCATTGCCCGAATCAAACAAATTGACGGCGCACGATGGAGCCAATCTCTAGTAGCATGGCATTTGCCTGATACGGAAAATAACCGATTGCGATTTAAAATAAAACCAACATCCCACACCGTACCCTCTCTAGAAGGCATAGCACAAATAGAAAAGTTCACACAATGGCTATCCTCAAAAAGATATAGTCCCAGCACTATAAAAACATACAGTGAAGCATTAAAATCGTTTTTGGTTTTTTATCGAGAAAAAGCAATCCAAGAAATATCAAATGATGATGTAATCATTTACACTAATGACTACATCCTAAAAAATAATTTATCTGCTTCCTACCAAAACCAAATCGTAAATGCCATAAAATTATATTTCAAAACAGTTCGTGAAACCAAAGTAGAAATAGAAAAAATACACCGCCCAAAACGAGCCAAGTTATTACCCAATGTATTGAGTAAAGAAGAAATAAAATTAATCTTGAATGCCCACAGCAATATCAAACATAAAATGATGCTTTCGTTAATTTACAGTTGTGGCTTGCGTTGTGGCGAATTATTGGCTTTGCAACCTAAACATATTGACTCAAAAAGGAATATTGTACTACTAAAAAATGCCAAAGGTCAAAAAGACAGAATTGTACCCCTAAGTCCTAAAATATTAGAAATGTTACGGGACTATTATAAAGTATTTAAACCCACCACTTATTTGTTTGAGGGACAAACAGCAGGTATAAGCTACGATTCAAGAAGTTTACAATTAGTATTAAAACAAGCTTTGCACAAAGCAAGAATAACAAAACCCGCTACTTTACACTGGTTGCGACACAGCTTTGCGACGCATTTATTAGAAAGTGGTACTGATTTAAGATATATACAAGAATTATTAGGACATAGTAGCAGTAAAACAACTGAAATATACACACATGTTAGCACGAAAAGTATCCAACAAATAAAAAGTCCTTTTGATGACTTGTAAGAAAATTTTAGTATATTTGGAAGCAAGTAAAACGAAACAAACCTTCGCCAATCTACCCAAATATGGGGTGATACACGAAGGTTTGTTTCGCCTATATACTAGTTGGTGGCAATATTTTCGCAACTCGTAGAAAAAGACAAAATCAAAAATGACAGAACTAAAACTATACAAATCTAACTCGAAAGGAATAAAAATCCTTGCTTTGTGTTTACCTTTTGTATTAATTGGAATTTGGATGATTTCTGAAAAGCAAAATGGAACTTTTGATTATTATATGGGTTGGTTTATTGCTTCTTTTTTTGGTTTGGGAATTCCAATTAGCATTTTTACTTTATTAGACAAAAGACCTCAAATTATAATAAATGAAAATGGAATTTGGGACAGAACAACAAAACAGAAAGAAATCAAATGGGAACAAATTAAGGAGTCTTATTTGATAGATATTTATAATCAAAAATTTATATCAATAGTTGTCGACGAAACATTTGTATTCAAAAAAAATACTTTTAGTTGGTTAAATAAACTCAATAAATATGTTGGTGCTCAAGAATTGAATATAAATTTAAGTCAAATCAAAATTGACGAAAATAAACTGACAGATTTTATCAACCATATTAGAGTTTCAGAAAAATATCAACGAAATAATCTAATCAAAAACTTCAATTCTAACTTATTATTAAGTACAGTTTCAAATAGTCAAAAATATTTTGCTTATTCGCTAATTTTAATTTGTATGCTTATTGTTTCCTTAAGCAATTTTTATATGTTTTGGGTAATTATGATTACGATGGGAATTGGAGGTTTAATAGCAAGATGGTATAGAGGAATAAATAATAATTCTAACTTAAGAAAATACTCTGAACTAATTGCCTATTTAGGTTTTGCAAATATGGTTATAATTGGTCTTGCTTTTAAAACTTATGATTACACTACAAATAAAATTGGAATTAAATTAACAAATAAAATAGAAACTTATAAAACTGAATATGGAAATTATCCAAATGAAATAAAAACGTTAAGCGAAAAACTCAATTTAAACCTAATTGAAAAATATATTGCCGACAAAATAGTCTACAAAAAAACAGAAAATGAATATATTTTAGAACTTAAATTCTTAAATCACAACTTGAAAGAATTTGACAATGAACTAAAGGAATGGGATTAATACTGCCACCAACAGGCGTTTGGCAAGATTGCGAATTTTGTAGTAAATTCACGTTTACATTTCGCAAGAAATTTTATCTTTGATAGAAAATAATCAGTTCCGAAGTTCGCAACCTCGCCAAGCGCCGGAACGTTGGGCGTCATTCTACCGGACCGCAGAAAACCTAACATTCACCATTTAGGACATCTTTTTTATACTCACTGATTAATCGTTTCATCTCTTTCAAATCCTTAATTTTTTGGTCAAGCGAAACCAACTTTTCATCCAGAAAAGCCAATTTTTCGTTTTTTGACAATTTATTGCTGTACCAAGCATCAATTAGTTGTGCAATTTCACTAATTGTATATCCTATTGCTTTTGCATCACGAATTAATTCCAATTTTTCAACTGTTTCTTCATCGTAATGAAAATAGTTATTTGACTTTATGTTTTCATCACGAACACCTTTTATCAACCCCGACTTTTCATAAAATCGAATTGTGTGTGCAGTAATAACAGTTCGTTTCGACAATTCATTTATCAGCATTTCCTATGTTTTTTTTTGGCAAAGATAAATTATTATTAAAATAATCACAAGTATAGACTATACTCTAACGTTGTAGGTTTAAGAATATTGCTTTAGGTTTGCAGAAATTTAAAAATAATTTCAAAATGACAAAGACAATTTTAATTACAGGAGCAGGTCACGGATTTGCAAAAACAACTGCTTTTATTTTAGCAGAAAAAGGACATAATGTTATTGCAACAGCAGAAATTTGGCCACAAGTAACAGAACTTAAAGCTGAAGCAAAAGCGAAAAATCTTACCAATTTGACAATAGAAAAACTAGATATAACCAAACAAAGAGAAAGAGAATATTTAATTGAAAAGTACGACATTGATGTTTTATTCAGCAACGCAGGACTTATGGAAGCAGGACCAATTGGCGAACAACCACTTGATTTAATCCGCTCTATGTTTGAAATCAATGTGTTTTCAGCTTTAGAATTTGCACAAGGATTTATAAAAAAAATGGTTACTAAAAAATCAGGTAAAATTGTATTCACTTCTTCAATGGGTGGTTTGCTAACTGTTCCATACGCATCGGCTTATTGTGCTACAAAACACGCTTTGGAAGCTATAGCAGAAGGATTAAAAGTGGAGTTAGAACCGTTCAACATCAAAATTGCTACGGTAAATCCAGGTGCTTTTGACACAGGTTTTAATGACAGAGGAATGGACAGCATCAGACATTGGTACAACCCAAAAACGAACTTTACATCAGAGACAATTTTTGCAGGATTTGAAGAAATGTTATCTCAACAATTTGACCCACAAATGATGGTTGACGTAATTGTAGATGTTATTCTTTCAGACAATCCAAATTTCAGAAATGTTTGTCCACAGCCTGTTGAGGATTATATCAAACAACTACAAGCTGATGCTTGGACTTTAAAAAGTTAAGAAAATGGAAGCAATAAAAACTTATTTTAATGCTGAAAAAGCCGAAAGCCTATTATTCATAGGTTTCGGCATTTTTGCAATTATTTTATCCGTTTATCTTTATTTCTTTGTAAAAGATAGTTTTTGGAAAGGATTAGCTATTCCATTAGTCTTTTTTTCATTGATACAAATTATTATTGGAACAACAATCTTTACAAGAAGTCCAAAGGACAATTTAAAAGTAGAAAACATTTTAAAATATGAACCACAAAAAATTCAATTAGAAGAAATTCCAAGAATGGAAAAAGTAATGAAAAATTTTGTTCTTTATCGCTATTTTGAAATTGCAATGATTTTTTTAGGCATCATCTTAATGTATGCTTTATCAAATTATGGCTTTTGGAAAGGCTTTGGTTTAGGTCTTTTTATTCAATGTGCAGTTTTGCTTTCATTAGACTTTTTCGCTGAAAAAAGAGGACATTTTTACATCGAACATTTACAATCAATCAATCAAAAAATTCAGAATAATGACAAATAATAAAATTACAAAACACTCAACATTTAAAAGAAGTGTTTATACTGAAATACTAATAAACGCACCAATCGAAAAAGTTTGGCGTGAACTAACCAACTTCAAAGAAATGCCAACTTGGAGTAAATCGTTACAAAAAATTGAAGGCGATTTTAGAAAAAATGGACAAACCGATGTTCATTTTATGGACAATAAAGGCAAAGTTGGTATTTATAAACACGAACTTATACACTTTGAAGAAGGAAAATTATTTGGTTGGAGCGACCCATTTATTTTAGGCATAACAGACAACCATAAATATCAATTGGAGAAAATATCAGAAAATCAAACGAAATTCATTCAATCAGACGAAGCGAATGGATTTGCCACTTTATTTATGGGTAATTTCATTATGAACTTTTTCTTAAAAAGCTACACAGAATTTAATCAGACGTTGAAAAACAGAATAGAAAATAAAAGTTAAGTAAAAATAGCGGAAGAAAAAGAACGAACGCCCAACAGCGGTTTTGCAATAGTGGGGCTTTAGTGCTTAATTGAACATTTGTGCTTATATTTGGCATCGATGTTTGATTGAGCATTTGTGCTTTTAATTCCCCACCATCGCAAAGCCACGGGACGTCAAACTGTCTCAAAACCTCTTCTTTTTACGCATATATTTTAACCCAAATTTTCTTCTTAAATACTTGCGTAGCTCCTTGAAATACCGTACTTTTAAGTGTGATTTTCATCCCGTGAATCACTCTTAAACCAAGGCGAATGATAAAACACATCACAGGAGAAGACAGAAGCCAAATACCTCTTTTTGTAGCCTCGCTCGAAGAGACCATCGCACAGGACAACCAAGTGCGTCTCATTGATGCTTTTGTAGATAGTTTAAACCTTGACGAATTGGGCTTTAAACTCAAAACTGATACTAACGGTAGACCGCCGTATCATCCCGCGCAATTGCTCAAACTTTACCTCTATGGCTATCTCAATAAAGTGAGGTCTTCTCGAGATTTAGAAAAAGAATGCCTGCGCAATACCGAAGCCATGTGGCTCTTGTGTAAGCTCGCCCCTGATCACAACACCATTGCTAGCTTTAGAAAAAACAATACAAAAGGCATTCAAAGAGTTTTTCAGGCTACGGTGAAAATTGCTTCGCATTTTGAACTCATTGGGGGTACTTTACTAGCTGGTGACAGCACCAAACTCAGAGCGCAAAACTCCAAGAAAAACAACTTCAACTCCAATAAAATTGAGCGTCACCTCAAGCACATTGACAATAAACTCCAAGAATATAATTTGGCTCTAGCCAAAGAAGACGGGGATTTAGAACTCAAAAAAAGTATCGTTAAAAAGGTCAAAAAACACAGCGCTCAAAAACAAAAATATCTTGGATATCAAAACACCATTGACACCACTGGAGTGACACAAATATCTACTTCGGATCCTGATAGTCGCCAAATCATGACCAGAAACAACATCTCTGAAGTGGCCTACACGGTACAAACCACTGTAGATGCACTGCACAACATTCCTATTGATTTTAAAGTTACCAATGAAAATGATTCTAAAGCAATGGGCGGCATGCTGCGCCGGGCCAAAACCATCGTAGGACACAACAATTTTACCGCTATTTATGACAAAGGCTATTACACTGGAAGTGAATTTGATTATGCCAACAGGCTCAATATTGATGTTCTGGTTGCCATTCCAGCTGTATCAGCTCATGCGCCCGATACGGCTTTTGATGTCGAGCATTTTAAATACCATAAAGATACCGATACCTATACTTGTCCTGCCAATCAAACCCTAACCACAAACGGAAATTGGTACAACAAAACAAACGGAAAGTCGATAACCCAGATGAAGCATTACAAAACAACGGCTTGCTTGAGTTGTTCGTTTTTTGACAAATGCACCAAAAATAAAAAAGGCAGACTCATAGAACGCTCTCAGTATGCCGATTTAATCTATGAAAACAAGCTCAGAATCCAAAACAACTATGAGATCTATCGCAGGCGGCAAGCTATTGTAGAACATCCTTACGGAGTAATTAAAAGACAATGGGGATTTTATTATATCATGACCAAGAAAACTATAAAACACGCCTCGGCTGATGTTGGATTGATCTTCACTGCCTACAACCTGCGCAGACTCTTGAACCTGATTGACCCAATTGAGTTCAAACAGTACCTAAAAGCACTGCCCTTGTTTTTTAATAATTATGCGAAGCATTTTAAGGCGTTTTACAGCTCTGTTTTTTGGGCTGCACACCAAACCACTTTTTACAGAAAGTTGTTTTTTTGTAGTTTAAATCAACTATATTTACGCTGACAAATAAATAAATGGAGGTTTTGAGACAAACTGACGTTGGCAGTAATATTCCCGAAAAAAACCGAAAATGAAAATAAAAGTTGGAAATTGGAAAATTGATTCCAATACTTTAGTTAGAGTTGAATGGAAAAAATATTATCCAAAACTAATTGTTCACGAGAAGTATGAAAAGTATGTCAAATGGACATTAAGAGCTTTAACAGTAATTGGAATACTATTGAGTTTTTTAATTCTTCCATACGAAGTTGGAATCATTTTAACATTTATACTTTTCTTCATTGGGAGATTCTTTGAAAAAACACTTTTTGAATATTCTGTAATGATTCTTCAACCATTTTCAACTTTTGAAGTTGAATATGACCAATGGCTAACAAATGGTTATTTTTTATTAAATCCTGAAATTCCAAAAGAAAATGGATATTTGAATTACTTTGGACCTGCATATGCGGAAAAAGAATATGCAATTAAGTTTTTTAAATATATTAAATCTTGGAATTTAGATGAAGATATTGACGAAGACAATAATATCTGTATTTCGTTCATTTTAGAGGAAGATTCAAGTTATTCAACATTTCTTTATTCAAATCCAAAACGAAAATGGATAAATAATATGTTTAACGAATATGAAAATGCAATGAAAGTTGAAAAATATGGAAAAAGCCAACAATCAACTTTAATTCAAATGATTTATTGGAATAACTTAAAGATCAGTAATGGAATGTTTTTTACCAAATTTTTAGATCAACAAAAAAATAACGAAAATTTCTTCTTTGCACCTTTTTACATTGAAAATAAACAACCAGTATTAATTGACGAATTGAAGATTCTAAAAATGGATTATAAAGTAAAACATAGAAAAGAATTAACAAAAACAGAAACCGAGTATTATTACAAATAAATACTACTGCCAACAGCGGTTTGGCGCAATTGGGGTTTTAGGCTTTATCAAAGTTGGTTTTGTGTTTGGAAGTTGGTTTTTAAATCGATACATTTGGCTAACCAAATCCCCAACTGACGCCAAGCCTCGGGACGTTACCTGCTAGTTTAACACAAAATTCATCCAAAACAGAAATTAGAAAATATGTTTAAATCACAAGAATTATACTTAATCCAAAAACTTCTAAACAAAATTAAATATTCTGAATTTGAAGTTTCTGAATTTGATGATTTTGCATACAGCCCTATTACTAATGAAATTTTAGAAAAACTTAATCTCTATTTTGACGAAAAAAATGCGGGAACTCATTTAGCCAAAAACAATAGCAAAAGTCATTTTGAGTTTGATAATCAAATCGGAATTGCTATCCGAAATAGATTTAAACAAATTGATGATAATTATATGACAGTTATTTCAAAATGGACATACTTGGAAACTGAAAAATTTGCTGTAGACATTATTGGACCTATTGCTTTTGAAAAAGTAGAATTAGATAAATTAACTGAATATATAACCGAACTTGCTAAAGAGAAAACCAGCAGGTAACAGCCACTACAACGGATTTGGGCATTGGACGTAATGGAAAGTTGGTTTTGTATTTGGAAGATTTGGCAAATCCGAAAATAGAGCTTAATTTAATCCCAAACCCGCTGTAGTGCCAGAACGTTAGCGGATATTTTCGAGAAACAACACGAAATTAAAAATGAAAAAAATGACCTATTTAATTATTGGAACTTTAATAATCGGCGTTATAGCTTATTTGTATACTAATTCAAAAAAAACAAACAACAATCCTGAAGTTGAAAATAACTTAACAGAAAAATCTCAACCTAGAACTGAATTTGATCATTCTCTAAATGATAGTTTAACTTACTCTGAAAAACTAAACAAAACCAAGGAATTATATCCATTCGCAAAATGGAGAGAGAATTTTTTTGAGTATCAAATGGAACAATATACAGAGGAAAATTGTAATGAAGCAAAAGGAATATTTGACAATTTAATATTCAAACTTATCACATTAGGTGAAAATGGAAACAAAAATGAAAAGGAAAAATATTTTGAAATAGCGATTAATTCACTAAACAAATTGAATGAGAAAGATGAAGGAATTATTGAAACAGGTGAAAGAGAAGATTTATGTGAACTTATTGACCAAATAACTCTTGCGTCAGGTTTAAAACCAAAAGATTATGCCGACGGTGAAGGAATTGCTGACTTATGGAGAGAATGGTAATAAAAAACATCCGCTAACAGCCGTTACACAAGATTTGGGCATTAGGTTGAATTTAAAGATGGTTTTGTACTTGGAAAATTTGTGTTTAACCGAAAAACCTCGCATCTTTAATCCCAAACCTCGTGTAGCGCCAGAACGTTATGCGACATATTAGAAAAAAACGTAAATAATCAAATTTAGATTTTAAATGAAGAAAATTTTATACTTAACATTAGGTTTATTTTTTGGAATATACTTTAACACAAAAGCGCAAAATATATCACAAACCAAAACCGAATTGAACAAAGCTTTATGTAAAACTTGGAAAGCAGATTATGCAGTGATGAATGGAATGAGAATAAATCAATTACCAAATAATATTGCCTTTGAATTCGAGTTTAATTCTGACAACACCTATTTAGTAATCAAAGAAAAAACTAAACAAAAAGGAAAATGGACTTTTAATGAAAATAAAAAATACATTGACCTTGCAATCAATAACAAAACAAATTCACGTATAACTAAAATCACTGAAAATGAACTCATCTTGGTGTTAGTTTCTGACGGAAAAAGCAATCCTTCTGGTTTACCAAATATGGAAGTATATTGCAAAACTAAATAGAAAATACGTCGCATAACAGCCACTACAACGGATTTGGGCAATTGGCTTAATGGAAAGTTGGTTTTGTATTTGTTATGATTTGGCAAATCCTAAAATAGGGTTTAATTTAATCCCAAACCCGCTGTAGTGCCAAGACGTTAGGCACAATAATAACCGACGACAAAAAAGTGAGAATAATGAAAATAAATCTAAAATTTTTTACTTTTAAAATTCTAATACTTACCCTTTTTTTGGGCCTGACTTCGGGTTTTAAAACGAGTGACCAATTATCAAAAGAACAAGCAATTAAACTCGCAGAAAAATTTATTGTGGACAATGGTTATACTTCATTACCTGGCGATAAATCAAAATTAAGTTATGAATTGTTTGACAGTGAAAACAATGTTGACAATATATTAAAAGGCAGACACAACAGTCTTAATCCAAAAGCATTTTGCATAAGTGAAGACACCGACAGATGGAATGTTGGTTTCTTGTCTTCAAGTGTCGACAAAACTAAACTTAACTCTTCTCAGAGAAAGTCGAACTTAAAAGGGCGCGCAGTTATAGTGATGAAAAGCGGAAATGAAATTCGAATTGCACATAAAGAACCTCTCTTTTCATACTTTGAAAAATTGTGAAAAATATTGAATTAACTAACAGCCTAAAATTACTGTGCCTAACACACGCTACAAGCAATTTGGGTATTAGGCTTAATTTGAAATTGGTTTTGTATTTGGAAGATTTGGCAAATCCGAATAATGGGCTTAATTTAGTCCCAAACTGCTTGTAGCGCGGGAACGTCAGGCTGTGAAAAAACCTCTTTTTTCTAATATAATCTTCAAATTTCACGGCGCCACAATTCAAATAAAGCCTTTTAAGAAGGCTCTTTTTTTAGGCTGCAAATTTAGTTTGATGAAAAATAAAGTCTAATTGTGGCTTTATGCGCTTCGTTTTTAGACAAAACAAGACTTTTGCCTTGTAAGGTGAGTTCCATTTTTTGAGTTTGGCAATAAGATCGGGAACGCCCAGGATATTGATACTGCGTTTGATGTTATACACCAGCATAATCAGGCTGTGTTCTCCGTTTACTTTTTCTAGTCCCGTTAAATTAGTGTGGTTATAGCCCCATTGTCGCTTGATGGTTCCAAAGATATGCTCGTTAATCTCCTGTCGCTTTCGGTAGAGTTGCGCATTTGCATGGTAACGCTTGTTGTTTTCTTCTACGGCATCGGCATATTGACTTCGGTCGATTTACTCAATTTCATATTTGTTTTTTAATGGTTTTCGTGATTCGCTTCGCTTAATTCTCTGCCTGCCGCTCTACTAGTACATAAATGTTTTACGGGACATTCTTTGCATTTTGGGGTTCGGTATTTTTTAAAATTATAGCTGTCTTTATCTGTAGTTTTCTTATGCCAACTGCCTGTAGTTTTTAGTATTTCGCCCTGCGGACATGTATAGGTATCGGTGTCTTTATTGTATTGAAATTGGGCTACCAAATAATCCTTAGTCGTACCGTTTTCGTTACTTTTTCCTTGTTCTGGCTGGGCTACAATGGTAGTGATGTTGGCTTGTTTGCAAATTTCTATTTGTTTGCCATTATGATAGCCTTTGTCCACGAGTGCGGTATAGGTTTCTATACCTAGATTCTCTTTGGCTTCTATGGCAATAGCTGACAAAGCACTGCGATCATTCTTGTTGATGGTGTGCGTGGCCACTACAAGATTATGTTTAGCATCGACTGCGGCTTGAAGATTGAATGAGATTTCAACTACTTGTCCTTGCACTAATAAGGCTCTGGCATCGCTATCGGTAGAACTTATTTGAGGCTCGCCACTGGCTTTTAGTTTTTCTTCCAGTTGCTCATAACGCAATTTGTTCCCTTTCAATCGGTCTCACTTTTGTTGGATATTTTGGATTTTAGCGGGGTTATCTTTGGCGTCATTTTCTTCCAAAGCATTTAAGTATTTTTGGGTTTTTACTTCAATATAATCCACATGTTTGTCAATTTTCTTTTGGTTGAAATTGGCTTTCTTGCTATTGTGGGCTCGGCTTTTGGTGCCATCGATCGCAATGGTTTCACAGCCTATTAAATCAGCATCTTTTAAAAAAAGAACATAGAGTTTGAATAGCTTTTTCAAGGCAATGGGATTACTCTTTCTAAAATCGGAAATACTGTGGTAATTAGGACGGATATCTTCTAAAAGCCACTGCAGTTCTATGTTTCTCAAACATTCTTTTTTTAGTTTGCGACTACTTCTTAATCCATTGAGATAACCGTATAAATAGATTTTTAGAAACACTTTACTATTGAAACTCGGGCGACCTTCGGTCTTGAGCGTTTTTACGGCAAAATCGAGCTTAGAGAGGTCAAAAAACTCTACAAAGGCATCTATAAATCGCACTTGGTTATCGGGACTTATAGTATCTTCTAAACTTGAAAAACGCATTTGCTGACGGGAAATACCTATGATGTGTTGCATTCTTAAAAATACGAAAAATCTTCTTTTTGTACAAGTATTTTGTTATATTTGAGCATAAATACAACGGAGGTTTTTTCACAGACTGACGTCAACAGATAGGTTAAAAAAAACGAGACGAAAAAATGGACTATATCATAAAAGACGAAAAACTCGAGTTAATATACGAACACGGAAAAGGTGCTTGGACTTATCATTTGAGAATTCCAAATTCAAAAAACATTGAGGGAAAATGGGGCGAAATAGTAGTTTCAGGATTCATTGATAACTTTGAAATTAGTAGAAGACAACTTGCACCAATTAAAGGAGAAGATAAAATGCTTTCTGTAAATAGTGAAATACGTAAAGCAATCAATAAAAAAGGTGGTGAAATTGTTACGGTTTCTCTATATTTATTAAAGAAAAAAGAAGGAATAACTGAAAAACAAATTTTAGAAACTTTCAAAGAATCAGAAGTTTTAGAGGCTTATAAAAAACTAAATGAAACTGAAAAAAATGAAATTTTAGAAAGCATTATTTCACAAAAAGTTGAAGAGAAACAAATCAAAACAATTATAAAACACATAGATAAATTAAGCAAATAATGATTAAACAAACGTCTTTAAATTTTTTAAAAGAACTGAAAAAAAATAACTCAAAAGAGTGGTTTGAACAAAACAAAATAATTTATCAAGACTACAAAGATGATATTATTTCGTTTACAGACAGTTTATTAACAGAATTAGCAAAAATTGACTTATCAATAGCAAATGCAGATTTAATTCCTAAAAAATGCTTAACCAGAGTAAACAGAGATTTGCGATTTTCAAAAGACAAAACACCATATAAAAACTATGTTTTAGTAGTTCTTAATAAAAATGCTCGACACGGAAATACAGCAGGATATTTTATCCACATCGAACCAGGTAATATAATGGTCGGCGGAGGAATTTGGCAAACAACACCTGAATATTTAAAAAAAATTCGCAAAGAAATAAGTTATTCATACGAGGAAATTAACGGTATAATTTCGAGTAAAATATTTCAAGATACATTCCCAAGCGGTATTCAAGGTGAAAACAAATTAAAAAAATTCAATAATTTCTCTGAAAAAAGAGAGGACGTTATTGAATTACTTAAAATGAAAGGATTTTGTACCAAAGAAAATATAAATGACGATGTTGTAACAAGTGCAGATGCAATAAAAATTATTATTACCTATTTTAAAACCACAAAACCATTAATTGAATATCTAAATAAAGCAATAGAATTTGAAGAATAAAGCCCATCCGCTAACAGCTAGGGATTCGCTGCGTGCGTAGCAAGAACAATGAATTATAATCACCGAATACCAACAAAAATTAATTCAATGAGGTAAACCCGGGTTGAACAGGCTGTCCCGTTTTTACGGGAGAACAGATTGTACGTACGTTAACACTATGGAGTTGTCGTAAAGGTTTTAGAAAGAATTATAAGAGGCAAACGAGCCTCTTTTTTTTGGAGTGTTTTCTGCTTGGTTTTTTTCGTGTTTTCGATCACTTTGGAATACAAGTTACCTTATCCGTAAATTAGCGTTAACGGGGAATGGTGTTTTGGCTACCACCAAAATACCCGATACTTCGTATATCTGATTTTTCGAACAACGATAGCGCGGATTTGCAATCCGTGCCCACAAAGAGAATGATTGAGCGAGAAATTATGCCGATTTAGAGTGTGAAATAGAAGTGGTTTTATTAGAATTATTTCGATATTATTTACGGGCACGGATTGCAAATCCGTGCTATCGAAGTTTGTTCGTCTTCAGTGCAGTATTTAAAAGTATTGGCTTTGTAATTTGGGCATATAAGAGCGATTTTCAACCCTTTTTACGGATTGTTTTATTATGAGAACGGGAAAGTGACTTTTCCCATAAAAATTTTTAATTGTAGTTTAAATCACATATATTTACTCATTGATTAACCAAATAGAGTTCGTTTAGAGGTTTTTAGACGAACTGACGTTGTGTATAAATTTAACTCATACAAACATGAAAAAAATAATTTTACTGTTTATCATCGTATCTACAATGTCTTTCAGTTTAATAAATGACAATAATTACTATCTGTTGTTTGAAAAGGCTAATAACATCAAATTTTTCAAATATGGTAAACATTACTATTATGAATATTTTACGGATGAAAAAAAAGAAATTAATGGAAACTTGTATTATGTTGAAATTAGAAAGTATTCTTTTGGCGATATTGATACTACATACATAAGAAAGTCCGACATTAATTATTTACAATTCAATAGAATTACAAATTCTGAATCAATATTATTACCAATAAATCCCAAAATTGGAGACAATTGGCTTGAAAATGATGGCAGTTGGAAATATGAAGTGATAGAAGAAAAAGCAACTTTTGAAACATCAAATAAAAATTATGATGATTGTATTTTAGTAAAATGTAAACAATTAACAAATAGAGATTCTAATAAAAATGATGAATATTTACTATATTATTCAAAAGAGTCTGGCTTTGTTGGAAACATAGATAAAGAAAAAAAAATATTAAGTTTTCTAAAGGAAATTAAATTAAACACAGTAGAAGGAGAAAAAATTAAAACGAATTAAAAACGAACGTACAACAGCTAGGGTTTCGTTGCGTGCGCAGCACGAACAATGAAACCCGGGTTGAAAGGAACCGATTGTAATTCCGTCAACCTATGCACTTGTTGTAAAGATTTTAGAGAGAATTACAAGAGGCAAGCGAGCCTCTTTTTTTTGGAGTGTTTTCTGCTTAGTTTTTTTCGTGTGTTCCTTCACTTTTAAATATAAGTTCCCTTACCCATAAAATTAATTTTCATAGGAATTTGAACTTTGGCTACCGCCAAGATACCAAGCAGGTGGACCACGCTGGTCAAAGACTGCTATCCGGTGTAAATTACCAGTTTTACAACACGGACATTTAGGTAAAAAAGGCTTCTTTTCTGCTTTTTCTAATACCTTCACTTGTAGCTTTTCCTGCAAAAGCTTCAACTTCTGACGCTTCCAAGTGCTGCTCAAAAAACCGTAATGCCGGATCTTAACACCCGAGCCCAAAGGGCGAACTGACGAAGTAAACCGTTTGGGCAAAATATGCAATAAAAATCGGCGAATAAACTCTTTGTGCGTGAGTGTCATTCGTTTTTTCACACCAGCTACTTGGTAATCCTTGTACTCAAAAGCCACGTTTTGCATGTCAATGCTCTTGATTCTCTGGTTGCTAATGGCAATTTTATGGGTGTATCTGCCCAAATATTCCACCACTGACTTTGGGCTTCCAAAAGGTTTCTTAGCAAATACAACCCAAGGCTTGCGCCACAATTCTTTCCGGATTTGTTCGTATTGGATCGGTAATTTTGCCTTGAGTTTGGCGCAATATTTAGCCCTAAAAACCTTCGACAAGGCCTTGACTGGGAATAAAAATTTGCCATCCGTTCTGCTATTTTGCCACTGTCCGTTTTTGTCGACACCACCACCTGGAACAATGCAATGCAAGTGTGGATGCAAACTCAATTGCTGTCCCCAAGTGTGTAAAACGGCAATCATTCCGCTTTGGTTTTCTTTGGCTTTGCCAAAAGGTTGAAGCGTTTCCAATGCCGGTACAAAAAAGTAAATCGTAAATTAATTTCGGATCTTGCATCGCTAGACTATTAATGCTATCAGGCGAAGTAAAAACCACCAAAAAATAGGGAACTGGTTAGCACTCGCTCCCCCTGCCTGGCTATTGTCCACTAATAAAAGCACAACAGAAAAGCTAGGGCCGAAAAAAATTATTTTTTATAATTTGTTTAAAATATTGTTAAAAATATTAAACAAACCATATTTTTGTTTATCTTTGAATATCTTAATTTAATTTAAACTTAAAATATTGACTATGAAATTAGTAAAAGCAATTAGTGCACTTGTGTTATTAGGAGTAATCACTACTTCTTGTGGAGAAAAAAAACAAGCAGAATCAACAGAAATGACTGATTCAACAGCAGTAGCAATGGACACTACAGTTGTAGTGGAAACACCAAACATTGTAGGAGTAGCCTCTGGAAATGCAGATTTCTCAACACTTGTAGCAGCTGTAAAAGCAGCAGGTTTAGTTGAAACGTTAAGTAGTGAAGGTCCTTTCACTGTTTTTGCACCAAACAACGCTGCATTTGATAAACTTCCTGCAGGAACTGTAGATGGTTTATTGAAACCCGAAAGTCTTGATAAACTGAAATCAGTTTTGACGTACCACGTAGTATCAGGTAAATTTGACGCTGCAACCGTAATTGATGCCATAAACAAAAACAACGGAAAATACACTGTTACCACTGTTCAAGGAGGTACAATCGTTTTAAGTTTGAAAGACGGTAAAGTAATGTTAACGGATGCAAATGGCGGAATGGCAACCGTTGTTCTTGCTGATGTAGCTGCTTCAAATGGAGTAATTCATGCAATTGATACTGTAGTAATGCCTAAATAAGGTTTAAACCTTTTATTTTATAAACCGTTGTAGCAATACAGCGGTTTTTTTTTGCAAAATCACTACCAATTCCCTTTGATATTTCTATAATAAGCGACTTGTTAGACTATCTTTGGAATTCCATCTCCCAACATTTGAAAAAAATATATATAATTGTGTGGGTAACAATTGGCAAACCGCTGGCTCTCTTTTAACTGCTTGAACCTACCCTATTTTAAAAACATTTCTTTTTTGATTATTGAAAAATGCTACCTTCCATTTCAAACTAATTAATTGAAAAAAATAATGTAGATACCCATCATTAAGAATAGTATTTAAGTGACTCAATACATTTGATTTAAAACACCTAACATGAAATTTTCTTCTTTTCTAATTCTTATTTCAGTATTGCTTTTGAATTGTCAAAACAAAGACAACCAAGCGACAAAAGCAGCAATTAAAAAAAAGGCAGACACTTTGCAAATTGTTGAAGATAGCAACCAGAAGACGACCGATAGTGTGACCGCTATAAAATCGCAAAAGACTCACCAACTTATTCTAACGTCAAATGCTTTACAGGCAATAAATACAACGACAGGTTCCACAACGGAAATTCCTTTTGGCAAACCCTTTGATGAAATGAAAGAAATCGTGACTAGAATTTTACAATCAAAACCAATATCCGAAGGAATTAATGCAGAGTGTGGCGCTGGACGGCTAAAAATGGCATCTTGGAATAATGGATTGACGCTAGTGTTTCAGAAAAAAGGGGCACAATCAGTGGAATCAGAAAGCCCTTGGGAATTTGCGGGTTGGTATGTAAGCCTCAACCCACGAAATACAACAAAGATTACTACCATGTCTGGAATCGGTATTGGATCTACAAGAGGAGAAATGGAAAGCGCTTATGTGATTATCGTGAAGAAATCCAGTTTGGGATATGAATTTTCAACGACTTCAGGCCTATACGGAATTTTTGACGGCATGGGAAAAGAAGCAAAAATCACTAATATGTGGAGCGGCGTTAGTTGTAATTTTAGATAAGGTAAAAAAAAAGTCGTCAAACTATTTCAGCTAGAAAAATAAAATTTAGAAAAAACAGCTAAAGCAATAGGTTTAAATTGAAGCTCTTCCTTTTTGTTGATATACAGTACGGTCTTTTCAAACAATCACATGGATTGATGTAGCAGATAAAATCTTTTTTTGACCTAACCATTCGCAGGCAAAGCCAGAGCTACGGTAGAATTAAAATAAAATTATAAGCGCCACAATAAAATCACCTCGTTATTTCATTATTTAAAATTGAAAATGACGTATGGAAAAGGGTAGCAAAATTAATCCATACAAATCGAAAGTTCCTGTTTTAAATTTGTAGTCTAAAATATAAGCGATTGTATTTAGCTTTCGTTTTGATTTTGTGCTATCTGCTATTTTTTTTTATTCTAAAGTAAAAAAAGTGTAAAAATTCCATTTTAATTTCCCCATATCCTATTTTTAAAAATATCAACTGTTTGTTTTATGTGTTGGTTTATAACCCAAAAGATGACGATAACTAACATGGCATACCCTACGACGGTAAAAATTTCCATATTAGACAATAAAACCGATTGTTTTGCCACGGAACTTGCGATTTTTTTTAACGCTAATTGACAAGCATTATCTTCCGTATACCCTTTAGAAATAAAAAAAACTGCAGCTATTGCTGGGCATCTTTTAGGTTTTTTAGAAAATGAAATCACAGCAGGTCGCTTAACTAATTCGTTGATGTCACTTCAGGCTGGAATTGGAAAAGTAGCCAATGCCGTTATGTCTGGATTTGCGAAAAATAGTTTTGAGAATTTAGTGATGTATTCCGAAGTTTTGCAAGACAGCACCTTTGAACTTATAGATAGCGGAAAAATGAATTTCGCCTCGGCTTCTTCTATCACTGCTTCAGAAACTTGCTATAAAAAAATACTGGCTAATTTTGATTTTTATAAAGATAAGATGCTACTTCGTCCTCAAACCATAAGCAATTCGGCTGAGGTCATCAGAAGATTAGGCGTTATTGCTATCAAAACAGCGATAGAATTTGATATTTACGGCTATGTAAATTCAACGCATATTGCTGGAACCAAGATGATGAACGGCACTGGCGGGTCAGGTGATTTTGCTCGAAATGCCTATCTGAGTATTTTTGTAACCCAATCCTCCTCTAAAGAAGGAAATACTGTTTCTTGTTTTACCTATGGTTTCCCATGTAGATCATACGGAACACAATGTTGATGTTTTGATGATGGAGCAAGGAGTCGCTGATTTGAGAGGACTGGCGCCAAGAGAACCCGCCAAAGTAATTATCGATAATTGCGTTCATCCCGAGTACAAAGAAGAACTATCAAATTATTTTAATCGTTCCAATCTTCGCGGTGGTCGCACCACATCTTCTGGAAGAAGCTTTTAAATTTCATTTGCAATTCTTAGAAACCGGTTCCATGAAAAAAATGCTATAATAGATTTACCCTTAACCCAATAGAACCTTTCATACTAATGGTGGATGCAGTGCAAAAAATTGCCTATCGTTTTCCCTTAACAAAAATTCTTAAAAAAGACAAAGTATACTATTCACTATTTAACCTTGCTGATTGCAATCCAAAAGACCGTTTATAATTATATTTTTAAGAAGAAACAAAAGTTTTACAGACTACGTTTGATTATAACGTTCTAAAAAAAAGGGTAAAAGAATTGATTTAGTTGGTTTTCGTTCCACATATATTGCGTAGTTTTGACCATAGTACTTTGTCTTTTTGCTGCTCTATTTAAATGCAAAAGAGATCTAATAAAAAAACTTAAAAAAAATAATAATGACATCTTTTAGCAAAGAATTATCCTTTCGTTGGTCTGACTTAGACCCTAATTTTCATGTACGCCACAGTGCTTATTATGACTTTGGTGCGCAACATCGTATTGAAATTCTAGAAGGTTTAGGCCTAACAATGAAAGTTTTACAAGCGCAGCATTTTGGTCCAATTCTATTTAGAGAAGAATGTATTTTTAGAAAAGAAATAAAACTTTCTGATAAAATCATAATGCGTACCAAAATTTCTAAAATGAAACCCGATGCTTCACGCTGGTCTATTGTGCATGAGTTCTTGAATGAAGAGGATAAACTTTGCGCCATAATAACTGTTGATGGGGCTTGGATGGATACAAAATTGCGCAAAATTGCTCATCCTACACCTGAAATTGCTATTGAAGCCATTACCCTTTTTCCTAAAAGTGAAGATTTTATCAGTCTTTAATAAATTGAAGAATCCAATCCTATTTGTTTTATCATTGCTACTTAATTAAGGTTTAAAATTAGGGTAAAATCAATTAATATTAAAAAATCATGAGAATAAGAAGCTACTCCGTCACTTATAGAATAATCCATTGGTCCATAGCAATTTGCTTGATGGCTATGCTTTTTACTATATTTTTAAGACTTACGTGGATGAACAAAAACAATGTCGCACTGATCATTCAAGATTATTTAGCGACTACAAATCAATCTTTATCACAAGACCAGCTCCTTACACTTGCCAAAAAAATAAGAAAACCTATGTGGGATTGGCATATTTATATTGGATACGCTTTGGTAGGTTTGTACAGTATCCGAATTTTACTTCCGTTTTTTGGACAGATGAAGTTCTCCAATCCTTTTAGTCGTGGCCTTACGGCACAGGAAAAATTTCAATATTCCATTTATGCCATTTTTTATGTCTGTGTAGCCATTTCTCTAACGACAGGTTTAATTATTGTTTTAGGTCCAAAAAATTTAAAAGAGCCAATGGAACAAATACACGTACTTTCGATTTACTATTTGTTGACCTTTATCGTTCTTCACTTAGGCGGTATTTTCTTATCAGAGTTTACGACACAGAATGGATTAATTTCGAGAATTATCAGTGGGTCAAAAAAGGAAAAGTAAACTAGGATGGAGTAAAAATATTTGTCTCCCCATGCATCCGTTTTTTTTATACTTTTATAATTAGGTTATCAATTAGTTATTAATCCATAAAAAACCAATAATGAAATTATCAAAACTATTATCTGCATTGCTATTGATTTTGATCTTTAGCAGTTTTAATTCATTTTTTACGGATACCAGCACCACACCATCTAAAGCGTCAGCTGAGGAATATTACCAAATTAAAACGTATATTTTTAAAAGCGAAGAACAAGAACAAACTACTGACCTGTACTTAAAGGAGGCGTATTTACCCGGTTTAAAAAAACTAGGAATTAAAGATATAGGTGTTTTTAAACCTTTATCTAACGGCAAGGATACGCTAAAAAAAATCATCGTGATAATCCCTTTTTCTACTTTAGAAGGATTTCTAACCCTAGACAAAAAATTAGCAAAAGACAAAGGGTACTTGCTTGCAAGTGCTCCCTATTTGAATGCAACACACAAGCAGCCTCCTTACCTGAGAATAGAATCTGTTTTACTAAAAGCTTTTTCAGATCATCCGTTACTAAAAAAACCAGTACTAAATAGCATAAGAAAAAATCGTGTTTATGAATTAAGAAGTTACGAATCAGCAACTGAAACCATTTACGCCAACAAAGTAGACATGTTTAATGGTGGTGGAGAAATAAAACTGTTTGATAAACTCGGATTTAATGCTGTCTTTTATGGCGAAGTCATCTCCGGTGCCAAAATGCCAAACCTAATGTACCTGACTACTTTTGCCGATAAGGCGAGTCGCGAAGCACATTGGAGCTCTTTTTCACAAGCAGCAGAATGGAAAGAAATGTCCTCCCTCCCAAAATATCAGAATAATGTATCGCACATGGATATCACGTTTATGTATCCTACTGACTATTCTGATTATTAATTTTAAAATACAAGTACTATCTGTGTTACTATGTTCATCGCAATCTATTCAAGACTTCTAGGAGACTGTGCTGCTTTAAAAGCACCATATTTTAAAATCACGAAAAACTAAAGCCTAAATTCGATTATTACAATTGAAAAACTATTGAATACAACCATCGTGCTGTTTTTAAGGAGACCATCATAACAGCTCTCTTAAGTATCCCTTCAATAAGAATAGCGATAATTTGCTATAACACTATTTAAGTAGGTATTTACCTTAAATATTATCTGTTGAAAAATAGCGTTTATGATACTCATTAGTGAAAATTAAAACTATTGTTTGCATTCCTTTTATCACCAATTCAAAGTTAAATCGGCTCCATTATCCTTTTTAATCGCTAGAAATAAGGATGAGGTTGGTTCGTGTACCATCTTATAAATTTGAGTATCTTTAATACCAAATCAAGCTATGGAAACGGTCTATACAATACTAAAACTAGGTGCTGGCGTGGGTTTATTCCTGTTCGCTATTTACCTTGTTGAGGAATCCCTAAAAAACCTCTCTGGAAGAAGTTTCAAACTATTTTTGCAACGGATTACTAAAAACAATATTGGCGCTGTAGTTGGTGGTACCATTGTCACTGGTATTCTCCAGAGCAGTTCTATGGTTTCTTTAATGGTTTTAGCTTTTGTGGGCGCCGGTGTTTTTACAATGAAAAATGCAATGGCCATTATCCTAGGCGCAAATTTAGGAACAACAATTGCCAGTTGGTTAGTGGCCACACTCGGTTTTAAAACGAATATTGAAGTTATTGCATATCCAGCCGTTTGCTTAGGCGGTTTTCTATTGATCCTATTAGGAAACCGAAAAAACATAAAATACGTTTCTTATTTTCTTTTGGGATTTGGATTGATGTTCATCGGGCTTTCCTTTATGAAATCAGCGATGGAATCACAAGTTCAGCACTTTGACTTTTCGCCGTATGCTTCAATGCCATTACTTGTCTTTCTGATTATTGGTTTTTTAATTACACTTATTGTACAATCAAGCTCCGTGACCATGGCACTGACATTAAGCGCTTTAAACGCTGGAGCAATTGGATTTCCTATGGCAGCTGCTATAGTTTTAGGCGGAGAAACTGGCACAATTATTAAAATATTAGTAAGTGCCATAGGTGGTAATGCTTCCAAAAAAAGGGTAGCCCTGGGCAATTTATTTTTCAATATTTTCATTACTGCCATTGCCTTTATCTTATTAAAACCCATTCTATTACTAATTACTGATAGCATCAAAATTAAAGATCCATTGATTGGTTTAGTTACCTTTTCTAGTTTGATCAATTTATTAGCCATCGTGCTATTTCTTCCAGTATTAGATTCATTTACTAAATTTTTAGAGCGTTTTTTCAAAAATACGGATGGCAATACTGCAGCTTTTTTAGGCCATGCTTCCATTGAAGAACCGGAATCGGCATTGGATTTATTTCGTCTAGAAGCCCACTACTTTATACACAACTCGATACTTTTCAATCTGGAATTATTTAAAATCAACAACTTCGATTTTTACAAACAAAATGATTTTTCAGCAATTAATGAAAAACGAAACTATAATTCGAAAACAAGTGAAGAAAAATATGAGTTTCTGAAACAGCTCCAAGGTGAGCTACAGGCGTTCTATCTAAAATTACGAACAAAACTGAACAGTAAACAAAGTTCAGAACTCAACCAATTTATATCTGCCGTACGAAGTGCTATGCATGCCGTCAAAAGTGTAAAAGACATTGGTAGTAATATTACAAATCTGAGCCACTCTTCAAAAGATATCAAATACCAGTTTTTTATGCACAATAAAAAAGAAACTGAAAGCCTCTATTTAAAATTAAATAGACTCTTATTCAGAGAAAAACAGTCTAGTTTTGACGAACTGGTATCTTTATTTGATAGCATTCAAAAAAACTATACCTCGGCTCTTAATACCTTTTACACAGAGGTGCAACTTACTACAATAGAAAGTATTGATATAACGACGGTCATCAATTTTAATAGGGAACTTTTTACCGCCAACAAAGCGATTTTAATGGCTGTGAAAGACCTTTTATTAGAGGAGAAAGTAGCGGAACATTTTAATGAAATTCCCATCTATAAAACCTAAAGAACACTTTTTTCAATGCAAATAGACTCGAGAATTTTACAACTTTATTCTTAAATTATATAAGCTTTTTAACAATCAAATTTTGAACTTTACAGGCTGTTGTGTTTGGGATTGAAATTGCAATTCTGATTTAAATTTGCTATTTTTAGCCAAAAATTTACCTCATTTGAAAAAATATTTAAAGAAAAGTTTAAAAGTTTTCCTTTGGATAATAGGATCTGTAATTCTATTATTCTTAGCAGTGGTTATTGCCATTCAAATTCCCTCTGTTCAAAATTATGCCAAAAGCAAAGCGGTAGCCTACTTGGAAGGAAAAATAAAAACCAAAGTGACCATTGACCGATTAGAAATTGGTATGCCTAAAAAAGTGATTTTGGAAGGCGTTTATTTTCAAGATCAAAAAAAAGACACTCTTTTTGCTGGAGAAATGTTGGCTGTTGACATTAGTTTATTTCAATTAATGAACAATAAAGTCGAAATTAATTCCGTCCACCTTGTAGGCATCTCAGCAAATTTAAGCAGAGATTCGAAGGCTGTTTTTAATTTTGATTACATTATTAAAGCATTTGCTTCACCAGAAAAGCAAAAAAGTGATTCACCACCCATGCAATTTTCTGTCGAAGAAATCAAGCTGGATCGCGTTCAATTTAAATATAAGGATGTTGTCACAAACAATACGATTTATGCTAATCTAAATCATTTTGAAACAAAAATTAAAACCTTCGATCTTGAAAAAATGAGCTTTGAAATTCCAAAAGCTAAAATCAATGGTTTGAAATTCAAACTAAAACAAGGCATAGCTCAACCATCCATTTCCACAGCAGAAGCTACAATAAAAAATGAGCCAGAATCCATTTTAAATTTAAAACTTGGAGAAATTGATTTAGCCAAAATAGATTTTGATTATGAAAATGAAGTCACAAAATTAGCTACTACTTTTTATTTGAAAAAACTGCTTGCTAAAATTGACAAAATGGATCTCAATAATAAATTTGCTATTATTGAAAGTCTCAATCTTACTGGCGTAGAAGGTGCACTAACTCTTGGCAAAGTAGATAAAATAAATGCCACGCAAGAATCTAATGATACACAATCTACGAATTGGCAAGTCAAAGTAAATGCAACGGAGTTCAAACGTATTAATTTTCGCTACGATAACAACAATGTCGCAGCAGTACAAAAAGGAATCGATTACAATCATTTAAATCTTACCAATTTAAACTTGCAAGTGGATGCGCTGAGTTACAATCCGGAAAACATTTCTGGAACGGCTACTTCCCTTTCTGTAAAAGATAAAAGTGGCTTAAACATTCAATCTTTTACCGCTGACTTTTTCTACGGAAAAAAGAATGCTTTCTTTAAAAAATTATATTTAAAAACACCGCAAACAGAATTAAAAGATGAAATCCGAATTGGGTACCCATCCCTTGCGTCTTTAGCCAAAAATCCTGGGGAATTAGGATTAATAGCTAATTTTAAGAAAAGTAAAGTTGGAGTCAAAGATATTTTACTTTTTGCCCCTACTTTATACAATACAAATCCATTTAGTAGTAATCCCAATGCTATTTTGCTAATCAATGGAACCGTAAAAGGAAAGGTAAAAAACATGCAATTCCCATCCATTTCTATTAGCGGCATTGGAAATACAAAAGTAGTAGCAAGCGGAACCATTGAAGGTTTGCCAGATATCAATAAGACGTATTTTGACCTAAATATAAAAGAGTTACAATCAGGAGCTAAAGATTTTGTTGGCTTTTTACCTAAAGGAACAATTCCAAATTCAATTCAGCTCCCATCACAATTCAGCGCTAAAGGAACTTTTAAAGGAACGATTACCGATTTTAATACCAACATGAATTTGATTAGTAGCTTTGGTAATGCTAAAATCAAAGGAACATTTGATCAAACTAGGAAAAATTATGAGAAATATAATGTCCAAGCTGAACTGACTAATTTTGATTTAGGTAAATTTATCAAAAATGATTCCATTGGAAAAGTAACTTTAAAGACCAACATTAAGGGAACTGGTTTTGATCCAAAAACAGCAATAGCTTCCTTAAACGGAAGTATTCAAAAAGCATACTATAATAAATATACTTATAAAAATATAAATGTAAGAGGAGCTATCGCCAAAGGAAAATTTAATGTAATTGCTTCCGCTAAAGATCCTAATCTGACTTTTGATGTCTTGAGTAGCGGTAGTTTTAGGGACAAATATCCTTCTGGAAAATTAAAATTAAATGTGGATATTGCAGATTTAGAAAAGCTAAATTTACATGCAGGACCATTAAAAATAAGAGGTGTTATTGATGCTGACATTCAATCGGCAAATTTAGATTACCTAAATGGAACCCTCAATGCACACAGCATTTCGG
The DNA here is from genome assembly GCF_900099915.1 of Flavobacterium omnivorum. Lineage (GTDB taxonomy): Bacteria > Bacteroidota > Bacteroidia > Flavobacteriales > Flavobacteriaceae > Flavobacterium > Flavobacterium omnivorum. Next base: position 30,244 of record NZ_FNDB01000015.1, read on the forward strand.
TTATCAATGCCAAAGATCAATTTGTTATAGATTCTATTACAGTAGTAGCCACATCAACCAGTGAAAAAAACACATTATCCATCAAAGCTCCTTTTTTAGATGCTGAAGTTAATGGAAAATATAAGGGGTCGAATATTGTTGATGCCGTATCCAATTCTGTTGCAAAATATTATGATAGCAGCCCGAATTCAAAAAAAATAGCAGTCGAAAACCAACAATTTGCTTTTGCAATTAATATAAAAGATAGCCCGATTATACTAAAAATGATTCCTGATTTGAAAAGTCTAGAACCTATTACTTTAACCGGAAAATACAATTCTGTAAATGATTCTATTGTTTTGAATGGTAGTATTACAAAACTAATTTACGCAGAAAACACCATTACAAATGCCGTTTTAAAAATCGATACACAAGACAAAGCGCTGGTTTACAACTTTGTTATAGACGACATCCAAAACAAACAAATTCAGTTGCCACACACCAGTATTACCGGTAAAGTGGAAAACAATCGCGTGAATTACACCTTGCAATTAAAAGATGCTAAGGACGTGGAACGGTATTTAATTTCGGGAACATTAAAGAGCATAAACGGAAATAATGAGATAAATCTGGATCCAACAAATTTATTGCTGAACTATGAATCATGGAATATAGCAGAAGACAATTTGGTGCGTTTTGGCAAAAAGGGAATTTATGTAGATGAATTTGAGTTGAGTAAAGAGGAAAGTAAGCTTCGGATTGAATCCGAATCGACTACCCAAAATGCTCCAATAGCAATTGCTTTTAACAATTTTGACATTAAAACTATCACGAGTTTTGTTGAGAAAAAAGAGTTACAACTTAGCGGTAAGATCAATGGAAATGCATTGGTAAAAAATATAAGTACCACCCCACTTTTTACCTCAGACTTAAACATTGAAAATTTTACTTTCAAAAAAGATACTGTTGGCAACATAAGCATCAAAGTCAATAATAGCATTGCAAACCAATATGATGCCCTAATTGCAATCACTGGCCAAGGAAATCTGGTTACTCTAGAAGGATTTTACAAAACGGATCAGAGTAGTTTTGATATGAATCTGGATATTGAAAAACTAAATTTGAAAAGTATTCAAGGCTTCACTTTGGATAACATAACCGAAAGTACTGGTTTTTTGAACGGAAATTTCAAAATTACAGGAAATACCTCCCAACCACAAGTTGTTGGGGAATTACAATTTAATGCTATCGGTTTCAAAGCGACACAACTTAATGCACAATTCAAATCTATAAATGATAAAATAATCTTTACCAACGATGCTATTATTTTTAATAATTTTATTGTCAAGGATGAGCTGGAAAATGACTTAGCCATCAACGGTAAGATTAATAGTACCAATTTTAGGAATTTTGGTTTTGATTTAACCGTTGATGCCGAAAATTTTAAAGCCGTTAATTCCACAGCTAAGGACAATGATTTGTATTACGGTGAATTGTATTTAGACAACCATTTAGAAATAACTGGGAATTTTGAAAACCCTATTGTAGAGGGCAATATCAAAATAAATAAAGACACTAAATTTACTGTTGTATTGCCACAATCAGACCCATCAATAGCCGATAGAGAGGGTATTGTAGAATTTATAGACCAAGATAAACCTCAACTAGTTGAAACCATTGCTTTAGATGAACTGAACAGTGAAATGGATATAAAGGGAATCAACGCCTCAGTGAATATTGAAATAGACAAAGATGCTGAATTATCGCTGGTTATCGATAAAGCCAATGGGGATTTCCTTAAATTAAAAGGAGAAGCACAGTTGAACGGTGGAATTGATCCCTCAGGAAAAACAACATTAACCGGCAGATACGAGCTATCTGAAGGTAGTTACGAAATGAATTTTAATGCAATCAAAAGAAAATTCGACATAAAAAAAGGAAGTTATATTCTCTGGACTGGAGAACCTACAATGGCCGATATAAATATCACGGCAATTTATAAAACAGAAGCAGCTCCAATCGATTTAATCAACGATCAACTAGGATCGGTTACTGCTGAGATAAGAAATACATATAAGCAAAAAATTCCTTTTGAAACTAATCTTAAAATGACAGGGGAATTAATGAAACCAACTATTTCCTTTGACATTATACTGCCGGAAGGGAATAACAGTGTTTCAACAGAAATTATTAATTCGACACAGGCTAAATTGACGCAATTACGTCAGCAACCTGATGAAATGAACAAACAGGTTTTTGCCTTACTCCTGCTGAATCGCTTTATAGGTGAAAATCCATTTGCAAGTGAAACTGGCGGAACTAATGTATCAACTATAGCCAGGGAAAGTGCTAGTAAAATTCTATCACAACAACTTAATAATTTGGCAAGCAATCTAATTGAAGGCGTCGAACTTAATTTTGACTTAAATACTTCTAATGATTATACCACTGGGCAGCAGCAAAACAAGACCGATCTAAATGTTGGATTATCTAAGAAATTATTAAATGACCGCTTGAAAGTAACGGTTGGAAGCAGTTTTGGTATTGAAGGACCACAACAAGTCAACCAGAATGCAAATAATATTGCAGGAGATGTTTCGCTAGATTATCAACTCTCTAAAGATGGAAGGTATAAAATAAGAGTGTACCGTGTGAACAAATATCAAGTAGCACTTCAAGGAGAAGTAGTTGAAACAGGCGTTGCCTTTGTTATCACTTTGGACTACAATAAATTTAAAGAATTATTTGTAAAAAGTGAAGCAAAAAAAGCAATCAAAAAAGTAAAACAAGAATCAAAAAAGAAGTCAGATGAATAAGAGCTATTTAGTATATTTTCTATTAGTAGCGGCGCTCGCTTCATCGTGTAGCAACACTCGGTTTTTACCGGAAGGAGAATTGTTGTATACTGGTGCGAAAATAAAAGTGGAAGGACAAAATATTACTAAAAAGGAAAACAAAGCGTTAAAAACCCAGTTAAAAGCTATTGTTAGACCCAAACTCAATAGTGTTTTTCTAGGATTGCGACCCAAATTGTACCTCTACAATTTGGCTGGGACGCCAAAGAAAGAAAAAGGATGGCGCTATTGGTTAAAGAACAAAGTGGGTGAAGCTCCTGTTTTATACAGCCAAGTAGATTTAGAATACAACAAAAGTGTCTTGCAAAACTTCTCTGAAAATAGTGGCTATTTCAATGCAACCACTTCTGCAGATTCCACTCGCAAAGGAAAAAAAGCAAGTGCGACATATCTTGTAAAGCCAGCAAAACAATATAAAATCAAGGAAGTAAAATTTCCTCTTGATTCCTCCGTGATCGCCAAAGCAATTAACAATACCAGACGCCGAAGTCTCTTAAAAAAAGAGGAAGGATACAGCCTTGAGCGGATAAAAGAGGAAAGGGTTCGTATTGATGCCAGACTTAAAGAAAAAGGTTATTTTTACTTCAACCCCGATTATCTGAAAGTTCAAGTTGATAGTACTGTCGCTGATCATCAGGTTGATCTTATTGTGAAAATTAAGGACGAAGCTCCTAAACTAGCAGAAACTCCCTATAGAATTAATAAAATTATCGTCTATCCTAATTACACCATTGGCAGTGATAGTTTAAAAATTGATAAGGACTCTACCCAAAAATACAACGATCTCACCATCATAGATCCTGAAAATTTATTCAAACCCCGAATTTTTGATCGGGCTTTGTACTTCAAAAAAAATGATTTGTACAACCGAACTGATCATAATTTATCGTTGAATCGCTTAGTGAATTTAGGAACATTCAAATTTGTAAAAAACCAGTTCAGAGTTTCAGATACTATTGGCAATTACTTAGATGTCTATTACTATCTTACTCCCTTACCCAAGAAATCCCTGCGATTAGAACTATTGGCTAAAACCAATTCAGCAAATTACACGGGAACGGAACTGAGTTTAAACTGGAGCAACCGAAATACCTTCAGAGGTGCAGAATTATTGACCATTTCAGCTTTTGGCGGGGTTGAAGTACAAGTTTCCGGACAAAATAATGGCTTTAATGTATACCGTTTTGGAACGGAGGCGAATTTGATTTGGCCAAGATTAGTAGCTCCTTTTAAGCTTAATTCTCCCAGTGGTTTTGTCCCAAAAACAAAAGCAACATTAGGGTATGAATTCCAAAACAGAACCAAATTGTATTCTTTACAAACCTTCAAAGGATCTTTCGGGTATTTGTGGAAAGAAAATGAACGAAAAGAACATTTGTTTAATATTACGGAGATTACCTACGCCAGTCCGCAAAACGTTACTCCTTTGTACCAAGAGCAAATTTTGGCAAATGAATCGTTAGGAAAAGTGATTGAAAAACAATTAATCTTTGGGCCAACCTACTCCTATACGTACACCAACACCTTGCAAAAAAGGAAGAAAAACACCTTCTATTACAAAGGCACAATCGATTTAGCTGGAAATGTAGCTGGATTAGTTACAGGAGCAAATAGTAAAAGAGGGGATACAATTAAAATTTTTGATGTTCCGTTTAGCCAGTTTGTAAAAATAGAAAATGATTTTAGACATTATTATAAACTAGGACCTGATTCCCAGCTGGCCAGCCGAATCATTGTAGGTGCCGGATTTGCCTACGGAAATTCAGGAGAAATGCCCTTTATAAAACAATTCTTTATAGGCGGAACTAATAGTTTACGAGCTTTTAGAGCCCGTTCTATTGGACCTGGAAGCTTTGATGGCGCCTTGGCAAACACCAGTACTTTTTTACCCGATCAATCCGGTGATTTAAAATTGGAATTTAATACAGAGTACCGAGCCAAAATTTACGGATTAGTAAATGGTGCTTTATTTTTAGATGCGGGAAACATTTGGTTGTTGAATGAAAATTCAGAGAAACCAGGAGCCAAGTTTTCGAAAAAATTCATGAATGAAATAGCCGTTGGAGCTGGAGCTGGGTTGCGTTTTGATTTTTCATTTCTAATTCTTCGAACAGATCTTGCCTTCCCACTGCGAAAACCTTATTTAGCTGACGGCGACCGATGGGTTTTGGATAAAATTGATTTTGGAAGTGGTCCATGGCGCAGAGAAAATTTAGTATTTAATTTGGCTATTGGATATCCATTTTAGTTCCAATACCAAGGAAATAGTTGAAACTAAATACCCCTATCAATAGATTTTGTTTAGCTTTTTTCAAACATAGTAACTGCAACAGTAAAAGCATATCTGTAATAATACATGACTTTAGTATTAAAAAAAAATCTCCCACTATTGCGGGAGATTTTCTATTTTATATAAATTACTTTTTATATGGTGTACATTTTAGCTCTTAATTCCTGAACACCTTCGTTATCCAAGTATTCATCGAACGTCATATATCTATCAATAGCGCCATTTGGTGTTAATTCAACAACTCTATTTCCAACGGTTTGAGCAAATTCATGATCGTGTGTGGTAAAAATAACAGAACCTTTATAGTTTTTTAATGAGTTATTAAAAGCTGTAATCGATTCCAAATCCAAGTGATTGGTAGGTTCGTCAAGCATTAAAACATTAGCTCTTTCCATCATCATTCGGGACAACATGCAACGCACTTTTTCTCCTCCGGATAATACTCTACAGGTTTTTAACGCTTCTTCTCCCGAGAAAATCATTTTCCCAAGGAAACTACGAATGTTTACCTCATCGCGTTCCTCCTCGGTTTTTACCCATTGACGCAACCAATCTACAAGAGAATAATCACTTTCGAAAAAGGAATGATTATCACCTGGCAAATAGGCTTGATTAGTTGTAACTCCCCAATCAAAAGTTCCTAAATCTGCGGGTTGATTTGCGTTTAATATTTCATAAAATGCAGTTGTTGCACGGGAATCTTTCGAGAAAAGAACGATTTTATCGCCTTTTGCCATATTCAAATCTACTCCTTTGAACAAAATTTCTCCATCGATGGAAGCGCTTAAATTTTGCACATTCAAAATTTGATCTCCTGCTTCACGTTCTTGATCAAAAATAATTGCCGGGTAACGACGACTTGATGGCTTTATCTCGGAAATATTCAATTTGCTAATCATTTTTTTACGCGAAGTAGCTTGTTTTGATTTGGCTACATTCGCACTAAAACGACGAATAAATTCTTCTAATTCCTGTTTCTTTTCTTCTGCTTTTTTGTTTTGTTGTGCGCGCTGTTTTGCTGCTAATTGGCTTGATTCATACCAGAAAGTATAATTTCCGGAATAATGATTTATTTTGCTGAAATCAATATCCGAAATATGCGTACAAACAGAATCCAAAAAGTGTCTGTCGTGAGAAACTACGATAACTGTATTTTCATAGTTGGCTAAGAAATTTTCTAACCAAGCAATAGTTTCAAAATCCAGATCATTGGTAGGCTCATCCATAATAAGTAAATCCGGATTTCCAAAAAGCGCCTGTGCCAAAAGGACACGAACCTTTATTTTCCCTTCAAGATCTCCCATTAAAGTGTAATGATGCTCCTCAGTAATTCCAAGATTGGACAACATCGATGCCGCATCAGAATCTGCATTCCAACCATTCATTTCTTCAAATTGCACTTGCAATTCCCCTATTCTGTCTGCATTTGAATCGTTGTAATCTAAATACAAAGCGTCCATTTCTTTTTTGATCGCATAAAGAGTTTTATTCCCCATCATAACAGTCTCCAATACGGTGCTTTCGTCAAACATATTGTGGTTTTGGTTTAAAACCGACATACGTTTTCCTGGTTCCAAATGAATATTTCCCGAAGTTGGGTCCATTTCACCTGCAATTATTTTAAGAAAAGTAGATTTTCCAGCGCCATTGGCTCCGATAACTCCATAAATATTGCCGTGTGTGAAGGTCGTATTTACTTCGTCAAACAAAATTCGTTTGCCAAACTGAACTGATAAATTATTTACTGTTAACATGAATGTTTATTTTATAAAATTTTTGCAAAAATACGAAAAAAATACCGATTTACTGAATTCCAAAAATACATTTTGAGCAGTGAAATTTACTCTCGTTTATAGTGATTTAAAAAAAATTCCTGTTCGTCGCGACGAACAGGAATTCAAATATCTTATTTCAGAAAGCCTGCGTTAACTTTATTGTATGTCTACTAACTTTTTCAGGCTCGTGTAAACAGCTAATTCGACATCGGCAGGACTTCTGGTATTGCATTTTTCTAATAAATCCTTCATTAAAGTTGGATTTACTTTCTTCTTTTTATCCATTTCACTTAAAAGCTGCTCTGCTAAATCACTCAAAATTTGAGACAAAGGCAAAAGGGGCTGTACAAGAGGAGCATTGGTACTTAAAGCAATCAAATCATTATTCATAACAACCCATTTCTTAAAAAAGTTAGTCACAGCTTTACTATTAGCAACGGTTTTATTGTCTAGATAGGTATTTACTGCTTCGTTAAAATCCAAAGCCTGAGCCGCATCGGCATTACAAGCATCCGCAAATAAGGTTAACGGAGAATGCATGCGATATTTCTTTCCGCCTCCATTGCGCTTGTAATTTTTCAGTGGCTCACATAGGTTCGAAAAATCATTTAATGCTCGCGTATCTTGATTGTTGCTGATGTTTCTCAAAATCACTTCTTTGTTTCTAATGTGCGTAATTCCGAGTTCTTCTAATCGAAAAGAAATAGTTTTCAACCTTTTGCGCAAACGGTTAATATCATTTACTTCGGCGTTAGACCATAATCGCTCGGCTATTGCGGCGGTTCTTGGCCAAATTCTCGAATCAATATTTAATGGCGTTACGAGTTCGCTCCACATCGCTGCTTCTCCTCCTAAAACTCTTGCTTTTTCTTCCGGACTAAGAATGATTTTTTTGGGTAAGGGATCATTTAAATAATGACTTTCTAAACCCAGCATCAAATCAATATAATACCCATTAGACAAAACGGTATTGTAACCGCTTTTTGCAGCTTTGATCAAAGCTCCACCAGCTTCTTGACCTTCATTCGTTCCTCTCCAAGCATGAATTATGGCATCTTTGGACATATTTTCAGTCATTATTTCTTCCCAACCCATCAATTTTTTATTGTGTATTTTGAGAATTGGAATCAACTTCATATTAAAATAAGTCTGTAAATCATGGTTGTTCATTAAATTATTATCCTGTTTGAATTTTTGAATTGCGGGATTGGCATTCCATTCTTTTCCATTGTTTTCGTCACCACCAATATGAAAATAACTGCTCGGAAATAACGGACAAACCTCATCAAAAATTGAGCTTAAAATTTCATACGTTTTTGGGTTTGTTGGATCTAAAGTCGCGTTGAAAATTCCTGAATTTCTTTGTATTTCGTACGTAATTTTCCCTTCGCCTACTTTACTTCCTATTTCTGGATAAGCAGTCAACAATGCCGAAGCATGTCCAGGAACATCAATTTCGGGAATAACTAAAATCCCTCTTTCATCAGCATATTGTACAATATTTTTGATTTCTTTCTGAGTATAAAAATTACCATCTGAGGCTAATTCTGTTAATTTTGGATGATTTTTTAATTGAATTCTCCATCCTTGATCATCGGCTAAATGCCAATGAAAAACATTCATTTTCATGGAAGCCATGGCGTCAAGATTTCTTTTGATAACATCTACCGGCTGAAAATGTCGTGCCGCATCAATCATCAAGCCTCTCCAGGTAAAACGCGGCGAATCCGTAATTTCAACAACCGGGAAGAAATACGAAGTACTATTATTTTGCAGCAATTGCAATAAAGTCTCTAAACCATGCAGCGCTCCTAAATCATTGGTTGCATTAATGATTATTTTATTCGAGGCAATTATAAGTTGATAACTTTCGTCCTCATTAATTTCTATTTTTCCATTGCGAGTACAATTTATTTGTAATTCGGCTTCCGGTTTTTCGTTGATCTTCGTCAAAAAACTCTGCTCCAGAAACAATCCTGTTCTGCCGTCCAATCGTCGTACGAAGTTGGTTGCGCCTATAAAAATTCGGTCATTTGGATTCCCGGTAATATTCACTTTAAAATTTTTGCTTAAAGCAAAAGTACCTTCGAACAACTTTATCTTTTGCGGCCAAGGCATCAGGTTTAATTGCTCAGAAGCAATTTGAGCATTCGAAACAAAAGTTCCAAATAATAGTATTAAAAAGTATTTCATAGTTTTAGGTATCCAATATATTTTAATAGTCAAAACGTTTAAAAGCTTCGATGGCTTCATATTCAGCCAATCCCAAATCATCATACAATTTTGCCGTATGTTTGTTTCGGTCTTCGGCACGCACCCAAAATTCTCTGGAATCATTGCCTTGAAACATCACGCGGTCTTTTTGTGATTGATGGTATAAAATAGCGTGTCTTTTTAGCATTACTTCCTCTGGACTTAACGGAACAGCCATATCGATTTCATGAATTTCCCACTCATGCCATGCGCCTCGATAGAGCCACAACCAACAGTCTTTCATAAATGGTTCGGGTTTCAAAGCTCCCATTGCAGCAAAAATAGCATTAAGGCAAACTTCATGTGTTCCGTGCGGATCTGCAAGATCGCCGGCTGCAAAAACCTGATGCGGTTTTATTTTTTCAATAATCGCTTTTACAATTGCAATATCTTTGTCATGTATTGGGTTTTTCTTAATTAGTCCCGTTTCATAAAAAGGCAGATCTAGGAAATGAATATTCGCTTCTTTTAATCCAATATACCGCACTGCCGCATACGATTCTCTTCGTCTAATAAGTCCTTTTAGTTTCAGAACTTCGAGAGAATCCATTTGGTTTTCTGACTTGTTGTTCAAGAAATCAATAACCGATTGAAAATCTATTTTTGTTACATCATTTTCCACAAAATCAATACAAACCTCCGCAAATTTCAACGCTTCTTCATCCGTAACCGCTATATTTCCTGAAGTTTGATACACGACATGGATATCGTGTCCTTGTCGTATCAATTTAGAGAAAGTCCCTCCCATCGAAATCACATCATCATCCGGATGCGGACTAAAAAGGATAATTCGTTTTTTTGCGGGATTCGCTCTTTCAGGTCTGTTAATATCATCCGTATTGGGCTTTCCTCCTGGCCATCCTGTTATGGTATGCTGCAATACATTGAACATATTGATGTTCAAATCATAAGCAGAACCTTCTAAAGCCAGTAAATCTGACATCCCGTTATTGTTATAATCCCTATCGGTTAATTTTAGAATGGAGCGATTTGTTTTTAAACACAACCAAACAATCGCTTTACATTTAAGTTCCAATGTCCAATTACAATCTTGAACAAGCCATGGTGTTTTGAATCGGGTTAGTTCCGAAGCCGCCGATTGGTCTAAAACAAAAGTGGTATTATCATGATTCTGCAAAAAGGTTGCTGGGATTTCGGGGCTGATATCACCTTGAATAGTACTTTTTATCACATCGGCTTTATTTTGGCCCCAAGCCATCAAAATAATTCTTTTTGATTTAAGAATAGTCGAAACGCCCATCGTAATGGCTCTTTTTGAAACGTTTTCAATACCATTAAAATCAGAAGAAGCGTCGACTCGAGTAATGTAATCCAGAGTGATTATTCGAGTTCCAGAATTGATGTGAGAACCCGGTTCATTAAACCCCACATGGCCAGTACGACCAATTCCTAACAATTGAAAATCAAGTCCGCCAGCATTTATTATTTTATTTTCGTAAGCAATACAATATTGCTTGAGCGCATCAATAGGAATTGTTCCGTCAGGAATATTAATATTTTCCGGTTTAATATCAATGTGATTGAACAAATGCTCGTGCATGAAATAATGATAGCTATGATTATTCTCTTTCTTCATTGGATAGTATTCATCCAAATTAAAAGTAACTACGTTACTAAAACTGAGACCATCTTCTTTATGCATCCGAACCAATTCTTCGTACACTTTTATAGGCGACGAACCTGTTGCCAAACCCAGGATAAATATTTGTTTTCGGCTTGCTTGGATACAATTAATTGTGCTATTTCCTGGGCAACTATCAAAGACGCTTCCGAAGCATTTTTGAAAATTTTATTATGAATTTTTTCAAATCGTGTTTCCTCAAATTTACCGATACTTTCATAACTAATATCTGTTTTTCCTTCTGAAGTACTTTTCATATTGTTTTTTTTTTACTGATTTATAAAGATAGTTTTTTTTAAAAGAGCAAGGAAAATAAAAAATAACAGAAATCGAATTACTGAAATTACCAATTAGAATTATTAAATAATGTAAATCTTAGACTATTTCTATCGATAAAGAATATTCTAAACCAAATTTCTAATTTGTCGTTGTTTTAGAATTAGCAAAAATTTTGAAAAAAAAGCAGGTATTTCCAACAAAAATTGGTTATTCAATAATTCTAACAATATTTATTCTGAATTATTTTTTTTTGATTTACTTAACAAATATATTTACGGTCTTACAGTTATAAAAAGTATTTAACACTAATCATTAACCAATGTATACTTATGAATTCAGAACAAACAAAGTCTAACAATTCCGCGCTTTATACGCTCATAACCGTATTTTTCTTTTGGGGTTTTATTGGAGCGTCAAACGGGATTTTTATTCCATTTTGCAAAGCTAAATTTGGCTTAGATCAATTTCAAAGTCAACTAATCGATTTTGCTTTTTATGGTGCTTATTACATCGGTGCTTTATTGCTTTTCATTTTTAGCAGTATTGCCAAAAAAGATATTCTTAACGGTTGGGGATTCAAAAAAGGAATTATTTACGGATTATTGGTCAGTACATTTGGAGCTGTACTAATGATAATTGCAGTAACACAAGGAAGTTATTTGTTTATTCTAGGCGCATTATTTATTGTTGCACTTGGTTTTTCACTACAACAAACATCGGCTCAGCCTTTTGCAGCCTCTCTTGGTGAACCACATTCTGCATCTAGCAGATTGAATCTTGCAGGAGGAATCAATTCTTTGGGAACCACGATTGGCCCGATCGTAGTTTCTATTGCTTTATTTGGAGCAATACCTTTAATTGAAGTAGATGATGAATTCATTAAAAAGTTTGCACAAAAAGCAGATTCTCTAGATTCAATGATTACGCTGTACATTGCAGTTGGTGCACTTTTTTTATTGGCAGCAGCCTTGTTCCATTTTTCAAAAAAATTACCGGCTGGAAAAAGTGATTCTTCTTTTGAAACGGCTAACAAAGCAATGCAAACCTTAATTGCAATCACTGTAATTTTGGTTGCCATTTTTGCTTATATCTTTTCTCGTTATGAAGATGCTGAATTTATCACTCGTTTTATTGAGAATAAAGAAAAAGATTATTTAGGATTAGGCCTAACAGTTTCTACACTTTTGGTAGTTGTTATTGGATTGTTTTTCGCCAATACAACTGCTCAAAAAAATCCTGAAGGATGGGGAGCAATGAAATACCCACAATTAGTTTTGGGAATGTTAGCCCTTTTCGCTTACGTAGGTGTCGAAGTAACCATTGGAAGTAACCTTGGTGAATTATTGGTGACCGCTGATTTTGGTTCTATAGCTGGACCTGCTTTAGCACCCTATATGTCTATGTATTGGGGAAGTTTAATGATTGGACGTTGGGCAGGAGCTATTACGGTTTTCAACCCATCATCACAATTAAAGAAAATTTTACTTATTGTTGTTCCTTATATCGCATTTGGAGTAGTTTTAGCTGCAAACGCTATTTCTGGACAAGATGTAACGCCTTTATATGCTTACGCATTTGTAATTTTGTTCCAAATCGCAGGTTTCTTTTTAGGAAAAGACCAACCTTCAAGAACCTTAATGATTTTTGGTTTAATGGGAATGACAGCTATGCTTATTGGTTTATTCACTACTGGAACCATTGCAATTTTTGCTTTTATGAGCGGTGGTTTATTCTTAAGTATCATGTGGCCATCTATCTTCTCCTTAGCCATTGCAGGTTTAGGGAAATACACGTCTCAAGGTTCTGCCTTCTTGGTAATGATGATCCTTGGTGGTGGAATTATCCCGCCATTACAAGGTAAATTAGCGGACATAATCGGAATTCATACGTCTTACTTCATTCCTGTTTTATGTTTCGCTTTCATCGCATTCTACGGATGGAAAGTTATCGGGATTTTAGAAAAACAAGGAATCGGAAAAGAAATAGAAGTGGGTGGAGCGCACTAATTTCAACACATAATAACCAAAACCAAACCAACAAAAAACTCCCATTTTGCTTAGCATAATGGGAGTTTTTATTTATAACGATATCTCAAAATCAAAAATCGTTGCCCGAGCCTAAAAAGGTGAACTGGCGAAGCAATTTACAATCTTAAATCTATTTATTTCCTTTTTCGAAATCAGCCACAAACTGCGCTAATCCAATATCAGTCAAAGGGTGTTTCAACAATCCGTAAATAGCTGAAAGTGGTCCAGTCATCACATCAGCACCAATTTTTGCACAGTTTACAATATGCATAGTGTGACGCACTGAAGCTGCAAGAATTTGAGTTTCGTACCCGTAATTATCATAAATCAATCTGATTTCTTCAATCAAAGCCAAACCATCTGTAGATACATCATCCAAACGACCGATGAATGGAGAAACGTAAGTAGCTCCCGCTTTTGCAGCCAATAAAGCCTGTCCAGCAGAGAATACTAAAGTTACATTGGTCTTAATTCCTTTGTCCGAAAAGTATTTAGCAGCCATAACTCCTTCTTTAGTCATAGGCAATTTTACTACGATTTGCTCGTGTAAATCCGCTAATTCTTCGCCTTCTTTAATCATTCCGTCGTAATCCAAAGCATTAACTTCGGCACTTACATCACCATCAACTAGGTTACAAATGTCAACATAATGCTTCAAAATGCTGTTTTTACCTGTAATTCCCTCTTTAGCCATTAACGAAGGATTGGTTGTAACGCCATCCAAAACGCCTAATGCATGTGCTTCCTTAATCTGAGCTAAATTAGCCGTGTCAATAAAAAATTTCATATTATATATTTAATTGTGTGTTTCTAATTCTTTGGGCGTGATCCTTCGTAAAACTTCGGTTGGGACTTTACGCAACAATCTTTTATTTTTTAAAGAAAAAATAAAAGGATTTTCACTGCAAATGAAATTCACTGAACTCCGATGAGGATAAACGATAAGCGAAGTAATCCCTCACGCAACCTAAAATACCTAACAGCTGCTGGTTGTACTATTTTTAATCTAAAATCTCACGCGAGTGTAAAATCAAAAATTGAGTACAAAATTACAACTTATAATATTTAAATTTTATTTTAATTCCTGTTATAACAGCATCTAGCGCCTTTTTTTTATTTGCGGTGTGTCTGTTGATTGACAAAAATATAAAACCTTACAACGTGTATTAGCTCCTAAATTGCAAATATAAGGCTAAATATTTACAAAAAAGTTCCTATAATAAAAATCTTTATTGTCCTGTTCCATCCAGAATTAAAGAGCGTTAAGCATCTAAACCACCGTTAAATGATACTAAAAATAGTACTTGTATAAAAAATAAAGATGATACAATTTTCTCAACCCTACTTTACTTGATTTTGATGGTCTTACGGCTTTAAAGTTGGTATTGAATATAAAATTTCGTTTCGAAAACCACTTAAAAATTAACTACTTTTACGCTACCTTATATTAACCTTCAATTTTATAATGCAATGGATATACCCATGACTTCTATAATAAAAAGAAATAATGTGAAAATATTAGGCAAAGGCACTCAGCCTATGCTTTTTGCTCACGGTTATGGCTGCGACCAAAATATGTGGAGGTATATATACCCCGCTTTTGAAGAAGATTATAAAATTGTTTTATTTGACCATACTGGCGCAGGAAATTCCGATGAAAGCCAATACTCTTTTGAGAAATACAACACGTTGGAAGGATATTCTGAGGACCTCCTTGAAATATGTGAAGAACTCGATCTGCAAGATGTTATTCTTGTTGCCCACTCGGTGAGTTCCATGATTGGTGTTCTTGCAGCCATCAGGAATCCAGAAAGATTTTTAAAACTCATTCTTATAGGCCCATCCCCCCGCTATATAAATGATGAAGGCTATTTTGGGGGCTTCAACCATGAAGATATTGTGGAGCTAATGGAAGCGCTGGACAGCAACTATCTTGGCTGGTCAGCTCAAATGGCTCCTGTTATTATGGGAAATGGAGAACGTCCAGAACTAGGGGAAGAACTAACCAATAGCTTTTGCAGCACAAACCCTGTAATAGCAAAGCACTTTGCACAGGTCACTTTTTTATCTGACAATCGCATTGACCTTAATGCTGTCAAAGTGCCGGCTCTTGTTGTGCAATGTTCTCAAGATATCATTGCGCCTAAAGAAGTGGGTGAATACGTGCATAAAAATTTACAAAATAGCAGCTTTCGTTTATTAAATGCAACAGGGCATTGTCCTAATTTAAGTGCTCCAGACGAAACTATAAAGGTGATGAAAGAATTTCTGGTTCAATCTTCAAATCCATAAATATGGGTACAAATTTGTATAAAAACCATCTTGAAGAATCTGTTGAAGACTTATATGAAAATGCCCCTTGTGGCTATATTTCTTTCTTAACAGATGGCACCATTTATAGGATAAACAAAACCCTGCTACAACTTCTAGATTACAAAGATAAAAAGGAGGTTGTACAGGTAAAAAAGATCCAGGACCTGTTTAGGATTGGAGGAAAGATCTATTTTGAAACCCATTTCTTCCCTTTGATAAAAATGCAGGGATTTGTAAAGGAAATTAATTTTGACCTATTGAGAAAGGATGGCAGTTTTTTTCCTGCACTTCTTAATGTTAATCAAATATCTTTTGCTGAACAAAATTCAGCAATATTTAGAGCATCAGTTCTGGACATTACCGACAGGAAAAAATATGAGAAGGTTCTTATGGATGGCAAGGCAAAAGCCGAGGAGGCTGCAAGGGCAAAGGCAGAATTCTTGTATACTATGAGCCACGAAATACGTAATCCTCTTAATGCAATTATAGGTATAGGAAATCTTATTCAAGATACTTCCCTAGATGACCTGCAAAAGGAATACGCCAGAATACTTCAACTTTCATCATCCAATCTATTAGATTTAGTAAATAACCTTCTGGATTTAGGTAAGTTGGAATCGGGTAAAGAAAAACTGGAAAAAAGAAACTTCAGCTTAAACCAACTTTTGGAAGTTCTTCTTCATTCTTTTAAACTACGTGTTGAGGAAAAAAAAATTAAGCTAAAAGTGGAATATCCACAAAATTTACCTGAAAACTTGCTTGGGGATCCGGTAAAACTAAATCAGATACTTACTAACCTGCTGACTAATGCACTAAAATTTACAAAAGAAGGTTTTGTCAAGTTAATAATTGCGGAGACAGAAAGAAGCGATAATGAAATTGCATTACAATTTACCGTTTGTGATACTGGCATTGGAATCCCACAGGATAAATTAAAAATAATTTTTCAGGAATTTTCCCAAGCCAGTTATGATGTTAACATGGAATATGGCGGCACCGGGCTAGGCCTTACAATCAGCCAGAAATTGCTTCAAATGTTTGAAAGCACATTGACCGTGGCTAGCGAAGAAGGGAAAGGATCTGAATTCAATTTCGACTTAAAATTCAAAATATCAGCAAACGTTGCTCCCGTTAAAAATGAAAGATCTCGTCTAACAGAATTGCTTGCAGCAACAGGCGCGAGAATTCTAGTGGTAGATGACAGTTCTATAAACCTGTTTATTACCTCCCGATACCTAAAAAATTGGGGCCTTGCTCATGATTTAGTTGATTCCGGAGAGGCTGCAATAAAAGCAGTAAAAGAAAATAATTATGACATAATACTGATGGATATTCATATGCCGAAAATGAGCGGCTATCAAGCTGCTATGATCATACGAAAAATGAACATGAAGTCCTCACCGTTAATCATTGCCCTTTCAGCTTTAGAAAGAGGTGATGTAAACCTAAAAATGAAAAGAGCGGGCATATCTGCTTTTGTTCCCAAACCATTTAATCCTGTTGATTTGCAGGAACTAATGTTAAATTTTCTTAGTGATCATACAACGGCCATAAAAATTTAAAAACTACCCAGCAATTACAAATAGTTCTCGATAAAAAAAATATCCCAGCAAATAAAACTTTGCCCTATATAAATTAGTTATTTTGATGGGTTTTGATTTAGGAAAAGTGATATTTAACTGTTTGCTTACAAATACATGTAAATATCATTTAACTCTTCTAGTCTTATCCTCAAATACCGCTTTGTTATTGCTGGTAATGAATGAATATGCAAATAAACCACTTTAGACTTACAGTGTATAGTGGTTTATTTGCAGACTGAAAGTCTGTCAGGTTGCTAGTGTTCAATTGTGAAGTTCCCATTATTATCATGTGAATTTCTAGCATGTTCCAAATATTGATTTACCATCTCATCTGTTATATTTCCTGTACTCCAACAGCCAAATCCTATTGCTCAAAAATGACCATCCCAATATCTCTTCTTCAATTCTGGGAATTCTATTTGCAATTTTATTGAAGAACGCACATTCATTAATTTCACCAAAGCACTTAGCTCTTGTAAAGGACGGTACACAATATGAATATGATTTTTCGAGACAACTTCTTTCAATATCTAAATATCCTCCAGTTCACATATTTGTATTAGAAGTGTTCTGCATCTTGTTTTTATATCGCCTTCTAATACAGAATATCTAACCTTTGTAACCCAAACTATATGAACTGTTAATCTTGAAACTCTATTAACATTAGTCCTTTCAAAATCCATAAATCAAAGCTAATATATTTTTATAAGCTTAAGCGAAATGCACTAAAGTGCCTAGTTAAACTATATTTGAAACAAATAAACTACCTTAAATTACAACTTATAATGGTTCATTAGCATTTTTTCATATACTTTATCAGGCAAAATTCTTTTTAAAACAATAGAAATTTTTTGCATAAAAGCACCTACTTTGTAGTGAATTTTAGGTTCCCAAGTTTGAATAATCTGATAGACCGCTTCGGCCATTTCATTTGGATTACTGCCACTGTCCACATGATCGTCCATTGCTTTTAAAGTATTTCCATACGGAGCTTCATAGGCTGAACCTTGTAAAACTGGGGCATGAAAACGTCCCGCAGCAATATTTGTTGCAAAATCACCAGGCGCTACATTTGTTATATGGATTCCAAAAGATTTAACTTCCATTCTCAAGGCTTCGGTAATGAGTTCAAGTGCACCTTTTGAAGCGGAATAAACACTTCGATAGGGCAAACCCATATAACCTGCAATGGACGTCACGTTAATAATTAATCCTGATTTTTGAGCACGCATTTGTGGCAATACGGATTTCATTACTTCGATTGGACCAAAAAGATTAGTCTCAAAATTATTTTTGATTTCTTGCATTGGAATTTCTTCCAATGGCCCTGTAATCCCTACACCCGCATTATTGATAACGACATCCAATCTTCCGGCAGTCGCAATCACTTTGGCAACAGCCGTATGAATTGAGGCTGCATCCCTAACATCCAAAGCCACTAGAGGAAAAACCGAATTCAAAATTCGATCCGGATTCCTGCTGGTTCCATACACAACAAAACCTTTGTGGTGCAAAAATTCGCCAATAGATTTTCCTATTCCCGAAGAACCTCCTGTAATTAGAACTACTTTATTCATGTTTCTTGCTGTTTGTGATACGAAAGGTCCAAAAATAAAAAAATCCTCCCGAAGGAAGACTACTATTTTGTATATTTAGAAAAAGAATCTAAAATAATTAAGATTAAAAAAAATGGCAAGCGACCTACATCGCATCGCTCAACCGCTTACCCTTGCTATGTTCCCATCCTGGGGGAGTCTGCAGGAGCTGATCGTGTAGGACTTGCCGGTGCAAATATACAATCTTTTTGTATTTTTGCAAGAGCTTTATAAATTAAAAATAACGTTGTATATTCGAGTATTCAAAATCCAAACTATGAGAAATTATAACTTCCTATCTATCATTTTATTAGGAATCACTTTAGCCAATTGTAACCAGACAAAAAAAGGCAAAAATACTTCATTCACCTTTGATAATTCAAAATTTAAGGAGCAATACAAGCCACAAGAAATGCTTTCTTTGGAAATTTTGAACTTAAAAGAACAAACAGTAGACAGCATTATTTATTTTGTAAATGATAAAAAAATAGCTTCTAAAAAGGGCTTGGACAAACTAACTTTTGAATTAAAAGACCAAAAACTAGGTTATCAAAACCTAAAAGCATTGGTGTATTTTGGGGAAGAAAATTCAGAAGCTACCGCTAGAGTAGAATTAGTTTCTGACATCCAGCCCAAATTATTAAATTATACTATTGTAAATACTTATCCACACGACATCGGTGCCTACACACAAGGATTAGAATTTTATCGAGATACTTTATACGAAGGAACTGGACAATATGGAAAATCTTATTTAAGAAAAACGAATTATAAAACAGGCAAAGTACACAAAGAAATTAAACTTGATTCCAAATACTTTGGGGAAGGAATTACAATTCTGAAAAATAAAATATACCAGTTGACATGGCAAAACAACGAAGGATACGTGTACAATGCAGATACATTCAAAAAAGAAAAAACGTTTACTTATTTCAAATCTATCGAAGGTTGGGGATTAACAAATGACGGGAAATATCTATATCAATCTGATGGTTCTGAAAAAATTTGGATTATCGATCCAACTACTTTTAAAGAAATAGACTTTATCAATATTTACTCCTTTGAATCAAAAATAAAATCTATCAACGAACTCGAATGGATTGACGGTAAAATTTATGGAAATGTATACCAAAAAGATGCGATTGCTGTTATCAATCCAAAAAATGGTGCTGTAGAAGCAATTATCAATCTTGCGGATTTAAAGAAAAAAATAACTCAGTTACCTGATACGGATGTCCTTAACGGAATTGCCTATAACCCAAAAACAAAGACCATTTTTATAACTGGAAAAAATTGGGATAAAATGTTTGAAATTAAAGTTTCAGAGTAATTATCATATATAATGACAACGTTAATTATCAATATAAAAGAGTTACTTCAGGTTCGGGAAACAACTATAGCTAAAGTTTCTGGTGCCGAAATGGCTATTCTTCCCACAATCAAAAATGCCTTCTTAGTAATTAAAGACAACTTAATTGCTGATTTTGGTTCAATGGATCAATTACCGAAAATTCACCCGGACAAAACAATTGATGCCACCGGAAAGATAGTTTTACCATCTTGGTGTGACAGTCACACACATATTGTGTATGCCGGCAACCGAGAGCAGGAATTTGTAGACCGAATCAATGGGTTGACGTACGAGGAAATCGCTAAGCGTGGCGGTGGAATATTAAATTCCGCTAGAAAACTCAATGAAACTTCAGAAAACGAACTGTACGACCAGTCTAAAGTTCGACTGGAAGAAGTGATGCGTTTAGGAACCGGAGCCTTAGAAATCAAATCGGGATATGGCTTAACTGTTGAAGGGGAGTTGAAAATGCTTCGAGTGATAAAGCGATTAGCTCAAAATTATCCTATTACGATAAAAGCAACTTTTCTTGGTGCCCATGCTTTTTCCTCAGAATTTAAAGAAAACCATCAAGGCTATATCGATCTTATCATCAACGAAATGCTTCCTGCAATAGCCAAAGAAAAGTTAGCGGATTTCATCGATGTTTTTTGTGAAACTGGTTATTTTACTGTTGCCGAAACACAACAAATTATGGAAGCCGGAATTAAATTTGGATTAAAGCCAAAGATTCATGTCAATCAGTTCAACTCCATTGGTGGAATTCAAGTTGGAGTGCAACAGGAAGCACTTTCTGTAGATCATCTGGAAGTAATGACTATCAATGATATCGAATCTTTAAAAAATACAACTACAATGCCAGTAGCGCTGCCTTCATGTTCCTATTTTTTGAGTATTCCGTATGCTCCAGCACGAGAAATGATTGCCGCTGGACTTCCTATAGCGCTAGCAACGGATTATAATCCAGGCTCTACTCCATCGGGAAATATGAATTTTGTGGTGGCAACGGCCTGTATAAAAATGAAAATGATGCCAGAGGAAGCAATTAACGCGGCTACAATAAACGGAGCGTATGCAATGGGAATTTCATACACGCACGGAAGTATCACTATTGGCAAAAAAGCAAATCTTATTCTGACCCAACCTATACCCTCCTATTATCAACTGCCTTATGCTTTTGGCAGTAATTTAATTGACACCGTATTCATTGAAGGAAAAATAGTTACATAAAAAAAGAGGAACATTACGTTCCTCTTTTAAATAATTTTATACGAGTGATTATCTTAAGATAAAACTTGTTTTAGAAACTAACACATCTCTATCAAAAATATTGATAAAATAAGTTCCTTTAGCAAAATCTTTTCCTCTTAAATCTTCAGAAACTTGAATTGTTTTATTTTCATATTTCACATTAGTTAAAAAACTATAGGTTAATGTGTTTTCTCCAAAGTTCTCTGTTTTCTTATCCCCTAAAACATTGCTTTTACTATCAATTACTTGAACGTAATATGTTTTTTCACCAGATTTAGCAATAGCATTTTCAGCAATTGTAAAATTAACTCTCAAAACATCAGCTCTACTTGCTTTGTCTGTTTCAATTTGTTTACCAGAGCTGCGTAATTTAAAAGCCGATCCCCTTGTGTTCAAAACTGTTAGTTTCGAACCTATTTCTACCGCTTTAGCTAATTCTTCGTTTTGCCCAACCAACGCTTCATTGTATTTTTTAGACTCTCCTAGCACAACAATAGTACTATCACGTTGCACTGTAAGCGTCGTGTTAGCCTTTTTTAAGTTGTCGTTCTCCGCCATTAGAACCTTCATATTCCCTTGCAAAGCATTGAATTGACTTCTATATTTTGACAAAGAAGCCACATCACCTTTTGATTTACTTAGGTCTGACATTAAGTTAACCACTTTATCTCTTTCCAAAATTAACTCATCAGACATTGATGTGTTTTCTGAAATAGCAGCATCGTAAGTCGATTTTAGTTCCTGTAGATCTTTCATTACCGTTTCTTTTTCGGTCAATGTAGTTTTCAATTCTGTTTTTACTGTATCTGCATCAGAGGTCATTTTGAATATGTAGATTAAACTACCTACTAATAAAATAGCCAATACTGCTACTACCGCTTTAAGACTTGAACTGCTTTTTTGATTTTCCATCTGGTTTAAATTTTTTAATTTATTTACAAATTTAACATTATATAACCACCTGATAACGTAAGTTAACACAATTATATTATTTTTGAATAAAAATTATTTTTTTAATGGACAAAATTATCCCGTTTACAATCAAAGATCTTGCAAAAATAACCAACCACAGAAGTGGCGAAATAAAATTTGGAGAGAAAATGTTAACTATTCCAAAAGATGCAGATCCCACTGATTTTTTAAAAAAATGTGAAGCTAAATATGTACTCTTTGGAATTCCCGAAGACATAGGCATAAGAGCCAACTATGGCAGACCTGGAGCTGCTTCCGCATGGGATAGTGCGATAAAAAGCATTGCAAACATTCAGCACAATCGTTTTTGCAAAGGCAGTCAACTTGTGATTTTAGGACAGCTAGATGTGAGTGAACTCATGAAAAATGTAGAATCACTAGACTTTAATGATATTGATGACCGTTCTAAATTAAGTCAGCTCGTTGATAAAATTGACAAAGATGTTTCTCACATTATTTTTAATTTGGTAAAATTAGGCAAAACACCAATTGTTATTGGCGGCGGACACAATAATTCTTATGGAAATATAAAGGGAACGGCACTCGCCAAAGGCAAACCTATAAATGCAATTAATTTTGATGCCCATTCTGATTTTAGAATTCTAGAAGGACGGCACAGCGGCAATGGTTTTTCGTATGCTTATGAAGAAGGTTTTTTAAAAAAATATTTTATTTTTGGATTGCATGAAAACTACACTTCCAAAAGTGTTTTGGATATTATCAAAAAAATCGAAGATCGGGTGCGCTATGCCACGTATGATAGTATCAGCATTAGAAGAGAAAAGGAATTTGATAAAGAAATGGCACACGCGCTAGAGTTTGTAAATGACGATTTCTTTGGAATTGAAATAGATCTCGATGCCATTCCAAATATTGCTTGCAGTGCAATGACCATGAGCGGTTTTTCAGTAGAACAACTTCGACAGTTTATTTCTTTTTTTGGCAAAAATAAAAATGCATCCTACCTACATATTTGCGAAGGTGCTCCAGATTTAGGAGAAGAAAAAAACAATCACCTTATTGGCAAATTGATAGGATATCTAATTACTGACTTTATTAAATCCAACACGATCCCTCCGATTCAAATTCCGACTTCAATAATTAAAATGCTCTAAAGTAGTGCCTGACTGACCTACGATTACCCATCAAAAATATTAATACTATCTTTGCAGCACTATCTATGTACTTATTACAAGATAATTAATATCAAAAATATGTTATTCGAAGATTTATCACTCTCAAAAAGTATACAAAGAGCCGTATTTGAACAAGGCTATTTAGAGGCAACTCCAATACAAGAACAAGCAATTCCAATCGTTTTATCGGGAAGAGACATGATTGGTTGTGCACAAACAGGAACTGGAAAAACTGCTGCTTTTGCTATTCCAATTATTCATCAACTTCATAGAATAGTGGGTTCGTCTAAAAAAGCAAGCCCAATCCGTGCCTTAGTTATCACCCCAACTAGAGAATTAGCCGTTCAAATTGGACAAAATTTTGACCAATATGGCAAATACACTAACTTAGTGCAACTTACCATTTTTGGAGGAGTTTCTCAAGTACCACAAGTAGAAATGCTTAAAAAAGGAATAGATATCCTGATTGCTACGCCAGGACGTTTACTAGATTTGGTAAAGCAGGGATTTATAGATTTAGACCATTTACATACATTAGTTCTTGATGAAGCAGATCAAATGCTGGATATGGGATTTGTAAATGATGTCAAAAAAATTGTAAAGTTGACTCCTAACAACAGACAAACACTTTTATTCTCTGCAACAATGCCAATTGCAATAAGAGAGTTGGCGGAGATGTTTTTAAAAGACCCAGCA
Organism: Flavobacterium omnivorum; assembly: GCF_900099915.1. Taxonomy (GTDB): domain Bacteria; phylum Bacteroidota; class Bacteroidia; order Flavobacteriales; family Flavobacteriaceae; genus Flavobacterium; species Flavobacterium omnivorum. The sequence goes on from NZ_FNDB01000015.1 coordinate 54,241, forward strand.
ACAGTTACGGTTTCGCCTGTTTCATCAACTGCGGAAAATGTAGAACAACGCGTCTATTTTGTTGAAAAAGGAGAAAAAAGAAATTTATTATATCATTTAATAAAAAACGAAAATTTATCTAATGTTTTAGTTTTTTCAAGAACAAAACATGGGGCTGACAATGTTGTCAAAGCCTTGCGAAAACATGAAATTGCAGCTGAAGCTATTCATGGAGATAAGTCTCAAAATGCAAGACAACGTGTTCTTGATGGTTTCAAAAATAAAGAAATCAAAGTTTTAGTTGCTACTGACATTGCCGCCAGAGGAATTGATATTGACCAATTACCATTTGTCATCAATTTTGATTTACCAAATATTCCTGAAACGTATGTACATAGAATTGGGAGAACTGGTCGCGCTGGGAATGAAGGTGTTGCCATTTCTTTTTGTGGTAAAGATGAGCATCAGTATTGGAAAGACATTCAAAAATTAATTAAAGTAGATGTAAAAATAGTAAGTGACCATCCCTATGGTTGGCATTCTGGAAGTCCAGAGACTGCCCCTGCATCAAAACAAAGCAACTCTAATAGAAGCGGTGGAGCCCATAAATCAAGAAAATCAGACGCAAGCAAGCAAAACAAAAAAAGGTGGTATTAATACCGTTTTCAACTGTCAGAAATACCTTTTTAACTTTAGTTAAAAGAGGTAAATAGACATCAACTATTTGTATTTCAACGTTTTGTATTTATTATTTTAGATTAAAATAAATTATATCAGTACATTTGATTTAAGATATTAAAACAATTAAATACAAAATTATGGAAACTTTAGTTAAAAGAAACGGCTTTTTCCCATCAGTAAATACTTTATTTGATGACATCTTTTCAAAAGATGTATTCGATTGGACTGATAAAAATTTTTCCTCCAATGGATCAAATTTACCTTCGGTAAATTTGAAAGAAACAGAAAATAAATTAGAAGTGGAATTAGCAGCTCCCGGATTAAAAAAAGAAGATTTCAAAATTGAAATTGACAACAACATGCTAATGATTTCTTCTGAAAAGAAAGAAGAAAAAGAAGAAACTCGAAAAAAAGATAATTATGTTAGAAAAGAGTTTAATTATCAGTCGTTCTATAGATCTTTCTCTTTACCAGAATACGTAGACGAAAGTAAAGTCGAAGCCAGTTATAAAGATGGGATTCTACATGTTGAGATTGCCAAAAAACCAGGGATCACGAAAAAAAAGCATCAAACAATTACAATAAAATAATGAGGATCTTCACTTCGAGTCTCTATAACTTTATAATCGTTAGACCTTAAAACTGATAAAATAGTTTAGGGTTTAGCGATTTTATATTAAATGTAAACTGACGAAGTGATTTCTTAGGTATTAATTAGTAGCTATCAAAATAGTTATAATTTTAAACAATTTGGCGGAATCAAATGGTTTAATAATGATGTCATTAATTCCCGCAGAAAGGGCCTCTTCTGTAATTTCAGATTTATCAAATGCGGTTAGTGCAACAATTGGAGTTACTATTCCCTTTAAACGAATTTTTCTAGTGGTTTCAAAACCATTTATCAATGGCATATTAATGTCCATTAGTATAATATCAAAAAATTCTTTGTCCAAAATTTCTAGTGCTGCATAGCCATTATCAACAACACTGCACTTGTAGTTATTCTTTTCGATGGTCTTTTTAGTGACCAATTGATTAATGTGATTGTCCTCAACTACTAGGACATTTATCGTTTGTGGTGCCGTGATATCGACTTGAATATTATTGATGAGTTCAATTGTCTTCGCTGGATTATATTCAAAAGGAATCACAAATTTGAAAACTGTTCCCTGATCTAGGGCACTTTGAACTGAAATTGTACTATTAAATAGACCTAATAATTGCTTTACTATAGAAAGACCGAGACCAGTTCCTTGATAATCAGTTTCTTTTCTTCCCACTTGAACAAATTTTTCAAAAATCTTTTCCTGATCTTCAGCCGCTATTCCTATGCCGTTATCTTCAATTTTAAATGCTAAAAAATAAGATTTGCCTTCTTTTTTTTCTAATTCAACATGGATGGTTACTTTACCATTTCTAGTGAATTTCAATGCATTACTGACTAAATTCATAATGATTTGAGAAAGCCTTAACTTATCACCAATTAGATATTCCGGAATTGCAGCATCAATTTTAACTGCTATAGTATTGTTGTTATTTTTAGCCAAAAATGAAAGCGAATTTCTGACCATATTAATTTCATCAGATATATTAAAAGTCAAATTTTCCAAAACAATTCTATTATCTTCAATCTTGTTAATTTGTAGAATATCGTTCACTAATGATAGTAAATATCTGGCTGAAAATTTAAGCGAACTCAAATGTGGACTGTTGGCTAATTCTTTGTGTTCGTCTAGCAGCATATTTGTAATTCCTACTACGCCATATAAAGGGGTTCTCAGCTCATGACTGATAGTTGAAACAAATTGTGATTTTAAAACAGACGCTTCCTCTGCTTTTTCTTTCGCAATTAGTAACGCTTCATTAGTCTTGGAAAGTGCCGCATTAGATTTTTTTCTGAAATTATTATTTTTGAATAAAGTATAAAGCAGCAACAGTAACACCAAGGAAATTACCGTAAATAGCACTACAATAGTTTTAGATTTTTCCACTATTTGAAGTTGAGCCTCCTTTTCAATTTCAAATTTATCAATTTCTCTTTTATACTCTTCTAATTGGATGTTTATTCCCGCTACATTAGCTTTATATAGTTTTTCTTTATTATACAGTGCTTCCGTAATTTCATTGTATTTAGAAAGGTTAACATAAGCCGCTTTGTAATCCCCTTTCTTCCATAAAAACTTCGAAAATTCTAAATGAGCAAAGGACAAATCTGACATCTGATTCGATTGATTTCCATTTTTAATGGCATTTAAAAAAAAAGAAGTCGCTTTTTTATCGTTGCCCTGATGCGCATAGTACATTCCATTAAGCATGTTAACGGCTGCAACATTTGATTTAGTACCAAACTCTTCATTATGCGTGTTGATAAATTCTAAATTTGGATATCCTTTTTCGAAATGACCAACGTCAAAATAAGCCCAAGCAATATTAAGTTTAGTCATAAAAATTTGAGTACTATCTGCTATTTTTTGACTGTATCTAAGCGTCTTTTCATAGTAACTAATCCCTTTTAGATATTGCTTTTTTTCAAAACAATAGATGTTACCTAAGTTATTATTAATTTTATTTTTTAAAGTATCATTAGTGGATTTAGTAGCATAAAGCATGGCCTTATTATAGAAAAAGATAGCTTTGTCAAATTCAGCGATTTCGGCATAATTTGCAGCAATCGTACTGTACGAAATAGTTGTAGCGAAAAAATCATTAGCTATAATTGATTTTTGCAGTGCTATTTTAGAAATCTTTAAGGATTTTTCGAAATTGGCCTCTTTTAAATAACGGGAAGCTTGATTCGTTAATTTTGTAATTTCATTGTTGGAAAATGTCTTTGTCTGCGCTACTACACTATTGTTAAAAAAATTTATAATAAAGAGTGCGAACAAAACAATACGTATCTGATACATAACCAATTGAATTTTATCAAATATACATTTTATTAATAAAATTAAATACAAAAACACTTCTTTTTACTTAAAATGAACAGTGAAATTTTGATATAAGGAATTACTTTAGAATTTTTTAAATAAAAAAAAACCTATTCTGCTCAGAGAATAGGTTTTTTATGTGTTGCTTCGTCAAGTTATTACTCAATAACAGCCGTTTCTGTTTCAGTATCACCTTCCCATTTTCCTACAACTGATGTTGCTAATGCGTTTCCTAAAACATTGGTTGCGCTACGAAACATATCGCAAAAATGATCAATAGGTAGAATCAAAGCAATCCCTTCAATAGGTATGTCAAACATGCCACAGGTTGCGGCAACGACTACTAAGCTGGCTCTTGGAACTCCTGCAATCCCTTTACTGGTTAGCATCAAAACTAAAAGCATTGTCATTTGTGTTCCCAAATCTAAATCAATACCGTATGCTTGAGCAATAAATATACTAGCAAAAGTCATGTACATCATACTTCCGTCCAAGTTAAAAGAATAACCTAGGGGCAACATAAAAGAAACAATTCTGTCTTTGACGCCAAAGCGCTCTAACTCTTCCGTTAATTTTGGAAAAACAGCTTCGCTGCTAGTAGTTCCAAAAGCAATGATTAATGGACTAACTATTCTTTTCAGTAAAACGGTCATTCTACTTTTTAGAAAAATATAACCGACAATTATTAACACCACCCAAAGAGAGGAAATTCCAATTAAAAACGAACCGAAAAACTTGAAATAAGTAATTGCTAATTCCTGAAAATCACGTACAGCAAAAACTCCTGCTATGGCTCCAAATACTCCAATTGGTGCAAACTTCATCACGTAGTTAACCATTTTCAGGACAATATGAGATGTTTTCTCTAAAGCATTTGTAACTGGCTTTACATAATCTCCTAATGAAGCAGCCGCTAGACCAAAGAAAATGGAGAAAATTACAATTTGTAAAATTTCATTAGTAGCCAAGGCCTCAAAGATACTTTTGGGTACAATATGTTCAATAAAATTTTCAAAAGATATATTTTGTGTTTTAGCAGTTACTTCTGAAGCAGAAGCTAAATCGATACTTGGTAAATTAAGTCCAACTCCTGGTTTAAGGGTGTTAACAAAAAACATACCTAACAATAAGGAAACAAACGAGGCGGTAAAAAACCAACCCATGGCCTTTCCACCAATCCTTCCTACCGCTTTAATGTCTCCAAGTTTAGCAATTCCCACCACCAAAGTCGTAAAAACTAAAGGAGAAATAATCATTTGAACTAAACGAATAAAGATGGTTGCTAAGATGTTTATTTTTTTACTAAAGGCTTTTGCTTCTTCTGGTGAAATCCAATTGTGTATGACAATACCCAAAATAGCACCTAAGACCATAGCTATTAATATTTGTCCTGTTAATCCTGCAAAAAAAGAGGGTTTCTTCGTTGTAATTGTATTCATTAAAAGTAGGTGTTAGTTTTAAATTAGCCCTTGTTGCAGTATTCTTTCTTACTTAAATCTTAGTAACAAAGGTTATTTCAAAAATAGGCAAAAAGCTAAAAATTAGTATTAATATGTTTTGTTTATCAAATAAAAATCAGCTAGAACAATGGCAGCCATTGCCTCAACAATAGGAACAGCTCTAGGAACAACACAAGGGTCATGACGCCCCTTTCCTGTCATCTCAGTAATATTCCCTTTATTGTCTAGCGATTCCTGTTTTTGCATGATTGTTGCCACAGGCTTAAAAGCTACACGAAAGTAAATATCCATCCCATTGCTGATACCGCCTTGAATCCCCCCCGAAAGATTAGTCTTAGTAGATCCATCAGGATTGTATAAATCGTTGTGCTCACTGCCCTTCATTTTAGCACCACAGAAGCCGCTTCCAAACTCGAATCCTTTTACAGCGTTTATAGAGAGCATGGCTTTACCGAGTTCAGCATGGAGTTTGTCAAATACTGGTTCTCCAAGTCCGATGGGTACATTTTGAATTACACACGTTACGGTTCCGCCTACTGTATCTCCCTGTTTCCTAATGTCGCGAATATATTCTTCCATCACCACTGCCATTGCCGGATCAGGACACCGAACAGGATTATTCTCTGTCAAGGAAAAGTCTAAATCTTGGTATGGTTTTTCTAGAAAAATAGGACCTACAGAAGAAACGTAAGCATTAATTTTAATTTGCGGTAACACTTGTTTGGCAATTGCACCAGCAACTACTCTACTAGCCGTTTCACGCGCTGAACTGCGTCCTCCACCCCGGTAATCACGCACTCCATACTTTTGATCGTAAACGTAATCAGCATGACTGGGCCTGTAATTATCTTTAATATGGGAATAATCATCAGATTTCTGATTAGTGTTGGGAATGATAAAACCTATTGGAGTTCCAGTAGATTTACCTTCAAAAATTCCAGAGAGGAATTGAACATCGTCTGGCTCTTTACGTTGGGTAACTATTGCCGATTGACCTGGCTTTCTTCTAGACATTTCGAATTGAATCGCTTCTAAATCTATTGTTATTCCCGGAGGACAACCGTCAATTATTCCGCCTAAAGCTTCACCATGAGACTCTCCAAAAGTTGTTATTCTAAATAGTGTTCCGTAGCTATTTCCTGCCATTATAATTAGTTTTGAACAAAAGTACCATTTTAGATTAAGGTTCAAAAGTTTAAAGTTTAAAGTTTTAAGAAACAATTCACATTTATTATTATAAAATTAATATTGTATTAGATTTCTTAACCTTTAATTCTATTTCATTTGCTAATAATTCGATTATTTTGGTAAACCTAAAAACCAAATGCCTTGAAAAAAAGAAAAGTAGAACTAGTGGTCCTTTCCGATGTACATTTGGGAACTTTTGGCAGCCATGCCGATGCACTTTACAATTATTTAGCAACCATTAAACCTAAGATTTTAGTGCTAAATGGAGATATTATTGATATTTGGCAATTTAGAAAATCTTATTTTCCTCTGGCACATCTAAAAGTCATACAAAAAATAATCAGTTTTGCTTCAAAAGGAACTAAAGTCTACTATATAACCGGTAATCATGACGAAATGCTTCGAAAATTTAGTGACATGAGTATGGGAAATTTTGAATTACGTGACAAATTATTATTGGACCTAGATGGCAAAAAAGCTTGGATCTTTCACGGTGATGTTTTTGATGCCTCGGTACAACATTCCAAATGGATTGCTAAATTGGGTGGCTTGGGTTACGACTATCTCATTCTTTTAAATCGATTTGTTAATTGGTGTTTGTTGAAAATAGGAAAAGAACCCTACTCTTTTTCAAAGAAAATAAAGGCTAGTGTAAAGAAAGCGGTTAAGCACATCTCTGATTTTGAGGAAACAGCTACCGATTTGGCAATCGAAAACAAATATGACTACGTAGTTTGCGGTCACATTCACGAACCTAAAATAATCAAAAAAGAAAATAAAAACGGCAGCACACTCTACTTAAATTCAGGGGATTGGGTTGAAAACTTAACGGCATTAGAGTATAATAAAAAACGATGGAAGTTATTTCATTATTCAGAAATGGATTATGTAGCCGAAGAAAATCTTTTTGAAATGGAAGACATATTAAGCTATCAAACATTTGTGTAAGCCCAATTTCCAAAGCTGAATATCAAACTGTATAGCTCTTTTTAAGCCAATTCCATTTATCAATAATGTGGTAATTATATAACTTTTCTAAGTAATTTTATAATCAATACGATGAACTTTCGACTTACATTTGTTCCTATAAAAATTTACTTATGAAAAAAATTATTTTATCAGCAATAATGTTAATGGGATTAGCATTTACCGCACAAGCGCAGGATATTTCAAAAAATGCTATAGGTTTACGTTTTGGAAGTAACGGTGGATTTGGAACTGAAATTTCATACCAAAGAGGTTTAGGCGATAACAATCGTCTAGAATTAGACTTAGGTTGGAGAAACAGAAAAGACTACAACAATGATAACTATGATGACAATGCTATCAAACTAACAGGTTTATACCAATGGGTATGGAATATTGAAGGTGGTTTCAACTGGTACGCTGGTATTGGTGGTGGTGTAGGAAGCTACAACAGAGACTATTATGACAACAGAGATTATAACAATGACGTTTTCGCATTTGCTGCTGGAGATATCGGTCTTGAATACAACTTTGATTTCCCATTATTAGTTTCTATCGATTTCAGACCTGAATTTGGTGGAAATGGAGGATATTACAAAAATAATTATGGTTCTGATGTAGCTTTAGCGCTTAAATATCAGTTTTAATAAAATAAGATTCTTTTAAAAAGGGGCTGTTCAAATTGAACAGCCCCTTTTTCTATTTAAATATAATTTCTTTTTTAGAATTTATTTTAACTACACAAAAAGGAGTAGTTACTGATTGAGTAACCATACTTCCTGTTTTGGGATTCGTTTCTTTAACAGTTACCACAATATTTTTATCGGTCTCAATTACGGTCTCAATTCCTATAGCATATCCGCCCGTAGCCTTCTCGCCCATATTCAAAATAATAAAATTAGAATTCTGAACCTCATTCGCACTAATCTTATGTTTTAAACTTTCATCATTTTGCAGCATTTTAATTTCATTTGGCTCAGAAAGCATCTCAAAAAAACGAATACTTGCTCCACCATTTGTTTGCTGTGTCAAGACTTCATATATTTTAGTTCCATCAGCACTTTTAACAACTGCTGTACCGCAAGCAGCTAGCGTTAGGACAAACAGAAACAAAATTGTTTTTTTCATTATTGTTTTTTTACGGTTGAATCCCATGTGTTTCTTAAAGACCAAGAAGTATTACAGTCCCTACTAAATCAGTATATTTTATAAATATTTATTTATCGCTTTTTGATATAGGGCTTCGTACAGTGGTAAAATATTTTTGATATCAAATTGTTTTGCAACAGACAATGCATTTTCTTTAAACGTTTGAAGAGTAGCATCCTCTTTTAAAATTTTTAAGGAATTTTGAGCCATCTCTTCTATATTTCCTACGTCACTTAAATAACCAGAAACACCTTCAAAATTAACTTCTGGCAAACCACCCGAATTACTTGAAATAACTGGAACCCTGCACGCCATAGCTTCGAGAGCGGCCAAACCAAAACTTTCTGTTTCTGAAGGAAGTAAAAACAAATCCGTCAGGCATAAAATTTTATCAATTTCATTGCTGTTTCCAAAGAAAATAACCTTGTCTAATATCCCCAATTCCTGGCATAAATATTCTGCCTTTTCCTTTTCAGGACCATCCCCTACCATCATTAACTTAGCTGGAATCTCTTTTTGAATATTATAAAAAATCTTAATCACATCAGGAATTCGTTTTACTTTTCTAAAATTACTGATATGAGTTATAATGCGCTCATTTTTCTTTGCCATAACGGAACGTTGACACGGAATACTGGGATCGTTTGTATTTTTGTCTAATTCTATAAAATTTGGAATAACCTCAATTTCATTTTTAATATTGAATAACTTTAGGGTATCATCTTTTAAACTTTGGGACACCGAAGTAACAAAATCTGATTTATTAATACTGAAAGTAACCGCTGGTTTATAAAACGGATGATTCCCTACTAAAGTAATATCAGTTCCATGCAAAGTCGTCACCATTGGGATATTTATTCCCTCATCTTTCAACATTTGTTTAGCCATATAACCGGCATAAGCATGCGGAATGGCATAATGTACATGAAGTAATTCGATTCTATGGAGTTTAACCATGTCTACTAATTTGCTTGAAAGAGCCAATTCATAGGGTTGATAATGGAATAATGGATATTCAGGAACATTTACTTCATGGTAATAAACATTTGGGCTCAAAAGGGCTAAGCGTACAGGTTGACTGTATGTTATAAAATGAATTTCGTGGCCGCGACGAGCTAATTCTAGTCCTAATTCTGTGGCGACAACACCACTACCTCCAAAGGTTGGATAACAAACTATTGCAATTTTCATGTATGTAATTTAGTGAAACGAATTTAATAAAAATAGCAATGTGTTTTATGGAAATTTAAGTTAAATACTATAGACAATCAAAACTTCATGCGCTGAATGCGTATAGCATTCAAAATTGCCAAAAGGGCCACACCTACATCTGCAAAAACAGCCTCCCACATGGAGGCTAATCCTCCTGCACCCAGAATCAACACGATTAATTTGACAGAAAAAGCCAACGTAATATTTTGCCAAACGATTTGTTTGGTTTTTCTTCCAATGTTGATTGCTGTAATAATTTTTGTCGGTTGGTCATTTTGAATCACTATATCAGCCGTTTCAATAGTAGCATCACTTCCCAGGCCGCCCATAGCGATTCCTACATCTGCAAGGGCAATAACAGGAGCATCATTTACTCCATCACCAACAAAAGCAACTTTAACCTGCTGCTGTAATAGTGCTTCTACTTTTTTCACTTTATCTTCTGGCAGTAAACCTCCAAAAGCATCTTCAATATTCAATTCTTTGGCCACAGCAGTAACTACAACTTGATTATCGCCAGAGAGCACCATCGTTTTAATCTTAATTTTGTGTAAAGCTTCGATAGCTATTTTAGCATCCTCTTTAATCTCATCGGCTATAAGAAAATACCCGGCATATTTCTGGTTGATGGCTACAGCAATTGTCGTAAAAGGAATTCGATCTAATTCCTGATCATAATCAATTTTTAAATTTTTCAACAACTTAGGACTGCCAACAGCTATTTCATTTCCATCAACAATACCTTTTAATCCAAGACCTGGAATTTCAGTTACTTCACTGACATTAGTATGAATGATGTTTTCATTATTATTGTGGGCAAATTCAATTATTGCGGAACCTACGGGATGTGTACTTTTACCTTCAATAGCTGCAGTATAACGAACTAAATCAGTTTCACAAATTCCAACGGCAACTACTTTTTGAACTTTAAAAACACCTTTGGTCAAAGTCCCTGTTTTATCCATAACTACCACTTGAATACCAGCCATCGTATCCAGAAAGGTTGCTCCTTTAAATAAAATTCCATTTTTACTTGCGGCCCCAATTCCGCCGAAATAGCCTAAAGGAATCGAGATAACAAGTGCACACGGACAAGAAATAACCAAGAAAATCAAGGCTCGATACAACCAATCTGCAAAAATATAATCCGCTACAAATAGCATAGGAGCCAAACAAATGGCTATAGCAAGATAGACGACTATTGGCGTATATATTTTGGCAAACTTCCTGATAAATAATTCGGTTGGTGCTTTTCTGGCAGTAGCCTCTTGAACCATTTCTAAAATTTTAGATAATTTACTATCCTTAAAATTGGTTGTTACCAATACAAGAGCAATAGAATTGAGATTAATCATTCCAGCGAGAATGACATCCCCTTTCAACTTAAAATCGGGTTTGCTTTCTCCAGTTAATGCGGCAGTATTAAAAGTAGCATTCGGGGAAAGTAATTTCCCATCTAGGGCCAATTTCTCTCCCGCTTTTAATTCTACTATTTCACCAATAGCAACTTCAGATGCTTTTTTTAAAATCACTTTCTGTCCTTCTATAACACTAGCAAAATCCGGCCTTTGATCCAATAATAATTTGATATTAGATTTAGCTTTTTTTACCGCCAGCATTTGAAACAGTTCCCCTATTGCATAGAATAACATTACGGTTACTCCTTCTGCATATTGGCCAATTCCAAAAGCACCAACTGTAGCAATGCTCATTAGAAAAAATTCGGAAAAAACAGCTCCTTTTTTAATACTATCAAAAGCCTCTTTTAAAACAGGAAAACCTACAGGGAGGTAGGCAACTAAATACCAAACAATCCGAATCCATCCAAAAAACCACGATTGAGAAAAAAAGTGATCTAGCGACAAAGCCAACAGTAAAAGCACAAAACTGATGATTGCAGGCAAAAAAAGCGTAAATAAACTTCCTGTTGAACTACCATGATCATGATCCTGCTCAGAATGATGCTCAGCATGACTATCTAACGTGCAACATCCGACACCTTCAATTGTATTTTTAGAACTTGCAGCTTTTTTGGAGACAGCGTAAACCTCTTTATGGTGCATTACCTCTTTATTAGATTTTTTCATTTTTAATAATTTTGTCTTTTAGGGGAAAAAAAAGTAAATAACAACTAAAACTGTAGCAATCCCTGTAGTTAAAAATGTAGCTTGGTCTCCAATCCGGTACCAAATTAATCCAGCAAGCGAACTTGCAAAAAGGGAACTCTTTTGCCTGAACCATCTGATAACTCACCAAAATATCCTTTACTTAATCCTGTCAATGCCTCGGCAAATCCCTCCAAAATCCCTATTAATACAATGGAGAAACCTATTGTTTTAAGATAAATAGGCATTATAGGATAGAGCATTTCACTTGCAGCATCTGTAAACAAACTGACTACAGAAAGTATCCAAACAGATTTTGAAATATTTTTTACTGTTTTCACTTGGAAATATTTTGCTTTTGATAGTGTAGTCACCAATACAATTAAAAAGGCTTTTTGGGAGTACGATCAAATATACAAAAAATCAGTGTTTCATTCTAAATTAGAAATTTCAATACAACGAGCAGAATCAATTTTTATCATGGTAGCGCAACTAAAACTATTTTAAGAAATCTTATTTGCCTAAGGTACTTTTACAATTACACTAATTTAATTCTTTATAGCTTCATAAATTATTTTTTGGATATCTTCCCTTATGTTTGCTTTAGATAATCTATTCTCATTAGCAATTGGATACGTTCTATTCGATAAAAACACATAAACAATTTGCGTTTCAGGATCTGCCCAAGCCATCGTTCCAGTATAACCCGTATGTCCAAAACTTGTCATCGAAGCACAACCACAAGTTGGACCTTCGAGCCCCAACTGAGGCTTATCAAAACCTACTCCTCTCCTGTTTCCTGCAGCACAAAAATAACAAGTATTGAAATCTTCAAATGTCTTTTCGGAAAAATAGCGTTGATTGCCATAACTTCCTTTTTGCAAGTACAGTTCCATTATTTTAGCCACATCCATAGCGTTCGAAAAAATTCCAGCATGCCCTGAAACTCCACCTTCTAGTGCAGCGGACAAATCATTTACATACCCTTGCAACAGTTGACGACGAAAATAAGTGTCTGTTTCTGTTGGAGGAATTCTGTTTTTATCAAATTTAGTTAAAGGATTAAAACTAGAATTGTTCATTCCTAGGGAGCGATAGAAATTCTCCTGAATCAAAACATCTAATGTTTTACCGGTAGTTTTCTCCAAATAATCTTTTAAAATCATAAAAGTCAGATCACTGTATTTGTATTCTTTTTTTAATGAAATTTTACTTTTAACAATCATTTGCATTATTGTATCGCTAAAATCATTTCTAATAAAAAGGCTGTCCCCCAATTGCCTCGAAAACTGATCTTCGGACTTTCTTCTAAAATAGATCTCCGAAGGTAATTTTGATTTATCCATTGCAGCCTTGTAAAATGGAATTCCTGCGGGTAAACCGGCATAATGAGATAATAAATCCTTGAAATTAATATTTTGTTTGTTGGAGTCTTTAAAAATAGCAGACATAGCTCCTAATGTTGTTTCTAAATTTATTTTTTGCTGATCGTATTGTAGCATCACATTAGGTAATGTAGCTAAAATTTTTGTCAAAGAAGCGACATCATAAATATCAGAATTTTGAACCTTAATTGTTTTATCATACGTATGATACCCAAATGATTTTTGGTAAATAACCTTCCCGTTTCTGGCCACTAGCACCTGAATTCCAGGAGTCATTTTAGCATTAATTGCTTTAGTAGCAATACCATCAATTTTTGCTAAAATTTCAGAATTCATCCCTACATTTTCAGCCGAAGTAAATCCCAATCGATTTAATTTATCAGTAGATAGGCCATCATTTACTTTAAAACTAGTATTTATAGAAACAGGTAATTTCCCTTTTGCTTCAATCGCACCAAAAATTAGTTCGGCCGAAACTACCTGAGCAATAGCACTATTTTGATAGGATACCACCAAACCTTCTATATTTTGATAATTGTTAATGGGCAAGAGCGCGTAGGGTTTAGCAAAAATATCTAGAATTACATTATTGTTCTGGGCTAAAAATGCAATCTTTGCTATCTCATCTGCTCTCATATCATCATTTCTAAAAGCTACATCTGATTTATGATAACCAATGATAACGGTGGTAAAGGGAGCTAATTTGACTTGCAAACTATCTAGATTAGCATCCGCTATCACAGTAATTTCGGCATATTTTTTAAGGGTAGCAACAAACGCATCATTATTGTCATCTCCAATTTTTACGTAAGCAATTTTTTGTAGGTCCAAATTCTTAATGGGTAACACAGCTGCTGTATTTTTTAGTACCGTAATAGCATTCTCATATAATTGATAATGCAAGGCCTCATTTTCAACTGAATTTAACTCCTTATACAAATTATCCGTTTCAATCGCTTTGTACGAGTTCAGCCCTGCTTTGTATTTGAATTTTAATATTTTCTTTACAGAAATAGCCAATCGTTCCGCAGTAAATAAATTAAGTGAATAAGCAAGTATAAATTTTTCGATTGCAGCAGGAACATTTTCTGGAAATAGCAACACGTCATTCCCGGCCATAAAAGCTTCGAAATTGATTTCACTGGGTAACTTAAAATCACTCACACTTTTCATATTTAAAGCATCGGTAAAAATAAGTCCTTTGAAACCCAATTCATTTTGCAGAATAGTAGTAACTACATTGTAAGAAATAGAAGAGGGATAATTAGTTCTACTCTCTAAACTAGGAACGTTTAAATGCGCTACCATAACCGAAGAAAGTCCTTCATGGAACATTTTTTTATAAGGATAAAACTCTACGTCTTGTAAACTTACTTTTGAGGAATTAATAGTGGGCAATCCCTTGTGAGAATCTATTGCAGTGTCGCCATGTCCTGGAAAATGTTTTCCCGTTGAAAAAACGCCCTGACTTTGGACCCCTTTAATTAAGGCAATCGCATGTTCCGTCACTTTGAACTTATCTTCCCCAAACGAACGAAAACCAATAATAGGATTTTTTGGATTTGAATTAATATCTAAAACAGGAGCAAAATTAAAATGCAGTCCCATCCGCTTACTTTGCTGTCCTAATTGGACGCCCAGCTTTTCTATTAATTTCATGTCTTGAATGGCTCCAAGTGTCATGTTCCAAGGATAAGTATAGGTTGAATCCAGTCGCATTCCCAAACCCCATTCGGCATCGCTACCAATAAATAACGGGACCTTTGATTTTGATTGAAACCGATTGGACAATTTTGCTTGGCGAACTGGCCCTCCTTGAAAGAATATTAAACCTCCTATTTTATAATCTATAATTAGTTGGTCAATACTTTTAATGTGGGCTGAATCTTTATTAGAATAAGCAGCAACCATAAATAGTTGACCAAATTTTTCCTCTAAAGTCATGGAATTGTAGACACTGTCTACCCATTTATTTCCCTCTGGTTGTAAATCGAATAGCTTTGGAGTATTCGTTATAGCCAAACTATCAAGATTTTGAACTTTGACAGGAACGTTGGTTAAAATTACTTTATTCGAATTAATTTTTGTACCAACACAACTTGCAGCAACAAAAAGAAATAAGACATAAGTAAAAAAAATTTTGATGCTTATTTTTTTCATTGGAATGTTTTGTTTAAAAAAAGCGACTGTGCCAGCTATCAATGGCAGCAACTTCCCACGATTCATTAAATTCTTCTATATTGTTAACCAAGTTATTGAAAACGATAGTATTCTCTGTAACTGCTTTATCTTTGACCATTTTCTTGAAGTCAATTAGAGGCTTATGGGCAATATGTTCTCCTAATTTAAAAGTGACATTCATTTTATCTAATAAATCCACTGAATATTTTTGTTCTAAACTTTGGATAAATTCTACAGAGGAATCGATAGAACATCCTGTTGCAGCTTGAACGTCCTGATTTACGGCTATAATGATAAATCGATTGTATTTTAATTGGTAAGAAGATTCTAAACTAGTGCCATGCGCAGCCCAACCTTCAAGAAAGGATTGTAAGGCTGTTTCTATTTCGGAAAATTCCGCATCTGAAAATTTTCTATTCGATTGGTAGATCCAGATTTTAGACTCTTCGGGTAAACTTTCAAATGGAATGTACATAATTGTATTTATTTGCTAGATTTTAAAAAAATCAAAACGTTATATTTTTTCTAGATTAGTTATAATTTTAAAATATCTAAATTCTTTGTTTTGTGGATCAAAGAGTTCAATTTCAGTATAACTCACCTTTATATTATCATTTTTATTGATCTCCTTATTGGTTAATAAGGAGGCTGTTTCAAAGTAATCTAATAAAAGAAAACTAAAATTTCTTCCATTTTTATCTTTTACCTGAATAGACATGAACTGTTCCGATTTTATTTCGATCACTTTCCCTTCAACAAAATAGCTTTCTTTTTCTGCCTCATTGGAATTATCATCTTCAATAGATCTTCTGCCCATTTCCATTATAATTTCTGGACAACTCATCATCATTTTCATTGCTACTTTCTCTCCTAAGCCACGCATTCCCTCTTCATCATCAAAACTGATTTTATCTTTCGGTTCAAATTCTGACGCATGAGCAGAATAACTTTGAATCATGCATAATCCAACTTGGGTTTGCATCTCTTTTTTATTCATCTCTGAATAATTTATTTTTTTAGCTTCTAAACAAGCGCAAGTTTCTTTTCCAATCACATCATAGACGTCTTGAGCAAATGAAAAAGAAGAACAAAGAACCAACATTATAAAATATAATTTCCTCATTGTTACAAATCCTGCGCATTAGCAATCAGTTCTGCAATATCCATAACTTTTACTTCGCCTTCCTTTTCTTTATTTTTAATTCCATCAGTCATCATGGTATTACAAAAAGGACAACCAGCAGCAATAATTTCTGGTTTTGTTTCTAAAGCATCTTCTGTTCTTTCAATGTTAACCTCTTTATTTCCGGGTTCAGCATCTTTAAACATCTGAGCACCACCCGCGCCACAACAAAGTCCGTTAGCTTTAGAGCGCTTCATTTCCACTAATTCAGCATCCAATTTAAGGATCAATTCCCTTGGAGCTTCATAAACATTATTCGCTCTCCCTAAGTAACAAGGATCATGAAATGTAATACGTTTCCCTTTGAATTGTCCTCCCTCAATTGTTAGTCTTCCATCATCTAACAATGATTTTAAAAATTCAGTGTGATGTACTACTTCATATTTCCCTCCTAATTCAGGGTATTCGTTTTTAAGAGTATTAAAACAATGAGGACAAGCGGTAACAATTTTTTTTGCTTCATAAGCATTTAAAACCTCGATATTCATCATGGCTTGCATTTGGAATAAAAATTCATTCCCAGCTCTTTTTGCAGGATCTCCAGTACAGCTTTCTTCAGTACCTAAGACTGCAAAAGGAACATTGGCCCGATTCAAAATACGAACAAATGCCTTTGTTATTTTTTTTGCTCTATCATCAAAACTTCCTGCACATCCTACCCAAAACAAAACTTCTGGTTGTTTCCCTTGAGCTAACATTTCGGCCATTGTTGGCACTATTAAATTCTCTGACATAACTTTTATTTTTTTATCAAACGGTCAAAAAACACCTATTTGTAAGTATTGTTAAATTCTGCTTAGTACAAAATTAATTTTCGTTTTTCCAATTCAATCTATCTTGCTGATTGTATTGCCATGGTGCTCCATTATTTTCAATATTGGTCATCATTGCATTAACAGGCATTGGAGCTGCGCTTTGTTCCATTACTAGATAGCGTCTCATATCCATAATAATTGAAAGTGGACTGATATTTACGGGACATTCTTCCACGCAAGCATTACATGATGTGCATGCCCATAGCTCTTCTGCTGTGATATAATCGTTTAATAAGGTTTTGTTATCAGGAATAAAAATACCTTTATTGGCATCTATATTTCTACCTACTTCCTCCATTCTATCTCTTGTATCCATCATAATTTTGCGAGGAGACAATTTTTTTCCTGTTATATTGGCGGGACAGGATGAGGTACATCTACCACATTCTGTACACGTGTAAGCATTCAACAATTGCACCCAATTTAAATCCTGAATATCACTAGCACCAAATTTACTTGGAACTGCATTATCATCAACTGGCGCTGCTGCAAATGGATCTGCGGTGGGATCCATCATTAGTTTTACTTCTTTGGTCACGGATTCTAAATTATCGAATTGTCCTTGTGGATTTAAATTTGCAAAATAAGTGTTAGGAAAAGCCAAAAGGATATGTAAATGCTTAGAAAAATACAAGTAATTCATAAATATTAAAATACCCGTAATATGCAGCCACCAAAATATTTCAGAAAGTAGCATGACTAGTTCATTGGACATTCCATTAAAAATTGGCTCAATAAATTGACTTATAGGAAACGAACCCGCTTTTATAAAATGAGAAAAACCTCCAGGTACATTCTGTAAATGCAAATCAGAAGCATTCATTAACAAAAACAATGTCATTAGTACTACCTCAAAATACAAGATGTAATTTCCATCATTTTTAGGCCAACCTTTTAAGTCTGAACTTACAAATCTTTTTAGTTTAATCACATTTCTACGACTCCAAAAAGCAAAAACAGCTACTAAAACTAAAAATGCCAAAATTTCAAAAGAAGCAATTAGTACATCATACGTAGCTCCTATAAAAGCAAAAACGCGGTGCGTACCAAAAAGCCCATCGATAATGATTTCTAACAACTCTATATTAATAACCACAAATCCCACATACACAATAATATGCAAAATTCCTGCAACAGGACGTTTGACCATTTTTGATTGACCCAAGGCAATCATAGCCATGTTAGTCCATCGTGCTTTTGGATTATCTGAACGATTTACATCCGTTCCTAGATTAATATTTCTTCTGATTTTTTTGACACTTGTAAAAAAATATCCGAAACCAATTACCAATAGTATGGCAAATAAAATGTTGTCTAAGTAGCTCATATTTACTATTTTTTTTCTACTGAAATAGAATCTTTTTCAGGACCGACGTAAGGTTTGTTTTTTTTACCAAAAACAGAGATGTTAACATATCGCGTTGGATAAAGTCTTATATCTTGCAATAACAATTCTAATTCTTTGGTGGAAGTTTTAACATTTTGGTAGAACGCATCATCATTCAATAATTTCCCCATCGAACCTTTGCCGGACTCTAATCCAGTCACAATACCATCTACTCTTGCTAAAGTTGCATTCAAATTTTTAACGGTTTTACCCAAATCAGCTTTATCAAGTGAGTCTGAAATTTTTGAGAAGTTTCCAGATATTTTATTAAAATTGGTAACCACACCATTTATTTGAGTTTTATTAGTGTTCAATAAATCATTAACACTCATAGAAACTTTATGGAATTGTTCTATAGTTTTACTCAATTCAGCCAAAGTAAGTTTTAAATCCTGTTGCCCTTTTGGATCTAACACGTTATTTAAGCCTGAAATTAATACTTCCGTGCTTCCCAATAACTTTTCTAATTTTTCCTGAAGCGGTGCTAATTGATCTCCTACTTTATCTGTAAGTCCCATTTTGACTCCCGCCTGCAATTTTTGACCATCAACAGCTAAGGTTTTATCTTTAAAATTTGGAATAATTGCAATTTGCTTCCCTCCTATAAATCCAGGTTCGTATATGGATGCGATACTTGATTTTGAAATTGGAAAATCCGTTTTCAATTGCAATTCTACTAATAATTGACCAGTACCTTCAATTATTGAGATTTTACTCACTTTACCTATGACTAAACCGTTTAGCGTAACTGGTGCTGATGTAGTAAGACCTTCAACGGTTTTATATTCTACGTAAAATGTTTTGTAATTAATAAAAAGGTCTCTGCCCTTCAAAAAACTGTAGCCCCAAATAAATAATAATATAGAAGCAATTACTAAAATAGCAGTTTTAATTTCTCGTGTTATTTTCAAAATTTAAGTATTTTTTACAAATTTAATATAAAATATTTGACTTGTTGTTATAATTTAATCGCTTCTTCTACACTTATACTTTTTCCGTCTCTAAACGCAATAATATACGCAGTAGTATACCCTTTGGATTTAACCTCCTTTAAATCTTTTTTTGCAACCGCATAATCTGATGTATCGCCATAAGCATATTTGTAAAACGACCCATTTCTGGTTCTTACAGATACATTTTTTAATCCTTTAAAATTAGAAGGATTTAATTTAATGTTTTTATTTCCTGCTGCAAATTGAACTTTAAAAACAACATTTGAATTTCTTGCTTTTGATACTTTATTATCAGCAATTCGTTTTGACTTCGGACTCTCCCTCGGTTTACTGGATGGAGTTTTATCATAATTGACGTCCGCTTGTGATCCAAAATATTCTTTTTTATAGGATATGATTGCAGATGCAATTGCCTCGGCCATATTATTTTGCCCTACATCAGAATTTAAATAAAGTCCTTCTTTACTATTCGATAAAAAACCAAGTTCGATTAACACACTAGGCATATAAGAAGCATCTAATACCCATAATGGAGTTTGCTTTATCCCTCTTGATTTTCGATGCAGTTTATTTCTAAAATTACTTTCGATTTTTGAGGCTAAACGTATGCTCCGATCTAAATAATCTTCCTGCAATATTTTTAATCCAATCAAAGTTTCTGGATTTTTAGGATCAAATCCTTTGTAGCTGCGCTTGTAATCCTTCTCCAACAAAATAACTGAATTTTCTTGTTTGGCAATTTCTAGATTTCCTTTACTTCTAGATAAACCCATTACAAACGTTTCGGTACCATAGGGAACTGGATTTTTAACTGAATTACAATGTATTGAAACGAATAAATTAGCGTCTATACTATTTGCTTTTTTAGGTCTGTCTTTTAATTCAATAAAAACATCCGATTTCCTAGTATGAACAACTTCAATATCACTTTCTCTTTTGAGGTATTTTTCTAATTTCAAGGCAGTTTTTAAGGCGATTTCCTTTTCAACAAAACCATGATAGGAATTACCAGGATCTTTCCCACCATGCCCTGCGTCTATTATGACGACAAACTTAGTAGTGGACTGAGAAAAAAGATTGGGAGAGAAAAATAAAATTAGAGTTACAATTAGAGCTTTAATTTCTTTAGGTAAATTCAAAGTAGTCTTTTTTTTTGTGCAAATTTAATAGAAGAGAATAATAACAGTTTTTATTTAAGAGCGTCTTGAACAGTAATTTTTTCACCGTTTTTGAATGCAATTAAAAATGCCGAATCATATCCTTTTTCTTTGGCTTCCTGTAACTGTTTTTTAGCTTCATCAAAATCAGAAGTTTCTCCGAACATATATTTGTAGACTCTATTTTCATAAGCTACCGATATATTTTTTAATCCTTTAAAATTTCTAGGGACTAATTCCAATCTTCTGCTACTTGCTGAGAGTTGTACTTTGAAAACTGCTTTTGAATTGTCAACGGATTTATTGGATGAAGCGGATCCAGAAGGTTGTGCCGTCATTTTTGTTTTCGCGGGAGTAACAGTATCTCGTATTGGTTTCTCGTTAATTTTTTGGGAGGGACGCTCTTCAAAGATTTCCACTTCACCATTCCCAAAATACTCTTTTTTATAGCCCACGACTGCTTCAGCGATAGCTTTGGCAACTTCATTTTGACCTTCCTCAGAATTTAATAAATTCCCTTCTATAGAATTTGAAATAAAACCCATTTCAATCAATACTCTGGGCATGTAGGCTTTATGCAGCACCATAAAAGGCGCTTGTTTCACTCCACCACCTCTTATTTTTTTTCCTAATTCACCAAAAGCATCTTCAACCTTGCTCGCTAAGGAAATACTATTATCTAAATATTCTTCCTGCATTAGCGTCATTCCAATCATAGTTTCAGGAGAATTTGGATCAAATCCTTCATATTTTTGTTTGTAATCTTTTTCTAATGTAATAACGGAGTTCTCTTTTTTGGCCGCTTCTAAATTGGATGCTACCTTACTCAAACCCATTACATACGTTTCTGTTCCATCTGCCGCAGTATTTCTATTCGCGTTACAATGAATAGAAACAAATATGTTTGCATTAAATCGATTGGCAATATTGGCTCTTTCAATTAAATCTATAAAAACATCCGTTTTCCTGGTATAATTGACTTGCATTTGAGGTGTTGCCTCCAATATTTTACCCACTTTTAAAACGACTGCCAAAGCAATATTTTTTTCTATACGACCTTCATACACAGCCCCAAAATCATGTGCGCCATGACCCGCATCTAAAGTTACTTTAAAAGTGTTAGATTGACTGTAACCTCCCAACGAAATTAATATCAAAATAAAAGTTACAATTATTCTAATTTTACTTGTATTGTGCATAAAGCTATAAGTTAATTTAATTAAAAGACTACCACTATAAATTTATTTATTTGACTATTTTTGACAAAAAATAATATGTAATTTTGACATGTCAAAAAACAGGCCATACTTTTACAAAAATAGCATTTAAACCTTTGCATACAAACTTATTTAATATCGTTTTATTATCAATTTTCCTGTCAATAGGTTCTGGTAACTTATATTCTCAAGATATATCAAAAAAAAAGACTGTTATACCCGCTAACAAACAGGCAGATAGCGCAAAACCAACTGTTGATACTATTAAAACTCCCGTTTTAGTAGTTCAAAAGCAAAGTGATACAATAAAAATTGACAGTATTAAACCTAAAAAAGCTTTTTTGGATGGCAAAGTAAAATACAAAGCAGATAAGTATGCTAAAATTGACCAGAAGAAAAAAACCATTACGCTTTATGACCAAGCAGAATTATACTATCAGGATATTGAGTTAAAGTCCGGTATAATTGTCATGGATTATGAGAAAAATGAGGTATATGCTGGCCGCATAAAAGATTCTACCGGTACATTTACCCAATTTCCAAATTTTAAGCAAGGCGCTAACGTTATTGAACCCGATTCTATTCGTTTTAATTTTAAAACAAAAAAAGCATTAATCTGGAATTCAAGATCCGAACAAGGAGAATTCAAAATAAAAGCTGCCGTTACCAAAAAAGAAAATGATTCCGTTTATTTTTTAAAAGGAGCCCGATTCACCACTTCTAAAGATGTGGATAATCCTGAATATTATTTTCAGACAAATAAAGTAAAGTTTATTCCTGGTAAAAAGGTTGTTACCGGATTAACGAACATGGTTATTGCAAACGTTCCTACACCTATAGCTTTACCGTTTGCTTTTTTTCCAATGAGTAAAGAAACCAGTATTTCAGGACTCATTTTACCCAGTTATAATGATTCTAATAATAGGGGATTTTCACTCCAAAACTTAGGTTATTATTTTGCTTTAAGCGATAATTATGACTTAACCGTTTTAGGTGATTATTATACCAATGGAAGTTATGGCTTGCGGTTTGAATCTTCTTATGCCAAAAGATACAATTTTGCGGGCAATTTAAATATTCGATTCGAAAATTTAATCACCAGTGAAAGAGGCTATCCCGATTATTTGAAACAAAATATTTATAATATCCAGTGGTCCCATTCCAAGGATTCCAAGTCGACTCCTAATTCAAGTTTTTCAGCCTCTGTGAATTTAGGGAGTAGTAAATACTTCAAGCAATCGATTAATCAGGTCAATATTGGTTCCAACTTAAATAATACCTTAAGTTCCTCTGTATCCTATTCTAAAACTTTTACTACGGTACCTCAGGTACGAATGTCTTTGACTGCAACACACTCGCAAAATACGCAAACCGAAGAAATCAACATGACCTTGCCAACACTGCAATTGAGTGTGGATCGAATTTATCCATTTGTAGGCAAAGATGGAGTGAGAAAAGGTTTTATCAAAAACCTCAATTTACAATACAATTTGAACGGAAGAAACAGCATTGTTACCACCGACTCCTTATTCTTTAAACCACAAATGTTCCGAGATGCAAAAATTGGTTTTCAACATAGCATTCCCCTGAGTACCAATTTCAAATTATTTAAATATTTTAGTGCATCAACGGCTGTAAATTATGAGGAAATCTGGTATACCAAAACAATTGAAAGAAGCTATGATACGGACCAAAGCAAAGTAGTTGACAAAACGATCAATGGATTTGACGCTTTCAGAACGTATTCCTTCTCCTCTAGTGTGGGAACTACTATTTATGGAACATTTAATTTTGGTAAAGACAAGAAAATTAAATCAATACGACATGTCATGAGACCTTCTGCTTCCTACGGATATACTCCTAGTTTTGAGAAATATTATGACACATATGCTTCTGATGCTAGCGGCACCATGACACAGCAGTATTCCAGATTTGAAAATGGAATTTACGGGGCTCCAGGTTTAAGTAACGCCAATACTTTAGGCTTTGATTTAAGCAACACTTTTGAAGCAAAAGTTACTGACCGAGACAGTACTAAAGTTGAACCAAAAAAAATCATGTTGCTGAACAATTTAAACCTCTCCACAAGTTACAATTTGGATGCTGATGGTGTAACCTCCCTCGCTTTTTCACCTGTAAGAGTTAGTGGCGGTACCACGTTACTGGACAACAAAATGAATGTCAATTTTGGCGCGACATTAGACCCTTACGCCATTGACAATTCTGGCAAACGAATTAATGTATTCAATATAGACAATGGAGGAAGTCTTTTTAGAATGACGAGTTCTAATATGACGCTTAACTATTCGATCGCTAGTACCGGGAAAGACAAAATAAAAAAGGACAAGAATTCATTAAGTCAACGAAATGGTGGTCGTGAAGATGATTTATTTGGAACAAATACAGACTTAGGAGACAGCCGAAGAAGCCAGTTTGATGAAGAAGAAGAAAGTGAAGGGGAAGATAAAATTTCAGAATTCTTTAACTCTAAATTACCGTGGGATATGACCTTTGCCTATTCCTTGACCTATGGAAACAACAACCGGGAAAACAAAATTATTGGCAATTCTATTATGATATCTGCTAATGCAGACATCACTCCAAAATGGAAAGCTGGTGTCTCTACGGGATATGATTTTGTACAAAATGGAGTTACGTTCACACAACTGCGATTTGAAAGAGATTTGTTAAGCTGGAGAATGGATTTTAACTGGTCGCCTTTTGGTACTAATGCCAACTGGGGATTCTTCATTGGAATCAAATCTGGTGTGCTGAGCGACATCAAATGGGACAAACGAAGCGTCATCAACCGATAAAACGTTTCAAAACAAGTACGAACTATAACATTAGAAATTATAACAATATGCCTTTTATGAAAAAGATAATTTTTACAGAAAAAGCACCGGCACCAATCGGTCCTTACAACCAAGCAGTTCTTAAGGGAGACACCTTGTATACCTCCGGACAAATTGCGATCAACCCTACAACAGGAGAATTAGTTACTACTACTATTGAAATCGAGACCGAACAAGTAATGCAAAATATGAAAGCAGTTTTAGAAGCTGCCGCAATGACTTTTGAGAACGTGGTCAAAACGACCATCTTTATAATGGATATGAATGATTTTGTAAAAATAAACACGGTTTACGGTTCTTATTTTGATGAAAAAACGGCTCCGGCACGTGAAACAGTTCAAGTGGCTTGTTTGCCAAAAAATGTAAACGTAGAAATTTCAATGATTGCGATTCTTTAATTAATTGTATCATCAAATAGTGTTGTCAACTCTAAGATAACTATGCTAAATTTAAAAAAAAAACACTATTATTTTACTTGAATCGAGTAAAATAGTAGTGTTTTTGACTTTAAAGTAACTTTTAAAAAATTACTTATTCTTAATATGATAAGCAATCAATCCATCGATTGGTCTTCTTAGGACATTGCCTAATTGCAATTCATATTTATCAAATGTTTCTTGTAGTTCTTCTTTCAAATAAAAGGCAATTGAACCAACAAAATGCACCGGAACCTCTTTACAATTATCATATTGTTTAATATAATTTTTTACAAAAGATTTCATGCCTTTGAAGATGATTTTTCTACAAAACTCTGTTTCTTTATGTTGAATTAAAAACTTGGCAAAAGTCGCCAAGTAAGCATTTGGATTTGGCTCTTTGTACAATTTGCTTTTTATAGCATCTGGATCTAAATCGTATTCTTTTTCAAATTCGACTGCCAATTCTTTTGGCATTTTGTTGAAATAATATTTTCTAATTAATTCTTTACCAAAAACGTTTCCACTGCAATCATCCATGGCAATATAACCCAAGGATTGTACTTTTTGATGCAATTCTTTCCCATCAAAATAGCTGCAGTTAGATCCTGTTCCTAAAATGGAAACAATCGCTTTTTCACCTTTTGGGGTAGTTGCATAAACAGCAGCATACGTATCTTCCTTAACATCGATAATGGCATTAGGAAAATAAGTTTGAAAAACCTGAGAAAGAGTAATTTTCATTTTTTCAGTACCACAACCTGCTCCATAAAAGAACAGATGGCTTGCGTTTTTCTTATTCTGCAAAATATCAAAACGATCATTTAGACGGTCTATGATCTCATTTGCTTCAAGCACTTCAGGATTCAAGCCTAAAGTTTGTGTAGTAAACAATATTTTTCCATCATCATCTATTGCAATCCAATCGGCTTTTGTAGAACCACTATCAACTATTAATCTCATTTTCTTTTGGTTTTTTTTGGTTTGGGAGCTATCTAATTTAAATATGAGTTTAACTGAAAACGCTTCTTCAAAAAAGTAACAAAAAATAAAATCCCGTCAAAATTAATATAACGGGATTTGTAAATATATAGAATTATTTTAAACCTGCAATATGCACAGATAAATCAATTAATTTGCTAGAATAACCATATTCGTTATCATACCAAGATATGATTTTGAAGAAAGTAGAGTTCAACCCAATTCCGGCATGAACATCTACAATTGAAGTTCTAGTATCCGACACAAAATCTTGTGAAACCACTAAATCTTCTGTATATCCTAGAATCCCTTTCATTGTAGTTTCAGAAGCCGTTTTTAATACCGCCATGATTTCTTCGTAAGAAGTCTCTTTAGCCACTTTTACGGTTAAATCTACTGCAGAAACATCTGTTGTAGGAACACGGAAAGCCATACCTGTTAGTTTTCCA
Source organism: Flavobacterium omnivorum (assembly GCF_900099915.1). GTDB lineage: Bacteria > Bacteroidota > Bacteroidia > Flavobacteriales > Flavobacteriaceae > Flavobacterium > Flavobacterium omnivorum. The sequence continues at coordinate 80,887 of NZ_FNDB01000015.1, forward strand.
TTTAATTCAGGAATCACTTTTCCTACTGCTTTTGCAGCACCAGTTGAAGAAGGAATGATATTTACTGAAGCAGCACGTCCACCTCTCCAGTCTTTTCTGGATGGACCATCCGTTGTCATTTGAGTAGAAGTTGTAGCATGAACCGTAGTCATCAAAGCTTCAACGATTCCAAAATTATCATTAATAACTTTAGCTAAAGGAGCTAAACAGTTAGTAGTACAAGATGCATTAGAAACGATTACGTCAGAAGCTTTAGCAGTTTCATGGTTTACACCCATTACAAACATAGGAGCATCAGCTGAAGGCGCAGAAATAATTACTTTCTTAGCTCCACCCTTGATATGCTCATTTGCTGTTTCAATTGTGGTAAAAAAACCAGTACATTCAGCTACTACATCTACATCAACTTCATTCCATTTCAAATCGGCAGGATTTCTTTCAGCAGTAATGCGAATATTTTTTCCGTTTACGTATAATTTTCCTTCTTTAACTTCAACGGTTCCATTAAAACGACCGTGTACTGAATCATATTTTAATAAGTAAGCTAAATGATCAACATCTAATAAATCATTAATGGCAACTACCTCTACATTATCTCTATTGTAAGACTCTCTGAATACAATTCTTCCAATTCTTCCAAATCCGTTTATTCCTAATTTTACTTTTGACATTTTACTTTAATTTTTTTGTTTATTTCTATTAACTCAACCTAAAGTCTAATTTCCTCACAATAAACTTTAACCACTTATGTAGACATAATGTCTGAAACTCTTAATAATTCTCTATCAATCATTGTTTTTCCTTTAATTGCTTGTTCTAAAGGGGTCAATGAAACTTTATCATTTTGCAAGCCAACCATATAATTAGATTTCCCCTCTAACAAGGATTCTACCGCCTTCACTCCTAATCTACTCGCTAGAACTCTGTCGAAACAAGAGGGTGATCCGCCACGTTGCATGTGTCCTAACACAGAAACTCTAACATCATATTCGGGTAAGTTGGCTTCTACGTAATCTTTTAATTCAAATACATTTTTGCCAATTTTATCTCCTTCGGCTATAACAACTATACTGGACGATTTTCCTGATGCCTTACTTTTTTGTAAAGATTCTAATAATCGGTCTAAACCTAAATCTTCTTCAGGTATAAGAATTTCTTCGGCACCAGCACCAATTCCTGCATTCAAAGCAATATGACCGGCATCTCTACCCATAACCTCAACAAAGAAAAGGCGATTATGAGAACTTGCAGTGTCTCTAATTTTATCAATTACATCCACTACTGTATTCAAAGCAGTATCATACCCTAAGGTATGACTCGTTCCAAAAATATCATTGTCAATTGTACCTGGAATCCCCATTACTGGAAAATTAAATTCGGTATTGAAAATCAATCCTCCGGTAAACGTTCCGTCACCACCAATTACCACTAAAGCGTCAATTCCTGATTTAAGTAGATTTTCGTGAGCTTTTTTTCTGCCTTCTGGAGTTTTAAATTCTAAAGATCGAGCTGATTTTAAAATCGTCCCCCCTTTATTTACAATGTTATTTACACTTCGAGGTCCCATTTCTTTGAAGTCACCTTCAATCATTCCTTGATACCCTCTATAAATTCCGATACATTCTATATGATGATAAGCACAAGTTCGAACAACTGACCGAATAGCTGCATTCATACCTGGTGAGTCACCTCCCGAAGTTAGAACGCCAACTTTTTTTATTGTTTTTGGCATTATTTAAAGTATTAAAGTGTAAAATTAGCAAACATTACCCACTTTCAAGGCCACCTTTTTAATAAATTAGGAAACTATTCTAAATTCAAACGTTTTCGTTAATAAGTTTTTGTAATTCCTAAATTAATTGAATTTTATTTAACAAAAATGAAAAATAGCCAACTTTTATTTAACAATTAACAATTCACCTGTTTTTTAATTAAAAAAAAGTCAGTCCTCCACATAATTTATGATTAAGAATTTAGGAATAATTTCATGTTTCAAGTCCAAAAAAAATTTAAATAGCAAAGAATAGTACTTTTCAATAAAAGCACTATTCTTTGCTTTGTTAAGTACTCTAAAATTGGGAGCAAAAGAAAATCTTCGCAATTAATTTTAGAAAAATTTCCTTAAGAGCTGGTATTATTTAGCATATTGAATACAATGGCAAAACAAAAATAAAGAGCAAAAAAAACGCTACTTTATAGGTAGCGTTTGGATAAAAATAGATAGGCTATACTTTTATAATAAGGTAGTTGGACAAACATAATCTGTCTTTGGGAGATTGGTGTTTTTGATTGCTTCAAACCCGCCAACAACATCAACAAAATTATCCCAACCCCGCTGTTTTAAAATAGATGCAGCAATCATGCTGCGATACCCTCCTGCACAATGCAAAATAAATTTCTTGTCTTTTGGAAATTCAGCAAGATGACTGTTTATTTCGTTTAGCGGAACATTAGTTGCCTCTATTAAATGTTCTGATAAAAATTCACTTTTTTTCCTTACATCAAATATCGGAGTTTCCTCAAAATTGATATTTTTTTCGAGTTCTTCAGTAGTAATTCGATCAATAGTATCGGTTTCAAAACCTTTGTTCATCCATGAAGCAAATCCCCCTTCCAAGTAACCAATGGTATGATCATACCCTATACGAGATAATCGTACCATACTTTCCTCTTCGTTTCCTAAAGTGGTAACCAATAAAATTTCTTGTTTTATATCAGAAATCATTTCGCCAACCCACATTGCAAAATTTCCATCTAAACCAACATTAATACTGTTTGGAATAAAACCTTTCGCAAATTCCTCGGCAGTTCTTGTATCCAGAATTAATGCTCTTGTTTCATTTGCAGCAGCCTCGAATTCACTTGGGTTTAAGGGTGTTTTTGCTTTCTTCATCACAGCGTCTAAACTTTCATATCCTTTAATATTCATTAAAACATTGGCAGGAAAATACGCAGGAGGAGCAGTTAAACCCATCAAAACAGCCGTAACAAATTCATCTTCGCTCATTTTTGGATTCAAAGCATAATTGGTTTTCTTTTGGTTTCCTAAAGTGTCGGTGGTTTCCTTGCTCATCATTTTACCACATGCTGAACCTGCACCATGGTTTGGATATACAATTAAATCATCTGACAAAGGCATTATTTTTTCTCTCAACGAATGGAATAGATGACGCGCTAATTTATCTTGCGTTAACTCTGCAATAACATGTTGCGCTAAATCCGGTCGCCCGACATCACCAATAAATAAAGTATCTCCAGTGATAATGCCATGTTCTTTTCCATTTTCGTCAATCAGCAAGTAGGTCGTGCTTTCCATGGTATGCCCTGGCGTGTGAACAACTTTAACTTTATAATTTCCGACTTCAAATACTTGTCCATCAGTAGCTGAAATAATTGCATAAGCAGGCTTGGCTGTTGGACCGTAAACAATTTTAGCATTCGTTTTACTAGCTAAATCCAAATGTCCAGAGACGAAATCAGCATGGAAATGAGTTAAAAAAACGTATTTTATTTTAGCATTATCCTTAGATGCTCTGTCAATGTAAGGTTGAACCTCTCGTAAGGGATCAAAAATTGCAGCCTCACCATTGTTCTCCATATAATAAGCTGCATGAGCAATACATCCTGTGTAAATTTGTTCTATTTTCATAATCAAGAGTTTTTTAAATAAATACTATTTTTTCGAATTTTAACAAAGCAAAAGTAGGTGCAACCTATTTAAACTTGTGTGATAATTATCATGGAAAAACAACTATTTTATGAATAAATACAGTATGTGACAAATGTCACATAGAAAAATTAATAAGGATGAAACATAAAAAAACCATCCTGTTAGAATGGTTTTTATACGTGTTGAAAAAGTTTAATAAATTAGATTTTGAATAGAAGACAACAATAAAATAGGTAGAGCCGGACAATAGCATAGTAAATATTAAGCAGTTCCTTTGAGAATTTTATTCCAATACTACCACGGCAGTATTTTAGTTTTCAGGATCCACATCGTCCATCTTGGTTTAGCCTGATCGAAAGGAAATGTCATTTGGGGTTTGTTAGAATAATCAAATTCTGCTATCATTAACTTTGCGTATTGGATAGGAATAGGACAAGCACTATAGCCATCATATTGAGACGTTGGAATCTTTTTATCGATTACTTCTAATAAATTTGTGACTACAACGGGTGCTTATTTTCGGATTGCCACTCCAGTTTTACTGCAGGGAGCATTGGTAAAATCCCAATAGTTAAATTACTTCTTTTGTACAGTAATTGAGAGGCAACGGATATTCCCGCATTTCCCCCACCAATTATGAGTATTTGAAAATGATTAGACATAAGTTATTAGTTTTTTTTAATTTTATAATTCCCAATCATTGTTGTCCGATAAAAAAGAAGCCAAATTAATGGCTTCTTAAAATAATCGTAATTTAGAGTTGCAAAATTCAAATAACGATGGGTAAAAATAAGTATTTTTCGACTAAGTCTGTTTTCGGACAGCTGATTTCTTTAATAGATGATTCAATGGTTCAGAAAGCTGTTGAGAAATATGATTCAGACAGATATGTGAAAAGTTTTAAAAGTCAAGATCATTTATTCAGTATGGTTTTTTGCTGTTTAGAAAAATGCAATTCATTGCGCGAAGTTGCTCAAGGAATGCTTGGTTTGTCGGGTAAAGAGGAAACTGTTAGAA
>NZ_FNDB01000029.1 GCF_900099915.1 Flavobacterium omnivorum
AAACACACTAAATAAAAACGGAATACTACCAAGTATGACACAAAACTCTGACCCATATGAAAATGCAGTAGCGGAAAGAATAAATGGAATATTAAAACAGGAATTCATGATTGATAAATACAACCTAGATTTAAAAATCATGAAACAAATTGTAAAAGAATCAATCAGTATATACAATGAATTAAGACCTCATTATTCTAATTTCATGCTGACTCCAAACAAAATGCATATACAAAGTCAAATTAAAATGAGGACATATAAAACAAAAAACACTTGCAAAAACGTTTTTGCAAGTGTTTAATTAAATATTTTTATCTAATAATCTGTATCGGTTATTCAGGACAAGACAATATAAATCATTGAAGGTCATTTAAGAAAATTCGAAATTTAGTATTCACGGGCTTATTTGTACTTAAATGTCTTGTATGTTATAAAAGATTATTCATTGTTTCGCAATATTTTGGTTAATCTTTATCGTTGTTACTTCCACTTCAGGGTTTCCATCAGTCGCTGCATATCGTTTTTTATGTAACTCGCTGCAGGCATAATGGAATCATAATTCGGTTTAGCGTAAAAATAAACGGAACCCGTTACAAAGTGTTTGGTACTATCTGTTGCGTAAAACTGTGCATTTGTTGCTGCATTTCCTTCAACTTGATAAAACATTCCGTAAACTTTTTTGTTTGAATTTAAATACGGTTGTTCCAGAATGTCATCTGCTTTAATTACGTGTTCGTAAGTTAATTTTTGCGCATCACGCAATAGTTCATTGATGTTTTTAGCTACTGGTTTATAAGTAAGATAAATTGTTGCCTTCATTTTTGGATATGTAATGGTGAAACCACAATCCGTCTCTTTTTTGATAACTGCATCTGTATTCATTTCGAAAGCAAAAGGACATTCGTTTTCAAAACTCACATATTTTGCTTCGGGATAATCCAATCGTAAGTAACTTGAGGGTTTAGGCAAGACATCGTCTTTACAGCTAAAACTTAAGAATGACATGGTAATAATTAGCGAAAAAGTGATTGTTTTTTTTATCATTAGTACTTATTCAATCGTTACTTTAATTTGTTTTACTCTTTTTTCATCAACTGTTTCTATTGTAAATAAGTAGTTTCCAAATGAAATTTTTTGATTTTTTTTTGGAAAATTTCCTAAAATTTCAAGAATAAATCCAGCGAGTGTCTCTGCTTCTCCCTTTTTGATCTCGAATGATTCTTCATCAGCCTCCATAATTCGGTAGAAATCCTTGAGGTTTATTTTTCCTTCAAAAAGGTAGTTTTTGTCGTCAATTTGCGAAAAATTAATGTGTTCATCATCAAATTCATCACTGATATCACCAACAATTTCTTCAATTACGTCTTCAAGAGATACTAATCCTGAAGTTCCTCCGTATTCATCAACAACGATAGCCAAATGGCTTTTCATGCTTTGAAAATCTTTGAGCAAGTTGTCTAGCTTTTTATTTTCAGGAACAAAAAAGGGTTCTCGTAACAAGGATTTCCAGTCAAATTCGTTCGTATAGATATGGGGAAGCAAATCTTTAACAAATAAAACGCCTTCTATTTGGTCAATATTGTCTCGATATACTGGAATTCTTGAATAACCTTTTTCTATGATTTTGGGACAAATAACTGAAAAAGACTCCTCAATTTCTACGGCAAAAATATCAATTCTAGGGCTCATTACTTGTCTAGTGTCCGTGTTTCCAAAGCTTACAATGCTTTCTAATATCTTTTGTTCTTCAGAAGAAGTTTCATCTGATGCGGTAAGTTCCAGCGCTTGTGACAGTTGATCTACAGAGAAATTTGTCTTTTGCTTTGCTAATTTGTTATGCAAATAAATTGTAACGGATCTCATGGGCAAGCTTATTGGCGATAGTAACTTATCCAAAAAAGCGATGGGATAGGCAACCAGCTTGGCAAACTTTTTATTGTTTCTACTGGCATACACTTTGGGAAGTACTTCTCCAAAAAATAAAATCAAGAAGGCGATGACCAATACTTCAATAATGAATTTTAAAAGCGGTGCTGTTATGGCTATAAACATGCTTTTGCTCACATACGAAAATAATAGTATTATTGATATGTTAATGAAATTATTAGCTACCATGAGTGTTGCTAATAGTTTTTTTGGTTTTTCTAAAAGTTTGGAAATTAGATTAGCTTTAGATTTGTTTTCCAGTATCATTTCGTCAATATCTTTTTGTGACAAAGAGAATAAGGCGACTCCTGCGCCAGAAATTAATGCAGAACAAAATAGTAAAGCGACAACCACTGCAAGGTCAAAAGCTAAAGTAGGATCAATAATATAAGTAAAAAACAAACTGGGCTCTGGGTCCACATTAGTAGGGATTAGTTAGACAATTAAAATGGCAAGTCGTTAATGGGTAAGACATTTTTTTCTGGTTCAAAATTAGTGTTTTTTGAAACATCAGGTGCGTTGAATTGTTTGTTAGTTTCTCCCTCTTTCTTGGTAGTAAGAAAAGTAAATTCGGTTACCTGAATTTCAGTGGTGTGTTTGGTGCTTCCGTCCTCTGACTGCCACTGGCGGGACTTAATACGTCCTTCTACATATATTTTATCTCCTTTAGAAAGGTATTTTTCACAAAGTTCAGCCGCTTTATTGCGAACAACTAAATTATGCCATTCTGTAGAGGTGATTTTTTCGTTGGTGGTTTTGTTAATGTAGACCTCGTTTGTTGCCAACTGAAATCTACCAATGCAATTACCTCCATCAAAATAATGCATTTTAATATCATCTCCAAGAAAACCAATTAGCAATACTTTATTTAATGTTCCGTTCATTTTAGAATGTGGTATTTTATCAAAGATACAGTTTTTTGGAAATACTTAATTCAATTCAATAAAATTATGTATCACAATTGGGAAAGGAAATGTTTTCAAAGTTTCGGTATCGATCCCGTTTTTAAGTACGCCCTTAAGCGTTACTTTCCAAAACTTAATGTGTAAATGTTGGTGTGATAGTTTGTGAATGATACTCTTCTCATTACACTCGAGTAGACTAGTAACGGCGTTATTTGAAAAAAAATCTATTTGAATCTGTTCCTTGATAAAATTAAAGTCTTCTTCCTTTTCTGTTTCTATCAAGGGAAACTCATATAAATTATGCCAAATTCCTTTTGCGGTTCGTTTTTGAATTATCGTATTTTCTTTTTCATCGGCAGCAACTAGGTAGTTAAAGTATCTATTACGCACTTTTAATTTTTTGGATTTGACGGGCAGCTGATCTACTTTCTTTTTTTGCAAAGCGGCACAACTTTCGTTGAAAATACAAATACCACAATTAGGGCTTTTTGGTACACATTGTAAAGCGCCAAACTCCATAATGGCTTGATTGAACGTTGCCGGATTGGCTTTTGGCATTAGTTCGAAAGCTAAAGCAGCGAATTCTTTTTTGGCGGAAGCCAAGGCGATATCAGTCTCTATATCAAAATAGCGAGATAAAACCCGAAATACATTTCCATCCACAACAGGTACAACTTCATTGTAGGAGAAGGAGGCAATTGCAGCTGCTGTGTATTCGCCCACTCCTTTTAATTTTAATAAGTCATTATAATTGTCTGGAAATACTCCCGATAATTCCTGTGCTATATGTTGGGCTGTTTTATGTAGGTTTCGGGCTCTGGAATAATATCCTAATCCCTGCCAGAGTTTCAAAACTTGTTCTTCATCGGCTTCCGCCAAATCAAAAACAGTAGGGAAAGCGGTTGTAAAAGATAAAAAATAAGGCATTCCTTGTGCAACACGCGTCTGTTGCAACATGATTTCAGAGAGCCAAATAGGGTATGGATTGGTGGTATTTCTCCATGGTAATTCGCGTTTATTTTGTAAATACCATTTTATCAACAGGTTAGAAAAATTCATCTTAAAATATTAGACTGCAAAAGTAAAAGTTTATGTGATTAAAATTTAATCAATTAGCTTGAATAATTGTTTTTTAAATTCCTATATTTGCAAACTCAAAAAAACAGTACAAAATTATAAATAGGAAAGAAAATGACGAAAGCAGATATCGTAGCAAAAATTTCAGAAAAATTAGGTCTTGAAAAAGGAGATGTACAGGCAACTGTAGAGACTTTTATGAATGAAGTAAAAAATTCATTAGAAACTGGAGACAATGTTTATTTAAGAGGTTTTGGAAGTTTTATAGTGAAAACTAGAGCGGAAAAAACAGGAAGAAATATTTCCAAGAATACGACAATAAAAATTCCTGCACACAACATTCCTGCATTCAAACCTGCAAAAGTTTTTGTAGAAGGAGTGAAAACAAATAACGAAGCAAAATAATAATATTAATTAATCATAAAATCGACAAGATATGCCAAGTGGTAAAAAAAGAAAGAGACATAAGGTAGCAACGCACAAACGTAAAAAAAGAGCGAGAGCTAACCGTCACAAAAAGAAAAAGTAGTTTTAAACTACTTTTTTCTTTTTTAAGTTTAAAAGTTCATTGAAATTGAAACAGAATGATTTAAGAATTAAGATTAACGATTGCAGATGGCATATTTTTTTAAAAATATCTGAAATCAAAAATCAACAATCAAAAATCTTTAAGTTTCCCCGGGTACAATACCTGTTAAAATATTGTTTAATCCATCCTAACAATTCAGTTATGAGTTCTAAGTTATGAGTTATTAGTTGTAAAGCTAAAGCTGAAAACCGAAAATTGAAAACTAAAAAGTTCGGATAAAAATGTACAGCGTGAATAAAGAATTAATCATCCGATCTAGTTCTGAAGCCGTAGATTTTGCCTTATTAAAAGATGGAAAACTAATTGAATTACACAAAGAAGAGGAGAAAAGCAACTTCCAAGTTGGTGATATTTTTATTGCCAAAATCAGGAAACCTGTTGCAGGACTTAATGCTGCTTTTGTGAATGTTGGCTTTGAAAAAGATGCCTTTTTACATTATCATGATTTAGGACCTAACTTAGCTTCCCAACTGAAATTCATAAAACTTGTAAGCGCAGGTAAATTAAAAGATTTCTCCCTAAAAAACTTTCAGTTTGAAAAAGAAATAGACAAAGATGGCACCATTACTGATGTTTTGAGTTCCAATCAATCTGTTTTAGTACAAGTCGTCAAAGAACCTATATCTACAAAGGGACCAAGAATTAGCGCTGAGCTTTCTCTTGCCGGAAGATTTATAGTTTTGGTTCCGTTTTCTGACCGCGTTTCTATTTCACAAAAAATAGAAGACAAAAAAGAGAAAGAACGCTTGAAACGATTAGTACAATCCATCAAACCAAAAGGATTTGGTGTTATTGTTCGCACAGTAGCCGAAGGCAAAAATACAGCCGAATTAGAAAAAGATTTGCAGAACCTGCTCAGCAGATGGACTGCAATGTGTAAAAAATTACCAACTGCTCATCATCCGTCTAAAGTATTAGGAGAACTCAACAGAGCCTCTTCGATATTGAGAGACGTATTTAATGATACCTTTAGCGGTATCCAAATCGATGATGAAGAGTTGTACAACCAAACTAAGGATTATTTGCAAGAAATTGCACCATCCAAACAATCAATTGTTAAGTTTTATCAATCAAAGGACACACCCATTTTTGAGAAATACAACATAGAGAGACAAATCAAAACTTCTTTTGGAAAAACAGTGTCCATGAGTAAGGGAGCTTATCTTATTATTGAACATACAGAAGCTTTGCACGTTATCGACGTGAATAGTGGAAACCGTTCTAATAAAGCGACCAATCAGGAAGATACAGCCATGGAAGTCAATATGATTGCTGCTGCCGAAATCGCTAGACAATTGCGTCTGCGAGATATGGGTGGCATCATTGTAGTCGATTTTATCGATATGTCAAATCCCGAAAATCGTAAAGTCTTGTTCGACTTCTTGAAAGAGGAAATGAGCGATGATAAAGCGAAACACAAGATCTTACCTCCTAGCAAATTTGGATTAGTCCAAATCACACGTCAAAGAGTAAGACCTGAAGTTAATATTAAAACTAGAGAAGAGGATCCAAACAATGAAAGTGGCGAAATTGAAGCCCCAATTCAAATCATTGATAAAATCGCTTTTGATCTAGAACGAATTCTAAAAATCCATAAACACGTTGTGCTTAATGTACATCCATTTGTGGCTGCATACCTCAGTAAAGGTTTTCCATCATTACGTTCAAAATGGTTTCTTGAACATAAGAAATGGGTGAAAATCATACCTCGTGACGCTTACACGTATTTAGAGTATCATTTCTACGATAAAAAAGGAAATGCTATTTTAGAATAATTTAAAAAACTCCTCAAGAAATTGGGGAGTTTTTTTTTGCTCTTTTTTTAGTTGCTGTTTCTATCTAATCGGTCTATTTTATTTTTTGCCTAAGTAGGCAAAGGATAAGTATACTGGTTCTAAATGGGAATGGGTAATAATTTTGAGAAGTAAAAGCTTTTTTTAATCTTGATAAATGCTAAATTGAACATGCACACGGAACAAAAGAAATCTAAATTAAACAGAACATGGCGCTCAAGGCTCCATTTCTATAAACTATTTAGTTGCTTTAAATCCTCTATTATCTGCGGTTTTATCTATAAAAGCAAAACTGCTAGTCACTAGAACATACACTCTAACCTTAACGATTTGCATGGGCTTGTGTTATGAAATATAAATGCCTTTTGCTTTATTTTTAATATCACAATAGGATTCTGCCTTTGAATTATTTCAATCATTCCACTAATGCAAAATCTATTTGAACTACTGGAATCAAAAATGAAGTTTTTTTTAGAAAATGATTCAAAAATAGAATTCACTTAGTAATAAGTATTTTTATTAGGCTATGATTTAATAAAAAGTAGTGAAATCGGTCTTTGAACCATGAAGAATGGGAGGTAAAATTTGCTTTATTTATAAACAATAAAGTTTAATCCTTTTTTATTAGAATTCCCGCTCTAATTAAAATCAGAGCGGGACTTTTTTATTGTAAACTTGTCTTTTTAGAAACTAGTAAGCGTCTTTAAATCTTGTATCGTTTGTGTTGGATTCTCGGCCTTAAAGACAAAGCTTCCTGCAACCAAAACATCTGCGCCAGCTTCAACTAGTTGCTTTGCATTTTTGTTAGTAACACCACCATCAACTTCAATTAACGTCGACGCTCCTTTTCTAGTGATTAAAGCTTTTAGCTTTTCAACTTTAGCATAGGTGTTTTCAATAAAGGATTGTCCTCCAAAACCGGGATTCACACTCATAATACAAACTAGGTCAATATCATTGATGACGTCTTCCAACAGATCAATATTAGTATGTGGATTGATTGCAACTCCTGCTTTCATTCCTTCAGATTTGATTGCTTGTAGCGTTCTGTGAAGATGGGTACATGCTTCATAGTGTACGCTTAGTATGTTAGCGCCTAATTCAGCAAAAGTTTTGATATAACGATCTGGATCTACAATCATTAAATGTACATCAATCGTTTTTTTTGCATGTTTGTTAATCGCTTCCAGAACGGGCATACCATAAGAAATGTTAGGAACAAAAACACCATCCATAATGTCAATATGAAACCAATCGGCTTGGCTATTGTTTATCATTTCGATGTCGCGTTGTAGGTTTCCAAAATCGGCGGCTAATACGGATGGTGCGATAAGTGTATTTTTCATTGTGTAGTTGTTTAATCTGAATTTATTTCAGATTCTTAAGTTGTTGTTAGTGCAAAAGTAGTTTTTTTTGCAACAATTGGCGAAAGTTTTTTTGGGATGAAATTCGTGTTTTATTCTGTAATTTGCGTAAGGGATTGAAGTGGAAATCCTTTTTATTTTTTTTAATAAAAAGATTGTAACGAAAAGCCCGACCCGAAGTTTTTACGGAGGGTTACGCCATAATAATGAATAGTGAAAAGTGAAAAGTGAAAAGTGAAAAGTGAAAAGTGAAGAGTGAAAACAATTTCGATTTAAAAAAATAAAACCTCGGTAATCAGCCGAGGTTTCAATCATCAATCAAAAAACGAACAGTTAATCAGACCGTCGTTACTCTTATTAGTCATAAAGTTTAAAAGTCTAAAGTCATAAAGTACGCTGACTTTAAAACTTTAGACTTCATGACCTTAGACTATTTTTATCCTAAATAGGTTTTTAGTATTTTACTTCTAGAAGTGTGTTTCAATCTTCGGATTGCTTTTTCCTTGATTTGACGCACGCGCTCCCGAGTTAGGTCGAAAGTTTCTCCAATTTCTTCCAAAGTCATTGGGTGTTGATCGCCAAGACCAAAGTACAAACGAACTACATCAGCTTCTCTTGGAGTCAATGTCTCTAAGGAACGCTCGATTTCAGTACGCAATGATTCGTGAATTAATTCTCTGTCTGGATTGGGAGATTCACCAGAACGCAATACATCGTAAAAATTAGAATCTTCTCCTTCTACAAGAGGTGCATCCATGGATAAGTGACGACCAGAGTTTTTCATAGACTCTTTTACATCATTTACGGTCATGTCCAATTCTTTTGCAATTTCCTCAGCAGATGGTGGACGCTCGTTAGATTGCTCTAATAAAGCATACATTTTGTTGATTTTGTTGATAGAACCAATTTTGTTCAAAGGCAAACGAACAATACGAGATTGTTCTGCTAATGCTTGTAATATAGATTGACGTATCCACCAAACGGCATACGAGATGAATTTGAAACCACGTGTTTCATCAAAACGTTGTGCTGCTTTTATCAATCCTAAATTTCCTTCGTTAATCAAATCGGGAAGTGTAAGTCCTTGATTTTGGTATTGTTTTGCTACCGAAACAACGAAACGTAAATTAGCTTTTGTCAATTTCTCTAAGGCTTTTTGATCCCCAGCTTTTATCTTTTGTGCTAATTCTACCTCTTCGTCAGCGGTAATAAGGTCAACTTTTCCAATTTCTTGTAAATATTTGTCTAATGATGCAGTTTCACGATTCGTTACCTGCTTGGTGATTTTAAGTTGTCTCATGTTTGTGTCTCCTCAATTTTTAAGTGTACAAATAGTTATACGTAGGGAGTTGCAAAAAAGTTACATTTATTTTTAAATTTTATTTTGGAAAGATTTTTAAGGGCATTCCCTGCGGTCGGGCTATACGTTGCAATCTTTTTATTTTAAAGAAAAAATAAAAAGGATTTCCACTTCTATCCCTAATGCTGTTGTTCGCAAAAAATTAATATATTTCAGAGTAGCTCTGTTGGTGGCTTTTAGTAAAACTACTAAAACTAAATCCTAGTTACTTGTATATAAAATGCTATTCAGAGATTTTCTACCTCAAAAAACCATTTTGTCTAATTTCTTTATGAATCTCAAGAATATTACTTGGTATTTCACCAGAAATCAACCAATTGACATCTAATTCATTATTAATAGCGGTGTGCATTAAAAAAGGGATGTCATAAATTAGTTTTCCTAATGTGGAAAGGTCTTCTTTAAAATCTAAAAAATAGTCCTCGTTAATAGTCTTTATTAAAAGTAAAATTTTAAAAGCTCGTGCAATTACATAGATGCATAACGTGTACGCTTTTGCATAAGGCACAGTTTCTATTCTTTCGCCGTTAATTGTTAAGAGTTGAATTAACATTTTAAGATTTAGTCTTATTTCACCAAACTTGTCTTTAGTTATTTTTACATGTTCATTTATGTCACCGCTCACGTAGCGAATATCTTGTAATAAATATCCAACTGAATAAAAACTATTGCTTAAGTGATTGATTTTTTTTAGCATTGCTTTTTCAAAACTATTTCTCTTTTCATCCACGGTTTCGGTAGCGACTAGTTCAAAATGAAGACGGTTAGCTAAATCTAAGTCTTTTTTTAAAAGTCGGATTATCAACTTGTCTTTTTCCTCACTTTGTAGTTCTTTTAGTGCTTTTTTAAATTCGTTAGAGAACATATTTTTATTGTTTTAGTACTCAAATGTAATACTTTCATAAATAAAACAAAAATCCCGCTTCAAATTCATGAAACGGGATTTCCTATAAATAAACCTTTAGTAAACTAAGATCTGATTACTCTTTTCTTTCCTCGCGTGGAGGTCTTGGCATAAGTGCTTTTCTAGACACTTTTTCTTTTCTTGTTTTCGGATCCATACCTAAGTACTTCACTTGGAAAACATCGCCCATGTTCACAACGTCAGAAACATTTTCAGTACGTTCCCATGCAAGCTCAGATACGTGAAGCAATACTTCGTTTCCTGGAGCTTCTAGGTATTCAACTACTGCACCAAAATCTAACATTTTGATTACTTTCACTTCATATGACTCATTCATTTGAGGCTTGAAAGTGATTGACTTGATTTTAGCCAATACAGCTTCAATTCCAGCAGGATCGGTTCCTAAGATTTCGATTACCCCTTCTTCCGTAGCAGGGTCTTCATTGATAACAATTGTTGTTCCTGTTGTTTTTTGTAATTCTTGAATCACTTTTCCACCAGGTCCAATCAACGCGCCAATAAACGCATTAGGAATTCTTCTTGTAATAATTTTTGGAGCATACGCTTTAACATCTTCTTTTGGAGCTGCCAAAGTGTCGATTAATATTCCAAGGATATGCAAACGACCATCACGAGCTTGCGCCAATGCTGCTTCCATAATCTCGTATTTCAATCCATCAATTTTGATGTCCATTTGGCAAGCTGTAATTCCTTCTGCAGTTCCAGTAACTTTAAAGTCCATATCGCCTAAGTGATCTTCATCACCAAGAATATCAGACAATACAGCATAACGATCTCCGTCAGTAATTAATCCCATTGCAATTCCAGAAACGGGACGAATCATTTGGATACCTGCATCCATCAATGCTAATGTTCCAGCACAAACAGTTGCCATAGAAGAAGAACCGTTAGATTCTAATACTTCAGAAACCACACGGATTGTGTAAGGACAATCAGTAGGAATCATATTTTTCAACGCTCTTTGCGCTAAGTTTCCGTGGCCTACTTCTCTTCTTGAAGTTCCTCTTAATGGTCGAGCTTCACCAGTTGAGAAAGGAGGGAAGTTATAGTGTAAATAGAAACGCTCTTCCCCTTGTTGAGATGGAGAGTCAATTTGGTTTGCTTCTCTAGAAGTTCCTAAAGTAGCTGTTGCCAAGGCTTGAGTTTCTCCACGTGTAAACAATGCAGATCCGTGTACTGATGGAAGGTAATCTACTTCACACCAGATATCTCTAATTTCTGTAGTTTTTCTTCCGTCTAAACGTGTTCCTAAATCTAGGGTTACGTTACGAACTGCTTCTTTGTTTGTTTTGTAAAAATATTTAGAAACTAAATCGCCATTTTCAGCTAATTCTTCTTCAGTAAATAATGTTTTTACTTCTTCTTTTACTTCTGCAAATGCAGCTGTACGTTCTTGTTTAGAAGAACCTTTGCTAGCAATAGCGTAGATTTTATCGTAAGATGCGTCTTTTACCTTTGCGTAAATAGCTTCATCTTCTCTTTCTCCTTCGTAAATACGAGTTTCTTTTTTACCAAAAGCAGCTTGTAAACGCAGTTGAGCAGCAATTTGATTTTTGATGTGTTCGTGAGCAAATTTAATTGCTTCAAGCATTTCTGCTTCTGAAATTTCTTTCATTTCACCTTCTACCATGGCGATAGAATCCATAGACGCACCAATCATCATATCGATATCAGATGCTTCTAATTGAGCACGAGATGGATTGATAATGAATTTTCCGTCAACTCTACCAACTCTAGCCTCAGAAATTAATGTTTCGAAAGGAATGTCAGACAAAGCTAAAGCTGCTGATGCTGCTAAACCTGCTAATGCATCTGGCATTACATCGTCGTCGTGGGACATTAATTGAATCATTACCTGAACTTCAGCGTGGTAATCATCTGGAAAAAGCGGACGCAATACACGGTCAACTAAACGCATGGTTAGTACTTCGTTATCACTTGGTCTTGCTTCTCTTTTGAAGAAACCACCAGGAAAACGTCCTGCTGCAGCAAATTTTTCACGATAATCTACCGTAAGCGGTAAAAAGTCGATACCTGGACTTGCTTTTCTTGAAGACACTACTGTTCCTAAAATAACAGTTTTGCCTATTCTTACTACTACAGATCCATCCGCTTGTTTGGCTAAACGACCTGTCTCGATTGTGATGTTTCTGCCATCACCTAAATCGATACTTTCTACAAATAATTGTGGAATCATAAATTTAATTTATAAGTTAAACATGGGTTCTAGTTGTGTTGTAGTTGTTGTTTTGCGTAGTTAATGCCTAAAACCCAATGAAAAACCAAACTTTTTTTTATTTGTCATTTACGAAATGGTAAAGACTTTGTGGAGGAGTATTGATTCTAATCCCTTTTGTGTCAGGATTGAAATAGAATTTTTAGACTCTAAATTATAAAATAAAAAAGAGGCACTTTCGCACCTCTTTTCTATTGATTATTTTCTGATATTCAATACTTTGATAATTTCACGGTATCTGTTGATTTCTGTTTTCTTCAAGTAATCCAACAAAGATCTTCTTTTACCTACAAGCAATACTAATGAACGCTCTGTATTGTAATCATGACGATTTTTTTTCAAGTGCTCCGTTAAATGGCTAATTCTGAAAGTGAATAAAGCAATTTGAGCTTCTGATTTTCCAGTGTTTGTTTTTTCTCCGTGTTTAGCGAAGATTTCTTCTTTAATCTCTTTAGTTAAATACATTCCAATATTTGTTTAATGATTTTTATGTATGTCGTACATCTATTATACGACGGGTGCAAAAGTAAAAAATAAATGTGAAATATGAGCCAATAAATCATTATAATTTTTATTTGGTTCTTTTTTATTTTATCCCAGATAATGAAATAGGGATTGAATACAGTACTTTAACATTTTGCCCTCTTTGTAGTCCTGGTTTCCATTTGCCATAACTACTAATTACTCTAATGGCTTCTTGGTCTAAAATTTCAAATACTGATTTGATGTTTTTTAGTTCAACAATTTCTCCATCTTTTTCGATAACAAAAATAGTTATAATTTTTCCTTTCATACTCTCATAAGCTCTAGGTATCCTAAAGTTTTTGCCAATATGTTTATAAAAATCTTTTATTCCTTTTATTGGTTCGGGTCTAACCTCTAACATAGTGTATTTGTACTCTTTGTTATGTTCGTCCTTACTTACCCCCGAAATGATTTCTCCTTTATTATATTCCTCTGTATAGTGAAGTTTTTTGTTGTAAGTTCCTGTCCAAATCCCTTCTTTTAATCCGTTTTTGATTTCTCCTGAGTCAAATCCATCTTCTGTATTGTCTTCATAATAGCCATTTCCATTACTAACGATTTGTTTTTCTTCTGGATTCCAAAAATTTTTTGTTTTATATGTTGATGAAAAACCATCTTTTGACTCAAAATAGTCACCTTCGGATTTTTTTAAACCACTTTCATACCACTTCTCGTCCTTGCCTAATAGTCTAGATTTATAATAATTTGTTTTGTTTTTTTTATTACCGTTTTTATAATAAAATACAAACTCTCCTTCTTTTCCATATCCATCTTCTGTTTTTGAATTTCCTTCCATTTGTAAAACACCAGATTCATAGTAATCTTTGATATGATAGAGCTCATTTGCAGTGTCATCTGAATTGATTATTCTATAATATTTATGGTTGCCTTCTTTTGTCTCGTTCCATAAAGAATCTAGGTATATTTTTTTTTCAGTGTTATGCTGCGCTAGTAATGCAATAGGGATGAATAGTATGCTTAGTAATAAAGATTTCATAAAATAGAGGTTATTCATTATAAAAATGTTTTTAGTACAATTTAGCAATTTCTTTATTCACAAACTCCAAGAATTTTTCATCCTCTTTAGTAAATGGGTCTATAACATGGCTGTCAATATCAATTTGACCTATGTTTTCTCCATTTACAAATAAAGGGACAACAATTTCAGATTTTACGGTAAAACTACAGGCTATGTAATTGTCTTGTGCCGAAACGTCTGGTACTACAAAATTCTCATTAGAAACTGCCACTTGTCCGCAAATTCCTTTTCCAAAAGGAATTACAGTATGATCCGTTTCAGCTCCTACATAAGGGCCTAGGTGTAATGTTTTCGCTTGGTGATTTGCAAAATAAAATCCAACCCAATTGTAATAGGAAATGGAGTCGCTAAGCAATTGACAAATTGACAATAGTTTTTCGTCTCTCGATTGTGTTGTATTTAAAGTGATTTCGGTTACTTTTGGTTGTAATTCTTGAAATGTCATATTTTTACTTTTTGTTTATGCAAAAGTATTTAAAGCCCGTTTCAAAAATTGTATAAATTTGTTAAAAAATAGATTTTGAAAAAATATTTTATTCTCTACAAGCCGTTTTTGCTTTTTCTAGGCACTTTTTTTTTGACATATATAGTATTGACTTTTTTTTATCAGCGCTATCTTAATAGTTTTGAAGAAAATAAAATAGATGCTATTACCACAATGGTGAGTTATAATACACAATGGGTCATGCAATTATTTAATGACCAATCCTACCTTGAAAAAAGTGTGATTCATCCTTATATGAAGTTGTTTTTTAATGATAAATATGTTGCCCGAATTGTGGAAGGTTGTAATGCAATTAGTGTGATTCTTTTGTTCATTTCATTTGTGGTAGCTTTTTCAGGGAAACTAAAAGCAACATTGCTATTTATCTTTGGCGGAAGCCTGCTTATATATGTGTTGAATGTTTTGAGAATTGCAGCTTTAAGTGCGCTGATTTTTTATTTTCCAAAACAAGAGCCGTTTTTGCACGGAGTCCTTTTTCCTTTGTATATTTATGGTGTAGTTTTTATTTTGTGGTTAATTTGGGTTCGTAAATTTTCAAGATATGCTTCAAAAGATATTAAATAATAAGCTGAGACTAGTACAATTCCTGTTTTTGGTTTTATTATTAGTACTCATTCGTGCTTTTGAGAATCAGTTATTTTATGATCCTTTTTTAGATTTCTTCAAAAAGGATTTTGCTAAATTGAGGTTGCCAAGTTTCAATTCATTCCAATTGTTTTTAGGATTATTATTTCGTTACACATTAAATACCACCCTTTCATTAGGTATTATTTATGTGCTTTTCAAAGAAGTAATGATGGTTAAGTTTGCTTTTGTTCTGTATTATTTTCTTTTTATGATTCTAATTGTTTCTTTTTTCTATATCATTTTCTTTACTCGTGAAAACCATAACTGGATTCTTTTTTATATCCGACGGTTTTTGATTCAGCCTATTTTTTTATTATTGTTTGTTCCTGGATTTTATTACCAAAAAGGAAATAGATAGTCTTTTTTATTTATCTTTAATGTTGGTTTAAGTATTTGTATATCAAATTATTATCAATATGAAAATAGTAAAGCATTCAGGAGATATTGTTGAATTTAATCCGGATAAACTTAAAAAATCACTTCTAAAGTCTGGTGCTAGTACTCTGGAAGTAGACTCGATTTTGCATGCTATAAAAAAACAAATGTTTGAGGGAATTGCTACGAAACAAATCTATAAAATGGCTTTTTCATTGTTGAAGAAAACCGCTAATTCCCATGCAGCACGTTATAATTTAAGAGAAGCAATTCGGCTTTTGGGTCCCGCGGGTTTCTTTTTTGAAAAATATATAGGTAGGATTTTCAATTCGGAGCATTATAAAACGATAACCAATTTGACATTACAAGGAAAATGTGTTTCACATGAAATAGATGTTTTGGTCAAAAAAAATGAAACTATCTCCATGGTTGAATGTAAGTATCATGCTGGTAGAGATGTTGCTTCAGATGTAAAAGTTCCGATGTATATTCTGTCCCGTTTTAATGACATTAAGGAAAGGAGTCATCCCATTTTTGATAGAAAAGACAAGGTCTCTAAATGTTGGATTGTCACCAACAACCGATTTACAGCAGACGCAATCACTTTTGCTAAATGCTCAGGATTAAATTTGTTGAGTTGGAATTATCCTGAAGATAACAATTTGAAAACTAAGAATGATAGCAATTCCCTTTATCCCGTAACCTGCTTAACGACATTGTCTATCGCTGAAAAAGATAAATTATTAATCATGGATGTTATTTTAGTAAAAGAAATTTTAAACAATTCAGATTGTTTAAACAGAATCGGATTAAGTCCTAATCGGATGAAAAACGTTTTAAAAGAAGCGTCAGAATTATGCAGGTATATTTAGAAGAAATGATTGTTGAGTGTTAAATTTTAAATTCAAATCAAATGAAAGTTAAATTTATAGGTGGAGCGGGAACTGTAACTGGCTCTAAAACATTAATAGAAAGTGATGGGATTCGGATTTTGATTGATTGTGGATTATTCCAAGGATTAAAATCTCTACGGGAGCTCAATTGGGATCCGTTGCCAGTTTTACCTTCCGCCATAGATTTTGTCTTGTTAACTCATGGTCATTTAGATCATTGTGGTTGGTTGCCAAGATTAGTCAATCAGGGTTTTTCAGGAAAAATATATTGTACAAGGCCTACAAAAGATATTACCAAACTAATCCTTTTGGATAGTGCTAAGATTCAGGAGGAAGAAGCCAATAAAGCAAATGAAGGGAAATATTCTAAACATGAAATTGCCGAACCGCTATATACGGTTGAACAAGCTGAAAAAGTTTTTCCGCTATTTAGAGTAATCGAAACTAATGAGGCTGTTGCTTTAGATGCGCAAATTGAAGCTGTTTATACCAATGCTGGACATATTTTAGGCGCATGTAGTATT
Source organism: Flavobacterium omnivorum (assembly GCF_900099915.1). Lineage (GTDB taxonomy): Bacteria > Bacteroidota > Bacteroidia > Flavobacteriales > Flavobacteriaceae > Flavobacterium > Flavobacterium omnivorum. Next base: position 16,664 of record NZ_FNDB01000029.1, read on the forward strand.
GCATTAACCCTTGAAAATAAAACTTTAGTTTTTTCTGGAGATATTGGTCGGGATGACGATGTGTTGCTGTATCCGCCAACTAAACCTAAGAAAGCCGATTATATTTTTCTGGAAAGTACGTACGGAAATCGTATTCATCCTAAAACGGACACCAAATTAGAGTTGGAAATGTATTTCAACAATACGGTTGAGAACGGCGGAACGATTATTATTCCGAGTTTTGCCGTAGAGCGTGCCCAAACTATCATGTACTTGTTATGGCGACTCAGGGAAGAGGATAGAATCCCTAATATTCCGTACATTATTGATACTCCAATGGGAATTAATGCGCTTAATATTTTTTCTAATAATCAAAAATGGCATAAGTTAACATCAGAAGACTGTGCTGAAATGAGTAAAATGTTTTCATTAGTTTCAGATTATCAAGAAACCATGGAGTTAATACTAGATGAGCGACCTAAGGTAGTCATTGCTGCTAGTGGAATGGTAACCGGAGGAAGGGTGTTGAGTTATCTCGAACATTACATTGGTCTTCTGGAAACTACCGTAATTATTGTGGGGTATCAAGCCGAAGGAACACGAGGAAGAAAATTATTAGAAGGAGCAAAAGAAATTAAAATTCATGGGCAATATTATCCGGTAAAAGCAAAAATATTAGAAATACAGGGGTTGTCAGCACATGGAGATCAAAAAGATTTGCTCAATTGGTTGTCCGAATTGGCAAATAAACCAACCAAAGTATTTTTAGTTCATGGTGAAAATGAGCCTCTGGATGAACTTCGTATAAAAGTACAGGAAAAATATGGTTTTGATTGTAAAGTTCCATTGATGGGGCAAGAATTTGAATTGTAAATTCTCTGGGAATTTAATTTTTTGATCGGATAAAATCACTAATTTTGCAACGTGAAATTTAATAAACATCTAGGTATGGTTATGTCTTTTCTTATATTGGTTTCCAATATGGGATTAGCATTTAATGTCCGTTATTGCGGTAGTGAGATTACGTCGGTGACCTTAAAAACGCCTGCTGAGGATAAAAATTTAGAAAAAGATTGCTGTGGGGTTGTTGAAAAAAAATCACATTGTTGCAAAGATAAAGAGGTTAAATTTCAAAAGAAAACAGATAACTTAATTCAAAAAACAGTCTCTTTTTACACTGATTTTATATTTCTTGCCAATGAATGGAATCCTTTGGTGTTTTCATTTGTTTCAAATTTTAAAAATGACTCATTTCTTTTGTATTGCTGCGATGCTAATGCGCCACCTTTTTTTAAATTATATCACCAATATATTTTCTACGCGTAGTTTTAATGTTTCTATAAAAACTTGAATCACTCTTTTGTGATTTTACATTTTTCTAACATTAAAAATCAATCATGCGAAAACAATTTTCAATACTTTTATTGTTATTCTTTTGCGCTTTTAATTCTTATTCGCAAGATACTTTGCAAGAGATAAAAGTAAAAGGTAACGGTAGAAGTTTAAAAAAATCATATAGCCTGACGGCTAATACTACAATACTCACAAGCAAAGAATTACTCAAAGCCGCTTGTTGTAATCTTGCGGAAAGTTTCGAAACAAATCCTTCTATCGACGTCAATTTTTCGGATGCTTTGACGGGAACGAAACAAATAAAAATGCTGGGATTAACGAGTCCTTATTTGATGATTACAGAAGAAAATATTCCTTCAGTACGTGGTGCTTCTCAAGCCTACGGATTGTCATTCACTCCGGGAACTTGGGTCGAAAGTATTCAAATTACCAAAGGAGCCGGAAGTGTAGTCAATGGCTTCGAAAGTATTTCGGGACAAATTAATACCGAATTAATAAAGCCAATCAGCGATATTCCATTTTTTTTGAATGTTTATGGTTCTACAGATTCCCGATTTGAATTAAATACCCATTTCAATAAGAAAATTTCTGACAAATGGAGTAGCAGTTTATTTGTTCATGGAAATACCAGAGTTTCAAAAAACGATATGAATGACGATGGTTTTCTGGACAATCCATTAGCAAAACAAATCAATGTTTTAAACCGTTGGCAATATGCCAATGCCGAAAAAGGCTGGGTGAGTTTCATTAACTTCCGGTATATGAGTGACCAAAAACAAACAGGAGAATTAAATTTTGAACCAGATAGAGACAGAGGAACGAATACGTATTGGGGTTCCGAAATCAATACCGAACGTTTTGATGTTTCAACTAAATTAGGATATGTATTCCCCGATATGCCGTATCAGAGTATTGGTTTTCAAAATGCTTTCAACAGTCACGATCAAAACTCTTATTTTGGATTAAATCAATATAATATTGAACAAAAAAGCTATTATTCGAACCTGATTTTTAATTCAATTATCAATAATACAAAACATAAATTTTCAACGGGCTTGAATTTCACGTATGATAAATACGGGGAGTTTGTCAATGTAAATGATTATAGTAGGATTGATAACTCGGTAGGTGCTTTTTTCGAATATACTTTTGATAACACGGAGAATTTTAGCGTAGTTCTTGGCGGTAGAATAGACAATCATAATCGTTTGGGAACTTTTGCTACGCCAAGATTGCATGTACGATACAATCCTTGGGAGAAAGGTGTTTTGCGATTTTCAGCAGGTAGAGGGAAGCGAAGCGCTAATATTTTTGCTGAAAATCAACAGCTTTTGGCAAGTTCAAGAACTTTTGAATTTTTAGATTCCAATGGAAAAATATACGGTTTGAATCCTGAAATTGCATGGAATTACGGGTTGAGTTTTATGCAGGGTTTTTTGCTTTTTGGCAAAAGTGCTGATGTTGGTTTTGATTTCTACAGAACCGATTTTCAAAATCAGGCAGTTGTTGATGTATTGCAAAGTCCGCAAAAGGTTTTGTTTTATAACTTAGAAGGTAAATCGTATGCGAATAGTTTGCAAGTAGAGTTCAATTATGAACCAATTAAGCGTTTAAATTTGAGAACAGCCTACAAATACTATGATATTCAAACGGATTATTTGTCAGGAACTTATCAAAGGCCATTGCAGGCAAAACATCGTTTCTTTGGGAATTTAGGTTATGAAACTCCTATTTTAGATAAAGGAAAGCAATGGAAGTTTGATTATACTTTCAATTGGCTCGGCAAACAGCAATTGCCCAATACTTCAACTAATCCAGTAGAAGATAGGCTACCTGAATTTTCGCCGTCATTTTCTGTGATGAATATACAAGTTACTAGAACTTTTTCTTCTACTTTTGAAATATATATTGGAGGGGAAAATGTCGGCAATTACAAACAAAATAATGTTATTCTCGGTAATGAAAATCCATTTGGACCTACTTTTGATGCATCAATAGTTTATGGTCCAGTTTTTGGACAAATGTATTATGCGGGTTTACGGTTTAAAATTAAATAATCTTAAAAAATCATTGTTGTCCGATAAAAAAGAAGCCAAATTAATGGCTTCTTAAAATAATCGTAATTTAGAGTTGCAAAATTCAAATAACGATGGGTAAAAATAAGTATTTTTCGACTAAGTCTGTTTTCGGACAGCTGATTTCTTTAATAGATGATTCAATGGTTCAGAAAGCTGTTGAGAAATATGATTCAGACAGATATGTGAAAAGTTTTAAAAGTCAAGATCATTTATT
>NZ_FNDB01000005.1 GCF_900099915.1 Flavobacterium omnivorum
TTTGAAGACTTAAATCCTCTTTTCTTTATCTTTTCTTACCAGTATCTCAAGGAACGTTGCGCGTTTTGCGGGGTGCAAAGGTAACATCCGTTTTCTAATCTCACAAGCTTTTTTAAATCTTTTTAGAAAAAAATTTCTACTCTAATTCGTTTTGCTTGCCAGTATTTAAATGAACGTTTGCACTTCTTGCGGGTGCAAAACTAACTCCTTTATACCGTTATTCAAGCTTTTTTAAACACTTTTTTTATCCTTTTCTTAACTTTTACTTTAACTTGCTGAAAATACGCTCCTTGAAAAAAAAGTTTTTTATGATTCACTCAACCTATCCAAAGATAAGCTTGCAAAACGGACCAAAATCTAGAGTTTTTACCATTATATCAATCTAGCATGTCTTGAATTAGCAATGCCTTTAAAACATTTATTGGTTCTCTGAGCCTCTTTATTGACATCACAGACAAGATTAATACTCATTTTAGGTCATTGACTGCAGTATCATCTATGAGAGTTAGGTTTTTTTGACGCCTGGACAGTTGTTCCTTGTTTGTTTCTTACGGTTCTCATTATATTAGACATTCTATACCTATATATAAGGTACACCGAATTCTAAATCAATTATACAACTCCCAGCGTTAGGGATAGTACCGTAAAGCCCGCAGCCAAGTGAAGTGTAACGCAACTTGACGAGGACTTGCAGCGAATAGCCCGGCCCTCTATAAAAAAGAGGCTACTACCCATTTAGATAATAGCCTCTTTTTTATAGAGGGAAACGCCCAAGATATAATCAAAACTTCTTTTTCAACTATTTCTAGCTACTGTTTTACATCACAATTTTAATTTAGTATTTGACACACTTAAAGCTATTTAAAAAAGATTCCGTGTTAAACGCCAAAACAAACCTTATTTTTGCTGCGTGAAGAAATCAGTTTCAATTATTGGAGGAGGTCCCGCAGCACTTATACTCGCTGCATCGCTCGATTGCAAAAAATTTAAGGTCACTTTATATGAGAAAAATAAAACAGTAGGAAGAAAATTTCTAGTGGCTGGAAAAGGAGGTTTTAATCTGACTCATTCAGAATCCACCAAGGAACTTATAGCACGATATACTCCAGCACATTTTTTACGTGAAGCGCTAAAGGAATTTGACAATCACGATTTTCGAAAGTGGCTCGATTCCATTGGCGTTTCAACATACGTAGGCAGCAGCAAACGCGTGTATCCCGAAATCGGGATCAAACCTATAGCGGTGCTGAACGCAATGGTAACTGTTCTTAAAAAACAGGATGTTGACATCCGTTATAATCACATTTGGAGAGGCTGGACATCTAAAGGCGCTCTCGTTTTCAATACTGATACTGAAATACAATCTGATTATACTATTTTTGCTCTTGGTGGAGGCAGTTGGAAAATAACCGGCTCTGATGGGTCATGGCTTGATCTATTTAAAAAGCAAAATATTCCTGTAGCACCGTTTCAATCTTCTAATTGTGGCTACGATGTAAATTGGCCGAAAGACTTTATTACTGAACACGAAGGCAGTCCACTTAAAAATATTGCCATGAGCTGTTTAAATAAAAGCCAAAAAGGCGAAGCGGTCATCACACATTTTGGATTAGAAGGAAATGCCATTTATGCATTGAGCCCACAGATCCGTGAAGAACTTCAAAAACACCAAAAAGCCATTGTTTGTATCGATCTAAAGCCTTCTTTACATTACACGGATGTCCTTCAAAAGATCCAAAAATCAACCTTCAAAAAGACAAGCGAAACACTGCAAAAAGAGGTTAAATTAAGTCCTGTTCAGATTGGGCTTTTGAAAAAGTACCTCTCAAAAGAAACCTACCTTAATCCAGCATTATTAGCAAAAAAAATTAAAGAGCTACCTATCGAAATTTTAGGCTCAGCACTTTTAAATGAGGCAATATCTACTGTAGGCGGCATACAACTTAATGCAGTGGATGAACATTTTGAATTAAAAAAACTGAAACAGTATTATTGTATTGGTGAAATGTTAGACTGGGACGCCCCTACTGGAGGCTACCTTCTTCAAGCTAGCTTTAGCATGGGCAAATATCTCGCAAAGCATTTAAACAGCCTTCATTAATAAATTTTTTATTTTATTGTTAGCTGCAAAAAGTCTTGTATTAGATCAAAACAGCTTTTAAAAAATTTATTTTCCTTTATTTATAACACCATTTCCTCAAATAAGCGCTGGGTTGTTTGTTCTAAATCAACGCATAACCCTGGATGTGGTCTTGAGGTTTGAATAGATGAGCTTCGAAGCGCTGTTAACCAACGAAAACGGGATGGAATATCAAATTGCGCAATAGGTCCACCGGTTATAGCTCCATTACTAATTTTTTGAAATGCTTCTAAATTTAATTGCAGTTGTTCCAAGTCTAATTCACTTGCGAAAATTTTGAATTTTGACTCGTCTATGGCATAAATTACCTTTATATATTTTGCTTTTTTACAAAAAAGAACAATACCCACATTAAGGAATTCTTCGCGTTCTACCCTTGGTACAACTCGGATTACGGAGTACTCATATAAGTGTTTCTCTTGCATTTTGGGCTTCATTTATAAAAATTTCAGAATGGTTCAATCGGATTAATAAAAACTGTAGATAGATTGCTCGAAGCGCTTCGGGAGCATCCTCGCTATCTTCCCACTTGAGCCATTCCTCAGGAATAAGGTTAACAATAGACTGCAAAACTTCTTTTGTTAAAATATTTTTGAATAAAACATCGGTTTCCTTCAACAAAGAAGCTTGTGGCAGCAATACATGATCTTTGATCAATGCAAAAGGACTTTGAGCCTGTTTTTCCCAATTGGTCCACGAATGATGAAAATATAAACACGCTCCATGATCAATCAGCCATAATTCCTTATGCCACATCAGCATATTAGTATTTCTATACGTACGATCTACATTAGTAATATACGCATCTAACCACACCACTTGGGAAGCTAGTTTTGAATCGACAACAGTGACAACGGGATCATAATTTATGGCTCCTGATAAAAAATGTAAAGCTAAATTAAGTCCTTGGCTACCTTGTAATAAATCTTGAATTTCTTCATCCGCTTCTGTTCTGCCAAATGCTTCATCCAGATTAGCATACACCAATTCTGGAATTTTTAATTTCAAAACACGGGCAATTTCTCCGCCAATCAATTCAGCGATTAAGGCTTTTACACCATGACCGGCACCTTTAAATTTTAAAACGTATTTAAAATCATCATCGGCTTCAGCTAATGCAGGCAAAGAACCACCTTCTCGCAAAGGAGTGATATATCGGGTAACATTTACGGTTCTTAGATGGGGGTTATTTTCCATAATCGTATTGGATAAAGCTATTTTTATTGGGTACAAACTTACAAATAAGTGGGATGAATTTAATTACAATTTTACAGAATAATCATGTGCCATTTATCATTCTAAAGAGGAATCAGTCTCCTAAATACTATTTTCAACCGATAAATCTATCAATAATAAGTTGTACAAATGAGTTATTCGTAAAAAATTTGCCAACAACATAATGAGATTCCTCCCTTATCGGAATGACAAAAGAAACAGAAATGATATACTAAAACACAACATACTACTCCACTTATTGTAAACTCAAATACGCTTTTCCAATATTCTCGATGACATTTGAAGCTATAAAAGACTGATAACCCGTTTCCGGCAAAGCAATATCAGCGGTTAAACCATGAAGATAAACACCCAGAATAGCCGCATTCACGGGTTCATAGGATTGGGCTAATAAACTGGTTATCATCCCAGTTAAAACATCCCCGCTTCCTGCTGTTGCCAAAGCAGCATTTCCAGTGGTATTTTCATAAATTGTTTCATCATCAATTATATGGGTTGGTGCGCCTTTCATAACTACAATCAAATTATATTTTTTTGAAAAGAGTTTTGTTTTTTCAAATTTATCTTCCTCCGACATCCATGTCCCTATCAATCGATCCAATTCTTTGGGATGTGGCGTGATAATGGTTTTTGGAACCAATAAAGAAAGCCATGATTTATTTAGGGATAAAATATTCAATGCATCAGCATCCATGACTAACGGCGCTGTATTGATTTTCAGGAAATCATGAAGTGCTTTTTGTGTGTAGAGTCCCTGTCCAATTCCTGGCCCGATTCCAATGGCTTGGGGAATAATATCAAACGTAATATTTGAGATGAATTTTTCTTGAACATCGGTCAAAACCATCACTTCAGGAATACTGATTTGAACAATTTCATACCCACATTTGGGAACAAAAGCAGTAACTAAACCACAACCTGTTTTTAGTGCAGCTTTGGAAGAAAGACAAACGGAACCTATTTTACCATAGCTTCCACCAATTAATAAAGCATGACCTTGAATGCCTTTATGGGTCTGTTTATCAATATATTTATAACGTTTTAGAATTTCTTTTTGGTCGATATAAATGGTATTCATGGTAGGATTTGTTTGTCTAAAATTACACATTTTAAATGAAAATTCTTTGTCCTACACTAAAATTTCGGAATCTATATGTTTAAAAATTTACTTGCGTACTTTCAAAGGTGGATTTCAAATAGTCTTTATTTATCGTAAATATGTTCTGACGGTATTTGCCATTGTTTTAAAAAACAATACATTAGTATCTTTAAATTTTGTTACTAAAACTAAATCCTATTAACCATCTTATGAAAAAAACACTATTTTTATTAGTATTCTCTGCATTTATAAATCATTCTTACGCACAACAAACTGGTTCTGAATCAAAAGAAACAAAAGGTCTTGTCAAAGATGAAAAATCTTCTCCTGCAAATCTTGTGTTCAATCCCGATCAAAATGTGGTTACAGAACACACTACAACCATCAAAGGACAAAAAATTTCTTACAAAGCAACCACTGGTACCATGCCAGTTTGGGACGAAGATGGAAAAGCAATTGCAGGATTGTTTTATACCTATTATGAACGCTCCGATGTTAAAGATCGTGCTTCCCGCCCACTCGTAATTTCCTTTAACGGTGGCCCAGGCTCTGCTTCTGTTTGGATGCAAATCGCTTACACCGGACCTAGTTTATTAAATATTGATGAGGAAGGTTATCCTTTGCAGCCCTACGGAATCAAAGAAAATCCATATTCTATTTTAGATGTGGCGGACATTGTTTTTGTAAATCCCGTTAACACAGCCTATTCCCGAGCAACGAGTAAGGAGATTCCAACCTCTACATTTTTTGGCATCAATGCCGATATCAAATACTTGGCCGATTGGATTGGTGGATTTGTAACTCGCACGAATCGTTGGGCTTCCCCTAAATATCTTATTGGCGAGAGCTATGGTACCACTCGTGTTTCTGGATTAGCATTACAATTGCAAAACAATCAGTGGATGTACCTTAATGGAGTGATATTAGTTTCCCCAACAGAGTTGGGAATAACGCGCGGAGTAGCCGCAGATGCAGCGCTCAAATTACCCTATTTTGCAGCGACAGCTTGGTATCATAAAATGCTGCCACCCGATTTGCAGAATAAAGATTTAACTGATATGCTTCCAGAAGTAGAAGATTTTACCATTAATGAACTGCTTCCCTCTTTAAGTAAAGGCGGTTCGCTTGACGAGCAAAAAAGAAAAGAGATTGCTACCAAAATAGCGCGTTATTCAGGTATTTCGGAAAAAGTGGTTATGCAAAATAATCTGGATGTTCCTTATGATTACTTTTGGAAAGAATTGCTGCGCGATAAGGGATTTACTGTGGGAAGATTGGATTCTCGTTATAAAGGAATTGATCGCAAAGATTCTGGAGATAGTCCAGATTTTAATGCAGAACTTACTTCCTGGCTCCACTCTTTTACACCTGCCATCAACATGTATTTGCGCAATAATTTGAATTATAAAACGGATTTCAAATACAATATGTTTGGATCTGTGAGACCTTGGGATAATTCCAATGATAAAACCGGAGAAAATTTGCGTCAGGCGATGGCACAAAATCCTTATTTGAACGTAATGGTTCAATCTGGATATTATGATGGCGCTTGTGACTATTTCAATGCAAAATACAATTTATGGCAAATGGATCCTAGCGGAAAGCTAAAAGAAAGAATGAGTTGGAAAGGCTACCGAAGCGGACACATGATGTATTTAAGAAAAAAAGATTTGGAAACGGCAAATGAAGACATCAGAGAATTCATTAAACTATCATTACCAAAAACTGGAGAAGCGGCAAAATATTAAGACTTAGAATTTTGCTATAAAAAGACAAATCAAACCTATTTTTGATTTGTCTTTTTTTGTTTAATAGCACATCGTACTTCTTGAAGAAAGAAATGAATTGAGAAAACAAATGCCCTAGCCCAGATTAAAATGGAAAGCCCACAGTCAAGCCTTTTTTGGCGAGACGAGGACTTGAAATGGAAAGCTGGAAATAGCTCCTAAAAAAATTGAAGTAATTATTATGCATTATTCCGAAAACGTTTGAAACTTTAAACTTTGGTTGCTCTCGCCTTTGTCACTCGGAATAAAAGCAATAAATTAGCACCATCAAATTTTATACAAAAACACAATGAAAAATACTGCGCTTACGCATATACACGAGAGTTTGGGAGCAAAAATGCTTCCGTTTGCCGGATACAATATGCCAATTTTATATGAGGGAGTGAATGCAGAACATGAAACGGTTAGAAATGCTGTAGGTGTTTTTGATGTGTCGCATATGGGTGAATTCTTGCTTACGGGTCCAAATGCATTGGCATTAATCCAGAAAGTGACTTCGAATGATGCTTCGACATTGACTATTGGAAAAGCGCAATATTCTTGTTTACCAAACAATGACGGTGGAATTGTAGATGATTTGCTGGTTTATAAAATGAAAGACGAACAGTATTTATTAGTCGTAAATGCATCGAATATTGACAAGGATTGGGATTGGATTTCGGGGCAAAATGATTTGGGTGTCGAAATGAAAAACCTTTCGGATGACTATTCATTGTTAGCTATTCAAGGACCAAAAGCCGTTGAAGCAATGCAATCATTAACATCCAAAGATTTATCAGCGATTCCTTATTATCATTTTGAAGTGGGTGATTTTGCTGGAATTGAAAACGTAATTATTTCGGCTACAGGTTACACCGGTTCTGGAGGATTTGAGATTTATTGCAAAAACTCAGAAGTGGAACAAATATGGAATAAAGTTTTTGAAGCGGGTGCTGCATTTGGAATTAAACCAATTGGATTGGCTGCTCGTGATACGTTGCGTTTAGAAATGGGTTTCTGTTTGTACGGAAATGACATTAATGATACTACATCTCCTCTTGAAGCTGGATTGGGTTGGATCACGAAATTCAACAAAGAATTCACGAATTCAGAAAATCTGAAAAAACAAAAAGAAGCAGGTGTTACCAAAAAACTAGTTGCTTTTGAAATGCAAGAACGCGCTGTGCCAAGACATGACTATGAAATTGTGAATGCTGCAGGAAATGTAATTGGAATTGTAACATCAGGAACGATGTCTCCATCAATGAATAAAGGAATTGGTTTGGGTTATGTAACTGCTGAAAATAGCGCTTTAGAGAGTGATATCTTTATCAGAATTCGTAAAAATGATGTTCCTGCCAAAGTGGTGAAATTGCCTTTTTACAAGAAATAAAAGTAAATGAAAAAGATTTCACTCTCATTTTTATTGACTACATTTTCTTTATTTGGTCAAAATGATGCAAAAACCTGTGAAATAGTTTCTAAAATAAACACGCTACTTCAGCGCGAACATTACCAACCAAAACCGGTAGACGACAGTTTATCGGTTTTTGTTTTTGATAGTTTTATGGATGCTTTGGACTCCAATAGGAATTTATTTACCCAAATTGAATATCAAAAACTACGTCAGCATAGGCTACAATTAGATAATTATATTTTACAAAACAATTGTTCATTTATGAATGAATTTGTTTCTGTTTATAATTTGGCTTTAATCCGAAAAAAGAAAGTACTTGAAAAAATACAAAAAGAGCCCTTTGATTATACTACTAAAGATTCTGTTAGATTCTCCAAGAAAAACTTTCCGTTTGACCTTGTTGCAACTGACCTAGAACATATTTGGAAAAAGAGAATTAAATATGATATTTTAGAAGATATTTCGAAATTGAGCACCAATTTAGATTCGCTGACTCAAAACTTTGCTACACTCGAAAAAACAACTAAAGCAAGATTATTCGATGCTAATTTATGTCAAGTCAATAGCATTTTAGAAACTAAAAACCGAATAGATGATGATCTTCAAAATACTATTTTAAATCTTTTTTGCACTTATTTTGACCCTCATTCCAATTATTTTTCACTAGCTGCTAAATCCAGTTTCATGTCGGGTTTATCAACAAGTACCCTTTCTTTAGGTTTGAATGTTAGCTTTAATGAGAAGGAAGAAATCATTATAGCTAAAATTGTACCTGGTGGACCCGCCGCAAAGACCAATAAGTTTGACAAAGAAGATGTTATTCTGAAAGTTTCAAATACTAAAGGAATAGAATATACCGTTTCCTGTTCTTCGATTGAAAGGATTGGAGAATTGATTTTTTCTGATTCCCAAACTGAAATTGAATTAACGATACAGAAAAAAAACGGGGCAATCCTGAAGGTTTTTCTCCAAAAACAATTAATGAAAGCGAATGATAATGCTGTTTACAGTTTTATTGCCGAAAAGGAAGCCAAAATTGGCTATATAAACATCCCAAGTTTTTACTCCAATTTTGAAGGCAATACCGTTCAAGGTTGTGCCGATGATGTTGCTAAGGAAATTGTAAAACTTCAAAAAGACAACATTAAAGGACTCGTTATTGATCTTCAAAACAACGGCGGTGGTTCGATAGAAGAAGCGATAAAATTAGCCGGAATGTTCATAGACATAGGGCCTGTGTCTGTTTTAGTTGACAGTAAAGCCAATCAAACTATTCTTAAAGATTACAATCGTGGGAGTGTTTACATGGGCCCAATAGTGCTGTTAATCAATGGAAACTCTGCATCAGCGAGTGAATTTTTTGCAGCAGCAATCCAAGATTACAACAGAGGAATTATTATAGGAAGCACGTCATTGGGAAAAGCTACGATGCAGTCAATTTTGCCATTAGACGAGCAAAATCAGCAAGATTTCGTTAAAATAACCATTGAAAAATTCTATAGAATTACGGGCGAAAGCCATCAAATAAAAGGCATTATTCCTGACATTTCGCTTCCAGTATTATTTGATAGTGTAATTCCTCGAGAAATCAGTTACAAAACATCTTTCAAAAATGATGTAATTAAAACCAAAGCGCGATTTAATCCATTGCCAAAAACGCATTTTTCAGAATTAATTCACCTAAGTAATTCCAGAATAAAAACTGCCACTCTTTTTGATGAAATAAGTATTGCCAATGACCAAATAAATGCACTTTACAACAATCCTAAAAAACCAACACGATTGGTTTTTAAAGATGTATTTAATGATGTTCACCAGATTGATTCGCTCTGGAAAAAGGTTAAAAAAATTGTCGATAGTCAGCGTAATTTTACTATTTCAAACACTTCTTATGATTTAGAAAAATTAAAATTTGATGCTTTTCAGCAAGATATTAATACGTTCAAAATTCAAAATCTTAAAAACAGTCCCTATTTAGAGGAAGCTGTCGCTATACTGAACGATTACATTAGAATAACCAAATAAACAAAACCATACACTATGAAATCAACCTTTACCTCACTTCTATTTTTGTTTACAGTAACTTTAGCTACTGCTCAAGAGTTTAAAACACCTGTGGACTATCTAAATTATATTGGTAAAGAAACGGATGTTATTACAAGAACTACTTGGAAATACACATCCGCAGTGGCGCACAGTAAAAATTCAAGAAAAATTGATGTTACTCGAAAAACATTAGTTCGAAGTATACAAACTGCCGCCAAAAAAATTGAAGCACTAAAGGAGGGTTACAAAGGAGATGTGGAATATAAAAACCAATTGCTAGCCTTTTTATCTATTTCCGAAAAACAAATTAATCAGGAATATGAAAAAATCATAGACATGCAAGAAGTGGCGGAACAGTCTTATGATTTTATGGAAGCTTTTATTTTAGCGAGAGATTTGGTTAATGCAAAAATTAATGAAGAAGTTGATAAATTGAATGCCAACCAAAAAATATTTGCCACCAAATATGGTATCCAAATAGGCGAGGACAATAGTGAACTGGGCAAAAAGATGAAAATCTCTAACGAAGTTTTTGAAAATCATACGCAATTATACTTAATCTTTTTTAAAGTGAATTTTACAGAATCTGTCTTAATGAAAGCAATAGCTGAAAACAATTTGATTGCCATACAACAAAACAGCAATGCGCTAGAACAATATTCAAACGAGGGGTTAGATAAATTGAAAACATTCAAACCGTATAAAAACGATTTACTTTTAGTTAATGCAACCAAAAAAATATTGGAATTCAGTAAAAAAGAAGCTTTAGAATTCGCTCCAGAAGTTATTGGTTTTATGATGTTGAATCAAAAATTTCAGGAAAGTAAGAAAACAATGGATGATAAAGCTACGAAGAGCCGAACAAAAGCAGAGGTCGATAATTTCAATTTGCTAGTAAATGAGTTGAATAACGAAGTAGGGACTTATAACAAACTCAGCACAAAGTTCAATACAGAGCGGTCAATCACAATCAATTCTTGGAATACAGCGGGAACTACTTTTATTTCAAAACACGTACCAATTGATTAATAAAAACATTTGAAAAAATAACTAATAGCTGTATTTTTGCAGTTCAAAATAATAAATTAGTAATGGGAAGAGCATTTGAATTTAGAAAAGGAAGAAAAATGAAACGTTGGTCAGCAATGGCCAAAGCATTTACCAGAATTGGAAAAGATATTGTAATGGCTGTAAAGGAAGGCGGACCAAATCCTGATGCCAACTCTAGATTAAGAGCCGTTATCCAGAACTCTAAGGCAGTAAATATGCCTAAAGAAAATGTGGAACGCGCCATAAAAAAAGCAACTGATAAAGACACAGCCAATTATAAAGAAGTTTTATTTGAAGGATATGCACCGCATGGAATTGCAATCCTAGTGGAAACTGCAACGGATAATAACAATAGAACGGTAGCTAATGTTAGAAGTTATTTCAACAAATGCAACGGAACTATGGGAACGCAAGGTTCTGTAGAATTTATGTTTGATCACACCTGCAACTTCAGAATTCCAGCAAACGGAATGGATCCTGAAGAACTAGAGTTAGAATTAATCGATTTTGGTGCTGAGGAAGTTTTCGAAGATGAAGACGGCATCTTGATTTATGCTCCTTTTGGTAGTTTTGGAACCATCCAGAAAGAATTAGAAAACAGAGGATTAGAAATTCTTTCTTCTGGATTTGAAAGGATTCCGCAAATCACAAAAAAATTGACAGAAATTGAAATGGCCGATGTGGAGAAACTTATTGAAAAATTAGAGGAAGATGATGACGTTATGAACGTGTATCATACTATGGAAGAGGCATAAACTTCATTAAAATTATACTTAAAACTCTAGCTTTGGCTAGAGTTTTTTTTTCGTAGTTTATGCACTAGGAAGATAGCCTCTGTAATTTCTTTTTTAAAGAAATCTCTTAGTTCGTTTGTAAATAGGTCGAAAACATTATTTGAACACAAACTAAATAATTGTTAGAAATGAGGTAATTGCCCTTTTGTTTTTATGAAAGTTTCTAGTACTAATTATTAAGACGTCATACTTTTTTTAATACGTTTACATTAAAATCATGTCGTTAATATCTTTTAAATAATAGACCGTAATTAAAAACAAAAAATTTAGCAAATGAGCATTTGTTAATATTTTTTACTGCTACCAAGTTTCTTATATTTGCTGACTTTTGCGAAATGCAACGCCCTCATAAAAGCGAAAGATAAAACTAGTAAGAGCACAATCATTTTTTGTGAGGCTATTTTACACAAGATAATTCCTGATTTAAAGACTTTAGTTAATAAGCTAAATTTCCAAATACAGAATATCGTTCTAAGGAACGCTTAAAATTATAAAATATATGACAAACAATATTCTAATTGAAAATCAATATAAAAGAAGTAGTTTATTTGAAAAAGAAAATGTAAACTATTTAGTTCGCATTTTGAAAAGATTTAATACTGTTCCAAAGATAAATAACATCAATATTATCACGTCGACTAGTGAGCCTACTGTTTTCAAAATTGTTCCCAATAAATCAATTATAATTGGTTCCTCCTTTTTAGACAAACCCATTTTAGCTTTAGTCTATTTAAGATATGGAATCGAATGGCAGCTATGGTACAAAGCTTTGAACGCCGAGAAAAAAGATGTTGGCTTATGTGATATTGCAGCTCTTGAAGTAATCAGAATATTTTATAATTTGCTACCTAAAGATGATAAAGAAAAATTAGAAAATCTTGATTATGTTCTCATTAATTTAATTAAAAATGACATCGATCTAAATGTTGAATCCTCCTTAATAAACGAAGAAATTCAATCTTTTCATGGTTTAAAAAATGCTAACACTGAGATCAAAGAATCTTGGAAACCGATCATCGAAAATCTTGCAAAACCCACAGAATACATGCTGATGTCTGGTGGTGATCTGAGATTGAATATCGACGAGATTCATTTGCTAAACAAATACGGATGTCGCCCATTCCCAAGACCAGATGCATTTACTTTTGCTTCTTCTACGGCTTCGAGCGTTTCTAATTTTGCTTTTGATAAAACAGATAAAGTGAGAAGTATATTGATTAGAAATAGCCTGAAAAATGGTTTTGAAAATACTACGATCGAATTTTCAGAATTGCTAAAAAATAACCTGCGACATATCTTTAAATTGAATGAGGAATGTGAAATAATTTTTTCTCCATCAGGTACTGATTCTTCACTTCAAATAGCAGCTTTAACGCAAATTATTTCCGATAAAGAGATAACACACATTCTGGTTGCCTCTGATGAAACTGGCAGCGGTGTAGCGGCGGCCTTGAAGGGATGTCATTTTGAAAATACTACTGCTTTAAATTATCCAATTAAAAAAGACACTAAAATTGAAGGTTTTAGAGAAGTTGATTTAATACAAATTCCTTTTAGAGATCAAAATGGTGCCTTAAAAACTGCTGTTCAATTAGATCAGGAGGTACTAGATGCCGTTATTAATACCAAAAATCAAGGTAGGCACATTGTATTGCATACGATGGACCAATCAAAATTAGGGTATCAATCTCCAAGCGACGAATTTATTAAAAAACTAAATTCTCTTAAAAACTTATCAATTCAAATAATTGTCGATGGATCACAGCTAAGATTAGATCCAAAAGACATACAAAATTATTTAAATAAAGGATATATTGTCACTATTACAGGAAGTAAATTCTTCACTGGTCCTCCTTATTGCGGTGCATTACTTCTACCTAAAAGTGTTAATAAATTAATTCATTCTGTAAAAAACACATTACCCAAAGGCTTAACCCAATATTATAATCGTTCTGATTGGCCGACTTCTTGGTTTTGTTCCAATGAGCTATCTGACGGCTATAATTATGGATCCTACATGCGCTGGAATGCCGCCATAGTTGAAATGGACAGGTATTACAAAACACCTATTTTATATCGAAATATGGGTATTGAGATGTTTTGCAATTTTGTGGATGACTCCATAAAAGAGGCTACTTTTTTACAGCCTATTTATGGTGATGAAACAAAAACCAAGAGTTACAGCAGTAAAGAATTTGGAATAAGAAACATCCGTACCATTTTTCCTTTCTTTATTTTCAAAGACAATGAAGTCCTATCTGTTGATAAAGTAAAAAAATTATACACTTTATTAAATTCTGATTTATCGGATCAGTTTGAAGGTTCTTCTTTAGAAATCATTCGTCTTGCAGCTCAAAAATGTCATATTGGACAAGCAGTTAATGTAAAATATACTTCTGAAATTGAAAGTGCTATTTTAAGAATTAGTTTGGGAGCCAGAGTAATTTCCGAAAGCTGGGTCAATAGAGATATTAGTCTCTTTTTTAGAAATATAGAATTACAAATGAGTCAGATCACAATTACTATTAAAAAAATTGAATTGATACTGAATAATCCTGAATTGTTAGACTAAATAAAAAAGGGTTCTTGCTTAAAGTTAAAAAAAAAGTCCCATTTGCAAAATGGGACTTTTTCATTTATAATTTTCAACTTATTTTATCATTTCAATTTTTTGAACTTCTTCTTCGTTGATGCTGTCAAAGAAACCTTGTTCGTTCATCCAATCATCGCTAAATACTTTACTCATATAACGAGAACCGTGATCCGAGAAAATTGCGATTACATTACTGTTGGCATCAAATTCACCTTCTTCTGCATATTGTCTTATCGCTTGCATCACTGCTCCTGAAGTGTATCCAACAAATAAACCTTCTTTTCTAGTGATTTCCCGGGCTGCATGAGCGCTTTCCTCATCTGTTACTTTCATGAACTTATCAATAATATCAAAATCCGTTGCAGATGGAATTAAATTTTTCCCCAGTCCTTCTATTCTGTATGGATAAATCTCATCATTATCGAATTCTCTGGTTTCATGATATTTTTTCAATACAGAACCAAAAGCATCCACGCCAAGAATTCTAATATTTGGATTTTGCTCTTTTAGGTATTTTGCCGTACCTGAAATAGTTCCACCTGTACCACTACATGCAATTAAATGAGTAATCGCACCATTAGTTTGTTTCCAAATTTCAGGACCGGTAGACTTATAATGTGCATCAACATTCAACTGATTAAAATACTGATTAATATAAACCGAGCCTTTTGTTTCTTCGTGCAAACGTTTGGCTACGTTATAATAAGAACGCTCATCATCAGCAGAAACATGTGCCGGACAAACATACACTTTAGCACCTAAGCTGCGAAGCATGTCTATTTTATCTTTAGAAGCTTTAGAACTAACAGCAAGAATGCAGTTGTAACCTTTTATGATACTGACCATTGCTAAACTAAAACCCGTATTACCGGAAGTCGTTTCAATTATGGTATCACCTGGAGATAAAATACCTTTCTTTTCAGCTTCTTCAATTATGTACAATGCTATTCTATCTTTTGAGGAATGTCCTGGATTAAAAGCTTCTACTTTAGCATAAAAATTTCCTTCTAAATTTTCAGTAACTTTATTTAGCTTAATAAGTGGAGTATTACCTATTAATTCTAAGACATTATTATAAGCAGTTATTTCTTTTTTCATAAAAAAATAGTTTATCGTGACAATTTTTAATTAAACACGAATGTTACAAATTTAACAAAAAAAATCTAATTAGTTTTTAATTCCCTCTAAATCTAACAAAAAGCTAAATTCTTTAGCTAATTCCTTCAGCGCTTCAAATCGTCCAGAAGCACCTCCATGGCCAGCATCCATGTTCGTATTCAAGTACAAAACGGTATCATTCGTTTTTTGAGTTCGTAGCTTTGCAACCCATTTTGCAGGTTCCCAATATTGCACCTGAGAATCGTGAAGTCCAGTAGAAACAAACATATTAGGGTAGTTTTGAGTTTTTACATTGTCATAAGGCGAATAGGATACCATATAATCATACGATTTTTTCTCGTTTGGATTTCCCCACTCGTCATATTCTCCAGTCGTAAGCGGAATCGTATCATCAAGCATCGTAGTGATTACATCTACAAAAGGAACTTGAGCAATTACTCCGTTGTATAATTCAGGCGCCATATTCACTACTGCTCCCATCAATAAACCTCCAGCTGAACCGCCTTCGGCATATAAGTGTTTAGGTGAAGTATATTTCTCCTTGATTAAAAACTTAGAACAGTCGATAAAATCAGTAAATGTATTTTTCTTTTTCAATAATTTCCCATCCTCATACCACTCTCTTCCTAAATCCTCGCCACCACGAATGTGTGCTATTGCAAATACAAAACCGCGGTCTAATATGGACAATCTTGTAGATGAAAAGTAAGCATCCATAGTCACACCGTAGGAACCATAACCATAAAGTAATGTTGGATTACTGCCGTCTTTTTTCAATTCTTTGTGGTAAACCATTGAAATTGGCACTTTGGTTCCATCCTTTGCTGTAGCCCAAACGCGTTCTTCTACGTAATTATTTTTATCAAATTTACCACCAAGAACTTGCTGCTCTTTCTTGATTTCTTTCTCCTTAGTTTTCATATTAAAATCAATAACCGACGATGGTGTTGCCAAAGATTGATAACTGTAACGCAAAATATCAGTATCAAAATCTACGTTGGTTGTAGTATTTGCGCTGTAGGTTTCGCTGCCAAAAGGCAAGTAGTACTCTCCGTCTCCATTCCAAGGCATGATGCGAATATGATTCAAGCCATTAGAACGTTCTTCAACCACCAAATAATTTCTAAAAATTTCAATATCTTCTAGCAAAACATCTTTACGATGTGAGATAACGTCTTTCCAATTATCTTTTGCAGTAGCATTTTCAGGAGTTTTCATCAACTTAAAATTAGTCGCTTTGTCCTTATTTGTAATGATGTAAAAAGAATCTCCAAAATGAGATATACTATATTCTAATCCACGCACTCTAGGCTGAAAAACTTTAAACTCTCCATCAGGCATATCTGAATTTAATGTTCTATACTCCGTCGTTAAGGTACTTCCTGATGCAATTACAATGTATTTTTTTGATTTTTCTTTCCCAACGGAAACGTTGAACGTATCATCTTTTTCATTAAAAACCAATACATCATCGGCAGCGTCTGTAGCTAATTTATGTTTGAAAACTTTATCAGAACGCAACGTAACTTCGTCTTGCCTAGTGTAAAAAATAGTTTTATTATCATTAGCCCATACTGAACTTCCGGTAGCATTTTCAATCTTTTCAGAAAACAGTTCACCCGTTTCGAGATTTTTTATTTGTATGGTATAAATCCGTCTTCCCATTATGTCCGTGCCAAAACTTACAAATTTATTATCTGGACTTATGCTTAAACCTCCCAATTGAAAATACGAATGCCCTTCAGCCATCTCATTACAATTGAACAAAATTTCCTCTGTAGCAGCAAGACTCCCTTTCTTTCGGGAATAAATAGGATAGTCTTTTCCAGTTTCAAAACGTGTGATGTAATAATATCCATTGTACAAATAAGGAACCGATTGATCGTCTTCCTTGATGCGGGCTTTCATTTCTTCGTATAATTCTTTCTGAAAACCTTTAGTATCCGAAGTCATGGCGTCATAATACGTGTTCTCTTGATTCAAATAATCAATGACTTCCGGGTTCTCTCTATCGTTTAACCAAAAGTAATTATCTAGCCTTTTTTCACCATGTTTTTCTAAAGTTTTGGGAATTAAATTAGCTATTGGAGTTGGAATATTTTTTGACATTTTCTGTGCTTTAATTTTAGTATTTGATGCTGCAAAAATAACACAAAGACAACTGAGGATGAGTTTATTTTTCATGAATATTTTATTGATTATGACTATGCAATATAGTAATTTTGTAAATCAAATTAATTTAAAAAAATTAAAACATGGATTTAATGGGAATGATGGGCAAACTTCAAGAGACCCAACAAAAGATAGAAGACACAAAAAAACGTTTAGATACTGTTCTAATTGACGAGCAAAGTACCGATAATTTATTAAAAGTTACTTTGACTGCTAACAGAACTATCAAATCAATTACCATTGACGACACTTTATTAGAAGATAAAGATCAACTGGAAGATTATTTGATTTTAGTATTGAATAAAGCGATTGAGAAAGCGACAAATGTGAATCAAAGCGAACTAGATGCCGTTACTAAAATGGATATGCCAATGATTCCTGGAATGGAAGATTTGTTTAAATAAAAAAGTTTAAAGTTTAAGGTTTAACGTTTTTTTGATCGTGATAAAAACTTTAAACCTTAAACTTTAAACAAATTCTCTAAGAAGAACTATGCTAACTTTTGCAGTGTTTCTAGTACATATGTGTGCATTACTTCTTTGTAATCTAGATGTGTAACAATTCGCAGTTTTCCATGGCCCATTGAACTGATTAAAATATTTTTTTGTTTCAACAATTCAATTAAGTTCTTCTCGATACAATTTGGAACCAGTGAAAAAATCAAAATATTAGTTTCAACCGGTTCTACTGAGGCTACCCAGCTCAACTTTTTTAATACTTCGGCAATTTCTTTAGCTCTACGGTGATCTTCAGCAAGGCGTTCTATATTGTTATCCAAAGCATAGATTCCAGCTGCTGCCAAATAACCTACTTGACGCATTCCGCCACCTAATATTTTACGAATTCGCAAAGCTCTATGAATAGTAGCTTTATCAGCCAATAGCACAGAGCCAATAGGAGCTCCCAAACCCTTAGACAAACAAACTGAAATGGTATCAAAGAGTTTTCCAAACGCTTTCGGATCTTGATTTTTAGCAACCAAAGCATTCCAAATACGAGCACCATCAAGGTGAAATTTCAAATTATTGGCATCACAAACCAACTTTATTTTTTGCAAATCCTCTAGTTCATAGCAAGCACCTCCACCTTTATTGGTTGTATTTTCTACACAAACCAAGCTAGTCAATGGACTGTGATAAAACTCCGGATCGTTAATCGCACCTGCTACTTGTTCCGCAGTAATCATTCCGCGATTTCCATCCAATAAACAACAGGAAACTCCGCTGTTAAAAGAAGCTCCACCGCCTTCATAATGATATACATGTGCATATTTATCCGCTATTAACTGTTCTCCAGGCTGTGTGTGCAATTTTATAGCAGTTTGGTTGGCCATGGTTCCTGAAGGAAAGAAAAGTCCTGCTTCCATTCCGAACATTTCGGCAACTTTGGCTTCAAGTTCAATGACGGTAGGATCTTGTTTGTAAACATCATCACCTACCACAGCATTTAACATGTATACCAGCATTTCGCGTGAAGGCTTTGTAATTGTATCGCTAACTAAATTTATTTCCATATTATTTTTTTATTTTTGATAAGGAGAAGCCACGACTTGTCCCTGCGTAAAATTTTTCTATTTTTGTGCCACAAATTTACACAATACCGTTTATTAATTCCAACTAGTTCCGTTAAAACTAAACTAATTGTAATACACAAAGGGATTTTTGATAAATATTGAAAATAGACCTATTAAATTAATATAATTTTATGACAACTACCGAACAGATTAAAGGTATTGTAGAGCGCCTTGGTGCGTTGAGGAGGTATCTTTGACGTTGATGCCAAATTAATAGAAATTTCAAACGAAGAAGAGAAGACTTTTGCACCCGACTTTTGGAATAACGCAAAAGAGGCCGAAATCATTGTAAAGAATCTGCGAAATAAAAAAAAGTGGATTGAAGATTACAATAAAGCCATCGAAATGACGGACGAATTGCAACTGGCGTACGATTTTTACAAAGAAGGAGAACTTACAAGTGAGGAATTAGACGAACATTACATCGCTACACAAGCGCATATTGAAGCCATTGAATTCAAGAACATGCTTTCGGACGAAGGTGATACTTTGAGTGCAGTAGTGCAAATAACCGCCGGTGCCGGTGGAACTGAAAGTTGTGATTGGGCCGAAATGCTCATGCGCATGTACATGATGTGGGGCGAAAAGTACGGTTATAAAATAAAAGAACTGAATTTCCAAAAAGGAGAAGCTGCTGGAATAAAAACAGTAACCCTCGAATTTGAAGGAGATTATTCTTTTGGCTATTTAAAAGGAGAAAACGGAGTGCATCGGTTAGTTCGAATCTCCCCTTTTGACAGTAATGCCAAGCGTCATACTTCATTCGCTTCTGTTTACGTTTATCCGCTTGTGGATGACAGTATTGAAATTGACATTAATCCTGCCGACATTGAAATTACAACCTCGCGATCTAGTGGCGCAGGAGGACAAAATGTAAATAAGGTTGAAACCAAAGTACAATTGTTTCATAAACCAACTGGAATCCAAATACAATGCTCTGAAACGCGCTCGCAACAAGATAACAGACAGCGTGCTATGCAAATGTTACGGTCGCAATTATACGAAATTGAGCTAAAAAAGAAACAGGCTCAACGCGCGGATATCGAAGCGGGAAAAATGAAAATAGAATGGGGATCACAAATCAGAAATTATGTGATGCAACCTTACAAATTAGTCAAAGACGTAAGAACTGGTCATGAAACCAGTAATGTTGATGGTGTTATGAATGGTGAAATTGATGAATTCTTGAAAGCCTATCTAATGATGATGGGACAAAAAGAAGAGTAATCAGGTGGAATCGCTCAAAATGCAATTATTACGGTTTGATAAGACCTAAACTATAAAAAAATGGCTCCACTATCTTTTATCAAAATAGTGGGGCCTTTTTTAAATTTTAGGATAATCTATACCTAAAATGGAGCTGCAGTTAAAGATCTAAAGCCATTCAATTAATGAAACACCTAGACCTACGGTAGATTGCAAGTGATTATAATCAATCAATGTTTCCCCGTATCCGTGAGAGATTAATAAATACCCTTTTAAATTATTTTTAATAGGATAAGACCAAGAAAATGTCGAATTACCCCTAGCTTTGGAATTAAAATTAAGATTGTGACTACCAACGAAAGAAAGTATATTTCCGTTTTTAGTATATATTACATTTACATCACCTCGTCCTACAAACTCGGCAATATCTGGATTATCATCTTTCCCTCCTGGCACTCGCAGCCATGGTCGTATATAGATGGTCCAGTTCCTACGTTCTAGACCAGCATGAAAAATCACTCTATTCCAACTTCTTGAAAAGGGCTCGCTTTTCCCATTTGACTGGTGATTGAACGCGACTCCTACCATTCGGGTTTTAAAACCCAAGAAATTAAATTTAACAGGCACGTTCAAAATTAGTTCTGGCTCATAATTGACTTCTCTGAAGGGTCTAGAAAGCGCATTATTGTAGATTTGCCAGTGCGATATTTGCGTGTAAGCAACCCATAAATCACCATGTCCCCAAAAGATACCCTGCATTACTTTAGTCTTAAAACTCAATTGAAATTTAGATTCAATATTATTATAATTAACGCCTGGAGGAGCTACATAATCCGGATCTAAGTTCCCAGAAATTGGTTTTTCATTAGGATTACTTGTCCATCGAACAGGAAGTACATACATTGGTTTATAAGGAGTAACTAAAAAAGTTCCTCTCGTTGAAGTAGTATCCAATTCCCAACGTTCCGTCAAGTCCCTCAATTGTGTCTTGCTATTGAAAAGCGCTTGAATTTGTGCATTTGCACTAGTGGAAAAACATAACACTAAAAACAATACTATTTTAAATTGAAAGAATTTCATAAGCATGACAGAATTTATAATTTGCAAATATACTCTTTGATTTTTAATTTTCATCAGCGAATTGCGCTGATAATTGCTACTGCTAAAGCGGTCTCTTTTCTTAAAGAAAAGGTTAGGATTAGGAATATTAACACTAAATTCTTTTATTTGAAAAATATTAAATACCAAAACCAAATTTACATCTAATGAAATCCTATACAGTACAAGAAATAAATGAGATTCTACAAGGAATTATTGTCGGGAATACCTCTGAAAAGATTACTGCTCCAGAACAATTAGAAATGGCTAGCGCAACTGAAATTTCATTTATTGGAAATAAAAAATACGAAAAATTTTGGGCAACTTCTAAAGCTTGTGTTGCAGTTGTCAATGAGGATATTGCAATAGAACCCGGAGAAAATAGGGCTTTTATAAAAGTTAAAAATGCTGATTTAGCGATGTCGCAAGTCTTAGAGCTTTTTGCGCCTCCGGCACCTTTATTTAGTGTTGACATCCATCCAACCGCAGTGATAGATCTCACTGCAACTATTAGCAATGGAGCGAGAATTGGAGCGGGCTGTTATATAGGACCTAATGTGGTTCTGGCCGACAACACAACGATTTATCCCAATGTTACCATTCTTGATGATTCCACAGTGGGAAAAAACACTGTAATTTGGTCCGGAACTGTAATTCGGGAACGATGTCATATTGGGAATGATTGTATTATACATCCTAATGCTACTATCGGTGCCGATGGTTTTGGTTTTCGACCTGATCCTCAAAGAGGTTTAGTGAAAATTCCGCAAATTGGAAATGTAATTATAGGTAATAATGTAGAAATTGGCGCCAATACGTGCGTTGATAGAGGGAAATTCAGTTCTACCATTTTAGGAGACGGTTGCAAAATTGATAATTTAGTCCAAATAGGTCATAACAGCAAATTGGGAAGATTCTGTATTATGGCTGGAAACAGTGGATTAGCTGGCTCAGTAACACTAGGAAACGGTGTAATTATAGGTGGGAGCGCTTCCATAAAAGACCACACTACTATTGGCGATGGAGCCATTGTAGGTGCCGGTTCAGGTGTTACAGGAGATATTCCAGCGGGAAAAACCATGTTAGGATATCCTGCTGTAGAAGCTCGAGATGCATTGAAACAATGGGCAATTTTGAAAAGACTCGTAAATGAATCTAAAAAATAATTACTAGCTTTTTTATTGAATTCACAAAAAAACAGAACTTCGCTTCTGTTTTTTTGTTTTAATAGTAAACAAATATTCGATTTTCATTATTTACACTTTAAAATAATAAAATTTATTTACTTGGATTTTGTATTTTAGCGCAAACTTTTTTAACATTATTTCATCATGGATTTAAACTTCAACAAAAACGAAGACCACAATAAACTTTTACTTTCCGCTTTGCGTCAAAAATTGAGCGTAGTTAAAATGGGAGGCGGTGAAAAACGCATCCAAAAATTACACGGAGAAGGCAAAATGACTGCACGCGAACGTATCGATTATTTATTGGATCCAAAGGCGAAGTGTATAGAAATTGGAGCGTTTGTTGGTGAAGGAATGTATGCGGAACACGGCGGCTGTCCATCAGGAGGTGTTGTAGTAAAAATAGGGTATATCAGAGGAAAACAATGTATTATTGTAGCCAATGATGCAACTGTAAAAGCAGGTGCTTGGTTCCCTATAACCGCAAAGAAAAATTTGCGTGCGCAGGAAATAGCAATGGAAAACAGATTGCCAATCATCTATTTGGTAGATAGCGCTGGAGTTTACTTGCCATTGCAAGACGAAATTTTCCCTGATAAAGAACATTTCGGACGCATCTTCAGAAACAATGCTCAAATGAGTAGCATGGGAATCACCCAAATTGCTGCCGTGATGGGAAGCTGTGTTGCCGGTGGTGCCTATTTACCCATCATGAGTGACGAAGCTTTGATTGTTGAAAAAACAGGAAGTATTTTTCTAGCAGGAAGCTATTTAGTAAAAGCTGCCATTGGCGAAAATATCGACAATGAAACATTAGGAGGCGCAACTACACACTGTGAAATTTCGGGTGTGACTGACTATAAAGCCAAAGATGATAAAGATGCCTTAGATAAAATAAAGAATATTGTAGACAAAATAGGAGATTTTGACAAAGCTGGTTACAGCCGAATCAAGGCAGAAAAGCCCGCATTAGACGAAAAAGAAATCTACGGCGTATTGCCAAAAGCGCGCAATGAACAATACGATATGATGGAAATAATCAATCGTCTGGTTGATAATTCTGAATTTGAAGCGTATAAAGACGGTTACGGACAAACAATCATCACTGGCTATGCCAGGATTGATGGTTGGGCAGTAGGAATTGTTGCCAATCAACGAAAAGTGGTAAAAACCAAAAATGGAGAAATGCAGTTTGGTGGTGTAATTTATTCCGATTCAGCGGATAAAGCCACACGTTTTATTGCTAATTGCAACCAAAAGAAAATTCCTTTGGTCTTTGTTCAAGATGTTACCGGTTTCATGGTAGGATCTAAATCCGAACATGGCGGAATTATAAAAGATGGTGCAAAGATGGTCAACGCTGTTAGTAATTCAGTTGTTCCAAAATTTACTGTGATTGTTGGAAATTCTTACGGTGCTGGAAATTATGCCATGTGCGGCAAAGCGTATGACCCAAGATTAATTTTTGCTTGGCCAAGTGCAGAACTCGCGGTTATGGGTGGAACTCAAGCGGCAAAAGTATTGGCACAAATTGAAGCTTCTTCACTTAAAGCCAAAGGAGAATTAGTAGATGAAGCCAAAGAAAAAGCACTATTTGACAAAATAAAGGCCAGATATGACGAACAAGTTTCCCCTTATTATGCTGCTTCCAGATTGTGGACGGACGCCATAATCGATCCTATAGATACTCGCACATGGATTTCAATGGGTATTGAAGCGGCAAATCACGCTCCTATTGAAAAGAAATTTAACTTGGGCGTTATTCAAGTTTAACTCTAGTTACCAAGGACTTATGTAATTATTTTGTACATTTATAGCTGTTCTGCAATTTACTTATAGTACTTGCAGAACAGCTTTTCTTATTATATTAAGCCCAAAAAATCTTAACCTAATTCATTTTAATAATTTAAAATTAGAGACAAATGAAAAAGATTTCGATTTTACTACTTGTTACTGCACTATTCCTTAGTCAGTTTATCGTTGCCCAAACTAGTGGAGCGCCATCCTATGCTACAAATGAAAGGAAATCTGTTTATTGGGAATCTGGAATCAACGCCTCCTTACCAGTACATATAGAAATGTATAGAACCCACAGGTTGGGAATTGGCATAAACGCTAGAGTTGGAAAAATAGTTTCCCGAAAAGTAGAACTAGGCATTCGTTTTGACTATGATTACCGATTCATTAAAAAAAATACGCGAATACTAACCGCTGAAAGTACGCTTGCAGAAAGAGCCAGTCACAATAATTTTAGTCTATTTTGCATCAAACCCAACATTCAATTTAATATGAACTCGCATTGGTTCTGGGGTGTAGAAACGGGTATTGGTTATGCGCTTTCAGATGAAGATCAAAAGATTGGACTAGGATTTGTGTCAGAATATGCTAATGATCAGCAATTCGGGCTATGTTCCGGTTTGTACGTAGGAAGGTATTTTGTTTTCAATCCTAAAATAAATAAAATAGGTATATCCATGAATTTAACTCAATTCTTAGCTCTTGGCCATGCTGAAAATAGTCTTGGATTCAAACTAAATTACCGATTTTTAAACTAGTCTTATAAAGCTAATAACGGTCCTAATAAAAAAAGCATCTTGTGAGAAACAGATGCTTTTATAATATGGATAATGAAATAAGTAGTTTCTTTAAATACCTTCTACAATTTCTTTACGTTTAATTTTTCCGTTTTCAGTCTCTATAAATTTTTCTACATAAAATACTTCTTTTGGTTTTTCATATTTATCTAAACCATCAAAAATACTATCCCCTAAAGTTTGATCTTCACCTTCGATTACTAAAACTAATTTTTCGCCTAAATCAGCGTCATGTATTCCAGTTACAAAAAATCTGGATTGAATCTTTGAAGACAATTTCTCCTCAATTTTCTCAGGGATTAATTTAATCCCACCGCTGTTGATTACATTATCTATTCTTCCTAAAAAAACAAATTGATTTTCACCAACTAATTCTACTAAATCATTCGTAACAATGGATTCTTCTGCAATTTTGGGTGCATCAATCACCAGACAATTTCTGTCATCTTTGGCAATTTTTATGTTAGGTAAAACTGAAAATGCTACGTCTCCTACTTGCTTTGCAGCGATATGAGTGATTGTTTCAGTCATACCGTAGGTTTCATATACCTGCGTTTTCAACTTAGAAAGTTCTTTTTCTAAAGTATTGCTCATTTTTGCTCCGCCAATAATCATCTTCTTCACATTATTTAATACTGCTAAAGAGTTTTGGGCTTGTATAGGAACCATTGCTACAAAATCATATTTAGTGTCATTTTTCAACATTGGATGCGAACTTGGCGCCACAAAATCGATATCAAGACCAAGAATAAAGCTTCTAACAAACATCATCTTTCCAGCGATATATTTTGTTGGCAAACAGTGTAATGCTTTATCACCCGGTTGTAAATCAAAAAAATCACCTGTAGCAATCGCTGAATTGACCATTGCTTGTTTCTCAATTCGGATTATCTTAGGCGTTCCCGTAGTCCCGGATGTATTGAGTTCCAAGTAGGATTTATTGTCAAACCAATCAAGTATGAAGTCTCCTACAGACTTTTCATATTCATCACCTTCTTTGATAAAACTATACGCAACTCGACATAAATCATTTCGATTTAGGTGAAATCCGTTCAATTTAAACAGATTATGAACATTCTGATAAGTTATTGTATTGGTCATGAGCGAGTATTTTTTAAATTATTTAATGCTTATATCAACTATATATTACCGCTTAATTTTTCTTTCCAGTTCATCCAGTTGTATTTTTTACTAAAGATAAATAAAAGTATCGGGTAAATTATGACAACTGGTAAAATTACATCTAATCCTGCTGAAGGATCTGAAATATCTTTAAAAATAGAATGCGTTTGAAAAGCAGACCAATCTGAAGTGATTAACAATGCACCAACTAAATTATTAGCTGCATGAAAGCCCAAAGCCAGTTCCAATCCCTCATCCATAAGCGTAATAATCCCCAGAAACAAACCTGTTCCGATATAATAAACCAATATAATGTAGCCAATTTTATCCACTTCAGGATTGAAGATATGCATCCCGCCAAAAATAAGCGAAGTCATGAGTAGAGGAAACCATTTATTTTTAGACAAATTAGCAAAACCCTGCATCAAATATCCTCTAAAAATATATTCTTCAGAACTGGTTTGTATTGGAATAAGTAGTATTCCAATAATAACAAGAATTACAAAAGGAATTGGTTTAAAATTGATTACAAAGTCGTTGGGTTCATAAAAATAAAAAAACAGTGTAGAGACTATTGTAATTCCGGACCAAATTGAAAAAGAAAAGATGATTCGATTCCAGTCCACTTTACTTCTAGCAGTAGTTACAGATAGAAACGTTTGATGGTGTAAATAGCGCACCACTAAAACAACACCAAGCATAATGAAAACGAATGAAATCAATATCAAAAATAAGGTTACATTAGGCTCAAAAAATCTCATTAGTGCCTCATTATTTGTTGGGTATGATGTGCCATTGGTAAATGTTTCATAAAACAAAGCCGCAACAAATAGCATCTGACCTATTAGTGAGGCTAAAACGAGTAATACCGAACCCCAAATATACTTCCAAAATCTATTCTCTGACTTTACACCTTGCTCTATAAACATGAATTTTACTTTAATTGTATATCTGATTAGTTTAACAAACCGTATTTTTGTTACATGATTAAGTTCCTTGTTTAAAAAATTAAAACAAACAAAATATAGGTTTACATGTTACAAATATACCATAATTCCCGCTGCGGAAAATCCCGACAATGTTTAGTACTTATGCAAAATTCGAACCTAGAGTTTGAAGTCATCCATTACCTAACACATCCTCCTTCATTTAATGAGCTGTCTACTGTTATTGAAAAACTAAATATAAAACCAATAGCATTAGTACGGCAAAAAGAAAAAATTTGGATCGAAAAGTATGAAGATCAAAAATTAGATGACAAACAAATTATTCTAGCCATGATATCGAATCCAATTCTAATTGAAAGACCTATTGTAGTAAAGGGAAACAAGGCAATTATAGGACGAGATTTAGAAAAAGTCAGCAAGTTCATCGCATAATTATTCAATTATTTAAATTTAACATTTTTTTATGACAGTGAGCATTAAACAAAAATCAACTTTTGACGTCTAATATTGTTTAACCAATGTTTATAGAAATGAAAAAAATAAAATCTATTTTACTTCTTGTTCTCTCTTTTAATACCCTTTTTAGTTTTGCTCAACAAGCACCTACAGTCCCAAAAATCAAAATTTCGGGAAGAGTGGTAGAAAAAATAAGCAATCAACCTTTAGAATATGCTACTATTACTTTTTTGGCTCCTAATAATCCCAAACCAATTGCAGGTGGAATTACAAATCCAAAAGGAGAATTTGATATTGAGGTTACACCAGGTGTTTATGACATAAAAATTGAATTCATATCTTTCAAAGTAAACGAAATCAAACAAAAAAACCTAAAATCCAATACAAGTTTAGGCTTAATTAGTTTAGAGGAAGATGTAAATCAATTGAACGAGGTTATTATTCGTTCTGAAAAAACTACCGTTGAAATCAAATTGGATAAAAAAGTGTACAACGTAGGTAGTGACCTTATGGTCAAAGGCGGAACGGTAAGTGATGTTTTAGATAATATTCCTTCGGTTGCAGTAGATATTGAAGGAAACATAAGCTTGCGGGGAAATGAAAATGTTAGAGTACTGATTGATGGAAAACCATCAAATGCGATAAACATAGCTGAAGCATTGCGTTTAATACCGGCTGATGCCATTGAAAAAGTAGAGGTAATTACCAACCCATCTGCTCGATATGATGCTGAAGGTGGTGGGGGTCTTTTAAATATTATCTTAAAAAAAGGTAAAAATTTAGGTTTAAATGGAACTTTTATTGCCTCAACGGGATATCCTGAAAATCACGGTTTAAGCGGTACCTTAAATTATAAATCAGATAATTTTAATATTTTCACTACACAAGCTTACAATGATCGTAATAATCCTGGAAATGCTTTTACAAACTCTAGATATTTAAATGCTGACAATACAACTCGAGATTACATCTACGAAACCAGAGAAAACGAAAGAAACAATAAAGGCTACAATGGGAATTTTGGTGTAGAATGGTATTTGAACAAATCAACATCATGGACAAATTCAATTAATTACCGTAAAAGTAATGGAAAGAATAGGGATGACGTTTTTCAAGATTATTATGATTCAGGTTTTAATTATGATTACACTCGCAATCGAGTGAACGATGAAAATAGCGACAGTGAAAATGTAGAATTTGCTACCAACTTCATAAAAAAATTCAAAAAAGACGGACACAAATTGTCAATTGACGGATCCTTTTCTACTAATGATGATATCAATAATGCTATAATTACAGATAAAGATTCTAGAACAAATTTGGTTACATTTGATAATACTCGAAATGATCAAACTCAGAGTAGAAATTTACTTCAAATGGATTATGTTTTACCTTTTGGAAAAGGAAGTCAATTTGAAGCGGGATATCGTGGTGATTTTTCAAAATTACTAACGGATTATCAAGTGGATAATGACGGAGTAATTAACAACAACTTTACGAACACATTAGAATATAAAGAAAAAGTAAATGCTCTTTATACTCAATATGGTGTGAAAATCAATAAATTCTCAGCCCTTTTTGGCTTGCGTTTTGAAGATTCAAATATTGAAATTAACCAATTAGCCACGAATGATTTCAATACTAAAAAATACAATAATTTTTTTCCTAGTGCTTTCTTCACTTATGAAATTTCAGATAAAAGTAGCACTTCTGTAAGTTACAGTCGCAGAATTCAAAGACCAAGAGGGCGATTCTTAAATCCGTTCAGTAACTTATCCAGTAATATCAATATTTTTGTTGGAAATCCTGATTTAGATCCAGCATTTACTGATGCTATTGATTTTGGTTATATCAAAAGATGGGATAAATTAACATTTAACACTTCCTTATATTTAAACAAAACAAATGATTCGTTTCAATTTGCTAGAAGAGAATCTGGTGACTTTGTGAATGGCACGCCTATACTTATTAGCTCGCCTATCAATTTAGCTACTGAATTCAGAACAGGATTTGAGTTTACTTTAAACTATTCTCCTTACAAATGGTGGAAATTAAATGGGAATTTCAATTTCTTTAGAAACGAAACAAAAGGCGATTTCACCTATACGGACTTTAACAATAATGAAATCTCTCAAAATTTTGACAACATAGCTACATCTTGGTCTACAAGACTGACTTCAAAAATCACGTTGCCATACAAAATCGATTGGCAAACAAATGCTAGTTATAACGGTCCACAAAATAATGCTCAAGGAAGAAGTTTGGGTGTTCTTGCAGCAAACTTGGCTTTTAGTAAAGACATCATGAAAGACAAAGGAACACTATCATTTAATATCAGTGATGTGTTCAATTCCAGAAAAAGAATGATAGAAACTTACCTTCCGGGAACTGTTGATTCTTACAGCGAAATGCAATGGAGAGTAAGACAGTTTAGTTTATCGTTTACCTATCGTTTTAACAAACCTAAAAACGAAAGAGAAAAACCTAGACAAAATCAAGGGGATAATGAAGGTGACTATCAAGGTTAAAAAAACAAGGACTCCCGAAAAGGAGTCCTTGTTTTTTTGTATCCATTAAAAATGAAATTTCAAAAACTCGAAGCATAAAAAAAAGGACTCGTAAAAACGGGTCCTTTTCATTTAACAAAACAGCTTATACTGCTTGTTGCTCTTGCTTCTTTTTATCTCTTTTCTCTTTGTATGCTTCCCAAGTTGCTCCACCTACCCAATAGGATACGAAACCAACTAAAAAGAACATCAACCAAAACCCTATAGTAAGAATGGTTAAGAAAAGTAAAAAGCCTAAATACTGTGAAAATTCAAACATGTTTTCCGGAATTTTTGAATGTAGCCACAAATGTAAGTTTAATTCCTTTTCATACCAATAAAAAAGGATAAAAACTACCCATGAATTTTTATAAAAAAGGAATTTTCCGTATTTTTGAACTCAGAATTTGGAGCTGTTCCCGCTGTACACTCCAATCTTTTCTTTTTTAAAGAAAAAAAGAAAAGGATTTCCATTTCCATCGCGGCTAAAAATCGAGTAAACTACATATTTATAAATAACATCAACATGAAATTCAGAATAGAAAAAGACACCATGGGTGAAGTGCAGGTTCCTGCTGACAAGTATTGGGGCGCACAAACAGAACGTTCTCGCAATAATTTTAAGATTGGCCCATCTGCTTCGATGCCAAAAGAAATCGTAGAAGGTTTTGCTTATCTAAAAAAAGCAGCTGCTTACGCTAATTGTGATTTAGGAGTTTTACCAATCGAAAAACGAGATGCTATCGCAGCCGTTTGTGATGAAATTCTTGCTGGTAAACTAGATAATGAATTTCCATTGGTTATCTGGCAAACCGGTTCTGGAACACAAAGTAACATGAACGTAAATGAAGTAGTTGCAAATCGCGCTCAGGTATTAAAGGGATTTAACATTGGCGAAGGGGAGCAATTCATTAAAGCGAATGATGATGTGAACAAATCACAATCTTCAAATGATACGTTTCCAACTGGAATGCATATTGCCGCTTATAAAGCAGTAGTGGAAATTACAATTCCTGCTGTTGAAAAATTAAGAGACACCTTGCATGCCAAAGCTACAGAATTCAAGACAGTAGTAAAAATTGGACGTACACATTTAATGGATGCTACTCCGCTTACATTGGGACAAGAAATTTCAGGATATGTGGCACAATTAAACTATGGCTTGAAAGCAGTTAAAAATACGTTAGCTCACTTATCAGAAGTGGCTTTAGGAGGTACAGCAGTAGGAACTGGATTGAATACTCCAGAAGGATATGACGTAAAAGTAGCGGAATACATAGCGGAGTTTACAGGACATCCATTTGTAACAGCAGAAAACAAGTTTGAAGCCTTGGCTGCGCATGATGCTATTGTAGAAACACATGGTGCATTAAAACAATTGGCCGTTTCATTGAATAAAATTGCTAATGATGTTCGAATGTTAGCTTCAGGACCACGCTCCGGAATTGGAGAAATCCTTATTCCAGAAAACGAACCAGGTTCTTCTATCATGCCAGGAAAAGTAAACCCTACCCAGTGCGAAGCTTTGACAATGGTTTGCGCACAAGTTATGGGGAATGATGTCGCTATTTCTGTGGGAGGAATGCAAGGTCATTATGAATTGAATGTTTTTAAACCTCTAATGGCAGCAAACTTTTTACAATCTGCTCGATTATTAGGTGATGCGTGTCTTTCTTTTGACGAACATTGCGCTCAAGGTATTGAACCAAACTACAAACGAATCAAAGAACTAGTAGATAATTCCTTAATGTTAGTTACTGCTTTGAATACTAAAATTGGATATTACAAATCGGCTGAAATTGCTCAGACAGCACATAAAAACGGGACAACATTAAAAGAAGAAGCGGTGCGTTTGGGTTATGTAACACCCGAAGATTTTGATGCTTGGGTTAAACCTGAAGATATGGTGGGAAGTTTGAAATAAAACCTTCTAAATACCAAAACAAAAAAATCCCAAATTCCAATTGTATTTATGGAATTTGGGATTTATTATTTTAGAACTGTATTTTCTATACGTGTAACGCTCTATTGTCTGTAGCGGCTAATGCAGCTTCCTTAATCGCTTCCGCAAAAGTAGGATGCGCATGTGATATTCTAGAAATATCTTCAGCAGATGCTTTAAATTCCATTGCAGTTACTGCTTCGGCAATTAAATCCGCACAACGCGCTCCAATCATGTGAACACCTAAAACCTCATCCGTTTTTGCATCAGCAAGAATTTTTACAAATCCATCTAAATCTCCTCCTGCTCTTGCACGTCCTAATGCTTTGAATGGAAAACTTCCTGATTTGTATTCAATTCCAGATGCTTTTAATTGCTCTTCTGTTTGTCCTACAGCAGCTACTTCGGGCCAAGTGTATACGACTCCAGGAATCAAGTTATAATCAATATGCGGTTTTTGACCTGCTAAAATTTCAGCAACCATAGTTCCTTCCTCCTCGGCTTTATGAGCAAGCATCGCTCCACGAACAACATCCCCAATGGCATAGATATTTGGAACATTCGTTTGCAAATGATCATTTACTTCAACCATACCTCTATCCGAAATTTTCACTCCTGCTTTATCAGCGTTCAATCCATCGGTATAAGGACGACGACCTACAGAAACCAAGGCGTAATTCCCTTCTAGTGTGATCGTTTCTCCTTTTGTATTCTCAGCTTGAACAGCAACAATATCGCCATTTCTTTCTACTGATTTCACTTTATGTGAAACGTAGAATTTCATACCTTGTTTTTTCAATACTTTAGTCAATTCTTTAGACAAAGAAGCATCCATTCCTGGAATGATTCTGTCTAGATATTCTACAACCGAAACTTGTGCTCCCAAACGTAGATATACTTGTCCAAGTTCAATACCTATAACTCCACCACCAATAATGACCAAATGTTTTGGAACTTCAGGAAGTTTCAAAGCTTCGGTAGAAGTGATTATTCTTTCTTTATCAATTTTGATAAAAGGCAAAGAAGAGGGTTTTGACCCTGTTGCGATTATGATGTTTTTAGCTTCAACAGTTTCAGAAGTTCCATCTGCTTTTGCAACAGCAACGTGTGTAGCGTCAACAAATGAACCTAATCCCTCAAGAACTGTAATTTTATTTTTATCCATTAAAAATTTCACCCCACCTGAAGTTTGATCAACAACCGCTTGTTTGCGCGCAATCATTTTTTCTAGATTCACTTTTACTTCCCCAGAAACTTCAATTCCATGATCAGCAAAATGAGCAATTTCACTGTAATGATGAGAAGAAGCAAGCAATGCTTTGGAAGGAATACAACCTACATTGAGGCAAGTTCCTCCAAGAGTGGAATATTTTTCGATAATTGCTGTTTTGAAACCCAACTGTGCACAACGAATTGCTGCAACATATCCGCCTGGTCCAGAACCTATAATGACTACGTCAAATGAACTCATAGTATAATTATTTATTAAGTTTTTATAAAATGTCGCACAAAATTAAGGAATTAAGTTTTGTTTAAAGTCTAAATTCACTGGTTTTTGTCTGAAATAAATGCTTATTAACATTTATTTATCAGTAAATAGGTCGTTGTATTTTCCTTTATTTTAAATCGTTATGACAGTAGTGTTTTTGACTTCACTAATCATAAATGTACTGTGTGTGCTTCCAATATGTTCCAAAGTTGTTAATTTAGTTACTAAAAATTCTCTGTAGGCTTCCATATCTTTTACCACTATTTTCAAAATATAGTCGTAATCGCCACTAACATGATGACATTCCAGAACCTCTTTGAGCTTCACGACTTCACTTTCAAATTTGGTAAGAAACTCTTTGGTGTGTTGTATCAATTTAAGGTGACAAAAAACGACGAATCCTTTTTCGACTTTCGAACGATCGACTAGCACTACGTATTTATCGATGATTCCTTCTCTTTCGAGCTTTTTAATGCGCTCATATACCGCAGTAACCGAAAGGTTGAGTTTTACTGAAAATTCTTTTGTGGTTTTCTTACAATCGGATTGTAATAAGAAAAGCAATTTTTTATCAATTGAGTCTAATGTCATTTTTATTGAAATTTGAATTGAAATAAAATCTATGTAAATCCTGTTTAAAGAGCTAATTTAGAAAATTAAATTAAATTATTCCTATTTTATAGATTTAAAATCCAATATTCATCAATAGTATTGATTATTAATCTAGAACCGTGTTATTTTGAATAGATTTTGTTACTAACGAAATACCCTAGCCCTAATAGCAGTGTAAATCCTTTCTATTCCTGAACTTGTTTCAGGAATAGAAAGATTGAAACGAATAGCAGGAATAGCTTCAAATAATAATACATACAACTATGAAAAATTTCAATCCCGCAGACAACATTCAGGATTTACAGTACTTTGGAGAATTTGGTGGTGTAAACCCGTCCATTTCTGATTCTTCCACGTATACGTTTTTATCGGCAAAAACGATGTTTGATACTTTTGAAGGAAATATGGAAGGCTGTTATTTATATTCCCGCCATTCATCACCTAGTAATTTGTATTTAGACAAAGCACTCGCAGCAATGGAAGGAACAGAAACCGCTAATGTTTCGGCCTCCGGAATGGGCGCAATTACCCCTACACTATTGCAGTTGTGCGGCACGGGTGATCACATTGTTTCAAGCAGAACAATTTATGGAGGAACGTATGCTTTCTTGAAGAATTTTACGCCAAGATTAGGCATCAAAACTACTTTTGTAGATATTACAAAACTTGATGTTGTTGAAGCGGCAATTACGCCCGAAACCAAAGTTTTGTATTGTGAAACAGTTAGCAATCCGTTGCTAGAAGTAGCTGATATTGAAGGTTTATCTAAAATTGCAAAGCGCCATAATTTAACGCTTGTGGTTGATAATACATTTTCACCATTGTCCGTTTCTCCTGCACGATTGGGTGCTGATATTGTGATTCACAGTTTGACCAAATACATTAACGGAAGCAGTGATACTGTGGGCGGAGTGACATGTGCCTCGCGAGAATTTATTGATAGTTTAAAAAACGTAAATAGCGGAGCCAGCATGTTACTGGGACCTACAATGGATAGTTTACGTTCAGCGAGTGTGATGAAAAACTTGCGCACTTTGCATATCCGTATGAAACAGCACAGTCATAATGCGATGTATCTTGCGCAACGCTTCGAAAAAGATGGACTAAAAACAGTATATCCCGGTTTGGAAAGCCATCCAAGTCACGAAATTTATAAAACGATGATCAATCCCGAATATGGTTTTGGAGGAATGATGACTTTGGACATAGGAACTTTGGCGAAAGCCAATGAATTAATGGAATTAATGCAAGCAAAAAATCTAGGGTATCTTGCTGTTAGTTTAGGGTTTTACAAAACGTTGTTTAGTGCCCCTGGAACTTCGACATCAAGTGAAATCCCTCTAGAGGAACAAATAGAAATGGGATTGACTGATGGTTTAATCCGATTTTCTATAGGTTTAGACAATAATATTGAAAGAAGCTATCAAATGATGCGCGCCTGTATGATGGAATTAAATATTCTGATATCTTAAAACAATTCTGCTTGTAGTAAGCCAGTTTAAAGCCTGTATGCTCAATTATACAGGCTTTTACACTATAAATAAAGCAGTTAACCCGTTTTTATAAGTTGCTTTTACATCATTTAGGAAAGGTGAAAGTAAATTTCTTCGCTTCTTTGATTTTGATTTCGAAATTATTCTCATGAAGTAGTCCGTTATTTCTATCAAATTGCACTCGATTATTTTTTATCTTACACCTATCTAAAATGGGTGTTACCCAGCCTAAAGAAGCGCAGAAAAGGAGTGAAAAAAAATAGCATCTTCTCTCCTTCTTTCTCGTTTCTCTCTCTGTTTTTTTACCTAATTTTTTACTAGGCATCAATAATTAAACACTCTTTTTAGACTTTGTTGAAATAGAATCAATTCTTATTCAACCATTTTTGCAACACTTTTTCTAAATCCAATTGAATAATCGGCTTCGGTAAGTAATCGTTCATGCCTGCTTGAAGGCATTTTTCTTTATCTCCTACCATTATGCCCGCGGTGATTGCGATTATAGGAATATCCCCCGAATCTTCTAATTGTCTAATCTCGTCTGTTGCTTCATATCCATTTTTATTTGGCATCTGAATGTCCATTAAAATCACGTCAGGTTTTTCTTTTTTGTACCTATCGACAGCCTCATTACCATCCTTAGCTTCAAGAATAGTGCAATTAGAGATGATTCTTTTGACTAGTGTTTTAGCTAAAAACATATTAATTTTATTGTCTTCCACTATTAAAACTGTAAGATCACTTAACGTATGCAAAGGTTTTATAAAGTCGTCTTTTAAGCTTTTGGCAAATAATGCCGTTGGATGTTTCTTATGTTTCGCCTTTTTGAATGTAATCACAAAAAAGAAATCGCTTCCATCGCCATATTTACTGATCAATTGTAACTTGCTATCCATCAAAGCCAGTAATTGATTTGAAATGGCCAACCCTAATCCTGTTCCACCAAATTTTCTACTGGTGGAATTATCTTCTTGTACAAACGAATTGAATATTTTCTCGTTGTTTTGGGTTTTAATTCCCACTCCAGTATCTTTTACAGAAAACTGAATCGTTGATCCTTTTGAATTTGAAAAGTCAATCTGATTTATATCCAATCTTATTTCACCAAAATTGGTAAATTTAATCGCGTTACTCAAGAGATTTACAAGTATTTGTTTCAATCGCACAGAATCAGCTAAAATGTATTGCGGAACGTTATTAT
The DNA here is from genome assembly GCF_900099915.1 of Flavobacterium omnivorum. Taxonomy (GTDB): domain Bacteria; phylum Bacteroidota; class Bacteroidia; order Flavobacteriales; family Flavobacteriaceae; genus Flavobacterium; species Flavobacterium omnivorum. The sequence goes on from NZ_FNDB01000005.1 coordinate 36,899, forward strand.
TAATGTCAAGTATTAAATCTATCTTCTTTTGATTTGCTTGGGATTTAAATAAATCTATGACTTGATTTGTCAATTTAAAAAGATTCACTTCTTCAATATTAAGTTCTAATTTTCCAGATTCAATTTTAGAGAAATCCAACACATCATTGACAATTTCCATTAATGAAGTTGCAGATTCATTGACTGTCGTCATATATTCTGCTTGATTTTTTTTCAAATTTGACTTCATTAACAAATGAGTAAATCCAATTATCCCGTTTAATGGCGTTCTAATTTCATGACTCATATTAGCTAGAAAATCAGTCTTTGCTTTGTTGGCAGATTCAGCTAATTCCTTAGCCTTTAGCAATTCCATTTCCATTACTTTTTGTTCCGTGATATCAATGAAACTGATTACTATTTCAAAGATTTCACCCTTCTCGTTACGATCTGGATAACCGTTTACTAACAACCAAACAATATCTTTTTTTGTAGAACGATGTACTCCTAATACAAAATTTTTCAAAGATTTCTTTGTAGCAATAATTTGGTTTACGGGATAGTTGTTAATAGACAATGGTGCATTTTCCTCATCTAAAAAATTCCAAGCAAGATCAGAAGCTTTCATTCCTTTCATCTCACTTTCAGTCAATCCTAATAATTCAGCTGCTATTTGATTATTGACAATAATGGAGGTATCGACGGCATGAACTAGTATCCCTGCATCAAGATTTTTTAATAAACCTCGGTACCTCTCTTCACTTTTTAAAAGTGCAAAATCGGAATTTTTTGTCGCAGTAATATCACGAGACAGACATATAAAATGGACTTCTTGCGCATCACTTTCCATCATAGGAGCAATGGAGACTTCGAACCAACGTAATTCCTCATTTAGCTTTAAGAAATACTGTCTTCCAGTAGAATATCCTTGCAGAGCAGCTTCTTTAATAGCAGACAAAATTAAATTAGCCACATCCTGATTCAAAACGTCTGAAAATGTTTTTCCTAAAAAAACCTCGGGAGGTAGTGCTAATAAATCATCTCGGCGCGAATGATAATTAAAAATTTTACCTGTTATATCTACCTCGAATAGCAGGTCAGGGATGGCGCCAAGAATGGCCTCCATTTTTTTATGCATTTTCCTAAATTCATCGTCCTTTTTTTTGCGTTCGCTTATATCTCTTACAATAGCAAGAATTCGACCATCTAGAATCATCTTCGCGGTGATTTCTACATCAATAAAGGATCCTGATTTGTGAAGCATCGATCGTTCAAGCAAAGTTTGCTCCCCATTTAATAATTCTTTATGCATAATTGGCCTTCTTACAAGTTCGGCTTCCGTGTATAAATCTACTATGTTTTTGTTACAAAGTTCCTCTTTGCTATACCCTAGCATAACACAGGCACTTTCATTTACCTCTAGCAAGTCTCCAGCAAGATCATTAATAAAAATAGCATCAGATGCTTGTTCAATAAGACTTCTATATTTCTCTTCACTGCGGATTAACTGCTCCTTAATATTTTTTAATTCAGTGATTTCTATCATGGCTCCATTTAAGCGAATTGCATTTCCAGATTCATCTCTGGAAATAATTCCTCTATCATAAAAAATTCCATAACTACCATCTGCTTTTAAAAAACGGAATTCATCTGACCATAAATTGGCAGTCCCTACATAGGAATCTTCTAATTTTTTAATCACTCTTTCTCGATCCTCTGGGTGAACCTTAGAACGCCATATAACGCTATTGTTCTGGCCATTTGGCAAACTACTGCCAAATCCGAAAAGAGAAATGAAAGTTTGATTATTCCAACTTTCTCCTGTTAGTACATTATATTCAAATACTGCATCATTAGTAGCTGCAGAAATAATTTCAAATCGTTCGTTGGCAATTTTTATTTTCTCCTCTGCTTTTTTAATATCAGAAAGATCCATTCCCATTCCCAATAGGCACTTTTTCCCTTTATACTCAAACGCATGAGAATTAATGTAATATGGGATTTTATCTTTATCTTTTGTAAACAATTCGATTTCTAATCCCGGTGCTTTCATTTCAAAGACCGTCTTTAATCTTGTTCGTATTATTTCCTTGTAATCATCATCATAAAAATCTACCGCTTCCATTTGAGCTATTTCACCCGGATTGTAGCCAGTAACGGTCTCGAAATTTTTATTCCACTTGACAAATTTTCCTGATTCATCATACATATAAAAAATGCCAGGAAGGTTATTGATTATCAGTTCCGAAAGTTGTTTTTCCTTCAAAATCGCATCTTCAGCAATCTTGCGCTCCGAAATATCAGTAATAGTACCAATATATCCCACAATCTGGTTTTTAAGATTTCTTTCCGGAATCGCCTGCCCCATAACCCAAGCTATCGATCCATCCGGGCGCACAAAACGATACTCTGACACTGAAGTTTCAAGATCATTTGTTGCTTCCTCCCATCCTTGCAATACTATTTTTTTATCGTCCTCATGAACGGCGTTTATCCAGCCGTTTCCCTTAGCTTCTTCAAAAGTCAATCCAGAAATTTGACTCCAAAAAGGATTCACATAAGTAGTATCTCCTTTTGCATTTGTACGGAAAATTCCAACTGTAGAAACCTCCGTTAGGGTGTGGTATCTTTGCTCACTTTCAAATATATCTTCTTCCGCTTTTTTGCGTAGGGCTTCTTTTTCAAAAATTTCTAGTGCAAAAGCCACATCGCCTGTTGCTTCCTCTAATAATGCGATTTCCTCTTTATCAAAAAAATTTTTCTCCTCTGCATAGAAAGTAAAAGTACCAATTACTTTTCCGAATTTATTTATTGGAACTGACATTAAAGATAAATATCCTCTCTCTAATGCTTCTTCTTTCCACGGCAGCATCATTACATCCTTTTCAATGTCATTACAAACAATTGATTTGCGCAGTCCAATGGCACGACCTGCTGGACCTCTTTCTAGTGGTTCGTCATCTATTGTTATGGTTTTAATTTTGGCGAAATAACCATTGTCATCCCCAACAATTTTTGCCGGTATCACTTTTTTAGTTTCTTCGTCTACAATGCCAATCCAAGCCATTTTAAACTTTCCTAAATTAACTGCAATAGTACATGCTTCCGTAAATAAGGTTTCTTGATCCGTAGTTCTTACGATCATCTGGTTAATTTGACTGATAAAAAAATACAGCCTATTGGCTTTAATAATTTTTTGTTCCGCCAAAATTCTTTCAGTAACATCCGTGACAATTCCGTGGCAAATTACCGTTCCTTCAGGCTCAACTACAGGCAAAGAATTTACACTATGCCAAACCATTCCTTTTGTAGGATGAAAATAGCGGTATTCTCCTTTGAGAAAAACTAGCTTGGATTTAGCTTCATGTATGCTGCACATCAGGTTCTCTAAATCATCCGGATGAATTAATCCGAAAATTTTATTTGCATCAAACTCAATTTCTTCATAAGTAAACCCATATATGTCCTCAATGGCATGACTGGCATACGGATAACTCAATGAGCCGTCTTTGTTTTGCCGCATGGAATAAATCAATCCAGGCGAGGTAGCCGCAATTTTATCAAATTTATCTTTTTCTTTTGATAAGGTTTCATTGGCCATGATGCTTTCAGTGACATCTCTTAAATTGACAACAATACCATTCACGCCATTGTGCTCCATCATATTATTCAGGACTCCCTGCAGCCAGATATAGTTTCCATTCTTATGCCTTACCTGAAATAAAACTGGATGCGGTTTTCCTGGATTATTAAAAGTTTTCTGAACCATTTCATGAACATATTCCAAATAATCAGGATGGAAATATTCTTGTTCCGTTAAGTTTTCATATTCTTCATGTGAATATCCGTTAACACGAGATGATGACGGGCTGCGAAATAGTGAATTGAAATTTTCATCAATGACCGATATAATGCTGTCATTATTTTCCACCAAGGCTCGAAACCGTTTTTCGCTTTCTTTAATTTTTTCTTCGGCTTTTCTATTTTCAGTAACGTCTTTAACAAAACCTAAAAAGCGATCCCCAGAAAGCGCTACTACATCAATGAAACAAAACAGTTCAGCTCCATTTTTATGAATAATTATAATCTCTCCTTTTATCGCTCCTGTTTCTTGCAAAAGTTGAAATTTTTGTAAAGTAGCATCCGCATGTTCCTTTGAAGATAGATCTCCAAATTTCATCATCAAAAGTTCTTGCGCAGAATATCCCGTTAATGTAGATGCAGCTTGGTTAACATCAATATAGTTTCTGTTTTTATCGATTACAAAAATTCCATCTGGAGCATTTTCAATATAATATTTAAACTTAGCATCGCTTTCTTGCTCAATCAATTTAAGTTTATAATCTATAACTGCAGCTTCTTGCTCTTTTATGGATTGCTCTATTAATTTTTTCTCTGTAATATCCTGAGTATTCCCCCTTAGTGTAACAACATTGCCATTTTCATCTAATTCTAGTACTACAATAGCATGCAACCATTTATTTTTGTTGTTTGATAAAACTACATTTTGTTGCACCTCAAATTCTTTTTTATCTACAATTGCTTGATCAATTTTATTTAAAAAAGAGTTGGCATCCTCTGCTGAAAAAAGATTGATAAATTCCTGAAACAAATTTTGTTTAGGATCCATTTCAATTTCATAAATCGAATATAATTCCTTAGACCAAATCATCTTTTTATCTGCTAAATTGAATTCCCGACTTCCTATCTTAGCAATTTTTTGGGCTTCATTCAATAAGTTTTGAGCAGAGCGTAAATATTCTTGATTATTTTTTATTTCTGAAATATCTCTACCTATTCCATATACGAAGTCTTGATTCGGAGAAAGATTAATTGTCCATTGTATCGTTACGACATCAGAATTCTTGTTTATATAACGGTTTTCAAAGTAAGGGGATGGTCGAGAATTAGACAATAATACAACTTCTTGATTTGTTTTCTCAATATCCTCTGGATGGATAAATGTTATAATAGGATTAGTTAATAACTCCTCCTTAGTGTATCCAAGTATTTGAACAAAAGAGGAATTAATTTGTTTAAAAAAACCGTCAAAACCACTAATGCAAACTAAATCTCTAGATCCATTTTGATAGAAATCAAATTCACCGCTGAATTGCTCTTTTTTTAATAAACGATTTATTTCTGATTCTTGTTCTTGAATTCTAATGAGTAAATCATCGTACGAAGGCTTCTTTATATTCTTGTTCATTACTATCTAATAAGGGATAAATATAGCAAATTATAGTTAAAAAATAAAAAAGGGCAATGATAATTTAAACGTCAAAAATCGTATAATTCTATGATTTGACTATATGAAAAGGCCTGTTAATCTATGGTGGGTTATATTTTTATCTACTAAATGGCATAAAAGGTCAAATCGAAATAGAGCAAATAAAATTCAAATTATTAAAGTACAAAACCACAATAATTTTTTGGTTTGATTTTTGTAAAATCTGTATTCGAAAACTAGAAGACTCCTTTTAGTTTCACAAAACCAAAACGATAATGAAAAGCGCTTAAAACAGATGAAAAATTTATTTAATAAAAAAACAATACAACATTTGTACATACAACTATAAAAAGTGTTACATTTGTACCAACAAATTACATACATACAATTATGAAAATTGAAGACATATTAAAATCTACTGTACCCTTGGATAATTCAAAAAAAATTATTCTGAATGTTTTGTACACACAAAATATTATTACAGAAAATTTTAATGAAATCTTAAAACCTCATGATATATCAGGAGAACAATATAATGTACTTCGAATATTAAGAGGACAAAAAGGGAATCCAGCAAATATGTGGACCATTCAAGAGCGAATGTTAGCCAAAACCAGTAACACTACTCGTTTAGTAGATAAATTGTTGTTGAAAGAATTAGTAACTCGAAAAGTATGTCCTGAAAACAGACGAAAAATAGAAGTCTTAATAACACCAAAAGGATTAGAAGTTTTAGAAGAATTGGATCCAAAAGTGATTGCTCACGACCAGTATTTTTCAAAAAATCTAAATTCAGAAGAAATAGACCAATTAAATCACTTATTAGAAAAATACAGAAATAAATAATTAATATAACAATACAATATGAATACTTTCTTAGAAAATCAAAATTGGAGATACGCAACGAAAAAATTCGATGCTACAAAAAAAATTACTACTGAAGATTTAAATACTTTAAAAGAAGCCATTCGTTTGACTTCTTCGTCTTATGGATTGCAACCTTACAAGGTTATTATCGTAGAAAATCCAGAATTAAGAGCTAAAATCCAACCTTCGGCTTGGGGACAATCACAAATTGTTGAAGCATCCCATTTAATTGTTTTTGCAAATGAAGTAAATTTTGGAGCAGAAGGAATAGACAATTTAATTCAGAACATGAGTCAAACTAGAGAAATTCCTTTAGAAAACTTAAAACCTTATGCTGATTTAATGAAAAACAATCTTACAACTCTTCCAGAGGATGTTCGTAATCACTGGACAGCAAAGCAAACGTATTTAGCATTAGGAAATTTACTTAATGCTGCTGCCGAACTTAAAATAGACGTAACGCCAATGGAAGGTTTTGTTCCTGCCGATGTAAATGAAATTTTAGGTTTAGAAAAACTTGGACTTAATGCTTCATTAATAGCCACTTTAGGATACAGACATGAAGATGACGCTACCCAATATTACAAAAAAGTAAGAAAATCAAACGAAGACTTATTCATTACTTTATAAATTACTAATTCAAAATCAAATATTAACTCAAATCAAATTCTAACAAATGAAAAATTTAAAATCAATCGCATTAGCATTAGTAGTAGTTTTATCTACCTTATCAGTAACTGCACAAACTAAAAAAGTTAACACATCAGCAAGTACAATCAACTGGGTTGGAAAAAAAGTAACTGGAGCTCATGAAGGAACAATCAACCTTAAAGATGGTACATTAGTTTTCAAAGGAAAAAAATTAGTAGGTGGTACGTTTGTAGTAGACATGACCTCTATGATTGTTACTGACTTAAAAGCTGGTCAAGGTAAAGAAAAATTAGAAGGTCACTTGAAAGCGGATGATTTTTTTGGATCAGATAAATTTGCAACAGCAACTTTAGTTTTCAAAAAATTAGTTACAAAAGCACCAAATGTATACACAGTAACAGGAGATTTAACGATTAAAGGAATTACTAAACCTGTAACTTTTGATCTTGCTACCACTACCAATACAGCTACTGCAAATGTAAAAATTGACAGAACAAAATACGATATTAAATACGGTTCTGGAAGTTTCTTTGACAGCTTAGGGGATAAAGCAATCAATGATGATTTCGATTTAGCTATAGCTTTGAAATTCTAATTTCATTTCAAAACAATATCATTAAACCCTAACAAGAAATTGTTGGGGTTTTGTTCTTTTATGAATTTCTGCTAGAAATTTTATTTAACAAATAATCTTCATTTTTACTGATTTTTAACGCATTTTATGTTTGAATAATGGAATTTAATTTCTACATTTGTTTCAATAAATAAAACATGAAAACAATTTTAAACAATACTTGGTGGTGGAACAATTTACGTCAGTCGTCGTGAACTAAGCTCCTATAGTATTATTAAAAATATAAATATAAAAGGCTTGTCATCACGACAGGCCTTTTTTTTGTTCCAATTTTACCAGTTAAACACAACATTAAAAACATAGCAATTGAAATCATTTAACTTAAATACAAATTACAAGCAAATCCTTGCAGATACTATTACTCCTGTGAGTGTGTATCTCAAAATTCGGGATAAATTCCCAAATAGTCTGTTACTGGAAAGTAGCGATTATCATGGTAATGACAACAGTTTCTCCTATATCTGTTGCAATCCGATTGCTTCCATCAAAATAGAAAATGAAATCATTTACAAGACTTTCCCTGATGGCAGTTCTGAGAAAATAAACATTGACAAAACAACTGACATTCCTGCACTTATTCAAGAATTTTCGGGTCAGTTTAAATCAAAAAAGAATGATTTCAAATTCATCAATAATGGACTTTTTGGATATATTTCATACGATGCTGTTCGGTATTTCGAAAAAGTATCTATTGCCAAAAAAGAAAATAGCAACACTATCCCTGATGTGTATTATGCCGTGTACCAAAATATCATTGCTATCAACCATTTTAAAAATGAAGCCTATATTTTCTGCCACAGTTTAGACGGTAAAAATAATATTTCAGAAATCGAACAATTATTACAATCCAGAAACATTTCATCTTATAAATTTTATAAAGAAGGTGAAGGCTTTTCAAATTTAACCGACGAAGAATTCAAGCATAATGTGGCTTTGGCCAAAAAGCATTGTTTCCGCGGCGATGTGTTCCAGCTAGTTTTATCTCGTAGGTTCACCCAAGGATTTAAAGGCGATGAATTTAATGTATACAGAGCGTTAAGAAGCATTAATCCATCCCCGTATTTGTTCTTTTTTGATTACGGAGACTTCAAAATATTTGGTTCGTCACCCGAAGCACAAATCATTGTAAAAGATCGCAAAGCTGAAATTCACCCTATTGCAGGTACTTTCAAACGAACGGGAGATGATGAAAAAGATGCCGTTCTAGCCAAAGAATTATCCATAGATAAAAAAGAAAATAGTGAGCATGTAATGTTAGTAGATTTGGCCAGAAATGATTTAAGCAGAAACGGTCATAATGTAAATGTAGAGAAATATCGAGAAGTACAGTTTTTCTCGCATGTAATTCACTTGGTTTCAAAAGTAACGGGACATTTACATGAAAAAGCTTCTACAATGCAAGTCGTAGCCGATACTTTTCCGGCAGGAACATTGAGTGGTGCTCCTAAACACCGGGCAATGCAGCTGATTGAAGAGTATGAAAAAACCAATAGAAATTTTTATGGTGGCGCTATCGGATTTATGGATTTTGAAGGTAATTTTAATCATGCGATTATGATACGGACTTTTTTGAGTAAAAACCATCAATTACACTCCCAAGCAGGAGCAGGAATTGTAGCAGGATCTGATGAAGAAAGCGAAATGCAAGAGGTTTACAACAAATTATTAGCTCTGAATAAAGCTTTGGATTTAGCGGAAACAATATAAATAATTTAAAGATTCAATAATTTAAGAATTTAAAGATTGCTGAAACGTGAGAATTTTTCAATCTTTAAATCTTTCAATTTTTCAATAACAAAATGAAAAAAATACTAGTCATAGACAATTACGATAGTTTTACTTATAATTTAGTACATTATCTGGAAGATTTAGATTGCGAAGTAACCGTCTATAGAAACGACGAATTTGACATCGATGAAATTGCTGTTTTCGATAAAATTTTGCTATCTCCAGGACCTGGAATCCCTGATGAAGCGGGATTATTGAAAGAGGTGATTCGGAAATATGCACCTACCAAAAGCATTTTTGGAGTGTGTCTTGGACAACAAGCCATAGGAGAAGTTTTTGGAGGAACACTTGCTAACTTAGACAAAGTATACCACGGTGTAGCCACAGTGGTAAAAACAGCAGTAAATGATGAACTTTTATTCGAAGGATTAGGAAATGAATTTGAAGTAGGGCGTTACCATTCTTGGGTTGTAGATGCCACTTTACCCGATGTTCTTGAAGCTACTTCATTCGACGAAAATGGTCAAGTAATGTCCTTACGACATAAAACCTACGATGTACGCGGCGTTCAGTTTCATCCAGAAAGCGTATTGACGCCTAATGGTAAAAAGATATTAGAAAATTGGGTGAAATCATAGTATTCAGTGTTCAGTCGCAGTAATCAGTTGACTGAATTTAATAACAATATTCAATACTAAACTTTGCGTCTTTGAGCCTTAGTGGCAAAAAATAAAATAATATGAAAAATATATTAAATAGACTGATTAATCACGAAATGCTTTCTTCAGCAGAAGCAAAAGATGTATTGGTTAATATTTCCAACGGAAGTTATAATCCGAGTCAAATTACAGCATTCCTTACAGTTTACATGATGCGTAGCGTCAGTATCGAGGAGCTTTCAGGTTTCCGAGAAGCCTTGTTGGACTTATGTATTAAAGTGGATTTATCAGCCTACAACACCATCGACTTGTGTGGAACGGGTGGTGATGGAAAAGATACTTTTAATATTTCCACTTTGGCTTCCTTTGTAACTGCAGGAGCAGGAGTAAAAGTGGCAAAACATGGAAATTACGGGGTTTCCTCTATTTCAGGTTCTAGTAATGTTATGGAAAAACTAGGAATCAAATTTAGCAATGACGCTGATTTTATAGAAAAGAGTATCGACAAAGCGGGAATTGCCATTTTACATGCACCATTATTTCACCCCGCGATGAAAAATGTAGGTCCAATACGTAAAGAATTAGCAGTAAAAACATTTTTTAATATGCTAGGACCAATGGTAAATCCGTCCTTTCCAAAAAACCAATTGGTTGGTGTTTTCAATTTAGAATTAGCCAGAATGTATGCGTACTTGTATCAGAATACGGATGTAAATTTTACGATTTTACATTCGCTTGACGGTTATGACGAAGTTTCTTTAACTGGAGCAACAAAAACAATTACAAGCACGATGGAAGGAATGCTGCATCCCGAAGATTTTGGTGTTCGCCTTTTGCTGCAAAGCGAGATTGAAGGCGGAACGACCATCGAAGATTCAGCACAAATATTTATGAATATTATTTCTGGAAAAGGAACCGAAGCACAAAACAACGTAGTCTGTGCAAATGCAGCTATGGCCATTGCAACGGTGACAAAATGTTCTCCTTTAGAAGGATTTCAAATAGCGAAAGAAAGTTTATTATCTGGAAAAGGACTTTTATCTTTGAAAACATTACAAGAATTGAGTACATAATATCAAATTAAAATATTTAAAAATTGAAAAATTGAAAGATTATGACAATGTCAATTGAAAAATTCGAAGTGTACCAAAAAGGTATTCAATTAGCAAAATTGATTTTTAAATTATTAAACAACAAACCCTTTGAAAAAGAATTCGGTTTCAAAGATCAAATAAAAAGAGCTGTCATTTCGATTACTAATAACATCGCAGAAGGTTCCGAATACAATAGTAACAAACAGCTAATAAAATATTTAAAATTTCCAAAGGAAGTTGTGCAGAAGTTAGTAGTATGTTAGTATTAGCAAAAGAATTAGAACTAATATCACAAATAGAAATTGAAAAAAGTTATGATTTAAGTATCGAGATTTCTCAAAACTTATCCAACTTTATAAAATATTTAAACACCAAAATTAAAGAGTAATTTGTTGAACATCACAAATTTTTCAATATTTAAATTTCTCAATATTAAATTAAACCATGAACATCCTAGATAAAATTATAGTTGACAAAAAACGAGAAGTAATTCTCAAGAAATCAATCATTCCAGTTTCACAATTAGAGGCGTCTGTTTTCTTTGAAAAAAAGACCCTTTCATTGCGTGCTAATTTATTAAATAGCACCTCCGGAATTATTGCAGAACACAAACGCCGTTCGCCTTCTAAAGCAGAAATAAATTATAGTTTTACGGTGGAAGAAGTAACAAAAGGATACGAAAATTCTGGTGCCTGTGGCATATCGGTATTGACGGATGGAAAATATTTTGGAGGTTCGTTAGATGATTTACTTTTGGCACGAGCAACAGTAAATATTCCGTTATTGCGAAAAGAATTTATTGTAGATGAATACCAAATCCTAGAAGCCAAAGCGTACGGAGCTGATTTAATTCTGCTAATCGCAGCAGTTTTAACAAGAGCGGAAATTAAAGCTTTATCCGAATTTGCAAAAAATCTAGGACTCGAAGTATTACTTGAAGTACACAATCAGGAAGAATTAGAAAAATCGATTATGCCTACATTAGACATGATTGGGGTTAACAATAGAAACCTGAAAACATTTGAAGTGAGTTTGGATTTCAGCAAGCAATTAGCCAACCAAATTCCAGATGATTTTGTAAAAATTTCAGAAAGTGGAATTTCATCCATTGAAGCCATTAATGAATTGAAACCTTTTGGGTATAAAGGATTTTTAATTGGTGAAAACTTCATGAAAACGGATAATGCGGGTCAAGCAGCAACGGAGTTTATTAAGCAAATAGCACATTAACCAGCAAAGTGGGAATTAGCAACAAATAAATACTTTTGTCAATAATGGATTCATTTTTAGAAAATAAAAATAGTGGTAATCTTCAAACAAATTCCACTCCAATGTTTCCCCCTCGGGAGTCAGGGAGCTTTGGAACTAAAATCTGCGGAATGAAATACACTAAAAACATTCTCGAAATAGCCTCGCTCCTACCCGATTATATGGGATTTATATTCTGGGATAAATCTAGTAGGTATTTTGATGGAGTGATTCCACCTTTACCTAAATCGATTAAAAAAGTGGGGGTTTTTGTTAATGAAAGTATTGCAGTTATTTTGGCGAAAGCGCAAACCTACGATTTACAAGCCATTCAGTTGCACGGCCATGAATCAGTAGCATTTTGTACTGAATTAAGGAGTGCGGTAGGAAATGATATTGAAATTATAAAAGTGTTTTCGGTTGCTGCTGATTTTGATTTTGAAGTTCTGCAACCCTTTGAAGCGGTTTGTGATTATTTCCTTTTTGATACCAAAGGAAAATTACCCGGTGGCAACGGCTCAACATTCGATTGGACAGTATTAAAAAAATATCCATCGACCAAACCTTTTTTTCTAAGCGGTGGCATTGGTTTAGAAGAAATCGATTTGACAACAGCTATTTTATCAACACAATTACCCATTCATGCTTTGGATTTAAATAGTAAATTTGAAACAGAGCCTGGATTAAAAGACAAAAATTTATTGAGCAAGTTTCAACATAATTTGAAACTTTAAACTTTTAAACTTAAAACAAAATGAGTTACAACGTCAACGAAAAAGGCTATTATGGAGAATTTGGAGGTGCTTTCATTCCTGAAATGTTATATCCAAATGTAGAAGAATTACGACAAAATTATTTAAAAATCACAGCTGAACCAGCATTTCAAGCTGAATTTGATGACCTGCTTAAGGAGTATGTAGGTCGCCCTACGCCACTGTATTTTGCAAAGCGTTTATCTGAACAATACAATACAAAAATTTACCTAAAAAGAGAAGACCTATGCCATACGGGTGCGCATAAAATTAACAATACGATTGGACAAATTATTCTTGCAAAACGATTAGGCAAGACCAGAATCATTGCCGAAACTGGCGCAGGTCAGCATGGAGTGGCTACCGCAACCGTTTGTGCCTTGATGGGCTTGGAATGCATTGTGTACATGGGCGAAGTCGACATTAAGCGTCAGGCACCAAATGTAGCTCGTATGAAAATGTTAGGTGCCGAAGTTCGTCCCGCCAAATCAGGTTCAAAAACCTTGAAAGATGCTACAAATGAAGCCATCAGAGATTGGATCAATAATCCTGTTGACACCTATTATATTATAGGATCTGTCGTAGGACCACATCCCTATCCAGATATGGTAGCGCGTTTTCAAAGTGTTATCTCGAAAGAAATTAAAGAACAATTACTAGAAAAAGAAGGACGTGAAAACCCCGATTACGTAATTGCCTGTGTTGGTGGTGGAAGCAATGCCGCAGGAACATATTATCATTTTCTAGACAATGAAGACGTGACCATTATTGCTGTAGAAGCAGCCGGTTTAGGAGTCGATTCTGGAGAAAGTGCCGCTACCTCCGCTTTAGGAAAAGTGGGCGTTATTCATGGAAGTAAAACCTTATTGATGCAAACTACGGATGGCCAAATCACAGAGCCGTATTCCATTTCTGCCGGACTCGATTACCCAGGAGTGGGACCTATGCATGCTAATTTATTCACTACTGGTAGAGCAAAATTTATCTCGATCACCGATGCCGAAGCTATGGATTGGGGTATCAAATTATCTAAAATGGAGGGATTAATTCCAGCCATCGAAAGTGCCCATGCTTTTGCAGTTCTGGATGAAATGAAGTTCAAACCAGAAGATATTGTGGTCATCAACCTTTCCGGTCGTGGCGACAAAGATTTGAATACCTATATTGATTATTTTAAATTATAATTGTATTTATCCTGAATTTATTTCAGGGCGTTCCCTTGCTTTCACTAGCGTTACTGCAAGGTCAGGCTTTCCGTTACAATCTTTTTTACCTTGCAAAAAAGCAAGCTCAAAAAAATTTTCAATGCACTCCTTAACGCAAAAAAAGTACACGAAGCAGTTCAATTCAGATTTTGAAAATAGAAACTATGGAAAAATTATTCGCTTATGGTAGCCTTCAAAATGAGGACATACAAACAGATCTATTTGGACGGATTCTTGAGGGAACTCCTGAAACACTAATTGGTTATATTGTAAAAAACATTCAAATTGAAGAAGAATTTGGGCTAGTCTACTATCCCATTATAACGGAAACTCACAAGCCTGAAGATACGATCAACGGAATGGTTTATGCCATAACCACAAAGGAACTGCATCAATCGGATCTTTATGAAGGATTGCATTACAAGCGTGTTGAAGTACAGTTGCAATCGGAACAAAAAGCTTGGGCGTATAGTGCGGCTATTTAATGTATGATTTACGATATTCGATAGACGATGTTTGATATTAAATGTCAAATCTTATTTAGTATCAACTTAATTTTTTAATTGAAGTGAAAGAAATAATGTTGAAGAGAACAAAGAAATTTGCAATTGATTGCTGGATTCTTTGTGCCAAATCACCAAAATCTAGAGAATACAATGCGAATGTAAATCAACCTGCTAGATGTTCCAGTTCCGTAGGTGCTAATTACAGAGCTTAACAAAGAGCAAAATCGGCAGCAGATTTTATCAATAAATTAAAAATCGTTGAGGAAGAAGCAGATGAAAGTCACTTTTTTATTGAAACTCTATTTGATATGATAAGGATTGAAAAACAAGAAGTGGCATTGCTAGAAGAAATGGAAATACTTAAAAAAGAAGGAAACAGACTCGTTGCAATAGTGATTTCATCAATAAAGACAGCAGGAATCAATAATTCAAAATAAACAAAACTAAAACAATAAGACAGACTTAAAAAAATAACTCCAACTAAATAGGCTTTCTTAAATCCTAAATAAAATATCAAACACCAAAAATTTAAAATCGTATAACACATATCGTAAATCGTACATTAAATGAACAGAATAAATCAAAAATTACAAGAAACTAAAAAAATTCTTTCCATCTATTTTTCAGCGGGATATCCCAACTTAAAGGATACGGTACAAATCATTGAAGACCTAGAAAAAAATGGTGTGGACATGATCGAGATAGGACTGCCTTTTAGCGATCCATTGGCCGATGGACCAACAATTCAAGAAAGTTCTACCCAGGCATTGCATAATGGAATGACAACTCAAGTTTTGTTTGATCAACTTAAAGACATCCGAAAAACCGTTTCTATTCCACTAATTATTATGGGCTATTTCAACCCAATGTTACAATACGGAATTGATAATTTTTGCAAAGAGTGCGCTGCTATTGGCATTGACGGACTAATCATACCCGACCTTCCAGTTAATGTATATGCTGACGAATATAAAGCTACTTTTGAAAAATACGGCTTGAAAAATATATTCTTAATTACGCCACAAACTTCTGTAGAACGCATCCATTTTATTGACAGTGTTTCTGATGGATTTATTTATATGGTGAGTTCAGCGAGTGTGACAGGATCACAAACGGGTTTTGGGAGCGCACAAGAAGACTATTTCAAGCGCATTGCCGATATGAATCTGAAAAATTCTCAAGTAATTGGTTTTGGAATCAACAACAAAGAAACCTTCGAGCAAGCCACGCAATTTGCCAAAGGAGCGATTATTGGAAGTGCTTTTATTCAGGATTTAACCAAAAACGGAACAGGGAAAATTAAAGAATTTGTCGAAGCAATTCGATAAAATTATTTTAATCATAAAAGTAAACCAGTGTTTAAAGTACTTTTAAACACTGGTTTTTTTGTTTTTAATTCATATATTTTTATAATTCTTTAGTCATTTAAAGAAAGACTGTTTTTAATTTGTAAGAAAATATAATTATATTTAAGAAAACTTAAAAGAAACAAACTTTCGACAATCTAACCCGAATTGATTGTAAAAGCGAAACTTTATTTCGTCTAAATATAAATCGTGCTACATTTTAAAAAAGAAGTATAAATTAATTAAGTTATTTCATAAAAAAAATTTATTGTCAAAATAGATAATTAATATTGGTCAATTATCACTACCTGATTTTTCCTTTTACCAATGCATTTTGATTATTATAAATCTTAGAGATAACAGAATTTACTTTATATTTAGGGATTACTAAATTCTATAGAAAAACAATCCAATTCATTGAAATGTTTTGTTTTTAATTTTACCAATAACAACAAAATAAAACAGCAATACTATGAGAAAATTATCAATTACATTATTATTTTTATTACAGTTGCACGCTACAATTGCTCAAAATAAAACGGAGCATATTACCCTTACTGATATGTTAAAAATTAAAACTGTTGGAAACATCAGCTTAACTAAGGACGGAAAACGAGCTGCTTTTACAGTAAATACAATTGAAAATGATGAAAATAACAAGTTGGATTATAAATACCGATCTCAGATTTTCACGGTGGCTATCTCAGGAAATACCACGCCTGTTCAAATGACCACGCATAAAGATGGAGCTACAAAACCTACCTGGAGCCCTGACGGCAAGCAAATGGCTTTTACTCGTTCTGTAGAGGACAAAAATCAAATATTTATCATTTCTATGGAAGGCGGTGAACCCATGCAATTAACAAAAGATAAATATGGCGCAAGCAATCCAAAATGGTCACCAAATGGCAAAAATATACTATATTCATCTAGTGTCCCGTTGCACGATTTACTAAAAGATTCTATTTTAAACCCAGCAAAATCGATTCCTACATGGAAAATGGAAAAGCCTGGTTTTGATAAAAACGAGCATTTGCTAACCAATAAAGAAAAGCCAGAACCAAACGGAAATTTATCCCAAATTAGAGCCTATCTTGATAAAAATGCAACCGATAAAAAAGCAATCGTCCTTAATAAATTGAATTTTCAAAGTGAATCAAACGTATCATCGGAGATGAATTTCAATCACTTTTTTGAAATAAATGTATCTAAAGATGCAGCTCCTAGACTACTAACAAATGGTTTTTATAATTTTAGCACCGCTGATTATACGCCAAACGGAAAGCAAATAATTCTATCAGGAGATGTAGATACTTCAGAAAACCAAGACCGATCCTTAGAAAGTGAGATTTTTATAATGGATGCCAATGGAGAAAATTTCAAAATGTTATTAGGAGAAGACGGAAAAAGATACAATAGCGCGTCACTATCGCGATCCGGAAAATGGTTGGCTTTTCTTTCCAGCACCACCTCATTTGTATCAGTATCTTCACTATCGATAATGCCACTAAATGGAACTGAAAAAGATATTGTTACCATACCTTTTGATCGTAACAAGTCAAATCTTACCTGGAGTAAGAATGATAAATATTTGTATTTTACCGCTCAAATGAATGGTGGCAACGTATTGCACAGAGTCAACCCATTAACGCAAAAAATAGAAACACTTTCTAGCACTGATTCAGGAATATCTAGTTTTGATATAGCAAACAATATGATTATTTACTCAAAAACTCAGGTGTCAAATCCATCTGAATTGTATTTGGCTGATGCCAATTTCAAAAACGAGAAAAAAATCAGCACTTTTAATGATTGGGTTTCTACTAAAAATTTATCCTACCCAGAAAAGAAAACATTCCAAAACGAATTAGGAATGACCGTGGAATATTGGATTATGAAACCATCAAACTATAAACAAGGAGAAAAATACCCACTATTGCTAGAAATTCACGGTGGACCATCCGCCATGTGGGGTCCTGGTGAGGAAAGTATGTGGCACGAATACCAATATTTTTGTAGCCAAGGATATGGAGTAGTCTACAGTAATCCTAGAGGTTCTGGTGGATATGGATTGGATTTCTTGAGAGGAAATATCAACGATTGGGGAACCGGTCCGGCTAGTGACGTACTAACAGCATTAGATAAAACGGTTCAAGAAGGATGGGTAGACCAATCTAAGTTACTCATTACGGGTGGTTCTTATGCTGGCTATTTGACCGCATGGATTATAAGTCATGACAATCGCTTTAAAGCGGCATGTGCGCAACGAGGTGTTTATGATTTGAATACCTTTTTTGGAGAAGGAAACGCTTGGCGATTAGTACCCAATTATTTTGGTGGCTATCCTTGGGAACCAAAAGTTAAGGAGATTCTAGCCCGTGAATCGCCAATAAATTATGTCCAAAATATTACAACACCGTTTATTATTTTTCATGGAGGTAACGATCGAAGAACTGGGTTTGTTCAAGCTGAAATGCTTTTTCGAAGTCTAAAAGTATTGGGTCGTCCTGTAGAATTTGTCGTGCATCCCGGCGCCACTCATGAAATTACTCGAGCTGGTGATAATCGTCAACGCATGGATCAAATGCTACGAACGTATGAGTTTTTTGAAAGAACAATTAACAAGAAATAAACTATAAAATCAACTACCAATAACTCCGTTTAAAAATCATACATTTTATTCCTAAAAAAAGTCCCTATCAAAATAAATTTGATAGGGATTTTTCGTTGAATAAAGATAACTAATAATGTAGCCAAATCAATAACAAATCGATAACGCACATCATCTTTTCCATGCGCTTATATGTATCCTGAATGTTTTTGATATCAATCCTTTAGATATCTGAAACTATAATATCAACAGCAATATTCTAACAATTCTTGTGTTTCTGGTAATCCTTGAATGAGCAAACCAGCAAGACTTCTTCTTCCTATTGTGAGCCCGCTAGACAAAGTTTAGTTCTAAAAAAAAAAATTATCTAGTTACTGTTGCGCATTCTTGATAAAAAATAAATACATTCTACAATTCGGATAGTACAAAATTTAGAATTTGTTTTGTACTTTTAAAACATACTCGTTTACTGAACACTTAAATTACAATAATGAATTATAACTTTAGAAAAGCGGAATTATCTGAAATTGCTCCTATATGGGCCATTTTGCAACAAGCTATACAACGCCGAAAAGAAGACGGCAGTAATCAATGGCAAGACGGTTATCCAAATCCGGAAGTAGTACAAAAAGATATTGAAAAAGGAGAAGGATTTGTTTTAGTTACAGGAGAAACTATCATTGGTTATAGTGCTTTGCTTATCAACGATGAACCTGCTTATGGAAATATTGAAGGAAAGTGGCTTACAAATGCTGATTTTGTTGTCATGCACCGCGTCGCTATTTCTGAAAACTATTTGGGAAAAGGTTTGGCAAAACTAATGATCAAAAACATAGAAGATTTTGCGTTGAGCAACACTATTTTCAGTGTAAAAGCGGACACTAATTTTGATAATTTACCTATGATCAAAATTTTTGAAAGTCAAGGTTATACCTATTGTGGCGAAGTTTATTTTAGAGGAAGCCCAAGAAAAGCATATGAGAAAGTCTTGACTAAATAGGACTAATTGTAATTCTAAAAAACTTTGGAATACATTACCTCATTGCAGAGTCCCAGAGGTATTAGTAAAATAGCAACCACAGATTCACAGATTTTCAATACTCTTTTTTAATCTGTGAAGCTGTGGCTAAAAAAATCCAAGCAGAGCTTCTAGAAATTAAACCTAAAGAGATTAAAATAAAAAAACCGCAAATTCGCAGATAAAAACAGTTAGCCACTGTTTCTATACTTTGCAAATTTGCGGTAAATAAAAAAATTTATTTTAAACTGTCGCTTCTTCTTCAAGAGCCGTTTCAAATTCCATGTGGTCTACTATTTCTGCAGCTACTTCTGGTTTTGAAGCTTTCAGCGCATTGAACTTTTCTAATTGTTCTAATTCTCCTTCTTCACCGCTGAAATAGGGAAAAACATCCATGATAGGAGATTCCATGATAGCGGGAATAGTGTAGTCACCCATCGTTCCTTTCATGATGCCAGTTGTATTGTCAAAAGCTTCTTTTACATCATTCGCTTGCACTAATAAATACATGCTTGTCTTGCGCTCTTTGCCGCTTTCTTCATCATAAGCCAGTAAAGAAACTTTCGATTTAAACCAACGATCGGCATTTTCAAATGGATGAATCTCCGCATAATTGGCCATTTTTATATTGGTGATTTTAAACTCTTCACTAATATATGCCGACATTTCTTCTGTAATTCTACTTTCGGCTTCTGTGTAAGACAAAGCATCTACCAAATAGGGTTCCGTTGTGATTTTTTGACCGCCGGTTTCATCTGTTTTTCTATATTTTACTTTGCATTCGTACCAAATTGTGCTCATCTCTATGTTTTTTTTAAGGAGGTCAAAGATAGATTTTAAAGGAAAAAAAAAGCACTTTCCACAAAATAGATATTCACAATTTATAAGGAAGACTGTATTGATTTTGGATACAACTCTGTAACTAGACACAATCAAACGACAGAAACAAACAAAGGAGCTACTAGTGAAAGCAAACTTTCTTGCTAGTAAATGGCAATGAACTTATTGAAATTTAAAAGTTTACCACAGAAACTAGATTCGTCCGCAAAACCGTTATATTAACATAAAAAAAGAATTTATTTCATGTTAATATAATGTTAAATAAAAACTAAACAGTTGTTTAAATTAAACGCTTGTTTAAATTTGTTTTGCATAAATTAGGTCCAATTGAAAAGTAATTTTAACGATAAACAAATTGAAATCCTCGAAGTGGCTGAAGTTCTTTTTGCTGAAAAAGGATTTGATGGTACTTCTATTCGAAACATAGCAAAAGTGGCAAAAATTAATGTTGCCATGGTTTCTTATTACTTTGGTTCCAAGGAGCGTCTATTGGAATCCCTTATTGTTTATAGAACTTCTGATCTTAAAAATCAATTAGACAATTTACTGCAGGAAGATCTGGAGCCTATTGATAAAATCAATAAACTGATTGAATTATACATCAATAGGATTAATAGCAATCGAGGAATTTATAGAATTCTACACTTTGAATTTACTTCTAAAAAAAGAGAGCAAAATCTTCAGGCTTTTTCGGAATTAAAAAAGGGAAATCTAAAATCTCTAGAAACCATTATTGAAGAAGGTCAGAAAAAAGGAATTTTCAGAAAAGACGTTATTATTCCACTTATTACGCCCACCATTTTGGGTACTTTCTTTCATTTTCACATGAATAAACCTTTCTTCGAAAATTTATTAAACTTAAAAACCGAAGATTTGTACAATAACTACATAAAAACCAATTTGACAAAGCACATTCAACAAACTATTAAAGCACTTCTGATTTATGAAAGTTAGTCAATTTATGCTCTTTGGGATTTTCTTCATTGGAATTTCCGCTATAGAAGCACAAGAAAAAACAAGTTTAACCTTGAACGAAGCCATTAATTTAGCTTGGACCAAAAGCAATGAAGTTACGTTGGCAAATACAAAAGTAAAAACCAAAAAGTACGAATTGCAATCCACAAAAAACAATCAATATCCAGATTTAAAACTATCGGGCCAATACCAAAGATTGGCTAATGCATCGGTTAATTTTAAACTCAATCAAAACAACAACACACAACCACTGCCAATTGTAAATCAATTGATGATTGGACAACTGAATGCAAGTGTTCCAGTATTTTCTGGATTCAAAATTCAGAATACCATTACTGTTTATGAGAATTTATATCAGGCAGAAATGGCAACAGCTTCGCAAACAAAAGAAGAAATAGCATTGCGGGTTATCGATTACTACGCTGGCTTATACAAAGCTCAAAAAACAATTGAACTTTTAAAAGAAAATCAAAAAAGTGCACAACAACGTGTAAAAGATTTTATCGAACTGGAAAAAAACGGAATTATTCCCAGAAATGATCTACTGAAATCTAAATTACAAGCTTCGCAAATTCAACTTTCACTTGATGAGACGAATAACAATCTAAAAATTATCAACTTTTATTTGGTCACACTTTTAAAATTAAATCCCAATACAAAACTAGAAATTCGGGAAGAAGATTTTGCTGATTTCCAAATGACAAATGTTCCAACAAATGATTTACCAGCTTTAGAAAATCGAAAAGATTTAGAAGCCATACGCTTTCAAGGAAAAGCAAGTGAAGCTACTATCAAAATAGCCAAAGGTTCGTACTATCCAGCAATTGCTATTGTTGGCGGATACACTGCGTTAGACTTGAGCAATGTAATCACGGTTCAAAATGCGATGAATATTGGTGTTGGAATTTCTTATGATTTAAGTGCGATTCTTAAAAATGGCACGCTGGTTAAACTAGCCGAAAGTAAATATCTGGAAGTACAAAATTCAGAATCGATTTTAACTGATTACATTAAAATTCAAGTAAAAAAGGCTATTGAAGACTATGATTTAGCATTAAAACAAAGTGTTGTTTATGTGGAAGCAGAAGAGCAATCTACTGAAAATTACCGCATAGTTAAAGACAAATATGATAACGGACTATCCGATACCAATGATTTATTGGAAGCGGATGTAGAGCAATTAAGTTCTAAAATTAATAAAGCTTTGGCCAGAGCCAATACCATTCAAAAATATTACGAGTTGCTTTCCGTAACTGGCCAACTATCACAAACCTTCAATATTGCTCAAAAATAATCACACCCCATGGAAAAGAAAAAAACAAATAAAAAATTTATTATTATCCTAGTGGCTTTGGTAGTTTTAGGAGGAACTTACGGGACTTATAAATACATGCATTCCCAATCGCATGAGGAAACTGATGATGCCCAAATTGAAAAAAATATGAATCCAATTATCCCAAGAGTTTCGGGATATGTGGACAAAGTATATATCAAAGACAATGATTTTGTAAAGAAAGGTGATACGCTTTTTACGATTGACAAAAGAGATTATCAATTAAAAATTGAAGAAGCGAATGCTGCAATGGTTGGAGCGGAAGGTAATTTTGAAGTTTCTAAAGCAGATATTGGAAGTGCATTGGCCAGCATCTCGGTCTCTGATGCGAATGTAATGTCAGCAGGTGGAAATATTGAATCGGCAAAAATTAGATTAGGACGCATTACCAGTGATTACAACCGATATGATAATCTATATAAAAACCATTCGATTACAAAACAACAATACGAGCAAGCCTTAGCAGCAAAGCTAGAAGCAGAAAGTCAAGTTCGTGTGCTGCAACAGCAAGAAAGAGCTAGTGCCTTCCAAAAATCAGTTATTGTGGCTAAGTCTAAGGTTTCAAGCAAGCAAACAGAAGTCGCAGCCGCCAATATTACAAGAGCCAAAGCCGTATTAGATGCTGCCAAATTAAATTTAACCTACACGGCAATAACTGCTGCAATTGATGGTCAGGTTTCCAAAATTGATATTCAACCCGGACAATTAGTACAACCGGGACAATCTTTATTTTACATCATCAACAACAAAGAAGCTTGGGTAATTGCTAATTTCAAAGAAACGCAATTGAACAAAATGGTTATTGGTCAAAAGGTAACCGTAAAAGTAGATGCGTATCCAGGTTATAATTTTCAGGGATCCATAACCTCTTTCTCACCGGCTACAGGTTCTCGATTTTCCTTATTACCGCCTGATAATGCCACGGGAAATTTTGTAAAAACAATCCAAAGATTACCAGTTAAAATAAGTTTGAATACGACAAATGATCCAGAGAAAATAAAATTATTACGCCCAGGAATGAACGTAGATGTGGACGTACACTTGGATTAAATAAAAACTTTGACAGCTTCTAAAATATCAAAAAGAGACAGAACTTTTAAGAGAATGATAGTTTACAATTTAGTATAAAATGGTACAAACCGGAGAAGACGATTTAGTAGAATATGGCTTTAGAAGAGTCATCATAACCATTACAGCCGTTCTTTGTGCTATGCTTGAAATTGTTGACACTACAATTGTAAATGTAGCATTAAACAATATGCGAGGCAGCCTTGGTGCTTCTCTGACTGATGTGGCTTGGGTAATAACTGCTTATGCAATTGCCAATGTGATCGTGATTCCGATGACGAGTTGGTTGTCACAACAGTTTGGACGCAGAAATTATTTTGCAGTTTCCATTATTATCTTTACAGTTGCCTCTTTTTTATGTGGAAATGCCAATAATATATGGGAATTAGTCACCTTTAGATTTATACAAGGACTCGGTGGAGGTGCTTTATTAGTAACAGCACAAACCATCATTACAGAGAGTTACCCCGTTGCCAAAAGAGGAATGGCACAAGCCATCTACGGAATGGGAGTGATTGTGGGACCAACTCTTGGACCGCCATTGGGAGGATATATTGTAGATCATTTTTCCTGGCCTTATATCTTTTACATCAACATTCCCCTTGGAATTATTGCTACATTGTTAACCCTGTCCTTCGTAAAAAGTCCAAAATATGGTGACAAACTAAAAGCGAGTCAAGTCGATTGGTGGGGAATCTTTCTTTTAACTGCTTTTATTGGTTCTCTACAATATGTTTTAGAACATGGTCAGCAAGATGATTGGTTTAATAATACTATTATTGTCCTTTTATCTGTGATCTCCATTTTTGGTTTATTGCTCTTTATTTGGAGAGAGCTAACCTACAAACATCCAATTGTGAATTTAAGAGTTCTAAAGGATACCAACTTAAGAGTAGGAACAATCATGTGTTTTATACTTGGTTTCGGATTGTATGGTTCTACTTTTATTATCCCCATTTATACACAATCGGTTTTGGGCTGGAGTGCATTAGATGCTGGATTATTATTGATTCCTAGCTCGATCACTACTGGAATTATGATGCCCTTTATAGGCAAAATGATTCAGCGTGGAGTCCCACAAGCTTATATGGTTGCTGCAGGTTTTCTAACCTTTTTCCTTTTTACCTACTGGATGCAACAAGTAATTACGCCAGATTCTGGTGAAGAACATTTATATTGGCCATTAATATTAAGAGGAGTTGGTCTTGGTTTGCTATTTGTTCCTATTTCTACACTTTCATTGTCCACTTTAAAAGGAAAAAGTATTGGCGAAGGTGCTGCTTTTACAGGAATGATGAGACAATTAGGGGGTTCGTTTGGTATTGCCATTATCACCACTTTCATTGCCAGATTCAATCAGGAACACCGAGTAAATCTTATATCACATCTAAATGCTACTTCCTTTGAAGTACAGAAAACGGTACAAGAACTCAAAATGGGATTTATGTCCAAAGGGTTTTCTGAAAATGAAGCTTTGGCAAAAGCTTACAAAGCGATAGAATATAAAGTAATGGTACAAAGTTCTGTACTATCGTATATCGATATTTTCCTGTATTTAGGCGCTTTGTTTTTGTTGTGTATCCCTTTTATACTTTTGATCAAAAAAGGTAAAAACAAAATCAATCCCGCCGATGCCATGCATTAGTAGATAGACGATTTATAACGTCTTATTGTACTACGTTATAAATCGTGTTGTTTTATAAACCCAAAAATGCGTCTTCTTGTAGGATGTCGTATAGCTCGTGTTTAGGATTATCGGGTAAATACCAAATGGCTTCCTTCTGATAAATGGGCGTCAAATTGATAGCCATCGTAATTGAAACCTTTTAAATCGTCTGCTGTTTGAGCATTGGTGTCGATAATATAACGCACCATCATTCCCCTCGCTTTTTTAGCAAAGAAACTGATTATTTTAAGTTTTCCGTTTTTGTAATCCTTGAATTCTGGTGTAATTACGGGAAC
Source organism: Flavobacterium omnivorum (assembly GCF_900099915.1). Classification (GTDB taxonomy): domain Bacteria; phylum Bacteroidota; class Bacteroidia; order Flavobacteriales; family Flavobacteriaceae; genus Flavobacterium; species Flavobacterium omnivorum. The sequence continues at coordinate 62,605 of NZ_FNDB01000005.1, forward strand.
CTTTAACGCTTTAACATCAATTGCTGAAAAATATTCATTACTGGCTAAATTCACAAATAATTCTCCTTCATTTACTTCTTTATTCAAGGCTTCGGTAATTGTAGATTTCCAAAATTCATATAAATTTTTGCTTTCGCCAATGGGTAGTTTAGTTCCCATTTCCAATCGGTAGGCCTGCATTAAGTCTAATGGTTTTAGCAATCCGTACAAACCGGAAAGAATGCGCAAATTATCTTGTAAGGCTTGAATTTTATTGATAGGTAAAGAATAAACATCTAATCCCGTGTACACATCGCCATCAAAAGTATAAACGGCAGGACGTGCATTTGATGTTGTAAAAGGCGTTTTCCATATTTGATTTCGATTCCAATTTAAATCAGCCAATTTATCCGAAATACTCATTAAATCTGATAAATCAGCGGGCTTTTTCTCTTTAAGCACTTTTTGAATCTGTTTTGATTCTTTTAAAAACAAAGGTTCTGTATGTAATTTAGTAGGTAATTCTTTCTCGAAATTTAAGGATTTGGCTGGCGATATAACAATTTTCATAAATACTACTCTTTCGAGCTCTTTCAATTAATAAACTCAAAAGTACAAATTGAAAACCGGAAACGACAACATTTTGCATTGATTTGTTTAATAATGTCATAAATAATTAAATTCACAACCCATTATATTTGCGTATTTTTGAATTCAAAATAACCAAAAAGAGGACCTCAAAATGAATTCAATAGAAATCCAAAAAGCAACACTTAATGATCTTGAAATACTCCAAAAAATAAGTATCCAAACATTTACGGAAACCTTTGCTGCCATAAATACTCCTGATAATATTGCCAACTATATTAATGATAGTTTCAACACAAAGCAATTAACCACGGAATTAAGCAATAGAAATTCTATGTTTTATTTAGCCTATTCGAATGCAGTAGCCGTTGGTTACCTAAAAATAAACTTCGGAGATGCCCAAACAGAAACACACGATCAAAATGCTTTGGAGGTACATCGAATTTATGTTTTGCAAACTTTTCACGGTAAAAACATTGGACAATTGTTGCTGAACGAAGCAAAAAAACTGGCAGAAAATAATGGTATTGCTTCTATTTGGCTTGGTGTCTGGGAAGAAAACTACAGAGCGCTTCAATTTTATGCTAAAAATGGATTTGTCGTTTTTGACCAACATGTTTTTACATTGGGAGATGACAAACAAACTGATTTATTGATGCAGCTTAGACTTCTCGAAAAGTAACACTTGGTTGCCTCTTTTACCAAGTATTTTCTATTTTAAATTTTAAATTCGCCCTCATTTGCGCCAGTCGGAAACGTTATTTGGCCTATTTTTGTACTAAAGAGGATTAAAAGCTATGAAACACGATGTAATTATTATTGGAGCGGGATTGTCAGGACTGGCTGCGGCTGTTCATTTGCACCGCCAAGGGAGAAAAGTACTCGTAATAGAGGCCAGCGACCGTGCGGGAGGAAGAATAAAAACTGATTCCCATGAAGGATTTCTCTTAGATCGAGGTTTCCAAGTACTTTTGACTGCTTACCCAGAAACGCAAACCTTACTCAATTATAAAGATTTACAACTAAAAAAAATGTTGCCCGGAGCAACCGTACTTTATGACGGAGGCATTTTTGAAATTGCAGATCCCTTACGAAGACCTTCGGCAGCATTAGCAACCCTTTTTGCGCCAGTTGGTACGTTAAAAGATAAAATGAATACGCTATGGTTAAAAAATAAATTACAAAAATTAACCATCGAAGCTATTTTCGAACAACCAGAGCAAACAACACAAAAGCAACTGACCGAATATGGTTTTAGTCCAAAGATGATTCAGCGTTTTTATGCCCCTTTCCTTTCTGGAATTTTTTTAGAAAACGAATTGCAAACTTCCCGACGAATGTTCGATTTTGTGATGAAAATGTTTTCTGATGGTGACGTGGCAGTTCCTGCTTTAGGAATGGAAGAAATCCCAAAGCAATTAGTTGCCATGCTTCCCCAAGGAAGTATAGCATGCAATACGAAGGTAACTGCTGTTGATGGCAATAAAGTAACTACCGCAGATGGAACAATTTTAGAAGCCAACCAAATCCTTTTGGCAACGACCGCAAACCAACTTACACAACAATTTTTTCCAAACCAAAAAATGACGTCACATCAAGTGACTAACCTCTATTTTGAAGCCAAAGAAGCGCCTACTGATAAAGCCGTAGTTGTATTGAATGCTTCAACAAAGAAAAAGTGGGTTAATAATTTGACAGTCCTTTCTAATGTTTCTGAAGCTTATGCGCCAAAAGGCAAAGTACTTATTTCTGTTTCCTACAATGGAATCCCAACTATTGATGACGCAACTTTGGCAGAAAATATGAAAGACGAATTAAAACAGTGGTATGGTCACAAAGTAGCTTCATGGAAAATGCTAAAAGCATATCGTATTGAATATGCTTTGCCAACTCAGGAAAGTGTGCGAAATGAAATCGCGGCTTCTGAAATAAAGATATCAGATGTACTGTACATTTGTGGAGACCACTTGCTGAATGGCTCTATCAATGCCGCTATGAAAACAGGCCGATTAGCCGCAGAAGCAATGAAAATATAGGATTCTGCATATAAATAGTTTTGTCAAAAATAAATTTTACATTTAAAATCTTAAGCTGTTTATTTTTACAAAAAAGTCTCTCTATCTAAATCATAGTATGTTTTTTAAAATCATTAAGAAAATTAAGTTCTACTGTTCTTGATTTTCTTTATGGTAAAAAAACGCACTAACATTGCTAATTGTCACTTCCTTTAATCTATCACTACTTTATAGGTTGGATCTTCTAGAATATTAACGTCTATAATCTTATCTGCATTTTTTAGTAAGATTTTACAATCCGCACTTAAATGTTGTAAATGAACCGTTTTATTAAGTTTAGCGTACCGTTCTGTAATTTTGTTAACGGCATCAATCGCACTCATATCTGTAATTTTGCTTTCTTTAAAATCAATAATAACCTCATTTGGATCATTGAAAACATCAAATTTCTCAGAGAAAGCGGTTGTGGACGCAAAAAATAAAGGACCATATATTTCATAATGTTTTACTCCTTTTGCATCAATATATTTTTTGGCCCGAATTCTTTTAGCACTTTCCCAAGCAAAAACTAGAGCGGAAATAATCACTCCTATTAAAACTGCGAGTGCTAAATTGTGCAGTAAAATGGTAATTACTGCCACTAGTATTCCAACAAAAATATCATGTTTTGGCATTTTATTTATTATTCGGAAACTCGCCCACTCAAATGTTCCAATAGCTACCATAATCATGACACCAACCAAAGCTGCCATGGGTAATTGTTCAATTATTGGAGCTCCAAACAAAATAATAACCAGGATTGTCAAGGCAGCAACAATTCCAGACAAACGTGCTCTAGAACCTGCAGATAGATTTACCAATGTTTGAGCAATCATGGGACATCCACCCATCCCGAAGAAAAAACCATTTAAAACATTTGAACTTCCTTGCGCAATACATTCTCGATTTCCATTGCCTTTAGTTCCTGTAATTTCATCTACCAAGGATAGTGTTAATAAGCCTTCTGTCAATCCTACAGAAGCCATGATTATGGCATACGGAAATATAATTTCCAACATTTCAAAAGTAATTGAAACATTAGGAATATGAAATGGAGGAAAACCACCGCTGATTGAAGCAATATCTTGAACCGTTTTTGTTTCGACTCCTAAGAAAAAAACCAGTGCAAAAACAACGATAATAGCGGCTAATGAAGCCGGTATCGCTTTTGTTACTTTTGGTAAGAACACTATAATCGCAATGGTAAGTGCAACTAAACCTATCATAATCAGTAAAGGATTTCCTGAAAGCCATTCAATTTGCCCATTGACAATTGCTTTGAATTGATCTAATTGCGACATGAAAATAATAACCGCTAAACCATTGACGAACCCAAACATTACAGGTTGCGGCACCAATCGTATAAATTTTCCGAGTTTAAAGATCCCCACTAAAATTTGTAATATACCCGCCAAGACAACTGCTGCAAGAACATATTCTAATCCATTAGAATTCATTAGAGCGATTAAAACAATAACAGTTGCTCCTGCTCCACCGGAAATCATTCCAGGTCTTCCACCGAAAACTGCCGTAATTAAGCCAGCGATAAACGAAGCATATAAGCCCATCAACGGAGGAAAACCTGCTACAATAGCAAAAGAGAGCGATTCTGGAATCATCGTCATAGCTACGGTTAAACCAGCTAAAATTTCTATTCTAAAATTGACTTTTTGAGAAAAATCAAATAAATTAAATACTTTTTTCATTTCATAAATATAAGTGGACGACGCAATTTCATAGTAAGAAATCACATGGAATCAAAATTCGATAAATTATTTTTGGGAGAAATCCCTCGATTTACAATTTATAAATCAGTGCGGAAGATCTTGAGAAGATGTTGTAAGTTGTTTTTTCATCGGAATTGCAAAAATAGAACTTTTTAATTGTTTTTACAACCAGAATTAGACCTATTGCACAACACTTTGGCTGTTGTACGAAGTATTTTAAAATTCCTTTAATGAGACCGCAGTAATCTCTTGCTTTAAAAAAATAAGACTTTTAGCTCTAAATTTTTAAAATCCATCAAAAATATTGATCTTTGACCTATTAAATATTTTTTATTCGCAAAAATTAAGTAGAAATCCAACGGACCAATTTTGACAGATAAAAAATCAGTTCTTTAAAAAATTATTTTATGAAATTACTATATACTTTATTTTTTACTTTTTGTTTAACCAGCAGCTATTCTCAAGCCACGAATGACTATTTTGAGAATATTAGGGATAACGAAGTCGCGTTGACTGCTTTTTTTTCCCACATGCCAAAAGGCGGCGATTTACACCACCATTTTTCCGGTTCTATTTATGCAGAACCTTTATTGCAACGTGCCATTGCAGATGATTTTTATTTGAATACTGCAACGATGGATGTCCGAAAAGAAAAACCATCTACGGGAGATTGGCAATTATTCTCTACCTTAAAGACGAATGGAACTTTAGATTCTTACCAACAAAAAATCATGCAAAAATGGTCTGTAAAAGACTATAATAATGTGGATTACCCTTCTGATAAGTTATTTTTCGAATCCTTTATGAAGTTTGAACCAGCTATAAAGGGAAATTTTGGACAAGGATTATTGGAACTTAAAAATAGAGCCATTTCTGAAAACGTCAGTTATATTGAAACTCAATTATCGACGATTCCAACAGTCCTAAATACGGATGATTTAACAAAATTCAACTCAAGATTGCGAAAATTAGCTTTGGCAAAAGACGAAAAAGGAATTTTAACCACACTAGATTCTGTTTACAGCTCCTTATTAAAAAAAGAAGCTGAATATTATGCCAAAGATTTCAATACTAATTTTGTGGCAAAGCTTCACAAAGACCTTAAAATTGATGACAAACAATTTACAATGCGGTACCAAAATTTTGTCTTGCGTTTCATGGAACCTGTTGATTTATTCAAGAATCTGGTTATCGCTTTTATTTCGGCAGATGGAAGTCCGCTTATTGCAGGAGTTAACATTGTTTCTCCAGAAGATGGAGCAACTTCAATGAAGGATTATTGGTTGCACATGCTAATGTTTAAATATTGTCATTCTCGTTATCCAGCTGTAAAATACGCGATGCATGCTGGCGAACTTACTTTAGGATTAGTACAACCCGAAGAACTAACATGGCATATCAGCGCTGCCGTTTATACTGCAGGAGCTAACCGAATTGGTCACGGAGTAGACTTAGCTTACGAAAAAGATTCGTATGATTTATTGCGTTACATGGCCAAGAAATCAATCCCAATTGAGATTAATTTAGTAAGTAACGAATTTATTTTGAAAGTAAAAGACAGCCGACATCCATTGACCTTGTATAAGGAATTTGGTGTTCCTATTGTTATTAGTACGGATGATGCTGGAATTTTACGCACTAATATGACTGAGCAATATGTATTATTAGCCAAAAGATACAAGAACGTTTCTTATACTGATATCAAGCAATATGTATACAACAGCCTCCACTATAGTTTCATAAAAGACGAGGGTGTTAAAAAACAACTTCTTAAGGATTTAGATCTTAGATTTAAGACTTTCGAAGCAAATTTCCCAATGAAATAAACTATTTTTTAATTTTAAAGCCTATTGTATCAAACCAAAAAATCCGCTCGAAAGCGGATTTTTTTTATAATACAAGCAAATGAATGTTGCTTATTTAGGATTTAGGATTAATTCAATTCGTTTGATGGCATCTTCATAATGGTATTTTGTTTCTGTATTTATGCCTCTCGTTTTAGCAACTGACAAAGTGCTTTTTAAGGTGTTCAACTCGCCTCTGACCAATCCTCTTATATCAGATTGTGCCACATTGTAAAAGTCAGAAGAGCGACCTGCTTTAATTTCTTCTTTCATCAGATATCCCATTCTCTCGATGTAAGCGCGTTGTAAGTTTCGTCTATAAATGGTAACATTCGTTGGCAAAGCAGCTTCTTTCCAGATTCCTTTACGCATATCCCCAAGTAAATCAAGCGCTTTATAATTAGCTGCTCCCATTATTTCTGCATCCATTAATCGCCCAATACGCTCAAAACTCAGCACATTATTTACATGTCGGGCTTGCAAGTTGCGGAAACGCTCTGTATATCCTGAGTAATCAATATTTTTCAAGGTAGTCACATTGACCAGCCAGGTTGGAGAAGCAAAAGCATTTGTTTGCAACCATTGCATGGCTTCTTGTTGTTTGGATTTTGGAACAACATCATAAATAGTTCCGTTCTGGTTTGGCTTTTTAGTAGTTTCATAAACTCCTCCAACATTGGTAACAACATGTCCTACATACCTGCTCCAAACATCTAACATCTCCTTGTATAATTCATCTAAATCTTCATAATTATTAGTTACGTCACTAGTCCACTCTGATAAATGTGAGGCTACATACTGCAAGTTTTTGAGTCCATAAGTACTCGCTTTCATCGCATTATTCCCAATATCTTCTGTTTGCGAGGTAGGGTCAAAACTGCTGCTTTGTTTGCCATATTTATAAATAATATTTGCAGATTTTTCCATTATCCATTGGTCTAATGTAGGCACTTCTGCTTCGGCGGAAGTCACATTAGGAATCACTCTGTATCCCCAATTAGTTGCGTAATGATCGTACGGCCCCATTTTACGGATAAAACGAATGTTTTTATCTCCAGGCTGTGCAATATAATTAAAGCGCGCATAATCCATCAAACTGGCCGCGATTCCACTTTTTTGTGTAAATTCACCATCTCGATAACTTTCGGTATCATAAGCACAACTTGCCCCCATGTTGTGGGGAAAACCAAGCGCATGTCCCACTTCGTGAGCGATAACCATACGCATCATTTCGCCCATTTCTTCTTCACTGGTGCTTAAAGTTCGTGCAGTTGGATTTGCAGCTCCAGTTTCTAATAAATAGCGGTTTCTGTAGGAGCGCAAATGGTTGTGGTACCAAATCACGTCGCTCTCGATTATTTCACCTGTTCTTGGATCAGATACACTTGGTCCAACCGCATTACGCGTCGTACTCGCCACATACCGAATTACAGAATACCGAATGTCTTCCGGGCTAAAATCAGGATCTTGTTCCTTTGTTGGTGCATCTTTGGCAATAATTGCATTTTTAAAACCAGCTGTTTCAAAAGGCTTTTGCCAATCTTCAATACCTTGCTTGATGTACTTGCGCAGTTTTTCAGGAGTGGCAGGATCTAGATAATAAACAATAGGTTTGATAGGTTCGACTAACTCTCCTTTGGCATAAGCGACAGGATCTTTAGGCTCCAATTTCCAGCGGCGAATGTAGGTTTTACTGTCTGATTTTAATTCGTTACTTCCATAATCGATTTGGCTCATCGTAAACCAGCCCACGCGTGGATCGGCGAGGCGCGGTTGCATCAATTTTTCAGGCAACAGAATCATCGATTGATTCATTTGGATGCTGATCGTTTCGGCATCTTCTTGACTAGGCGGTTTAGAAGCATTATAGCTAAAATCTTGAATCACTTCAATATTCAAGGGGAAACTTTTCATTGTATTAATAAAACTGCGGGATTCATCCAATCCTTTTACTTTATAGGTTTCTCTCATTTCAGCTGATAACCCGCTGATCGATTTTACATCTGTACCATAAAATTTAGTTACGTCAATTACCGTACTTGCTGAATCTTTGCTGAATGCAGCAATATCAAAAGCAAATAAAGTAGGCTCATAATTATTGGATTTAACCGATATACTGATCGGCAAACTGTCATTAGCCACTGCGCTAAATGATTTCAATTTAATTAAGATTTTATCTTGAAAACGTTGCCAAACAATCAACTGTTCGTTCGTTTCGGATCCTGCATTTACATAACCACCTCCTAAATTAGAAGGTAATTTAGACAACCTGCTCACTAAAAGCATGTCTTTATCTAAGTATTTGTTCGGGATTTCAAAAAAATATTTTTTATCTACTTTATGAACCGTGAACAAGCCTTGGTCTGAGATAGCCTCTTTGGTAATTACTTTACTGTATTCCTTGATGGCAGGTTCTGGCTTCTTATCCGGAGCGGGAAGCGCCACAGCATTTTTATCTTTTTTTCTTTTAGATTGGGCAAACTGGGTGGTGGGTATTAACAATGTGGCTGCGATTGCAGTCAAAATGAAAAATTTCTTCATTTAGTGGTTATTTAATGGTTAATCAATATCAAAAATAATTTTTAGTGCCTTCAAATTGTATGTTAATCAATGTTTTAACTTTTAATTAACAATTGTTAAGAGTCAAATATTTTATTTTTCAGCAGCTATCCCATGCTTTTCTTTGCCGTTCTTTTTTATTACATTTGGTCATTATGAATTTATTTTCTAGTCATTACAAATGATGCAATACTTCGTTTGGAACTGTGTTGATTTTTGTTAAAAATTTATAACCCACAAAATATAAAAGATGATTCAATATAGTTTTAATAAAATCCACTTGTATGCAGTATTGCTTTTACTACTTTCTTACAATGGGTATTGTCAAAAGAATATTTCAAAAATAGCTTTTGGTTCCTGTTCACATCAAAGTAATCCTTTGCCCATTTTTGATGTTGTAGTGCAACACAAACCTGATTTATTTATCTTCCTTGGTGATAACATTTATGGAGATACGAATAACATGACTACTCTTCAAGCTAAATACGAACAGTTAGCCGCCAAGCCCTCTTTCCAAAATCTAAAAAAACACATTCCTATTATTGCAACTTGGGATGATCATGATTATGGACAAAATGATGCCGGCAGACATTATCCTAAAAAAGCAGAATCTAAGGAACTTTTCCTGAGTTTTTTTGATGAACCTAAAGATTCAGAAAGAAGAAAACATAAAGGTATTTACACTTCCTATATGTATGAAAACAAAGGGAAAAAAGTACAGATTATCTTGTTAGACAACCGCACTTTTAGAGATAATTACAAGAAATACAACGGCGAAGTCGCTGCAGATAAACGGTTTTTCTACGATCTAGATTATACTCCGCAACAAGAACCTGATTCAACCTATTTAGGAGCAGTGCAATGGAAATGGTTGGAAGAGGAATTAAAGAAACCCGCCTCCATTAGGTTGATTGGTTCCGGATCTCAGTTTGGAATTGAATACAATGGCTATGAAGGTTGGGCTAATTTTCCGCTGGAGCAGAAAAAATTCTTAAATCTCATCAAAAAGACAAAAGCTAACGGTGTTTTATTTTTAACAGGAGACGTACATTATGCTGAAATTTCAAAACTTACTGAACCAGGGCTCTATCCTATTTATGATGTAACTTCCAGCGGTCTTTCCTCAACATGGCATTTTGCTACACCAAATAAAAATAGAATTGAAGGTCCTATTATGGAAAATCATTTTGGTTTGATTACAATCGATTGGAAAAATAAAAATCCAAAAATAAAAATGGAAATTTGGGATAGTGCCGACAATCAGCGAATAGAATACACGATTGGATTGGATGAAATTAGTTTTAAAAAATAACCTTTTTTTGGACAATACTTTAAAAGAAGAATTGAAAACTATATAATGGTATGTTTTTTACTTCGATCTGTCCGCAATTGCGAAAGAATTTGATTTTCAGCATACTATATAGAACGTTGCTGCTATTGTACTGACTTTATTCACTAAAAAAATATTATTTTATACTGAAGAGTTGAAACCTATTTTTTAATAACTCCTAAAAAAAAACACAATGAATTATAAAACATTACTTTACACTCTTATTGCAGTAACACTAATTGCTTGTAACCAAAAGAGTGACGAATCAGAAAATATCAAAAAACTACTAGAGAAAGAATCAGCAACCTGGAGAGCAGGAGATGGAAAAGGACATGCGGAATGCTGGCATATCCAGCCCTATAGCAGAATACTAGTTTCAACCGCAGATGGACATACTTTTGATATTCCTGCAATTGCCATGACCAATACAGATCCAAAATCTATGGGGAACGGCGGCTACGCAATAAATACAAACTATAAAATGAATATCACAGGAAACAATGCTTGGGTAAGTCATGATGAAGTTTCTACCGCAAAAAATGGCAAAAGAAGTTACTCACATGAAATTAGATTAGTAGAAAAAATAAAGGGAGAGTGGAAATTAGTTGGACAATCCATTCATGTCTATAAATCAGAACGATAGCAGTGCTCGCAATAAAATAGGATAAGTTTCACTTTATATTAACGAATATTTATCTTTAGAATTGCGTAAATTGATGTAATTATGCACCATGACATTAGGCTTTCAAAATACTGCTTTCGTCCGTTATTTTTGGGGATTTATGTCCTTGTATATCCTCAACTGCACCGTAGATTGTCCCAATTTGAATTCTTATTCTGGTATGGAGGATTTAATGTATAATGATCAGGAAAGTATTATAGAAATTTTTGTTGAAAAAATATTAGGGTTCGAAAATGCAATCGCTGAGAACGAAGACACTGATATTGATAAAAGAATATCGCACAAAACCAATATTTTACTAGATTTTTTTGTCCTGCCAAGTACTAGTTTGCACTTGAATAAAAAATACCCCTATTTCAAACAAAACAACTTAGTTGAGCTAAACCGTTCCATTGGTATACTCTATTTTGAAATTCACACTCCTCCACCCGAGGTTTAGTTTGTTATTGACACCGATTATCTATTCCTTGTAGTCCAATAAAAATTGGATTAATTTAACATTATATCGGTACCACCATACTAGTCCTGGAAGCATTCAGGAAAACTAAATCATAAATACAATTGATATCAAATAGCAAGTAACTATCTTATTTATAATATTAGGATACTTCGTTTTGGATCGTAAAAAACAGAAAAAATGATTACTAAATTTTTTAAAATAAATAAATTCGTCTTAGTGTTACTCGTGCTAGTAATTGGTAGCTCTGAAGCACAAGAAAATGCAGCACAAAAAAAACGTCTGACTGACAGTCTTTACATTCAAGAAGTTGAAGGGAAAAAAGAACGTCCAAAAGTGTTACACGCTGAACCTCTGTACATCGATCTAATTAGAGATTTGGGAGCCCGAAAAGGAGAAAAAGAATGGAACTTAGGTCTTGGTCTGACAGACAATATTACTCATGATGAATATACTGCGCTACTAGAATATGAATGGGCCCCAATTGATAGATTAGGACTTGAAGTCGAATTGCCTTTCTCTATTTATTATCCCACAGCCGGAAATACAAATGCACCAGGAAGTAACCTGAATAGTATAAAACTAGCGGCACAGTATACCTTTTTAGTTTCAGAAAAAAAGAAATTATCAATGGCTTTTGGTTATATCCATGAATTCTTATTGCCAGATTTTAATAACTATAACAGCAGTACTTTGATAACCGGAAACGGGTACAATCCGTTCTTGGTAATTGCCAAACGATGGGGACAAAATTTTCATACCTTGTTATATACCGGACCACAGTTTTCAAACCATTTTTCAGATAATACAACACAAACCAACTGGCAAATAAATTCAAACATCCACTACATGATCCCCGGAACACGAAATTTTATAGGCCTTGAGTTTAATAAAGAAATTAATAATGCTGATTTCTACATGACCATCCGACCTCAAATGCGAGTGGTAATAACTGACTATTTGCTTGTAGGAATAGTAACAGGTATTCCCATAAATAGGGAGAATCAAAGATTTAGTAGTTTTTTACGACTCATCTATGAACCTTCACATTAATTAAATAGGTCAAAGCATTTTCTGTTTAGTTTAAAATAAAAACCTCGCTTATAATTTATATAATCGAGGTTTCTATTTTATGATTTTATATATTTTACAAAAATAAATAAGTTAAATATTCCTATAAAAGTATCGTTTAATTCAAAAAAGGAATACCTTTTATTTTCGAAACTAAGTGCTTGTACTGACTCATAATCAGGTACTGTCTACATAATTACAAGTAGATCTATTTATATCTACTAAACAAATTGTTCAGGTTTTTACTTCTTGAGCAGCAAGCGTTTTACCCTAACCGATAATTCATTCGGGCTGAATGGCTTTGTTATAAAATCATCTGCTCCAAGCTCAAAAGCTTCCAAAACTGTTTTCTCCAATCCCACTGCAGAAAGCATGATTATTGGGATGTTCAATTTTAACTCGATTTTTACTTTTTTGACAATATCCAAACCGGTTACAAATGGCATCATGATATCTGAAATTATCAAATCTGGATTTTCAGAAACAATTTTTTCTAAAGCAATCTGACCATTTGGACATAAAAGGACTTTGTATCCTTCTCTAACCAATTTAAATTCCATAGCTTTTGACATCATTTCGTCATCCTCAGCAACTAAAATTGTTTTCATACTCACTAGGTTTTATAGATCCAAACTAAAAGCAGCACAATTGTATTTCCCTATTATTTGATTTTTCAGGAGAATTATTTTCTCAGAACAAGATTTTTTGCAATGTCTTACTCGTATTTTCATAGCATGACAAGAATGAAATCTTTTTTTACGATTAAAGCGCAACCAATATCTGTAATTCGCTTACCGCCAACTTGCAAATCTCATCTAACTTAATAACTTCATCTATTCTTCTATGTCCTTGAGGATTTATTTCAATTTCTTTTTCAATAATGTCAACACATTGCGATGCTTTGACCATCCCCAACAAACTGAGAGAGGACTTAAGCTTATGAATTTCTAATTTCAAAATCTTGATGTCATTATTCGCGTTTGCTTTCAGAATTATTTCCATTGTTTCTGGTGTGTTTTCTAAATAAAGTGAGACCATCTCCTTAATAAAAGTCTCATCCCCCTCTGCAAACTCTTTCAAATATTTAAGATCAACTAGTTTTTCTCTTATTAATTCCACCTTTTGCACATCTGACGAAAGTATCGTATTTACCTTTTTCACCTCTAAATTTAGATATAATTTATTCAATAACACATCAAAATCATAGGGCTTGGATAAATAATCATTCATTCCATTTTCAAGGCATTTTCTTTCTTCCTCCACCGTGGCATGTGCTGTTAATGCAATGATAGGAATTCTCGATTTTTCTCCCATATTAGACCTGATGTACTTCGTGAGTTCAATACCATCCATTTCAGGCATTTGAATGTCTAACAATATAATATCATAAGCCGTTTTTTCTATCTTTTCAATTGCTTTTTTTCCATTATCAACAACATCAATTTTTTTACTCCATTTTTCAAACACTTTGATTGCCAGAAGTTGGTTAAGTTCGTTGTCCTCCACCAAGAGTATTTTGGACTCCTTTAAAAAATCTGGAGAAACGGTTTTGTTTGTCAATTGAGATGAAACAGTAATTCCTTTCTCTCCTTTTTTATACACTAAAGAAAAGGAGAATTCACTTCCTTTAGAAACAGTACTTTCTACACTAATCTTACCTCCCTGCAACTCAACAAGTTTACGTGTAATGGTAAGTCCAAGACCAGTTCCACCATATTTTCTAGTAGTTTCATTTGATGCCTGATTAAAACTTTCAAATATGGAATCTACTTTATCGCTTGGAATACCAATACCAGTATCGATAATTGAAAATTTCAATTTGCATTCTGCTGCTGTTTCTTGAACTTCAGTTACTACTAATTCTACAAAACCCTTTTCGGTAAATTTAAGTGCGTTCCCAAGCAAGTTTACTAATATTTGAGATAACTTCGTAGGGTCACCAATTAGATTATCACTTATTTTAGAATCAATATCGTATAACAATTTTATTTTCTTCTCTTTTGCGATTTGAGCTAATAACTCAATTACCGAAGAAACTGTTTTTGACAGCGAAAACTTCACCTCTTCAAAGGTCATTTTATCCGCTTCAATTTTTGAGAAATCAAGAATATCATTAATAATAAACATTAAGTTTTGACTGGCTTTTTTAATAGCCTCGACACTTTGCATCTGGTTATTATCTAATTTCGTCCCTTCGAGAATCTTGGCAAACCCAATAATCCCATTCATAGGAGTCCGAATCTCATGGCTCATGTTCGTTAGAAACTGTTCTTTTATAACTACTGCTTTTTCGGCTAATTCCTTTGCCTTTATGAGCTCAGTCTCTGTTCGTTTTTGTTCGCTAATATCTTGAATGGTTCCCAGTATTTTACAAGGTTTGTCTTTATCATCATTCAAACATTTAATAAATTGATTAATGTATTTTACTGTTCCTTTTTTACTAGTAATACTATGATGGAATTGTACTTCCGTTTTTGTGTCTTTAACATGCTTTAGATTAGTTTCAAAAAGGGCTAAGTCTTTGTCATTTGTAAAACAAGATTTTAAAAAATCTACTGATGTAATCTTCTTGTTTTCAACTTCAAAAATAGTAAAAAACTCATCTGAAAAATAGACCTCATTGTTGCTTAAATTGACTTCCCAACTTCCTATTTTAGCTAATTTTTGAGCTTCAAGAAGTCGATTTGAATTGACTTTCAAAGCCAGTTCAGTAACTTTTCTCAGTTTTAAACTTTCATGTAATTTAATGGCATTCCTGATACTTTGAGACACTCCATCTGGAGTCAGCAACGTTTTTGGAATATAATCTGAGGCACCACTTAATATTGCTTGACTAGCGATTTTTTCGTCTCCCTGTGAGGTTACAAAAATTACGGGGGTCTCAATATCTAAATCTCTAATTTTTTTCAAAAAAGAAATTCCATCGGTATCAGGCATTATATAATCTAAAAAGATTAAGTCATACTCTAATTGTGTGATTTTTTCAATTCCTCCTTTTGCTGAAAAAACGCTATCTACTTCTGCAAGTATACCAGATTGCGAAATGGAACGAGTGATCGTGATTGCATCGATTTTATCATCGTCTATTATTAAAATTTTTAAAACTTGGCCCATAGTATGCTGTTATTTTTGACTAGAAAATTCGATAATATTCCAATAATCATTGAGAACTGACACGAATGGGTTTAAAGTTTGGCTTTCGAATGACATGTGAATATATCCCGCGATATTCAAATTCAAAGCTGCTACTTTATTTTTATCAGTTTTTGAATCTGTAATTACAAAAACTAAAATTGATTTTAAATCGGTATGATTTCGTATCGCTGTCAAGAATTGTATTCCTTTATTCTTTGTCCTATTGATATCGATTATAATTATTTTAGGTATAGGGGTTATTTTTTCAGAGCCATCCAGCATCGACCATGCCTCATTTTCATTGGCAGCTGAAAATAAAGTGTGTTTCACCTCTATTTCTGAAAAAGATTTTCTGATGCATTCGACAATAGCCTTTCTATTGTCGACCAATAGGATACTTGCATTTCCCATAACAAAAACGAATTGAATATATTACAGTTCACATAATTGCCAGAAGTTCTTGAGTGTAGCTACTGAAGTCAAAAACTTTTCAAAAGAAAGTGGCTTAAGAATATATCCAGCAACATTCAAATTGTATGCATTTATCTTGTCGCTATCTTCATTTGAAGTAGTCATAACAAAAACCGATATGTTTTTAAGTCTCTCATTTTCTCTCATTATTTTAAGAAACTCAATCCCATTCATTTTTGGCATATTAATGTCTAGAATGATAATCTTAGGCAGCGGAATAATTTGGCTTTCCAGCATTTCAAGTGCTTCCACTCCATTTCCGGCCACAAATAGCGGGTTCATGATATTATTTTTGGAGAATGCTCTTTTTACATTCATTACATCTACTTCATCGTCTTCGACCAATAAAATATTTACCAATTTTTGGTTCATAATTTTAATTTTTTAATATTATTATTTTAGGCCAAATTAACGTAAAAATTGAGCCACTGTTTATACCAGCTGTATATTTAATTTTTCCTCCCACTAATTTCATGATTTTACAACTGATGGCTAATCCTGCTCCAGTTGTATCCACCACATCTTTAGAATTAACCGTATAAAAAATAGAGAAAATTTTAGACGCTACCTCTTCTGGTATTCCGGGTCCATTATCGCTAACTTTTATTTCATAGTTATTTTCGGTTTCTACAACCTCAACACCTACTTTTCTATTTTCTTTATCGTGAAATCGGACTGCATTGTCAAGTACACTCAGTATCACTTTTTGCAATTTCGCTCCTAAAGTTACACAATTTTCATTAATAAGAGTCATGTTTAAAGTAAATTCAACGTTGGAATTAGGCTCAAATAATGCAATACTATTTGCCATCAGTTTAGAAATATTCACTTCATAAAATTCCAATTCTACCCTATCAACGCGAGAAAGTTCCAACAGTCCATTCATCATGTTTTCCATTCGATTGACCCTATTTTTCAGCAAGCTTAAATTGGCAACCACTTCTTGATTTTCAACGGCTCCTAAATCCTCTTCAATCCACGTGGTTATATTTGAAATTGCCCGCATAGGCGATTTAATATCATGTGAGACTATATAAACAAATTCTTCAAACTCTTTTCTAAGGGCTGCTAATTCCTGTTGACATTTACCTTCTTCTTCCTTCATTGCTATTTATTTGGGGAATGTAAAAACGAAACTACACCCTTTATTTTCTTCCGATTCAATATGTATGCTACCTCCTTTTTCTTCAATAATTTTTTTTACAATTGACAAACCTATACCTGTACTCTCTTTTACATCACGTGCCTCAATAGTTTGAAAAACTTTGAACACTTTTTTATGGTACTCTATTGCAATCCCAGGACCGTTATCTTTAATACTAAACTGATGAAAACCATGCAGGGATTTATACTGGCAATCTATTTTCCCTACCTCCTTATTACTATACTTAACAGCATTACTAATCAAGTTACTAAACACTTGCTGCAAAAGTATTCGTTCGGATTCAATCTCTGGAAAGTTTTTACCAATCGTGATTTCAAAGCCTTGTTTTGGAACAATAGAATCTATAATTTGAATTAACATTAATTTTAAATCAATATTTTCTTTTTCTATTTCGGTACGACCAATGCGCGAGTATTCTAGAACTCCATTGATTAAGTTTTCCATACGCAACACGCGCCCACGAAGCAAGTCAAAATTAGCGCTAACGGTCTCCGGCATATCTGGCATATCTTCGACAATCCATTCTGACAAATTATTAATTGCTCGAAGTGGCGCCTTTAAATCATGTGAAACTACGTAAGCAAACTGATCAAGTTCGTTGTTTTTTTTACTCAAATTCAATAGTGCATTATTTAAGTTTGCTTCCGCATTTTTTTGATCTGTAATGTCGGTGCTTATTGAAATGTATTGATACGGCTTATTTCTCTCGTCTAAAAACGGAACGATAGTCGCTTTTTCCCAATAATAAGAACCGTCTTTAGCTAAATTTCTCATTTCGCCTTTCCAAACATCCCCGTTAACAATTGTTTTTAAAATTTTTTTAGAAAATTCTTTGGAAAAATGCCCCGTAATAGTGCGTTGATCTTTGCCTATTAGCTCCTCTTTAGTATACTTAGATATACTGCAGAAGTTATCATTCACAAAGGTGAGTAATCCTTGTTGATCTGAAATAGATACAATCGCTGATTCATCTAAAGCGGATCTTATGTCTCTTATTTCTTTAGATTTTTTAATGATTTTTTGCTCTGCTAATGTGATCTCCGTAACATCCTGAATAATTCCCTTTAACTCAATCACCTCCCCTTTTTCGTTTTTAAAAGGTTGTCCAATTTCTAAAATATGTTTGACTCTTTGATCTGGAAAAACGATTCTATATTTGATTTTAAAGTCTTTTCCTGTTTGTATAACACTCTCAATTACTTGGTCCAACTTTACTAAATCATCCTTATGAATTCTGTTTCTATATTCTTTATACAACTGATCAGAAGACAATTGTTCCAATTCAAAAATACGGTAATGACCCTCTGACCAAACAAGATCATTAGTAACTAAATTAAATTTCCAGCTCCCAATTTTAGCAATTTCCTGAGACTCCTCTAATAAATTATTCCCATCGATTAAATGTTGCTCGGCTTCTTTCTCCTTGGACACATTTCGAGCAATACAGTATAAATTTCCAGTTGTAGGATCTGGTGAAGTATTCCAGCTAAGTATAGTATAATCTCCATTTTTGCAACGGTAACGGTTCTCAAAACTAATCGTTAATTCTCCCTTTGACAATTTCTCTACTTCTTTGTAGGTTTGAGCCAAATCATCAGGATGCACAAAATCAATAAAAGGAGTTCCTTCTAATTCTTCTTTAGAATAACCTAAAACCTTTGTAAAGGCGGGATTAACTTTATAGAATAATCCGTTCACATTTGCGATGCAAACCAAATCTTTAGACAGATCAATAAAATTTTGCATTTCCTTTTGAGATTCTAGGAAGTCTAAATGATTTTTGCGTGAATCTAATAAGGCAACAACTTGATCAGCTAGCAATTTCAGAGCATTTTTTTGTTCATCGGTAAGAGCCCTAGGTTCCGTATCAATCACACAAAGCGACCCCATATTAAAACCGTTTTTAGCTCGAAGTGGTGCTCCTGCATAAAATCGGATATTAGGATTACCAGTGACCAATGGATTCTCTGAAAACAATTTGTTTTCAGTAGCATTCTGAACTTCAAAAACGTCATCACCTAAAATAGTATATTGGCAAAAAGATACTTCTCTAGCTGTTTCTGACACATTTAAACCCACTTTTGATTTAAACCATTGTCGATCTTCATCTAATAAACTAATTAAAGCTATTGGAGTTCCGCAAATAAAAGACGCTAACTGCGCGATAGAATCATATTCTTTTTCAGACAATGAGTCCAGAATAGCAAAGTCTTTCAGTACTTGGATTCTTTCTATTTCATTTTCTGGTTTTGGATCTACTTTCATTAAAATGGGTATTTTCTTTACTATTACTGATCAATAATTAATTAATACTGATTAATTATTTTATGTTTAATATTATTGTGCCCTATTTCTGGCTTGAAAACCAATTGGTTTGGCTACAAAAATAAAATTAATTTCGAATTAACAGAATCATAACTGCTTAAATTTATAGTAATCCACAAAAAAGCTCCTTATTCAAATTATTTTCAAAACACAAAAAATCAAAATTAGGAAAAATAAACACATCTACTCAAGAACAATTTTTCTGCAATTAAAAACTTTTTGTGAAAGTGATAATTACAGTATTTCGATTAGTAACTTCATTTGATTATTTTATTTCTGTTCCTTTTCAATCCTTTTCTCCTAAAATAAAGACAAGTACTACCGCTTATAAGATATTCAAAATAAAAAATAAAATAAATCATTCGATAAAATACATATTATACTGATAAACAACAACTTGCGAAATAAAAATGTTGTTTTTATTAAAATTAGAAAAAATATTTGTCTAAATTTACGCTATTAGTTTAGTCAGGTGAAGCTCCTACCACTCGCCTATAAAAGCTCAAAAAAAGCGGTTCGTAAATTCCGATTCTAGCTTTTAATTAAAAATTTTATGATTGTGATTAAAAAACAAGCTCCTGTTTTTTTCGACTATTACTATTTGACATACAAATTTAATACCCTTTCCTATTTAAAAAAAAGGCACAATGAGAACATACAAATACATCCTGTTTTTCAACCAAATAAGTATAGAAGCGATTGACAAAGTAGGCGGCAAAAATGCATCGCTTGGCGAAATGTACAATCAGCTCAATCCAATTGGCATTTCTATTCCAAACGGATTTGCAATTACTGCCGAAGGATATAGGCTATTTCGCAAAACTAATGGTTTAGAACAACTCTTGCAAGATTTATTGTTGTCTTTAGATACCAAGGAATATTCAAATCTCTCCCTTATTGGAGAAAAAGCCAGAAATCTCATTTTATCAGCAACTATTCCCGAAGAAATTCGGGACGAAATAAACACAGCCTATCAATCACTCAGTAAGCAATGTGGCACCTCAAATCTAGATGTAGCAGTACGAAGTAGTGCAACATCTGAAGATTTACCCACAGCAAGTTTCGCAGGACGAATGGAGTCTTTTCTTCATATTATTGGAGAACAAGAATTACTGTTAACCATTCACCGTTGCTATGCTTCATTGTTTACAGATCGTGCCATAAAATACCGTCATGACATGGATTTTACTAAAATAGACATTGCCATTTCCGTGGGTGTCCAACAAATGGTTCGAAGTGACAAAGCAGCTTCTGGCGTCGCTTTTACAATTGATCCCGATAGCGGATTCGAAAATACCATCATCATCAATAGTATTTGGGGACTGGGAGAAAATATTGTTCAAGGCACTGTTACGCCAGACGAATGGATGGTATTCAAACCTACATTAGCCAATCCGAACGTGAATCCCATTTTAAAAAGACAGTGCGGCCAAAAAGAATTTACGATGATCTATACAGATACTGTAGCAGGTTCACCTGCTGAAAATAACATTTTTAATACAGATACTTCATTGGAAAAACAAAAACAATTTTCGCTAAACGACAAAGAAGTCATTCAACTGGCACAATGGTGTGCTAAAATTGAAAAACATTATCAAAAACCAATGGACATTGAGTGGGCAAAAGACGGTTTGAACAACCAATTGTATATTGTTCAGGCCCGTCCGGAAACTGTTCACGGCAAAGCAAATAAGCAACTGCGAGAAATTTATAAGCTCAAAGAGAAAAGCACTCTCTTAACTCAAGGAATCGCATTAGGTGATAAAATTGCTTCTGGTAAAGCGCGAATTCTAAACAATCCGCAAGAGGGCGATTTATTGCAAAATGGCGAAATCATTGTCACAGATGTAACGAATCCGGATTGGGATCCCATCATGAAACGAGCCGCAGCGATTATTACTAATAAAGGAGGCCGCACCAGCCATGCTGCTATTGTAGCACGTGAACTGGGAACTGTTGCCGTTGTAGGATGCGGAAATGCTACTTCAATTATAAAAAACGGACAGGAAATTACCGTTTCCTGCTCCGAAGGCAAAGAAGGAAATGTGTACGACGGGATATTAAAATGGGAAATAACAGAACAGGATTTCAGTACACTCAAAATGCCAAAAACAGATCCGATGCTGATTCTTGCTGATCCCGAAAGAGCGTTTGAGTTAAGCCAATATCCCAATCAGGGCGTGGGTCTGATGCGAATGGAATTTGCGATTTCGAATACCATCAAAATCCATCCTTTGGCATTATGCGAACCGGAAAAAATAACCGATCAAATAATCAAATCTGAAATTGCAGCATTAACAAAAGGCTACGAAGACCCAAAAAAATATTTCATTGATAAACTGGCCGAAGCAGTAGCTATTGTGGCTGCCGCTTTTTACCCAAAGGACGTCATTGTGCGAATGAGTGATTTTAAAAGCAATGAATACGCCAACCTGATCGGAGGAAAATTTTACGAACCAAAAGAGGAAAACCCAATGATTGGTTTTCGTGGTGCTTCCCGTTATTACAGTGATTTTTATAGAAAAGGGTTTGCTTTAGAATGTGAAGCCATGAAAAAAGTGCGCAACGAAATGGGACTCCTCAATGTAAAACTGATGATTCCGTTTTGTAGAACAGTAGAAGAAGGTGTAAATGTATTAGCGGAAATGACAAAAAATGGTTTAGTACAAGGTGTTAACGGATTACAAGTGTATGTGATGATTGAAATTCCAAGTAATGTATTGATGGCTGCTGAATTTGCAAAACTATTTGATGGATTTTCTATAGGATCCAATGACTTGACGCAACTCACCTTAGGTTTAGATCGTGATTCAGCTTTAGTCAGTTATTTGTTTAATGAGGAAAATCCAGCAGTCAAATACTTAATAAAAGAAACCATTAAAGTTGCCAAACGTTAAGAAATAAAAGTGGGACTCTGTGGTCAAGCTCCTAGTGACATTCCTGAGTTTGCTGCTTTTTTAGTCCAGGAAGGAATCGATAGTATCTCCTTTAATCCAGATGCTTTGATAAAAGGAATCGAAAATATTTTAAAGGCCGAACATAAAACCAAAAAGAAAATTACAAACTCAGTAAAATAGTTCTAAATGGAAACACTATTCAAAAATAAAGTAGTTATTGTAACCGGCGGCTCCTCTGGAATTGGCAAGGCGACGGCATTTGCTTTTGCCAAAAAAGGAGCCAAAGTAGCCGTAGTAGATTGGAAAGAAAATGATGAAATCGTAGACTTAATCAAAGAATTGGGCAGTGAAGCTATTTTTATCAAATGTGATGTCTCAAAAACCGATGACGTAAAAGCAATGGTGGCGCAAACAATTGCCGCATTTGGCCAATTGGATTATGCGTTCAACAATGCCGGAATCGAGGGTGCCTCTGCTGCTATCCAAGATTGTTCGGAGGAGAACTGGGATAAAACCATTGGTGTAAACCTAAAAGGAATCTGGCTTTGTATGAAATATGAAATTCCAGAAATACGCAAACAAGGGAAAGGCGTCATTATCAATTGCTCTTCGGTCGCTGGATTAGTTGGTTTTGCAGGATTACCCGCTTATGTAGCGTCTAAACATGGCGTCGTGGGACTTACTAAAACAGCAGCTTTAGAATGCGCCACATTAGGAATCCGAATAAATGCGATTTGTCCCGGTGTAATCCAAACCCCAATGATTGATCGTCTGACTGGAAAAAATAAAGAAGCAATAAAACAATTCACAGGTTTAGAACCTCTGGGTCGCTTTGGTCTTCCAGAAGAAATAGCGAATGCGGTAGTATGGATGTGCTCTGATGAAGCCTCTTTTGTAACCGGACATGCCATGGCCGTAGATGGTGGTTTTGTAGCACAATAATAGAAATAAGATCCTAAAACCAGATCAAACTTTAAATTTTTTTATCCTAATTTAAAATTGGGTTACGGGAAATTATACCTTGAAATAGTTTAATTTCCAAAATTCCAGCACTTCGATTTGAGCAAGCTGGAACTTGAATACCTTCAGTACAATTAAAAAATTATGTTTAGCAACAAACAGGAATAGTAGCTTTAAAAAATTATGGAAAATAAAATTAGCTGTCAAAGTTGTAGCATACCGCTTGACGCCACTGCATTAAAAGGAACTGATAAAAATGGTCTAAAAAGTAAGGAGTATTGTAAGTATTGTTTTGATGGTGGCACTTTCAAAAATCCAGAGATGAATTTAGAACAGATGAAAATCAACTTAAAAAATAAATTGAAAAAATTAGCAATCAATGAAGATTCCATTCAGAAAATGGTCAACAATTTACCGCTATTGAAGCGCTGGAAAAGTAGTTAATGTCAAATCCAAAGTGGGAGCTTGAAACCCTCTTTACTTATAAAAAACCGCACGGCAATACCATTTATCGAATTCATCTGCCGGCTCTTAAGCGATTCATTAATAAAAAAATTGACATGAAATAAAAGTAGAAACAAAATAAATGCACAAACAAAGCTAACCACTTAAATCAATCAACATGGAAATCATCCCTTTTTGTCAAAGTTGCGGAATGCCTCTGGCTTCAGAAGAAGTCAAAGGAACAGAAAATACGGGTCATAAAACAAGTGATTACTGTAAATATTGTTATGAAGACAGCCAATTTAAACAACCCGATATGAACTTAGAAGACATGAAAAACATGGTAAAAGTCCATATGCAGAAAAAGAAGCATCCTGATTACATGATTCAAAAAGCCATGAATCTCTTACCTGCCTTAACTCGATGGAAAAACAGCCCCTTATTTATGTGAGCAATCCATTATTCGCAAGGTTGATAAGAACACACGCAAACAATTTTTTTATAAAGTAAAAACTATTAAAATGAAAGTATTAGTCTACAGCATCTTTGGTTTTGATAAGCCATTTATGGAAAAAGCAGCTCATGGCAATCACGAATTAGTTTTCTCAGAGGAGCATTTGGATGAAAACACGGCAGACCTAGCCAAGGGATTTGATGCAGTATCGGTTTCCACGTCAGATGTTGCCTCTGCCGCAGTGTTGCAAAAACTATATGCTTATGGCGTAAAATATATTGCGTTGCGGGCGGTACGTTCAGATCTTATTGATCTTCCAAGAGCCAAATCTTTGGCCATGAAAGTAGCAAATGCACCTACTTATTCTCCTTATTCCGTCGCTGAGCACGCCGTATGTTTGCTGTTAGCTTTAAACAGAAAACTGATTTTGGGTCAGCGGCTAATGCACATTGGTGATTATCGGATGGATCATCTGGTAGGTTTTGATTTGCATGGAAAAACAGTTGGTATCATTGGAACTGGCGCAATAGGTGCTGCTTTTGCAAGGATTATGCATGGTTTTGGATGTAAAATTTTAGCTTTCGATGCTATTGAAAATAAAGAACTATTAGCTGAAATCCCATTATCTTACGGCTCATTTGAAGATGTTTGTGCAGTTTCAGATGTAGTCTCAGTTCATGCGCAATGGAATGATTCCTCCAAGCAAATGTTTGATAAAGCTAGTTTTTCAACGTTAAAAAAAGGAATGATATTTATCAATACCGCTCATGGAGCATTTGTAAACACCGAAGATTTAATCGAGGCAATTGAGAATAAAACTATTGCAGCTGTTGGTTTAGACGTCTATGATAAAGAACATGCATTATTTTATCAGGATCATACTGAATCTCCTATAACAGACCCGTTGTTTCTCAAATTGCGTTCTTACCCTAATGTACTGATTACCGGTCATCAGGGATTTTTTACAAAGGAAACATTGGCCGGAATAGCAAATATAACAATTGCCAATTTAAATGCTTGGGCCTATAATGGTACTTCAGAAAATGAAATAAATGAAAAATAGCTTTCTTTTTTTTTTCGAAAAAAAAAATAGAATAAGCCTACTTTCAACTAGATCACTTACCTTTTTATATTGTAAAAAGTATTGCTAAAACGCACCAAATGAAAGGTTCCTTCAAACTCGGAAAAATCGCAGACATTGGAATTTTTGTTCACTGGACCTTCTCATTACTGATTATGTTTATCATTTTCATTAATTACCGAGCCGGCCAGAGCGCAACTCAAATACTTTTGTCCGTTTTGTTTATTTTGAGTCTATTTATCACTGTAATCCTGCATGAACTAGGCCACGCTTTGGCAGCGAAAAGGTATCACATAAAGACCAAAGACATCACTCTTTTGCCCATTGGAGGTTTAGCACGGCTCGAAAAAATTCCTGAAAAGCCAATTGAAGAATTGATAGTAGCTGTTGCAGGACCTTTAGTAAACATTACCTTGGCCGTTGTTACAGGGATATTCATAGCCATTCCCGAAACGACAGATGAATTAATGTCGCAATTATCAACTGGTATAAATCCGAATAATTTCTTTTTGAATTTCTTCTTAGTCAATTTTTTGCTGGCACTTTTCAACTTGATTCCCGCGTTTCCTATGGATGGAGGCCGAATTATACGCGCTGTATTGTCCTTTAAAATGCAACGGCATGTAGCGACCCGTATTGCGGCTCGAATTGGTCAATTTATAGCTTTAGGCTTTATACTTTTTGGCTTTTTTACGACACCAGTTTTAGTGTTTATTGGTATTTTTGTTATTATCGGGGCGCAGGTAGAAGCGGACTTTACTCAACCTAAATTTTTGTTAAAAGGTTTTAAAGTTCATGACATTTTGATGAAACAATTTCCAAAGGTGGATGCGAATGAAACCATAAAAAAGGCCGTATCATTGGTTTTAGACAGCCAAAGCAAGAATTTTCTAATCACGGAAGCAGGTATTCCTGTTGGAACGCTGAACCGAGATCAAATTATAATGGCGCTTACAAAAAATGGAGAAAATGAATTTATTTATAATGTCATGGATCGGAATTTAGTTTTTCTTGACGGTAACTCACTTCTGGAAAATAGTTTTGAGGTGATACAACTCAATAAATCAAGATTAATGCTCGTGATGGAAAATAATGAAGTAGCAGGAGTTTTGGATAACGAAAATCTTATGGAATTTATTTTAATCAATGAAGTTAAAACAAAGATAACGCATGATAAAAAGTACCGATAGCTTTACAGCTGCTAAAAATCTAGAGTTGGTTCTCAGTGGAGAAGATTATTTTGCCCGTTTAGAAGCTATTATACAACAAGCACAATTTCAAATCTACCTGCAAATGTATCTTTTTGAAAACGATACTACAGGAACAAGAATTATTACCGTCTTAAAAGAAGCAGCTTCTAGGAAAGTTGAAATTTACATCCTTCTGGATGGTATAGGCAGTTTATCCTTTCCATCGGAACTATTTAAAGAACTGAAATGTATCGGTATCAATATTCGTTTTTTTGCCCCTTTATTTTCAACATACACTTTTTTTATTGGCAGGAGACTCCATTCTAAAATTGTTGTTGCTGATGCAAAAGTTGCGCTGGTTGGTGGTATAAACATCGCAGCTAAATACCATGGATCAGCAAACGAAGAACCTTGGCTGGATTATGCCGTTCAATTAAAAGGGGAAATTGCTAAACCACTGCAGCAACTTTGCAGCGATATTTATTTTAAGAAAAGACGCTTAGGAAATAAAAAAATAAAAGCAATTTTTGCAATGCAGGGAGATGCATCCGTACGCATACTCCAGAACGATTGGCTAAAGGGGAAAAATGAAATTTGTGATGGATATATAAAAGAAATTCGGCAGGCCAAAAAAGAAATAATTATAGTAGGAAGCTATTTTCTACCTGGGATTCGAATCATTAGAGCATTGAAAAAAGCATCAAAAAACAAAGTGACCATTAAACTGATTCTTTCCGGAAAATCAGATCTTCCAGTGACTAGACGGGCAACTTGCTTTTTATATAGTAAACTTCTCAACTATAACATTGAATTGTACGAATGGGACAAATCGGTTTTGCATGGAAAAGCAGCAGTTATTGATGAGAATTGGTCCACAATTGGATCTTTTAACCTGAATAATTTAAGTTCGTACGGAAGTATCGAAACTAACATTGAAATACGTTCAGAATTATTTTCAGCTATGTTTCGAACCCATCTTTACGAAATCATTGCACAATGCCAATGCATCACTCGAGAATCTGTAAATACTAAAACCACTTTTATCCCTAAATGCATTAATTTAATTTCGTATGGCGTCACTAGAATTATCGAATTAGTAGTCACTTTCACACCTTACAAACGCTTTTATAATTAAAAAAAAAGAGGATTGGAATTAAAAAAGAATCTTAAAAGTAAATCCCTAAATTAGATTGTTAAAGATACGTATCCCAAATCAATTAGGATGAATTCTTTTTCTAGTTCATTTTTAAAAAAATTATTAGTTCCGTGAAATAACGGAGACCTGAGTAACTTGTCTAGAACAGCATGTTCTTTGCAGCAATAGCTTAAAAGATTCTCCACAGCTCTCCAAACTAATAAAGTCCTAAACTAGGATAGTTATTATGCGGATGACATGTCTTTTCAGGGGATTTTGATCCAAAAACAGACTGCAAATACATACAGAAATGATGGGGAAATCCAAATGCGAATTCATCCCAAAAAAACTTATTTTATGACCCTAAACATACATCAAATTGTTATTGCGCTGTTGTCTATACAAAAACGAAGCTGATTTTTGATAAGCACAAGGAATGGATTCGACCTCTTGATTAAGTCTAGAAATTTAGGCCGCACGAGCATCCCAAACACAAAAAATAATTCACCAGAAGTAAATAGATAAGCTGGTAGGGAAAATAAATTACGTTCTAAAAATCAATCTAAAAGGTACCGAATTTATAAAGTACAAAGTGCTACTTATTGAATTGAAACACCATTAAGGTTTCAAAGCCATAGAAAAACAGTTGTTTTCTTTATGGAGAGAAAATAGCAATAGTAAGCAATCCATTTTAGGAATTTTTTTATATATCTAACTGAATATAAACACTTTATTTCTATTTTATTCTTTCAAAATTGTTTAAATTTGATATTGTAAAATAGAAAATTGAGCGATTTTTTCAGCCGCACGAAGTTAAAAAAACCGAAGTAACCGCAACATAAAAAAAATCTCGATGGCATTTATAGACTATTACAAAATTCTTGAAGTGGATAAAAAAGCAACCGAAGCCGAGATTAAAAAGGCGTATCGCAAACTCGCCCGTAAATACCATCCTGATTTAAATCCCAATGATAAAGAAGCCGAAAGAAAATTCAAGGAAATTAATGAAGCAAACGAAGTATTAAGCCATTCTGAAAACCGTAAAAAATATGATGATTACGGAGAAAACTGGCAAAACGCTGAGGAATTTGAAAAATCCAAACAACAACGGCAACATCAAGGAAATGGCCAACAAGGAGGTTATGGAGAAGGAGGATTTAGTGGTAGTGGTGACTTTTCTAATTTTTTCGAATCCATGTTTGGTGGCCGTTCCAGTGCTGGTGGAAGTCGAAGAGAAACTCAGTTTAAAGGGCAGGATTTCAGCACTGAATTGCATCTTGACCTAAAAGACGTCTATAACACGCACAAGAGAACGCTGACAATCAATGGTAAAAATATCCGAATTACCATCCCTGCTGGAGTCGAAAACGGACAGCAAATAAAAATTAGTGGTGTGGGTGGCGAAGGCTCCAGTGGCGGTCCAAAAGGCGATTTATACATCACATTTACAGTAGCCAATCACACGGAATTTAAACGAGATAAAAATAATCTTTATGCAAGTGTAGCTCTCGATTTATATACTGCACTATTAGGCGGTGAGATTACCGTTGCTACTTTTGACGGCAAAGTAAAACTGACTGTAAAACCAGGAACCCAAAACGGAACTATTGTCAAACTTAAAGGAAAAGGTTTCCCAATTTATAAAAAGGAAGGTGAATTTGGCGACTTATATATTACCTATCAAATCAAAATCCCTACTGATCTTTCCCAAAAAGAAAAAGATTTATTTATGGAACTTTCAAAATTAAAAACATCATGAATACCACAAACTTAATCCCTCTATCCCTGCTTTTCATGCAATATAATCTAGAAATGTCGTTCTTTTTTAATTTAAATGAAATGGGTTTATTGGAAATCCTTACTGTCAATGAAACTAAGTATGTCCGTCCTGAATCTGTTCATGCAATTGAAAAAATGATACGATTACACCAAGAATTAGAGGTAAACATGCATGGAATAGATGTCATTTTAAATTTATTGGAAAAAATAGAGCGTTTACAGCAGGAATTGATTTCCGTTAAGAACAGGCTGAGCTTGTATGAAAGTTAAAAATTAAATTACAATTGGAAAAAAGCAAAGAACTGTTGAAAATTCAAATAATCCGTTAGCATTTGAAAAAATACAATCAAATAATAATTTGAACGAAATGTATGGGATGATTTAGATAAGGAGCAAACTAAAAATTAACAATATGAAAACGATACTTTGCCCAACCGACTTTACTTTACGGGCAGATTCTGCTATACATTATGCTGTAAAAATGGCCACGGTTTTTGATGCTTCGTTAATTTTATACCACTGTTTTATTCCTTTTGAGAGCGCTTTTTATCCCCTTAATTCAAGCACTCAAGAAAATTTAGATACTAAAACAATTTTAACCAACCATCTTACTGCTATCATGAATTCTATAATGGATAAAAATCCAAATCTTTCCATAAACATTCATGTGGATCAAGGTCCTGAAGGCATAAAGATTCCAAAATTTTGTAAAAAAAATAAAATAGATTTAATAGTAATGGGCACAAAAGGAGCTAGTGGGTTAAAAGAAAAAATCATTGGCAGTTTTACTGCCGAGGTTATGACCAAAGCTTCCTGCCCCGTACTTGCTATTCCAGAAAAATATAAATTCAAGATCCCAAAAAAAATAACTTTTGCCTCTAATTATAATAAAAAAGACAAAAAGGTTCTCTTTCAATTACTGGAATTAAACAAGCTTTTCAATGCTACCATTACCATTCTTCACGTCGACAAGGGAATCCTAGCGTTTACCGCAGATGAAGACTTTGACAATTATAAAAATACAATTCAAAACCATTTTAAAGATTTTGAATTCACTTTCAAACATAGTACAGGAGAGAACGTAGCAAAAATAATCTTAGAAGTGACAGTAGCCGATAAAACGGATCTGATTGTAATTAATCCTTTAAAAAGAAAAGGTTTTTGGAATCGTATTTTTTACTCCAGTATAACCAAAAAAACAGCCTATCTAATCGCTAAGCCATTACTGAGCATTCCAGTGCAATAATTATCGTCATCCTGTTCCTAATTTAAGATAAATAATACAATTAAAATTCAATAAAAGTGGCTAGCAGTCCATCCTATTCCTATTGCCCGTAACGATAAGTAAGAAATTTAAAGATTCTAACATACTAATTATTTCTTCATGAATGCTATCTATCTGGACATTATCGGGTTTATCCTAGCCACAGCGGTAATAGTAGCAACTGGCTCACGGCTATCTAAGTATGGTGATATGATGGCCGATATGTTAGGTTGGGGGAAAATGTTTATGGGCATTGTTCTTTTGGCATCAGTAACATCTATGCCCGAAATAATGAATGGGATTAGCGCTGTGGTTTTTCTTAATGCTCCAGATCTTGCCGTTGGCGATATTGTAGGAAGCTGTGCGTTCAATATCCTTATTATTTCTATTATGGATTTATTTTACGACCATAAAAAACCACTAACATCGGTTGCCCAAACAGGTCATGTGATTGCAGCATCCTTTGGTATCATACTATTGAGTTTGGTCGCTTTTGCAATTTTAATGCCCGATATTTTTGGAACCATTTTATGGATTGGAGAATTCAGCTTACTCTTTCTTTTATTTTACGTCATAGCCATTCGCGTAATATTCTCTTATGATAAAAAAGAAAGTCATTATCGGGAAGAAAGAAAAAACACCTACACTCTAACACTAAAACAAGTCGTGCGAAGGTATATAATGAACGCACTTGTACTAATGGGAGCTGCAATGCTGCTGCCTTATTTTGGACAACACTTGGCCGAGGCTAGTGGAATGGGACAAAGTTTTTTTGGCACTTTATTTATTGCTGCTTCTACTTCACTTCCGGAAGTAGTAGTATCCATAGCGGCCATTAGACTGGGAACCATTGATCTAGCAATTGGTACTATTTTTGGCAGTACTATTTTTAATATTGCCATTTTGGCCATTGATGATATTCTATATACGAAAGGCGCTATCCTTCAATTTACTAGTCCCAACCATATTATACCAGTCCTAGGAACGATAATTATAACTGCCATTGGCATTATAGGCATCGTATTCAAGGAAGAAAAAAAATGGAAACTCGCCATAGATACTGCTTTAATAGCATTAGTGTATGTTTTAATGATGATTTTATTGTACTATTTAAAAGATTAAAATTATGAACTGGCATTTACTTCCAATATCAGAAATAACTCAATTGCTAAATTCAACTCCAAGCGGCATTGATCCAGTAATAGCCGCTGAGCGCTTACGCGAACAAGGAAAAAATCAAATTGAAGACACAAAAAAGAAGAGTGTTATTAAAATGATTTTATCTCAGTTTTCTGATTTCATGATTCTTATTCTTGTAGCGGCAGCAATTATTTCAGGCGTTATAGGTGATGTTACGGATACAATTATTATACTAGCTATCGTAATTATTAATGCAACTGTAGGATTTATTCAAGAATATCGAGCAGAAAAAGCGATGGAAGCCTTAAAAAATATGGCAGCAAACCATGCTCATATTTTACGTGAAGGAAAAATGATCAGCATTCCTGCAACAGATCTCGTTGTAGGAGATGTCATAATGTTAGAAGCAGGGAATATTATTCCAGCAGATGTCCGATTTTTTGAAACTCATCAAACAAAAGTAGATGAATCAACGCTAACAGGCGAATCAAATAATGTAGAAAAAAACACAGAAGAACTTCCCGAAGGAATTTATGCTCTTGGCGACCAGACCAACATGGGTTTTAAAGGAACTTCAGTTACTAATGGGAGAAGCCTTGCTTATGTCGTGGCAACTGGAATGCAGACCGAGTTGGGCCATATCGCAAAAATGATCCAGACCGATGAAACCACCACTCCATTGCAGAAAAGATTAGCTGCTTTTGGCAAACGATTGTCCGCAGGCATACTATTGATTTGCACCATCATTTTTATGATTGGTTGGCTGCGTGGCGAAGCTATTTTGACTATGCTAATCACTTCAATTTCACTTGCAGTTGCTGCCATTCCTGAGGCTTTACCAGCATTGGTAACAATAGCATTAGCTTTTGGAGCCAAGAAATTGGCAAAACACAAGGCCCTTATACGTAAGTTACCCGCTGTAGAAACATTAGGTTCTGTAACCTACATCTGTTCTGATAAAACAGGTACTTTAACCCTCAATAAAATGACCTTACAGGAATTTTATGAAACTTCGACCGCAAATTATCAGACGGTTTTTAAAGATCAAAACAGACTACTTCATGCAATAGCTTTGAATAATGATGTGTCAAAAGAAGAAAATGGAAAATGGTTAGGAGATTCGACTGAGGTAGCAATGGTCGAATATGCGTTCGATAAGAGTTTTAATCGAGGTGATTTAGAAAAAATTTATCCACGAATTGCAGAATTACCTTTTGATTCTAAAAGAAAGTGTATGACTACAATTCATCAAAATAGTAATCCTGACGCCGATCATAGTGCTACAATGATTGTATTAACAAAAGGAGCCGTTGATGTCTTGTTTGACAAGTTGAATGCTGATCAAAAATCCCATATTCCAGAATTGGAACGTAAAGTAAATGAGATGGCTGCAAAAGGATATCGGGTTATGGGATATGCAATGAAAACAATTTCATCACTTCCGCAGCATTTGGATCCAGCTGAAATCGAAACAGAACTAACGCTTATTGGCTTTGTCGGGATGATAGACCCACCTCGCGAAGAAGCAAGGCAAGCCGTATCCGAGTGTAAAGAAGCTGGCATTATTCCGGTGATGATTACCGGCGACCACAAGCTTACTGCTAAAGCTATTGCTGCAAAACTTGGTATTATTTCTTCCGAGGAGGACTTAGCCCTTACTGGTTCTGAATTAGCAATGTTGAACCAAATTGCGTTTGAAGAAATCGTGGCAAAGGTTCGCGTTTATGCACGTGTTAATCCCGAACAAAAATTAAGAATCATCACTGCCTTACAATCTAAAAATCATTTTGTAGCGATGACCGGCGATGGCGTCAACGATGCTCCAGCACTCAAAAATGCTGATATTGGCATTGCAATGGGCATCAACGGTACGGAAGTTTCCAAAGAAGCTTCGCACATGATTTTACTAGATGATAATTTTGCCACCATAGTAATTGCAGTTAAGCACGGCAGGAAAATATTCGATAATATTCTGAAATTTATAAAGTATATTATGACTGGAAATTCAGGAGAAATATGGGCTATATTTTTGGCACCGTTCTTTGGTTTACCCATACCATTACTGGCCATTCACATTCTTTGGATTAACCTAATCACAGATGGCTTGCCTGGGTTGGCCTTAGCCTCTGAACCAGCAGAAGCAAATATTATGAAACGACCGCCTAGAAATCCGAAGGAAAATATTTTCTCAAATGGAATGGCAGTGCATATTTTATGGGTAGGATTTTTAATGGGAGTAGTGACCATCGGAATGCAGGCTTATGCCATACATGTGGCGAACTCGCATTGGCAAACGATGGCATTTACCGTTCTTTGCTTTAGCCAATTGGGTCATGTAATGGTCATTCGATCTAGCCAAGATTCTATTTTTAAAATTGGTTTTTTCTCTAATAAGCCCATGATTGTCGCTTTAGCAATAACGGTTTCACTTCAATTAATGATAATTTATACTCCTTTATTTAATGGGATTTTTAAAACACAACCGCTAACTTTCCGTGAATTGATCCTAACATTAGCGGTATCAAGTATTGTTTTTTGGTCGGTAGAAATAGAGAAATGGTTAAAAAAAGAAAATAAATCGTAAGTTTTTTTGTTGCTATTTATACTTTTGAAACAAAAAAAATCACATGCCGTTCATGGTTTTTGAACTTCTTTAACACCTTGTGCTAATTATAAAGCAAGAAATTCTTTTTGTTACAAAATTAGGAGAAACGTTTTAAAATCGTCTTCCTTTTTTTAAATTGAATTTTTCTCGACAAAATCCTTTAAATAACAGACAAACAACACCTTTAAGCGCTGATAATCAGACAAATAATTATGTATATTTGAGTAGCTGATTTTTATTAAAAACCAATTCATTTGCTTATGAATACATTTTCTAAAATAATTGAATTATTCAAAGCTTTTTTACTTGAAGTTGGCGAACTCTCCTACTTCGCGGGTCGGTTTTTTCAAGAGACTTTTAAACGTCCTTTTGAATTTAAAGAGTTTTTAAGGCAGTGTTACAATATGGGAAATCGTTCTTTGCTACTTGTAGCAGTTACAGGATTTATAATTGGGTTGGTATTTACATTGCAATCTCGTCCTACATTACAGGAATTTGGCGCTGTATCCTGGATGCCTTCAATGGTTAGTATTTCGCTGATTCGAGAAATTGGTCCTATAATTACAGCATTGATTTGTGCGGGACGTATCGGTTCTGGGATTGGCGCTGAATTAGGCTCAATGCGTGTTACGGAACAAATAGATGCCATGGAAGTTTCAGGTACTAATCCTTTTAAATATTTAGTAGTTACCCGAGTATTGGCCACTACTTTTATGCTTCCTATTTTAGTTTTTTTTGGAAACGCAATCGCCATTTTTGGTTCTTTTCTGGTAGAAAATATCAAAGGGAAAGTTTCATTTTTATTGTATTACAATCAGGTTTTTAATGCGTTGGAATATGGTGACTTAATTCCTGCAACTATAAAAACATTCTTTTTCGGTTTTGCTATTGGATTAGTGGGTTGTTACAAAGGATATTATTGCAAAAAAGGGACTGCGGGCGTAGGTTTGGCGGCTAATTCTGCTGTCGTTTTCACTTCAATGTTGCTCTTTATTATTGATTTTATTGCTGTTTTTATTACTGATATATTTTATGACTTATAACTGATTATGGATACATTACTACAAAATCAAAAATCAATCATAGAGATCAAAGACCTCCGAAAAAGCTATGGTTCTAATGCTGTTTTAGCTGGTTTTAATATGGTGCTCCGTGAAGGTGAGAATCTCGTGATTATGGGAAAATCAGGTTCTGGAAAATCTGTGATGATAAAGTGTTTGATAGGACTAGAGCAGCCTGACGGTGGCTCGATCACTGTGATGGAAAATGATATTAGTAAACTCGATCGAGAAGAACTGGATGATCTTCGAACGGAAGTTGGATTTCTTTTCCAAGGAAGTGCACTTTACGATTCGATGACAGTCCGGGAGAATTTAGAATTCCCATTGCGACGACACAAAAAAAAGTTTGGTGTTATCAAGGACACCACTCCAATGGTAATGGAAGCATTGGAGAACGTTGGGCTAGCAAACACAATCAATTTAATGCCTGAAGAACTATCAGGAGGAATGAAAAGGCGAATTGCGTTAGCCCGAACTTTAATATTGCAACCTAAAATAATTTTATATGACGAACCTACTACAGGCCTAGACCCCATAACTGCCAAAGAAATTTTGCTGCTAATGATGTCTATCCAAAAAAAATACAACACCTCAGCTATAATTATCACGCACGATGTGGATTGTGCTCGAATGATTTCTAACCGCATGATTTTACTAGTGGATGGCATTAATTATATCGAAGGCACTTTTGAGGAACTATCCATTTCAACAGATCCAAAAGTACAAGCTTTCTTTAAATAACAATAAAAATGGAAAAAACAACATCCCAAAAATTGCAACTTGGAGTTTTTGTCATAATCGGGCTATTATTGTTTATACTCGCTGTGTATTTCATTGGCGATAAGAAACAAATGTTTGGAAAAACCAATCACTTATCCGCAGTTTTTAATAATGTCAATGGTTTGCAACTAGGCAATAATGTCCGTTTTTCTGGAATCAATGTGGGCACGGTACGCGGAATAGAAATGATTAACGATACGGCTATTAGAGTCGATATGCTGATAGATAAAACTATTTTTCCACTTATTCGAAAAAATGCTGTTGCTACAATAGGTTCCGATGGTTTAGTGGGAAACATGATTATTAATATCCTTCCAGGAAAAGAAGGGGCGGCATCTATACTACCTGGAGATCAAATTGCCACAATAAATCGCATACGAACGGAAGATATGCTCATTACTCTTGACAAGACCAATAAAAATGCAGCACTCCTCACCACAGATCTACTCAAAATAACGAATGAAATCAATCAAGGAACGGGAACCGTAGGCTTATTAATTAAAGATAGTACGCTGGCGGAAGATTTAAAACAAACAATGCATTATTTAAAAATTACAGGAAAAGGTAGTTCCGAATCAATCATTAAATTAAACCGACTTATTTCATCACTTGAAAATAAAAACAATGTAATTGGTGTGTTGAAAGATACGGCAGTGGCCAATACCATTAAGTCCGTAGTCCAAAATTTAAAGCAAACAAGTAGTCAAATAAATAATGTAATAGGTAACCTCGACACTACAGTAGTCAATATCAAAGGCGGAAAAGGGGCTATCAATTACCTTTCAAACGACCCTAAATTAGTAAGAAAAATAAACTCTACAATGGACAATATTAAAGAATCCAGTTTCCGTTTAAATGAAAATCTAGAAGCCTTAAAACATAATTTTTTATTTCGTGGGTATTTTAGAAAACAGGAAAAAGCAAAATTAAAGGAACAGAAAAAGGAAGAGGAGCAAAAATAAATAGTAGCTACTAATTTGATTTTTAAACGATTTAAAAGACGGTTGAAGCCATGGTTACAATAGAAAAATTAGGAATAATTATGGGGCCTACAGACAAGCCATTTGAAAATAACGGTGTGTTTAATCCGGGTATTTATCAAGAAGGAAATACAATTCATGTTTTATACCGAGCAGTAGAACATGGCAATTATTCAACCGTAGGTTATGCTAAGTTAGAGGGACCAACCAAGGTTGTTGAACGCCAGGAGCAGCCAATAATTATGCGCGATTTTGAATATGAAAAACACGGTATAGAAGACCCCCGCATTGTAAAAATTGAAGATACTTATTACATTACGTATACGGCTTATGACGGCATTAATGCCATGGGAGCACTAGCTACTCCTAAAGATTTGATTCATTTCGAGAAACACGGTATTATTACACCACAGGTCAATTACAATGAATATGAAAGTTATGTGAATTGTTGTGATAACAGCAAACTTAATCCTAAATACCACCAATATTACAATCTTTTCGCACAAATAGGATTAGTTTCCGATGAATTCAGGATGCTGAGGGATAAAGATGTCGTCCTCTTTCCAAGGAAAATTAATGGAAAGTTTGTCCTCTTGCACCGCATTTGGCCTGGAATTCAAATCGTAGAATTTGAGCATTGGACGGATTTAACCGAATCATTTTGGAGAGAATACATCATTACTTTGGTGGATTACATTGTATTAGATCCTAAAGATAGTTTTGAAGTTAATTATATAGGATCAGGTGGCCCGCCTATTGAAACGGAATACGGGTGGTTACTTATTTATCATGGTGTACAAGAATCAACTATTGGAAAAATATACCATGCTAAAGCCGCTTTATTACAATTAGAAAATCCTAAAATTGAGCTTTCAAGACTGCCCTTCCCCCTATTTTCACCAACTAAAAAATGGGAAATGGAAGGCAAGGTCAGCAATGTTGTTTTCCCCACCGGACATGCTTTATTTGGGAATGACCTATACATTTATTATGGTGCAGGAGATAAACATATTGCTGTGGCCAAATTAGATATCAATGAATTGCTTCTCGAATTGAGAAAACAACCTTAAAAATGCACTGCTATGAAATTCGAGACAGGAATAAAAATGCTAGTTGTGAGCTCCTATCCGCCTAGAGAATGTGGAATAGCTACTTTTACCAATGATATTGTTAATGCTGTCAATATCGTCTTTGGAGATACGCTTCCAGTTGAAGTATGTGCTTTGCAAAACAGAGAACAGGAATTTCAGTATCCTGACGAAGTTAGTTACATCCTGCCGGTAGACTCTTTAGTTCATTACAGGTTAGTTGCCGAAAAAATAAATGAACGCAATGACATCGGACTTGTTTGTATTCAGCATGAATTTGGCCTTTTTGAAGGAGAATATGGTGATCATATCCTCTCCTTTATATTAGCCCTAAACAAACCCATTGTAACGGTTTTTCATACCGTTCTGCCTACTCCGAATGAAAAAAGAAAAAAAGTGGTGTACGCCATTACTGATTTATCAGATAAAGTCGTAGTGCTAACCAAAAATTCTAAAGAAGTCTTGGCCGCCTATTACAACTGTCAATCCTCTAAAATTATGGTTATTCCTCATGGCAATCACACTGTACTTTGGGAACAAAAAAAAATACTTAAAAATAGATACGGGTTTAAGGATAAGATTGTTTTGTCCACTTTTGGGTTAATAAGCGAAAATAAAGGAATAGAAACCGTGTTGCATGCATTGCCAGAAATTGTGGCACATCATCCCGAAGTTATTTATTTAATTATAGGAAAAACACATCCAGAGATTTTAAAAAGAGAGGGCGAGAAGTACCGCCATTCCCTACAATCCATTGTAAAAGATCTCCATTTAGATAACAATGTGATTTTCATAAACGACTATCTTAAATTACAACAGTTACTCGAATTTTTAACGTTATCTGAAATTTATTTATTCAGTTCCAAAGATCCAAATCAAACCGTTAGCGGGACTTTTGCCTATGCCATGAGTAGCGGTTGTGCCGTCATTTCAACACCTATACCACATGCTGTTGAGTCCTTAGGAAACGGCAATGGAATTTTATTAAAAAGTTTTGATAATCCAAAAGAATTTCAAAAAGCAATACGTTATCTAATTGAAAATAAAGAACAAAGAATAACCATGGGTAAAAACGCTTTTTCGATGGCTCGCGCTACCAGTTGGGAAAATATAGCCATACAATACCGTCTTTTATTTGATCAATTAACAAATCGAGAAGAGGATTTACGGTTTAATTTTCCACCAATAAAATTAGATCACATCAAAAAACTGACTACCGATTTTGGAATTCTTCAGTTTTCAAAATTTAGCCAGCCCGATCCTGAATCTGGATATACGTTAGATGATAATGCCAGAGCCTTAATTAATATTGTCATGTACGACAAAGCTTTTCCAGCTGATGAAAATTTAAAATTAGCCTTTACGTATTTGAATTTTATAGAAGGAATACAGCGAAATGATGGCTGGTTTGACAATTACAAAGATTACAACCATGAACTTACTCAGCAAAACGGAGAGGTTAATCTTGAGGACGCTAATGGTAGGGCTTTATGGAGCTTAGGAACCGTTATCTCCCATAGACAATATTTGCCGCTGGAGATGATTTACAGGGCAGTAAAATGCTGGGACAGGGCCATTAAAAGGATAGATAATTTCAAATCTCCAAGAGCTATTGCCTACGCTTTAAAAGGATTGTACCTCTACCATGAAACCTACAAAGACGAAGAAATCAAAAATCATATTGAGAAACTGGCCGATGAACTTTTAAGACATTACAACATCAACTCTGCAGAGGACTGGTGCTGGTATGAAGATTATATGACCTATGCTAATAATGTATTACCTGAGGCCATGATGTACAGTTATTTAGTTACAAAAAAATCGAAGTATAAAAAAATTGCAATTATCACCTTCGATTTTTTACTCTCCCATTATTTTATGAAAGGACAATTGAAAGTAATATCAAACAGAGGTTGGTTCAAGAAACAAAACGAAAGAAAATTTTATGGAGAACAGCCTATCGAAGTGGCAACAACAATTATTGCCTTGGACTTCTTTTATGAACTGACACAAAATACAAAATACAAAGACCAATTAAAACTCGCTTTTATATGGTTTTTAGGAAACAACCATCTGAAACAAATTATGTATAATCCTGAAAATGGTGCTTCTTATGATGGCCTAGAAGACACGCATATCAATATAAACCAAGGGGCTGAATCCACCTTGTGCTTCTTTAAAGCGCGCTTGATTATGGAAAAATACACTTGACTGGAATCAGCTGGACAAATGAGCTAAAAACTATATTCAAATTATAGATAAATTAGACCTCATAAACTCTCATAGATCAATTATTTTGTATATGCAAGATGTTAATGTTTCTGTTTTTATTAAATACTACTATTATGCAGTTGATAATAAAAAGTAGCACAACTTATATTTATACATTTATTATTAAATGGTTTTCAAAGCATCAATGAGCAAATTAATATCTTCGCGTGTGTTATTATGACTGAAAGAAATACGCAGGCTGGGTTTCTTTAAATCCTCATCAGACAGGATTTCAGCTAAAACGTGAGAAGGTTTTACACTTCCAGATTGGCAGGCGCTTCCTCTAGAAACTGCAATTCCTTTCATATCCAAATGAAAGAGGATCATCGCTGTTTTATCCGCTGCAAAAGGCAATAAAACATTCAAAACTGTATAAAATCCATCGACACCTCCATTAATTGAAAATGAAGGAAATTCAATTTCAAGTTGCGAAATAAGATAGTTTTTTAATTCTAAAATATGGATTCGTTCCATTTCTAACTTACTATAGGAAACTTCTAAGGCTTTTGCCATTCCAGCGATTTGATGTAAGGCCTCTGTTCCAGCCCGCAGTCCTTTCTCCTGTTCGCCACCAAAGAATAAAGGTTGTAATCCTGAATTTTTTCGAATAAAAGCAAAACCAACTCCTTTTGGCCCATGAAATTTATGTGCGCTAGCCACGATAAAATCAACCGATAGGTTTTGCAAATCAATGGATGTTTTTCCAATTGACTGCACGGTATCCGAATGAAATAAAGCACTATGCTCCTTGCAGATACGCCCAACACGTTCTAAGTCTAAAATAGTTCCTGTTTCATTATTTACATGCATTAAGCTCACCAAGGTTTTAGTTTCGTGCGAAAGCAATTCTGCCAAATTAGTGATATCAATCTCGCCGTTTGGTTTTATCGGTACATAATCAATCTCAATTCCAAACTCTTTTTCTAAGACTAATGCGGTATGTAATACGGCATGATGTTCTATTTTACTTGTAATAATGCGTTCTACTTTTAAATCTTTCACTGCGGAACGAAGAATCCAATTATTAGCTTCAGTACCACAGGAGGTAAAGATAATTTCCTGAGCCGTAGCACCTAAATTTTTAGCTATTGCCTTTCTAGAAAGCTCTAAGATATTTTTTGCAGAACGACCCAAGCTATGCGTTGACGATGGATTTCCATAATCCTCCGTTAACACCTTGGTCATTTCTTGAATTACTTCTGGACGAAGAGCTGTTGTAGAAGCGTTATCGAGATATACTTTTTTCATTTAATTTAAAATTGTAAAATTATTTTTAACTTTCTAATTCTGTAGCCACAGCTGTTGGTTTCTTGGAAAACAGTATCTTTTCATTAAACACTACTATCGAAATCAAAATCAGAAAATAAGAAAATAATTGTAGGACATTTACTTGCTCATTATAATAAAATAGGGCTAGTAAAAAATTAATAATTGGGTTAATATAAATCATAATTCCCACTGCAGAAGAGTTAATTCCTTTGAGAGCATACAGATTTAAAAACAATGGAATAATGGTGAAAAATACCACAATCATGAACATGCAAATGTAAAATAAAGGTTCCGTAGGGATTGCTCCACTGTATTTTGGATAAAAGGGCAAGAGTACAAGTGCAGTAAAAATCAATTGTATGGTTAGACCTAAAAATTTATCCAAATCGTTATTTTTACGTTGGCTCACTAAATACAGTGCATAAGTAGCAGCGGTAATAAGACTGTAAAAAATATCCTGAAAATGGTTGAATGACAACAAAATACAACTAAAAAAACTGATGCCTACAGCAATCCATTGCCATTTACTCAATGTTTCTTTCAAAATATAAAAGGCAAAAACTGTAGTTACAATAGGACATATCAAATAGGCCAATGATGCCGCATTAACGCTAACATGATTCATCACATAGATGTAAACAAACCAGTTTGAAGAAAGGAATACGCCACCACCAAGTGTCAATAACACAACTTTTTTTTGTTGTTTTGATGAGATATTTTTAAAGTGATTCCAATTTTCTTTTATTACTTTTCTTCGAAAAACTACATTTATGAGTATCATTGTAATCGCACTAAAAAAAACGCGATAAAACAAAATGTCCAAGGAAGGATACTGGTGTAAGGGCTTTAAAGCAAAACTAAAAAAACCCCATACAAAAAAAGCTAAAAAAGCAGCCGAATAATATTTATTAAGTCTCATGAACCGTCTTATATGGGTACAAATATACTGATTTCTGTCGGCTTTAGAATAGTACAATTGAATCCAAAATTGAAAAGAAAATAATGATTTGATTCCACTACTTTGAAAATGAAAAAATACAATATGTTGTTAAATATGGTATTTTTAACCGGTAATGTATTTGGTATAAATTAAAAATTCTATTTTTGTTATAAATTTTATAAAAATGAAAAGAGTTCTAAGCGTATTGGTTTTTGCCCTGGTTTTAATTGGTTGCGATGATGGAAATTTAATACAAGAAGATATCAATTTTGAAGATGTTGCCGCGCAAAAATGCGCCTCAAATACTATCATTTATAAAGTAAAAGACAGCGAAGCTCTTCTTTTTGATGCCACAGGAATCAACTTTCCTGCTGAAACTTCTACCCAAGAATTAGAGATTAATAGTACGAATCGAGTAATTTATCGCTTTTATAATGGTACTGTAACTGCTGCTACTTTATGCGAAACAATCCCCCCAGCAACCCCAGTAGTAACTGATCAATGGACGGCTACAGGTGGAACAATAGTCATAAATACTACCGCCATTAAAACTAGAAATGAAACAGAGAACAGTTCTAAAATTACAGGTTATAATCATAATATTACTTTTAAAAACATCACTTTTGATAAAGGTAATGGCATCCAAGTTTATGAAACTTTTGCCTTTGGTGACTACATCCTGAACACGACGGGTTTGCCTTTTGCTTTTACTAAAGTGTTAAAGCAATGTCCAAATTCTAAACAACTATATGATAAAAATAGTAGTGAAGCACTGATTTTAGACATTGATCCCACTTTGATTACTAATGAAGCTACTCCAATAAACACACCAAGAACCGCCTTAATTAGTGACACTACAAATAAACTTACCTATAGATTATTCTCTGGTTTGTTGACTGATCCTTACTTTTGCAATACCGTTTATCCCTCTACTCCTGTTGTCCTTGAAGAATGGATTGCAGTAGCTGGAGTTGCAAATATCAGCGGTAGAATTGAAGTGACAACTACCAGTTTTGGGAACGGTTTTAAACATACGGTGATCCTTAAAAATGTAAAAATGAAGAATGGAAACAGCGATTTTCTTTTAGGTGATAATTATATTTACGGTGAATTATTGACTACCAATTAATATTGAATTAGACATAAATTAAACGTCTAAATCAATCGTTTTTCAGTCCAACAAAAATCCCGATTTCAAGTCTATTTTCTAATGAGAATTGACTTGAAATCGGGATTTTTTTTTCGATTTTTATTACCTAAAAAAGAAATTACATCGCACTTTGTTTAATAAAAACTTCTGTTGCGCCTTGACCATATTTTTGATAATTACCTTCCGCAAAAGCAATATTATCATAACGACCCAGTAAGAAATCCAGTTCTGCTTTTAAGACTCCTTCACCAACTCCATGTATGAAAACAATCTTAGGAATCCGATTTCTAATGGCAAATTCTATATGCCGTTTTGCCGTTTCTGTCTGTAAGGTTAGAATATCATAGTTTGACATTCCCCGTTTATTAGGAACTAGTTTTTCGATATGTAAATCAAACTCTGGTGCCGGAATTTCATGCTTTGATTTTTTTTCCTTTACAAAACTTCGAGCTTTTGGAATCTCTTTTTCTTTAGAAATTTCACTTACATTTACTCTTCTAATAGAATTCATTAAATTACTGGTATCTGGCACTTTAAGTAATTCATTGACAAAAAATGTCATCATGAATCCATCTGCTGTTTCGATGGTAACTTGATCTCCATTCATAGACAATACGACGCCATCAATAGCTTCGTCAAGTACTGAAACTTTATCTCCTTTATTAAACATTTTGGTCTTCTTTATCTTGA
The DNA here is from genome assembly GCF_900099915.1 of Flavobacterium omnivorum. Taxonomy (GTDB): domain Bacteria; phylum Bacteroidota; class Bacteroidia; order Flavobacteriales; family Flavobacteriaceae; genus Flavobacterium; species Flavobacterium omnivorum. Next base: position 107,170 of record NZ_FNDB01000005.1, read on the forward strand.
TTTTTACTAGGTGTTTTGGCACTCAACTGCATCATTCCCATCATGAAAATCACAATAGCAACAACCATGATGTACACATTTTTTTCTGCACTGACTTGCTCGTACAAAGCAACAATGATGGCAACAATCATTACGGGAATTATAAACTTCTTCATCTTTTAGAATATCAGATTCCAAAAGTAATGAATTTAAAATTACCTGCTTATTTTTTCAAACGTTACTTATTTTTTTGTAAAATTGTAAAAAATAATATCATTGAATTTAGATAAATATATGCTCCCGTGTTTAAGCAAAACCCTCTTTGGGATGGAGTGTTTGGGATGCGGTTTTCAGAGGGGATTTTTACTGCTATTACAAGGTGATTTTTACGGCGCTTTCAAGATGTATCCAGCCCTTTTCACGACCTTGTTATTTCTGGGAATTGTTGGTTTGAATTTGATTGACAACAATAGAAATTACAGAAAATGGATTATTACCTCCGCTATCTTAAATGGTATTTTTATGATTGGAGGTTATTTTTTCAAACACTTTTCGTCGCTTTATTTCTAACTTTTTCCCTTCAAAAAATTATTTAATTCTTGACAGAATATCATTCATCATTTCGATTTGGACTTTCTGAATTTCTATTAATTCTTCTTGCTGATGCATAATCAAATGATCTAGTTTTTCATGAAGCATTCGGATTTCAAGTTCTGATTTGAGATTAATCATATAATCTTTTTTGGCTCTTTCCCTATCCTTTTCTTCTTGACGATTCTGGCTCATCATAATTACTGGAGCTTGAAGTGCGGCCAAACAAGATAAAATTAAATTCAATAAAATAAAAGGATAAGGATCAAACCCTTTATTCAGCAAAATATAAATATTTGCTAAAATCCAAAGCATAATAAATACCCCAAAAAGAATAATAAATTTCCAGCTTCCGCCAAAACCTGCCACCTGATCTGCTACTTTTTGACCTACTGTGCGAGCACCCAATTCATCTTCAACGTCACTCACCAATGATTTGTCTTCGCTCAAAGAATTAATAACCTTAGCCTCCAAATTGGACAACTCTCCTATTTCAACAAGCAAATAATTTGAAATATATTTCTCTCGATACATATTCAGCTCCTCAATTGCTAAAAATTTAGTTTTATCAAAATCAGGAAAATCATTTTCTATAAGTGCCAATATGGGATTTCGGATTGTTTTTGCCGAAACTTTATCAGCAAGTGGAAATTCTTTCTTAGAAATATCACTAATAAAAGTCAAATTACTTTTCATGGATTTTTATTTATTGGCTAATTTAAAAAAATACTTTCATTAAAACTACTACTTGGCCGTTGTAGATTATAAAATAACACAAATAGGATTCGCTTTACTATTCGAACAATTCGAACAACTTTGATTATTTTATCTAACAAAAGTACCTTCAAAAACAAGATTGCTTTCTGTTTTTGAAGGAAATAATTCAAAATAGTTCAATATCTTTGTAATTCACTACAAAACAAATCCGAATGTTATCTCATTACAATAATATCCCTTTCTGCTATTCTTGTTGCTATTTTTAAAAACGGGACCTATAAAAGCATTCAGATGTTACAACTACGCATTCTAATTCAAATTCAAGATAAAAAACAGCATGAAATCATTCAAAATATTAGACCTTATTGGAAATACACCTTTGGTAGAATCTACTAATTTGGTACAAAATAAAAACGTAAAACTTTTACTGAAACTGGAAGGGAATAATCCGGGAGGCAGTTTAAAAGACCGAGCGGCGTACAATATGATCAAATCAGCACTCGAAAGAGGCGATATAAAAAAAGGAGATAAGCTGATCGAGGCTACAAGCGGCAACACGGGGATTGCATTGGCAATGATAGCCAAATTATTCAATATCGAAATCGAATTGGTACTTCCAGAAGACTCTACTAAGGAACGCACCCAAACTATGCGCGCTTATGGCGCCACAGTGATTTTAACGCCCGCTGCAACAGGAATTATTGGTTCTAGAGATTATGCTGACAAAAAAGTAGCCGAAGGCGGCTATATTATGCTAAATCAGTTCGCCAATGATGACAACTGGAAAGCACATTACAAAACAACAGGTCCAGAAATATGGACCGATACAGTAGGAACCGTGACCCATTTTGTTTCCGCAATGGGAACTACAGGAACCATTATAGGAACCTCTACCTATTTAAAAGAAAAAAATCCAGCTATTCAAATTGTAGGAGCACAACCCAGCGATGGCTCGCAAATTCCAGGAATCAGAAAATGGCCGCAGGAATATTTGCCAAAAATATTTGATGCCTCAAAAGTAGATACTATAATTGAAGTTTCGGAAACTGAAGCGCGGGCAATGACCAAACGTTTGGCACTTGAAGAAGGCGTTTTTGCAGGAATGAGCAGTGGAGGTTCTGTTGCTGCAGCATTAAAAATAGCCAACACTTTAGAATCTGGTGTGATTGTAGCTATTATTTGTGATCGTGGCGATCGCTATTTATCATCTGATTTGTTTGATTAATTTAACTTTTTAAAATCAACCTTCTTTACTCTAGCTTTCAAAGAAGCAAAAAAAGTTTGATTCGGTTGCATTTGGCGTATCCTAATTTTATTTTGAAATTTTAAATCCAAGGACAAATGAAAAAAATTCAATTCCTTTATAGTATCTTATTGTTATCAATCATTATGGGAGGAAAAGCACAAGCGCAGGACTGGCCGAATTTAAGCAAATATCAAGAGGAGAATGCACAGCTGAAACCAGTAGCGCCCGGAGAAAAGAGAATTGTGCTGATGGGCGATTCTATAACAGAGTTTTGGAGCACAACTGACTCTGAATATTTTATTGGAAAACCTTACCTTAATCGCGGTATTAGTGGCCAAACAACTCCGCAAATACTACTCCGCTTTAGAGCTGATGTGATTGATTTAAAACCTAGCGCAGTAGTTATTTTAGCAGGAATTAATGACATTGCAGGCAATACGGGTCCAGTAACATTGCAAATGATTACAAATAATATTTTCTCAATGGTTGAGTTGGCACATGCAAATCACATTAAAGTGATTTTATGCTCCGTGCTACCCGCTTATGACTTCCCTTGGAAACCCAATCAAAATCCAGCTCAAAAAGTAGTGGATCTCAATAAAATGATAAAAAATTACGCTAACGCTAAAGGTATTCTGTATCTTGATTACTTTTCGGCCATGAGAGATGAACGCGATGGACTAAAAAAGGCTTATTCCGGTGACGGTGTGCACCCTAACAAATTGGGTTATCAGATTATGGCTCCGCTTGCTGAAAAAGCAATCAAAGAAGTTTTAGTAGAGAAATAATGGAATATACAAAAGCAAAAAGGCTCGATTTAAGTCGGGCCTTCTTGCTTTGTGGAATATTTATTTGTTTATGCTAAGGTAGCCGTAGTATAAATTGCGGCATTCAGTACCTTAGAGATAGGACAATTTTTTTCTGCCTTAGTCACTAATTGTTGAAAAGCATCTTCTGCTATTCCGCTTACCTTTGCTGTAACCGTTAATTGTGAAGTCAAAATGGTTCCATCGACCAAATCAATAGCACATTTGGTTTCAATACTTTCAATTTCAAAACCAGCTTCCGTAATATAAGCTGAAAGTTGCATCGTAAAGCAACCTGAATGTGCGGCCGCAATCAGTTCTTCCGGGTTTGTCCCTACTCCTTCTTCAAAACGGGATTTGAATGAATATTGTGTATCGCTTAATGTAGTACTTTGTGTCGTCAATTTTCCGGCTCCTTCTTTGAGTGAACCATTCCAGACTGCGGTTGCATTTCTTTTCATAATTATAGATTTTCTGTTTTCTCAAATTTAGTTCATTTCTCAAAAAATAGTCTAAACCAGGCCATTTTTTAACGAAAGTTTAAAATTCATATTAAACTAAAAGTGTATCTGCCCTAATGAACTAATACTTTGTCAATGATAAAAACTGCAATAATACCAACTTAAAATTCTTGTGAATATATTTCTTTATGTGCTATTTTTCGTATTGATTTGATTATGTTTGTGACAGGAGAAATGAACATTGTTCAAATGAGACCACTTCCCTAAACAGTCCATTATATTTTTTTCTGAAATCCTAATTATTAAATTATAAAATACTCCTATGCTGGAAGCGATCAAAGAAAACTACTTCAATTTAATGGTCTTTTTAAAAAATCCTAAAGACGAGGCAGGACCAAAACGTACCGTAGTTCAAAAAGTAAAAACGCTTCTTTCTTTACTGCTAATTGAAATTCCGATTATGGTAGTTTTGATTCTTTTGATTAGTGGTCTTGAACAACTAGGATTAGTGGATACTGAAAACCACGCAATGGAAAATTTGATCAAGTCAGTATCAATTCCAGTACTCTTGTTTGTAGTAGTTATCATAATACCTTTTTTCGAAGAGCTACTCTTTCGCCTGTATTTGCGTTACAAAGACAATTACGCATTGCATTTTATCGTTGCAGTAGCTTCACTCACAGGAAAAAGAAATCAACAAAAAGCAGCAACATTCCTAAGTTCAGTCTGGACTAAAAGATACAAATTCATATTTTATTTTTCTTCTGTGTTCTTTGGAATGGTTCATCTTACTAATTTTGAGTTTTCCTATACTATTTTACTTCTATCGCCAATTTTAGTAGCGCCACAAATAATATTAGGCCTCATTATTGGCTATCTAAGGGTTCGTGATGGTTTTATTTCAGGGTTTTTAATGCACGGGCTTCACAATGCTTTATTTATTGGTATTGGAATACTATCCATATCAAACCATTCCGAAAAACTAAACTTTGAATCTCCTGCGTATTCCATCAAGATCGAAGAAACTGACGACATACATCTTCAAAGTACGCAACAAAAGTATCCGGATAGCCTGGCTTACAAAAATATAAGTCTAAAAACAATTCTATCCCAATTACTGACTACAAATGAAATTTTGTTACAAACCAATAATGAAAACCAGCTTGAACAAACTTTGAACGTATATTTCAAAAACAAATTGAAAGACAGTTCACAAACAAAAAGGATTGCTTTAAATCAAATAACAAAAACCTATAATTTCCAAATTAAAAAGACCCGTAAACTAATGGAAGTTTGGGATTTAAAAGTTTCAAACTCATCTCTGTTATCTGAACACAAATCAACTCATAATTCACATGGAAACTTGGTGACTATAAACCCGAAGGAAATCATCATCAAAAAATCCAATATTAAATCGCTGGTTGATGCTTTGACCAAAAAGAACAAGCGAATAACTTTCGATAAAACTGACCTCAAAGACACTTATAATTTCACACTTCAAACGACCAATTTTGAAAGTATGAGCAAACAATTAGAAGAGAAATATGGCCTTTCGCTGATTAAACGAAGAATGGAATTGGAACAGACCACAATTCTCTTTCTAAAATAGAATAAAGCAAAACCGAATGTATCTCTGTTGCTTAAAGGAATAAAACGACAATGTTGAGATTCCTCATACTATTTTTTATACAGTATCGCTATTTTTTTCTCTTGCCCTTTTTACCATTGAAATTTAATAATATAAAAACTATAGTAGCCTAGTTGAAGTCCTTACTTTCTAACAATAGATTTTCATTGTAGATCTCTGCTCTTATTTTTAAAAAATAAAATTGAATTCCTTCCCTAGGTTCATTAACTTTTTATTTTTGACTGCCACCAGTAATTTACTCAATCGTTCGTTATTGTTCTTTGAATCAAAATCTATTACCAGCTTCAAAATAATCAGATTCAGAGAGGGAATCAAAATAACCTAAATTTGAATTGCATTAACCGAAACAAGCACTGTAATTAGGTAAAAACACACGTTGGTAAAAATTTTCGATTACTGTTAAAACAATGTGTAGTGTTAAGAAAAAGCCAATCCTAAGGATCTGACCTTGTCTTCACTTGCGAATGTTACCTTTGTATGAAACAAAGTAAAATAATGATTGTATTAACCGAAAAATACCCTTCCATAAATATAGATCCTTCCTGGTTGACTGATTTTTTTAACATAGATCCCCGAATCGCTTATTACATCAATCTCCCGATACTTCTTTTTTGTTTGTTCCTCATAGGTATTGTGTCTTGGTTGATTACCAAAAAATTAATTGTTAATGCAATACATAAGCTATTTTTAAAAACTAAGATGACGTGGGATGACCTCTTACTTGAGAAAAAAATATTTGACAAACTTGCTTATATTATTCCAGCAGTTCTTGTCATTTTTACCGTGCCTTCCATTTTGGTCGAATATCCAAAACTGTCTAGTTATATTGTTACTTTGGCGATGATTGTAATTCTTTTGGTCATCATTTGGACCATCATTGCCTTACTGGCAGTATTTGATATCATTCTGTCCAAATCTTCTATTTTCAAGGACAAACCTATTACGAGTTACATTCAAGTACTAAATATCGTCGTTTATTTCGTAGGCGGAATTCTTATTTTGTCGTTACTTTTAGGAAAGAGTCCATTTTACTTTTTAGGTGCTATGGGAGCCATGACCGCTATATTGTTATTAATTTTCAAAGACACTATTTTAGGTTTTGTAGCGAGTATTCAAATGTCTGTTTATGATATGGTACGCGTGGGCGATTGGATTGCCATGCCAAAATATGATGCTGATGGAGACGTAATGTCCATCAATATAAGCACCGTCAAGGTTCAAAACTGGGACAAAACAATTACTACAATTCCAACCTATGCTTTCATCACTGATTCTTTTAAAAACTGGCGTGGAATGAGTAATTCAGGAGGACGAAGAATCAAAAGAGCCATCTATCTTAAGGTAAGTAGTTTTTGTTTTTGTGATAATCAAATGCTAGAACAATTTAAGCAATACACACTTATAAGAGATTACATCCTTCAGAAAGAAATTGAGATCAAGAAATCCAATTCTTCTCTAATTGATAATGAGTCCAATCCAGTAAATATCAAAAGCCTAACTAATATTGGCGTTTTTAGAGTTTACGCAGAAAATTATCTTCTTTCTAATCCTAAAATTAATACCGAGATGACCACTATGGTTCGCCAATTAGATCCAACTTCTCAAGGGATGCCTTTAGAAATTTATTGTTTTACTTATGAAAAAGAATGGGAAAAACATGAGGTCATTAAATCCGATATTTTTGATCATTTACTCACTATAACCTCTCAATTTCAACTAGAAGTTTTTGAAGAACCTACGGGAAGAGATTTTAGAAATATAGGAAGTGTTCCCACTCAAAAAACAAGTGTTACTAACTTATATTCCCAATCCTAACCGACACTGAAACAAGCTGATATGAGCTCCTTTTTTAATTTTTTCCATCGCTAAATTTCGATACCAAAACTATTTCAATGTAGAGACAAAACTCTTAAGTATACTTAGGTCTTGGTACCGCTTTAGTCCTTTTATTTTCCCGTTGCTGCGCTTGAAATGCTTGGCCAAACCTACAAACGGTATGTGCACAAGTACTGCAATAGAAAAAGAGGTGCTCACAAGGCCCTAAAAAAAAATTGCCTTAGCATCGGAGGGCTATACAGCTCTTTTTGTTGCCGATTTTAAGATCAAGTGCAGCAGATTTACAGCGAAAAGCAAGATAAGGCGCAAAATAAAAGGAGACTTTTTGAAAATATTTACAAAATTGAATTTATAAAACCATTCAAACGCTTATTTTTGCGCTATGGCTAAGAAAAATACAGACAAAGTTGTCTTTCATCAAATAAAAGTCCTTGATGCTGGTGCAAAAGGCGTATCGGTGGCAAAAGCTCCCGACGGTAAAGTAGTTTTTATCCCTAATGTAGTACCCGGCGATGTAGTCGACGTGCAAACGTTCAAGAAACGTAAGGCGTATTACGAAGGAAAAGCGATTCACTTTCACGAATATTCAGAGCACCGTGTAACTCCTATTTGCGAGCATTTTGGTGTTTGTGGTGGTTGTAAATGGCAGAATATGAAATACAGTCAACAGCTGTATTACAAACAAAATGAAGTGTTAAATCATCTGCAACGCATTGGAAAAGTGGAACTTCCTGAATTTGAACCCATTTTAGGATCGGAGAAACAATTTTTTTATAGAAACAAAATGGAATTTTCGTTTTCAAATAGCCGTTGGTTGACCGAAAAAGAAATTGACAGCACCGAAGATTTAGGAAACAGAAACGCATTAGGATTTCACATTCCAAAAATGTGGGATAAAATCTTGGACATTAATAAATGTCATTTACAGGAAGATCCATCAAATGCTATTCGCAATGAAGTAAGGGATTTTGCTAATGCAAATGGACTTACCTTCTTTAACCCAAGAGAACATTCTGGTTTGTTGAGAACCTTGATGTTACGCACTGCTTCTACTGGAGAAATCATGGTTTTGATTCAGTTTTTTGAAAATGACAAAGCCAATAGAGAATTAATCTTGGATCAACTCTATGAGAAGTTTCCACAAATTACTTCTTTACAATATGTTATCAACAGTAAAGCAAACGACACTTTATATGATACCGACATCAAATTATACAAAGGAAGAGATTACATCTTAGAAGAAATGGAAGGATTGAAGTTTAGTATTAATGCTAAATCATTTTATCAAACCAACTCGGATCAAGCGTATGAATTGTACAAAATAACAAGAGATTTTGCTGGATTGACGGGTAATGAAATTGTTTATGATTTGTATACTGGAACGGGCACGATTGCTCAGTTTGTTTCTAAAAAAGCTAAAAAAGTAATTGGCGTGGAGAGTGTTCCTGAAGCCATTAAAGACGCCAAATTAAACGCGGAACGAAACGAAATTACAAATTGCGAGTTCTTTGTAGGGGACATGAAAGTAGTGTTTAACGATAGCTTCATTGCACAACACGGACATCCAGATGTAATTATCACCGATCCACCAAGAGACGGAATGCATAAAGATGTAATTGAACAAATCATGAAAATTGCTCCTGAAAAAGTGGTTTACGTAAGTTGTAACTCAGCTACACAAGCCCGCGATTTGGCCTTGATGGACGAGAAATACAAAGTTACACGCGTGCGCCCAGTGGATATGTTTCCGCAAACACATCACGTAGAAAATGTGGTGCTTTTAGAAAGAAGATAATTGATTTTTGATTGCTGATTAACGATTTTTGATTGTAGATTTTAAAAATTGACATCGTATTGGCATTAAAAATGCCTCTTAGGCACACTAATGATGTACAGGTTTCCACAAAAAAATTGTAAATGAAAAAAATAATTTTATTAGTAGTGGCATTAGCACTCTCTTTCTCAGGTTGTGAGAAAGATGATATTTGTGATGCAAATACACCCACAACGCCACGATTGGTAATTGGTTTCTATGACTTTTTGAATCCTTCAGTTTTAAAAAACGTATCCAATCTAAAAGTGGTAGGCGAGGGAATGACTACCGGAATTCTTTTTAATGGAGCTGAAATAACTAGTGGGAATACCATTTCGATTCCGCTAAAAACAGTGGGAACGACTACTACTTATAGTTTCACGCTGAATTCTGGCAATACAAATCCAGCTTTAGTTGATCAGGACATTATTCGATTTGACTACAGTACTCAAGAACTCTTTGTTTCTAGAGCTTGTGGATACAAAACTATTTTTACTTTAGACCCAACCAATCCCTATACGCATACCGATGCTACAACGGCTAATGTAAAATGGATCAAATTTATATCGGTAGAAAAAAATAACATCGAAAACGAAAATGAAACACACATTAAGATCTTTTTTTAGTATTTGTCTCCTATTGTCGTTGACTTTGGCACAAGCGCAAGAAACGACGCCAAAAGGGGAACCGGTAAAGCAAACTACAGTTGTTAAAAGAGTTTCAGTATCTCCTAAAACAGATCAGAAAATTCCTGATACCCCGCTACCATTAGTCGCAATTGATCCTACAATAGTAAAGAGCGACTCGATTCCCTTAAAAACAGATCGCTATGGCGTGCGTGTGGGGCTAGATCTCTACAAAATAACACGAGGTTTATATGACATTAATTACAAAGGAATTGAGTTCGTAGGGGACTATAGATTGACTAAAAAATACTTTTTGGCCGCCGAGCTAGGTAACGAAAACAAAACTACAGATGATGACCGCGTTAATTTCACTACCAAAGGTTCGTATTTAAAAGTTGGTTTTGATTACAATGCTTACGAAAACTGGCTCGACATGGAAAATATTATTTCTATTGGGATGCGCTACGGTTTCAGTACTTTTAATCAGCAATTAAACAGTTACAGAATTTATAATGCAAACCCGTATTTTGCAGAAACTCCAATAATTCCATCTGGTAAAAAGTTTGATGGATTATCAGCGAGTTGGATTGAAGTGGTAGCTGGAATAAAAGCCAAAGTATTTGACAATGTATTTGTAGGTTTCAGCCTTCGATTGAACCGATTAGTAACCAACAAGGAACCAGATAATTTTTCCAACTTATACATTCCTGGATTTAATAGAACCTACGACGGTAGTTTTGGAGTAGGATTCAATTATACGGTTACTTATTTTGTTCCTATTTATAAGAAGAAAGTAAAACCTGTTACAGTCCCAAAGAAGTAGAAAAAAATAACCGCCAATTTGCTAATTTTTTTTTGGTAAAAATTAACAAATTGGCGGTCCATATTTAAAATAATATCTTAGGATTTTAAGCTATCCTATTTCCTTAATTCCTTTCATGAAAATCCATTTCATATATAATTTTTCTCCATCTTTAGTTTTTACTGCTTGGAATTTTGGCGACAATAGAGTGCCAATAACGAAAGCAGTTAACGGAATCCAAAATCCAATTAAATTAGTGTACTGCTCCACTGCAAATCTAGCAAATATAAATAAAATGGCAAAACATCCTAATTGATAGATAAATGCTCGTATTTGTAATTTGGTCATTTTTTTAAGTCTTAAAGTTATAAAGTCAAAAGTCGAAAGTAAAAAATTGAATCCTGCTTATTCAGCATCATCCGTTGTTACTTGAAACTTTGTTCTCTTACTCCCTTCGTACATTTCGTACTTCACTAATCTTGCTTCTAAACCAGCATTGAAAAGCTTAATTTTTCTTGAAGGTTTCAGCCCTACATACTTCAGCGCTTCTAGATTTGCGGTGATCATCCAGGCATTAGTTCCTGGGTAATTTTTCTTCAAGGTATCTCCTATATTTTTATAGAATTCTTCCATGTGAATATCCAATCGCTCATCGTAAGGTGGATTGAAAACAACATGCAATTTCCCTTCCGAGGATTTTTCAGTATCGAAAAAGTTTTTTTCTTCGATTGAAATATAGTCGTCAAGATTGGCGTTTTTGATATTGTCTTTGGCTTTTTGAACTGCACTTGGTGCTTTATCGTATCCTTTTATAGTGTAATGAAATTCACGAACCCGTTTCAATAAACTATCAGAAATACTGTCAAATAAATCATTGTCCCAATCATTCCATTTTTCAAAAGCAAATTCCTTACGATTGATATTTGCTGGAATATTGCAGGCAATCATTGCTGCTTCGGCTAGAAAAGTTCCCGAACCGCACATAGGATCCAAGAAATCACCTTGACCATCCCAACCTGAAAGTAAAAGAATTCCCGCAGCCAAAACTTCATTTATTGGTGCAATGTTGGTAGCCGTTCTGTACCCACGTTGGTTCAACGCATTTCCTGAAGTATCCAGTGCAACAGAAACTTGGTCTTTATCGATATGAATATTGATTCTTAAATCAGGATGTACTTTATCAATGCTTGGACGTTGACCGGTTCTTTCTCGGAACTGATCGACAATAGCATCTTTACATTTTTGGGAAACAAATTCCGAGTGATTAAAATATTCGGAATGTACCGTAGTATCAATCACAAAAGTTTGATTAGCACCAATTAATTTGGACCAATTTACCCCTGAAATACCCTTGTATAATGCCTGCTCATTGTTAGCCTTAAAAAAATAAATAGGCTTTAAGATTTTCAAAGCCGTACGCAACGCTAAATTCGCTTTGTACATAAAACCTTTGTCTCCTTTGAAACTTACCATTCTCACCCCTTGCTCCACGTTTTGTGCGCCCAGCATCTGTAACTCTTTTGCTAATATCTCCTCAAAACCAAAAAAGGTTTTGGCAACCATCTTATAATTATTTTCCATTTTTCTCTATAAATTCCAAAAAGTAAATTCTAATTAAACCCTCATCCAAATGCAATCCTATTGTGGATCCTATTTTTATTCTTACAACCCATTTTATCTAATTCTCACTAGAGATGCTCTACTTTTAAACAAAAATATATTTTATTTTTAGGAGAAAACATCGGTAAGCAGAAAAAAATCTAAAAAAAATCCTCTTCTATTAGATTTTCTATGTGGTAAAAAATATATCCCACTGTTACCCCATTTGAATGGCTGTGAAATAGTTATTTTCTGCAAAAATACACTAAATTTGCCTGAATCGAATTAATTGAAAAAGAATAAATGTCTGAAGCTGAAAAACCGTCTACCAAAAACGAACTAAATTCAACCGAAAAGTGGTACTCTTCTTGGTTTGATACTCCTTATTACCATATTTTATACAAAGACCGTAACTACAGAGAAGCACAAATTTTCATGGATAATCTCACGCATTATCTAAATCTTCCTGAAAAAGCAAAAGTACTGGATTTAGCCTGTGGCAAAGGCCGTCATTCTATTTATTTGAACCAGCTGGGCTTTGACGTCCTTGGTGCAGATTTATCGGAGAACAGTATTGCTGAAGCTAGCATAAACACGAATGAAACACTGCATTTCAAAGTGCATGATATGCGAGAAACTTTTGAAGAGAAATACGATGCCATTTTTAATTTATTTACCAGTTTTGGTTATTTCGAAAATGACGAAGACAACCTCATCACCCTCAAAGCAATCAAGGAAAGCCTTTCGGAATATGGATTTGCGGTGATTGATTTTATGAATGTCGCTCAAGTGCTAGAAACCCTTGTTCCTGAAGAAACGAAAACTGTTGATGGAATCGAATTTCACATGACGCGCTACCTCAAAGACGGCCACATTTATAAAGACATTAATTTTGAAGACAAAGGCGAACAATTCCACTTTACCGAGAAAGTGAAAGCCTTAACGCTTAAAGATTTTGAAGAATTAATGGAAGAAGCTGGGATTTATTTATTGGACATTTTTGGTGATTATAAATTGAAGAAATTCCATAAAACCGAAAGTGAACGACTGATTATGATTTTCAAATAGGTAGCAGGTTAATCGAGAAAAGGGTTGAAAAGTTAAAGAATTAATCAATTAAACACTTTAACAGTTGAATACTTAAACGATTAAACAAGAATACAAATCAATGGTTAAGCAAAAAATATGAATTACCTTTTACCCTTACTTTCCGTGCTTATAGGATATAGTATTGCATTGGTTTTAAAACCAAAGAACAAGACCAACCTAAAACTACTATTAGCCTTTAGCGGTTCATTTTTACTTTCCTTAACCGTAATGCACTTATTGCCCGAAATTTATGAAAGTGCTAAGCCCTCTATTGGTCTCTTTATTATGTTGGGCATCTTATTCCAAATCATATTAGAATTTTTTTCCAAAGGAGCTGAACATGGACACGTTCACGGGCACACAATAATGACTCAAATCCCGTGGTTGCTATTCATTAGCCTTTGCATTCATGCCTTCTTAGAAGGATTTCCACTCAGTCACCACAATGATTTAGCCATTGGAATAGCAATTCATCATTTACCAATAGCCATAATTCTGACCACTTTTTTTATCAACTCAAGCCTCAATAAAAAAGCAATTTTTTTCTTCATGGTTACGTTTGCCATAATGACGCCGCTAGGAACTGTTTTATCCGATTATTTACCCATTTTAAACGACTATTATACTGAAATAACAGCCGTTGTTATTGGAATATTATTTCATATTTCGTCCACTATCATTTTCGAAAGCAGCGAAGGACACAAATTCAATATCGCAAAAGTTTCAATGATTGTGATAGGAATTACTTTGGCGTATTTTATATAATTTTATAAAGTTAAGAAGCAGAAATAAATAGATTTCTGTCTGCTAGCTTTCAATTATCTAATTACCTCCAGTTCGTTTATTCTCCTCCTTATTTCCAAAATCACTCTGTTGTACATTGATTTTTTTGTCTCCAAAATTATAAACCACAGATAAACGTACAAATCGATTACTTTGTTTCTCCTCATATACCTGTTTTACACCGTTTATAACTGAAGTAAAATCTTTTAAATAGGAAGTATTTAAAAGATCATTTGCCAAAAATGCAATCTGCATGGTTTTATTAAACAAATCCTGTTTGAAACCAATGTCAAAACTTGAAGTATATCCTACTTCATATAAACCGGATTTAAAAGGCGTTGTATACGTAAAATCGATTTGCAATTTTGTCGTTTTACCTAATAAAAAAGTATTATTTGTAGAAAAATCAATTTGTAAACTGTTTGATGGAGTGGCGTTGAAATCTTTAATAAATTCTGTTTTTGCTCCCAAAAGGTACAATGAATTTTCACTAGACCACCAATCTGCAAAACTTACCGAGTAACTTTCCCCTATTCCATAATTTAAGTTTTTAAAATAATTCTTACGGGTTACAATCTGCGTATTGGTTTCCGGATTTGAGGTAAACAAAACACCATATCCGTTTGTAATTGCATTGACAAAAACACTTGTTCTCAAAATTTCTTTATACGAATGTACCAACTCAAAATTATCACTAAATGATGGACTTAAAAACGGATTTCCTTCGGAATAACTATTGCTGTTGATGTAAATTCTGAATGGATTCAATAAGTCAAAACGTGGCCTGTTGATTCTTTTTCCGTAATTCAAACTAAAAGTATTGTTTTCGTTTTTCTTGTAAGAAGCATAAAAGGTTGGAAATAATTTCAAATAATTATTTCCTGTTTCCTGATTCATTGTTTCAGAAAATCCATTTGTTTGAATGTTCTCCAATCTTAATCCCATTTGGAAATTCCATTTTTCATTGAGTTTTCTATCCGTATTCACATAAATAGCCTGATTATTTTCAGTGTATTTAAATCGGTTGGATTGATTCTGATCTAATTCCGGAGTTCCTGTAATTGTATTGAAATAAAGTACATCACTTACACTATTTGTAAAACTCATTTTTGCACCGTAAGACAAATTCAACGCTTGAAGCGGATGTTCCATATCTGCCTTAAAACTCCAATTGTCAATATCCTGATTCGAAATGTTTCTTCCCGACTGATTAACATCTACAAATGCCATCTCTGGCGTGAAGTTATTTGCGACAAAATTTCTATCGAATTTCGAATCGTAATTAAAATAGTCCAAATCAAAAGATAACTTCCTTTTTAAAGAATCTAATTTGGTAATCAAATGCGCATTATAGGTTTGATTTTTTGATCCTTTGTCAGTGAAGCTATTGTTCAGTGTAACATTATCCAATTCATTTTGAGTATTGTAATTCTCAATTCTAATATCCGATTTAAAATCAGGGTTATTTCCATCGTTTAAATATTGAAATCCAATAGTAGTACATTCTGAAAGATCATAATCTAAAGCCAATTTACCGGAAAGATTTTCAGTTTTTACCTTTGTCACACTTTTCATATGGAAAAGTCCATCAGGAAAATACATTTTTAAATCATCTGTAGCATTCAAATAACCTGTTTTTGCATTAATGCTAGCAGCAAATCTAAACTTGTTTTTATTGTAAAAAAAGTTATCTCTTAAAGTATAGATACTATATTTATTTTGATCATAAGAAACCGTAGAAGTGTTTTTCCAGGAATCACGAACTCCTTTTTTCATAATAATATTAATCAATCCACCAGTTCCTTCGGCAAAACAGATTCTGATTTTTTCGACCAGATTTGAGAAAGACTTTGTCTTTTTAGATATGGTTCTGTTTATCAATTCAATTAATAAGTAGCTAATCAATGCGATGTAAATTTGCGATTTAACCGCATTTTCACTTGTGCCTAGGAATGTTTTTATCTGTAGGTTTTGTTTCATTGCCTTGAAAAAAAGTTCAATATCCCATCTCTTTTTATACAAATCAGCTATTGTTCTAGCTGACCATTCTAAATTATTGGTTATGATTTCAATTACCTTGTTTTCGTCTTGCTTATAAACATGCACTAATCTTAGTTTTTGTTCACTAATCCCTGTCTCTATGGCTTTGTTGCTGTTTAAAACAATAATTTCATCCTTAATAATATCTTGATCTTCCGCATCAGGCAAGTCCAATTCTTGGATAGATTTATACACTGTATTTGTCTTAATGCGAGTAACAAAAATATTTTCAGCTTGAATTCTATGCAGCATCAATGTAAAATCAAAATAAGCCCTGTCTTCCACTATAATTGTTCCTTTGGAAAAAACTAACTGACCTATGCCGTACCGGTCGTGTATTTTTGCTTCTGTTATATTTACCAAGTCCGGAATTTGTAAATTGTCATCCCAGCACGTGTGTATTTTTAAACCCCCTTTTGCTGTCCGAAACTTTGCCCAATCAAACATTTTTAAACACAGGCTGATTGTGGTACTGTCAATCAATTTTATATTTTGGTCTTTAATCTCTTTGATAATATTACGTTGAGATTCGCTTTTCAAGATCCTTTCATAATGTTTCAAAAGCCTATAATATAAGGATTCAAACACTTTCCAATCTCGTTTTTTATTGCCATCACTCATAGTGGATCTTGCTGGACTTTGAGTCAATCCTAAATCTTCAATAAAAGTCTCGCTAACCCCAATTCCAGTGGAAATATCATTTAAAGTATAGCACTTATTCAGCTGTCCGTAAGTTAAAGCAACAAATTGGTCGTAAGTCTTGTACTTACTACATCCTTTGTCTGAACTGTGTTTTTTAGCACAAGATGCGATCATTCATCTAGGAACAAGTTCAATAATTTGTCTAATAACTGGTTTTTTGATATTTTTGTTTCGCCTGAAGAGTCCCATAAAGTATTATTTGTTTCGCAAAATCAAAAATACGGGATTCTAAGGCTCTTTTTATTTTAGACTTTCGGATAGCAGTGACTTGAAACTAAAAATAGAAAATTTCGAGATTGTGATAAAAAAGGTTAATTTTGGAGTCGTCCAATTATATGAAAAATGACCTTCACAAAAACCACCGAACAATCCTCAAAATACGAACATTTAGAAAAAATGTCAGTTCAAGAATTGCTTTCTAATATCAATCAAGAAGACAAAACTGTTCCGCTTGCCGTAGAAAAAGCATTGCCACAAATAGAAAACTTAGTGACACAAATTGTAGCTAAAATGAAGTTAGGCGGTAGATTGTTCTACATTGGTGCTGGAACTTCAGGACGATTAGGTATTGTGGATGCATCCGAGTGTCCGCCAACATTTGGAGTGCCGTTCGACTTGGTAAACGGAATCATAGCTGGTGGCGATACTGCAATTCGACGAGCAGTAGAGAATGCCGAGGACAACGCTACCCAAGCCTGGAAAGATTTACTGGAACACCATATAAATGAAAATGATGTTGTAGTAGGTATCGCTGCATCAGGTACAACGCCCTATGTTATTAGTGGATTAGCAGCCTGCAACAAAAATAATATTAGTACGGGAAGTATTTCCTGTAATGCAGAAAGTCCGCTTTCTCAAACAGCACAATTCCCTATTGACGTGGTAGTGGGCCCGGAATTTGTAACAGGAAGCTCCAGAATGAAAGCTGGAACTGCACAGAAATTAGTATTAAACATGATTTCGACCGCTACTATGATTCAACTCGGAAAAGTAAAAGGAAACAAAATGGTCGATATGCAACTTAGCAACACAAAACTAGTGGATCGTGGCATAAAAATGATCATGGGCGAAATTCCAATTTCCTATGAAGAAGCTAGCAAACTATTGAAAAAATACGGTAGCGTGCGAAAAGCAGTGGCTGGTTTTAACAAAAAATAGCATTATAATCTAACCTAAATCCTGTTACTTTAAACTATTTTAAACTAAAATAAATGGCAACGAATAAAGAATTATTATCCAAAGGAGTTAAATATTTATCAGGTTCCTTACCGCTTCTCTTTTTAGGGCCAGCACTGATTTATAATGCCTTTATGAACAAAGGGAATGTCTGGCATTATTTGGTTTTAGCCATTGGAATAATTGTGTGTCTTGCCGCTATGTTCCTGATGTATTTGGGATTAAAAACTATTGTAAGAAGCTTATCTGACGACTAATGGAAGACTTAATCCACATTCAAAAAACATTTGACAAGGTCATCTGGATCGGCAAAAGAATTAACAATCGAGAATTTGAAGATTGTGTGTTCCAGAATTGCGATTTCTCCAACAGTAATTTTTCAAACAATACTTTTATGGATTGCGAGTTCATCAATTGCAATCTAGCCATGACCGATTTAACTGGAACGAGTTTAAAAACAGTTCGTTTCAAAGATTGCAAACTGCTAGGAATCCATTTTAGCAAGTGTACTGATTTCTTGTTCAATGTCAATTTTCAGGACTGCGTTTTAGATTATTCCTCCTTTGCTAATAAAAAAATGCCAAAGACAAAATTCACTACTTGCTCGATGAAAGAGGTCAATTTTGTTGGGACCAATCTTACGAATTCGGTTTTTGAAAATTGTAATTTAGATAACACGGTCTTCAATGACACGCAATTGGCAGGAGTTGATTTTACAACAGCTTACAATTACAAAATTGATCCTGAGTTCAATCCGATGAAAAAAACTAAATTTTCAAGTCAAGGAATTAGTGGTCTTTTAGACAAATACGATATTAAAATTGTGTAATTACATTTCTAGCCCACAAACCTTCGATTAAGACCGCAACTTTAATATCCTTTATAAAAATTTAAAAAAACAAACATCCTACTAATGAAAAAAATACTACTACTACTTCCGCTAGTCTCCCTATTGTCCTGTTATGATGCGGAGCGCAACTGTAAGGACTTTAAAACTGGGAAATTCAAATTTGAATACGAAGTTGAAGGGGTAAAGAAAACGACCGTTTTTGAACGCAATGATAGCATCGAAATCGAAACTTTTGAAGGAAAAAGAGATACGGCTTCCATACGCTGGGTGAATGATTGTGAATATGTATTGCTCAAATTACATCCAAAAAACATGGCGGAAGAAAAAGCTATTGGTATGAAAATCTTGACAACTACAAAAAATTCATATACCTTTGAATTTGGTATGGTTGGTTCAGATGCTAAACAAAGAGGAACCGTTACGAAAATTGCCGATTAAGTTTTATAATTTATAACAAAAATAGAATGGAAGTATTTTTAAATCCGGACGCGTGGGTTGCCTTATTGACATTGACTTTTCTAGAAATCATTTTAGGAATTGACAACATTATCTTCATATCGATTGTAACGGGGAAATTACCCCCTGAAAAACGAAAAAAGGCGACGCAACTAGGTTTGTTTTTGGCTATGTTTATGCGCATTGCATTGTTATTTGGAATTACCTTGCTGATCAAAATGAAGGAACCTCTTTTTAGTTTTGACTGGGGTTGGTTTAGTGCTCATTTTAATGGTCAAGCATTGATATTACTAAGTGGTGGAATATTCCTTATTTATAAAAGCACCAAAGAAATACATGAAAAAGTAGATCATAAAGGAGAAGAGGAAAAAGAGTTAAAAACTTCAGCTGCTAAATCATTTGGTAATGTCATTTTTCAAATTTTATTGATTGACCTTATTTTCTCTGTTGATAGTATTCTTACAGCCGTTGGGATGACTAATGGACTGGAAGGAGCTTTGTATATCATGGTTACTGCCGTAGTAATTTCTGTAGGGGTGATGATGTTGTTTGCTGTTCCAGTTGGAACATTTGTCAACAATAATCCATCTATCCAAATCTTAGGTTTAGCATTCTTGATTTTGATTGGTTTCATGCTAATCACAGAAAGCATGCATTTATCTGAAGCCGTATTAGCGGGACAAACTGTAGGCGCAGTGCCAAAAGCGTATTTGTATTTTGCCATTGCATTTTCACTAGGGGTAGAATTCCTGAATATGAAAATGCGAAAGAAAAAGAAATAATATTTCAAAAGAAAAGCGCTCATGGAGCGCTTTTCTTTTATTCTAAACTTAAAGTTATTTGACCATCATCGTCTAATTGAATATCGGAATCATCGGCACTAGTATTTCCTAAAACTTCCAACTCTTCTGGAATTACGGCAACTGGAATGTCATAAGGCAGCGACTCTAGAAGGTTTACTTGCTTCAATTTATCTGTTGTTAATTGATTCCCTAGCGCCTTAAATCCTTTTATGGCAATATAGGATTCTATGTCTACGGTCATGTTTTCTTTTTGCACTCCTTTTACTTTCGTAAAAATCAATTCGGCAACTGGACGATAATCAGTCGAAACGATTTCTAGATGAGAGCTAGGATGCTCTGTAATAAAACTTTCTTCTTTGTTTTCAGTTTCTACCAAAAAGCGTTTGATGTAATAGCGCTCTTTTTCTCCATCGTAATAAATGGCTGAAATTGGTTTTTTAGGAATCCATTTTTCAAGAACAATCATATCTTCATCAAAATGAGTGGATAACTCGGGCGTAATTACTTTTATTTTTCCGTTTTGCGAAACAATTAAAATTTTATCACTTGGTCTAAATTCGCCAAGCAACTCTCCCCTTCCATCTACATTTAGTCGTTGAACCGTATCATCAAACCAAACTTTTCTAGGTAATAAAGTTGAAATCCCTTTCTCTTTCAATTCGATTTTTTTGATAGGATATTTGGTTACCAAATTCCCTTTGGAAGCCCTACCTTTAATGGCTAAACTGGCAAAATCAATATCAAATTTGAGTTTTTTGACTGTTCCTATTTGGCGGAGTAAAATAGTAATTACTTCTGCTTCCCCGTTTGGATTACAAGAAAAATAAAGCACTTGTGAGCCAGTGGTTTCATTCGTTAAATCATACGGTTTGTCACGCGTAACTCCCGAAACATTAAAACGCTTTATGTAGGAAGGACCAGATTTTCCGTCACGATAAATCATGTTGTAAATCGTTCTCTTGTCGCTTTTGTCAAAAATAGCAATGTGAATAATATCCTTGCCTACAAAGGTTTTAGCATCCACTTTAGTAATCATCATTTTTCCATCACGAAGAAAAACAATTACATCATCAATATCAGAACAATCCGTCACATATTGATCTTTTTTCAAACTCGTACCTACAAAGCCTTCTTCCTTATTAACGTACAATTTAGTATTACGCAACACTACTTTTGTAGCTTCGATATCATCAAAAATACGGAGTTCTGTTTGGCGCTCGCGTCCTTTTCCGTACTTCTCTTTCAACTTGGTAAAATAAGCAATTGCAAAATCAATCAGATGCTCTAAATTGTGCTTTACTTGTTCGATATCACCTTCCAGAGATTCAATTTTATCCTGCGCTTTATTGCTGTCGAATTTAGAAATACGCATAATGCGAATATCCAATAAACGCAGAATATCATCTTCGGTAACAGCACGTTTTAAGTGTTTTGTGTGTGGTTTTAAACCATCATCAACGGCTTTTATTACCGTTTCTCTAGTCGTCATTTCTTCAATGTCACGATAGATTTTATTTTCGATAAAAATACGTTCCAAAGAAAGAAAATGCCATTGTTCCTCCAATTCACCCAATTGAATTTCGAGTTCACTTTTCAGTAATTGAACGGTTCTGTGGGTTGAAATTTTCAACATTTCGGAAACGCCAATAAACAATGGTTTGTTATCTTCAATCACACAACCCAATGGCGCTACCGATGTTTCACAAGCTGTAAATGCGAACAAGGCATCAATGGTTTTATCTGGAGAAACACCCGGAAAAAGATGAATCAATATCTCTACCTCAGCAGCGGTATTGTCTTCAATTTTTTTGATTTTGATTTTACCTTTATCATTGGCTTTCAAAATACTGTCAATTAAAGTCGTCGTATTGGTAGAAAACGGAATTTGGGTAATCACTAAAGTATTCTTATCGAGTTGACCAATTTTAGCACGCACCCGCACCCGACCGCCGCGCAAACCGTCATTATAATTGGACACGTCAGCAATCCCTTGTGTCATAAAATCGGGATAAATCGTAAACGGTTTTCCCTTTAATATTTTTATCGATGAATCTATTAATTCGTTAAAATTGTGAGGTAATACTTTTGTGGAAAGACCCACAGCGATTCCTTCGGCACCGGAAGCCAGCAATAAAGGAAACTTTACCGGAAGATTATTCGGCTCCGCTCGTCGTCCATCATAAGAAACTCCCCAATCAGTAATTTTTGGACTATAAATAACCTCCAAAGCAAATTTAGACAAACGCGCTTCAATGTAACGGGAAGCCGCAGCACCATCACCTGTTAGAATATTTCCCCAGTTTCCCTGACAATCTATCAATAATTCTTTTTGACCAATTTGCACCATGGCATCACCAATACTTTGATCACCGTGAGGATGGTATTGCATGGTGTGTCCAACAACATTGGCCACTTTATTGTAACGGCCGTCATCTAACTCTTTCAACGAGTGCATGATTCGGCGTTGCACTGGTTTGAAACCGTCTTCAATTGCCGGAACGGCACGTTCCAGAATCACATACGAAGCGTAATCCAGAAACCAGTCTTTATACATTCCCGTAACTTTGGTAATAGTATCGTTTCCGTCTTCTTGATTATCGTAAAAATGTTGCCCTCCTGTAGAAATTATATCTTCAAAAGTATCTTCACCAACGGTATTTTCTTCTTCTTGATCTTCTGGTAATATGTTATCGTCTTCTTCGTCTTTCATTATCTTGATTCCGAAATTAATTGTATTAAATCTTCTCTGCTTGGCAGAATCGTTTTGTATTTGCTAGCAAAAATTTGCTCATTATTTTCAGGTAAAGTATATTCTACAACCAAATCACTTTTGATTTGGCAAAGTACAATTCCTATGGTTTTATTCTCATCTTCCAAACGCATTTCTCTGTCGTAATAATTGACATACATTTGCATTTGTCCTAAATCCTGATGTTTTAATTCGCCTATTTTCAAGTCAATCAGGACAAAACATTTAAGAATTCGGTTATAAAAAACCAAATCGATTCGAAAATGTTTATCATCAAAAGTAATTCTATTTTGTCTTGCGACAAAAGTAAATCCGTGACCTAATTCTAATAAAAAATGTTCTAGCTTATTGATAATTTCCTCCTCGAATTCCGATTCAGAATACTAATGTAATTCTGGCAAACCTAAAAATTCCAAAATATATGGATCTTTGATAAGGTCTTTAGGTTTTTCTATAATCTGACCTTTTTCAGAAAGTTTCAAAACTCCTGCTGCATCTCGGCTTAAAGCCAATCCTTTGTAAAGAGCGGAATCATATTGTCGCTTTAATTCGCGAACACTCCAGTTGTATTTCTCAGATTCTATTTCGTAGAAACGTCTTTCTTTCTCATCGTCAATTCGCATTAAGAATGAATAATGAGACCATGTCAATTTAAAAAATGACGAAAATGTTTGATAATCAAATTTATTTAAATCCTCAGACACTGTCTGAGCTTTTTGGGATTTGAATTCCGCAGTCAGTGATTGCGTATTTCGAATTTCTAAAATCCGCAACACTGTAGCGGATTTTGAATAAATTAAATGAAATTTTCTAATTCTTTCTAAAACATCAATTGAAAACCCTTTTCCAAACTCAACAGTCAACTGTTGAGAAAGTCCTTTTAATAATTGCTTTCCGTATTCAGCTCGTTCTTTTCCGTTCTGTTCTTCTTCCACAATCATTCTTCCTATTTCAAAATAGGTATACACCATTGTTGAATTTACGGTGCGTAAAACCTGTTGACGGGCATTTTGCAATAGCGCGACTACTTGAGAGAATAAAAATTTATTTTTAAGATTATCTGACACTGTTAAATCTGCATTATTTCACTTCTTCCAAAACATCCAACTCCACCTTCAAATTCTTGATGATAAACTCCTGTCTGTCTGGCGTATTTTTACCCATATAAAAAGAAAGCAATTGTTCAATCGAGGTATTCTTATCCATCATAATCGGATCTAAACGAATGGTTTCTCCAATAAAATTTTTGAACTCATCCGGAGAAATCTCTCCTAAACCTTTAAATCGGGTTATTTCCGGTTTTGGTTTTAGTTTTTCTATTGCTGCTTTCCTTTCTTCATCTGAATAGCAATAAATGGTTTCCTTCTTGTTTCGAACCCTAAAAAGTGGCGTTTGCAAAATATATAAATGTCCTTCTTTGATTAACTCCGGAAAAAACTGAAGAAAGAACGTAATCAACAACAATCGAATGTGCATGCCATCGACATCGGCATCGGTAGCAATTACAATGTTATTGTACCGCAGTTTTTCCAACCCGTCTTCAATATCCAAAGCTGCTTGTAATAAATTGAATTCTTCATTTTCATAAACAATTTTCTTGCTCATTCCATACGAATTCAGAGGCTTACCACGCAAACTGAAAACAGCTTGTGTATTTACATCACGTGATTTGGTTATGGATCCGGAAGCCGAATCTCCCTCGGTAATGAATAGGGTACTTTCCAGATTTTTAGGATGTTTCGTGTCCGGAAGATGGGCGCGACAATCCCTTAATTTCTTGTTGTGCAGGTTCGCTTTTTTGGCCCGATCTGTGGCTAATTTTCGAATCCCGGATAGTTCTTTACGTTCTCTTTCAGCTTGAAGAATTTTCCGCAACAGTGCATCGGCAGTTGGAGGATTCTTATGTAAATAATTATCTAATTTAGTTTTCACAAAATCGTTTACAAAAGTACGCACCGAAGGCATTCCTGGCTCAGAACCCATATCAGTTGATCCCAATTTGGTTTTGGTTTGTGACTCAAAAACCGGTTCCATTACTTTGATACTAACTGCTGTGACAATAGATTTTCTAACATCTGACGCTTCGAAACTTTTATTGTAAAACTCCCTTATGGTTTTCACAATTGCTTCGCGATACGCTGCAAGATGCGTTCCACCTTGCGTTGTATTTTGTCCGTTTACAAAGGAATGGTATTCTTCGCTGTATTGTGATTTACTGTGGGTTAGGGCAATTTCTATATCTTCCCCTTTCAAGTGAATGATGGGATATTCCAAATCATCCGCATGAATGGTTTCTTCCAATAAGTCTTTCAGACCATTTTCCGAAAAATATTTTTCGCCATTGAATAAAATAGTCAAACCATTGTTTAGGTAACAATAGTTTTTAAGCATTTTGATGATATATTCGAAACGGAATTTATAGTTTTTGAAAATCGCTTCATCCGGAATAAAAGTAACTTTCGTTCCTTTACGTTTCGTAGTTTCAATAATAGCTTCTTCGAGCACTAAGTTTCCTGCTGAAAATTCTGCTGCTTTTTGTTTCTCATCCCGAACGGATTCTACACGAAAATAATTTGACAAAGCATTTACTGCTTTTGTACCAACTCCATTCAAACCAACGGATTTTTTAAATGCCAAAGAATCGTATTTTCCTCCTGTATTCATCTTAGAAACTACATCAATCACCTTTCCTAATGGAATCCCACGACCATAATCCCTAACAGTAACGGTTTTGTCTTTGATGGTTACCTCAATAGTTTTTCCGGCACCCATGACAAATTCGTCGATACAGTTGTCGAGGACTTCTTTTAGAAGAATGTAAATACCATCATCTGGCGAGGAACCGTCTCCCAATTTCCCGATGTACATCCCGGGACGCATGCGAATATGTTCTTTCCAGTCGAGTGACCGAATGTTATCTTCGGTATATTGATTTTGATCGGACATTGTAAAATTTGTGGATTTGGTGCTAATGTAGTGTAATTCGATAAATTTTAAAATAGGGAGACGTCAAAGTTATTAAGAATAATATTGACATTCGTATATTGAAAGATTTAAAGATTGAAAATTAAACGATTGAAAAATTCTTAATAATTTCTTTCAATTGATTATCCAATTCCGGATTTGAAATTTTACCGTTTGTTACATCAAAATTAGCCTCAAAACTAGGCAGTGAAAAGGCAGCTTTTATATTTCCACCGTAAAAAGGAAAAGCGTTCTTAGCAATTCCCAACACACTGGCTCCACCTTTAGCTCCCGGTGAAGTTGCCATCAATAACATTGGTTTTTGCTGAAAAACTTTGGCGTTTATTCTAGTACACCAATCGAAAACATTTTTGAATGCCACGGAATAGTTTCCATTATTTTCTGCCATGGAAACTACCAAAATATCAGCAGTAGCAATTTTATCTAAAAACGCTTGCGCAAATGCGTGGTGTCCTATTTCGTTCTCGATATCCACGCTATAAATTGGCATTTGGAAGTCATTTAAATCTAAAACTTCCACTTCCCTATTTTCAAATAAATGAGCAGCGTAGGTCGCTAATTTCTTATTGATGGAGTTTTTACTGGGGCTTGCGCCAAAGGCTATAATTTTCATGATGATTAGTTTTTATTAAAAGTAGTAAAAATAAAATAACAACAAAATAATTCGCCACTGATTCACAGATTACGAAAACAAATAAGAAAAAAACAAAATTTCATTTTCCTCCAAATCGATTTTACCGCAGAGTGAAACGGAAAGCATTTTTCAAATCCATCTTATTTTTTCTTGACATAAAAGAGCGAACAACGGAAACTCCTTTTATGACTTAGAAAAAATAGATGAATGGGAAAAGATTACTTCACTAAACTTTTATTTTAATTGGAGTTCAGTGAACTTCGTTTGAAGAGAAAAGCAGGATTAGGTCCAAAAAAATGTTAGATATAAAAAAACCTGCAAAATTTCTTCTGCAGGTTTGATGTTTTCGTAATGAGATTGCTTCGTTCCTCGCAATGATTAGACGTTAAAACGGAAATGCATTACATCACCATCTTTAACTACATATTCTTTTCCTTCTACTTTGAATTTTCCGGCTTCTTTACATTTGGCTTCAGAGCCGTAGTGAACGAAATCTTCATAAGCAATTACTTCAGCGCGGATGAAACCTTTTTCAAAATCAGTATGAATAACACCAGCTGCTTGAGGTGCGGTTGCTCCAATATTGATGGTCCAAGCACGAACTTCTTTGACACCTGCGGTAAAATAAGTTTGTTGTTTTAATAATTTATACGCTGCACGAATCAAAACTGATGCGCCTGGCTCAGATAATCCCATATCTTCAAGAAAAACTTGACGCTCTTCATAGCTTTCTAATTCGGTAATATCAGCCTCAGCTCCTACAGAAAGAATGATCACTTCGGCATCTTCATCTTTTACTAATTCCCGTATCTGATCTACGTATGCATTTCCGTTTACAGCTGAATTCTCATCTACATTACAAACGTACAATACTGGTTTTGCAGTAATCAATTGAAAAGATTCCATTAAAACTTCTTCATCGTTGTTTTGCGGAGTCACCGTTCTAGCTGATTTTGCTTGAAGTAATGTTTCTCTAATTCGGTCTAAAAGTGCTTTTTCGGTTTGCGCTTCTTTATTCCCTGTTTTGGCGGCACGATTTACTTTTTCTAAACGTTTTTCAACATTCTCTAAATCTTTTAATTGCAACTCAATATCGATGGTTTCTTTGTCACGAATGGGATTTACATTTCCATCAACGTGAACAATATTATCATTGTCAAAACAACGTAATACGTGAATAATCGCATTACATTCTCTAATATTACCAAGAAACTGGTTTCCTAGACCTTCGCCTTTACTGGCTCCTTTAACTAAACCTGCAATATCAACAATATCTACTGTTGCCATTTGTACGCGTTCCGGTTTAACCAATTCTTCCAATTTTTCCATTCTGGAATCAGGAACATTTACTACACCTATATTAGGTTCGATTGTACAAAAAGGAAAGTTGGCACTTTGCGCTTTTGCATTTGACAAACAATTAAACAATGTTGATTTTCCAACATTTGGTAATCCTACAATTCCTGCTTTCATCGGTAGATAATATTTATTTTTAATGGAATATTGCATCGTCCCTTTTCTATTTTAATGATAGAATTAAGTACGATTACATGCTGCTTTTATAACTGATACGATATTAAAATTTAGATAAAGTATGGGCTCTAAAAGTTTGCAAATATACCATTTTAAAAATGTTTTAAATAATTAAAAATAGGACATTAAAAAAGGCTAATATGTTTTTTATAAAAATTTAAAAAATATGTTACA
The DNA here is from genome assembly GCF_900099915.1 of Flavobacterium omnivorum. Lineage (GTDB taxonomy): Bacteria > Bacteroidota > Bacteroidia > Flavobacteriales > Flavobacteriaceae > Flavobacterium > Flavobacterium omnivorum. The sequence continues at coordinate 135,268 of NZ_FNDB01000005.1, forward strand.
ATTATGTTAAAAAAAATTATATTGCGATCGATTTTAAAACAAACCAAAAACTAAAATTAAAGTATTATGAAAAAATTTGCATTATTATTATTCCTACTAAACGTCTCGTTTGTTTTTGCGCAACAACAGGTCTCGGGGGTAGTAAAAGATAACACGGGCAATGCATTGCCAGGAGTCAACATTGTAGAAAAAGGAACGCAAAACGGAGTTTCTACTGACATGGATGGAGCTTACAAGATTAAAGTAAAAGAAGGAGCTACTTTAGTTTTTAGCTATGTAGGCTTTTCTAAATTGGAAAAAGTAGTCACAGATGCTACCCTGAACGTGGTTTTATCAGAAGAAGGTGGACAAAACTTAGATGAAGTTGTAGTAACAGGAACCAGAACGGCGCCAAGAAGTAATACCACATCAGCGCTGCCTATTGATGTTTTATCTTCAAAAGACTTGACATCAACTGGACAAGCTTCATTTGATAAAGCATTACAGTACAAAATTCCATCATTCAACACCGTTCAAACACCTGTAAATGATGCGACTTCATTATTGGATCCGTATGAAATTAGAAATATGGGACCAAGTAGAACGTTAATTTTGATTAATGGAAAAAGAAAAAACATGAGTTCACTTGTGTATACACAGACTTCTCCAGGACGTGGAGAAACAGGTTCAGATATCTCAGCGATTCCTACCGATGCTATCGAAAGAGTTGAAATTCTTCGTGATGGAGCTTCTGCTCAATACGGATCTGATGCCATTGCGGGTGTAATGAACATCATATTAAAAAAGAACGCTTCTCTAGGATCTGTAACATTGAGAACAGGGATAACTAGTGAAGGCGATGGAGAAATGTATGGAGTAAGCTTAAACAATGGTTCAACCGTTGGAAATAAAGGCTTTATCAATTATACGGTAGACTTTTCAAAAGTTGCATTAGCGAACAGACCAGGAAAAGTAAATGCAGATGGCGAAATCGCTGATTTTGGTGCTAATCCTGCAGATGTGAATGCTTTCTTAGCTTTAAAACCTGATGCTGGAAACGTAAATGGATCTCCAGAAACAGCAGCTGCTAAGTTTTTAGTAAATGGTGGAGTTGATTACAACGAAAATAATCAAATGTATTATAATGCCGCTTATGTGTATAAGAAAGTAAATTCATTTGCAAATTACAGAACTCCGTATTGGAGATCAGTAGATGCCATGCCTTATCTAGCAACATTATTTGGTAACGGAACTGCAGCATCCTACCAAGGATATGTACCAACATTTGAAGGTGATCTTAACGATTATAATGCAACTATAGGTTACAAATCAACAAAAAATGGTTGGAATACAGATGTAAGTTTAACAACTGGAGGAAACACTCAAATATACACCGTTTCAAATTCTCAAAACAGGTCATTTATTGACGATAATGGTAATGATGCGAAAGACCCTGGAGAAAACTTTTTATATGGAATTAACACTCCAATTACTTTCAAACCGGGAGGAACTTCTTTTAATCATTATGTAGGGAATATCGATATTTCCAAAAATTTAAGTGATCAATTAAGCTTAGGTTTTGGATCTGAATTTAGAACTGAAAATTTTGAAATTTTCGCAGGAGATCTAGCTTCATATACTGGAAACAGAAGTGGAGCCGATTCATTTCAAGGTAATACTCCAGAAAATTCTGGTAAATTCAACAGGTACAACCTAGGTCTTTATTTAGATGTTGCATTAGACATAACAGAAGATTTCTTAGTTAATGGTACTGTTAGATATGAAGACTACAGTGATTTCGGTAGTGCAACTGTATGGAAAGCAAGTACTAGATATAAATTTTCTGACGATAAAATTACATTAAGAGCCTCTTTATCAACAGGTTTTAGAGCTCCATCTTTACACCAGATTTATACTCAAAAATCACAATCCTCATTTGTTCCAGGACAAGGTATTGTTGTGCAAGGTTTAATAAATAATGTATCATCAGCTGCTAGAGCAAGTGGTGTTCCAAAATTAGACTCAGAAAAGTCTACTAATTTTACCGCTGGAATAGGTTTGAAACCAAATAAGAATTTTAATCTTACAATAGATTATTACAATATTAAAGTTGAAGATAGAATTGTTTTAGGAAACCCTATTACATTTTCACCTACTAACACATCAGCATTTTTTGTGAACGGTATTGATTCTAGAACATCGGGTATTGATCTAGTTGCAGGATACAAAAATCTAATTATAGGGTCTGGAAAAATGGGCTTTAATATTTCTGGTAACTATACTTTACAAAACGAAATTGATGGACCTGTAAAAAACCCTGCAAGTGTAGTAGCAGTTAACCAATCAGTAATTGATAAAACACAAGAAGCACTATTGTTTACTTCAAGACCACAATTTAAAATTATTGGTGGTGCAGAATATGAACTTGGAAAATTTGGATTCACTTTGAACAATACTGTATTTGGACCTACAAAATTTAAGAATGCTGGTATGTCAAATGATTTGAGAGTTGAGTTTTTAACTAAAATGGTGACTGACTTAGGAGTTAGTTATTCTGCTAGTGACAAACTAACACTAGCCTTAAATGTAAACAACTTATTAAATGTATTACCGGAATGGAAATTTAAAGCTGAAAATGCAGACGGTACTAAAATATTAAACGGTACATCAACTGTAACATCTGAAAGAGAGCAATTTAATCTTGTGACTTTCAATGGTCGTTATTCGCAAATGACGTATGATGGATACCACTTTAGCCAATTGGGAACTATGTTTAATTTATCTTTAAACTATAAATTCTAATTTTATCCTAAAATAATTAAGAAAAGGGCTGTCACAATTAGACAGCCCTTTTTCATTTGGTATATTTCTTCAAAACTTTACGTAAAACAACAAGTAGCATGGCAAATCTTTACAACGGAAAAATGGCAGCAATTTATGATGCCATGTACCAAACTTTTATAGATTACGATGAGGAGTTTAACTTCTACAATAATTTAATTCAGGATTATCATGGTAAAACTGTTTTAGAAATTGGTAGTGGAACAGGCAATCTTTCGAAGCGATTTTTAGCTAATAACACTACTTACATTGGTCTAGATTATAGCGAAAGCATGATAGCAATTGCGCAAGAGCGAAACAAAAAAGGGATTTTCTTGCATGGTGACATGAGGGATTTTAAATTAGAACAACCAGTAGATTCTATTTTAATTACAGGACGCTCAACTAGCTATTTAATCACAAATAAAGATCTAAATAACACCTTTCAATCCATATATAAAAACCTAAACAAAGAGGGAACTCTTATTTTTGATTTTATTGATGCCAATCGTTTTATTCCTTTTATCAAAGAGAATGATGCTATACTTCATGAGGCCCCGTTTGAAGATTTGATCTATTATCGATCTAGCAAATGGAGAACAACTTCGTCAGAAAATTTTTTATTGGAATGGAGTGCGCAATACTATACTTTTCAAAATAATAAAAAAGAAATAATTGCAGATGATTTTTCTACCGTTCGTGTTTTTACTTTAAATGAAATACAATTATTTCTGTATCTAAATGGATTTGAAGTTATAAAAACAATCGATCGAAAAACCTATGCCTTTGATACTTTCGTAATTATCGCACGAAAAAAATAAACAAAAAATCCTGAGCTAGCTCAGGATTTATTTGCACAAAATTAAGATCTTCTGCCTATTCGTTGTGTAAAAATGCTTGTCTGTTCAATAAAGTCTCTTCACTTTCCACGTGATTGTCATCCGGAATACAACAGTCCACCGGACACACAGCAGCACATTGTGGCTCATCGTGAAAACCTTTACATTCGGTACATTTTCCCGGAACAATGTAATACACTTCGTCAGTAATTGGAGTTTGAGCTTCATCAGAATCAATTTCGGAACCATCAGGCAAAATCACTTTTCCTTTTAGTTTTGTTCCGTCTTTGTATCTCCAATCGTCTGCTCCTTCATATATTGCTGTATTTGGGCACTCGGGTTCACAAGCACCACAATTGATACATTCGTCTGTTATAATAATTGCCATGTTTTTAATTTAGGATATTAAGGAAATAAGATTTAGGATTTAAGATTCTCATATCTTTCCTCTTTTAATCTTTTAACTATACGTTTTATAGCTTATTTTTGTGCAAAATTACAATCAAAACTATTCATAAGCAAACATTATGACATTAGAAACAAAAAAAAGTGTTTTTGTTGAATTAGGAAAATTTTTAAGTCAGTTTTCCGAAAATAACACTTTACAAAATCCGGCTGTTTTGCACAACGAAACGTTTTTTGATGCCTTTGTTGACTTGATACAATTATCGCAATCGCATAATGGTTGGTATACTCCTGAAAACGTCTATTTCTCTATCCAATCTTGGGCAGAAGCATTAACAGAAGAAAACCTGAATCAATGGCTTTCTAGCTATTCAATTCCAATTCAAGAGCCTAAAAAAATCGCTTTAATTCTTGCCGGAAATATTCCGTTGGTGGGTTTTCACGATTTCCTTTCGGTTTTGATTACCGGAAATACTGTTTTGGTAAAAACATCCTCAAACGATCAGCATTTGTTACCTTTTTTAGCGAAATACATTATTGCAGTTCAGCCAGAATTAGCTCAGAATATTACTTTTGTAGAGGGGAAATTAGAGAATTTTGATGCCGTTATTGCCACCGGAAGCAACAACACAGCTCGATATTTTGAATATTATTTTAAAGACAAACCTTCCATTATTCGAAAAAGCAGAAATTCAGTGGCCGTTTTAACCGGAAATGAAACCAAAGAACAACTTACCGCTTTAGGTGAAGATATCTTTCGTTATTTTGGATTGGGTTGCCGCAATGTTTCTAAACTTTTTGTTCCAAAAGGATATTCCTTTGTTCCGTTTTTCGAAGCGATATTTACCTACCAAGACGTCATTCATTACGAAAAATACGCTAACAATTACGATTACAACAAAGCCGTTTTCCTGATGAGTAATTTCAAATTACTAGATAACGGATTTCTTACCTTGAAAGAAGATCAAAGTCATGCCTCGCCTATTTCGAGTGTTTTTTACGAGTTTTACGAGGATATTAATGATTTAAAAACAAGATTAAAGTCTGAAAATGAGCTATTACAATGTGTCGTTGCTGATGAAACTATAGAAAACAGCGTGGCATTTGGACAAACTCAAAATCCCCGATTATGGAATTATGCAGATAACACCGATACTATTTCGTTTTTGTTAACAATATAGTCGAAAAAAGTGCAATTATTCCGAATTAATTAACGCTTTTTAAACTCCTATTGTCGAAATTTGCACTTTAATTTTTTGGACATAAACTACACCATGAAAAAACACAACTACAGCGCAGGACCTTGTATTTTACCGCAAGAAGTTTTTGAAAAATCAGCACAAGCAATTTTAAATTTTAATGATTCCGGTTTATCGCTTTTAGAAATTTCGCACAGAAGTAAAGATTTTGTTGCCGTTATGGATGAAGCCAGAGCACTTGCTCTTGAACTTTTAGGTCTAGAAGGAAAAGGCTACAGCGCCTTATTTCTTGCTGGAGGTGCGAGTTTAGAATTCTTAATGGTTCCCTACAACTTAATGAAAGAGGGCGGAAAAGCTGCTTATCTGGATACGGGAACGTGGGCTGCTGGAGCGATAAAAGAAGCAAAACTTTTTGGAGAAACTATTACCGTGGCTTCTTCGAAAGAACAAAACTACAATCATATTCCAAAAGGATATACTGTACCAGCGGATGCTGATTATTTCCACTGCACAAGTAATAACACTATTTTTGGGACACAAATGAAGGAATTTCCGTCAGTTGATATGCCAGTAGTGTGCGACATGAGTTCGGATATATTTTCTAGAGCATTAGACTTTTCTAAATTTGATATTATTTATGCCGGAGCACAAAAAAATATGGGTCCGGCAGGAACAACCTTAGTGGTTATTAAAGAAGAAATTCTAGGTAAAAATGGTAGAATAATACCAAGTATGTTGGATTACGCCAAACATATCAAAGCAGAAAGTATGTACAATACGCCGCCTGTTTTCCCTGTTTACGCCTCTTTATTGACCTTACAATGGTTGAAAAACCTTGGTGGAATTGCTGCTATTGAAAAAGTTAACAATGCAAAAGCGGCGTTGCTTTATGGAGAAATAGACAGAAACCCTTTATTCAAAGGTGCTGCAGCTGTTGAGGACCGTTCGAACATGAATGCTACTTTCTTATTAAATGATGAAGCACATGCTGCCACATTTGATGCAATGTGGAAAGCAGCGGGAATTTCAGGTTTGCCTGGACACCGTTCCGTAGGTGGTTACAGAGCTTCTATGTACAACGCGCTTCCGTTAGAAAGCGTTCAAGTATTGGTTGATGTAATGCAGGCTTTAGAAAAAGCAATTTAAAAATTAAAATATTGAATGATCTAAAGATTTGAAAAATCAATTTTTTAATCAATCACCATATTAAACAACTCAGATTGGATCTTTAAATTTTTCAATCTTAAAATATAAAACACAAATGAAAGTATTAGCCAATGACGGAATTTCAAAAAGTGGAATTCTAGCTTTAGAAAAAGGTGGATTTGAAGTGATAACGACAAAAGTAGCGCAAGAACAAGTGGCTAATTTTGTTAATGAAAATAATGTAAGTGTAGTTCTGGTGCGTAGTGCGACTAAAGTTCGTAAAGACATTATTGACGCTTGCCCAGGATTGAAAATTATAGGTCGCGGTGGTGTAGGAATGGACAATATTGATGTGGATTATGCTAAAAGCAAAGGAATTCACGTAATCAATACTCCGGCTTCATCCTCAGAATCAGTCGCAGAGTTAGTTTTTGCACACTTATTTTCTGGTGTTCGTTTCTTGCATGATTCGAACAGAAATATGCCGCTTGAAGGCGATACGAACTTTGATGGTTTGAAGAAAGCCTACGCAAACGGAATCGAATTAAGAGGAAAAACACTTGGAATAGTTGGAATTGGCCGTATTGGTCAGGCTACCGCTAAAATGGCGTTAGGATTGGGAATGAAAGTGATTGCAGCCGATAGTTTTATCCCGCAAGTGGATGTTACAGTATCCTTTTTTGACGGACAATCAATAACCACTACAATCATTTCACAATCATTGGAATCGGTTTTTAAAGAAGCTGATTTCATTACATTACACGTTCCTGCTCAAGATGGTTACATCATTAGCGAAAAAGAACTTGCCATTATGAAAGATGGTGTAGGAATAGTAAACTGTGCTCGTGGCGGTGTAATTGACGAAGTGGCATTAGTAAAAGCATTAGACAGTGGAAAAGTATTATTTGCAGGGTTAGACGTTTTTGAAAACGAACCAACTCCTGAAATGGCTATTTTGATGAACCATAAAATCTCGTTGACTCCACATATTGGAGCGGCAACAGGAGAAGCCCAAGATAGAATAGGCACTGAATTAGCTTCACAAATTATTAGTTTGTTACGTTAATTTTTTCTTTTTAATGTGAATAAAGAGGCTGTTTGATAAAAACAGCCTCTTTTTTTGATCAAAACCCTATCAATCAATCATTTGTTTTTGTAACTTTATAGTTCAATTTTTTCGTCATGAAAAACAGTTATTACATTATAATCGTCTTTATTTGTGTGTTTTTGAGTTGCACCACTTCAAAAACTGCATTTCCAAGTACTGAAAAATCTGTTGCTGCTCAAGGCGACACAGTCCGAATTGCCAATGATGAACTTGAATATGAAGTAATTATAATTGATTCAGGATTTAATAGCTGGCTCAATTCAAGAGCTTTTCAAAGAGGTTATCATTCTCAAGCCTTTCTCGCGGCTAAAAATCAGCTTTATGTTATGGAATGGAACAGCCGTGTTATGCAACCGCAACGCTATGATCCTAATTTATATGAAATGACCATCAATTATGATCCAACGATTAATTACGGATACGAAGTGAATTACTTGATTTATAATTATATGATTTATTTTCAAAATACGTACAATCAAATACTTTTTGGTTTTGTACCCATCAGATAAGATTGAAATTTTTTGCTTTGAAATTTACTCTTTCATTTTCTGGTGAAATACCACTTCAGAACTTCTATCGTCCATTTTTTAATGTGATAGTACCTATTCACAAACAGTATCACTACCTTTGTACTGATTATAAATTAAAATGAACAAACTAAAAAAACGTTGGGGCATTGAAACTAATTTCCAACTTACTATTATATTTATTGTTTTTGCTATAACTGGATCTGCCTCAGCATGGCTTTCAAAACCTTTTTGCTTTTGGCTTGGAATTACAAAAGAAGATTTAGGATATTGGTTTACGCCTGTTCGGTTACTTTTAATTTTTCCCATTTACCAAATACTTTTAGTGCTGATTGGCTTTTTGTTTGGACAGTTCAAATTCTTTTGGGCTTTCGAAAAAAAAATGCTCAAACGCTTGGGACTAGGATTTCTTTTTAACGACTAACAAAAAATTCCTCGAATTACGAGGCATCTTTGTTTTTAATTACATAATTATAAATCCAGGTGAAGGTAAAAGTTGGAATAAAATCCGAAAATGGTAAAATCTCTTCAAGAAAAGTTACTACTCCTCCTACCCGTCCTATTGTACCTTTATACATCCAAGTCATCAAAAAACCGGCTAATGGAGCCCAAATCACATCTGAAAATTCACCGATTAAAGGAACGGTAAACGAAAGCATTCCAATGGCATCAAACAGAATTCCTAATATCAGATTTCTAATTTTATTATTTACTGCACTAACGGACACTTGTTCTGTCATAGCATTTAGATTATTATTTTCCAGAATACCTACAAATCTAATGCCAATTAATTTTTGAGCTTATCTTGGTATATTTTTTTTAATTTATCAATTTTAGGCGTAATCACATAACTGCAATACCCTTGTGTTTTATTCAAATTATAATAATTTTGATGGTAATCCTCAGCAACATAAAAAACTGTTGCTTCCGAAATTTTAGTAACAATTGGTTTTCCAAACGTATTTTCAGTTGTCATCAAAGAGATATAATCCTCGGATAATTGTTTCTGGGCTGCATTGTGGTAAAATATCTCACTTCTATATTGTGTTCCAACGTCATTTCCTTGACGGTTTAAGGTTGTTGGATCATGTGTAGCAAAGAATATTTCTAATAATTCCCCAAATCCTATTTCGGATGGGTCATATGTAATTTCAATCGCTTCAGCATGGCCTGTTTCTCCATCGCAAACCTCGCTATACTTTGGGTTTACGGTATGCCCTCCAATATAGCCTGAAACGACCTTACTTACCCCATCTAATTCTAAAAAAACTGCTTCTGTACACCAGAAACAGCCTCCTGCGAAAGTGGCTACTTCTTTTCCGTTTTGTATTTCCATATTTTTTGTCTCTATACTTTTTGGTACCATTATATTCTTTTCTTTTGCACAAAATGAAAAAGGCAGCAGTGCCAAAAAAACTCCAATTACTTTTTTCATAACATGTCAATTTAACTCAAATTTATTTAAAAAATAGCAAGAAATTGAGCCTATTAACTAAAGTTTATACTTTGTCAAGGCAAAATAATAGGCGTTGCATTTAATAATCATTAAAATCTTTGTTTCTTTGTGAAAATAGTTTCAAAATGATACAAGCCAAAAACCTACATAAATATTACGATCAACTACATGTTTTAAAAGGAGTAGATTTACACATTAAACAGGGAGAAATAGTCTCTATAGTTGGCGCTTCCGGTGCTGGAAAAACGACGCTTTTGCAAATTCTTGGTACTTTGGACCAACCAACTGTTGAAAATGGAATTGAATTGCGCATCAATAATGAAGACATCCTCACCATGAATGACAAAACCTTATCCAAATTTAGAAATTTGAATTTAGGTTTTATATTCCAATTTCACCAGTTACTGCCAGAATTCACAGCGTTAGAAAATGTTTGTATTCCTGCATTTATTGCCAATAAATCCAAACAGGAAACAGAAACTGAAGCCAAAAAATTATTGACTTATCTGGGACTTTCGCATAGAATCAACCACAAGCCCAATGAGCTTTCTGGAGGAGAACAACAGCGCGTAGCCGTTGCTAGAGCCTTAATCAACAAACCAGCGATCATTTTTGCTGATGAGCCTTCAGGAAATCTAGACACGGCTTCTGCAGAAAATTTACATCAATTATTTTTTAAATTACGAGATGAACTAGGACAAACTTTTGTCATTGTTACCCACAATGAAGAGTTAGCCAATATGGCCGATAGAAAATTAGTGATGGTAGATGGACAAATTAGTAATTAGACCTATTCTTTTTTTTAGCAACACTAACTGTCATTTCAACACGAACTTTAAGGGATACTAATTTAAATGTACGCAGGTACTTTTAGCTTCTATTAAAAGAATTTATATTCTTTTAATACTAGATCTAGTTGATGGTATTATTATTTCTTATTAAATTTTCTACATCGCTTCCAAGCGCTCCAATCATGACAAAATCAGAACTTAAAGATTTTCTTGACGAAAAAGTACTTCAATACAATACATTTGATTTCATAGAAAGTGACCCAGTACAAATTCCGCATTTATTTTCACAAAAAGAAGATATTGAAATTGCCGGTTTTTTAAGTGCCACTATTGCTTGGGGAAATCGCACAATGATCATCAAAAATTCGCACCGTATGATGGATTTGATGGGAAATGCGCCGTATGATTTTGTCATGTCACACAGCGAAAATGAATTAGATCAATTGGAATCTTTCGTACATAGAACTTTCAATGGAGGTGATTTATCCAGCTTTATTAGAAGTTTGAAACATATCTATACCAATCATGGTGGCTTAGAAGCAGTTTTTAGCAAACATCAGGAAGCCCACTCCATGCAAAAAAGCATCCACGAATTCAAGAAAATATTTTTCGAAATTCCACATCAGTATCGAACCCAAAAGCACATATCGGATCCGCTTAATAATTCTGCGGCAAAACGAATCAACATGTACCTGAGATGGATGATCCGTCAAGACAATAAGGGAGTCGATTTCGGAATCTGGAAAACCATTTCTACCGCATCTTTATCCTGCCCATTAGATGTACATTCTGGAAATGTAGCACGGAAATTAGGGTTACTGACTCGGAAGCAAAATGATGGAAAAGCAGTCGCAGAGTTAGACTCGCAACTTCGAAAATTAGATAGTATAGATCCTGTTAAATACGACTTTGCTTTATTTGGTTTAGGTGTATTTGAGGGTTTTTAGTACTCTACAGGCATATTTAAGTTTTTATATTACAATTATATCTATCTTTATACCATATAGTTGCGATACAATAGTCCCCAATATTGTGATTGTGATATATGTACTTACAAAATTCAACTTAAAATTAACAAAAACATGAAAACCTACTTATGTCTTTTGCTGCGAAATAGTATTATATTTAATAGTCTTTTTCGAACCCAATCAAATCATTCTCAGATCGGATTAAAAGATTCAATTTTCTGGTTAAATCTTCCCAAAAATCTGAGTATAAATATCATAAAACTTCTTTTTCTTTTTTCACTCGTACATTCTAATAATCTACCGTTATTTATGAATCCTGTTCGTGTAAATAAGTAGCCATCGCTCTATTTTGAACATTATTTATTTTGTGTAGAGTTCTTTAAATTCTGAACAAATTTCACAATATCAATACGTTGAGTAGCGTATCCCTATTTACAAAACCAAGAAATAGTTCGTATTTTGATGCACGTGTGATTAAAATGAACTTTGGTGATAAATCACTGAAATCAACTCGCTAAAACCAACAGAGATAATTTTACGTAAGTACAGTGTTTCCTATAGTGTAATTAGAGCTCATGCGCATAAAATAAAAAATAGTAAAAATCAAAGATGTATTAAAAATTTACTTTGATAATAATCACAACACAAATGGAAGAAAGCCCCAAGCTTTTACCAACAACCTACGAAAAATAATATTTTTGCTTTCGCAAAAAAACAAAGAGAATCTAATATGAATGGTGCTAAAAAAATTGTTCTCGCAGAAGATAATTCGATGCTTTCGATGTTACTTAAATTTAAATTAGAAAAAGAAGGATATACGCTTTTTATAGCGGAGAATGGTAAGAAAACAATTGAATTAATTGAAGAACATAATCCAGAATTAATATTAACAGACATTATGATGCCTTTTGTCAGCGGACTAGAAGTGATCAGCCATGTACGAAATACATTAAATCTCCTAACTCCTATTGTTGTTTTTTCAGCAGCAGGACAAGAGCAAATTGTACTTAAAGCATTTGATCTAGGCGCCACTGATTTTATGAGTAAACCTTTAAGTCCAAACGAGCTAGTCCTAAGAGTAAAACGCTTGTTGAGTTAAATAAGTCCAAATGAATTACCCCTGATTTTCCCTATGAATACCTACCAGATTTTAACTGACTATTTTAATCATTCTCCAACTATCATTCAAGGTGCTTGGATTATAATTGGTTTGTTTTCAATATTAATTATTGGTCTCGTTTTTTATTTGAAATATTTAAGAGGCCATCTAAGAAAAAAAGAAAGGATTAGTGCCGCTTATGAACAAGAATATGAGTCCGCTCTTATCACTTACCTGTATGCCGGAAATGAAGAAGAAAAAATCAGTTCAGAACAACAAGCGATTATTGATCTATTAAAAAACGATGCCAAAGAACCTTTTAAAAGGAAAATTTTAATTGCAGTTTTGGTCAAGTTGAAAAATGAAATTTCGGGTGAAGTTGCGGACTCTATCCAAAATCTTTATTATCAAACGGAACTTGTCGATTATGCTTTATCTCGATTAAGTCATAAAAAATGGTTTGTGATTGCCAAAGGAATCCGAGAATTAAAACAATTTCAGATAAAAGAAGCTTATGATCAAGTAATAATTCACCTAAATCATCCTAGACCAGAAGTCCGAAAGGAAATGCAATTGTATATGGTCAATTTATTTGATTTTGAAGGACTTACTTTTTTAGATTTATTAGAAACACCACTTTCAGAATGGGATCAGATTCAATTATTGGAAATAGTGCAAAAATTAGAAAATCAAAACATTTCTAATATCACGTCTTGGTTGCATTCCTCTAACGACTCCGTGATTATTTTTGCGCTAAAATTAGCCAAAATTTACAATCAATTGGAAGCAAAAAACGAGATCATTCAATTGTTGCATCACAGAAATAAAAAAGTACGACTAGATGCAATTGATGTACTAAGCTATTTAAATGTATTGGAAGCCAAAGAAATTTTAAAAACGGATTTGGAGAAACGCAGTCAAGAAGAGCAAATCGCTGTTTTTAAAATGATGGAAAATTTATACGAAAGTGATGACGAATCCTTTATTATGAAATATATCAATCATGACCTTTTTGAAATAAAGATTATGGCCTTAAAAATTTTAAAAGAAATTAATCGAGAAAAATTCTGTGCTTTAAAAATCGAATCCGTTAACGATCCCTATTTGAGAATCGTTAATTTTATAGAAAACAATTAAGTATGGGAGATCATGTATTACAAAATATAATTGAATTATTTCACTATTTGTTTTTTGTTTTTAGTGCGGCTGCCATTGCGTCCTACCTTGTTCTTGCGTTTATTTCTGCAATAGAGACTATTGAATATAAGCGTAAAAACAGTTATGTTAATTACAAAGAAATAATGTCTTCTAATAGCGCTCCTTCCATTTCAATTATAGCACCAGCATACAATGAAAGTTTAAATATTGTTGAGAATGTACGTTCTTTATTGTCAAATCACTATGTAAATTATGACGTAATTATAATAAATGACGGCAGTAAAGACGATAGCTTAGAGAAATTAATTGAAGTATATAATTTAATCCAGGTAGATTACCTCATCAATGAACAAATCCCAACCCAACCCCTTAGAAACGGAATTTACAAATCAACTAATCCTGCATTTGAAAAACTAATTGTAGTTGATAAAGAAAACGGAGGAAAAGCCGACGCATTAAACATGGGACTTAACATTAGTAACAGTGAATATGTGGCTTGTATAGATGTAGACTGTCTCCTACTAGAAGATTCCCTCCAAAAAATGATTAAACCATTTCTAGAAACAACAGATAGAAAAGTTATCGCTGCTGGAGGAGTAATTAGAATTGCAAATTCATGTGTGGTCAAAGGAGGTAAATTACAGGATGTAAACTTTCCCAAAAAACTAATCGAACAGGGACAAATTTTAGAATACATTCGCGCTTTTTTGTTAGGTAGAATGGCATGGAGTAGACTGAATGGTTTATTGGTTATATCAGGCGCTTTTGGTTTATTTGATAAAAAAATTGCAATTAAGGTTGGCGGTTATGATAGAAATACCGTTGGTGAAGATATGGAACTTGTGGTGCGGATGAGAGGCTACATGGAAGAACAGAACAAAATATATAAAGTAGCCTATATTCCAGACCCACTTTGTTGGACAGAAGCTCCTGACAACTATAAAATATTTATTTCTCAAAGAAATAGATGGACTCGAGGAACAATTGAAACCTTAAGAAAACATCGCAAAATTGGATTTAATCCAAAATATAAGGTGCTGGGTTTAATAAGTTATCCCTATTGGTTCTTTTTCGAAAGAATGGCACCTGTGATTGAATTTGTTGGCATACTGTACTTTGGAATTCTCATTGTATTTGATAAGATTAGATGGGATTATGCATTTGCCCTGATTATTTTAGCCTATTTATTTACAGTTTTCTTTTCTTTAATAGCATTGATTACAGAAGAGTTAACCTATCACCAGTACAAAAAGAAAGGAACTGGCATTCGTTTATTACAAATTGCTTTTTTAGAACCTTTTGTTAATCATCCTTTCATCTTATATGCCGCAATACGAGGAAATTTTGATTATTATTTTAACAAAAAAAAGAAATGGGGAGAAATGACCCGAAAAGGAATGACTAAAGCATAATTTATAGCGCAATGAAAATTAAATTTAATTATAATAACAGTTTGGAATATCTTTATTCTACCGTTTCATTAATCCTCATATTTTGGCTATTAAGCTTAATTGAAATTTTTAAAAATTTCGAAATACAATTATTCCTATACAAATTATTGGATGATTTATTTACAGGAATACTTATTGGTTTATTATTTTTACCTCTTTATGCGGTATTAAAACAAGTAAAAAATTCTTTAGGAATTATGGTTATCCGATTCCTATTTTCCATTATTGCCTTAATCCAACTTGGTTTAATAGGATATAGCCTTACGACGCACATTAATCTTGGAGCTGATCTTCTTGGATATTCTTGGAGTGATATGTACACCACTGTTACTGCCTCTTTATCGTTATCTTTTTTACTGTTTTTGCCGTTTATAATTCTTCCTATTGTTTATTTAGGATTAAACCGAATGTTGCAACAATATGGGCCTAAAGGCAACGCAAAAATAGTTCTTGTAGTCATTTTATTATTTGGTAGTTTGAATTTTTTAGTTGCTAGCAATCAAAAACCGGTTGCACAGAATAAACTAAATTTCTTATTGATTGACATTATAAGAGCCAAAAATGATCAAGCTTTTGCAAATGAAGGAAGCATGACTTTTAAGAAAGAATTTCCATTAGAAGAAGCCTCCGAAAACACTAAAGATGTTTTGGCTCCCTTTTTCACTATTAATAAAAATAATCCGAATATCGTATTCATCATTGTAGAAGGACTCGGCAGTGATTTTACAGATGATGGCGATTATAAAGGCTTCACGCCTTACCTCGATTCCTTGAAAGAGAAATCACTTTATTGGGAAAATTTTGTAAGTAACGCAGGACGTACCTTTGGCGCGTTACCTTCATTGATGGGCTCCTTACCGTTTGGAGAAAATGGTTTCATGGAATTAAATCCGCTACCGAAACACAATTCGCTAATCAGTTTTCTAAAATCAAATGGATATGCTACCAGTTATTACTGTGGTGATGAATCGACATTTGACAGAAAAAATACCTTTTTAGAATACAATGGTATCGATAAAATTATAGACATCAACAAATTTGGCCCCGGATATACTAAGACTAAAGCAAATTCAGGTGGTTTTTCTTGGGGGTATCCAGATGCTGAAATATACCGCAAAACATTATCCGAATTAAAAGACAATAAACAACCTAGATTGGATATCATAATGACGCTAACCAATCACGAACCTTTTGATTTTCCATCAAAAAAAAAATATTTAGAAAAAGTAGAACGCATTCTAAAAACCAAATCGGATTTTGAAAAAAATAAACTAAAGGAATACAAAGACATATTTGCATGTCTTCTTTACACAGATAGTTCAATCAAAACCTTTATGGAAACGTATTCTAAAAGACCGGATTATGCAAATACTATTTTCATAATTACTGGAGACCACCGCTTAATTCCCGTACCTCAAAAGGATAATTTATCTCGTTTTCACGTTCCGTTTTTCATTTACAGTCCCCTATTGAAGAAAACAGCAAAATTTAAATCCATTTCTTCTCATTCTGATGTTACACCAAGTTTAGTTTCTTTTCTAACGAACAATTACAAATTCAACAAACCAGAAAAAACAACTTGGATCAGTAAAGGATTAGACACTGTTAGGGAATTTCGAAACATCCACAACATTGCGTTGATGAGATACAAAGGAAGTATTAGTGATTATATTTATAAGGACTATTTTTATTCTGATGGAGCGCTGTTTAAAATTGATGAAAATTTCAATCTTAGCGAAACAGATAGCGATATAACCGACAAAGTGATTAGTTCATTTAATAATTTTAAAAAACTAAATTCATACGTAACAAAAAAGAACAAAATTACCAAAATTGCTTCCAGCTATAATAAACCAACGTATGAATTTACAGCAGAAGAGCTTTCGATCGTCAAAAAACTAACTAAAGGATTGGATCCGGACCATATATTCTTTTTGGCTCGAGATTTAGCTTTCAAAAAAGAACGTGAAAAAGCACGACTATTATGCAATTATATTTTGAACGATCTTCCCAATTATGGAGACGTGCGAACACTAAAGGGCCGCACCTTAGCTTGGGATGGCGATTATAAAAATGCTGAAATAGAATTACAGGAAGTTATAAGCAGAACGCCGTATTATGGTGATTCCTACTTAGCTATAATGGATGTTTACTGGTGGTCTGGGCAAAATAAAAAAGCAATTGCTATTGGTAAAAAAGCATTAGGCAATCAAATAAACAACCCAGAATTAGGTTATAAATTGGCACAAGCCTATAAAAGAATGAATAATTTTAAAGAATCAAACAAGACCATTGACAGTCTTATAGCATTAAATCCTCAAAATAAAGAATACTCCAATTTTAAAAAATCCTTAAAAAAATGATTCTAAAAATAATTACAAAACTGACTTTTTTAATAGTATTGTTGTGCTTCTTTCAAATGCAGGGACAGCAAAAAGCCTATAATGGAAACCCGGATACTTCCTTTGAAACAGCACGGAACTTAGCGTTCAACCAGCAAAGAAAACAAGCGCAAGATACTTTGCTAAATATATTGACTAAATATCCTGATTATCATGATATCCGTTTATTTTTAGGAACAACTTATTCTTGGGATGGAGATTATAAAAAAGCTAGAAAAGTATTTGCAAGTATTTTAGAGAAAGATTTACAGCACAAAGCCACTTGGATTGCAGCAATTAAAAACGAATCATGGAGTGACGCGCCCTATGAAGCTCTAGAAATGACTAACAAGGCATTAAAAATATTCCCAAATGATTTAGAAATTGTTTTATTAAAGGCAACTGCTCTTACTAATACAAACAACGCCGTAGAGGCGCGAAATACTGTTAAAACATATATTGCACAAAATCCGGATGATAAAAAATCAAAAGAGTTTCTGAGCGATTTAAACAGTACCCTGCGAACTAACGATATAGGCTTGCGAGCTGCGGTAGATATATACTCTAAAACCTTTGACCCCATGCAATACTACACATTGAGTTATGCTAAGCAAACAAAATATGGCAGCATTATTGGAAAATATAATTTTAACCGCCGTTTTAACGAAAATGGATCTCAAATAGAATTTGATTTATACCCTAAAATTGCAAAAGGCCTGTATGCTTACGTAAATGTAGGCTTTGCCAATACTTTTCTTTTTCCCGATTTAAGATATGGTGCTGAACTATACAAATCACTGCCTCATAGTCTAGAAATTTCGGCCGGTTTTAGAACTTTAAAATACAGTTCAACAACTACAATTTACACGGGATCTATTGGTTGGTATACTGGAAACAGTTTTTGGTCCTTGCGGCCAAATTTCACTCCAGGTGGCGGAGTTACTAGCACATCAGCAGCTTTAAATTATAGAAAATACCGCAGCAATGCCGAAAACTATTTGAGCTTTTTATTTAGTATGGGAGTGTCTCCTGAAGCCAATCAATTTATATTTGATGCTACCGATGCCGCCATTATTAACCTAAAAACACAGCGCTTTAATGTGGGCTACTTTTTTACTGCTAACAAAAACAAAGAAGCTTGGGGTGCACAATTTGACGTAGCACATCAAGAAATAGCTTTTGATCCTGGCCATTATTTTTGGATTTATTCGCTAACCGTCTCATGGAATCTAAAGTTCAAATAAAGAGACTCCGCTTTTCAAGTACAATTTTAATTTTGTAAAATTCTTCTTTTACTCCAGGAAAGAAGAATTTTGCTTATTTATTAGATCCGAATTTGGAGTTAATGTTTAAAAAAAGCGTACCGTTTCACTTTTAACTACTGTAAAAATAACTAAACTACTAAGTCCCTTGGAAAAGCATCGGGATTTGTTAAAATGAATTCCAAAAAACTACATCTTATTAAATATTATTCCGGTCTTTTTTTAGAATATGTCTTTTAAAGGATTTAAATGTTATACGTCGAAAATATTTTTTTTAGCTTTATTTTATTTGTAATATTAACTCATCAACACTGCTAATCATGGACTTATTCGTAAAAAACCTAGAAACCTATATAATCCCATTTATGGTGCTATTAACGGTGTTACTAGCCCTAATTTTACTATTACGAAGAATACGATATGAGCGTAATAAACCCCTTAAAGAATCAATAAGCAATAAAGCAGAGACGTTTTTGACGGAGATGATTCTCTCCAAACCGAATAGTGAAAAATTCAGAACAAAATTATCTCTTTTTAAAAAAGAGATTCCTCTTCATAAATCCTGGTGTAAGGAAATGATCATTAATGACATGATTCGTTTTAAGAGTAGTTTGAAGGGAAAGGTATCCGAGCAAATCACAATTTTTTACCAAGCTTTAAATCTTGATAAATATTCTGAAGGATTAATTCGCGATTTTAGAAGTTTTTATAAATGTGAAGGGTTTTTTCACTACCAAGCTTTAGAGTATAAAAAAGGAGGGTCTTTGATCAAAACGTATTTGAAACACCCCAATATTGTAATTCAATCAAATGCCAAGATGGCCTATATCTCCTTGTCAGAAAATCACATGGAAAGTTTTCTGGAATTATCCTCAGGGATTTCGCAATTGAATATGATAAAAATTATGGACATATTGCATGAAAAGAAAATTCCAATTCCTAAAAACATTGACCAATGGCTTTTGACCACTAACGCTTCAGTTATAAAATTAGGACTTAAAATAATGGTTTATTACAATTATAGAAGCAGCGCCAAAGAAATTATTGAATTGATTCAACTAGAAGATAACAGCGTAAAAAAGGAGGCTCTAATTGCCATCCGAGAACTCTTTTTGATTGAAGCTAAAGAGGATATACTGCGGCTTTTTGACCAAGTAACCCCTGAGCTCAAAATAGAAATATTAGATACATTAAAGGTAATTGGCGATGAAAGTATGCTGTCTTTTCTAGAAAATATATTATCCTACGAAACCAATAAAGATCTAAAATTAAAAGCAGTTGACTGTTTAAATGAAATAGATAAAACAGGGTTAGATGTGCTAGCTTCCCAAGATTATGACACCTCAAAAATGACAAAACATGTAAGAGCAATTTATATCTAATGATATATAATTTCACCCATCAAATTATTTACTACTACGAAATTTTTATTTCGCTTTTTTCGCTTACTTATATTTTAATTTACATCGTATTATCAATTCTCTCCTATTTTGCGATACTGAAACATCTCAGATACCAAAAATACATTTCGGAAGATATATTAAGACGTTCAAATCATTTACTAGGCGTTTCAGTTGTAGCACCTGCTTTTAATGAAGGAGTTAGTATTGTCTATAATGTTAAATCTTTGCTGTCATTAAGCTATCCTAGGTACGAAATTATTATTGTCAATGATGGTAGTACAGATGATACTTTAACCAAATTGATAACCGAATTTGAACTGGTTAAAGTTGATTTTTATTACCAAGAAAGAATCGTGACTATGCCCGTTCGAGGACACTATAAATCGACAAACCCTATATATTCAAAGTTGATGGTGGTGGATAAAGTGAACGGAAAAAGTAAAGCAGACGGTTCTAATGCAGGAATCAATTCATCTCAATATCCCTTATTTTTATGCACGGATGTAGATTGCATTTTAAAAACTGATACCATTTTAAAATTAGCGAAACCATTTATGGAAAATGAAACACGAGTAATCGCGACAGGAGCCGGAATAAGAATTTCTAATTCTTGCGAGGTGAAAGAAGGTTTTTTGCATCAGGTACATTTTCCTAAAGATTGGTATCCTAGATTTCAGGAATTAGAGTATGTCCGATCCTTCCTATTTGGGAGAATGGCTTGGAGCCAAATTAATGGATTGTTATTAGTTTCAGGTGGTCTGGGAATGTTTGATAAAGAAATAGCGATAAAAGTTGGCGGTTACTGGCATAAATCATTAGGAGAAGATATGGAACTTATCACCCGAATGCGAAAACACATGCATGAAAAAAAAGAACCTTTTTTAATCCAATACATTCCAGAATCCTTGTGTTGGACCGAAGTTCCTGAAACTAAAAAAGTACTACTCAGACAACGGACACGCTGGGCGAGAGGACTGATACAAACGCTATACTTGCACCGAAAAATGTTTTTAAATCCCAAATATGGAAAAACAGCTTTTTTAATTTTACCTTTCTTTTTTGTATTCGAATTGTTAGTTCCTATCATAGAAATTCTGGGAATTCTTGCGCTGATTATTGGTTTTTTATACAATTCAGTTAATGTTGAATATCTCGTTTCGGTAGCATTGTTCGTCTATCTTTTTTATTTAATGATCACGCTGATTTCTATTTTTATAGACGATTTATTGTATAAAAGCTACGCTAATTACAAAGAATTAGCAATATTGATTTTTATGGCCATAATAGAGCCCTTTGTTTACCATCCATTAAATGTTTATGCCTCATTAAAGGGATATTGGTTGTTTTTCAGACAAACAGAACAAAAGTGGGGCGTTATGGTTCGAAAAGGATTTGCAAACACACAAAAAGTAACGTCATGATCCAAAACAAAATTCTAACAACCGCCAGTTTGATTCTGATTCTAGTATTTATGTCCAACCAAAATTTATCCGCACAAAAAATTGATTCGGATAGTTTGCTCACGGTCATTATAAAAGATATGCAAACCACTAAGAATTATGAAAAAAACATCCAAAAAGCATTATTAGGAAAAAAAATCGCTCCTACTTATCTAGATTACTATTTGCTTCTAGGAAGAAATTATGATTTAGTAAAAAAGAATGACAGCGCACGGTTTTATTATAAATATTACATTGACAAATCTCCAACGAATTATGACGCTTTAAATTATTTAATAAACCTTGAATTAGAAACTAAAAATTATAAAGAAGCTGAAAGTATTATTGACAAAGCCATCGAATTACATCCAGAGAGTAAAAATTTTGAACAAAAAAAATTAACGGTTTTACAATTGCAAAAAGAGCAAAAAAGAGAATATGAATATTTAAAAAAATTACAATTAAAAAACCCTAATGACGATGCTGTGACGCAACTTATTTTTCAAATGGAGTCAAAGTTAAAATCAGACCGACTGGGTGCAACGTACAGTTATACCACTTTTGATAGAAAAGGATATGGTCCATGGCATCTGTTAGGTTTTCAATACATAAGAGAGCGTCAGTGGGGATCATTGACCGGTCATATCAATTACGCAGATCGTTTATCCTCGGGACAAAGTATTGCAAATGGCATTCAATATGAATTAGAATCTTATCTTTTTACTAGCAAAAACAACTATTCCTATTTGGGTGCAGCTTACAGCAACGATCTTGTTTTTCCCAAATTGAGACTTGGATATTCCTTTTATCAGAATTTTAAAAAAGGTTGGGAAGGCGATTTGGGCATTCGCTACTTAAAAACCCAAGATAATGACTTCACAACTGTTGTTCTTGGGGCGGGAAAATACATTGGCTCGTATTGGATTAATCTGAGAACTTTTATTCAAAGCGACAATAATAATTGGTATCCCGCAGTCAGTCTAAACATCAGGTATTACTTTGATACTCGATTTGATTATGTAACTTTGACTTCTGGTTATGGTTCCTCTCCAGAAGAGAGAACCACTCTGGGACAATTCAATGAAAGAATTTCGCTTGATTCATATCGCATGGGTGCAGGATATTACAAAATGTTCCACAAACACTACATAGCGGGCCTTCAAGTTACTTATAACAAGCAAGAATATGTTCGAAACTTAACACAAAACGAATTGGAATTATCGCTAATGTTGCAATATAAATTCTAAAAATATGTTTATCCTACGGCTGAAAATAATTTATACGCTATTTTTTATAGTTCTTTTTAACTCGCAAGCTATGGCTCAATCTAATATTATAATTGAGAATGAAACAGGGAATGAAAATACGATTATCACTAACGATGAAATTGCAAAGCCTGCTGCGAAAATTTTAAAAACTTACTTAGATAAAAGTTTTATAAATCCATTTTTAGTACAAACAAACAATGAACCTAAAAAAATGGCTTCCTCCATTTACCTCGTTATTTCAAAGTTAAAAAATAAAAAAGACCAAAATAGTTTCAGCATCAAAAGTGATGAGAAGGATATTTATTTGATTGCACCTAATGAAAAACTTCTTCGATATGCCATTTATACTTTACTTGAAAATTGGGGATTTAGAAAATTCACTGCAACAGACCTGTATATCCCAAAATTAAAAAGAGTAGTTTTTCGACAGAATACGGAGAAAACACACCATCCTTCTTTTGAATACCGAGTGCTACTCTATCCAGATGCCTTTGATGAAGATTTCAGGGATTGGCATAAATTAGACTGGCATCTAAATGATTTTAGTATCTGGGGACATTCATTTCAGACCCTGTTACCTGCAAAAGAATTTTTTAAAACAAATCCTGAATTTTTTGCCATTTATGAGGGAAAGCGAAGACCAGAATCGCTTTGTATGACCAGTGAACTTGCAGTTGAAAAGGTCATAAAAAAAATTTCTAAAATTATTGCTGAAAATCCCAATGCATCATTTATATCGGTAAGTCAAAATGATGATGCCGTTTACTGTGAGTGCGAAAAATGCAAATCATTAAATGAAAAACACGGTGGACCGCAAGGTTCTTTATACTTTTTTCTGAACAAAATTGCCAAACATTTTCCTAAAACAAAAATAGCCACTCTAGCATACCAACATACTTATAAAGCCCCCATAAATTTAAAAATACAACCTAATATTTATACCTTATTTTGTCCAATCGAATTGAATAGAGGAAAATCAATAACAGCCGATCTTGACAACAAAACCTTTATTAAAGTATTGCACAACTGGGGAAAAACTACCTCTAATTTGTATTTATGGGATTATACGGTTCAATTTTCAAACTACTTATCTCCATTTCCAAACTTTCATACTTTTTCGGATAATTACAAACTTTTCAAACAAAACAATGTGAAAGGACTATTTGTCCAAGGTTATGCAGATGTTCCTGGTGATTTTTCGGAATTGAGACAGTATCTTTTAGCTAAATTATTGTGGAACAACGAAATAGATTTGGAAGCCACCACAGATGACTTTTTGAGAGGATTCTATGGTAATGCCGCCTCTTCGGTGAAAGAATATCTCCATTTATTGACTGAAAATCAAGAAAATTCAAACCGACCTTTAGACATTTACTCTGGTCCAATTCAAAACAGAAATACATTTTTATCACCAAAAGCGATCGACCAATATGATCAATTACTGAATGAAGCGGCGATGTCAGTAAGTGAAGATCCTGTTTTATCTTCCAGAATAAATAAATTAAGACTCACGCTAGAATATGTATTTTTTGAACAGTCTAAGTTTTATGGCACGGACAAACACGGAATGTTTGTGATCAATACTGAAGGAAAAAAAGAAGTAAAAGCAGGACTTACCGAAAGAGTACTACAATTTGCAGAATCCTGCAACGCATTTGGAATTTATGAACTGAGCGAGGAGGGACTATCGCCCAATAAATATTTCGAAAACTGGCTAGAAATTACTAAAAACACAGCCACCCACCTTGGAGAAAAACTAGAAGTTAATTTTCTAACACCGCCAGCAATTGAATATTCTGCAAAAGGAAGCTCCTCACTAGTAGATGGAATTAAAGGGCATACGGACTACAATATCAATTGGATTGGATGGTATGGAAATAATCCCGAAATAGAATTGATAACCAATAGATTAGATTTTAATCACATTCAACTTCACTTTTTGGACAACCAACGAAATTGGATTTTTATTCCAAAAAAAATTACACTATTTGGATATAAAAACAAAAAATGGAATTTGATAACTGAAAAAAAAATCGTAGATGTAATAGAAAATTATGAAGTAAAAATTAGCGATATAGAGCTAACAGATACAAGCTTCCATTCTTTTGACAAAATTAAATTAGTCATACAAAACCAAGATGATTTACCTATTTGGCGAAAGCGAAAAAATAAAAAACCAATGGTAATGATTGACGAGATTGAGCTTTATAAAAAATAAAATATCTAAAGATGAATAGCGACAAAAAAATACTGATCATTGAAGATGATGAACTAATGATCAAAATACTTGTGTTCATTTTAAGTAAGGAAGGATATCAGCTGACCGTCTTGAAAGATGGACTGAATGCTATTGAGCAATTGCATGACATAAATCCAGACATGGTGATCACTGATTTGCTATTGCCTTATAAATCTGGCTTGGAGGTAATCAGTTTTGTCAAAAGCCATTTTGATAAAAAAGTTATAATTGCTTTATCGAGTTTAGGTGAAGAAGAAAATTCTGTTAGCGAAGCATTTAAATTAGGTGCTGATGATTTTATTGCAAAACCGTTTAATCCAAATGAATTAGTGTTACGTGTAAAGCGATTATTAAATAATTAGCTTCCTAAAAAAGTTGAGAATAGAATCAAAAATGGTTTGAATCCGCTTGGTTTTCCGCATTACTTTCAAAAAGACTATCTTTGCAAAAAATTTAAGCAAATGACTACTTTTGAGCAATTCAATCTTCCTAAATCCGTACAAAAAGCGATAGACGATCTAGGATTTACAACTCCTACTCCTATTCAGGAAAAAACTTTTTCTGTGATAATGTCAGGAAGAGATATGATGGGAATCGCTCAAACGGGGACTGGTAAAACATTTGCTTATCTCTTGCCCTTGCTTAAACTATACAAATTCACTCCAGGACATACTCCCAAAATAGTGATTCTGGTTCCTACACGGGAGCTTGTAGTTCAAGTGGTGGAAGAAGTGGAGAAATTGACAAAATACATGTCGGTTCGAACGATTGGAATTTTTGGAGGTGTTAACATCAATACCCAAAAGACAGCTGTTTACAAAGGTTGCGATATTCTTGTAGGTACGCCAGGAAGAATCATGGATTTAACATTAGATAATGTGATTCGTTTTGAAGAAATGCAAAAGTTAGTAATTGATGAGTTTGACGAAATGCTAAATTTAGGTTTCCGTACTCAGCTTACATCAATTTTGGCCATGATGCCTAAAAAACGTCAAAACATTCTGTTCTCGGCAACGATGACGGATGAAGTAGATGCTATTTTGAATGACTATTTTGATTACCCTCAAGAAGTTACACTTTCTGCCTCAGGAACACCATTAGAGAATATCAAGCAAACAGCCTATCAAGTTCCTAATTTTAATACCAAAATAAATCTTCTAAAACACCTATTACAAAACAACGAAGACATGAGTCGAGTTTTAGTATTTGTGAATAATAAGAAGATTTCAGACATGGTTCATGAACGCATCGAGGAAGATTTTGAGGATCAATTTGGAGTAATCCACTCCAATAAATCTCAAAATTATCGTTTGAGTACCATGGCTTCGTTCCAAGAAGGAAACTTACGTGGTCTAATTACGACGGACATTATGGCAAGAGGTCTGGACATTTCTAACATTACACATGTTGTAAACTTCGAAATGCCCGAATTACCTGAATTGTATATGCACCGAATAGGTAGAACAGGTCGTGCCGATGCAAAAGGAACCGCAATAAGCATGATTGCCCCTCGCGAAGAGGAATATAAAGTAGAAATCGAAGTGCTGATGAATATGGAATTAGCCATCGAATCTTTTCCAGACACAGTTGAAATTTCCTCAAAATTAATTGAACCTGAAAAAGACAGACAGCCGATTAAGTTTATGATGAAAAAACAAAAACTAGACGGAGATGGTGCTTTTCAGGAGAAAAGTAAAAAAAATAAGAAAGTTAACTTAGGTGGACCTGGGGTAACTAAGAAAAAAACACATGGTTCTGTAAATAGAAACATGCTAAAAACAAGAGATAAAAAGAGAAAAGACAAGAATAAGTAGAGATCGACATTCCGTTTCTTAATCCTGATTTCTTTCTGACCATCGGGGACAAAAAATAAAAACAAGAATATATATTAAAAAAGGGTTGAAAAATGGAAATCATTTTTCAACCCTTTTTTCTTGAATTTATAGTTTTAAATCTTTGTAAAAACTAAACAAACCGGAGAACACAAAGCAATCTTTTTTCCACTATCCATTAGAGCTCCAGTAGTTTTATTTCTTTTAAAAATTACAATATCATTTGTATATTGATGTGCTACCAAAAGGAAATTCCCAGTTGGATCAATTGCGAAATTTCTGGGTCCTTTTCCCAGCGTGCTAGTTTGGCCTTTCAATAGTAATTTTCCGCTTTTAAGAATTTTAAAAATTGTTATGTTATTGGCTTCACCACGATTAGAAGCATATAAAAACTTCCCATCCGGAGAAATATGAATATCCGCAGAACTAAATTTTCCTTTGAAATCTTTAGCTAAAATAGTGGTTTCATCAATCTTTGTCAATATACCCTTGGAATAACTAAATACCGTTAAGGCGCCATCAAGTTCCTGTAATAAATAGACAAACTTTCCATTTTTACTGAATGTCAAATGTCTGGGTCCACTTCCCGATTGTAATGAAACACTATCTTTCAGCTCTAAAAGAGTTTGTTCAGCATTAGGATTATAGGCATAAGAATACACTTTGTCATTCCCTAAATCATTGGACAAGACAAACTTTTGATCTGGTGAATAATGAACCATGTGTACGTGCGGACCTTCTTGTCTTTGTGTATTACTTCCTTTTCCGTAATGCTGGATTACTTGCTTTGCTTCAGCAAGACTTCCATCATAATTTTTACCAAAAACGGAAATAGTCCCGCCAGAATAATTAGCAACTATCACATTTTTTTCATCATTGATAATGTAACATGGATCAGCTCCCTTTGAACTTTGCTTGTTGATTAATGCTAATTTTCCGCTTGTTGAATTATAACGAAAAGAACTTACTGTACTTTCAGCTCCAAATTCATTTACGGAATACACAAAATTATTATCGTTTGAAACCGACAAATAACTTGGATTTATCACCTTTTCAGTAGCATTTTTAAAACTGAAATCACCTGTTCTTGAATCAAATTCATAAACATAAATTCCTTTACTATCACAACTTTGGGTATAGGTTCCAACCAATAAATTCCATTTATTTTTTTGTGCTTGAACACTCGAAAAAATTAAAATTAAAAGAACTACAGCAAACGAATTTCTCATGTTTGTAAATTTTATTTAAAAGCTAAAATACATATTATATTTATAATGAATGTCAATTGTTTCTTGCTTTGAAAAATTATAACATCTTCACTTAAAACTGTCAACAAATTTGTATTTTTGACTCAGAAAATTCAATGAACACCGTTGAAAATAAAATCTAGTGAAGTAAACTTAACCACAGAATGCATTTTAAACATCCCGAAATTCTATACTTTCTGTTCGCGTTGATCATACCAATAGTGGTTCATTTGTTTCAATTACGTCGTTTCAAAAAAGAATATTTTACCAATGTTCGCTTCTTAAAAGCACTTTCTATTGAAACTAGAAAAAGCTCTAAAATTAAGAAATGGTTGGTTCTTGCGTGCCGTTTATTGTTGCTATTTTGTCTTATCATTGCTTTTACACAACCTTTCTTTGAATCCAAAGACAATAAAAATGCCAACAATGAATTGTATATCATTTTGGATAATTCCTTTAGCATGCAAGCCAAAGGTAAAAAAGGAGAGCTACTAAAACGAGCGGTCCAAGATTTGCTGGAAGAAACCCCTGAAAACAAAAATTTCTCTTTGCTTACTTATGCAGAAAATTATTGGAATACAGATATTAAGTCGATTCGAACTACTTTACAAAATTTAAAACACAGCGCCTTTCCTTTTCAGTTGGACAATATCCTAGCCCAATTAAAAGCCCATAAAAGTTCTTATAAAAAGGATATCATAATCATTACCGACGGAATTGGACTTGATCAAAAACAATTGAAAAATGTCGCGTTAAAAGATGTCCCTATTTTTATCATCCCAAAGGCAGAGCAAAAAAACAACGTTTCCATTGATAGCGTTTTCATCGATAAAACACTTGATGATTTTTATGAGATAAGTATCCAACTAAGCGGATATGGTGGAGATTTCGATCCCATTCCAGTTTCGTTATACAACAATAATACGCTTATTGCAAAAACGACAGTACCACTGGATACATCCAAAAAACGTATTAATTTCACCATTCCAAAACAAGCTTTTCATGGCTATGTTTCAATTATTGACAATGGCTTGATTTATGATAACACCTATTATTTTAGTATTTCAAAAATAAAAAAAACAAATGTTATCAGCATTGGCGAACCGGCGAAAAACAATTTCCTTTCTCGGATTTATACTGCAGAAGAATTCAATTTCGACACCTATACTTTAAGCTCCTTGGATTATAACAAACTAGAGGATCAAGATGCTGTTGTATTAAATGAATTAGATGAAATCCCCCAAGCTTTAACAACCACTTTAAAATCTTTTGTACAAAAAGGCGGGAATTTAATTCTGATTCCTTCGGCAGAAGGTTCCATCACAAATCTGAATTCTTTTGCATCCAATTTTGGGTCCCTGAAATTTAATACGCTAGAGAATAACGAAAAACAAATTACAAAAATCAACTTCAATCATCCCATTTACAATAGTGTTTTCGAGAAAAAAGTAATTAATTTTCAATATCCTAAAACAAAAAAATCGTTTTCTTTAACGAGTTCAAATCCAGCTATTTTATCCTATGAAGATCAAAGCATTTTTTTGACTTCAACCAACAATTCAAGCGGTAAAGTAGCCGTCTTTGCAGCTCCGATTTCTCTTGAGAACTCAAATTTTCAACAATCTCCGCTTATTGTCCCTACTTTTTATAAAATGGCAACGAACAATCAAAATAATGGTATTGATGCTTTGATTATAGGAAATAACACCCCTCATTGGACTGAAGTATCCTTGGATAAAGACGCAATTTTGACGGTACAAGGTTCCGATGAAGAATTTATTCCTCTGCAACAAATCCTGACAAACAAAGTTAAAATGACTTTCAATGATTTTCCTAAACAGGCGGGTAATTTTATAATCCTCCGCAAAAAACAATGGATTGAAAACATAAGTTTTAATTATGGCAGAACCGAAAGTGATTTGGCTTCAGCCAATCAAAGCAATTTCTCCGACTTTAAAACAACTGAATCCATACAATCGTTTTTTGATACACTACAATCTGATCGAACGGATAATCAAATCTGGAAATGGTTTGTTATCTTTGCACTGTTATTTCTCATTGCAGAAATGGCAATTATAAGATTCGTAAAATAGTTAACGAAGTTCAAATAATTAAAATAAACTTATGAAATTTATCATCAGAAGCGCCAAAATTATCGATTCAAAAAGTCCTTTTCACAATAAGACAGTAGATATTTTAATTGTTGATGGTTTTATAAAAAAAATAGGAACCTCGCTTTCAAATTCTGAAAATGCCGAAGAGATACAACTTGATAATTTGCATGTTTCTCAAGGTTGGTTTGATTCTAGTGTTTGCCTAGGAGAACCGGGTTTTGAAGACCGAGAAACGATAGTAAATGGGCTTACCGTAGCAGCTAAAAGTGGTTTTACAGCAATAGCGCTACAACCCAACTCCTTCCCTATTATTGACAATCAGTCCCAAGTAAATTTTGTATTAAATAAAGCATTAGGATGTGCAACACAACTTTATCCCATTGGCGCTTTAAGCAAAGAAAGTACCGGAAAAGACATGGCCGAATTATACGACATGAAAAAAGCAGGTGCCATCGCTTTTGGAGATTACAATAAAAGTCTAGACAATGCTAATTTGCTAAAAATCGCATTGCAATACGTTCAGGATTTTGATGGATTAATTGTAGCTTTTTCCCAAGACGAAAATATAAAAGGAAATGGAGTGGCAAATGAAGGCATTGTTTCTACTCGATTAGGATTAAAAGGAATTCCAAACCTTGCCGAAGAATTACAAATCGCAAGAAATTTATTCCTTTTAGAATACACTGGTGGGAGGTTACATATACCTACGATTTCTACTAAAAAATCCGCTCAATTAATCAAAGATGCAAAAGCCAATGGTCTGCAGGTAACGTGCAGTGTTGCCGTGCATCATTTAGTGTTGACAGATGAAAAATTAGAAGGTTTTGATACTAGATATAAAGTTTCACCGCCGCTTCGAACGGAAACGGATAGAAATGCATTACTAAAAGCGATAAAAGATGGAACGATTGACATGATTACCTCCGATCATAACCCAATGGATATTGAGCATAAAAAAATGGAATTTGATGGAGCCAAAAATGGAACAATAGGACTAGAAAGCGCTTTTGGTGCGTTGATGACTGTCTTGCCATTAGAAATTGTAATTGAGAAATTGACCGCCGGGAAAACATCATTTGGTATTGAAATGCAAACTATAGATGAAGGTTCAAAAGCAAACATGACCTTATTTAATCCAGAACCAAAAAGTATTTTTACAAAAACAGCAATCCTTTCAAAATCTAAAAATTCTGCATTTTTAGGAACAAAAATAAAAGGAAAAGTATATGGGATTGTGAATCAAGCAAAATTAATTTTAGCATAAAAAAATGAATAATAATACTACCACTGAATCAGGAAAAACAGCTGCTATAACGAGTTATATTTTAGGAATTGGCGTTTTTATAGCCATGTCTATGAATTCAGAAGATAAAAATGCCTTTGCGTCCTTCCACATTAGACAAGGACTCGGACTCACTTTAACATTTATATCACTAGGACTTATCATCAGTAATTTTGATAGTTTAATGATTTCAGCACCCATGTGGATTTTTGTACTAGTTCTATGGTCTTATGGGATTACCAGCGCCATAAAAGGTGAAACAAAGCCTGTTCCCTTACTAGGAGCTTATTTTCAAAAATGGTTATCCAACATATCCTAAATTTAATTTCAAAGTACTTTATCCTTATCACTTTTTAAAACTTTGATAAAGATTCTTAAAACAATAAATAAAAATGAATTTATCTTTAGAATATAAAATACGCGAGCCCAAAGTAATATTAGATAAAAACCCACTTTTGCTTCTACTGCATGGTTACGGCAGCAACGAAGCTGATTTATTTTCATTTGCAGATGAGCTTCCTGATGAATATTATATAATTTCAGCCCGCGCACCGTACAACATGCAACATGGTAGCTATGCCTGGTACGATATCAATTTTGATGCAGACCAAAATAAGTTTTCCGACCACGATCAAGCTAAAGTTTCCAGAGATTTAATTGCAGGATTTATTGACGAATTAATTCAAACCTATCCAATTGATCCTGAAAAAGTAACTTTAATTGGCTTTAGTCAAGGATCGATTTTAA
Source organism: Flavobacterium omnivorum (assembly GCF_900099915.1). GTDB lineage: Bacteria > Bacteroidota > Bacteroidia > Flavobacteriales > Flavobacteriaceae > Flavobacterium > Flavobacterium omnivorum. The sequence goes on from NZ_FNDB01000005.1 coordinate 167,428, forward strand.
GTTATGCTGTTGCCCTCTCCTATCCAGAAAAGGTACAGAAAGTAGTGGCTATGAGCGGCTATTTAAATTTAGAAATTGTTAGCGATGATTACCTTAAAAATAATTTTAACAATTTAAAAATATTTGCTTCGCACGGTACTTCAGACCAAGTTATCCCCGTAGCTTGGGCCAAGAAAACACCTGTAATATTAGAAAATTTAGGAATTGACATAACGTACAAGGAGTATCCAATAGGCCATGGAGTGGCTCCGCAAAATTTTTATGATTTCAAAAGTTGGCTTGTGGATCTTAAATAAATAATTTTCAATCGCAGTTTCACTAAGTGAACTATCTGCGATTGAAAATTAAAATGGCCAAATAAAACCTGATACAAATCCTCAGAAAGGAGATAATCGAATGTCGAATAATCTTAAGTAAAGGATTTTTCTCCGATTAACCTATTGGCTATTTTTGTTTCTGGTATAACAAAGACTGATTTACTTCAAAAGATATACTTTCATCTTCATTGACAAAGTACTTCAATAAAACTTCCCCCCAAATATCCCCATCACTAAAATCTGCGATAATCCATCGGTGATTCAAGACTTTTACTTTATTGATGATAAATTTATTCGCACCTATTTGATCTTGTCCTGTGTAAGGATTTCCTTTTGGATTGGCGTTTAAATCCAATAATTTTTCAGTAACAACAGGAATTAATTTCTCGTATTGAATCATCTTTTCTGAACTTCCCGAATCAAAATAATTTTGAGCATTTTCATTTTTTTCCAAAGAAAAATAGTTGGCATCTGCTAATTTAGTAGTTAACAAATTGATACTGTCCCGCAGCTTAGTAGTTGTTTTTTTGTACCTTTCTCGTTCAAATTTGACCTCGCTACCCAAGAAAGAATAAGTAAACACAGCAAAAAGCACGGCAAGAATAGATAAATAGAGAAATAATGATTTTTTCATTTGGACTGGTATTATAGTGTAATTTCTAAATTATCATAGGCTAGGAAAACATTTTTTGGAAGATTTTTTTGCACCTCTTCATGAAATCCCATAATATGACTTATGTGTGTGATATAGGCCTTTTCAGGCTGGACCAAAGTTATAAAATCTAGTGCTTCTTTCAAATTGAAATGCGTATCATGTGGTTCTTCTCGTAAAGCATTTATAACCAATACTTTTAAATTTTTAAGCTTTAAAATTTCGCTATCTTCAATCGTTTTGACATCTGTTAAATAAGCAAAATCGTCTATTCTGTAACCAAAAACTTGAAGATTTCCATGCATCACATTAACGGGAATTATGGTTTTATTTCCAATTGAGAAGGACTTATTATTAATCACTTCAATGGTTTCTATAGACGGCGCTCCAGGATACTTATTAACGGTTTCAAAAACATACTCAAAGCGTCTTCTCAGATTATCAATGACTCTTTGATGCGCATAAATTGGTATTTCCCCTTGCTTAAAATTAAATGGCCGTATATCATCAATTCCTGCCGTGTGATCTGAATGTTCATGGGTAAATAAAATCCCATCAACCTTCTGGCAATGTGAAAAAAGCATTTGTTGTCTAAAATCAGGTCCGCAATCAATTACATAAGAATAATTACCCCACGAAATCCAAACAGAAACACGGAGTCTTTTGTCTTTACTATCAGTGCTTTTACATACAGGATGATTGCTCCCAATGACAGGAATCCCTTGTGACGTACCAGTTCCTAAAAAATATACCTTCAAATTTCTTGATTTTATTTACAAAAATAGGGTTAATTATCTTTCATTAGAAACCTATTTCATTAACTTTGAAAAAAATTAGCCATATTAGAAGAAAATGGATACAGAAATAAAATTAAAAGGTGATCGAATCATCGAACAAATCCCTTCAATAAAAGATAAAGCACTACGTATCAATTTAAATGAAAATATCTACGGTACTTTTGCAGAGATTGGAGCTGGACAGGAAACTGTAAGACATTTTTTTAGATCTGGTGGATCTTCTGGAACAATTGCAAAAGCTATGTCAGCTTATGACAAAGACTTTAGTGATGCCGTTTATGGCATTGAAGAAGACGGCCGATATGTTACTGAAAGCCGACTCAAAAAAATGCTATCTCATGAGGTCAATTTAATAGAAAAACGTTTGAGCCGAGAAAAACATCCCAATAAAATGTTTTTTAGTTATGCCAATACCGTTGCCACAATAGACTTTGCCAAACAATTCAAAGGCCATGGTTGGGTAGGTATTAGTTATCAAATTGAGCCTGACGAGGATTATAACGAAATTATACTCCACATTCGTTTTAAAGAAACGGATGTTCGTTTACAACAAGAAACCCTCGGAATTCTTGGAGTAAACTTAATTTATGGAGCGTATTACAAATACAACGATCCAAAACGCTTATTGCGTTATTTGTATGATCATCTAGATAAAGATCAATTAGAAATAGATACGATCAACTTCTCAGGTCCTCGTTTTGCCGATGTTGATAATCGTTTGATGAGTCTGCAACTTGTTAAAAATGGCATGACTGATGCAGTAATGTTTAATCCTGACGGCAAGAACATTCTTCCAGCAGCCATCTTGTACAAAAAAAATATTCTTGCTTTCCGTGGAAGTTTTCGTCCGGTGACAAAGGTTAACATGGATATGTATGAGAAATCATTGAAAATGTTTCTGAATGAAAACAAGGTAAATAAAGAAAATACACTTGTAATTTTTGAAATCACGCTGTCAAACCTTCGTTCTGATGGAGAAATCGATGAAAGAGATTTTATGGATCGAGCGGAGTTACTCTGCTCTCTTGGGCAAACAGTTATGATTTCGAACTTTCAAGAATACTATAAAGTAGTAGAATATTTTGCTAATTATACCAAGGCAAGAATGGGATTAGCCATGGGTGTGAATAATTTGGTGGATATTTTTGACGAGAAATATTACCGTCATTTAAGTGGTGGAATACTAGAAGCTTTTGGTAAATTATTTTATCGCGATATGAAGGTGTTCTTGTATCCAATGATTGGTGAAAACGGTGAAATAATTACCTCAGAAAACTTGAAGGTACATCCTAGAATGAAAGAACTGTATAAATTCTTTAAGTTCAATGGGAAAGTAGTTGATATAAATGATTATGATCCTTCTATTTTAGAAGTGTTCTCCCGTGAAGTTTTAAACATGATCAATCAAGGCAAAATGGGCTGGGAAACCATGCTTCCTTCTGGTATTGCCGAAATAATAAAAGAACACCAACTCTTTGGCTATGATCCAAATAAAGTTTTGAAAGAAACTAATTAATACCTTTATTATAGTTTAAATACAAAATCCTTGATTGTGTAAACAGTCAAGGATTTTGTATTTATATGTATTTTATTATTTTAGATAGACAGTAACAAATATTTATGTTTGTTTCTGTCTATTTTAATTTTGAAATATTTGAGAATTAGATTCTAAAAGAGGTTTATTTTTTTACTACTAAAGATTTACTTTAATATTTGCGCAGCGTGTTCTTTAGTTTTTACTTTTTCGATAACCTCATCAATAATTCCGTTTTCGTCTATTACAAAAGTGGTTCTGTTGATTCCATCATATTCTTTCCCCATAAATTTTTTGGGACCCCAAACCCCAAAAGCCTGAATAACGGATTTATCTTCATCGGTTAGTAAGGGAAAAGGAAATTCGTACTTGTCCTTAAACTTGGCTTGCGCTTTGGCTGAATCAGCGCTTACACCCAACAAAGCATAATTATTAGCTTGAAAACGCTCAAAATTATCTCTTAAATCACAAGCTTCTGCTGTACATCCAGGTGTACTTGCTTTCGGGTAAAAGAAAACTACGAGTTTTTTTCCAGCGTAATCGGCTAATTGATGTGCTTTTCCATCCTGATCCAAGGCAGAGAAATCAGGGGCTTTATCGCCTTTTTTTAATGTTGTCATAATTTTGTTTGTTTGTTAACCGTAAAGTTCGCAACATTGCTATTGCTTTTTAAAACTTAGCTATTTTTACTAATGCTATTTCTATTAATTTTAATTGAAAGTACTACTCTCAAATGTATCGAAGTACACCTCTATACACTATTTACTGCCCCAGATGGCAATGTAAAGCCCAGACTAAAAAAAACTATTTTTTCTTGGTAATATAGAGCGACCGGCAGGAAGCTCATTTATGACCTTAGAAAAAAAGTTTTTTGAAGGAGGACTTGCAATGTACAGCTGGATTAGGCACATACTAAAAATTACACTATTTTTACACGTATAAAAATACAAAAATGAATAAGCAAGAACGTGTAACTTTTGTTATAAATACGTTAAAAGAATTATATCCAACGATCCCTATTCCGCTGGATCACAAAGATCCTTACACCTTATTAATTGCCGTTTTGTTATCGGCACAGTGCACGGATGTGCGTGTAAATCAAGTTACCCCTTTGCTTTTTGACAAGGCAGATAATCCATACGATATGATTAAAATGTCAGTGGAGGAAATTAAAGCAATCATTCGACCTTGCGGTCTATCGCCAATGAAATCGAAAGGAATTCATGGATTATCTCATATACTAATTGACAAACATGGTGGAAAAGTGCCTCAAAGTTTTGAGTATTTAGAAGAACTGCCGGCTGTGGGACATAAAACAGCGAGTGTGGTAATGTCTCAGGCGTTTGGAGTTCCTGCATTTCCTGTTGATACTCACATTCATAGATTGATGTACCGCTGGAATTTGACCAATGGAAAAAACGTAGTGCAAACGGAGAAAGATGCGAAACGTATTTTTCCCGAGGAAATATGGAATGATTTACACCTACAGATTATTTGGTACGGGAGGGAATATTCTCCAGCTCGTGGCTGGGATTTAGAAAAAGATGTGATTACCAAAACTATTGGTCGCAAAACTGTACTTGATACTTATCTCAAAAAGCAAAGTAGCAAAAAATAAAAAATCCCACCGATTCCATTTGGAATACGGTGGGATTTTTAAGTTGGTTACAATTGAAAAGTGATTTTTTTTTCAATCAAGTTAGTCCTAATTCGATATAATTTCGAAACTTTTATCGTGTATTTTTATTATGCTTAGTGCTTTGGAATAGCCTAATAAAAAAGAAATTGTTTCTTTACTTGGTTTCATCGTTTGGGAAACTAATGATTTTTTTGAGTAAGTTTTTGCCATAAAGTAATACCTTTTTGTTTTCTATTACAACGCAGCAACTTTCAAGATATTGTTAATTGGTTAAAACAATTTGGTGTTTATCAATTACTTTTCTCAAATTCATCAAAGCGTAACGCATTCTCCCTAAGGCAGTATTAATGCTCACTCCGGTAGACTCTGATATTTCCTTAAAACTCATATCTTGGTACATACGCATGACCAAAACTTCTTTTTGATCGGCTGGAAGTTCTTCTATTAGTTTTTGTAAATCCATTTGGACTTGGTCCGCTATGATTTTATTTTCTATAGTCAACGAATCATCAGACATTATTGAAAAAATAGAAAACTCCTCTGTTTCTCTGAACATAGGCATTTTTTTTGTTTTTCGATAATGATCCACTACCAGATTATGAGAAATACGCATTACCCATGGTAAGAATTTACCTTCTTCATTATAAGAGTTTGATTTCAAAGTTTTTATAACTTTGATAAAGGTATCTTGAAAAATATCGTTGGTTATATCTCGATCTGGGATTTTGGAATAAATAAATCCGTAGATTTTTGATTCGTGCCTTTTTATTAGTTTAGCTAAGGCATCCTCATTACCTGCGACATATTCCTTAACTAATGACGCGTCTGGAAGTTGTATATTAACCATAATAATACTTTTTAGTTGTTAATTAAAATTCGAGATTTTTCTCTAAAAAGTAGTTTTCTATTATAGGCTAAAAAGTGTTTAAGTTGTTAAGTTTTCAAATTTAACCAATTATTATTTTAACATGCAAGTAAAATTAATAAAAATTAACATATCAAAAATAAAATTTGTTAAAATTTTTCTTCTTTTTTTACATTAACAATACAAATAGTATGCCTTTACTTAACACAGTAAATTTTATGTCAAGGAATTCTTAAAAATAAAAGAACCAAAATAAGACTTGATTATTAATTGATTAGAATCAAACCTTATTTTAGTTGCAATCTTTTTAGATGATTTTTATCAATTATTGATAGACTTTAATATAATCCACTGTAAAATCCTGCGGAAGAATTGTATCGTCCACTTCAGGACCACCAAAATTTCCTCCGATGGCCATATTCACAATAATATAGAATGGCTGATTGAAAGGCCAAATTGCCTCTGTTTTATTTTCAGGCGCAAACGTGTAGACTAAAGTATCATCCACAAAAAAATCAATCTTGTCTTTGGTCCAATCCATAGCATAAATATGAAAACCTTCCTCAATATCATCAAATCTCGTTTTCTTTGTATTGATAGTATTTCCATGGCTGTCCTGCGTGTGCAAAGATGTAAAAACCATATTGGGTTCTTTACCAACATATTCTAAAATATCTATTTCACCGCATTTTGGCCAACCGACTTCACTGATATTAGAACCTAACATCCACAAAGCAGGCCATACACCTTGACCTACAGGCAGCTTTGCTCTCGCCTCGAAACGGCCGTATTGAAACTCTTTTTTGCCTTTGGTAGTGATTCGTGTCGAAGTGTATTTATCACCTTCTTTTTTACCTGTAATGACCAATTTATTTTTTGCAAGCTTATGATTTTGTTTCGTGTACAATTGTCGTTCGTTATTTCCCCAACCGCAATTAGGACAACCATCGCCAAGTTCAAAATTCCAACTCTTTTCGTTTAACGTTTTACCGCTGAAATTTTCCTCCCAAACCAGTTTTCGTTTGTTCTGTTGCGCAAAAGAAAAATTAACCACAAGTAATAGTACTAGTATTTTTTTCATTTTATTTTAATTAGAATATTGAAAATCACCTTCCAACTTTGTTACTGAACTGCCTCCGATGAATACTTTAAAGTCTCCAACTTCTGCTTCCCATTTTCTATTAGCTGTAAAATATTCGATTGTTTTTTCATCAATTGTAAATACCACTTTTTTGGTCTCGTTAGGTTGCAATTCTATCATTTCAAATCCTTTTAACTCTTTAACCGGACGGGTGATACTTCCTATCAAATCTCTAATATACAATTGAACCACTTCTTTTCCGGTAACTTTCCCTGTATTTTTTAAATTTACAGAAACTTCAATTTTACCTTTTTTAGCAAATGTTTTGGATGAGAATTGCAAATCGGAATATTCAAATTTAGAGTAACTTAGACCGTGACCAAAAGGGTATAAAGGCGTATTTTTTTCATCAATGTAATGCGACCAAAACACACTTTCAGGTTCATTCATTACTGGTCTTCCCGTATTTTTATAATTGTAATAAATAGGAATCTGACCCACATTTCTAGGAAAAGTCATTGGTAATTTCCCACTTGGGTTGTAATCACCGTACAAAACCTGAGCAATAGCGTTACCGCTTTGTGTTCCTAAATGCCATCCTTCAACAATAGCCGGAATATTTTCATCAGCCCAAGGAATCGCTAATGGGCGACCGTTATTTAAAACCAATACCACATTTGGATTGACTTTGTATACAGCTTCTAATAATTCTTGTTGCACACCTGGCAAACCAATATCAGCTCTACTCCTACCTTCACCTGATTGCAAACCATGTTCTCCTAAAACCATAACTACTACGTCCGCTTGTTTTGCAACGGATATCGCTTCAGCAAATCCACTTTTGTCCGTCATATTTATTTTGGTTTCCCAAACGAATTGCGTTCTTCCTTCTGTTACATCAGCTCCTTTGGTATAAGTAAGCTGATTCCCGGGATATTTTTGCAATCCTTCCAAAACTGATATGGCTGTATTATCATCAGCAGCGATTCTCCAACTTCCTAAAGGACTTGTTTTATCATTTGCCAAACCACCGATTAATGCAATTTTTTGACCTGATTTTTTAAGAGGCAATAAGTCCTTTTCGTTTTTCAAAAGTACAATTGACTTTTTGGCCATATCCAGAACTCCTTCATGAAATTCTGCTTTTCCAACGGTTGCCAATTCGCGATTTTCATCACAGTATTTATAAGGATCGTCAAATAAACCCAATTCGAATTTTACTTTCAAAATACGTCTTGCCGCATCATCAATAACACTTTCTTTGACTTTGCCTTCTTTAACCAACGCCACTAAATGTTCCACATACGCACTGGATTCCATATCCATGTCGGAACCTGCATTAATAGCTATTTCAGCAGCTTGTTTACTATCTTTCGCATAACCATGTGGAATCATTTCGTTGATAGACCCCCAATCAGACACTACAAAACCATCAAATTTCCAATCTCCTTTTAAGACTTCTCGTTGCAAATAGCTATTACCTGTTGCAGGAATGCCATTCAATTCATTAAATGAGTTCATAAATGTTCGAACGCCAGCATCAACAGCCGCTTTAAAAGTCGGAAAAATAGTGTTTTGCAACACGGTTTCGCTTATATCAACTGTATTATAATCTCTTCCTGATTCGGCAAAAGCATAACCTGCAAAATGTTTGGCGCAAGCCAAAATAGTATTTACAGCGGCTAAATCTTCCCCTTGAAAACCCTGGACACGAGCAACAGCAATTTTACTACCTAAAAATGGATCCTCACCAGCACCTTCCATCACACGACCCCAACGGGCATCTCGGGCAACATCAACCATAGGCGCAAAAGTCCAGTTTAGTCCCACGGCAGCGGCTTCTTCAGCGGCTATTGCAGCTGATTTTTTTATCGCTTCTAAATCCCAACTTGCGGCTTCAGCCAGCGGAATAGGGCTAATCGTTTTATAACCGTGAATAACATCAAATCCAAAAATCAATGGAATCCCTAAGCGGGTTTGTTCAACCGCTATTTTTTGTAACGCTTTAACATCCTTAACTCCTTTTACATTCAGCATCGACCCGACTAATCCTTTTTTCAAGTCCTCGTATTTTTTTGCTGCCTGACCTACTTTTGGCGTTGGACCTGTAATATCCCAAAAACCATTGTACTGGTTGAGTTGCCCCACTTTTTCTTCGAGAGTCATCAATCGGAGAACTGAATCTACTTTAGTCTCTAAAACATTTTCTTTAGAATATGAAACAGGAGATTTCAAGATTTTATTACTGCAACCTGCAACTAGTAGCGCTGCTATAGCAAATGATGCTAACAGGGATTTATTTTTCATCTTTATCCATTTTTATTATATTCAAAGGGCCGAAATAAATTCCGACCTTTTTATATTAATTCCTTATTTTATTGATAAATCCTCACATAATCAATCTCCATTGAAGATTGTGTAAAAGCAGGATCAATAGCTCCACCAAAAGTTCCTCCCATTGCCACATTCAAAATCATGAAAAAATCGCTGTTGAAAGGTACTGAACTACTGTTGGCAAACGTATGGAATAGCTTGTTATCCACATAAAACTGAATCGAAGTTGGACTCCATATCGTTTTATAAATATGAAACTCAGTAGATGCATTTGCAATTGTTGTTGTGGCAGTGTTTGGGTTTGCACCAAAATTACCAGGATAATGTAACGTGCCGTGAATAACGTTTGGATCATTTCCTTTGTGCTCCATGAAATCAATTTCACCACATTTTGGCCAAGTGTTGGTCTTGTAATCTTGTCCTAAGGACCAAATTGCAGGCCAAGTTCCTCCACCTACTGGTAGTTTAGCTTTAACCTCTATTTTACCGTATGTAAATTCGTATTTATCCTCTGTCTTTAATCTTGTAGAAGTGTAACTTGTTCCTACCTTTTTAGCAGTAATTTTTAAACTTCCACCTTGAACAATTACATTATCAGCAGCACTAGTGTACGTTTGTGCTTCACCATTCCCCCAACCGCCAGCACCAAGGTCATAACCCCATTTTGTAGGATCTGGAGCACCGTCATTATTGAATTCATCAGAAAATTTCAAAACAGTATAATCAACTGTAGGAGTTGGTGTTACTGTTGCACCTGGAGGCGAAGTGGTAAAAGTATGATACCAAGCTAAAAATGGATTTCCAGATTGAATCACGCGTACTACCATTCTATTATCAGTAATTGATAAGATTTCGTACGAACTAGTTCCAACAAAATACCCCATAAAACCACCATCTGCGATATTAATTACAGTTCCTCTGGTTTGAGTTGCACTATCTGGATTCTTAGTTACGAAAGATTCGGATTTGCTCAATGTGACAGTTTTTAACCCGCTAGTGTTTAGGTCATAACAAGCATCCTCACCACCTCCTTTAAAGGCACCATTATAATACGTTTGCCCCTTGTTATCTAACTCAAATTTCATTATTGGACCAACAAGAGAAAAAGTCATTACACTATTATACAAACACGTAGCTGATTTCTCATTAGGTTTAGCTTGATAGAAATCTGGGTAATAATTTTTTATTCCAAAAGTGGGATCTGACCAAGCAACATTTGGACCTACTCCTAAATGTCCTGGCTCAGTTTGCGCCCAATACCATTTTCTGGACGTTCCAGCTGTTAAGAATTGTAACGCTTGTTCATCTTTAAAATCACTAAAAACAGTTACTTCTAGAGTCGTATTAGTAGCTACTCCTCCTGCTCCAGAAGCTATAACAGTAACAGTGTACGTATTTATACCTGGTGTAGCAAAAGTATTTTCAAAAACGCCGCTTGGTGAATTTTGAGAAGTTCCATCGCTAAAAATGTACTTATATGAAATAGCGTTATCCGCTGTACTAGAAAATTTCACTTTTCCAGAGCCATCTCCATTCGGAAACGCAACAGACTTGCCTGTTATTTCTACCGCAACCTGGAGGTTGGCAGGAGTATCTATTGCTCCAAAACCCAAATTATCCTCCTGACAATTGACCATCAAAAGAAGGACAAAAATGGATACTATGTTAGTTATTATTTTTTTCATTTTTACTATTTTTTTTTTTAAAATCTAGTTGTGATAATCGATTGAAATCCTATCCTTTTAAATTGATCATGAATTTACTTTATCCGATTTATTAGTTGTGAAAATAAACATTATCAATATAAACAGTGTTATTTCCAGATGGTGCTCCTACAAAGATCAACTGTGCAATGTGAGCACGTGTGGTCAACCCTGTAAAAGTGCTTAAAGGAATATCTAAACTTACCCACGATCCTTTTGCAGGAGCGGTAATCGTTACCTCGTGCTCTTTGTCATCACCACCACCAAAAGCACCATTCGCACCAAAATCAACTAATTTTATTTTGAATACTGTGAAATCGGAAGACCAAACATCCGTATGAAAATGGGTCATAGCTGTTGCATTTATAGGAGTAGTTGTTGCTTCTATACCAACAAAATCAAGTGCACTGTATTTTTTAGTAGCATTTCCATTGATGCTTAAATCCGTAAGTGTGGCACTAGACCAGGAAGTTCTCCACGTATCAACCGCTACATTTGTATAGGCATCACTGAACATAGAAATCACTTTCGAGGCAGCTACAGTTGGTGTTGGCGCTGCAGTAATTGAACCTGCTTGATTGTAAAAGAATACATTATCTACATAAACCGTAGTATTTCCAGAGGGAGCACCAACTAAAATTAATTGTGCAATATGACTGCGAGTTGTCAATCCGGTAAAGGTACTTAAAGGAAGATCTAAACTCACCCATTTCTCCTTCTCAGGGTTTGAAATTGTGATTTCGTGTTCTTTATCATCACCTCCACCAAAAGCGCCATTAGCTCCAAAATCGACTAACTTAACTTTAAATTCTGTTAAATCCGAGGACCAAATATCTAGGTGAAAAAACGTCATAGCTGATGCATTTATAGGAGTTGTAGTCGCTTCAATACCTACAAAATTCAAGGCACTATATTTCTTAGTTTTATTGCCACTGATATCTATATCTTCAAGGTTGGCCTGTGACCAAGAAGTTCTCCAAGTATCAATTGCAACATTTGTATAACTATCGCTGAACATGGAAATTACATTTGCCGCAGGAATTGTAGGGATAGGTGCTGCAAATAAATTAGTTACGGTAATTGCCTGTGTTTTTTCTGTTGTTGCAAGACCGCCACTTAAGGCAACCACTCGTACTTGATATGTTCCAGGATTTAAGTAGGTATGCGTAATCACTTCATCTTCCATAAAATTAACCGGAACTTCATTTGCAACATCACCAAAATAAACCTGAAAGAAAGTCTCTAATTCTGCTTTCGCGGTGACATTAATCGAAAGGTTACTGCCTATAGTTATGTTAGGTTCAAAATTTGTTGGAGCTTGAAAAGATACGGTAACCTCTTGAATCGCTTCTGTTTTTTTACCATTGATCGTTACACCTACAATTTTTGCCTGATACTTACCTTCTCTATATTTATGAGTAACAGTCCCACCCGGATTTACATAAACAGGCGCTGTAGTTGCATCCCCAAAATAAATTTCAAATTGGGTAACTCCTTCCCCTTTTGGCAAAAAAGTGACATTCCCTGAATTGTCTTGAGTTATGGTTGTCAAAGCAGCTATGTTTAAAGGAGCCTTTACGCCATCCAAATCCACATCATTGTTTTCGTCTGAACACCCCAAAAAGAATGTTAGAACAAAAATACTTAGTATTAATTTTAACTTTTTCATATATAAATAATATTAGTTTTAATATCCAGGATTTTGTGCCCAATTTCCATTAGCAAATTGAATCTCTTCTAATGGAATTGGAAATAATTCATTCTTATTGGCTTTAAATCCAGTAATTTCCTGAGCTGCTTTTCCTGTGCGCACTAAATCGAAGAAACGGTGGCCTTCACCAACTAATTCTACTCTTCTTTCTGCTAAAATAAAATCAGTTAAAGCAGCACCAGAAACTGAAATATCATGATTCAAATCTCCAAAAGCACGTCTACGGACTTGATTTAAGTAGCCTCTTGCTTTTGCATCATCAATTCCACCGCGATTGTAGGCTTCCGCAGCCATCAAGAGAACATCTGCGTATCGAATCGCTCTGTAATTATTTGGATTGGTTAGATTTAAATCCCCTTGGGCTTCGGAACGCCTTTTTCTTGGAATGTATTTTCTATTAAAAAAACCAGTATGTTCATATCCCTTTCCAAAAGTAGCGCCTGTTGAAGTAGCCCACGCTTCTATATCTAAAATTGCTACCGCTTTTCTTCTGTCTCCAGCTTCAAATGCGTTTACGACTTTCTGAGTTGGTACATTAAAACTAAAACCAGAGGTAAATAAATCACCTGAATAATTTCTTGGTCCACTAAAACCTACGGCTACATTTCCTTCACTGCATTGGAAACATCCAAAACCAGCACCTTCCACATCAGTATACTGCACTTCAAAAACCGATTCTAAACCATTCTCTCCTGCATTTTCAAAAATAGTATTGTAATCTGAAACCAGTGAATAGGGAGATGCTGTAATCAAACTTTCAAGAGTGGTTGCTGCTTGTGGATATTTATTTTGATATAAATAGGCTTTCCCTAGTAATGCTAAAGCAGCGCCTTTAGTTGCTCTTCCTTTTTGTGCTGCTGTTGCAGATAAGTTTTGAGAAGCAAAAATTAAATCGGCTTCAATTGAAGCATAAACTTCTGAAGTAGAAGAGCGAGGAATTACTTTTTCGTCACCAGGATTGAAGCGCGCATCCCCTTTCATGGGAATTCCACCAAACCATTTTACTAATTCAAAATGATAATACGCTCTTAGAAAACGTGTTTCTGCAAGTACTTGATTTTTGCCTTCAAAATCAGTTTTATCTTTAAATTCCATAATGTAATTCGTTCTCTGAACTCCCGCAAACATCCAATCCCATAAATTTTTAAGATTACTGTTCACAGGAGTATGAATCATTTTGTCAATTTGCTGAAAACCGGGCGTATCGGATTGACTTTCGCCACCAGCCAACGTATTATCTGAAGCAATTTCGCCTAATAAAGCATTAAGATAAGTAGATTGCAACAAATCATAAGAAGCAATTAAAGCATTGTCATAATCGGATTTCGAGTTAAAATAATTTTCCGAATCAATCGAATATTCAACAGGTCTGTCAACAAAATCATCACTACAAGAAATGGTTACAGTGGAGAGTACAATTGTTGTTATGAGGGTAATAAATAGATACTTTTTCATTTTTATTCGAATTAAAAATTAATATTTAAACCTAACAAATAGGTTCTTGGAATTGGATAAAAACCATAGTCAATTCCACCGCCAATTGGAGATCCATTGGATGCGCCCGGATCAAAACCTTTGTATTTTGTAAACGTGTACAAATTGTTTACCCCCGCATACAACCTAACTTTAGTGATTCCCGCTTTTTCAGAAAATTTAGGGTCTAATGAATAGCCTAATTGCATGTTTTGAATTCTTAGATAAGAGGCATCTTCAACAAAATAACTAGAGAAAGTTGAATTTCCAGTTGCTCCAGTAGTGACTCTTGGAGTAGAATTAGTACTTCCTTCCCCTGTCCAGCGATCCAGAACATAATTAAGGCGATTCACGTCTGTAAGATTTCTTTCGTAATTTCTGACCATATCATTCCCTACAGAGGCAAAAGTATAGACTGCAAAATCAAAGTTCTTGTAATTCATTTGCAAATTGAACCCCATTGTCGCTGCCGGAATTGGATCGCCAATGCTTGTTCTATCTTTAGAATCAAGAATTCCATCTCCGTTGACATCTACAAAACGAAGATCACCAGGACTCGCCTCTGCACCTAGGGCTAATTGAGATGGATGCGCAGCAACTTCCGCTTGATTTTGAAAAATCCCATCCGTTTGATATCCGAAAAAATAACCTATCGGCTTGCCCACTTCCATTCTTGAAGGAGGAAGTTGACCTACGCCAAATGCACCACCTTCAATATATCCTATTCCATTATTTACTTCTAACACTTCATTTTTAAGGAAAGTAACATTGTATCCAACACTCATCGAAAAATTATCAGAGAATTTATTTTTGTAATCGATGGAGAACTCCAAACCTGAATTTCGTACCGTTCCCGCATTGATTGTTGGTGAAGCTGCCCCTGGAGCTGCAGTTCCGTTGATTCCAGAAACAGGAATAAAAGGGATTAATAAATCAGCTCTGGTATCAATAAAATAATCTGCAACTATAGACACTTTATTTTGTAGTAGTTTAAAATCTAAACCAACATCAAACTTTCTAGCCTCTTCCCATTTCAAATTTGGATTTGGAGTTTGGCCCGTTGCTAAACCATTCACTAAAACATCATCAAAAACATAAGTTGCCTCTCCGCTCAATTGAGAAATATACCCATTATTTGGAATTTGGTCATTTCCTAAAGTACCATAACTCCCTCTCAACTTCATGAAGTTTATTATTTTGTCTTCTCCAAAAAATCCTTCATCTGAAATTACCCAACCTGCCGTGAACGATGGAAAATAACCCACTTTGTTTCCAGGACCAAATTTAGTCGAAGCATCACGACGAATCATTGCTGAAAAAAGGTATTTTCCTTTATAATCGTATTGCCCTCTTGCAAAATAAGAAAGTCTTCTTTCGTCATAATTGTAAGAACTGTTTGGAACTGTTTCAGAAATACCCCTTGTCAACGCTATATCTGCAAATTCCCATGAATTGTAAGGAACATCAAATCCAGTTGCAAACAATCCGTTTCCAAACTGCTTAAAAATAGTATTTCCTATTGTGGCTGTTATGTTGTGATCCTCAGCAACTTTCTTAGTATACGTTCCGAATAAATCAAAAGAATAATCATTATCATTAATAGCACTTTGAGAAACCGAACTTCTCAAAACATCAAATACTTTATCCGAAGGATTTATCCAATACAAAATTTGTTTGGCAAACGATTTAGATTCACTATTTGAAGTATTAAAACCAATAGAACTCGAAATCGTAAAATCTTTGAAAACTTTATAATCCAATCCAAAATTACCATTTACTTTTTTAAAGTTGTAATCATTATAAGTATTGGCCATTTGGGCTAATGGATTTATAATTTCTATTCCCAACCCCGTATTTGTCGGCACTTTTGTAAAATCTCCATTGGCATCATAAGGTGATAATGTAGAGGGCGTATTTAAAGCATTAAATAAAACAGAACCTAAACCACTTTCATTTAATGATTTTCTATTAAAATAAGTATAGATTACATTTGTTTTTATTTTCATTTTGTCAGTAACATCAGCACCTAATGAAACTCTTGCTGTATTCCTTAAAAAACCAGATTTTGCTCCTCCAATAATCCCTTCTTGATCCAGATGAGAACCACTTACGGCGTAAGTAATTTTATCAGAACCCCCAGAAAAGGAAATGTCATGGTTGATGATAGGGACACTCGTACTAAAAACCTCATTTTGCCAGTTTGTCCCTTTCCCTAAACCAGAAACATTAGGAAAAGGAACCGGGTTGCCTCCATTAGCATAGCTTTCGTTTAATAACAATGCGTATTCGGTAGCATTCAATGTCGGTAATGTTCTTGACGTTTCCTGAAAACCGGTATAGGTATTATAGCTAATTTTTGCTTTTGAATTTTTTTTACCCGACTTTGTGGTAATAAGGATGATTCCATTAGCACCTATAGTACCGTAAATAGCTGCTTGAGCATCTTTTAAAACCGTGATAGATTCTACATCATTTGGATTTAACAATCCCAACTCTCCTACATATCCATCAATTATAGTGGTGGGCCTATTCTCCCCATTGGTGGCAATACCTCTAATACGAATATCCAAAGCGGCTCCAGGAGCACCTGAGGTAGTGGTCACATTCACCCCAGAAACTGTTCCTTGTAAAGCTTGTTCAATTTTTACGGGTTTTAAAGCCTCTAAAGTTTTACTGTCCACAACAGAAACTGCACCTGTTACTTCTCTTCTCTTCTGAGTTCCGTATCCAATCACCACTACTTCATCTAATACTTTCGAATCTTCTTCCAACGAAATAGAAAGCGCACTATTGCTGGCTACTACTTTAAATTCCCTATTTTTAAATCCTATATAAGTAAAGACAAGTGTAGCGTCAGTAGCAACTCCTTTTATAGAAAAACGACCATCCATATCTGTCGATGTCCCCATTGTTGAATTTTTAACTTGAACATTTACTCCCGGTATAGGTAAACCAGAACCTGCTTCTTTAACAACTCCTCCAATATCATATCCTTGGGCAAAACCAAAAGAGGATAGAAATAGAAAAAGGATTAGTAGATAGTTTGACTTCATAATTTATGTTTTTTGTGAATGATAAAATTAATCGGAACCATTAATAATAAATCAAAAAGAACCTCAACAAAAAACATACAATGCAAAAATTTTGGTATTTAATTTACAATACTGAAAAAAGTATTGAATATTAAGAAGAAATTATGATAGTTGCTTTTCATATAAAATAAAAAAACCACAACAATAACGGTATTGTTGTGGCAATGTATAGTTGTATTTTTGAGAATTGAAGAAAACTATACAGATAAAATGTACTCAACAAGACCCTGTTCATGCGATAATTCCATTTTTTTACGCAAACGATATCTTTTTATTTCAACACTTCGAACCGAAATGTTTAACAAAGGAGCCACTTCTTTAGATGAAAGATTTAGTCTTAAGTAGGCACACAATCGCAAATCGTTTGGAGTTAAGGATGGATGAGCTAGCTTCACTTTTTTCAAAAAATCTTTATCCGCATTATCAAAAGCTTCCTTAAAAACACTCCAGCTATCCCCTTCTGAAATATTCTTATTTATGGTAGAAATAACCGATTTGATACTTCGATTTCCATCCTCCGTCGTTTTCTTTAAATCGTCTTTGATAAAAGCTAGCAATTCATTTTTACTATTTAAACTCATCGTAGAAACGGCCAACTCTCTATTTTTAGTATCTACATCTAAGGAAAGCTGCTCATTTCTAACTCGCATTACTTCTTGCTCGTTTTCAAGCTCCTTAATTTCTAATAAAAGATTGTTCTCTTCGATCAGTTTTTCTTTTTGTTTTTGATAGTAGTTTTTATAAGTTTTGTGAATAAGTCGAGCCATTATTAAAAAGAAAATAAAATAGACAAAGAGTGCAAGATTGGTCAAATACCATGGCTTTTCAACTCGAAACGAATAAACAACAGCATCATTCAAAGCACCATTAGCAAATTTAGCTCGCACTTTGAACGTGTAGTCACCTGAAGGCAAATTTTTAAAATTTACCGACGTTTTTGCATTCCAAGCACTCCAATCTTCTTGAAACCCTTCTAATAAATACTGAAATTCAGCATTTATATATTTATTATATTCTGGAACGGTGTAATTAATAGTGATGTTATTTTCATCGTAGTGAAAACGACCTTCATTTAAAATAGTTTGATTTTTAAAAATTTCATTTTGCCTATTTGTCAAAACATCAGTGATTAAAACTGTATAGTTTTTAAAACTCAAATCGTTAAGATTTAGAATATAATACCCATCAGTAGTGCCAATCAAATAGTTAGAATTTGAAATTTGAGTAATATTTTCATATCCTAACATAGAATTAGTCAATGAAGCGGGAATTGGAATTATATTTTGTTTTAGTTGGTTACTTAACTTACTCAATGAAAAATAATGAATGTAATTTTTCGAGAAAAGCCATATTTTGTTAGAATTATCAACAATTAATTTTCCCGATGTGTACTCCTCTTTTTCAAAAATAGAGCTCAATAACTTGTCTTTATTGAATTGTTTTGTCTTGTCATTCAATTTGAAGATCCCATCCTTATTTGCATAATAAATGACATTATTGAACTTAGTAAGGCTTGCATTCTTCCCTTTCGTAGGTGTTTTATAAGTTGTAAATCGATTCGTTTTCAGTAGTTTAGGATCCAACTGCAACCTAAAAACTCCTTTGTATTCATGACTAACAAAAACTTCCAAAGTCTTTGTGATTTCAAAATATTTAGAGGAATAATCAAATCCAGCTACTTTATTTCTAAAACTCCACTGATTATTGATTTTAGTAAGGACTGACATTCCGTAATAATTTCCTTGAAGTAAAAGCCCTTTGTGATTGGGGATGCTTTCAAATTTCCACGTTCCTGATGCAGAAAATATATTCTTCGCAATCGCATTATCGATGATAAAGGTTCCAGAATCATGACCACAAAAAAGTGTACCTTCGTATTCAAACAAGGACCAAACCTGCCCTTTGGTACCATTTACAAACTTGAATTCATCATTAGTCTGATAGTTTTTATAAAATAAACCTTGATTAGTTCCTACATACAGTTTGCCATTGTACAATTTGGACGTATATACGGTTCCTAAAATTCCGGTATCATCTACAAAACTTTGTATTGGAGATTGCAGATTAATACAATTGATTCCGTTGTCTAAACCTGCCCAAAGATTTTTATCGGCATCTTCATATAAAGAAAGTACCGTATTATTACTCAAACCTTTATTTTGAGTGATGTGGTATTTGATTTTTCCATCATTTTTTACGATAAAAACCCCATTTGAAACCGTTCCCAAAGCATAGCTTCCATCTGACAGTAACTCACTACTGTACACGCTGCTTTCCTCCAACTCTGAGTCAACTTCTGTAGCAAATTTAGTCAAAACAGTGCCTATAAGTTTGTAAAATCCATTGCGCTGGGTTTGGATTAAAAGGCCCTCATCGATAGCGAAAATATTTACGATTTTATTCGTTTGTAAAATTGGATTGTCAGAAACCAATCGTCCTTTTCCACTTTCAATTTCAAAAAGTCCTTCATTGATCGTTTGAAAAAAGAGCGCATTTTTTGTTCGAAACGATTTGGTTATGTTATTTTTAGGTGCAATGATTTCAAAGCCTCCTGTTTTAGAATCATAAATATAAATGCGATTCAAGGATTGAAAAATCACCCATTGATCATAATTTAAGATATTCCAAAATTGTTCATCATCAAGAATTTTACTTTTTATTGTTTTGCTCAGTGAAACGTATTTGAGCCTCCCATTTGCCTGCCTCGTCCAGAAACCAAATTCCATATAACAACCTGTAAAAACCTTGTTTCCAATCACTTTTACCGAACGAATAATAGTTTCGTTTGGCGATGGATATAACTCCCATGCAGCACCATTAAACTCTAACAGTCCCTCATTATTAGCAAAGAAAATATAATGGTTTTGATCTTGAGAAATCATCCAATTTTGGTTTCCTGCTCCATAGACAGAAGAGGCATATTTGACAATTGGTGGCAATTCTTGAGAAAAAACAGTAAACGATATTAAAAAAAGAAAAATGTATAGTTTTGTTTTCAATGGTGTAGCGATATTAATTATTCCAAAAATAATATTAAAAATAGTATTTATTTATTGGATAGAAAACATAAAAACTATACAACAAGGAAAAAGTTTATTTCTACCGCTCTTTTAATCAATATTTGTGAGTTGTTCAATTCTTTTAGTCCGTTCAAAATTGATTACTTTTGTAAAAATTATCATTTTTATGCAAGTTGACCTTTCAAAATTAGATCCAAAGAAAAATATCATCATAAAAGGTGCACAAGTACATAACTTAAAGAATGTAGATGTCGCCATTCCCCGAAATAAATTAGTGGTTATTACCGGACTTTCAGGTTCTGGAAAATCAAGTTTGGCATTTGACACACTGTATGCCGAAGGACAGAGACGCTATGTAGAAAGTTTGTCTTCTTACGCCCGACAATTTCTTGGAAGATTAGATAAACCAAAAGTAGAATACATTAAAGGAATCGCCCCCGCAATTGCTATCGAGCAAAAGGTAAACACGACAAATGCAAGATCTACTGTAGGAACTTCAACAGAAATCTATGATTATATAAAATTGCTTTTTGCCAGAATTGGAAGAACATATTCACCTATTTCCGGTCGTGAAGTCAAAAAAAACACAGTTACTGACGTGGTTACTGATGTAAAAACATTTGAATTAGACAGCAAATGGTTACTTCTTGCACCCATTCACCTTGAAGAAGGACGAAAACTGGAAGACAAATTAAAAGTCCTTTTACAACAAGGTTTTGCCCGAATATTAGTGAATAATGAAATGGTACGTTTAGACGATTTACCGGATTCATTAGGCAAAAAAGAAATCTTTCTGATCATTGACCGAATTGTAGTCAAAGAGGAAGAAGAATTCTACAATCGATTAGCCGATGCAGTGCAAACCGCTTTTTTTGAAGGAAAAGGAATTTGTTACCTTCAAGAGCTAGGCTCCGATAAAAAGTTTTCTTATTCTAATAATTTTGAATTAGACGGCATTACTTTCTTGGAACCAAATGTTCATTTGTTCAGTTTTAACAATCCCTATGGTGCGTGTCCCGTTTGCGAAGGGTACGGAAATATTATAGGAATTGATGCCGAATTAGTAGTTCCCAATACTACTTTATCTATTTATGAAAACGCTATTTTCCCTTGGCGTGGTGAAAGTATGAGTTGGTTTAGAGACGAATTGGTAAATAATGCTTACAAGTTTGATTTTCCCATTCATAAACCGTTCTTTCAATTATCTGAAGACCAAAAAGAATTGATTTGGAACGGAAATGAATATTTTCAAGGTCTGAATACTTTTTTCAAAGAATTAGAAGAAAAGAATTATAAAATACAAAATCGGGTAATGCTTTCTCGCTATCGCGGGAAAACCAAATGTTATTCCTGTAAAGGTAAACGCTTGCGAATCGAGGCCTCTTATGTGAAAATTAATTCTAAGACGGTATCTGATTTAGTTGATTTACCTATTAAACATTTAGTTCGTTTCTTTGATAGCATTGAGTTAGATGTTTATGAAAAGCAAATCGCCAAACGTCTATTACTTGAAATCAACAATCGACTTGCTTTTTTAACTGAAGTTGGTTTGGATTATCTTACGTTAAACAGAAATTCATCAACCCTTTCTGGTGGAGAATCGCAACGCATCAACTTAGCGACTTCGTTAGGGAGCAGCTTAGTGGGATCGATGTATATTTTGGATGAACCAAGTATTGGTTTACACCCAAAAGACACAGAGCGTTTAATAAAAGTATTGCTTTCACTTAGAGATTTAGGGAACACCGTTATTGTTGTGGAACATGATGAGGATATCATGAAGGCAGCGGATATGATCATCGATATTGGTCCTGAAGCGGGTACATTAGGCGGTCATTTAGTAGCACAGGGAACATTTGATGAAATCCTTAAATCGACATCGCTTACCGCGAAATATTTGAACGGAGATTTAGAGATTTCAGTTCCTAAAAAACGAAGATCATTTAAGAATTATATCGAAATAAAAGGCGCCAGAGAAAATAATCTTCAAAATATAGATGTCACCTTTCCATTGGATGTTTTGACTGTGATCACAGGAGTTTCAGGAAGCGGAAAAAGCACGCTTGTCAAGAAAATATTATTCCCAGCGATGCAGAAAAAACTGGAAAATGTGGGTGAAAAAGCGGGACAATTCAGTGAAATATCTGGATCATTTTCACAAATAAAACACATTGAATATGTCGATCAGAATCCGATAGGCCGAAGTTCTCGTTCTAATCCTGTGACGTATATTAAAGCGTATGATGACATTCGGGAATTGTACGCCAAAGAAAATTTATCAAAAATAAGAGGATATCAGGCCAAACATTTCTCTTTTAATGTAGATGGTGGAAGATGTGAAACCTGCAAAGGAGAAGGTTCCATTAATGTGGAAATGGTCTTCATGGCCGATGTGCAATTGCCTTGCGAAACCTGCAATGGAAAAAGATTTAAGAAAGAAGTTCTAGAAGTAGCCGTTGAAGGCAAAAACATCCATGATATTCTCACTATGACTGTGGACGATGCTATTGCTTTCTTTACAGCAAATAAACAAGCTAAAATCATCCAAAAATTGCAACCGCTACAAGATGTTGGATTAGGATATGTACAATTAGGACAATCGTCTTCTACACTTTCAGGTGGCGAGGCACAAAGGATCAAATTAGCCTCCTTCTTAGTAAAAGGAGCTACAAAGGACAAAGCACTTTTCGTTTTTGACGAACCTACAACAGGATTGCATTTTCACGATATCAAAAAACTATTAACTTCCTTTGATGCCTTAATCGAAAAAGGACATTCGATAATTGTGATAGAACACAATCTGGATCTGATAAAATGTGCGGATTGGATTATTGATTTAGGACCTGAGGGTGGAGAAAATGGTGGAAAACTATTAGCAGTGGGAACTCCAGAGCAAGTGGCAAAAATAAAAGCTTCAGTTACTGGACACTATTTGATAGATAAATTATGAGAGCATTACCCCATATAACATTTTTCTTCAAATGGATTGCCGTCTTCATCAATTGCTATTAGGATTTTTTTAGCCTTTGATGAAACTTGTGTGATGTAAATCCAAGCAATTGACCAAAGGCCAAGAGTCGCACAAAAAATAACAAAATTAAAAAAATGGTCTACTTTTTTTTTCTTTTTAAATAAAACGGCATACGGCAACTTGTCATTTCGTTCCAATACTACAAATCCGTTGCTAGTTTTATTGGCAAGAATAGACGAAAATTTCATTAAATTCTCGTCCAAGATAATATCGTTTGTTTTCATGTTACTTATGATCATTAATTCCCATTTTTGATTTGTTATTTCTAAAAACAACAAAGACAAAAATAAAAGCAAATTTAGAATCATACAATACCCACTTTTAGTGATATTTCAATTATTATCATACCATAGAAACTAAAATTAAATCCTAAATATCCGATAATAAAGTGTTTGTTTTACTCCATATTAATTCCACAACTACAAATCTGCTATCGTAGTTTCTTTAAAACCAAATCAATAGCTTCATTGATTTCAACGGAAATGACAAATTTGTAATTAATATAAATGTAAGTAACGGTAACTAAAAGTGATTTTAAACCTATAGATACTATTGGATTAAAGGGAAATTCCCAAAAATAGAACAAAAGAAATAGTATAAATGTGATTCCGAGCGAATATAGGGTTTGCTTTGTAAAGGGATACAAGTGCAATCTCTTGACCACAAAAAGTAATTTAGCTATACTGTACAACGTAATTGACACCAAAGTAGCAAAAGCTGATCCCATAATACCGTAGAGAGGAATAAATAGTGCATTCAAACCAATAGCTACAACTACTAGAAAAACGCCTAGAAATAAAACAGCACGGTAATACTTTGTATTAAAAATGATTGCATTGTTGTTTCCTAAAATCAAATCAAAATATTTTGATAATCCAATCATAAAAACAACTAATATTCCACCGCTGTATTCTTTTGGTACAATTTCATAGAGCTGATTAATATTTACAAAAATTCCTAGCATTACAAAACCACCTACCACTTGTAAATTGATTGATGTCTTTTTGTATAACACATTCAATTCGCTAAATTTATCGTCGTGCATCAGTTTAGCGGTAATAGGATATACAATTTGATGCATCGCGCGACTTGGAACTGATATTACTAAAGCAATAAAAGTTGCTATCGAATAATAGGCAATGTTTTCAATAACCATATATTGATTGAGCATAATTTTGTCACCATCCAAAAGCAAATTAGCCACACTTCCTGATAAAATAATGTAGAAAGTATATTCTAATAAACCTTTCGCGTTTTTTGGGACAGCTATCTGAAAACTAGGTTTTTTAATATAAAATGCATAAGCCATGGTGATCAACAGCGCCAAAAAATAAATTCCAGCGGTTATGTAGACAAAATCTACCACAGTAATCCAATTATCGTACACCCCAATCAACGCAACTAAGGAAAATAATCTCAAACCTACTTCTTTGATAAAATTACCAAAAACCGAGTGCATGTGAACTCTGGCCCAAGCGTAAAAAATTTCGAAATAGGCCATACAGAGTCCAATAAAAGGAATAAGCCAAATAAAATCCTTAACGACTGGATTTTTCTTGGATACAAAAATTAAAATATCATCAAAAAAAATAAATCCTATAAAAATTAATGGGATGGATAGCAGTAACGGAAACAAAACAGTAAAAGACAAAAACTGAGATCGTTCTTCGTCTGTGTTGTACTGAGAATAGAATTTAACTAATGTATTTTGCATTCCTATTGCAAACAAAGGCATGATTACATTAGCAACAGAAAGTATATAATTCGTTAAAGCATAATACGTAGCACCTAAAAAAATAGGATATAAATAAAGTGTATTTATTGCTCCTATTCCAAAACCCAAGTAGGTAATTATTGTATTCTTTAAAGATTGATTTAGTACTATTCCCATTATTATCATTTTGTGAAGTTATAATCAACCTCACTTCTAATTTACATTTTGTTTAGCAACGAAACCAATTGTTTGGTTAAGTTCTTTCGTGAATAGTGCTGTAATCCCACTCCATTTGATTGTAACTTCCCCTCTAAAAATTGATTATAAAATTCCAAAATTACACTTTTTAATTTCATTTTTTCGGAATACTTGAGGAAGACGCCGGTGTTCGTGTTGCTGATAATTTCGGCAAAATCAGAATCCTTTGGGCCAATGGCAATTATAGGTCTGTTCGAAACCATATATTCGAACAATTTACCAGGAATAATACTCTTTGTGTCTTCAGAATCAATTTCAATAAGCAATAAAACCTGCGACTTTCGCTGATGTGCAATCGCTTCTGCATGTGAAACATAACCCATGTTATTCAAATACGGATTTAATCGGAATTGAGAAATAGTCTCTAAAACCTCCTGACTGACTGCTCCAATAAGTTTTATTTCTAAATGCAATTTGAAATCTGGAATCTTTTGTGTCAGCTCAAACAAACTTTCCCATAAAATCAGAGGATTTCTCTCAGACAGAAAGGAACCAATATGTGCTAAACTAAATTTAGCATCTAAAGTTTGATTTTCGACTTGCTCTGTATCATAACCATTCGTTATTACCGCAATTGGCTTACAGGTAATCGCCTCAAATTCAGTTTTGGTAGTTTTACTCGTTACGATAATGGTATCCGCTGTATTCAAAACCTGATGTTCCAATGCTTTGTGTTTTTTAGCAGCAAAACTAGACAATCGTAAGGATTTATGATAGCCAATTGTGGTCCACGGATCACGGAAATCAGCAAACCATTTCAGATTTAATTTTTGTTTTAATTCTAATCCAATAAGATGCAAACTGTGCGGCGGTCCAGATGTAATAATGGTGTCAATATTATTTTCGATAATGTATTGTTCCAAAAAAGCAACCGAGGGTTTAACCCAAAAAACACGCGCATCTGGAATAAAAAGATTTCCTCGAATCCAAAGAAACGTTATATCTAAAAAAGATTGCTTTTTCTGATTTGGAATAATTCCAGAATTCATCTTTTTAGTTTTATTCTTCGAAAGAAAAGATGCTAGTTGATATGGTTCAAAAATTTTCTGTTTCAGAATAATCGCTTTTTCTGAAACTTCTTGAACTAAATTTTCATCAATAATAGGATATGTTGGATTTTCTGGAATATAAACAATTGGCTGAACGCCAAAGTCTGGCAAGTATTTAACAAACTTAAGCCAACGCTGCACGCCTGGACCGCCAGCTGGTGGCCAATAATAGGTGATTATTAAAATTTTCTTGGGTTCTGGTTTCAATTTAATTGTTTTATGTTAGAGACGAACTGTAGAGACGCACTGCAGTGCGTCTCTACCGAATTACACGGATTTCTTTCTTTCGAAGTAAATCACGCCAACTAAAAGCAACAGCATTCCTATGGAGCTAATCAACGTTATGGTGCTTCCAGTTTTTACGACTTGTGGTTCAAACTTAAATTCAATCTTGTGTTTTCCTGCAGGAATTTGTAATCCTCTTAAAACATAATTCACTCTTACATGATCCACGATTTTTCCGTTAATGTAAGCATTCCAACCTTTTCCATAATACATTTCGGAGAAAACGGACAAACCTTCATTTGCGTTATTCGAAGTATATTCTAAATGATTGGGTTTATAGGAATCTAACATAATCGTTGCGAGCGTATCTTTGGCGAAAGCCACTTTTTTAAGTTGAAAATCTTTACTGTTTACAATCGCCACATTTTTAGAATCCAAATTTTCTAATGCCTTCATTTCTTGGTCGGCAGAATTCACTACTTTGACTTGGCTAACAAACCAAGCATTTCCGTTAGCATCTGGATTTGATGTTGGGAATTCTTTTCCTGTTTTATCGGTTTGAATCACATATTTTACATCAAGCATATTCAATATTTCCATATTGTTATTGGCAATTTGATAATCAAATAACTGCTGCATTCTTCTGGGTTTCACGGCACTATATCCACCAATAGATTTATGAAAATAAGAAGCTCTGGCGCTGGACAAATTCCCCGAAACCTCAAAAACGCGGTAATGGGACGTGTCTTTTAGAATCTCAACATCCGAGGGAGATTCCTGAAAAGGAACTTCAACTTGACTTCCGCTAACAAAATCCTTTCCTGAAACGTAATTTTTATCAACAAAAAACAAATCAGAAACCATCACGATTCCTATAATAATGATTGCTGTTTTTTGGGCAAGTCGATCTTTAATGGCAAGCCACAAAACACCTGCAGTGATTAAAATAAAAAAACTAGAACGCAATAAATCGGCACTATACAAACTCATTCGGTCCTGCTTTAATGCCTCTACAAATGGAGGACCATAGCTTTCTAGAAAATAGGCGTCGTTACCTCCTGAAAAACTAAACAGACTTTTACTTAAAAATAAAATTACAATAATTCCCAAACCTAAAATTACTGTTTCGTACAAAGTCTTCCATTGTATTTTTTTATCTAATGTAAAGAAGGACTGCAACCCCATAATCGCCAAAACAGGAAAACACAATTCAAGAATAACTTGGATTGATGAAACTGCTCTAAATTTATTATACATTGGGACAAAATCGATAAAAAAGTCGGTCAGTACTGGAAAATTCTTACCCCATGAAAGTAGTAATGCTACAACAGCTCCAGAGAGAAAAACATATTTAATTTTACGTTTATCAATGAATAGAGCTAAAACTCCTAAAAAGAAAACGACCACACCTATGTAAGCTGGAGCAGCAACAATAGGTTGATCTCCCCAATAGGTAGGCATTCCAGAAACAAAATCAGTTGCCTGATCTTCCGGCACTCCTTGACCGATCATGAATTCAAACATGTGACTGTCTTTCCCAACTGCCTCATTGTTTGAACCACCAAAAAGTCGGGGAGCAATCAAATTGAAACTTTCAGTAATTCCATAGCTATATTCGGTAATGTAATCGTGACTTAATGCACTACTACTTGTATTTTTAGAACCATCTGGATTGTAAGTCAATTCACTTTTTCCACGAGTACTGAAATCTGCATATTCGGCTGTAGCCAATAAATTAGTAGCATTTGCCCCAAGGGCTAAAATTCCAGCTATCGCGAGTATTCCAAGAGAGTACCACAACGCTTTATATTCCTTCACTTTCACTAACTGATAGATAAAATATCCCGAAAGAATCAACAAGAAAATTAGCAGATAATAGGTCATCTGGAAATGATTCGCATTGATTTCTAATGCAGTAGCAAACATAGTAAGCAATCCTCCTAAAATATATCTTTTTTGAAAAACTAGAATGAATCCTGCAATAACTAGCGGCATATAAGCGATCGCATGAGCTTTGGCATTATGACCAACGCCAAGAATAATAATTAAATAGGTCGATAGTCCAAAGGCTAATGCACCAAAAAAAGCTTTCAAAGGATCAATTTTTAAGACTAGCATGAGGCCGTAAAATCCAAGAAAATATAAAAATAAATAGTCCGCAGGACGTGGCAAAAAACGCAGTGCATCATCAATAGCGCCAATATAATCATGCGGATATTTTGCGCCTAACTGATAGGTTGGCATGCCGCCGAAGGCTGAATTAGTCCAATACGGTTCTATATTATTTGTAGCTCTAAAGTCATTTTGCTCTTTAGCCATTCCCGTATATTGAACAATATCCGATTGAAATATTTGTTTGCCCTGCAAAACAGGATAAAAGTAAAGAACAGAAATGATAATAAAACCAAGGATGGCAAGGGCGTGCGGATAGAACTTATTTATTATTTTCAATTTAAAAAAGTTAGGATTACAGTAAAAAAGAGTGTCAATAACGGCAAATTTAATCTATTTCTTCGTAATCAACATAATCCCCCACTTTTTTGGTTTCACGTGGTTTTTTGACATTTTCCGAATTGTATATTATTTCATCTTTACTTTGATTATTATTCCACGTATTCTGTTGTTGTTGTTGCATGTTTTGCCCTGCTTTTTCTACAACTTTTTTTACAATTAGTGGCAAAAACAATTTTGCCAAAAACCTAAAAATATAGTAAAAAGCGATCATATAAAAAAGCGCTTTTATAAAACCAGTAAACGAAGCTGTTTGCATAAATGTATAATTTTTTTCAAAATTAATAAATCCAACGTTCAAAATTAAAATATCATTCTTAAATAAATAATAAAATATAGTACATTTGAAAAGCGTTGTCAATTTTTAATTAAAAAACTACTATGCAAAAAATAAAAATCTTGCTTGCAACAGTCCTATTAACAATATCAAGCATTCATTATGGACAACATACTGATCAAATCAACTCTAATAGACCAGGCGAAACTATGTCTGCTTACTCCGTGGGAAAATCAGTTATTCAAATAGAAACAGGCCTATATGGAATCAAACAAAAACATAATCTACTAAATTATGATGCTATTGGTTTTGGAATTGATGCTACACTGCGCTGGGGATTGTTCATGGAAAGGCTCGAATTGATAGCAGACATACAATACCAAAACGAGAAATACAATTCGTTATTTAACAACTCCAATATTGCAGACTTCAAACAGACAATTTTAGGAGCTAAGTTTTTAATTTACGATCCTTTTAAAAACTATGAGAAAAAAGTTAACATTTATAGCTGGAAAGCCAACAGAAAATTCAATTGGCGCCAATTAATGCCTGCCGTTTCATTATTTGCTGGGGCTAATTTCACGATGACAGATAATCCTTATGCTTTCTCTCCAGCATCCAGTATATCGCCAAAAATCATGTTGATCACCCAAAATCACTTAGGTGATGGCAAATGGGTTTTTGTGACTAACATCATTGCAGATTATGTAACGACCGATTTTCCAAGTTATGGCTATGTAGTAACGTTAACAAGAGGATTTAATGACAAATGGTCTGGATTTGTGGAAAACCAAGGATTTAAAAGTGATTTTTACAGCGATGCCATCGTTCGTGGAGGTGCTGCTTATTTAATAAATAAAGACCTTCAAATTGATGCGTCCATAAGCTCAAGCCTGAAAGACACACCGTCTATCGTTTATGGAGGAATTGGATTTTCATGGCGTTATGATGCTAATTATAAAGAAGTACGCGTAAATATTGACTCCGGTGATTCAGGAGAAAAAGCAGAGAAAAGAGCCAAAAAGACAAAAAAAGGATAATATAGAATTTTAAGAAATACCATGATTACAATAAAAGAAGCGATTACGAAAAGTGAATTAACAGCGTATATAAAATTTCCTTTTTCTTTATATAAAGACAACAAATATTGGATTCCCCCTATTATTGCTGACGAATTAGAAACCTTTGATAAAACAAAAAATCCTGCTTTTGAAGATGCCGAAGCCTATTTTTTCCTAGCCTATATAGACAATTCAATCGTAGGGCGAATTGCAGCAATAATAAATTGGAAAGAAGTAAAAAATCAACAAAAAATGAAAGTCCGCTTTGGTTGGTTTGATACCATTGACGATATTGAGGTAACAAAAGCATTACTCGAAAAAGTGTATGAATTGGGGCGAAAAAACAACTTAGAATATGTTGAAGGCCCAATGGGGTTTTCAAACTTAGACAAAGTTGGTGTGCTAACTGAAGGGTTTGACGAAATTGGAACCATGATCACGTGGTATAATCATCCGTATTATGCAGATCATTTTGAAAAGCTGGGTTACATCAAAGAGAAAGAATATATTGAAAGTAAATTTCCTTTCGCGAATGTAAAACCGGAATTTTTCAAGAAAGCCAATGATCTAGTGAAGAAAAGATATCAATTGGCGCCGTTAAATTTTAAAACCACTAAAGAAATAATGCCTCATGTGGATAAAATGTTTGATTTATTCAATGAATCTTATGCTTCGTTATCCTCTTTTGTAGCAATTTCAGATACCCAAAAAGAATATTTCAAGAAAAACTATATCAGCTTTATCAATCCCGAATATGTCAAATTCGTGGAGGATAAAGATCATAATATTGTAGCTTTTAGTATTGTGATGCCTGATTTTGCGGAAGCTTTAAAAAAATCGAAAGGAAAATTATTCCCTTTTGGATTTTTGCATTTGCTAAGGGCTAAAAAGCAAAGTAAAAGTGTTATTTTTTATTTAATAGGCGTCCATCCTGACTATCAAAACAAGGCGGTAACTGCAATAATTTTCAATGAATACTATGAGACCTTCACTGAAAAGGGAATTATAAACTGCTTCAGAACTCCTGAGCTAGCTGATAATGCAGCTAGTATTAACTTATGGAAGCATTTTTATCCCGTTATTCACAAACGAAGATGTACTTTTCGGAAAGAATTATCATAGAGTCTAGAGAGGAAATCCCATTTACCAATGGGGTTTTTTGATTCTATCTCCGATTTTGGCTTGCTTTACTCTATAAAGGTTTCGAGTGAAATTTCTCTCTATACAAAATGCTTTTTCCATCGAATTTTAATTGTTTTCTATCTTTGAAAATTACTTTTCCGGAAGCCTTTTCGACAACATCTCCATAACCTTCTACGTACGTATTTCCTTTTTTCAAGAAAACAACCTGTCGAACGGATGAAATACCTTCAGACATAAAGGTATATTCGGCAAGAAGCGTATCGCCTTTTAGTTCTCCAATAAGTGTTCCTTCATTTTTATCTTTTTCGTAAAAATTGTAAATTAATTTTCCCGATAGTATCTGATTTCCTTTTATTGTCAGATTCATTAAAATAGTATCTTTTTTAATGTTACCACTATAAAACTGCTGAGAAATAGGCTCTTCAATATCATTTTTTTCTGGAGTTACATCAGTTCCTTTTTGTTTTTTACAAGAAACGAGAACACTCACCAAAGCGAGAATCAACACACGTATTTTTGTCATATCCCTTTGTTTAATTTTAATAAATATAGGGTATTTCCATTGGATTGGAACCAAAAAAAATCTCAGTCACCGTGGTGAATGAGATTTTTTACTTTTTAATTTTCAGTTTTATTGCCTCATTTTCTTATAACGAAAAGAGTGGCTGTGGAACTATGCGTCTAAATCTACTGTTGTTCTAGATGCAATTTCTTTGTACGTTCCATTTTCTAATTTTTCACGAATCGCTTCAAAGGCAGTAAGTGTTTCCTCTACATCTGATAACGTATGAGACGTGGTCGGAATCATTCTCAACAAGATAATTCCTTTTGGAATCACCGGATAGATTACAATAGACAAGAAAATACCGTAATTCTCTCTTAAATCATTTACCATAATCATTGCTTCTGGTACACTTCCTTCAAGATATACAGGAGTCACACAAGTATTTGTATCTCCAATATTAAAGTTACGTTCTCTCAATCCGTTTTGTAATGCATTTACATTTTCCCACAATTTATCTTTTAATTCTGGGTGATTGCGCAACAATTCTAAACGCTTCAACGAACCAATTGTTTGAATCATTGGTAATGCCTTAGCAAACATTTGGGAACGCAAATTATATTTCAAATAGTCAATAATATCTTTATCTGCAGCTATAAAAGCACCAATATTAGCCATCGATTTTGCAAAAGTAGAGAAATAAACATCTATACCATCTTGACAACCTTGCTCCTCACCTGCTCCGGCTCCTGTTTTTCCAAGTGTCCCAAAACCATGTGCATCATCAACCAATAAACGGAAATTATATTTTTCCTTCATGGCAACAATTTCTTTCAATTTCCCTTGTTGTCCGCGCATTCCAAAAACACCTTCTGTAATAAAAAGAATTCCTCCTCCTGTTACCTCAGCTAATTTTGTAGCACGTTGCAAGTTTTTTTCCATACTCGCTAGGTCATTGTGTCGGTATGTAAAACGTTTCCCCATGTGCAAACGAACTCCATCAATAATACAAGCATGAGCATCAACGTCATATACAATTACATCATTTTTTGTAGCCAAAGCATCAATTGTAGACATGATTCCTTGGTATCCAAAATTCAATAAATATGCCGACTCTTTCTTTACAAAAGCTGCCAATTCATTCTCTAATTGCTCATGATATTTAGTGTGACCGCTCATCATACGCGCTCCCATTGGGTAAGCCGCACCGTATTGTACAGCTGCTTCTGTATCAGCCTTACGTACTTCAGGGTGATTAGCAAGCCCTAAATAGTCATTCAAACTCCAATTTAAAATATCTTTTCCACCAAACTGCATTCTTGGACCCAACTCACCTTCTAATTTAGGAAAAACAAAATATCCTTCTGCTTGTGATGCCCATTTTCCTAACGGTCCTTTATTGTTTTGAATCCTTTCGAATAAATCTTTTACCATAATATATCAAGTAATAATTTTAATTTTAAGAAGTTGCAAAAATAATTATTTAAATTTTATAAAGGACTTGAAAGTAAATTTATTTTTCAGGCTTTATGTTATTGTCTCTTTAGAACTAGTTTCTGTTGTATAATATACGATTTAAGAGATTATGAAATAATGCGTGATTTCTTAGTATGACAATACAAAATGAACTAATGTTACCTAATAAAGGATTATATTAAACCGGAAGCCTCGTGCCATTTTCAATGATAAACATTGTATATTTGATTCATAGAAACATAGTTTATGTCTGACAAAATAATAAATGAACTGGAAGAACTACTCCATGCGAACGTAGTGACTACAGAAACCGCCGAAAATATACGCGAATATTTCCACCAAAAAAAGGAAGAAAGCCACAACAGACTCTCTTCTATTTTTGGAATTTTGGGAGCTATCCTTGTTGGACTTGGAATTATTCTTGTTTTCGCTCACAATTGGGACAATCTTTCCCGATTAACTAAAATAATCTTGTCGTTCCTTCCCCTTATTGTTGGTCAATTATTATGTGGTTATTCTATTTTAAAAAAATCTGAAAGCACTGTTTGGAAAGAAACATCGTCCGTTTTTTTATTCTTTGCCATTGGCGCAAACATTTCATTAGTTGCTCAAGTGTATAACATTCCTGGAGATTTAGATTCTTTTATAATTACTTGGATGCTATTGAGTTTGCCTTTGGTTTATCTACTTCAATCCTCTATAGTTTCACTTTTATATATTGTAGGAATTACATATTATTGCTGTAATTCTAATTACTTTACCTATCCAAGTACTCAATCTTTTTTATATTGGTTATTGCTTTTAGGAATCGTTCCACATTATTATCAGCTGGTAAAAACCAAAGCATTAAGCAACTTTACACTGTTTCACAACTGGTTTATTTCTATATCAATTGTAATTTGTCTCGATACAATTTCTCATAAAAATGGATATTTACTGTATTTGAGTTACATGAGTTTGTTCACTATTTTTTATTTCATTGGTAAAACATCATTCTTTGACAAACAAAAATTAAAAAATAACAGCTTTCTCATCGTTGGAAAATTAGGAATACTTTATCTGTTATTACTGTATAGTTTTAAATGGTTTTGGAATAAATCTTTTTACAAAACGGATTCAATTTCAGAAACACTGCTATCGATAGAATTCATAATTGCTTGTGCACTCACATTGATTGCCGCTCTCTTATTTTACAAAAAAAACAGTCGAACGAATTTTAAGGAAGTTTCTCTTTTAGAACTTGTATTCTTGATGAATATATTTCCTCTTATTAGTGCCTATGAGTTTTCAATAGTGGCCAATGTAATCGTTTTATTCATTGGTATCTTCGAGGTTAAACGTGGTATTAAATTAAATCATCTGGGACTATTGAATTTTGGATTACTCCTAATTACTATTCTTATTATATGTCGTTTTTTTGATACGGATTTAAGTTTCGTCCTTCGAGGGATTCTATTTATAACGATTGGTTTAGGATTCTTCTTAGCTAATTATTTCATCCTTAAAAAAAGAAATAGAAATGAAAAATAAGAAAATCACACTCCTAATTTTCATCTTGGTTATTGTCGCGCAATTTTACGTTCCATTGCAAATGATGTTCAATCAGGAAGATATTATGAAAACTGGAACCGAATTCAAATTCCAGACGGCTCCAATAGATCCCTATGATCCGTTGAGAGGGAAATACATTACTTTATTCTTTAAAGAAAGAGAAATCACGGTGCAAAACAATATTAAATGGCGTAGCAGTGAAACGGTTTTTGCAACACTCACTACCGACAAAAATGGGTTCGCCAAAATCAGTTCTATTTCTAAAATGAAACCAAAAAATAGCGAATCATATATTAAAACAAAAATTAGTTTGGGGTATATGAACTCCAAAATAATAATTGATTTTCCTTTCAATCGGTATTATATGAATGAAGATATAGCGCAAAAAGCCGAGAAAATCTATCAGGAATTCTCTATCAAAAAGAAAAACGAAACGTACGCTTTAGTGGCTGTAAAAAATGGAGAAGCGGTACTCATAGATGTTCGTATCAATGAAGTTTCAATTAAAGATTTGGCATCCAAAAAATAAAAAAAATACAATTCAAAAGAATAATCTGTACCTTTCAAGTACGAAAATTAACAACATTACAAAATGTCACAAGATACTAAGGAATTAAAATTGGCTGTTCTCATTGATGCTGATAATGTTCCATACAGCAATGTAAAAGGAATGATGGAAGAAATTGCTAAATTTGGTACGCCAACCACCAAACGCATTTACGCCGATTGGACTAAACCAAATGCTGGCGGCTGGAAAAGTGTTTTATTAGAACATGCCATTACACCTATTCAACAATACAGCTACACCGTGGGTAAAAATTCGTCGGATTCAGCGATGATTATTGACGCTATGGATTTGTTATATTCGGATAAAGTCGATGGTTTTTGTATTGTTTCTAGCGATTCTGATTTTACGCGTCTAGCCATTCGTTTGAGAGAATCTGGAATGAAAGTTATTGGAATTGGAGAGAAAAAAACACCCAATTCTTTTATTGTTGCTTGTGACCGATTTATTTATATCGAGGTTTTAGATGGCGCTATCCAGAAAAAAGCTAAAAAACGTTCCGCAGATACTATAAAACCTGCTGGAAAACCTGCTGGAAAAACAGTTGAAAAACCGATAGAGAAATCATTGAGCAAAATCGACACAGAAACCATTGAATTGATTGAAACCACCATAGAAGATATTTGCGATGATGATGGATGGGCATTTCTAGGTGATGTGGGAAACCTAATCGTAAAAAGAAAACCGGAATTTGATCCTAGAAATTATGGTTTTGTAAAATTAACTCCTATGCTAAAATCATTAACTGATATCTTGGAAATAGACGAACGAGAATCTGAAAAAAAAGGAATCAAACATGTATATGTACGATTGCGTTTCAGCTAAACTAATTTTTTTACTGTTTCATATAAGGTTTCTTTCTTTATAGGTTTGGATAAATAATGATTCATCCCAATGTCCTTAACCCGCTGCTTTGTGGTTTCCATCACATCAGCGGTTATGGCAATAATAGGTATATTTACATTCTCTGCTCCTGCTTCTCCATTTCTAATTGCAATTGTCGCTTCGTATCCATCCATAACTGGCATTTGAAGATCCATTAAGACAATATCAAATTGATTTATTTTGAATGCCTCGAGTGCTTCTTGTCCATTATTGACATAAATAACGGTGGTGTTCAACCATTTTTTAGTTATCATTTTAACAACCATTTGATTAATGGGGTTGTCTTCCACTACCAAAATAGTTTTACCGCCTAAATCGCAAACTACGGGCTCAATTCCTGTTACTTCCTTTTTTTCCTGTATTATTACATCAAAATCTAATTCAATTATGCACGTTGTTCCTTGGTTGACTGTACTATTCATTTCGATAGTTCCATTTTGCATATTGACCAATGTTTTCACGATATAAAGACCCAATCCAAGTCCACCAAATTGGCGCTTATCATTACTATTATTTTGAAAAAAAGAAGCAAAAATACGGTCCATTTTTTCTTTTGGAACTCCTACACCTGAATCAGAAATAGTCAAAATTAAACGAGCTCTATTGTTCGCTTTCAGTTCACTATCAATAATAAATTTAATAAAACCTGTGGATGTAAATTTTAAAGCATTATTTAGAACATTATTAACAATCTGTTGTAAACGAGTTTGATCCCCAAATAATAAATGAGGAACAATTCTTGAGGCAGAAAATTCAAACTGCAATCCTTTTTCTATGGCAATTCGATTGGCATTATCTTTTAAATGCTGCAAAACCTGCAAGGGATCAAATTGATTCATTTCCAACTTCAATTCCCCTTTTTCAATTTTAGAAAAATCTAAAATATCATTAACAGAACTTAATAAACTATGAGATGAATATTTTATGACCTGACAGTTTTGTTTAATTTTATCATCCTGAACTTCACTAGAAATGGAATCAATCAAGTTTACAATAGCATTCAATGGCGTTCGCAATTCATGACTGATGTTGGACAAGAAGTAAGACTTCAAATCGTTCATTTCTTCAGAACGGATCAAGGCTATCCGATTGAGTTCATTTTTTTCGTTTTTCAAATTTCTAATTAATTTGGACATCGAAAGGGATAGGAAAATAACCTCTAAACCGGTTCCCAATTTCGAACTGTTTTGAGTAAAAAAGGTATTCGGTAATAATCCGAAATTGTACAAAATAAAGATGCCAAAACCTGTGATTAAAAATAAAATACCAGCAGTAAAGAAGGCATCTACGGGCTTCCTTTTATAATAGAGATAGGCTATCGAATAAACAATTAAGATTAGAAATACGAGTGTAAGCACATTAACCAAAATGTAAGAAAACAACAAAATGGACGGGATAAAAATAACGCAGAACAATAAGGAAAACAACAAACCATAGGCAACATTAAAAAGAATGTAGATTTTTCGACTATTACTTTTAATTTTCAAAAATAACTCACTGTATTTACCCGATAGAAAAACCGCAATAATCGCTATAAACAATAAGGCATGATTAGAAAACCAACCTGCATTTGGCGTAACGAATTTAAAGAAAAATCCATCTAAAGCAAATTGTAACAAACCCACAAAAAAAACATACAAACTATAGTATAAAAAGATCTTATCGCTCAAAGCAAAAAAGAAGAAGAAATAGATTATCGCAACAATGACTAAAATTCCATAAAACATACCAAAGAATAATTGTTCATTTGATATCATTGTCATAAAACTTTCTGCTGAATACAGCATGACTGGAATTTTAATAGCTTCACCATCACTCTTTAAATGCAAATACAACTGCTGAGTCGATCTTGGCGCAAGGTCTATTTTGAAAATAGCTTTACGGTTCTCAAAACTTCGTTCCGAATACGGAATGGCATCACCACTTACTAATTTTGTAATTTTCCCATTAATACTATCTACGCTATATAATTCGACTAAATCAGTAATAGGTCTGGCCGTTTCTAAGTAGTAATTCAAGCTAGAATTAGTCGGGTTTTTTAGTACTGTTTTTGACCAGAAATTATTTTGAGTAAAACCTAAATCGTCATTTTCAGTTTCTAATTGTAGTGGTTTCAAAGCATCAAAATTAGCCATAACAAATTTCACATCTAAATTTCTTTGACCTACATCAGCAATCGTGGTGTATTTGTGTAAAGAAATTTTTTGAGGAATTGCATCTCTTGGGAAGACATACTGTGCATACGTATTAGAAAAAAACAAGACGAAAAATAAAAATTTTGAAACAGCAAGTGGCTGTTTATCTATTTTTAGACTCATAGTTTGTGAATTGTTATTAATTAAAAACAGATACGTTAAAAAGGACCTTCTGGTTTTCAAACCACGTCCTTAATCAGGAACGCGAATGCGAATTAAAAAAATCCTCTATAATTAAAAGCTTTAAAAGTAAGAAATATTTAACGTTCTTAGTATTTTAGGGGCTTAAACAAATCTGAGAATGAGACAAAAGTTGTTCATTTAAGTACTATCCGCATTAATTTGAAACGGTATTATTTATTTTTATTTCAATATAGGCCTGCTATTTATGATTCTCTTGACCATTATATTATTAATTGGTTTGGCTAACAGCATCCAACACAAACATGCTATTTTAAGAAATTTTCCGGTTTTGGGTTATTTCAGATATTTATTCAAAATGATAGCTCCAGAAATACAACAATATTTTATAGAACGTTCCACTGATGGAAAACCTTTTTCAAGAAATGAGCGTTCCCTCATATATCAGAGAGCCAAAAATATCGATTCTACTACTCCTTTTGGAACACAACTCAATTTAAACGATACCCATTATGAAGGCATTAAACATTCCATTTTTCCTCCGGTTGTCAATGAGGAACTTCTTCGAATAACAATTGGAGGAAAAAACTGTTTACAGCCTTATTCAGCTTCTTTATTGAATATTTCTGCAATGAGTTTTGGTTCTTTGAGTGAGAATGCTATCATGGCTCTAAATAAAGGAGCATTAAAAGGAAACTTCTATCACAATACAGGTGAAGGCGGCTTAACCGAATTCCATCAGCAAGGAGGTGATGTTACTTGGCAAATAGGAACGGGTTATTTTGGTTGTCGCGATGATAGAGGTGGATTTGACGGTGTAAATTTGCTAAAAAAGCAAATTTACCAGAAGTAAAGATGATTGAGATTAAATTATCACAAGGAGCTAAACCAGGCCATGGAGGAGTTTTACCGGCAGCAAAAAACACGGTACAAATTGCTAAAATAAGAGGTATTTCACTAGATACAACGATTCTTTCACCACACAATCATTCTGCTTTTGAAGATTTTAAAGGTTTGATTGCTTTCATATCAAAATTACGAGCACTTTCAAATGGAAAACTAATAGGCTTGAAACTTTGCATCGGGGACACTACAGAATTTGAGATGATTTGCCAAGAAATGATTAATCAAAACTGCTTCCCCGATTTTATCACTGTTGACAGTGCCGAAGGTGGAACGGGAGCTGCACCATTAGAATTTGCAGATTGTGCGGGAATGCCATTTGAACCTGCACTTATATTTGTCAATAAAACTTTAGTAAGTTTTGAAATTAGAAACAGCATACGTATTATTTGCAGTGGGAAAATGATATCGGGCTATTCAATATTGAGCGCAGTTGCACTTGGTGCACATATTTGCAATAGCGCTCGAAGCTTTATGTTTTCAATAGGCTGTATTCAAGCATTACGTTGCAATACCAATACATTCCCTGCAGGAGTGGCTACACAAGACAAAATTTTAATAAAAGGATTAGTTGTAACAGACAAATCAGAACGTGTTTTTCATTTTCATAAAAACACATTGCATTCGGCAAATGAACTACTCGCTGCCGCAGGAAAAAAAGCTACAAAGATAGATATAAACATTTTCATGCGTGGTGATGAATTTGCTCATTTAACCGATTTGTACTTTCCCGATAATTTAAAAAGCGTAATCAGAAATTAAAATTGAAAATTATACCAATAAAAAGGAGGACCTTTTGAGTCCTCCAGTTGTTGATTTTGATTTACCATTATCAACTCATACTGTATATCGTATAGCTGATTATTGAATTGTCAATAATCTTCTGGTGAAGATAAACACTCAAGTAATTAATCAAAACCACACTCAAAGATACCATTTACTTTCAGTAAAAAAGACATCAATCATGGTCTTAACTAATCATTAACTATCTGAATATAAACCATTAAAACAGCATTATTCATTAGCCTCTTTTTTGAAAAATATGTTTTAAAATGAATTGACAAATAAATATTAATTTTCAGTGAAGACATAAAAAAGGAGGTCTTTTTACAGACCTCCAATTCAGATTTTGATTTGTTATTATCAGCTTATATCTTTCGATACAACTAACTCTTAGATATGCTACTCTTTGCAGATGGCCGTATTCAAGAACAAAGCGAAATCATACTCAAAGATACCGCAAATTTCATTTTAAACAATTTTAAAAAAGCACTTTAACTAATTATTAACTATATGATATTCAATATATTAATTAAGAACGGTAAAATACATTTTAACATAAGCCACAAAAAAGGAGGCCTTTTTAAAGGGCCTCCTATGTGATTCTGAATTACCGATATTAACTCTTACCGTTGCTGGTATAGTCTATTGTGAGTTATCAATCTCATTATAAGATTGACATTCCCAAGTATTCAATCAGAATCACTCCCAAAGATATAATTTGTTTCTACAACAATCAACTGTTAATCAGCATTTAACCAATATTTAACGCAATTAATTTGTGGTCTACAAATTGTCTTCAATTACACATTATACCGTTAAATTAGTTTAGGAAATTTTAATAAAAAATTAATTCAACAAAAATTGGATCAAAAAAATAGACCAGGTCAAAAATCCTATTTTGGCATAAGGCCATAAAAAAAGGAGGTCTTGTTACAGACCTCCAATTCAGATTTTGATTTGTTATTATCAGATTACATCTTTCGATGCACCTAACTATCAAATACGCTACTCTTTGCAGATGGCCATATTCAAGAACAAAGCAAAATCATACTCAAAGATAAGGCATATTATAATTTAAAATACTCAAAAAAAGCACTTTAACTAATTATTAACTTAATGATTTTAAGCATTTTAAGCCCGAATCAATAAAAGCAATGAACGACTGCATCAATAATAAAAAAAGGAGGCCTTTTGAAGGGCCTCCGATTGTAGATTTTGATTTACCATTTATCAACTCATACCTTTCAGTATGAAATGACTATTTGAATAAGCTTCTCTTTGCAGATGGTTTTACTCAAGTGATTAATCAAAACCACATATCAAAGATACAACTTATGTTAGTTAAAAAAATTAAAAATAAAGATTTTAACTATTCATTAAAATACTAATTTACAATTAGTTACAAATGATTTCTGTTAAAACAAAAGCAGCAGATTATAATACTGAAAAAGTGCCTCGGCAATGGTATTGATGACATATATTGTAGAATATTTAAAAAATGTATCTTTGGAGAATCAAATTAAATCAAAAAAAATGCAACTCGTTTTCGCTTCTAATAACAAAAACAAAATCCTAGAATTACAAAGCATGCTTCCTGATACAATACTTATATTGAGTCTTGAAAGTATTAGATGCTTTGAAGACATTCCAGAAACAGCTGGAACTATTGAAGGGAATGCAATTCAAAAAGCAAATTATGTGACTGAAAAATTTGGCTACAATTGCTTTGCCGATGATACTGGACTAGAAGTAGACGCTTTGAATGGTGATCCTGGCGTTTACTCCGCTCGCTATGCGGGGGAACAGCGCAACGCAGATGATAATATGAATAAATTATTGGCTATGCTTGGCAGCAAAAATAACAGAGCTGCACAGTTTAAAACCGTTATGGCATTAAATCTAAATGGCAACCAGCATCTTTTTACTGGAATAGCACGAGGATTGATCACTTCAAAAAAAATTGGAGATCAGGGTTTTGGATACGATCCCATTTTTCAGCCAGACGGATATGACGAAACATTCGCCCAATTATCATTAGAGATAAAAAATAAAATCAGTCATAGGGGAAAGGCAACTAAAAAACTAATTGATTTTTTGAAAACATCCGAATAGAGCACTGCAAACACACTCTTTCGAGCAAATTATTAAATTCTAAAGGGTATAATCCCACTAAAATAGCTGTGACTGCATAGTATAATTTACAATTGAAAATATAACAATCTGATAATCAAATTGTAATAAATCATTAATTCTTAAAATAGCATTAGTTTATATGGATTATAAACAGTAATTTTGCACCCTATTTTAAAAATACATATGAATAAATTTGAACAATTAGGATTGAGTGAATCGTTACTGAAGGCGATTTTAGATCTAGGATTTGAAAATCCGACCGAAGTACAGGAGAAAGCGATTCCCCTATTATTGGAAAAAGACACAGATATGGTTGCGTTGGCTCAGACAGGGACAGGGAAAACGGCAGCATTTGGATTTCCAGTTATTCAGAAAATTGATGCCAACAACAGAAACACACAAGCATTAATTTTATCTCCAACACGTGAACTTTGTTTGCAGATTACCAACGAAATTAAAAACTACTCGAAATACGAAAAAGGTATTAATGTGGTAGCAGTTTACGGTGGAGCTAGCATTACAGAACAAGCGAGAGACATAAAGAGAGGAGCACAAATTATTGTAGCAACTCCAGGAAGAATGCAAGACATGATTAATAGAGGATTGGTAAACATTTCTCAAATCAACTACTGCATTCTTGACGAAGCTGACGAAATGTTAAACATGGGTTTCTACGAAGATATCGTAAACATCCTGTCTACCACGCCAGACGAAAAAAACACATGGTTATTCTCTGCAACAATGCCTGCTGAAGTAGCACGTATTGGAAAACAGTTCATGACTGATCCAATTGAAATTACTGTTGGAGCTAAAAATTCAGGTTCAGCTACCGTTTCTCACGAATTTTACCTTGTAAATGCACGTGACCGTTACGAAGCTTTGAAACGTTTAGCTGATGCTAATCCAGACATCTTCTCAGTAGTATTTTGTCGTACCAAAAGAGATACACAAGCTGTTGCTGAAAAATTAGTCGAAGATGGATACAGCGCTGCTGCCTTGCACGGAGATTTATCTCAAGCGCAACGTGATGGTGTAATGAAATCTTTTAGAGGTCGCCAAATCCAAATGCTTGTTGCGACAGATGTCGCTGCTCGTGGAATTGACGTTGATAATATTACTCACGTAGTAAATTACCAACTTCCTGACGAAATTGAAACGTACAACCACCGTTCAGGTCGTACGGGTCGTGCTGGTAAATTGGGTACTTCTATTGTAATTGTAACTAAAAGCGAATTGCGTAAAATTTCTTCTATTGAAAGAATCATCAAACAAAAATTCGAAGAAAAAACTATTCCATCTGGGATTGAAATCTGCGAAATCCAATTATTGCACTTAGCTAATAAAATTAAAGATGTAGAGGTTGATCACGAAATTGACAACTATTTACCTGCAATAAACAGCGTTCTTGAAGATCTTTCGAAAGAAGAATTAATCAAGAAAATGGTATCGGTTGAATTTAATCGTTTTATCAATTACTACAAGAAAACGAGAGACCTTTCTAATCAAGCTTCAGGTTCCGAACGAAGAGAACGTGATGACAGAGATGGTGCTCCAAGAGAAAACAACAATGGTGGTGCAACGAGATATTTTGTGAACATAGGTTCTAGAGATAACTTTGATTGGATGTCATTGAAAGATTACTTGAAAGAAACATTAGACTTAGGTCGTGATGACGTTTTCAAAGTTGATGTAAAAGAAGGTTTCTCTTTCTTTAACACTGATCCGGAACATACTGATAAAGTAATGGAAGTATTGAACAACGTACAATTAGAAGGACGTAGAATCAATGTTGAAATTTCTAAAAATGAAGGTGGCGGAAGACGTGACCATAATGGAAGAAGCTCTGGTGGTGGTTTTGGCGGAGGTCGCTCTGGTGGCGAAAGAAGTTCTGCTCCAAGAAGAG
This sequence comes from Flavobacterium omnivorum, assembly GCF_900099915.1. Classification (GTDB taxonomy): domain Bacteria; phylum Bacteroidota; class Bacteroidia; order Flavobacteriales; family Flavobacteriaceae; genus Flavobacterium; species Flavobacterium omnivorum. The sequence continues at coordinate 211,952 of NZ_FNDB01000005.1, forward strand.
AAGGTAGTTTTGCACCAAGAAGAGAAGGTTCAGGCGGTGGCTTTAGAAGCGATAGAAATTCAGCTCCAAGAGAAGGTGGATTTGGCGGAAGAAGCGATTCTAGAAGTGCTGCTCCAAGAAGAGAAGGTGGTTTTTCATCTGACAGACCTAGAACTGAAGGTTCATCAGATAGAGCACCTAGACGCTCTGAAAGCTTTGGTGACGCACCAAGACCAAGAAGACCAAGAAGAGACTAACATTCATTGTTAATTTTCTTGTAATTATATACTGGAACTACAAAATATTTAATCTTGATTTATTACTTTTAAAGTCTTAAATCAGTGTATGAAATATTTTGTAGTTTTTTTGTTTACAATCCTCTCTGCGATTGCTGTTGCACAAGTTAAAGAACCTTCCCAAAAAGTTGATGGCATCATCATCAGTAACACAACTAGACAGTCTTTACCTAATGTGAATATCATAAATATCAATAAAGTAAGAGGTGCAACTACTGACTCAAGAGGATATTTTGAAATCGATGTGCAGCTCAACGACACACTTCACATTACTAGCTTAGGTTTTCAATCGCTCCGCGTGCGCGTTACCAATGACTGGATCAAAAATAAAAGCACAAAAATACAACTTACTGAAAAAGCCATTGCACTTGAAGAAATAGTAATACGTCCCTTTAATTTAACAGGATATCTAGAAGTTGACACTAAAATTATTCCCGTTAAAGAAAACTACAGGTACAGCATTTCAGGGTTAACCCAAGGATATGAAGCAGGCGCTTATTCTCCAAATGCCTTTGGAAGAGTACTTGGATCCATCTTTAATCCAGCAGATGTGCTCTATAATTTTTTTGGTAAAAACCCAAAAGAGCTTAAGAAACTTAAAGAGATGAAAAAAGATGACACGGTTCGAAATCTACTAGAATCTAAATTTGACAGAGAAATGATTTCCGTACTTTTAGGCGTTGAAAAAAATGAAATAGCTGAAATTCTCCAGCGTTGCAACTATTCCGAATCTTTTATACAATCCGCAAACGACTTACAAATCATGGATGCTATAAGTGGTTGTTATGAGGAATATAAGGTTTTGAAAAAGAAATAAATACAATGAAAATCCAGTCGGTTTAATTTCTAATTCTACAATTCCTCGCTAGCAGTAGCGATTAGAAATTTTTACTTTAATCCGATACATTTATGTCAGAATTAAAATTCCAATAAAATTTAATCGATTGATAGGATTGCATTTCAAAGTATACACTACAACAATAACGATAATACAATTATAGGAATTTACAGGTGTCAATGCCGTAAACTTTAAACTTGGTAGTATTTTTTATCAGGGTCTATCGCGACAATTGTTAGTTTCAAAATAATTATTACTGCGGTAAAGATTCTATATGTTAATTAAAATCTAGAACAGAACTTCTTATTTACGAAGAGAGACTCCTCCATCTTTTCAATATGTCAATTACATCTCACTCTTTGTATGCCATGGGAGTATTGATAATTAATCATTGAAGGAACGTTTTAAAAATATTTTTTGATTCCAAATCAAAAAAATTATATACTTTTACTTACATCATAAAAAACTAATCTTAAAAATCTATATCATGGCAAAAAGTCAAGACGCAAAGAAAACAGCTAAAAAAGAGCCATTGAAAACGGCTAAGGAAAAGAAAGAAGAAAAGAGAGACAAGAAAAACACTCCAAAAAGAGATTAACTACTATTAAAAAAGGCTGCCTAAAGTTTCAACACTCTAGGCAGCCTTTTTTATGCTTTTAGCTTAAAATTTATCTTGAATAATTTGGAGCTTCTTTTGTAATAGTTACATTATGAGGATGACTCTCATTGATTCCACTAGCAGTTATACGAACAAAGCGCCCAGTTTCTTGTAGTGCAGGAATATCTTTCGAACCACAATAACCCATTCCGGCTCTAAGACCCCCAATGAATTGCTGCATACTTTCATTCAATTCCCCTTTATAAGGTACACGACCCACAATTCCTTCTGGAACTAATTTCTTTACATCATCTTCCACATCTTGAAAATAACGGTCTTTTGAACCTTCCTGCATCGCTTCAACAGAACCCATTCCGCGGTACGATTTAAATTTTCTTCCTTCAAAGATAATAGTTTCACCAGGAGATTCCATGGTACCTGCTAATAAAGAACCTAACATTACACAGTCAGCACCAGCAGCAATAGCCTTAGGAATATCACCTGTATACCGAATTCCACCATCAGCAATAACTGGAACTCCAGTTCCTTTGATAGCTGCAGCCACTTCAAGAACAGCAGAAAATTGAGGAAAACCAACACCCGCAACAATGCGCGTGGTGCAAATTGAACCAGGTCCAATTCCTACTTTTACGCCATCAGCTCCATTTTCAACTAAAAACTTAGCCGCTTCAGGCGTTGCAATATTACCTACAATAACATCAATTTGAGGAAATTTACTCTTTACTTCTTTCAGTACATTCACTACGCCTTGTGTGTGACCATGAGCCGTATCAATAATGATTGCATCAACACCTGCATTAACTAATGCCTCAGCTCTTTGCACCGCATCTCCAGTTACACCTATGGCAGCTGCTACACGCAAACGACCGTACACATCTTTATTTGCTATCGGTTTTTGAGTTAATTTAGTGATATCTCTAAATGTTATCAAGCCTACTAATTTGTAATCTTTGTTAACAACTGGTAATTTTTCGATTTTGTGTCCCTGTAAAACTACTTCTGCTTGTTCTAGCGAAGTACCTTCAGCAACAGTAACCAAATTTTCGCTGGTCATCACCTCAATAATAGGTCTGGCACTATTTTTTTCAAAACGCAAATCTCTATTAGTGACGATTCCTTTTAAAATTTGATTATCATCTACAATTGGAATTCCTCCAATTCCATATTCTTTCATCGCATTTTTAGCATCAGCTACAGTGGAAGTCAACGGCAAAGTAACTGGATCGATAATCATTCCAGACTCAGCACGCTTTACTTTTCGTACTTTAGCAGCTTGCTGCTCGATTGTCATATTTTTATGTAAAACACCTATTCCACCCTCTTGAGCCATAGCAATTGCCATTGCACTTTCGGTTACCGTATCCATTGCAGCGGATACAATTGGAACATTTAGTGTTATATTTCTTGAAAATTTTGATTGAATACTCACTTCGCGCGGAAGCACATTAGAGTAGTTGGGTATTAATAGAACATCATCGTAAGTTAATCCTTCACCGATAATCTTAGAGTTGTGTGCGATCATTGCAATTGTAGTTGGAGTTTAATTGCGTGCAAATATAGACAATTTTAAGCAAAAAAAACAGCTTCTTTCTACAATAAATAATTAAATTGCATTTCGAAGGCAATCCTTGTTCCTGATTTACGCTATGGTTTCCAATCTATTGAATCTGATTAATTTATTTTGTTATGACAGAAACCCAACAACCGCTGAAAGGACTTTCAAATGAAGAAGTAGTACTTTCGAGAACAATGTTTGGATCAAACGCTATAATTCAACAGAAAAAAAATCTTTTTCTGAATTCGGTATTTGAAATGGTCAAAGAACCCATGTTCCTGCTTTTACTTACTGCAACTAGTATTTATTTCATTACAGGCGATTTTGGAAATGGAATTTTCATGACCGTAGCAATACTATTAGTTTCTACTATTTCACTTTATCAGGAATCAAAAAGCAGGTCAGCAATTGAAGCTTTAAAAAAATTATCCCAGCCCAAAAGTAAAGTCATTCGCAACAATGAAATAATAGAAATTCCAAGCGAGGAAATTGTCATAGGTGATCTGCTCCAAGCGGAAGAAGGCACTTTTATTCCTGCGGACGGCATCATCCTGCAATCCAATGATTTCTCTGTTAATGAATCTATTCTTACTGGAGAATCGCTGGCTGTTTTTAAAAATGAAACAACAAAAAATAATACTGTATTTCTTGGAACAATTGTCACAGGTGGTTTGGCGATTTGTGAAGTAACCGCTACAGGCAACAAAACTCAATTGGGAATAATAGGCAAAAGTCTAGAATCTATTGTGGAAGAAAAAACACCTTTGCAAATTCAGATCGGAAATTTTGTCAAAAAAATGTCTCTTGTTGGTTTGGTGATTTTTGGCTTTGTCTGGTTTATAAATTATTACAATTCAAAAGAGGTTCTAGACAGCCTATTGAAAGCGCTAACTTTGGCGATGAGTATTATTCCAGAGGAGATTCCAGTTGCTTTTACCACCTTTATGGCTCTTGGTTCTTGGCGCTTGATGAAAATGGGGATTATCGTCAAACAAACAAAAACCGTAGAAACTTTAGGAAGTGCAAACGTAATTTGTACAGATAAAACAGGAACCATTACAGAAAATAAGATGAGTCTGGCCCAATGCTATACGCTGTCGAATGATACTATTAACGAACCTTGTTCGGACAATAATACTGAATTATTAACTATAGCGATGTGGGCCAGCGAACCCATTCCTTTTGACCCAATGGAAATCGCGTTGCATGAAGCCTATTCCAAATTAAAAACAGCAGACGAACGGCCTAATTTTAAACTTGTACATGAATATCCATTGGATGGAAAACCACCTATGATGACTCATGTTTTCGAGAATCAAAATGGGAACAGAATTATCGCTGCCAAAGGTGCTACTGAAGCATTAATAGCAACTTCAAATTTGTCCGAAAATGAAAAACAAAAAATTATAGCCGCAATGAGCAAAATGGCTTTAGAAGGTTATCGGGTTTTAGGTGTTGGACTTGCAGCATTTTCAGGCTCTGATTATCCTGAAAAACAACAGAATTTTTCTTTTAAATTTAAAGGATTAGTTGCTTTTTACGATCCTCCAAAAGCAAATATAAAAGCTGTATTCGAAACCCTATACAAAGCTGGAATCCAAGTAAAAATAGTTACAGGCGACAATGCGGAAACAACAGCGACAATTGCTAAACAAATTGGTTTTAGAAATGCCGAAAAAACAATAAATGGAGATGAATTAATGGCAATGGACGACGCAACACTTAGAGAAAAGGTTATGGAAACTGCCATTTTCACAAGAATGTTTCCCGAAGCTAAACTAAAAATTATAAAAGCGCTAAAAGACAACAATCAAATTATAGCTATGACTGGTGATGGTGTAAACGATGGCCCCGCATTAAAATCAGCCCATATAGGAATTGCTATGGGAAAAAAGGGAACAGAAATTGCAAAACAAGCTGCCAATCTGATCCTGATTGAGGATGATTTCTCCAAAATGATTGATGCGGTTGCCATGGGTAGGAAAATATACAACAATCTAAAAAAAGCCATCCAATATATCATTTCAATACACATCCCTATCATCTTGATTGTCTTTATCCCTTTGGCATTAGGATGGATTTATCCTAATATTTTCTCCCCAGTTCACGTTATTTTTCTAGAAATAATAATGGGACCAACTTGCTCAATAATATATGAGAACGAACCTATGGAACGCAACTTAATGCTATTACAACCCAGACCTTTTACGAGTACATTTTTTAAACTTAAAGAAATAACAATCAGTATCATTCAAGGTCTAGTCATTACAATAGGGCTGTTATTCATGTACCAGTATTGCGTAGCTACGAATTGTTCTGAGAATACTACAAGAACCGTAGTATTCCTAACCTTAATATCGTCCAATATTTTTCTAACACTTACCAATCGTTCTTTTTATTACTCCATTTTTACAACATTACAGTATAAGAATAATTTGGTCTTATGGATCATCGGTACTACCATTTTAGTAACAGCTTCCTTGTTGTTTGTCCCTTTATTCGCCTCTTTTTTCCACTTTGAAAGGGTTTCTGGAATCCAAATGGGATTGAGTATTTTAGTAGGGATTGCGTCCGTACTTTGGATAGAAATTTACAAAGGATTTAAACGGCGGAAGGCCTCCGATTTACAATAACATTTATTTTTTTCTATTCTTAAAGATGACATTTAGTCCCAGTTGAAAAGAAAGACTGTTCGCCTTGGAAACATCTCTGTATTCCAAAAGATTGTCAACAAGAACATAGAAATTTACGGGTCCAAAGTTGCTGGATAATCCCAAACCTATGTTCTTGTAGGAATACGAATCTAAAGTATATGTTGCCTTCATTTGCAATGACTTGAAAATCTTTCTTCGGTAAAAGGTAGTAAAGGCAACCAACGGTGTTCTAGGTGTAGACATCACAAATAACTGAGCTCCAACCGCACTTTTATAGATCGTTTCGGGATTATAATCCAAACAATTACAGTCCTCTGGTCTTTCTTCATCAAATGAAAACTGAACGGAAGAATTGAATTTGGCCGGGCGCCAAGTAGTATAATCTGCATATAAAGTGTCCAAAGGAATAGCGTCTTTAAAATCTTGAAATCCGTTCTCAACAGATTCACCTGAACCGAATTTCGGAATTACACCCTTATATTCATACGTTCCTTTATAGGTTAAGCTTTCCACTTCTTTGCTGTGCTTAATAAATCCAACATCTATGATACTTGCAGTAAGCTGTACATTTTTCTTTGGATAATAAGTAAAACCAGCATCAAATCCCAAACCTAAATTACCACCTAGAAAAGCCCTTTTTGTGATGTCTTTCACTATATTAGGTTCATAATTATCGTCGTCATATTTTGCAATGCCCGATGTATTAAGTTGCAATTGAGAATAAATCATCTGTTCGTACACGCCGGTTGAGGATGGATTAGTGTAAATATAACCGGAGTTATTTGTAGAACTGACATTATAAATACTAGAATAAATCTTTCCCCGTACACCTAAAATAAAGTTTTTATTAATGTTCTTATGGAATCCTATATGAAAAACGGATAGCATTTCAGCTTTTACATTTAAATCCCCTAAATCAAAAACTTTACCCAAATAGTCTCTGTTTCCGTCTAGAGCTAAAATGGCTAAATCTTTAGGAACATAACTCAATGCATCAAATTCCTGATACATACCAAACGAAATGTAGGAATCACTTTGTTCTCCAGCAATTTTAAAACCACCGTTAAAAACTTCTATTTGCTCATTTATCGCCAGCCTGTCTTTTCTTGAAGTAGAAAACACAACATTCCGCAGTTTTACATTAAAATCGATACCATTATCCGCAAATAAATCATATGCTGAAAACCCACTGGAACCTACATTTGCAGAAATTCCAGACAAGAGAGGAATCCCAAAATAAAAATTATATTTGAAATCAGCACCAGGATTAGTCAGCAATGACTGTGGAACCGAAGTAAAATTATATAATATTTGTTTGTTTTGTGAAAAGCAATTTATCGTTAGCATTAGAACTAAAACCCACGCTATTTTTTTCATTCTACTACTAAATAAGCGGTTACACCTGAACGCAATTTCAAACTACCTGTACTACTTTGGCTTAATGCAGCACCTGGCAACATGGTCATTGTAAAGGCAATTCTTGTAGTTCTTTTTAAAAGATCAAGTTTCGTATTTTCAAACACTTCCGTTTTGGTCACTTTATTTTCTACACCTGAGTACGGCGGAATAGCCAGATTAATAGCGTGAACAGGTTGATTATTTCTATCTAAAAATACTAAATCTACTGCATACCCTCTATTTATTGTATTTTCCATTTCAAAGAAAAGTTCGACTTTTTTTAATCGCTGTCTAAAGAAAGAGCCGTTGAATATATCAACCGTTGGGGCATCAAAAATTATATTTTGTTCTACTCCATTGGTGACAAATTGTTTTGCAAGTACATCAAAATACGCTAAATTAGTCACCACTACCGGTTCTATTTTTACATCATTCACCTGATTGAAATCCAAATCACTTGCGCAGGAAAATGAAAGAAACAACAGTAGTATTCCTAAAACTTTATGGAGAGTCCGAAATTTCATAATTATGTAATTTAATGGTAAAATTTAGAGAACAGTATAACTAACGAACCAATCCTAAATTTATTATTTTTGAAGTACTTGATGTTTGTAAATAACAGGATGTTATTTTTAATGATATTCTCCAAACAATTTAGAAGCTTCATTGTAAGCACTTTCAAAACTCATTGGACTCAAATTGGTAAATTCCTTTTGAGCAGTAAAATAGGACAACAATTTCTCCGTAGGCATATTACCCGTGAGATTATCAGTCGCCATTGGACAGCCGCCAAAACCCTGGATAGCGCCATCAAAACGGCGGCATCCCGCTTTATAAGCTGCATCAATTTTTTCAAACCATTTATCTGGAGTGGTATGTAAATGAGCTCCAAATTCTATTTCAGGATACTTGGTAATTAAATTGGAAAACAAATACGAGATTACCTCAGGTGTAGAACTTCCCACTGTATCCGAGAGCGACAGAATCTTAACACCCATAGCAGCTAATCTCCGCGTCCACTCCCCAACAATTTCCATGTTCCATGGATCTCCATACGGATTACCAAAACCCATGGATAAATAGGCCACTACTTCTTTGTCACTTTTATCTGCAATCTCAAGGATCTCCTGAAGTGTGATTAAGGATTCGGCTATAGTTTTGTGCGTATTTCGCATTTGGAAATTTTCAGAAATCGAAAATGGAAAACCTAGATATTGTATTTCGGGATGAACAGAAGCTAGCGTCGCGCCTTGTGTATTTGCAATAATTGCTAGTAATTTGCTTTGGGTTTGAGACAAATCAAGTTGTGCCAAAACTTCGGCTGTATCTTGCATTTGCGGAATCGCTTTCGGCGAAACAAAACTCCCAAAATCAATACTGTCAAAACCTACACGCAACAAAGACTGAATATAAGCCACTTTTTTTTTCGTAGGAATAAATGGTTTGATACCTTGCATGGCATCACGTGGGCATTCTATAATTTTTATTGCTTCCATAGACAGCCAAAGATAGAAAAACAATTAGGAATTTAAAATTATGGTTTTCAAATTTCATTAAAATTGATATTGAACTGTCTTTCACTACAATTTAAAAACTACAATCTTTTTAAAATTTCTTTATTTATGGCTCTTACCAATGCGGGTCCTTCGTAAATAAAACCAGTATACAATTGTACCAAACTTGCTCCCGCTTCTAATTTCTCTAGGGCGTCAGCCGCAGAATGAATTCCCCCTACTCCAATGATTGGAAAAGATTGATTACTTTTTTGGGATAAAAACCGAATCACTTCAGTAGAACGTTTTGCTAACGGCTTCCCTGACAATCCGCCCATTTCATTTTTATTTTCGGACTGTAAACCTTCTCTGGAAATAGTAGTATTGGTAGCAATAACGCCTGCTATTTTAGTTTCGTTTACGATATCAATAATATCTAGTAACTGCTCATCGGTTAAATCAGGTGCGATTTTTAATAAAATTGGCTTTTGTTTTGGCTTTGCCAAATTCTTGTTTTGCAGTGTTTGCAACAACTGGGTCAGCGGTTCCTTATCCTGCAAAGCACGAAGATTAGGTGTATTAGGCGAACTCACATTAACCACAAAATAATCAACATAATCATACAACGCCTCAAAACAGATTTCATAATCTGAGGTAGCTTCCTCATTTGGCGTCAGTTTGTTTTTCCCAATATTACCACCTATTAAAACGTTTGTATTTTTCTTTAAAAGTGCCACTGCTTCATGAACACCTCCATTATTAAAGCCCATTCTATTAATGATCGCATTATCTTCCCTTAGACGGAACAAGCGTTTCTTAGGATTTCCATCCTGTCCTTTTGGCGTGAGTGTTCCTATTTCAATAAAACCAAAACCAAAATTCGATAGTTCTTTATACAATTTTGCATCTTTATCAAAACCTGCTGCTAATCCAACTGGATTTTTAAATTTTAATCCAAAAACTTCCGTCTCTAATCTAGAATCCTTTACCTCATAAAGGGATTTAAAAAGTGCTGGAAAACCTGGTATTTTTGACACAAAGCGAATCAATGAAAAAGTAAAATAGTGCACTTTTTCAGGATCAAAGCTAAAAAGTATGGGGCGAATAAGTAATTTATACATGGGTACATAGTTGTGTGGTGCAAAAATAGAAAATAGTTGCTATTTCGCTACATACATTTGAACAATTAGTTACAATAAAAGCTATTTTTGTACAATCACCACTAAAATAAATTACTTGAAAAAAATAATTTTGCTTGCGCTAATTCTGTTAACTATTTCTTGCTCAAATGACGACGAAGAGGTAAGTTCAATTGACCAACCTACATTCAATGTCAATTTACTATTAAAAGGGTGGCGTTATGACGTTTTAAAAATAAACGGAATCTATTATAATTACGAGCATAATCCAAATTGTAATAATGATTTTTTTGGTTTTCTAAATAGACCTGGACAAGCTTATCAATTTATTGAAACCACTTTTACAAATGATTATTGCACGAACAACAGTGCTACATTAGACTGGAAAATAAAAAAGGATACACTATATTTCTACATTGGAAATCAAGTTGTTTTGACTTACAAAGTGATTGCATTAACAGCTACTAATTTTACTTTTTCCTTTGAAAATGACATCGATCAAAATGGCACGATTGATACTATAGAAGTGAGCGCCTCACCCTACGATCCCTATAATATGTTTGGAAACAATTAATAAATTATACTTTTTTAAACATTCTTATCCTTTCCATTTTTATATATTTGCTTGAATTAAACATTTAAAAATCCATGCAACATATCATCGATCGTTTCATCAGCTACGTAATTATAGATACAGAATCCGATGCGAATTCAGAAACAACTCCCAGTACCAAAAAACAATGGAATTTAGCTCATAAACTAGTTGAGGAATTGAAAAACATTGGAATGCAGGACGTTACAATAGACGATAAATCTTACATTATGGCTACACTACCAAGTAATGTGAAACATAAGGTACCAACCATTGGATTTATTTCGCATTTCGATACTTCACCTGATTTTTGTGGAGCCAATATAAAACCACAAATTGTACCAAATTACGATGGCAAAGACATCCTCTTAAATGCCGATAAAAATATTGTTTTATCGCCTAGTTATTTCAAAGATTTATTGCTTTACAAAGGACAAACGTTGATTACCACTGACGGAACTACATTATTAGGTGCCGATGATAAAGCCGGTATTACAGAGATTGTAACGGCAATGGAATTTCTTATCAATAATCCTGAAATCAAACACGGAAAAATAAGAGTAGGTTTTACACCAGATGAAGAAATTGGCCGTGGTGCCCATCATTTTGATGTAGATAAATTTGGAGCTGATTGGGCCTATACTATGGATGGTAGCCAAGTTGGGGAACTAGAATATGAAAATTTTAATGCAGCGGGAGCCAAAATAACTTTCAAAGGAAAAAGCGTGCATCCTGGCTATGCCAAAGGTAAAATGATCAATTCCATGCTGATCGCTAATAATTTCATTAATGAACTTCCTCATGGAGAGACTCCACAAGAAACAAAAGGATATGAAGGTTTTTTTCACGTTCATCACTTATCAGGAAGTATCGAAGAAACCGTTTTGGAATTAATCATTCGCGATCACAACAAGAAAAAATTTGAAAAGCGTAAAGAGCTAATAGAAAAAATAACAAAAAAAATAAATAAGAAATTTGCTAAACAGTTTGGTGAAGATATCGTTAATGCCGAAATAAAGGATCAATATTACAACATGAAGGAAAAGGTCTTACCGGTGAAGCATATTGTGGATATTGCAGAACAAGCAATGAAAGAAATTGGAATAAAACCATTAATTAAACCTATTCGTGGTGGAACAGACGGCTCTCAATTATCATACAAAGGATTGCCATGCCCTAATATTTTTGCAGGTGGCCATAATTTTCACGGAAAATACGAATATGTTCCTGCAGAAAGCATGCAAAAAGCAGTCGAAGTAATCGTTAAAATAGCTGAATTGACCGCTATAGAAAATAGTGCAAGAAAATAAAATATTGGAATATAACTAGTTAACCTGTTGATAGTATAAAATTAATACTTCTTTATCTCCAGTGTTATTAAAAAACATAGGTTTAAATAATTGTTACTGTAAAATAAAGCCCCATTTCTGAAATTCACAGTTGGGGCTTTATTGTTTTAATAAGCCAACGTACATCCATAAGTTTGATCGATTTTTATTTGAAAAACAAAATTAAAACCTTGTTTTACACTTCTAATTCAGATGTCATCGTTTCTAAAATAATTGATTTACTGAAATAAAAAAAAGCTATTCTATGAAAAGCTTAACATTGCATTATGTTTTAAATCACTATATTTACTTACAATAACACAACAATTTAATAACATTATTCAGAATATAGAATGTAATTAAAATAATTGGTAAACTAACAATATAAACTATGACACAACAAAACGAAGAGGAAACAACAAAGCCGTCTGAATCAAAACCAGAGATTAAAAAGTCGGTTAGAGCCAAAAGAACACCCGTAATCAAAGTTAAAGACGAGCCTGTAGCGATTATAGAACCTCAAGACGAGAACATCACAACAGAAATTATTGAAGAAACAATAACTATCGCGATTGAAAGCGACACTAGTACTCCTGTTGTAGCAGAAAAAAAAGACAAGAAAAAAACCACTAAAAAGACAGTGAAAATGAAAGACAAAGACAAGAAAAAGGCTAAAAAAGCCGATGCAAAAGAAAAAGCGAAAGCGAAAGCTAAAAAGGCAAAAAAAGCTAAAAAAGCTAAAAAAGATAAAGCGAAGAAAGCAAAAGTTAAAACCAAGATAAAAGCAAAAAAAGCCAAGGCAAAATCTAAAAAAGCAAAGAAGAATAAAAAGAATAAGAAATAATAGGATTGTTTTTTACATAAAAAAAGTCCCAAACCGAAAATCGGATTGGGACTTTTATACTAATAAGAAGGAGTGAATTATTTTTTGTTCAATGCAGCACTCATTTCCATAGAGATTGCAGAACGCTCCATTTTTAATTTTCCTGACATCGTTTCTACAACAACAGTTGTATCCGCTAATTCTGAAACTTTTCCGTGAAGACCGCTTTTTGTGATGATTTTGTCACCTACTTTTAACGTACTTTCAAATTCTTTTTCGTTTTTAGCTCTTTTTTGTTGTGGTCTAATCATAAAGAAATAGATCACCACAAACATTAATATAAACGGTGCAAATTGAGTTAATTGTTCCATAATTTTAATTCTCTTTTTATTTGTTAATTATTACATTAAACCACGACCAGCTTTGATGATTCTTTTATTGGTTTGCAGCTCTTTTACTAAATTATCTAAAATTCCATTGATAAAAATACTACTTTTTGGTGTAGAATATTCCTTAGCGACTTCTAAATATTCATTAAGAGTAACTTTTATTGGAATGGACGGGAATTTCAAGAATTCACAAATTGCCATTTTAAGGATAATCGTATCAATTTCAGCAATTCTATCGCTGTCCCAGTTGGGCGTTTTATCTAGATATTCCTTTGCCAATTCAGTTTCATTTAAAACTGTTTTTCGAAACAAGTCTTTTACAAAATCCTTGTCTTCATTGTCTTTATACAATTTTGGAACTCTAAAATTGTCATCTTCACCTGGTTTAATCGCTTTCAATTGCTTAATGATATGAGTATTGACTAATGGAATATCATCAACCCAAGTCAACTTATCATCTTCTAAATAATCATACAATTTTTCATTAGGAACAATAACCTCCATAAACAAATCAACAATAAATTGTCGGTCTTCTTCAAAGGTATTTACTGCATTACTCATGTAATCGGAATACAAACTACTTGCTTTTATAGCATTCAAAAGCAATAAAATATAATCGTCGTTTAAAGTCCAATTATTAATTTTACGATTTTCCAGCGCAATACTTAATGAGTTATTTTCGGAAAGAATTTGAAAAATCCTGTTTTTGATGAATTTCTCGTTGGGCTTACGTTCCTCTGCGGTTGCAAGATGCTTTAAACTTGACTTATGCAAAAAGATTGTTTCTGTTTTACAAATCTCAATCAGCGAAGAAAGCATGATTAGGTATAAATCTTGAATATTGTCGATACTGTAAAAAAGAAATTTCTCTTCTTTTTCTAAATTATCTGAACCGCTTTGATGCATCGCATAAATGGATTGCATGACTTTAACGCGAATGTGTCTTCTATTTACCACCTTGTAAGAACTTTTATTAATTAGCCTGCAAAAATAAGTCTTTACTTTTTTAAAATAAAATATATAATCGCTTATTTTAAAAGTATTCCATAATCCGTATGCTTCAATCAAGACGAAATGAACACTGAATACGGATTACGGAACAGTTAAAATTACTTTTTGCTATTCTCCAATTTTCTTTGATTGATTCGATTTTGAGCAATCGTCAAAGCAGCGTGGTGCGGTGTGATCTTATTAGCAAGAGCAAAATCAAATATCTCTAGCGTTGTGTTATAAATATTTTCTGTCTTACGCATAATTTCAACTTTGTCATAATGTGCTAATTCCGCATAAACATTTATAATTCCACCCGCATTAATCAAGAAATCAGGAGCATATAAAATGCCTCTTTCTTGTAGAATTGCTCCATGCACATTTTCATCTGCCAACTGATTGTTAGCTGCACCAGCAATAACTTTTGCTTTAATTTTATAAACAGTAGCGTCATTTAACGTGGCTCCCATAGCACAAGGCGCATAAATATCAACATCTGCGCTATACAAATCGTCACCTCTAAAAATTTGTGCATTGTACTTCGATCCTACTTCATTCAATTTTTCTTCATTGATATCAGCAATAGTAACGACTGCTCCTTCTTTGGTTAAATAATCAACTAAAGTTTCACCAACGTGACCAATTCCTTGAACCAATACTTTCTTGCCGCTTAAAACATCCGAACCAAATTGTTGTTTAGCCGCTGCTTTCATTCCTAAATACACTCCATAAGCCGTAATTGGAGATGGATTTCCAGAACCACCTCTAGATTCAGAAATTCCTGTAACATACGGCGTTACATCTCTAACGATATCCATATCTGCGGTTTCCATTCCTACATCTTCAGCAGTAATATATCTTCCGCTTAAAGAATGTACAAATTCACCAAATTTACGCATTAACTCTGGTGTTTTCTGTGTTTTAGCATCACCAATAATAACTGCTTTACCACCACCAATATTCAATCCTGTGATTGCTGCCTTAAAAGTCATTCCCCGTGACAGACGCAAAACATCATTTAATGCTTCCCATTCATTTGCGTAATTATACATTCGTGTTCCTCCTAAAGCAGGACCCATAACCGAATTATGAATACCAATAATTGCTTTTAAACCTGTATCTTTGTCGTTGCAAAATACAATTTGTTCGTGATCATCAAATGATAATTGGCCAAAAACGGGATCCATTTTTTGAAGTTCCTTGCCAGTTGTGAAAGCTGCCTTCATAGTGTAAGTTTTAATAGTGATAAATTATGAATTTGTCAAAAAGACAATCCAAATTTACACAAAATATAAACATATACGAATGCTTTGTCAAAAAATCGCCAAATTAGCAAAATTTACAATTAAAAGTTAAGCCTCTAAATTATTAAAAATGAAATTTTACCCTAAAAATAAAATCATTTCAACACAGAATATATTAAAAAAATGAAAGAATTACGTTATTTAAACAAATACTTCGTCAAATACAAATACAGTTTTCTACTCGGAATCGTTTTTACGATTATAGCTCAGATTTTTATGTTGTTCACTCCTAAGTTGATCAGCAAATCATTTATGGTTATTGAAGCTTTCGCCAAAGACAAAACAGTTGCTAAATCAGTAATTCATCAAGAATTAATTACGAATATTTTACTGATTATAGCCACGACGATTATTGCGGGTTTCCTTACTTTTTTAATGCGACAAACCCTAATTGTTATGTCGCGCCATATTGAATTTGACCTTAAAAATGAAGTATTCCGTCAATATGAGAATTTATCTCAAAATTTTTACAAGCAAAGTCGGACAGGAGATTTGATGAACCGAATCAGCGAAGACGTTTCAAAAGTGAGAATGTATGTTGGTCCCGCAGTAATGTATACCATAAACACGGTTATCCGTTTTGCTATTGTTATTGTTTACATGTATAATGTATCGCCTACATTAACATTGTACACACTCTTGCCTTTACCCCTTTTATCGTATGCGATTTTCAAGTTAAGTTCAGAAATCAATATAAGAAGCACCATTTTTCAACAATATTTATCCAAAGTTTCCAGCTTTTCACAAGAAATATTCTCTGGAATCCGCGTGATAAAAGCTTATTCTTTGGAGGATCAACATCAAAACAACATGGTTAATTTAGCGAATGAAAGCAAAAGTAAAAGCTTGAATTTGGCCAAAGTACAGTCTTTATTTGGTCCATTAATGTTGGCTCTAATAGGAATCAGTAACTTAGTGGTAATTTATTTTGGTGGTTTAATGTATATCGATGGCACCATTAAAAGCATTGGAACCATTGCTGAATTTATCTTGTACGTCAATATGCTTACTTGGCCAGTAGCATCCTTAGGTTGGGTTTCATCTATGGTTCAAGAAGCAGAAGCATCGCAGAAAAGGCTTAATGAATTTCTAAAAATAGAACCAGAAATAAAAAATAAAAATGAAAACAAATCGGTAATAGAAGGAACTATTTCGTTTGAAAATGTAAGTTACACCTATAAGGACACCAATATTAAAGCGCTTCAAAACATATCTTTCACCGTACAAAAGGGAGAAACTTTAGCTATCCTAGGCAAAACAGGGTCTGGAAAATCTACCATTTTATCTCTAATTTCAAGAATGTACGATGTTTCAGAAGGAATAATAAATATTGATAAAAATGAAATAAGCACCATCAATCTTTTTGATTTACGCAACAGTATTGGGATTGTACCGCAAGATGCCTTTTTATTTTCAGACAGTATCAAGAACAATATTATGTTCGGAAAGGAAAATGCTACAGAAGAAGAAGTGAAATCTGCTGCTAAAAGCGCTGTTGTTCATGATAATATTATGGGCTTCAGTAAACAATATGAAACAGTTTTGGGCGAAAGAGGAATTACCCTTTCAGGTGGTCAAAAGCAAAGAGTTTCTATTGCGAGAGCTATTATTAAGAATCCTCCGATTTTGCTATTTGACGATTGCTTATCCGCTGTGGACACCCAAACCGAAGAAGAGATACTAAACAACTTGCATGAAATATGCAAAGACAAAACAACTATTATTGTTAGTCATCGTGTTTCTTCGGCTAAAAACGCAGACCGAATTATTATCATTGATAAAGGCCAAATTATACAACAAGGTTCTCATAATCAATTGATAAATCAGGAAGGCTATTACGCCGCTTTGTACTTGAAACAACTTTCAGAAAAAGAAATGCTTTAATTGTTGTGTAATACATATTTTTTATAGATTTTTGGAAACTAGTTAACAACCATAAATTGACAGAAAGGATTATGAGAGAACATGACATGTTAGAAAAAGAAGAGATATTTTCTAAAGTTTTACGAGCTGGACGAAGAACCTATTTCTTTGATGTGAGAGCTACAAAAGCAGATGATTATTACATTACCATTACCGAAAGCAAGAAATTTACTGAGGAAGATGGATCATTCCACTTCAAAAAACATAAAATCTATTTATACAAGGAGGATTTTGCTGCTTTTGCTGAAATTTTAGGAGATATGACTACTTACGTTTTGAACCATAAAGGCGAAGAGGTAATTTCAGAAAGACACCAAAAAGATTTCAAAAAAGAATATGCATCTGAAAAATCAGATGATGAGATCCTACCGCAAACATCTAGTTTTACAGATATCGATTTTGATGATATTTAATAGCTAAAAGACGCTTAAACGAAAGTTAAAAGCCTGAAATTCAAATGAGTTTCAGGCTTTTTTGATTACGTTTACTATCTATATAACTCAAATGACAGAAACTAAATCATTAAATAGTATTGTTTACGACAAACTTTTATCTGAAAAGACAAAGAAAATAACCGAAAAGTTTTTTATCTCTGTAGCTATAATAAGCTATTTACTTCATTTGCTTGTTATAGCATTGGTTGATCTTGAAATTATTTTGGTCAATGATTATTCGAAATTGTTGAGCAATCCAATCTCTGCCATTTATACTCCTTTTTCCTTTATATTGATATACGAAGTATATCTTTTAGTCTATTATTTACCTAAATCAACAACAATTTACATAGGCAAACAATATGAAATTATAACATTAATTATAATTCGTAGAATATTCAAAGACTTAACTAAGTTAGAAATTAACTCGAATTGGTTTGAAGTTAAAGCCAATATCAATTTTACGTTAGATATAATAGCAACTGTAATTTTATTTTACCTTATTTATATTTTTTATAAGCTCAACAGACAAAATGAAATAAATCAAGCCATTACTCAAAAAAATATAGAATTAACAAAATTTATCACTCTAAAAAACATTTTTGCAATTGCACTCATTCCTATATTTTTCGTGTTATCGATATACAGTTTAGGACACTGGATATATGAAAGTTTTTTTTCATTGCGAGAAATAGTAGATAATATTAAGGATATCAACAAGATTTTCTTCGAAAAGTTTTTTACAATTTTAATTCTAACAGAAGTACTTTTACTATTATTCTCTTTCTTTCTATCCGATAAATTCAATAGAGTTATTCGAAACTCAGGATTCATAATTTCAACAATCTTAATCAAACTTTCTTTCGAAACAGAAGGGATTATGAACACCGTTCTTATTGTAACTGCCGTATTATTTGGTGTTATTGTTTTAGCAATTAATAATAAATATGAATCATTAGAAGTAAAAAAAGAAAGCACTTTGGTGCCTTAACTTACCCAATTCGCAATCCGTTCTCGATTTTAAAATCAGGTGCCAACAAAATTACATCTCCGTTTACACCTACAGCTCCAAGTACAAGACATTCACTCATAAATTTCCCGATTTGTTTTTTAGGAAAATTAACCACGGCTACGATTTGACGATTCATTAAATCTTCTTTTTGATATCTTTTCGTAATTTGTGCAGATGTTTTTCTAATTCCAAGATCAGAACCAAAATCGATTGTAAGCTGATAAGCTTGCTTTCTGGCCTCTGGAAAATCATGTACTTCCAATATAGTTCCTACACGCATTTCTACTTTTTCAAATTCCGGCCAGCTGATGTTTTCCATATTGCACATTTTTTTCTATTAAAGTATTGAATAACAAACCTATCAATTTTATAACTATTCAAACTAATTCTGTAAAACTTTTATGCAAAATAGTTATAATTTTACAAAAGGCGAATACTAAATTCATCTTTTAAATAGTAAATATTATGGAAATTAGTCAAATGAATGGTGACGAAATGCACAAAGAAAGTAATTTTGGTATAGACTTGTTTATTGAAACAGCACCAAATGTAAAATTATACGTGAAAGATTATGGTCAAGGAAAACCTGTAATTCTTATTCATGGTTGGCCGTTATCCAATGAAATGTGGGAATACCAAATTGACACTTTAGTTCAAAATAACTTTAGAGTTATTGCGTATGACCGTCGTGGCTTTGGGAAATCTTCTCAACCTTGGGACGGTTATGATTATGATACTTTAACGGATGATTTAGCAGCCATTATCGAGCAATTGAATTTGGAAGAAGCTGCACTTGTTGGATTTTCGATGGGTGGTGGTGAAGTCGTTCGCTATTTCAGTCGTCATGGTGGAAAAGGCGTTTCGAAGGCGGTACTTATATCATCCATTACCCCATTTCAGTTGCAAACCGACTCTAATCCCAACGGAGTTCCACAAGAGAAATACGATGGAATGGCGGAACAAATTAAAGCTGACCGAATTGGTTTTCTAGATAATTTTGGAAAAACGTTTTTTGGGGTAAGTTTTATCAGTAAACCTATTAGCACTCCTTTGTTGGATTATTATAGAATGTTGTGTTCTTTTGCTTCACCTCGTGCGACTTTAGAATGTGCCAAGTCATTTTCTTCCACTGATTTTCGTGAAGAAATGGCATCGGTAAATGTTCCTACCTTAATTATTCATGGAGATGAAGACAAAACAGTCCCTATTGAAATCAGTTCTGAGGTAGCGACAAAACTTATTCCAGATAATAAATTTATCATTTATGAAGGAGCACCTCATGGCTTGTTTTATATTGAAAAAGACAAATTAAATAGTGATTTAATTGAATTTTTAAATTCATAACCTACACCGCAACCAATTTGACAAACCACAATTTGTGAATTGCAAAAAAAAACCCATTCGCAGCGGCGAATGGGTTTTTGCAATTCTATAAACAGTTTTACTTATTTAACTTCCATTAATTCTACATCAAAGATCAAAGTAGCATTTGGTGGAATTGCTCCACCAGCACCACGAGATCCATATCCTAAATCCGATGGAATCACGAAACGTGCTTTGTCACCTACGCGCAATAACGCAATTCCTTCATCCCAACCTTCGATAACCTGACCTTGACCTAATTTAAATTCGATTGGTTTTTTTCTTGGATAAGAAGAGTCAAAAACTTTACCGTTCTCCAATGAACCTTCATAATGAACAGCCACTGTTTTTCCGCTTTCTGCTTTTTTACCTTCACCTCTTTGAATAAATTGGTAACGCAAACCGCTTTCTGTTTTTTCAAAACCAGCTGCTAATTTTTCCATTGCTGCTTCAACATCTGCTTTTAAAGCTGCATCACGTTTGTTACGAGATCCTTTGAAAGTAATGAAAGCCTCAATTGCATTCCAGTTTTTAGCTTCTTCACCCTCTCTGATAATTTCCAAAGATTCTAAAACATCTCCTTGCTCTACAGCATCAACCACATCCTGACCTTCTACAACATGACCAAAAACAGTATGTTTGTTATCCAACCAATCCGTTGGAATGTGCGTGATGTAGAATTGAGAACCGTTTGTTCCAGGTCCTGAGTTAGCCATTGCCAAAACGCCCGGACGGTTGTGTTTCAAACTTGGGTGAAATTCATCATCAAATTTGTATCCTGGATCTCCAGTTCCTGTTCCTTGAGGACAACCCCCTTGAATCATAAAGTTAGGAATTACTCGGTGGAATTTTAATCCGTCATAGAATTTAACCCCTTGCGGTTTTACTTTATTTTCTAGGTTTCCTTCAGCCAATCCTACGAAGTTTCCAACTGTTCCTGGAGTCAAATCGTGAGCTAGTTTTACTAAAATAGCACCTTTTGTAGTGTTGAATTTAGCATATATTCCGTTTTCCATTTTTGTTTAATTTTTATTGAAAGGCAAATTTACGAAATTAATTTTAAAAAGGGAATTTGGAGATTCTTTGATTTGGGAATTATGGAAATTTGAATGTTTTGGAATTTATGAATTATCGAGATATAGATTTTTATTAAGAAACCAATTTGTGCATAATAATATGACTGTTTCAAGAATTGCTATTTCGTTTCGTTTGAAACTAAAATATCGTAGAAAAAAATTAATCGTTTCATTTGTCCCTTTTGGGACTAAATATTGGTAGAAAAACACATTTCACCTCTCTTTTTTTGTCCCGTTAGGGACTATGCAACCTTAAATCAATTCTTTAAAAATAAATTTCTCATCATACTCGACTTCAAATTTCACAAGAAAATCACGATATTCCTGCGTAAATGTTTTCTTTTCATGGTGTAATTCCTGATTTTGAATATAATTTATTACCTGACCAATTTGTGATTTACTGTATGAAAACGCACCATATCCTTCTTGCCATTCAAAATGTCCGTTTGATAATTTATTTTGATTTATCCATTTTGAAGAACTTTGTTTTACCTCCTTCATTAAATCGGAAATAGATTGTGCGGGTCTTAACCCAATCAAAATATGAATATGGTCTGGCATTCCATTTATTGCCAAAAGCTTATGGTTATTATTTTGAATTATACCCGACATATATTTATACAAGTCTTCTTTCCATTTGGATTGTATAATTGCATCACGAAATTTAACCGCAAAAACAAAATGAATATGTATTTGTGTGTAGGTATTTGCCATAAGGTTTCGTCCCTATGGGACTTTATTAAGGTGGGATTTCTATTCTTTGCTACCAACATTTAATTCCTAACGGAATAATAAAAAATAAATATTCTATCGCAACAATGCACACTAAATCCACAATAACTGCCGGTGACCGGTTCCGTTCAACCCGGGTTTCATTGTTTGTGCTGCGCACGCAACGAAACTCTAATTGATGGGCATAGTCAATTTTTATATGTTGTATTACAATAAGGGTGAGCTAATTGTCCATTTTCTATCATGCCAAGACCACCATCTTGTTTTCTTTTTACATGGTCAATTGTTATAGAGTTTTTATGAATCAATGAATTACAAATGTTACATTTTGTTGGATTTTTTAATGCATTTATAATAAAAACACCAGATTTGGATTCTGTAGAAAATTCTTTCCTCATATATTCTTCATAATCAATCTTTTCAGGATTGATATAATCAAATTCTTTTGAGCTTTCTAGACTATCTATAATCTCTTGTTCAGTTTTATTGTTTTGTAATTCTGAAATGATATGCAAAAATAAATTTGTAAGTTTTTTGTAACTTTTCAAACCACTACCAAATTTTGTGTTTGTTTGGTTAACAATACTTTTATATGAGAGTAAAAAGTCTTCAAATTTACTTCTAATATCTATAAATTTGTTTAAAGCATTTGGCTTTGACTCTAATTCTTGAACTAGATTTAATATTGTATAAAATGCTGTTACTTGATACCTTCCAGTTGTACTGTAAAAATATATTGCAGGATGCAAGCCTAAAGATGAAGCGTGGATTCCAGTAATTCTACTTAATCGCTTTTTAGTTTTCTTTAATAAATTAATTGTTTCAATTCCTGTTGTGTCGTCTGTTAATTCCGAATCATTTTTAATATCATTAGTAATATTTATTAAATCTAGAATTAAAGAAAGAGTTTGCGTTGAATAACCTTTACCAGCCAAAGGAACGTCCAATGTTTTTATTGGAGTTTCTAATTTTGGTGTAAAAAGTAAATCATTAATATCTTTTGCTAAAGTTTCAATTTCAATTTGTTTATCACTTTCAAATTTAGACCAATATTTATGTCCAGTGCCGGAACGAATAATAGCTCTTGCAGAAATTGAGTTTGGTTTTTTTCTTGACTTTAATAATTTTTTTTCAGTGTCATTAATCGGGGAAGCTTGTTCATTAATCTTAAAAAAGGAAGCTTCAGCTTTACTAGAATCTCCTCTTACCCATTGAAGTTGAATTGTTAATGTTGCTAATTTTTTAGCACGTTCTAACATTTCTGGAGTTACTTTATCTTGATTAGAGATAGCATATTTATGGTCATTATATGTACCAAACTTTTTTTTAATTAACTTCCGTGTTTTTTCAGCAATAACAGTTTGTTCAGAAGAAATATTATATTCAAAAAATGATTGCGATATGATCCCATCTCCATAATCATCAGTTACCCAAGCGATAATTGCACTTAATCTATGTGCTCCATCAATTACAAAATTATAACCCCCAGAATTCCAAAAAATAACCGCTGGAATTAAATCCCCATCTAAAAAACTTTGAATTAAATCACATACTTTATCGGGAGTCCATTCAGATGTTTCTCTTTGGAAATCAGGTTTTCTTAAAGTTAGATATAAAAATGAGCCAGCTTCTAAATCTCTAACTTGAATTGCGGGTAAATTTTGTGAAGGAATTTGGTTTCCATCTTTTATTTCGAAATCTTCTCTAGGAATTAATGCGTCTAAATTTGTTGTCATTTTACGTTAATTATTATTATTGTTCCTTCAACGATTTCGAGTTTAATTATGTCTACTCTATATTAGTGATATTAACCTTCAACTATACACCCAATAAAAGCTAGATTGCCGAAGTTTTATTTCGCTTTATTCATTTTCAAATATATTAAAATTTTCTTACAAATAAAGACGCATTTCTTTTTTTGAATGTTTTTCGCACTGCTTCAGTTCTACAAACCTCCTTAATTCCACAAAATCCTAGCCCAGATGGAAGTGAAAATCCTTTTTATGCGCCTTTTCGGCGGATAAAAAGATTGCAACGAACAGCTGGAAATAGCTCCTAAAGAAAAGTTTAATTGTTGAATTGAGCATTTGGTTATTTGAAAACCTCAGCATCTTTGTACCTTTGCTCCCGAATCCTCGGGATTGAAACTTATAAAAGAAATTATGCGCATTGATATTGTTACTGTTCTCCCAGAATTATTGCGAAGTCCGTTTGAGGCTTCGATTATGAAACGTGCTATTGACAAAGGATTGGTGGAAGTTCATTTTCATAATCTACGGGATTATACCACCAACAGACAGAAAAGCGTGGATGATTATCCTTATGGCGGTGGTGCCGGAATGGTGATGACGGTACAGCCTATTGATGCTTGTATTACACATTTGAAAAGTGAAAGACCCTACGACGAAATCATTTATATGTCGCCTGATGGGGAAACCCTGAACCAAAAAATGGCGAACACCATGTCGATGTATGAAAATATCATTATCCTTTGCGGACATTATAAAGGGGTAGATCAACGCGTACGCGATCATTTTATCACGAAAGAAATCTCTATTGGTGATTATGTTTTATCTGGTGGTGAGTTAGGAGCTTTAGTATTATCAGACGCTTTAATCCGATTGATTCCGGGAGTTTTGAGCGATGAAACCTCAGCATTGACAGATAGTTTTCAGGATGGATTATTATCGGGACCTATTTACACTCGCCCAGCGGATTACAACGGATGGAAAGTTCCGGAGGTTTTGACCAGTGGGAATTTTGCCAAAATTGACAAATGGCGTGAAGATATGGCCTACGAACATACGAAGAACAGAAGACCGGATTTGCTTGAAGATTAAAAGTTTGTTTAAAGTTTAAGGTTTAAAGTTGGTATTCAAGAACTTCTAAACTTTAAACAAGAAAAACTTTAAACTTTAAACTTTTTTATCTACTTTTGTACTCACATTAATTTAACCTCTGGCGAGATCCGTGAATGTTGATTTAATGCAACCCATAATTAAAAAATATCATGGCAGATTTGATGAAATTCGTTCAAGACGAATTTGTAACAAGAAAAGAATTCCCAGTTTTTGCAGCTGGAGACACTATCACCGTTTTCTACGAAATTAGAGAGGGTGAAAAAACTAGAACACAGTTTTTCAAAGGAGTTGTTATCCAAAGAAGAGGTTCTGCTAATACAGAAACTTTCACAATTCGTAAAATGTCAGGTGCTATTGGAGTAGAGCGTATCTTTCCAGTAAACTTGCCAGCTTTGCAAAAAATTGAAATCAACAAAAAAGGTGCAGTTCGTAGAGCTAGAATTTTCTACTTCAGAGAACTTACTGGTAAAAAAGCTAAGATTAAAGACAAAAGAAGATAGTCAAATATCTCTTTACTATAAAAGTCTCAACACTGTTGGGACTTTTTTTTGGTTTAAACCCAAAGTAACAATCATTATTCAGTAGATTTTAACTGAAACAAAAGAATTTTGATAGCTCTTATTTGATAATTTATAAGGAATTTCATTTTCATATTCGCAATTTAGATTCGCAATAATCCTAATTCCACAATTCAATTTATACTACTAAAAACTTAATGAAAACGCATTTTCTTTTACGATATCGTTTTATTACCTTTGTAGGCACGTTTAAAAATAAGAATTACCTATAGCAATACATTATGACAAAAATTAAAGTAGCCAATCCAATTGTAGAATTGGATGGAGATGAAATGACACGAATTATTTGGTCTTTTATTAAAGAAAAATTAATTCTTCCTTATTTAGACTTAGATATTAAATATTATGATTTAGGAATGGAGAGCAGAGACGCTACCAATGATCAAATCACAATTGATTCTGCTGAAGCAATAAAAAAATACAATGTTGGTATAAAATGTGCCACCATTACCCCAGATGAAGACCGCGTTAAAGAATTTGGTTTAAAAAAAATGTGGAAATCTCCAAACGGAACCATCCGTAATATTGTAGGTGGTACTGTTTTCCGTGAACCAATTATCATGAAAAATGTTCCTCGTCTAGTACCTGGCTGGACACAACCTATTGTTATTGGCCGTCATGCTTTTGGAGATCAATACAAAGCTACTGATACTGTTATTAAAGGAAAAGGGAAACTAACCATGACTTTTGTTCCTGAAGAAGGAGAAACTCAAACTTGGGAAGTATACGATTATAAAGGAGACGGAGTTGCAATGGCTATGTACAATACTGATGAAAGTATTTACGGTTTTGCACATTCTTCATTTCAAATGGCATTGACAAAAAAATGGCCTTTGTATCTTTCTACAAAAAATACAATTTTGAAAGCCTATGATGGCCGTTTCAAAGATATTTTTGAAGAAGTGTACCAATCGAGCTACAAACCACAATTTGTTGAAGCAGGTATTACTTACGAACACAGATTGATTGATGACATGGTTGCGTCTGCAATGAAATGGAGCGGTGGATTTGTTTGGGCTTGTAAAAACTACGATGGTGATGTACAATCCGATACTGTTGCTCAAGGTTTTGGTTCTTTAGGTCTAATGACTTCTGTTTTAGTAACTCCTGATGGAAAAACATTAGAAGCAGAAGCAGCTCATGGAACAGTAACACGTCACTTTAGACAGCACCAGCAAGGGAAAGCAACTTCAACGAACCCAATTGCGTCTATTTTTGCCTGGACAAGAGGATTGGAACACAGAGGTAAATTAGACGAAAACCAAGCCTTAATCGATTTTTGCCATGCACTAGAACAAGTTTGTATCGATACTGTTGAAAGTGGAAAAATGACAAAAGATTTAGCCATGTTAGTAAAACCAGAAGGTTTGATTGCAGCAGACTATTTGACTACGGAGGCTTTTTTGGCAGCTATCCAAGAAAATTTAGATGCTAAACTAGCCTAATTATTTTCTGCTATATATATTTAAAAGACAACCCGAAACGGTTGTCTTTTTTTTTACCTTAGCAATACCTTAACAGTTGTTATATGACAAATGCTATTCTATTTAATGTACTTTGCGTTTTTTCATTTCGATAAAATTTAAACAATGACTCCAAAGAAAATTATTACCTTTTTAGTTGTAGTACTGCACGCGCTATCAGGTTTCGCTCAAGAAAAATTTACGCTAAGCGGAACTATTATTGACGCCAACAGCAATGAAACTTTAATAGGTGTCAACGTTATGATTCCAACGCTAAAAACTGGCGTAACAACAAACGAATACGGATTTTTCTCCATTACGATACCAAAGGGAAATTATACCGTTCAAATAAGTTATTTGGGCTATCAAACTATTGAAGAATCAATCGCCCTAAACCAAAATATAAAAAATAACTTCAATTTATTTAGTAATGAAACAGCTTTACAAGAAGTAATCATTACAGACAATAAAACAAAAATTGACATCAAGAAACCTGAAATGAGTGTTAATAAACTTTCTATTTCAGCTATCAAAAAAATGCCTGTCGTTTTGGGAGAAGTCGATGTTTTAAAATCAATTTTATTACTTCCTGGAGTTACTAATGCAGGCGAAGGTGCCTCTGGTTTCAATGTTCGTGGTGGTGGAGCCGACCAAAATTTGATTTTATTAGACGAAGCAACTATCTTTAATTCATCGCATGTTTTTGGATTTTTCTCTGTTTTTAATCCGGATGCTATCAAAGATTTAAAGTTGTACAAAGGTGGAATTCCAGCACGTTATGGCGGACGAGCTTCTTCTGTTTTAGATATTTATCAAAAAGACGGTAATAGTAAAGAATTCCATGTTAATGGAGGAATCGGATTAATTTCCAGCCGTATTTTGGCCGAAGGGCCGTTGGTAAAAGACAAAGGCTCGTTCCTTATTGGCGGTAGAAGTTCCTACGCACATTTATTCCTGAAGCTTTCCGAGGAACAAAAAGACAACTCGGCTTATTTTTATGATTTAAACACCAAATTGAGTTATAAATTAGACCCAAATAATAGTTTGTTTTTATCCGGTTATTTTGGGAGGGATGTTTTTAGTTTAAAAGATAGTTTTACTAACATTTATGGCAATACAACGGTCAATCTGAGATGGAATCACTTGTTTTCTGAAAAATTATTTTCGAATTTATCGCTTATTTACAGCGATTATTATTACGGTTTAGATTTGGATTTTATTGGTTTCAAATGGGATTCGGGCATCAAAAATTATAATGTCAAATACGATTTCAAGAATTATATTTCAGATAAATTTAAATTGAATTACGGGCTAAACGGAATTTATTACGAGTTCAATCCGGGAACCATTAAACCATCTGATGAGAACTCTGGAATAAATTTTGACCAATTGGATAAAAAATATGCTTTTGAACCTGCAGTTTACATCAATGCGGACCACGAAATCTCCGATAGAATAGCATTATCTTACGGATTACGTTACAGTATGTTTTACCGTTTAGGACAATCTACTGTGAATATTTATGAAAATGATAATCCAGTGCTCTTTAATTCGGAATTACAGATTTATGAAAAAGCTACTCCAATTGGCACTAAATTTTACGATCGTAACAAAGTGATGAAGAGCTATAATTATCTGGAACCGCGATTTTCATTGGCGTATCAAATCAACGACGACCAATCGATCAAAGCAAGTTACAACAGAATGGTGCAATATCTGCAATTGATTTCAAACACCTCATCGCCTACTCCGCTTGATGTCTGGACGCCAAGTGATCGTTTTATCAAACCACAAATTGCGGATCAAGTCGCTTTGGGTTACTTCAAAAACTTCAATGACGACATGTATTCCCTTGAAGTAGAAACTTATTACAAAGAAGTTCAAAACCGATTGGATTACATTGATGGTGCTAATTTGATTGCAAATAAAGCCATCGAGCAAATAATCCTAAACGGTCAATTAAGATCGTATGGTTTAGAAATCATGTTCCGAAAAAACGAAGGAAAATTTAATGGATGGATTTCATATACATTATCCAAATCAGAGCAACAAACCCCAGGAAGAACCCCAATAGAAACCGGAATCAACAACGGGCAATGGTACAATTCAGTGTATGACAAACTGCATAATGTTGCGGTAACCACATCATATAATTTGAACGAAAAATGGTCTTTTGGAGCTAATTTTGCTTTGCAAACGGGACAACCAGTAACGTATCCTGTTGGACAATATGAATACCTAGGAATCAATGTACCTAGTTACGGACTAAGAAATGAAAATCGGCTTCCAGCATACCACCATCTTGACATTGCTGCCACTTTAACCCCTAGCAAAAATAAAAATAGAGAATGGAAAGGCGAATGGGTTTTTAGCATTTACAATTTGTACAATCGAAAAAATGCAGCTTCCATCAATTTCAGACAAAACGCTGATACTGGTAGCAATGAAGCCATAAAAACTTCTATTTTTGGTATAGTTCCAGCAGTGAGTTATAACTTTAAATTCTAAGGATAGCCTTTCAAAACAGAACAAAATAAAAACATGAAATCATGAAAAAAATAACACCATATCTAATACTTTTAATAGCGGTTTTTTCAACCAGTTGCGAAGAGGTAATCGAAGTAGATTTAGACAATGCGCCACCAAAACTGGTTATTGAAGCAGCCATTAATTGGAAAAAAGGAACTTCCGGAAATCAACAACGAATAAAATTGACTACTACCACCGGATTTTACAACACTGAAATTCCAAAAGTTTCTGGAGCAACAGTTTCCATAAAAAATAGCACTAATGTAGTTTTTTCTTTTTCGGAAATTGCGAATACAGGTGAATATACGTGCGCTACTTTTATTCCGGTTATAAACGAAACCTACACGCTGACGGTTATCAGCAATGGCAATAGGTACACTGCAACCGAAACCTTGAAACCTGTTACAGCCATTACTAAAATTGTTCAAAACAATCAAGGTGGTTTTACAGGCAACCAAAAAGAAATTAAAACATTTTATCAAGATCCAGCTGGTGAAGCTAATTATTATCTTTACAAATATGTATATTCCAATCAGGTAAAATCAAATTTTTATGTGGATCAGGATGAGTTTTTCAACGGAAACGAATTTTTTAGTATTTCGCAAAATGATGAATTAAAAAAAGACGATAAAATTGAGGTAACGCACTTCGGAATTTCTAAAGCATACTATAATTACATGAGTGTCTTAGTGAGTATTGCTGGAAATAATGGCGGAGGACCCTTTCAATCACCACCTGCAACCGTAAGAGGAAATGTCATCAATACAACTGACACCGCCAATTATCCTTTGGGCTATTTCTCTCTTAGTGAGGTGGATGTTAGAAATTATACAATTGAATAATTAGGAGCTAATCCAGCTGTTCATTACAACCAAAAACAGGTTCTAAACAGTTTTCCAGTCTGTATAAGGAGCTTCCATTGGTCGCTCTTCTACAGCCAGAAAACTAAAGTTTACAACCTGTTTTGGTTTTCATTGCCATCTGGGCTAGAGTATAGTTGATTTTTCAAGTTTGCATATTTTAACTAACTTTACAGTCTACGATCCAATCTATTATCGATTGCCAAAATCTAAAATCTTAAATCACATTTCTTAAATCTACAATCCTCATGTCTTCACACCATATCGTTCGGGACGACCAAGAACCAGCTTTAATCATTGCCAACGGCGCTTCCTGTAATCCAGAATTATTAGGTCAATTACTGGAATGGTCACCGCTTGTGGTGGTATTGGATTCGGCTATGGTTCGCGTAATGGAATTAGACATCAAAGTCGATGTGCTTTTAGGCGATTTCGACCGAGGATTTGATCCTGAAATTTATAAAACGACTCAATATCCAATTGAAATTATACATACGCCAGATCAAAATAAAACCGATTTAGAAAAGGCTTTTGACTATTTAATCGAACGAAAAATTCCAGCTGTAAACGTAGTTTGGGCCACTGGACGAAGAGCTGATCATACGATTACGAATCTGACCAATATTACCAGATACAGAAATCTATTGAAAATTGTCATTCTCGACGATCATTCAAAAGTCTTTTTATTGCCCAAGAAATTCGAAAAATGGTATACAGCGAATACGCCAATTTCATTAATTCCTATCGGTCACGTTACAGGAATACATTCGGATAATTTATTTTATCCTTTGAAAGATGACAGTTTGACCATTGGTTACAGAACCGGAAGCAGCAATCATGTTATCAAAGATGGCATCGTAACAATAGAACATAATGAAGGTGATTTATTAATGATGGAATGCATGGACTAAAACATTTATTGTATATCCAACAATGCATTTCTCACAATCTCATAATGACTCCACGGAATAAAATGATTCGCTTTCTCTATCGTTACCGTATCGATTGATTTAGCATTGGTAAACTTTTTTTGCATAAAGGCAACATTACTATATGGTACCAAAGCATCTTTTGTTCCATGAATAATGGTGACGTCACAAGTGATTTTTTTCAGCTCTGGTTCTAAATAGACTAAATCCTTTTTCAACCACCACAACTCATCATTGGACGGGCGTAATGCTCCAGGAATTAGATAACGCAAAGGCGATGCTTTGATAACCGTTCTCCATTTTTCTGGGTTCTCCGCTTTCGGATCTAATGACCCAGCCAATATCACCAATCGTTTGTACCAAGACGGATTATCCACGGCTAACTGAGCCACAACTGGTCCGCCAACGGAATGCCCTACTAAAATTAGCGGCTTTTTATTCTCGATTTTTTTGATGAATTCAGATATTCTTTGAGATTGTACCTTTAAATTTTGAGCTTCACCAAAATCACTGTATCCAAAACCCGGACGGTCAATAGCAATCATTCGGTATTTTTTGAGCAGTAAAGTATCCTGAAGATATTCTTTGAAAGCATTCCAACTTCCAGGCGATCCATGAATAAAAAACAAGGTCGGGTTTTGCGCGCTTCCCGTCGCAACATAATGGATTTTATAACCTTCAAAAGCAACTGTTTTATCCTGGAATTCTATTTTAGAGGTTGCGAAAAATTTTGTTGTTTCCTTATCTGAATATCGCATCGACATATAGGATTGACATATTACGATATACAAAAACATCAAACTGTAAACAATATATCTCTTTTTGAAATGAAATGAAGCGGTCATAAAAGTCATTCTAGCTGTATTTTTTATAAAAGTAACCGTTATTAGTTTTCAAAAAATACGTAAGGTTCTGATTTTATGATTTATTTTTCATCTGTTTAATGGGTCAAAGTCTTTATGCTTTTACAAAATAGTTATGCCTATCTTTGCACCGAAATATAGAAAATGAAAGCAAAAACGATTACCGAAAAAACTAATTTACATCCGAGAAATCTGGATAGATTTGGATATAATTTTGAGCAATTAATAGAAAAATCTCCTGAATTGCAGCATTTTGTTTCTATAAATGAGCATAATATTGAGACTATTGATTTTAGTAATCCTGATGCAGTAAAATCGCTTAACAAAGCATTATTGTTATCTCATTACGACATTCAAAACTGGGATATTCCTAAAAATTATCTTTGTCCACCGATTCCAGGAAGAGCGGATTACATTCATTATATAGCAGATTTATTAGCTTCCAGCAACAACGGAATCATTCCTGAAGGAGAAACCGTTCAAGGTTTAGACATTGGTGTAGGTGCCAATTGCATTTATCCTATAATTGGTAATTCAGCATACGGATGGAGTTTTGTAGGAACCGATATCGATTTAAAAGCAATTGAAAATTGCAGCGCCATCATTGAAGAAAATCCAAAACTGATTGATGCCATTAGTTTACAACAGCAAACGGAATCTCGTTTTATTTTTAAAAATATAATCACTCCCGAAGACCGATTTACGTTTACCATTTGCAATCCTCCTTTTCATGCCTCACAGGAGGAAGCTACGAAAAGTACGGTAAGAAAAATCAATAATTTAGAATCTCGAAGCGCCACAAGCAAAGTAACTAAACCTGTTTTAAATTTTGGTGGTCACAATGCAGAACTATGGTGTGAAGGCGGAGAATTAGGTTTTGTTACCCAAATGATTTACGAAAGTGCTAAATATCCAATGCAGTGTTTATGGTTTACTACTTTGGTATCCAAAAAAGAAAATCTTTCCAGTCTTTACAAAACACTAAACAAAGTAAGTGCAGTCGAAATTAAAACAATTGATATGGCTCAAGGACAAAAAACAAGCCGAATAATAGCTTGGACTTTCCTGAGTGAAGCACAACAAAAAGCCTGGAAATTCGAATAAAAACTCCTATTAAGTTTATACATTCAATCCCAACAATCATTCTTGATAGTCGGGAAAATTAATCTGTACCTATACTTTTTCTTATTATGCATTTAAAATAAAGTCCTTAAAAACTTCCATTATTAAATCCATAATTAAACTTCTCTAAATTTACTTTACCGAAAAAAAAGAACTGTTATTCATAAATAATTGAATTTCTTGCTACTTTCAAGAGTAAAAGATCATTTTAACATAATTTTACGTAGATTTGGTGAAGAAATCATTAATTAATTATAAAGAAATTTCTTTTACAACGCATCAAAAAGGCACCTGAAAACTGAACTTTTTAAACTAAAAAAGCCAAATTAATTATTATTTTTTGTGTTTAAAGTCAATAATACAATTTAAACTAAATGGTAAAAAAGCAACTGTCACAAACCGAAATACCTGATGATTCCACACTTTGGAACAGTCTAAAAGAAGGGAATGAAAATGCTTTTTCCATAATTTTCAAAAGACATTATTCTCATTTAGTACGTTATGGAAATTCATTTCTTCCTTTTCCTGAAAAAGTGCAAGACTGCGTTCAAGATGTTTTTACTGACATTTGGATTTACAGAGACAAATTGAGTGATAAAGTGGTTGTAAAAGCCTATTTATTAGCCTGTGTTCGCAAGCGTATAACTAGATCACAAGAAAGGGATCGGATTTTTCGCCTAAGCAGCTCTATAGATACGGTAGAATTTTTATTTGATTTTTCAATTGAACATGATCTTATCTCAGAGGAAACGACAGCTTCTAAAGTGTCACATCTCAATCATTTTATAAACGGCTTGCCTTCTCGACAAAAAGAAGCCTTATATCTTCGTTACACACAAGAACTTACCGTAGACCAAATTGCCGATACATTGGATATGAATTATCAATCGGCAAACAATCTTTTGCACCGCGCTTTGTTGAGTTTACGCAAAAATTGGAAAGGAAACATCTGCTGCATTTTAATGCTTGTTTTGCTCGCATTATAATCTTCGGAAAAATAATTTAAAAAAATAAACTATTTAGTGAGTATCAATTAAAAAAATGGTCCTCTCTATAATTGTAACCCCTTTTTTTGATGCAACACCGTACTAATTATACCGAAATAGAACACTTTTTAGCCGATGAATCATTCCGATTATGGGTGTATTTCAATGATGATCAACACCAATGGGAAGAATGGACTTTGGAAAATTCCAATCGTGCTAAATTAGTTGAAGAGGCTAGATTATGGTTGTTAGCAATGAAAGCGCCTAATGATAATTTAACTAAGGATGAAGTGCAAAATGCATTGGAAGCTACTTGGAAAAAAATTGAAAGAGTAGAAGAAAATAAAAAGGGAAAACCAGTTCTTAAGCTTTTGAGAAAAAGATGGTTTAACGGAGTTGCGGCTGTTTTGATTTTAAGCCTTTTAACCGGATGGCTATATAATCAAACCAACAGTGATAATGATTCCGCACTAACTTATAGCGAACTTATCAATGAAAATGAAGAAGGCTTAGTGGAGGAAACGAATAATTCAGACAAACCACAAAGCATAACATTATCTGACGGAAGTTCGGTTTTATTGCAACCCAACAGTAAATTAAGTTATCCTAAAATATTTGTGGGTAATGAACGAAAAGTGTACCTGTCCGGTGAAGGCTTTTTCGAAATCAGCAAAGATCCTAAAAAGCCATTTTTTGTGTTTGCGAATGAAATCGTTACAAAAGTAGTAGGAACCAGTTTCAAAATAAAAGCATACGCTAATCAACCAAATGTGGAAGTTGTGGTTCGGACTGGAAAAGTAAAAGTGAGATCGAATGAATTAATCTCAAATTCAAAAGACGAGCTGATTGTTTTATTACCCAATCAAGCCCTGCGATTCTTTCGAAAAAACTTAAGTTTTAAAAAGATTACTGATATTACACAAGATGAGTTATTAATTAATTCTAAGAGTAATATTGAGCAATTAGGATTTGAATTCACCGATATTCCTGTGGCACAAATTTTTAAAACAATTGAACAGGCGTATTTAGTGAAAATTGATTTTCCTCAATCCAAATTAAAAGACTGTTATCTAACAACATCTTTAACAGATCAACCTTTACCTGAAAAGCTTAAAATTATTTGCAAAAGCCTTGGAAACAATACGAGTTATGAAATGAATGGTAACCAAATTAGTATTATATCCGATGGATGTAATTAATAGTAACTTGCCTATGAATAGAAATATATAATACAAAAAGCGCCGAAAATGCTGTAACATTCTCGACGCCTTGACTAAAATCAATTCACTCTCTGTAAAGAGTAATTGCTGTGTTCTACCAATAACCTAACTAACGAATATTAATAAAAACAGACCAAAATTATGAAAAAAACCGTCTTCAAACAACGACTACTAATTCGAATTATGAAAATAACCTTATTTCAATTTGTTTTAGCCCTTGTATTTTCAAGTATAACATTTGCGAATACTATCAGAGGTCAAAAAAAACTGGACACAAAAGTAACTATTACCGTGACCGATTTGAACTTAGATACTGCGCTGACTAAACTTGAAAAATTGGCACATGTAAAATTTTCGTACAATTCGAGAATGTCACAATTGAATCAAAAAGTGAGTGTTTATGCTAACAACGAAGCATTATCAAGTGTATTGACACGCATTTTGAAACCATTAAAAATGAATTATACCGAAGTAAGTAATCAAATTATTTTACAAAAAGAAGGTATTGCCAACAGCGTAATGAATGGTGAATTTTTCTCTAATTTAAATCAAAACACAACTGCAGAGATTATCAAAGGTCGCGTTGTAGATGAAAAAGGAGAATCGTTACCTGGCGTAACAATTATCGTAAAAGGAACAACAAAAGGAACAACAACAGATATTGATGGAACGTATACCATCAGCGCTGAAATTGGAGACGTTTTACAATTTTCCTATGTAGGATTAGAAACTAAATCGCTGAAGGTAACCGGAACTACATTAAACGTTACTTTAATGGGAAGTGGCGAAACACTGCAAGATGTTGTCGTAATCGGATCCAGAAATCCAACCAGAACAGTCACTGAATCTGCAGTACCTATTGATGTAATTAGCATGAAAGAAATTGCTTCACAGGGAGCTCAAACAAATTTGAATCAGATTTTGAACATGGTTGCGCCGTCATTTACCTCAAATACAACAACAGTAGCTGATGGAACAGATCACATTGACCCTGCACAATTAAGAGGTTTAGGACCAGACCAAGTATTGGTTTTGATCAATGGAAAACGACGTCATACGTCATCTTTAGTAAACATCAATGGATCACCTGGCAGAGGAGCTGTAGGTACCGACTTGAATTCCATTCCCGCTTTTGCTATCGAAAAAATTGAGGTATTAAGAGATGGAGCTTCAGCTCAATATGGCTCAGATGCTATTGCTGGTGTAATCAACATCAACATGAAAAAAGACACTAAAAAATTAGAAATAAACCTTTTTGGAGGAAGTCATTTTTCTAAAAATGCTAACGACCATACCGGCGGAAATGATGGAAACAACATTCAAATTGACTTGAACTACGGAACAAATTTAGGAAAGGAAAAAAGTTTCATTAATGTTACGGCAAGTGCTCAATTGAGAGGTCAAACAAGTCGTGCTAAAGAAGTTACAGGAAATCTATTTAACCGATACAATGCTGTTGAAGAAAGAGCTAGAATAGCAGGTATTAACATTAATAGTTTGTATGCGAATACGTTAAACACAACCCCTGGTTTTTACAACGGTTTACTGAACACAATTAATACGTATGCGCAACAAGTAAGTTATTTTGATGCAACAACAAAAGCTAATATTCAAACTGCCGCATCGAATGGAAATTTACCGGGGATGAGAACTTTATTAGGAATTGATGCCACAACTGACGAACTAGCCTTTAGAGGTTTAGGTCGAAATGATTTTAATATGCGAGTAGGTCAATCATCACTTCAAAGCTCACAATTCTTTGTAAATGCTGCCTATCCTTTAACTGATAAATTAGAATTGTATGCTTTTGGAGGGAACAGCCACAGAACTGGTGAAGCTGCTGGATTTTACAGAAGACCAAATCAATCTAGATCGTATACTGGTTTGTATCCAAATGGTTTTTTACCTGAAATCCATTCGACAATTAACGATATTTCAGCAGCAGCAGGATTGCGAGGTACTATTTTTGGTAATTGGAATTTTGACTTGAGTAATACTTTTGGTAGAAACAGTTTTGATTATGGTGTTGAAAATACCGTCAATTCTTCCATGAGAGAGAACTCTCCAACTACTTTTGATGCAGGTGGATTAGCATTTAGCCAAAACACAACTAATTTTGACATGAATCAAAAATTTGGTGATTTGAACGTTGCTTTTGGAGCTGAATACAGAAATGAAAAATATAGCATCAATGCTGGACAACCAGAATCATATAATTTATATGATATAAACGGTAATGTCGCTTTACCTGGAGTAACCCCTGCTAATCTGATCGTAACCGATTTCTTTGGATCTATTAGAGGAAATGGCTCCCAAGTATTTCCAGGTTTCAGGCCAGCAAATGCTGTTGACAAAGGTCGTAACAGTGCCGCTATTTATGGAGATCTTGAATATGATGTTACAGAAAAATGGTTAGTGAACGGAGCCGTTCGTTTTGAAAACTATTCTGATTTTGGAAACACTACTAATTTTAAAGTTGCCAGTCGTTATAAACTAACAGACAACATTAATTTGCGTGGTGCCGTTTCCACAGGTTTCCGTGCGCCATCGTTACACCAAATCAATTTTAAAGCTACCGCGACTCAATTTGTT
The DNA here is from genome assembly GCF_900099915.1 of Flavobacterium omnivorum. Classification (GTDB taxonomy): domain Bacteria; phylum Bacteroidota; class Bacteroidia; order Flavobacteriales; family Flavobacteriaceae; genus Flavobacterium; species Flavobacterium omnivorum. The sequence continues at coordinate 249,891 of NZ_FNDB01000005.1, forward strand.
GGTGGTGTACCATTTGAAGTAAGTACATTTAGTAATGATTCCCCAGCAGCTAAAGCCCTTGGAATTCCGCAATTGAAACAAGAAGAATCTAAAAGTGCTAGTATTGGTTTTACCGCTAAGATTCCAGAGGGAAACATTACTTTGACTGCCGATGCTTATATTGTAAGAATAGATGACCGAGTAACTTTGACGGATCAATTTTCTCGTCCATCGGGCACGTTTGCTGACGGAACACCACAGAGAGAGCTTCAAGAACAATTTGATCTCGCTGGAGCAAATGCGGCTACCTTTTTTGCCAATGCTATTAGTACAGAGTCGAAAGGAATTGATATCATTATAACACATAAGCTAAATTTAGGAGCTATAGTAATCAAATCTGATTTAGCTACTACTTTTTCTCAAACAAGACAAGTGGGTGCTATACAAGGATCGCCTACTTTAGTTGCTAATGGTCAAATAAACCGCTATTTTTCTGAAATGAGCAGAGTCTATTTAGAAGAAGCCATTCCAAGAGTTAAAGGAAATTTAACCAACTCATTTACTTATAAAAAATTCGATTTCTTTTTGAGAAATGTTTACTTCGGACAGGTTACTGATCCAAATACAGCTGATGTAAATGGAGATGGAAGAGTTGAAGGAGCAATAATAAATGGTCAACCAGTCGAAATTGAGCATCCAATCTGGGGCGCAAAAATAATCACTGATTTATCTGTTGGTTTCAAAATTACTGAAGCTGCAAAAGTTGTAATTGGCGCTAACAATATTTTTGATATCTATCCTGATGCAAATCTTGGTACACAAACTGCAATCAGACCTAGATTAGTATCTGGAGCTATAGATTACACCGCTGCACCCTCCACAATTGACTTATCAAATGCAAATCAATTTGCATATTCAAGAAACACCTCTCAATTTGGTCAAAACGGGAGATTCCTTTTTGCTAGGTTAAGCTTGAGTTTCTAGAACACCTTATTTTATACTGAAAACCATTCGCTTGCGCGAATGGTTTTTTTTTGGCTTAATCTTAGGTAATAAAAGAATCCAAACTTTGTACCTTTGCATTTCTAAAACTTTGCCCCTTAATTAAATGAATTTCCAAGTAGTATCCGATTACCAGCCCAAAGGCGACCAACCCCAAGCGATTGAAAAATTAGTTCAGGGAATTACTGATGGTGAAAAATTCCAAACTTTATTAGGTGTTACCGGATCTGGAAAAACATTCACGGTAGCCAATGTAATTCAGGAAGTGCAAAGACCAACTTTAGTTTTGGCACACAACAAAACGTTGGCAGCTCAATTATACTCTGAGTTCAAACAATTCTTCCCGAATAATGCCGTGGAATATTTCGTTTCCTATTACGATTACTACCAGCCCGAAGCTTTTATGCCCGTAACCGGCGTTTTCATCGAAAAGGATTTATCTATCAATGAAGAACTAGAAAAAATGAGAATGTCAACAACTGCCTCGTTACTCTCCGGACGAAGAGATATTTTAGTCGTGGCATCGGTTTCTTGTTTGTATGGTATTGGAAATCCGATAGAATTTCAAAAAAACTTGATTCCAATTGAGAAAGGACAAATTATTTCTCGTACCAAATTATTGCATCAACTGGTGCAAAGTTTATATTCCAGAACCGAAGCCGATTTTAATCCAGGAAGTTTCAGGATAAAAGGTGATACAGTAGATGTTTATCCAAGTTATGCAGATGAAGCTTACAGAGTTCATTTCTTTGGGGATGAAATTGAGGAAATTGAAAGTTTTGACACCAAAAATTCTCAGGTTCTTGAAAAATTTGACAAACTGACTATTTATCCGGCTAATATGTTTGTGACTTCACCAGATGTTTTACAAGGCGCCATTTGGGAAATACAACAAGATTTGGTAAAACAAGTTGATTATTTCAAGGAAATTGGCAAACCTTTAGAAGCAAAACGATTGGAAGAACGCACCAATTTTGATTTGGAGATGATTCGGGAATTGGGTTATTGCTCTGGAATCGAGAATTACTCTCGTTATCTTGATGGTCGTTTACCGGGAACCAGACCTTTTTGTTTATTGGATTATTTCCCTAAAGATTACTTGATGGTGGTTGATGAAAGTCACGTGACTCTTTCACAAGTTAGCGCTATGTATGGCGGAGACCGAAGCCGAAAAGAAAATTTAGTGGAATATGGTTTCCGGCTACCCGCCGCAATGGACAATCGTCCTTTGAAGTTTGAAGAATTTGAAGCCATGCAAAATCAGGTGATTTATGTTTCCGCAACACCAGCGGATTATGAGTTGCAAAAAACAGAAGGTGTTGTTGTGGAACAGGTAATTCGTCCGACAAGTTTACTAGATCCAATTATCGAAATCCGACCAAGTTTAAACCAAATCGATGATTTAATCGAAGAAATTCAAGTTCGGGCCGAAATTGACGAACGCGTTTTGGTGACGACGTTAACCAAAAGAATGGCGGAAGAACTCGCTAAATATTTAACAAAAGTTAATATTCGTTGCCGTTACATTCACTCTGAAGTAGATACTTTAGAACGAATAGAAATCATGCAAGATTTGCGAAAAGGAATTTTTGATGTGTTGATTGGTGTTAATTTACTTCGTGAAGGGTTGGATTTACCAGAAGTTTCTTTGGTCGCCATATTAGATGCAGACAAAGAAGGTTTTTTAAGAAGCCACCGTTCATTGACGCAAACCATTGGTAGAGCGGCAAGAAACCTCAATGGAAAAGCAATTATGTATGCCGATAAAATCACAAATAGCATGCAAAAAACTATTGATGAAACCAATTACCGCAGAACCAAACAAATTAATTACAACACAGAACACAACTTGGTTCCGATGGCTTTAAATAAAAAAATCGAGAGCGCTTTTACCAAAAATCCATTAGTCGATTATGAATTAGGACTTACCTTAAACTCAGCTGCTGAACCGGAGACGACTTATATGTCCAAACCGGAAATCGAGAAGATTATTAGAGAGAAACGCAAATCAATGGAGAAAGCGGCAAAAGATTTAGACTTTATGCAAGCGGCAAAATTACGGGATGATATCAAGAGATTACAAGGTCAATTAGCCTAGCTAACGCTGCAATACATCATTACAAACAAATATAAAATGTATCTTCGCAAATTTTGATCGCTTTAAGTGCTACTATTTTGCCGTGAAATGTTTTTAAATCATTTAAAAAGTTTTAAATTTGAATTGAAATGCTATCTAATTGTCATACAATCAATTACGATTTTAAATGAAATACCATTCATACATTTTAATTCTTTTAGGATTTATTTCAGGTGCTTCAGGACAAACTTCGGAGCCGGATTTAATACGCACAGAAATAGAAAACTCCACTGATTTAATCAAACCTAATATTCTTTCTAATCACCCCCTAGGAATGTATATTTCGCGAATAAATCATAATTTTAAAGTCCGTTCACCAGAGAAATACTCCTTCTCATTTAAAGTTTCCAGCGGAAATGTGATGTTGCCTTATGTTAAATCATATACTTTAACAAATCCAGCTGATAGAGCAAATTCGGCACAGTTTCCTTGGCATGACCGAGAATTTAAATTTTATCTCAGCACCGTTCCTGCTCAAACCAACTCATTTACTGCTGACGGTGTCATTAGATCCTATAAATTTACATTTTCCTTGCCTTTATCAGTCAATCAAGAACTTACTTTTGGCGTCCGATCGTATTCCCTTGACGGAGGAAAATATCCATTTTCAATTTTTACCTCTGATGAATCCATTGAATGGTTTCACAGTACTATTGCCGGAGGCGAAGATCCGTTTTCGAGACGGTATTATGGTTTAAACAAAGCAAAAATATCCTATGAAGACGAAAAAAACGCCACACTAACAATGAACAATGGTGATTTTAGAATTCCCGGAATGGAGATTAATTATTTCTACTATCCAAAATTAGAAATAAATAAGAAATATCGAATCTATCTGAATTTTGGCGCCCATTTCGGCATCAATATGTCCAGATATAATCCTGTAACGGACTTTGGTATTTCTTCTTCCGCTATCAAGAAAATGATAGTTAAAGATAAAAACATATTGACTGTAGGCATCAGTGCAGGCGCTTTAAGACAGCGATTATTCCAGTTTGGAGATCGAATAAACTTCAGCGATCGCTCCTTCCTATACAGTTTTGAAGGACTTATTGATTACAAAAGAAAACTTCAAAATAATAATACGATCTCATTTGGAATCAATTATACTTTTCAAACACCTTACAATAATAAAAATGATTTTAATCACATTGTTTTAACTGGCGAAAGAGTAAAATCGCATTGGCAGGAAACATTATCTCATCTATATGAAAATCTTGATGCGTGGAATTTAATCTGCACCTATTCTGTTAAACAATATTCTTATTTTATATACATTAGAGAAGACCTTACCCTAGATAATGCACCTGATTTACAGACCGGCTTCGGTGTGAAAATATCTTTTAAGAAATAAATAGTAAAAATATAGATGCTTAAAATCTACTAGAATCAAAGGTTAATTATGTTGTTCCTGAAAAATATTTAATAAAACTTCAGCTTCTATAATTGCATTAGGCGCTTCATTCATCAATTTAAGAATGCGTTTTGTAGCTGTTGGATTAAGTCCCATTTCAATTGCTATTTGCTGAATAGCAACAGCTTCTTTTTTATGTAAAATTCCGTCACAAAACATCAATAAAGCCAATCTATAAAATTGTTGAATCCGTTGAAATTCAGTTTTTATCGGTAGTAAAGGTAATTCTTGATGAAAAAAATCTTTAAAAACAGTACTGTCAAAACTCAGTTCTTTGGCGACAATTTCTAAAAACTCATATTCTCTTTTATGCAAATGTCCGTCAACGGTAGAAAAAGCAATCATTTCTAGAAGTAAACTCCTCTTTTGTTCGAATGTATTCATCAAATTATTATTTTTAGCTAAAATATCAATTTTATAATGAAAACCCTAAATGTTGATAATGAATAAACAAATGACAGTTATTCTCCTATTTTTTACAAGCATAAAAAAATTGTACAAAAACAATAATCTCATTATAATATACCATTAAAATATTTCTAGACTTTAAGGAGAAATGAATAAAAAAAAGAGAACCAAAATTGATTCTCTCATTGTATACTCTCATTTCGAACAACTATTAGTCGTCATCCTCATCATCGTAGTCTCTTTTATGCTCTTTCCCTTTGTATTTTTTATAATAATCCTTTCCGTGATAGTGTTTTTTTTCTCTATAATTTCTTTGTTCGTACCTTCGATCGTCATGCCATCTATCATCACATTCACTATGATCTACATATATAACGTGTTCTTCGCGATATTCAACATTTCTCCTTTGTGGTTCATATCTGCGTTCATATTGACCCGATATTACCACTGAGGGAAGTCCAATGTTTACACCCACTGAAACTTGCGCATTTATAGTGCTTGAGGCAAAAAAGGAGATTCCTAGTAATGCAAGTACTTTTATCTGTTTCATCTGTTCAAAAATTTAATTAATAACTATTGAAGGCAAAACCAATAACTATGCCACTTAATCTTATTACAAACATGCAAATTGTTAAATGAAATAAAGGAAGAAAACTTGAAAATAGTAAACACAGTAAATCATATACTTACATTCATTAATAAAAGATTTAAAAAACTGTTCAAAAAAAACAAAAAACATCAAATAAAGTTTATAATCAAATAATAAAAAATATAACTATTTTTAACTACGAATAAATGCTTTAAAAAAAACATAATGATTAAAAAACTGCTTCCCGTTCTCACATTATTTTTTATATTTTCACATGCGTATGCTCAAGAAAGAACTGCTTCTAAACAAGTTTCTACTTTTACTATTGAAGCACCACAACTTCAAGCTACAAAGAAAATTTGGGTGTATTTACCCGAAAATTATGCAACTTCAAAAAAGAATTTCTCTGTAATATATATGCATGATGCTCAAAACTTATTTGATGCTAAAACTTCTTATTCCGGGGAATGGAATGTAGATGAAAAACTGGACAGCCTAAAAGCGCAAGTTATTGTGATAGGAATCGAACATGGAAATGAGAAACGAATGGAGGAATTAACGCCTTTTAAAAACGAAAAATACGGTGGTGGAAAAGCAGATCACTATTTAGAATTTATCGTGAAAACATTGAAACCACAAATTGACAAAACGTATCGAACCAAAACTAGAAAGAAAAATACAATCATCATGGGAAGTTCTCTTGGCGGTTTGGCTTCCTATTATGCCGTTTTAAAATACCCTGAAATTTTTGGAAAAGCAGGTGTTTTTTCGCCTTCGTTTTGGTTTACCAAAGACATTTATACGCTGACTGAAAAATCCAAAAAAATAAAGTCGAAAATTTATTTTCTGTGTGGTGATGCTGAAAGTGACGACATGGTTTCAGATTTGAACAAAATGGAATATTTACTAAATTCTAATCGATGCTATTGCCTCAATTTAAATAAAAAAACAATTGTAAAAAACGGAAAACACAATGAAAAACTATGGCGCGATGGTTTTGTTGATGCCATTTTATGGCTCGGTTACTAAAAATTCTGCTTCAAATAAACACAACAAATAGTATAATTAAACCTCAAATGGAACTAATATTAAGAGAATACAACCTCAAATTAAAACATACGTTCACGATTTCAAGAGAATCGATTAACGTTCAGCCTTCTTTGATTGTGGAGTTGCAACGTGATGGTTTTTCTGGTTTTGGCGAAGCAACTTCTAATCCATATTATAAAACAACCGTTCCGGTGATGATGCAGGATTTAGAAAAAATTAGAACCATAATAGAAAATACTATAGATGAAATACCCGAAGCATTTTGGGCAAAAATCCATCCATATTTAAAAGACGATATGTTTGCTTTGTGCGCTTTGGACATGGCATACAATGATTTATATGCTCGCAAAAAAGGAAAGAAGTTATACGAATTGTGGAATTATTCCATTGACAAAAATCCATTGACAGATTACACGATTGGAATTGCATCCATCGAAAAAATGGTGGCTAAAATGAAGGAATTACATTGGCCAATTTATAAAATAAAATTGGGAACCAAAGAAGATATTGCCATTGTTACAGAACTTCGGAAACATACGAATGCTGTTTTTAGAATCGATGCCAATTGTGGCTGGGGTATTGAAGAAACCATAAATAATGCCATCGAGTTAAAAAAATTAGGAGTGGAATTTTTGGAACAGCCCATGAAAGCCGACAATTGGCAAGGTCATAGAGAAGTTTTCAAACATTCCGTTTTACCGATTATCGCTGACGAAAGTTGTATTATAGAAGAAGATGTAGCAAAATGTCATAACCATTTTCATGGGGTAAATGTCAAATTAGTAAAATGTGGCGGTTTAACTCCCGGAAGACGAATGATTCAAGAAGCTAAGAAATTAGGTCTAAAAACCATGGTGGGTTGTATGACCGAATCGACTGTAGGGATTTCTGCGATTGCGCATTTATTGCCACAATTGGATTATGTTGATATGGACGGTGCATTGCTTTTGGCAGAAGATATTGCCACAGGAGTGACAATCGATTTTGGAAAAATAAACTATTCTGACTTAAACGGAACTGGTGTAACTTTAATGTAGTTTTAAATGAAAGTCAACCAATTTCCAGATCGAATAATTGAAATCGAAAATAAAGAATATCTTTATTTTGGAGGAACGGCTTATTTGGGTTTGCCAACGCATCCTGAGTTCCAAAAACTGCTTATCAAAAACATTTTGCAATGGGGAACAGCGTATGGAAGCTCTCGAAGTGCAAATATTCAAATGACCGCCTACGAAAATGGCGAACGATTTTTAGCCGATTTCATCAAAGCGGATGCTGCTCTTACACTTTCTTCCGGAATGTTAGCAGGAAAATTAGTTATTGAAACATTAACGCCTGAAACCGATTGCTTTTTTCATTTTCCAGATACGCACACTGCCATCAAAGCGCAAAACAGTCTTCCTTTTTTTATTGGAGAAAAGATAAATCCTCGGTTACTCGATTCTGAAATTGAAAAAATTACTGTTTTGACGGATTCGGTTCCCTCCTTTCATGTACAACCAATCGATCTTTCTATTCTAAATTTGATTCCGAACAATAAAGAAATCACTTTAGTTATTGATGAATCGCATTCACTTGGAATTTTAGGAACGAATGGTTGCGGAATTTTTTCAAAAATCAATCTTTCCAATATTAAAAGTAAAATCATGGTGTCCTCTTTGGGCAAAGCCTTTGGACTGACAGGAGGCATAATTGCAAGTGATTCTGAATTTATCATTCAGATGAGAAATCATGATACATTTGTATCCAGTGCCGGAATGAATGCCGCATTTGTACAAACCATGGCTGAAGCTGAAACTATTTATTTGCAACAGCATCTGAAATTAAAAGACAATTTAAACTATATTAATACTCATTTAATTAAAAACAAAGCAGTCCTTTTTGATCCTGAATATCCACTTATTTATCCGGAAATAGAAGGAATAAATGAAGTTTTAGCTGCGAATAAAATTATTGTAACCAATTTTAAATACGCGACAGGCACCAAAGATTTAAACAGAATTGTAATTACTGCCAATCACAAAAAAGAAGATTTGGATATCATAATTCACCTTCTGAATCAAAACCAATTCTGAATCTAAAATTGTGGTCCAATTGCTTTTAAACCGTACCTTTGTAAAAAATTAGAATATGATGACAAATAACGATATCTTTAAAAAACTTCGTGTAGCCTTAATGTTACGTGACGATCAAATAGTTGAAATATTAGAACTGGTAGATTTTAGAATCACTAAATCAGAATTAGGCGCTTTTTTTCGTGATGAAAAACATGAAAACTACATGGAATGTGGAGACCAAGTGTTGCGTAACTTCCTAAATGCATTGGTAATTCACTTGCGCGGAACAAAGGAAAATCCAAAAAACCCGAATGATGTTTTAGCAAAACATAAAGCTCAAATTCCTGCAAAAGAAGGATCTAAAGACAGACCCGAGTTTAAGGCAAAACCAAGAGACGAAGAAAAATCACGAGGTGACGAAGCACCTTCAAAATCAAGACCTGCTACAAAAAACACTTCTAAAAAACAATATCCTAAGGGAAATTCAAAAGTCCAAGTAGTAGAGAAAGTGAAATTCAACTTCGGCAAGAATAAAAAATCATAACTGTGAAAACGGCCCTAATTATTGGAAGCACCGGTTTGATAGGTTCACAACTATTGAACTTTCTTTTAGATAGCAATGACTATCTAAAGGTGATCACTTTCGTAAAAAGAGATTCAGGTATAAAGCATCCAAAATTAACACAACACATCATTGATTTTGATAATCCGGAAACCTATAAAGAATTAGTCGTTGGTGATGATTTCTTTTGTACTATAGGAACAACAATCAAAAAAGCGGGAAGTAAAAAAGCTTTTAAAAAAGTAGATTTTGAATATCCTCGACAGTTTGCGGCTTTTGCTTTGCAAAATAGAGTCAAACAATTTTTAATTATATCCTCTCTTAATGCTGATTCAAAATCCCAAAATTCTTATTTGAAAACAAAAGGAGAAATTCAAGATTTTCTTAAGGATTGTAATTTTGAAAGTGTTGTTGTATTGCAGCCATCGCTTCTTTTAGGAAACCGAACTGAATTTAGATTGGGAGAAAAAGTTGGTGCGTTTTTTATGAAAACACTTTCCTTCTTATTCCTTGGAAACTTGAAAAAGTACAAACCCATTGAAGGTAAAACAGTAGCCAAAGCACTTTTGAAAATTGCACAAATAAATAATACAGGTTTCAAAATATATGAATCAGATGCGATTCAAGAAATTGGAAACTAATACAATATCAAAATCCTGAATGAGAGTTCAGGATTTTTTTGTATGTTTAGTTAATCTAAATCAATTTACACCTTCAAATATGAAATGTATTCTAACCTGCTCCATACTACTTTTCACAACCTTGTTTTTTGGACAAAATAATAAAACTGTAAAACCTGCAGTGTTTATTGATTTAAACTTAGTTCCCAGCAATACAATTGAATACGTCGACCCAAATGAAATTGAATCTATAAATGTTGTAAAAAAGGACTCAACTATAAATGGTGTGTTGTATCGTGGCCAAATTAACATTACTTCCAAAAAACCTAAGAAATATGATTTTATAAGTTTGGAACAAATTAAATCTGAATTCACAAAAATCAAAAGTAACAATATCATTTATATGGTAAATGGAACATTAATAAAAGACAATGTGGTAACTTTCAAATTAGACCGAAATTACATTTTAGAAGTTGAAGTCACTAATTCAAAAGCATTTTATAACTTAAGAAAAAGTCACACCAAATTTGACATCATAAACATCTTGGGGAAAACTAAAGAGAATTTAGAAAATAAAAACAAGACTTTATTAAGAGGTCATGAAGCAATTGGTATAAAATAGATTCTGTTTTCAATAGCGTTTAAATCCAATTTTAAGAACTACAGCTCAACATAGAACATCCCACTTTATCTCTCGCCCAATCGGGTCTTTTGGTAAACCACTTTTGAAAATTCGGTTGCTCGTCATACGGATTTTTAAGCATTTCAAATAACTCGTTTAGCAAAGAATAATCTCCTTTATCCGCGTCATCAATACACAATTGCGACATGTAATTTCGCAAGACATATTTTGGATTTACTTTATTCATTTTCTCTTTTCTTTCAGAATCGAAAAGTGTTTCTGCATTGATTCGAATGCTGTACTTCTCCAACCAATCGTGCCAATCTTTCAAGATTGTTTCATCTACATCCTTTTCATTGTAAAAAGCCTCTTTTATGGCATTGAAAGCGGTTATTGCAGCATCAGCTTTGGTAACATTACTCAGGTTTCTAAAGAAAATAGTCATGTCCGTTTCTACCTTTTCAAGCAATTGAGTTAAGCTCTGAATCAAAACTACATCTTGTTCTTTTTTAATTTGAAACCCAAGTTTATCTCGCATCATATTCAAATACTCCTTTTCGTAATTTGTACTATACGCCTCTAAAATAGTTTCGAGTGGCTTTGCATCGTTTATCAAAGGAAACAGCGCGTTTGCCAATTGATACAAATTCCACAGTGCAATTTCTGGCTGATTGCCAAAACGGTATCTTTTATGTTGGTTATCGGTTGTATTTGGTGTCCAGCCGGAATTGTAATCTTCCAACCAACCGTAAGGTCCATAATCTATGGTGATGCCGTGAATAGACATATTATCGGTATTCATAACGCCATGAACAAAACCAACGCGTTGCCAGTTTACAATCATGTTGAGCGTAGTTTGGGTAACCTCTTCAAAAAAGGCCAAATATTTTTCGACACCTTCTTTTTGAATATGAGGAAAATGATGTTTTATGGTAAAATCTGTCAGTAGTTTGAGATTATCGTGATCTTCTCGAGAAGCGAATAATTCGAAACTACCAAAACGAATAAATGAAGGAGCAACTCTACAAACAATAGCCCCTTTTTCGTAAGCAGGATTACCATTATACAAAACATCACGCAATACTTGATCGCCAGAAAGCATTAGTGAAAGCGAGCGCGTAGTAGGAACTCCTAAATAATGTATCGCTTCAGCACATAAATGCTCTCGTATGGAAGAACGTAAAACGGCAAACCCATCTGCTGTTCGCGAATATGGTGTTGGCCCTGCCCCTTTCAATTGCAATGTGTACGACTTATTTTCATGAATAACTTCAGTTAAATTAATGGCACGACCATCGCCTAATTGTCCGGCCCAATTTCCAAATTGATGTCCGGCATAACTTAAAGCATACGGTTTCGTGCCAGGATAAATGGTACTTCCTGAAAAAGTATTTAAAAAATCAGCTGAAAGTATATCTTCCTGAGAAAGACCAATAGCATTAGCCACTTCATTTGAAGCATGGATAAGCGAAGGATTTGAAGGTTTTTTGGGTAATACGTACGAATAACAAGCTTGATGAACCTGCCTTGGAACATTGATTTCATTGGAATCCGCAGGCAATTCAGTTATCAAATTATTTTGTAAATGAAGTTTCATAATATTTAAAAAAGATTTTTTTACAATAGTAAAGGTAACGGTTGTAAGTCAGTATTATTTATACTTTTATTTATTTTTATGATTTTTAGGTTCTAAAAATTCTAGCTATAAAAAAACATGTCTCTTAAAAATAGATTTCAAAAAATAAATAATCTACTGGTAAAAACAAAAAAATCCTGAGCTTTCACTCAGGATTTTTTTAAAATATATAACAATTTTTCTAATTAAGAAAGTGCTGCTTTTACTTGATCCGCAGCTTCTTGAAATTCAACTGCTGATAAAATTGGCATTCCTGAATTGTCAATTAATTCTTTTGCAATAGCTGCATTTGTACCTTGTAAACGAACAATGATTGGCACTTTAATTGCATCTCCCATATTTTTGTAAGCGTCAACAACTCCTTGTGCCACACGGTCACAACGAACGATTCCTCCAAAAATATTAATCAAAATAGCTTTTACGTTTGGATCTTTTAAGATAATGCGGAAAGCAGTTTCAACACGTTTTGCATCAGCTGTTCCACCTACATCAAGGAAGTTAGCAGGCTCAAAACCAGCATACTTGATTAAATCCATAGTTGCCATCGCTAAACCAGCTCCGTTCACCATACATCCAACTGTACCGTCAAGATCTACATAATTTAATCCTACTTCTTTAGCTTCCACTTCGATTGGGTTCTCCTCACGAATGTCACGCATATCAGCATATTTCTTTTGTCTGTATAAAGCATTATCATCGATATTCACTTTAGCATCAACAGCCATAATTTTATTGTCAGATGTTTTTAAAACCGGGTTGATTTCAAACATCGAAGCATCAGATCCTATGTAAGCATTATATAAAGAATCGATGAATTTCACCATTTCTTTGAAAGCATTTCCAGAAAGACCTAAGTTAAAAGCAATTCTTCTTGCTTGAAAACCTTGTAATCCAACAGAAGGATCTACTTCTTCAGTAAAAATTAAATGAGGAGTGTGTTCTGCAACTTCTTCAATATCCATTCCACCTTCAGTAGAATACATAATCATGTTGCGACCTGTAGCTCTATTCAATAAAACAGAAACATAAAACTCAGAAGTTTCACTTTCGCCAGGATAATAAACATCTTCAGCAATTAAAACTTTGTGTACTCTTTTACCTTCAGCAGAAGTTTGAGGTGTAATCAATTGCATTCCGATGATTTGCTCTGAAATCTCTTCAACTTGTTGTAAATTTTTGGCAAGTTTCACGCCACCACCTTTTCCACGTCCACCTGCATGAACTTGGGCTTTTACAACATACCAACTTGTACCCGTTTCGGCAGTTAATTGTTTTGCAGCAGCAACCGCTTCTACAGGGCTATTAGCAACGATTCCGCGTTGAATGCGAACTCCGTAGCTAGCTAAAATCTCTTTTCCTTGATATTCGTGTATGTTCATAATATAGAATTTGTCTGGCTTCTGAATTTCTTTCAGAATAAAAGTGGGACAAAAATAGCAAAATTCATCTTAATAGAGAAATCTTTTTATATTTAAAAGTGATAATAAAAATCAAATTACAATTCAAAATTAAAATTTAAGTTTTAATCCATTTTTAAAATGGAAAATAGTTTTCGTTTTAAATATAAAAAGGTACTATATCGATTGAATTATTCTTGCTTAGCCCTCTAATTTCATTGTAATCACACTATTTTTTACATTAAAAATAATTTAAATTATTGATTTGTCGTATACAATCTATTTAATTTACTTTATTATCATTTACGAAACGTTTTTCTAATTTTATTGTAAAAATAGAATCGTTAACCCGCAAACAATGAATTATATTCAACGAAATCTTTATTTTTGTATAAAAAAAATAGTAAGCATGAGAGTTAAAGAACAAGGCCTTTATTTGCCCGAATTTGAACACGACAATTGCGGAGCAGGATTTATTTGTAATTTAAATGGAATTAAGTCAAATGATATTATCCACAAAGCACTAGATATCCTGATCAAATTAGAACACCGGGGCGCAGTGAGTTCAGATGGCAGAACTGGAGATGGAGCAGGAATATTATTTGATATACCACATGATTTTTTTAAGAAAGTTTGTGATTTTGAAATCCCCGAGACAAAACAATATGCAGTTGGAATGGTTTTTATGCCCAAAAGTAAAAACCAAGTTGTTTTTTGTAAAACGACTTTTGAAACTTCAATACGTGATCAAAATTTAGAAATACTAGGATGGAGAGACGTACCTGTTGACGCAACAAATTTAGGACGAATTGCCGGTGAGAAAGAACCAACCGTTAAACAAGTATTTGTAGGTAAAAATGGTTTAGACCTTACAGAACAACAATTTAACGCTAAATTATTTGCAGCGAGGAAAATAGCAGAACATACGATTCGAAATTCAAGAATTTCAGAAAGCCACATGTTTTATTTTTCCAGTTTCTCGACTACTACTATAATATATAAAGGTTTGTTGATGCCGGAAGACATCAGCAGGTATTATACTGACTTATTGGATGACGATTTGGTAACTCGATTAGCTTTGGTTCACCAACGTTTTTCTACCAATACATTTCCATCTTGGGAATTAGCACAACCGTTCCGATACATGTGTCACAATGGTGAAATCAATACGCTCCGTGGTAATATTAGCCGCATGCGAGCTCGTGAAGAATTGATGAAAAGTGACGTTTTTGGTGATGATATCAAAAAATTATTCCCAATTATTTTAGAAGGAAAATCAGATTCCGCTTCTATGGATATGGTTATTGAACTGTTATTGATGACAGGACGATCTCTCCCGGAAGCCATGATGATGGTCGTTCCTGAAGCTTGGGAAAAACACCAGACGATGTCAGCCGACAAAAAGGCATTTTACGAATACAACGCTTGTATCATGGAGCCTTGGGATGGCCCGGCTTCTATTCCTTTTACTGATGGAAACGTTATTGGTGCTTTATTGGATAGAAATGGATTGCGTCCTTCCCGTTATACTTTGACTAAAAGTGGCTTCGTAATTATGTCTTCAGAAATTGGTGTTCTCGACATCAAGCCAGAAGATGTGATACAACATGGTCGTTTAGAACCTGGAAAAATGTTCCTTGTGGACATGAACGAAGGGCGAATTATTGAAGATGACGAGATCAAAAATGCTATTGTTACCAAACGCCCTTACCAACAATGGTTGGATGAAAATTTACTACAATTGGCTCAAATACCATACACTGACAATCCAATTCCTGTAGAAAATATTGATTTTGAAACAAGACAAAGACTTTTTGGATACACTTTAGAGGATTTAAAAACTATCATAAACCCAATGGGAACCCAAGGTGCAGAAGCTTTAAGCTCTATGGGAAATGACACTCCATTAGCGGTTTTGTCAGATCAACCACAGCTTTTATACAACTATTTCAAGCAGTTGTTTGCTCAGGTTACAAATCCACCATTGGATGGTATTCGTGAAGAAATCATCACGGATATCAGTTTAGCAATTGGAGGAGATTACAATATTTTTGATATTGTACCTAAACATTGTAAAAAATTAAAAATCCAAAATCCAGTAATATCAAACGAGGATTTAGATAAAGTAAAAAACATTGATCATGCTGATTTCAAATCAGTAACGATCTCTACTTTATATGACATCGAAAAAGGAGTAAACGGATTAGAACGTGCTTTGGAAAGAGCAGTTCAAGCCACTTTTAAGGCAGTTTCAGATGGTTGTAATATTGTTATCATTTCTGATAGAGGCGTGAGTGAAAAAATGGCTCCAATACCAATGCTTTTAGCCTGTTCTTATATTCATCACTCTATGAATATTTTAAAATCTCGTTCTAAATTTGGAATCATTATAGAATCTGCAGAACCTCGTGAGCCACACCATTTTGCCTTGTTATTTGGTTACGGAGCAAGTGCAATTAATCCTTACATGGTGAATGAAATTATTCATAACCAAGTAAACGAAGGTTTTATCACTGGTATAAAAGCGGATTATGCCATTAAAAATTATAATAAAGCTATCGCAAAAGGGATTCTGAAAATCATGAATAAAATTGGCATCTCTACTTTACATTCGTACAGAGCGGCACAAATTTTTGAAATTTTAGGATTAAATAAAACATTCACTTCTAAATATTTTCCTTACACTCCTTCCCGAATTGAAGGTATTGGTTTAATGGAAGTCGAAAAAGAAATCAAGAAAAGGTACCAAAAAGCTTTTCCAAATTCAAAAGTCAGCAATTTATTGCCTTTAGAAATTGGAGGTATTTACAGATGGAGAAGATCCGGTGAAAAACACATGTTTAATCCAACGACGATTTCTAAATTACAACAAGCAGTACGTTTAAACAGTCCTGAAAGTTATAAAGAATATGCCAAAATGGTCAATGATCAAAGTGAAAACTTGATGACCATCAGAGGTTTATTTGAATTTAACAACTTAGATCCTATTTCAATTGACGAAGTGGAGCCTTGGACAGAAATTGTGAAAAAATTTAAAACTGGTGCCATGTCTTATGGATCTATCAGTCAGGAAGCACATGAAAATCTAGCGATTGCCATGAACAGAATTGGTGGAAAAAGTAATTCTGGCGAAGGTGGAGAAGATCCAAAACGTTTCCAAAAAGACTTAAATGGAGATTCCAGAAATAGTGCTATCAAGCAAGTAGCTTCTGGAAGATTTGGGGTTTCTATCAACTATTTGACCAATGCTAAAGAGATTCAAATAAAAATGGCTCAGGGTGCAAAACCAGGAGAAGGTGGTCAATTACCTGGAGAAAAAGTAGTGCCTTGGATTGCTGAAGTGAGAAACTCAACACCTTATGTTGGCTTAATTTCACCGCCACCACATCACGATATTTATTCTATTGAAGATTTATCACAGTTAATTTTTGATTTAAAAAATGCCAATCGTGAAGCGCGTATTAATGTGAAGTTAGTTTCAGAAGTGGGTGTTGGAACAATCGCTGCCGGTGTTGCTAAAGCAAAAGCTGATGTGATTTTGATTTCTGGATACGACGGAGGAACTGGAGCTGCACCGTTAACTTCACTACAACACACCGGTATTCCCTGGGAACTTGGACTTGCCGAAGCGCAACAAACATTAATCTTAAATGATTTAAGAAGTCGCGTAGTTTTAGAATGTGACGGACAATTAAAAACTGGTCGTGATGTCGCTATTGCTGCATTACTTGGAGCCGAAGAATTTGGTTTTGCAACCGCACCTTTAGTAGCGTCAGGTTGTATTATGATGAGAGCATGCCACTTGAATACGTGTCCAGTTGGTATTGCAACTCAAGATCCTGAATTGAGAAAAAATTTCAAAGGAACGCCGGAACACATCATCAACTTCATGTATTTTATTGCTGAGGAGTTGAGAGAAATCATGGCACAACTTGGATTTAGGACACTTAAAGAAATGGTAGGACAATCTCAAAAACTGAATGTCAATAAAGCCATCAAGCATTATAAAGCAAGTGGATTAGATTTGTCAACCATTTTATATAAACCAGAAAAAGCTAAAGAAGTTCCAAATCACAACACGACAACTCAAGATCACGCATTAGAGCATGTACTTGATTTTGACATTATCAAAGCGGCTATTCCTTCTATTTATAGAAAAGAAAAAACAAGAGTTACGTTTGATATCAAGAATACAGATCGCTCTGTTGGCGCTATATTGAGTAATGAAATTTCCAAAATATATGGTGCGCAAGGTTTGCCTGAAGATACGATATTAGTCGATTTTACCGGATCGGCAGGACAAAGTTTTGGTGCTTTTGCAACCAATGGTTTATCTTTTAAAATTCATGGGAATTGTAATGACTATTTAGGAAAAGGACTTTCTGGAGGTAAATTAATTATCAAAGTCCCACCTGCAGCTACTTTCAAACCAGAAGAAAATATCATCATTGGTAACGTTGCCCTTTATGGAGCAATTACTGGTGAAGCATATATAAATGGTATGGCTGGAGAACGTTTTTGTGTGAGAAATTCTGGAGCAACAGCAGTTGTAGAAGGAATTGGAGATCATGGATGTGAATATATGACCGGAGGAACTGTCGTAGTTTTAGGAAAAACGGGAAGAAATTTTGCAGCTGGGATGAGCGGTGGTATTGCTTATGTTTTTGATCCAAATAAAAAATTCGACGCTACATTATGCAATATGGAAATGGTCGCTTTTGAAACATTGGAAGAAGAAGATTTTACAAAACTGAGACGTTTAATAAAAAATCATTCTATGTACACCAACAGCCCTTTGGCAAAAAGGATTTTAGAAGATTGGGAAAACCAACGAGGCCATTTTGTCAAAGTAATGCCAACAGATTACAAAAAAGCATTACAACGTTTAGCCGAAGAAAAACAAATTGAAGAACTACTAGCATTATAGTTATGGGAAAGATAGGAGGATTTAAAGAATATAATAGAACTGACGAAAGTAATATTGTTATTGAAGAACGTGTTTCAAATTACAATGAATTCACAATTACATTACCTAAAGATAAAATCAAAGAACAAGGATCCAGATGCATGGATTGTGGGATTCCATTTTGCCACAGTGCTTGTCCATTAGGGAATTTGATACCCGATTTTAATGACATGGTGCATCAGGAAGAATGGGAAAGTGCTTTAAAAATATTGCAATCAACCAATAATTTTCCTGAATTTACTGGTCGTTTATGCCCAGCTCCATGTGAAAAATCATGTGTATTAGGAATTATAAGCGAACCGGTAGCAATCGAAAATATTGAAAAAAATATTATCGAAAGAGGTTTTGCTGAAGGTTGGATAAAACCACAACCACCAGAAGTTAGAACAGGAAAAACAGTGGCTGTAATAGGATCTGGTCCTGCTGGTTTAGCGGCTGCACAACAATTAAATCGTGCAGGACATACCGTTACCGTTTTTGAAAGAGACAATGCCATTGGTGGATTATTACGTTACGGAATTCCAAATTTTAAATTAGAAAAAGGGATAATCGACAGACGTGTTACAGTACTTGAAGCAGAAGGAATTACTTTTAAAACGAATGTAAACGTTGGTGTAAACTATAGCATTGAAGAATTGAACGCTTTTGATTCTATCGTACTATGTGGTGGTGCAACCGAAAGAAGAAGTTTACCAACCAAAGGAATAGAAAGTAAGGGAGTTGTTCAAGCAATGACTTTCTTGACGCAACAAACGAAATCACTATATGGTGAGGAAATTCCAGATCAAATAATGGCGACAGGTAAAGATGTGATCGTTATTGGTGGTGGAGATACTGGCTCAGATTGTGTGGGAACTTCAAACAGACACGGTGCAAAATCAGTTACTAATTTTGAGATTTTACCAAAACCACCCGTTGGAAGAAGTGAAACTACACCTTGGCCATTTTGGCCATTGCAATTAAAAACTTCCTCTTCACATGAAGAAGGTTGTAGTAGAAACTGGTTAATCAACACCAAAGAATTCATTTCAAATGAAAGTGGCCAACTTGTCGGTTTAAAAACCGTTGAAGTGGCTTGGAAAATGACACCGGGACAAAGACCTGAATTGATAGAAAAAGAAGGGTCAGAAAAAATATGGCCTTGTGATTTAGCTTTATTGGCACTTGGATTTACAGGTCCTGAAAAAACATTAAGCGATCAATTAAGTTTAGAAATTGATATGAGAAGCAACTATAAAGCGACTAACTATCAAACGAATGTTCCTCATGTTTTTACTGCGGGCGACATGCGAAGAGGACAATCATTAATTGTTTGGGCAATATCTGAGGGTCGTGAAGCTGCCCGAGAAGTCGATAAATATTTAATGGGTTATACCAATTTACCAACTAAAGGAAATGGCGATTTACCCAACTTGTAGTTCTTGACAACATTACATAACCCTTGACAGAAAAATTTTGTCAAGGGTTATTTTTTTTTAAAATTTCAAATAAATGTTTAATTTATAACTTTTTGTTAGAATTTGTTAGAATTCGTTCATTAACTTGTGGGACTAAATAAAGAGTAATAAATTTGCTCAAAATTAATAATCATGCAATCAAAAGACTTAGTACAATTAGCAGAACAATTTGGCAGTCCATTATACGTTTATGATGCCGAAAAAATACAATCTCAATACAATAGATTAACTAAAGCTTTTTCAAAGGTAAATAAGTTGCGTATCAATTATGCAATGAAGGCTTTGTCAAATGTCGCTATACTTCAATTATTAAGAGAAATGGGATCAGGATTAGATACAGTTTCTATTCAAGAGGTATTACTAGGACTTCACGCAGGATATGAGCCGGATAAAATATTTTATACTCCGAATGGTGTTTCTTTAGAAGAGATTGAAGAAGTCAATGCCATGGGTGTTCAAATTAATATTGATAATTTATCCATATTAGAGCAATTTGGGACAAAACATCCAAATGTTCCTGTATGCATCCGAATAAATCCACATGTAATGGCTGGTGGAAATGCAAATATATCTGTTGGTCATATCGATAGTAAATTTGGCATTTCTGTTCACCAATTACCTCATTTAGTTCGTATTGTTGAAAATACAAAAATGAACATTGTGGGTATTCACATGCACACAGGTTCTGATATTTTGGATATCGAAGTATTTTTGTATGCTGCTGAAATATTATTTGATGCCGCCAAAAACTTTAAAAACCTTGAATTCCTAGACTTCGGAAGTGGATTTAAAGTGCCATATAAAAAAGACGATATCGAAACTAATATTGAAGAATTAGGTAAAAAACTATCAAAAAGATTCAATGCTTTTTGTACCGAATATGGAAAAGAATTAACCTTGATATTTGAGCCAGGGAAATTTTTAGTAAGTGAAGCGGGTTTCTTCTTGGCTAAAGTAAATGTCGTTAAACAAACTACTTCAACAGTTTTTGCAGGGATAGATAGTGGTTTTAATCATTTGATTAGACCAATGTTTTATGGTTCACAACATCATATCGAAAACATATCGCATCCAAAAGGGAAAGAGCGTTTCTACTCCGTAGTAGGCTATATTTGCGAAACCGATACTTTTGCTAATAATAGAAAAATTGCAGAAATAAAAGAAGGTGATATTTTATCTTTTAGAAATGCAGGAGCGTATTGTTTCTCTATGGCTTCAAACTACAACTCCAGATACAAGCCAGCTGAAGTATTATGGATGAACGGTGAAGGGCATTTAATAAGAGCACATGAAACCTTTGAAGATATACTTAAAAATCAAATTCCGTTACCCGTTGCTGTAACAACATCTTAATCTAAATAATCCCATTCGCCATCGTGAATGGGATTATTTAGTTTATTCAAAAATCATTCTCTTTCTAAAATTATTATATCCTAAAATAATAATCAATCCTTAACATACTCCGTGAAGTAGTTTCTTTACATTTGGAATTCTTACAAAAAAACAGAAACAATGAATAGACGGAAATTTTTCAAGAATGGCTCTTTATTTGCAATTGGTGCAACTATACTAAATCCTTTTGAAGGAAATGCGAACGAGCTAGATTTTGACACTTTAAAAAAGAATAAAAAAGCTAAAAATATCATTGTGATCGTTAGTGACGGAATGAGTATTGGTACATTAAACATGGCTGACCTATACCTAAATAGAAAAACGGGAAAAGGTAGCAACTGGATTCAATTATACAAAGACAATAAAGTAACTCGAGCATTGATGGACATGGCTTCAGCATCATCAATAGTTACAGATTCAGCTGCTGCAAGTTCTTCTTGGGGAAGTGGTTTTCGTGTCAAAAATGGTTCTTTAAATGTTGGAATAAATGGAGAAGAATACATTCCAATATGGCAAAAATTCAAAAAAGCAGGAAAAATGGCGGGATGTGTCACTACTGTTCCTATTACACATGCCACACCTGCCGGATTTTGTATTGCATCAAAGAGCAGAAATAGTCAGGAAAGCATTGCTGAAATGTATCTTGACTTGAAATTTGATATCATGATGGGTGGCGGCAATAACTATTTCTCATCTGAAAGCCGTAAAGACAAACGTGATATGTACCAAGAGTTTTCAAAAAATGGATTTTCTGTTGTAAAAAACAAAAGTGAAATGCTAGCATGCGGCAACAACAAACCTATACTTGGTGTGTTTCATAACGATGGCCTTCCCTATTCAAAAGATAGAGAAAGCAGCAAGGAATTAACCGCGTCTATTCCTACTTTAGCTGAAATGACGGAACGTGCCATTGATAAAATGAAAGACCACCCCAATGGTTTTGTACTTCAAGTCGAAGCTGGAAAAGTAGATTGGGCAGCACATGGAAATGACATCACTGGATTACTTTATGATCAAGTGGCTCATGATGAAGCCGTAAAAGTTGCTATTGATTTTGCTGAAAAAGACAAAAATACGTTAGTAATTATCACAACAGATCACGGGAACGCCAATCCAGGAATTATATACGGAAAAGATACTAATAAAAATTTTGATTCTATCCAAAACTACAGACAAACCAACGATTGGATTTTAAATGGAATTGGTCAAGAAACATCTGTTTCACAAGTAATTGAAAGAATTGAATATGCCAATAAAACGATTTTACAAGAAGATGAGGCTAAGGAAATTTTGAATTTTTATTCAAATATCAAATTAGAGGAAGGTCTTTATAATCCAAAACATTTGCCTTTCAAAGTACTTGCTGACATTCAAAAGAAACACAATTCAGTGGGTTGGATTAGTATGGATCATTCTGCTGATTACACCGAATTAGCCATGTACGGACCCGGAAATGATCTGTTGCAACCTTTTATAAAAAACACAGACTTACATTATCTAATGCTAGACGCAGCTGAAGTAGAAAATAAATTTTAGAATAAAATACAAAAATAAAAACTCCAAACTTTTTAAAAAGAGAGGAGTTTTTTATAATAACAGCAGCTTTAAAATGCTTTATTTTTTCTCTAAAAGCGTTTCCAAAACTTCAGATTCAGTTCCATTAGTAAATGGAATTTTCAACATTTGTGAAAGTGTTGGTGCTATTTGAGTTATATATTTTTTTGCATATAATTCTCCTTTCGGAACATGCCATCCATAAAAGAGTAACGGAACATGTGTATCATAACTATTAGGAGATCCATGTGTAGTTCCTGTCGCTTGATACTGAAGATAACCTGTTTTGTCCAGAATTACCATATCACCATTTTGTTTAGGATCATAACCCTTAGCGATAAAACTTAAAAAATAATCTTCCCCACAAGATGCTAGGATTTCTTCTTCGGTATACACTCTTTTAACTTGTTCTTGTGTCATCAAAAAATCTTTGAAACTTTGTTTTACTTTAGTTAATTCTAAACCTTTTTGTTTTATAATTTCTTTATTGAAGAAAAGATTGAAGTTAGAATAGTCTAATATCAAATCGGAACCAAATGTTTCATTTGAATGTTTTTTTAATGCCTCAACAATATCTTTAGAAGGAATATTTTTTACATTGTATTTATTATCCTTAAGATAATTTGGATTTTCAGCACCAGCATGATCAGCAGTCAGAAAAAGTAGGTAATTATCCTTTCCAACAGTTTTGTCTAAATAGCTTATAAAAGTAGCCAAAGTTTGATCTAAACGTAAGTAAGTATCCTGCAACTCCATAGAACGGGGTCCAAAAGTATGTCCTACATAATCAGTCGAAGAAAAGCTAACAGTAAGAAAATCAGTAATATCATCTTTTCCTAAATCTTCTTTTTCTATGGCTTTCATGGCTAACTCAGCCAAAATATCATTCCCAAAAGGCGTGGTTCGTAAAATATCCGGTCCCTTTTCTTTATATATTTTACTCAAATCATACGGGAAGACTGGTGCATTACCTTTATCTAATTTTCCTTCATAAGGATTATCATCCACAAGACTTTCATTATAAGTAGCAACTGGCTTCAATAAATCCCACCCTTTATTAATGTAATTCATGTAACGCTTATCTTGATTAAACTCGTTTACCCAATCTGGTAATACTGAACCATAAAAAGTACTTGATATAAAAGATCCAGTTTTACTGTACCAAAACGCCCAATTGGCGAAATGACCTGCTGGCAAAATTGCACCACGATCCTTAATACTCATACCTATAACTTTACCTTTAAAATTAGTAGCCATACGTAATTCATCTGTAATGGTCGTACTTAATAAATTTTTAGGAGACATTGCACCTTCTTTTTCTGTACCGTCACCTAGGATTTTAACGGAAGCATCATCCGTACAGTACATATCTTTTCCCGTAGCTTTATTGAACCACTCATTTCCCACAATGCCATG
Source organism: Flavobacterium omnivorum (assembly GCF_900099915.1). Taxonomy (GTDB): domain Bacteria; phylum Bacteroidota; class Bacteroidia; order Flavobacteriales; family Flavobacteriaceae; genus Flavobacterium; species Flavobacterium omnivorum. The sequence continues at coordinate 274,149 of NZ_FNDB01000005.1, forward strand.
AGTAGATGGTGTACTTCCTGTATAAATACTGGCATGACCAGGTGCAGTATATGTTGGCATAAAATTATAATGCATGTTATGAAAAGTGTACCCGTTGTTCATCAATCTATTAAAACCATTTGACGAAAAATCATCTGAAAAACGATATAAATATTCCATTTTCATTTGATCTACCACTATTCCAACTACTAATTTAGGGCGTTGTTGCGCATATGACATTAAAGAACTAAAGAAGGTCAAAAACAAAATAATTTTTTTCATAATGTGTATTTATATTGGTGACAAAAATACAAAATCTAGATTGAAAAGGCTTAGCAAAAATACGCATCTACATAATATTAATCTATTCTTAACATCTGTAGCTACAAATTTTATTCCAAGATAAAAGAAAAATAATATTACCTTTTAAAAAAGAATTAACATAGATTCCTTCCCGTGCTCCATCAAAACCGGCCACAATCTAGGATATGGTATATAACAAAAAACCCTAATCCGATAGGAATAGGGTTTTCAAAGAAAGGCGACGACATACTCTCCCACATAACTGCAGTACCATCTGCGCAGGCGGGCTTAACTACTCTGTTCGGGATGGGAAGAGGTGAGCCCCGCCGCAATAACCACCTTAAGAGGTTATAATTGCTTTGGGCAATTACTGTAATGTTGTTTATTGTTGTATAAACATCAATTACATAATATCTTAACATACTGAGATAAAGAAAATAAAAAGTTTGAGAAAGTTTCTTCCCCGGGTTGCCCCGGGGAAAAGCGTACATAAGCTTACGGGTTATTAGTACTACTCGACTATGACATTACTGCCTTTACATCTATAGCCTATCAACGT
>NZ_FNDB01000026.1 GCF_900099915.1 Flavobacterium omnivorum
GTTTGAAAAGACAATGGTCTTTTTCCAATTTAGTTAGTTTTTGTAGAATTCATTTATTCAATTATATTCATCTAACTAAATTTTTAGAAAGCCCTGAAAAAGACTGGGAATTAAATACCAAAAGCGATGGGCAATTGGGTTTGTTTGATGATTATTTAGCAACCGGATAAAATTCGATAGAAGAAACCAAAAATTATATTTTTTAGTACATCGAATTCTCAGGAAAGTAGTCAAAAACAAGCTGAACTAGGTTTAAACCTCGTCAAGCCTTGAAAAACAAAGAAAAAATAACGTTCCGATTATTTTTATCGGACAACAATGATATTTAAATAAAGGGTTACTAAATAAGATTATTTCCTAGAGCTTGACTTTGTGACTTTATGACTTTGGACTTTGGACTAATTTTGTCCCGTTTCTATCAAACATTTCCTTAAATTTGCTACCATTATTATAAAATTTAGCGTTAAAAAAATCAAGCTATGTTACAAATCGCATTTATTAGAGAGAATCAAGAAAAAGTAATCAATGCTTTGGCAAAAAGAAATATGGATGCCAAAAGTATTGTTGAAGAAGTGGTACAACTGGATGAAAAACGCCGCGCAACACAAGTGGAGCTAGACGGAATTCTATCCGAATCTAATAAATTATCCAAAGATATTGGCGAATTGATGAAAAGCGGAGAGAAATCAAAAGCTGCTATTCTAAAAGAAAAAACCGTTTTATTAAAAGAGAAAAGCAAAAAATTAGCTGAAAATACAGATGTACTTGCAGCATCACTTTTAGAAAAATTATATACGTTACCCAATCTTCCTGCTGATATCGTTCCTGTTGGAAAAACTCCAGAGGAAAACTTAAACGTTTTTGAAGAAGGGGAGATTCCGGTTTTGCACGAAGGAGCACAACCACATTGGGAATTGGTAAAAAAATACGACATCATCGATTTTGAGCTTGGAGTAAAAATCACGGGTGCAGGATTTCCGGTGTATAAAGGAAAGGGAGCCAAATTGCAACGGGCTTTAATCAATTATTTCTTAGATAAAAATACGGCAGCAGGATATAACGAAGTTCAGGTGCCACACATGGTAAACGAAGCATCTGCTTATGGAACGGGACAATTGCCCGACAAGGAAGGGCAAATGTACCATGATAAAACCGATGATTTATACTTAATTCCAACGGCTGAGGTTCCCGTTACGAATTTATTTCGTGATGTAATCCTTAACGAAAATGAATTACCCGTTTTAACTACGGCTTACACGCCTTGTTTCCGTCGTGAAGCAGGTTCTTATGGAGCGCATGTCCGCGGATTAAACCGTTTACACCAATTTGACAAAGTGGAAATCGTTCGTGTGGAACATCCTGATAAATCATACGAAGCGCTTGACGGAATGGTAGAACATGTGAAAAGTATCTTGCAAGAGCTAAAATTACCATACCGAATATTGCGTCTTTGTGGGGGCGATATGGGATTCACATCAGCTTTGACGTATGATTTCGAAGTGTTTTCTACGGCGCAAGACCGTTGGTTAGAGATTAGTTCGGTTTCTAATTTTGAGACTTTTCAAGCGAATCGTTTGAAATTGCGTTTCAAAGATAAAGAGGGAAAAAACCAATTGGCACATACCTTAAACGGAAGCGCATTGGCTTTGCCAAGAGTTTTGGCCGGAATTTTAGAAAATTACCAAACTCCGGAAGGTATTGTAATTCCAGAAGTGTTGCGTCCGTATTGCGGATTTGATATTATAAATTAATGGTCAGTGTACAGTGATCGGTGTTCAGTTAGTTTTTGGACAATGTACCGTTTAGCAAACTGAACACTGAATACTGAACACTTTCAAGATGAAAAATATTTTTTTGTATGGTACTTTGTTGTTCTCGCTATTTGCTTTCGCCCAAAACGAAATGGATTTCGTGCCTAAAAATTGGAAGGTAATTGCTAAAACACAAGGAGATTTAAATGCGGATAAAATAGATGATTTAGTTTTAGTTATAGAAGATACAAGGAAAGAAAATTTTATTTCAAATGACGGTTTAGGAGAACCTACTTTAAATACTAATCCAAGGTTTTTATTAGTTTTGTTTAAGAATAGTGAAAACAAGTTTTATTTAGATAAAAAAAATAAAATCGCTATTCATCCTGAAGGAGATGTAGAAAATACTTGTCTTGAGGATCCCTTTTTGAGCGGTAAAGGCATTCAAATTTCTAGAGGCTTGTTGAAATTATCTCTAAGATATTTCTTGAGTTGTGGGTCTTGGGAAATAAACGTTAATGATTATATGTTTAGATTTCAAAACAATCAATTTGTACTTATTGGATATGATACTTTTTCAATTCATAGATCATCGGGAGAAATTGAAGAATCAAGTTATAATTTCTTAACCAAAAAGAAAAGCATCACTAAAGGAGAAAATGAGTTTTTTCCTAAAAAAAGCAAAGCCAAGACTCAATGGTCTAAAATCGATGCTAAAAACGAATTAACTTTCAGCAACATAGAAAAAAATCTTGATTTTGGATGGCAATAATATGAAAAAACTCTTTCTACATATCGCGCTGTTTTTTTCATTAGTTTGTTTCTCGCAAAACGAGCAATTAGCACAGTATTATTACGATAAAGGGGATTTTGAAAAAGCAAAAATCAGCTACGAAGAACTGCTGAAAGAGATTCCTCAAAACTCTCAGTATTTCCTTAGAACAATTGATTGTGCGCAACAATTATTGCAATTTGAAAGTGCCGAAAAAGCCATTCAACAGCGACTGGAGAAATACCAGCAGGGAAATCTTCTGGTTGAATTAGGGTATAATTTCCAGCTACAAAAAAAGGATGCCACAGCTAAAATATACTACGAGCAGGCAGTAGAACGAATTAAAAAAAATCCAAATGATGTGTACGGAATTGCTAATGCTTTTGAGAGAAAAGTGTTGCTCAATTATGCGCTGAAATCCTATCAAACAGCTTCAGAATCGGATCAGAATTTTAATTTCAATTATCAAATAGGGTTGCTTTACGGTCAATTGTCTAATATGGAAATGATGATTTCTACCTTTTTGGACGAAGCATTTACGAATCCTCAAAACTCTATCAGAATCCAAAATCAGCTGGTTCGCTTTATGGTTAATGAAGGAGATGCAAATTTCAATGAACTATTACGTAAGGCATTAATCCTAAGAACCCAGAAGAATCAAGATATTTTTTGGAACCATTATTTGAGTTGGTTTTATGTACAGCAAAAAGAGTTCGAAAAAGCCTTCATTCAAGAGAAAGCCATTTACAAACGCAACTCAGAATCACTTGCTAATATTGTGAATTTAGGACAACTGGCTATTGAAGAGGAAAATGAGGTTGCGGCTAAGGAAATACTTGGTTTTGTCTTGGAAAATACTCAAGATTTAGAATTACTTATCCAAGCCAATTCGTATTTGATGGAAATGAAAATCGAAAAAGCAGCGGCTAATGAATTGGTCACCATCGGCAAAGAATTAGAGGATTTGTTGAAACAATTTGAAATAACTCCTTTTACCTTATCTTTGCAGCTGATTCAGGCACATTTCACCGCTTTTAAATTAAAAAAACCAGAAGAAGGAAAAGCAATTGTTAAGAGACTGCTGGAATTACAATTGAATGATTACGAAGTGGCTAATGCCAAAATGGAACTGGCAGATATTTTGCTGTATGAAGAGAAATTCAATCAAGCTTTGATCTATTATTCGCAGATTGAATTGGATTTAAAGAATGATATAATGGCACATGAAGCGAGTTTGAAAGCCGCAAAAACAAGTTATTTCAAAACTGATTTTGTGTGGGCTTTGAAACAGTTTAAGGAATTGAAATCAGCAAATACACAATTGATTGCGAATGATGCCTTAGAGTATTTTCTGTTAATCAATGACAATACCGTTGCGGATTCGACACAAACTGCTTTGAAACAGTTCGCTAAAGGAGATTACCTGTTGTTTCAAAAAAGGAATGAGGAGGCTATTACACAATTTCTAGCCATACTTAGAAATCATAAAGGAGAAGAAATCGAGGCAGTCACCTTGTTGCGATTGGGCAAAATATATGAGAAGAAAGGTGATTTTGCTTTGGCTTTAAGCCAATACCAAACGATTATAGATCAGCATAGCGACGGAATTTACATAGACGAGGCGCTGTATTTTTCGGCAGAAATTTATAACAAGCAATTAATTCCTGAAAAAGCGAAACCGCTCTATGAAAAGATATTGTTCAGTCATCAGGACAGTATTTATTTTGTGGAAGCCAGGAAGAAATTCAGGCAGTTGCGAGGAGATACTAATTTATAAAAACAGATTATTTAGATTCTTGGATTTTTTAAAAAGTCTAATAATCTAAAAGTCCAACAATCTAAAAAAAATGATACTATACAACGTCACTACCAACATACATGAAAGCGTTCACGATCAATGGATGATCTGGATGCAACACAAGCACATTCCTGAAATTTTGGCTACTGGAAAATTTTCTTCGGCAAGAATGGTTCGGGTTTTAATTGAAGAAGAAATGGGTGGAGTAACTTATTCGGTTCAATATGAGACGGACAGCAAGGTAACTCTCGATAAATATTATCAAGAAGATGCACCTGGTTTTCGCGAAGAAGGTTTGAAATTGTTTGGAGACAAAATGCTGGCCTTTAGAACGGAATTAGAACTGATTGCTGATTATTAGTAGAAAGCCCTTTTCGATCGCTTTGAGGAGTAAAAAAAGATAAAATAATTGCTTTGCGCCTTAGCGTCTTTGCGAGAAAAAAATAAAATGGAAAAAGTAAAAGCCAAAAAACACCTCGGACAACATTTCTTGAAAGATGAAAGCATTGCAAAAGATATTGCCGACACGTTGAACTTAGAAGGATATGAAGATGTATTAGAAATTGGTCCCGGTATGGGAGTCTTGACTAAATATTTATTGGATAAACCAATCAATACGTACGTGATAGAAATTGATGAAGAATCAGTGACGTATTTAGATGAAAATTATCCAAAATTAAAGGACCGAATCATTTCTAAAGATTTCTTGCGGTACAATATAAACGAGATTTTTGAAGGGAAACAATTCGCTATAATTGGAAATTTCCCCTATAATATCTCGACTCAAATTGTATTTAGAGCTTTGGAATACCGAGATCAGATTCCGGAATTTGCAGGTATGTTCCAGAAGGAAGTAGCGCAACGTATTTGTGAAAAAAAGGGAACAAAAGCCTATGGAATTCTGTCAGTTTTGGTTCAGGCTTTTTATGATGCCGAATATTTATTTACTGTAGATGAACATGTTTTTATTCCGCCACCAAAGGTGAAATCAGGTGTTTTACGTTTGCGTAGGAAGAAAGATTACAGTTTGCCTTGCGGAGAAAAATTATTTTTTACCGTAGTGAAAACGGCTTTTCAACAGCGTCGTAAAACATTACGAAACAGTTTGAAAACCTTAAATTTGTCGGATAGTTTGAGAGAAGATGAAATTTTTAATCTTAGACCAGAACAATTAAATGTAGAAGAGTTCATTGCACTCACACAAAAAATAGAAGCCGATGGAGTTTAAAATCAGCAAAGAATTAATACAAGAATTAGAGCAGCTCATTCAAAATAAAAACGACCAGCAATTGGAAGTATTATTGAATGACATGCACCATGCTGATATTGCTGAAATTCTTGATGAGCTTGATTTTAATGAAGCAACCTATATTTTTAAAGTTTTAGACAGTGAAAAAACCGCCGAAATCCTTCTGGAACTGGAAGATGATTTGCGGGAAAATATATTAAGCAGGCTTTCGCCAAAAGAGATCGCGGAAGAATTAGATGAGTTGGAAACGAATGATGCAGCCGATATTATTGCCGAGCTTTCACAAGATTTGAAAGCCGAAGTAATATCAGAACTTCAGGATGTAGAGCATGCCAAAGATATTGTGGATTTGTTGCGGTATGACGAAGATACCGCAGGTGGAATCATGCACAAGGAATTGGTAAAAGTCAATGAAAATTGGAATGTGCTTACTTGTGTCAAAGAAATGCGAATTCAGGCCGAAAATATTTCGAGAGTCCATTCGATTTATGTGGTGGATGATGAAGACCGACTAAAAGGACGTTTGTCTCTAAAGGATTTGTTGACCACTTCTTCCAGAACGCCAATTAACGATGTTTATATTCGGAAATTGAACTCTGTAAAAGTAGACACCGAAGATGTTGAGGTGGCGCGAATCATGCAAAAATACGATTTAGAAGCCATTCCAGTTGTAGATGAAATGGGTCGATTAGTAGGAAGAATTACTATTGATGACATCGTGGATGTAATCAAGGACGAGGCAGATGAAGATTACCAGCTGGCAGCAGGTATCTCGCAGGACGTAGAAGCGGATGACAGCATATTTGAACATACAAAAGCACGCTTGCCTTGGCTAGTTTTGGCTCTTTTAGGTGGTTTTATATCGGTAAAAGTGCTCGGATTATTTGAAGGAGCGATGCTTGAACATGGGAATTTGTTCTTTTTCACGCCCCTTATTGCAGCTATGGCAGGAAATGTTGGGGTGCAATCTTCGGCAATTATTGTGCAGGGTTTGGCAAACAATACGTTAAGTGGATCGTTATTTAATAGATTGATCAAAGAAGTCTCACTAAGTTTATTAAACGGACTGATTTTGGCTACGATATTATTTTTAGGAAGTCATTTTCTGTTGAATGTTGAATTGATCATTGGAGTTATTGTTACTATAGCATTGATGTCGGTAATTATTATTGCTTCATTAATAGGAACTTTTGTTCCGTTATTGCTGGATAAATTTGATATTGACCCCGCTTTAGCAACTGGACCATTCATCACAACGAGTAATGATATTTGCGGAATTTTGATTTATTTTTCGATTGCAAAAATGATTTTAGGATTTTAATAATCGGCTATTTTTAGAGATTAAAACATATTAAAATTAACTAACACTTTTCCATATCGGCTCCCTCTCCTTCGGAGAGGGTCGGGGAGAGGAAAAACCACAACCAGCATGAAAGTACACATCATTGGTGGAGGAAACTTAGGTGTTTCTATCGCATTAGGACTATCAAAATTTTCACCAGAAAATCAAGTTACTATAACCCGAAGAAACACGTCCAGTATTCTGTATCTTGAAAAATTAGGTGCGACAGTTTCCACCAATAATATTCACCAGATTCAGGAAGCTGATGTTATTATTTTAACTATAAAACCGTACCAAGTAGATACCGTTTTAGCCGAAATCCTTCCTGTAATTTCCAATAAAATTATAGCTTCAGCAGTGAGTGGATTGTCCATAGAAAATTTACAAAACAAGATTGGAGCTTCTAATAGTGCGATCCGAATCATGCCTAATATTGCGGCACAATTTGGCGCATCAGCCACTTGTATTGCATTCCACGAAAAAGATAAAGAGAAAGCACAAGGCGTAGTTTCCCTTTTTCAGAGTTTAGGAACTGCTCCTATTATTGACGAAAAATTAATGGATGCTGCAACGGTCCTCGCGGCCAGTGGAACCGCTTTTGCGTTGCGATACATTCGCGCATCGATGCAAGCCGGTATCGAAATAGGATTTGACTGGCAGACCGCATTAGCCATTTCAGCACAAACGGTAAAAGGCGCTGCTGAAATGCTACTTGAAGAAAAAGTACACCCAGAACAATTAATTGACCGTGTCACCACGCCACAAGGCTGTACCATTGCTGGTTTGAATGAAATGGAAATGCACGGATTTAGTTCGTCTTTGATACGAGGAATCAAAACTTCCTTAAAACAAATTAAGGGATAAAATCCACAAATAGTAACACCTTCATAAAAAAGGCCTTCTTAGCGAAATTGTGGAGAGGGCTTTTTTTGATATACTTTGGGTAAGGGCGTTCCGGTTTGAGTGGTAGCTACTGCTTTCTTCCCAAGAGCTATGGCAGGTGTTGCGAAACAATGAGGTATCGTTATCTTTTATTTTCAACAGCAACTCTTGGTACAAATAAGGGAGGACGAAAAAAGATTAATTAATGTAGTATATTTGGAAAAAAACGATGAAAAAAGTAGTATTGCTGTGGCTAATTTTAATAACAAGCAGCTATGAAGTACAGGCGCAACAAGAATCGCAAAAACCACAACTCCGTCATGTCGTATTGTTTGGATGGAAAGAAGGAACGAAGCCAGCAACTATTGACAAGGTGGTGACTGCATTCAGGAATTTAGAACATAAAATAGAACTAATTCAGGCTTTTGAATGGGGAGTCAACAACAGTCCTGAAAACCTAAGTAACGGATTGACGCACTGTTTTACAATCACATTCAACAGCGAGGCAGATAGAGATGCTTATCTTACGCATCCCGATCATAAAGCTTTTGTAGCTCTTTTGAATCCTGCTCCAGATAAAGTAACCGTAGTAGATTATTGGGCTACTAAGTAGAAATAAAGCCTGTACAAAATCTGAATATTAAACAACAATAGAATCGTAAATGAAAAATGTAGCAGTAATTTTAATCTTAGTATTTAATCTAAATGTAAATGCTCAAGAAGTGAGTGTTGAAAAATCCATTTTTGGAATCCAAGCCGGTTTTGGAACACGTGTAGGGATTTGGTTGAATTATGAAACGAAGTTGACTAATAGCGTTGCTCTGCGAAGTGAAATTGGTCTTGAAAATGATTATACAGTAGGAACTCATTATGAAGGTGCAGGTTTTATTTTGCAACCCATAGTATCCTTAGAACCTAGATATTATTATAATTTGGAAAAAAGGAACGCTAACGGTAAAAAAACAAGTAATAACAGCGGTAATTATGTTTCGGTTAGAACTAGTTATCATCCAGATTGGTTTGTGCTTAATTTAGACGATGCTATAACTAAAACAGCTGATCTAGCGATTGTCCCTACTTGGGGATTGAAACGTCAAATAGGGGCTCATTTTACGTATGAAACCGCTGTAGGAGTTGGATATCGTGTAATATATGTAAAGGAGAATTCTTTTAATGGTAATGCGACAAATGTGGATGAGGACTATAATAGAAACCAATATGTAATTCATTTGCAGCTATCAATTGGATATGCTTTTTAGAAAAAGTATTTTGAAATTGTAACAAAAACTAATACTGAAGTACTTATCATCATACTAATCAGCTAATCCATTTACTTATGAATCAAGGTACAATCATAGTTAGGATGTCTAAAAGTAGTGGTATTTACAATAAGGCAAATAGGTATTCAGTTCGCGTGGCTAATGAAACAACTTGCGAAATGAACTTCAAAAACAACCGCCGAGAATTTATTGTTGGGACCGGAAAGCACTTTATTGAAATTGGCAATGAAGTATCCTGTCAAAAAGAAGAAGTGGTTTTAAGTGCCGGTCAAACTAAGATAGTAACCATAAACCCAAGTTGCACATACCATCTTGGAAGAGGAATCATGATAGGATTAGTGTTGACAAGTATCGTTATTCAGTTTGCGATACTTCGGAAGTTCACTCCTCTAATGGTGATTCCTTGCATAGGTTTCTTATTTATCAGGAAAAGTAATTTTGAAAATAGTTTTGGAATAACCCAATCAACCTAATGTCAATTGTCACTAAAAAAACGCCTCATTTACAGTTTTGTAAACGAGGCATTTTTATAAATATAACCGAGGTTATTTAGTCACTTTTTTTCTTGCGGGCCTTAGTGCAAACTTTAGCCATATAAAACCAACTGTTCCAGCAATAAAAGAGGCAATCAGAATCGCTATCTTGGAGTAGGTAATAACTTCTTGTCCATCATTTTTAAAAGCAAGTAGCGTAATAAAAATAGACATCGTGAAACCGATACCACCCAACATTCCCGCACCTAGGATGTCGCTCCATTTTAAATCTCTTGGAAGTGTACAGATCCCTAAACTCACAGCTATAAAAGAAAATAGCCATATCCCTAATGGTTTTCCAACCACGAGACCTAGAATGATTCCAATTGTGTTGGGATGATTCAAACCTTCATGCCATTCACTTCCAATAGCGATGCCTGTATTAGCGATGGCAAATAAAGGAAGAATAAAAAAGGCAACGGGATTATGCAAAAAATGCTGTAATTTATAGGAGGAGGTTTTCTTACCTCCATTACCAAACGGGATCACAAAAGCTAGTAAAACACCGGTAATCGTTGCGTGTACTCCAGAATTTAACATAAAATACCACATTGCAGCACCACCAATTAGATAAGGTATGAGATTGTGAACCTTTCTTCTATTGAGAATAAACAGCCCGCCCATAATGGACAAAGCAATAAACAAATTTATGTAGGCAATGGACTCTGTATAAAATATGGCAATGACCATAATGGCACCTAAATCATCTATTACAGCAAGTGCAGTCAGAAATACTTTGAGTGAGGTAGGAACGCGATTCCCTAATAACGATAAAATACCAATAGCAAATGCGATATCAGTTGCCATTGGGATTCCGGCACCATTTTGTGTGATTGTGCCAAAATTCAATATTAAAAAGATTCCTGCTGGAATAATCATTCCCCCAAAGGCTCCAAAAATAGGTAAAGCGGCATTTTTTAAACTAGATAATTCTCCTTGATACATCTCTCGCTCTAGTTCCAAACCAATCAAAAGAAAGAAGATTGTCATTAAACCATCATTTATCCATTCCGTTACAGAATGGCTACCTAACTTGGCTGCCCAAAATGCAATATATTCAGTTTGAATGGATGAGTTAGCTAATAAAAGAGAGACTATTGTGACAGAGAGTAGCAGAAGACCACTAGATTTTTCGCTTTTGAAAAAAGCTTTAAATGTTTTTGTTAATTTCATTACTGAGTTTTCTTTTTTTACAACGATTCGATTTGTAAAAAAAATTGGAGTTGCAAATTTACAAAATTGCACTCTATTTTCCTTTGTTAAAGCAATAAATCGTATTTTTTTTGTTAATTTGAGGGATCAAAAAAAGAACACTTATGGACATTAAAATCCTTCACTTAGACGGCAATCATCCCTTACTTTGGAATCAATTACAGGATTCGGGATTTATAAATCATAGCGATTTTAACTCTTCAAAAGAAGAAATTGAAACTAAAATTCAGGAGTATCAAGGAATTGTTATTCGGAGCCGTTTCAAAATAGATAAAAGCTTTTTAGATAAAGCCATTAATTTACAATTTATAGCGCGAGTAGGAGCTGGATTAGAAAGTATTGATTGTGACTATGCAGCCTCAAAAAACATTACGCTTATCGCTGCGCCAGAAGGAAATCGAAATGCTGTTGCCGAACATACCTTGGGATTGATTTTATCCCTTTTTAATAAATTGAATGAAGCCGATAGCGAGATACGTTCTGGGCACTGGAATCGTGAAACCAATCGTGGTCATGAATTGGACGGAAAAACCATGGGGATTATTGGCTATGGAAATATGGGAAAATCATTTGCTAAAAAACTCCGTGGGTTTGATCTGGAAGTATTGTGTTATGATATTCAGGATAATGTAGGTGACGTCAATGCAAAACAGGTTACGTTAGCAGAATTTTACCAAAAAGTGGATGTAGTGAGTTTACACATTCCGTGGACTCCTGAAACCGATAAAATGGTTGACAGCAATTTCATCAATGAATTTTCAAAATCCTTTTGGATCATCAATACATCTCGTGGAAAGAATATTGTCACTGCCGATTTGGTTTCGGCTATGAAATCCGGTAAAATTCTCGGTGCAGGTTTGGATGTTCTGGAATATGAGAAATTATCTTTCGAAACTCTGTTTACTGATAAAAATACACCGGAAGCTTTTCAATATTTATTGAAAGCCAAGAATGTGATTTTGACACCACATATTGCCGGTTGGACATTCGAAAGCCACGAACGATTAGCGCAAGTCATAGTTGATAAAATAAAAACGAAATATTTTGGTCAAGCCAAAGCTGTTGAACCGGAAAAACGAGTTACAGGAATAGGCGGTTTCTTTTTTAAAGCAGAAGATCCGATGCAGTTGATTGCCTGGTACGCCAAACATTTAGGTTTAAAAACAGATGATTATGGTGCTACTTTTCATTGGAAGGACGCCGCAGGGGATGCTTGTACAACGCAATGGTCGCCTTTTGCCGCAGGTACAAAATATTTTGAACCAAGCGAAAAACAGTTCATGCAAAACTTCAGAGTGGAGAATTTAGAACGTTTGTTGCAAAAATTATCGGATGAAGGTGTAACAATTATAGGTGATGTGCAGACTTATGAGTATGGGAAATTTGCCTGGATTTTGGATCTCGAGGGAAATAAAATCGAGCTCTGGGAGCCAATTGATGCTGTTTTTCAATAGAATTTCTATTTTAACTACCAAAAAATAACCTAAAACCAACTTTTATGGAAAACGCAAAGTTTGAAGCTTGGAATAACCCAACACCAATTCGTAAAGACAATAAAAAACTTCCAGCAGGGATTTTAGCCATCCTTTTGGGGCCTTTTGGAATTCATAAATTCCTTTTAGGATACACAACAGAAGGAATTATCTGGTTAGTGATTAGTCTTTTTACTTGTGGTACGGTTACTTATATATTAGGCGTTATCGAAGGAATAATTTACTTGACAAAATCAGATGAGGAATTTTATGCTACATATCAACTAAATAAAAAAGCGTGGTTTTAAAGGACGAAATAAGCGATTTATAATAACTATAATTTATTAAATAAGAAGCCACTACTTTCAAAAAAATTCTGTCATTTACAGGGTTTTGATTTTGAAAGTAGTGGCTTTGTGAATTATAATGGGGCTGATTTTAAATAAGGGTTGAAAAAAAATCAATCTTCTTTATCAGCTAATTTTCGTTCTAATTCCGCTTGAAACTCTTCCATCACAGGTTTCATAGTGCTTTCTGGAATATCTGCAATTCGGATGTACATTAATCCATCAACAGCATTGTTAAAAAGCGGATCTACATTAAAGGCTACCACTTTTGCATTTTGTTTGATGTATTTTTTAATTAAAACCGGCAAACGCAAACTTCCTGGTTCGAGTTCATCAATAATTTTATCAAACTTATTTAAATCGGATTCTGCTTCATCAAAAATGAAATCTTTATCGGCATCTTTTAATTTCACCTTATACGCTTTCTTTGGGTGTATGTATTGTGCAATATAGGGGTCGTAATAATTGGACTTCATGAATTCAATCATCAGCGATTTAGAAAAATCTGAAAATTGATTGCTTATACTGACGCCTCCCAATAAAAATTTGTGTTCTGGATATCGTAAAGTCGTGTGCATAATTCCTTTCCAAAGCAAGAAAAGCGGCATTGGTTTCTGTTGGTATTCTTTGATGATAAAAGCTCTTCCCATTTCTATGGATTTGTGCATCATATCATGTAATTCGGGTTCAAAGCGGAACAAATCGTTGAGGTAGAAACCATTTATTCCATATTTAGGATAAATTTCTGAACCCAATCCCATTCGATAAGCACCAGCAATTTTATTGGCTTCATTGTCCCATAAAAAAAGATGATGGTAATATTGATCGTGCTTGTCTAAATCAATGGATTCATTTGTTCCTTCGCCCACTTCGCGAAAAGTAATTTCTCGTAAACGACCTATTTCATGGAGGATATTTGGAATTGCATGTGCTTCAGCAAGAAACACTTCGTAATTTTTACTTTGCAAAAGTCGACAATCGGTACTTCGTAATTCATCTACTTCTTTTGTCATTTTATCTTGACTAGCCCCAGTAACAATAGTCTTTGGACTTTTAGGACTTTTTAAAGTAGGTGTAGGCAAAAAAGGGATTTCTTTCTCGAAAGGATTCGCTAACATGTAGGTTTTCTTTCTTAAAAATTCAGAATATTCCTCTATCGTTGTATGCTCATTTTGTTCACTTACGGATATAGGTTTACCAATGCGCACTTTGATCACACGGTGTTTTTGACTAAACACCTCCGAAGGAAGTTTTGCCGTTCTAAATGTTCCGCTTATTTTGGATAGTAAATAAAATAATCGGCTGTTTTTTGCATGAAAATAAATAGGGACAACAGGAACTTGGGCTTTTCTAATGACTTTGATAGCGCCTTCTTCCCAAGGTTTGTCTACCATCAGTTTACCATCCTTATAAGTAGAAACTTCTCCGGCTGGAAACATGCCTAGCGGCTTTCCATCACTCAAATGGCGAAACGTTTCTTTTAATCCTACCACACTTGATTTTGTATCTTTGTGATTTTCAAAAGGATTTACAGGCATGATGTATTTCTTGAGCGGGACAATTCGATGCAAAAGAAAATTAGCTATAATTTTGAAATTTGGTTCTCTTTCCAACATCAATTTCAGTAACAAAACCCCATCAATTCCTCCCAAAGGATGATTTGAAATCGTGATATAAGCACCTTCCTTTGGCAAACGTTTTAAATCTTCTTCTGGAATTTCGAATTTTATTTGTAAATCATCTAATATACCATTCAGGAAATCAACTTCCGTTAAATGCTTATTTCTATCGTATACTTTGTTTAAAGTGGAGATTTTTAGCACCTTCATCAAGATCCAGCCGGAAAAAGTCCCCAGAACTCCATACTTGTCTGCATTTATTGCTTTTGCAACTTCCTTCGCGGTTACTAAACCCATGTATTTTATCTTTTTTTAGAGCAAGAAACAAAGATAGCAAAAAACTCCATTTTCTCTATTTTTCTCCATCAAACTTCTACTTTTTTGTTACATTTGAAACCCACATACAAACAATATAATTTTTTCCGAATAATAAAAAAGTGGGTTCCTGACAACTGCAGGTAAAAATAATTTTTTCGGAAGAATTTCAAAAAAAAATATGCAATGAGAATTATTTCATACAACGTAAACGGAATCAGAGCTGCTATTTCAAAAGGATTCATAGACTGGTTGCAACACGCAAATCCAGATATTATTTGCCTTCAGGAAATTAAAGCAACCGAAGACCAAATTCCAGTAGACGATATTACTAAGGCCGGTTATCCTTACCAATATTACTATTCGGCGACCAAAAAAGGATATAGCGGCGTGGCTATTCTTTCTAAAATCAAACCCAATAATGTGGTTCACGGAACCGGAATTCACCACATGGATTTTGAAGGAAGGAACCTTCGTGCTGATTTTGATGGGTTTTCTGTGATGAGTTTGTACTTGCCATCTGGAACGAACATCGATCGATTGGACCATAAATTCACGTTCATGGATGATTTTCAAAACTATATTGACGAACTCAAAAAAGAAATTCCAAACCTAATTATTTGCGGAGATTACAATATTTGCCATGAGGCAATCGACATTCATGATCCTGTCCGCAACAAAAATGTTTCTGGTTTTTTGCCGCAAGAAAGAACTTGGCTTGACGGCTTTATGAAATCTGGATTTGTAGATAGTTTTCGACATTTTAATAGTGAGCCACACCAATATACATGGTGGAGTTACCGTGCTGGAGCCAGAGGAAACAACAAAGGCTGGCGCATTGATTATAATTTAGTTAGTGATTCTTTAAAACATAAATTAAAAAGAGCCGTTATTTTATCAGATGCGGTGCATTCGGATCATTGCCCAATTTTGGTAGAAATAGAGTAAAAGTCATTGCGAGGAATGAAGCAATCTGGAGCTATTTCCCGTCTCATTCTAAAAATGAGAATGCAATCTTGTCATTTTTGGCAGCAAAAACAACAAAGATTTTCTCTCGAAATCCCTCTTCTACAAGGCCTAAGGAATTCGGATAAAATTTGAGTTTTTGTTTTCAAAACAACATTAGAAACAACATAAATACAAACAAAATGATTAAAAAAGTTTCCATCGGATTAGTAGTATTGGCACTTTCAACTTCCTGTGTGTCCAAGAAAATATACAATGACTTAGAAAGTAAATACACCGATTCCAAAAAAGAAAACAGAAGTTTAGCAGATGAAAATGCAGATTTGCTAAAATCTAAAAACCAATTAGAATTAGACCGTGATGGTTTAAAAATGGATTTAAGCAAGTCTAAATCAGAACTAGATAAGTTGAAAGCAGATTACGCTGCGGCTCAAAACAAGTTCAAAGTGTTAGAAGATTCCTATGCGGCTTTAGAAAAAAACAGTGGTGATGCGTTGCAAAGCAACATGAAAAAAAATCGTGATTTGCTAGAGCAATTGGACGAAAAAGGAAAAGCATTAGCAATAGAACAAGAGCGCTTAAGCAAAAGTGCACAGCGTTTGCAGGAATTAGAAGATTTGATTGCTGCCAAAGAAGCCAGCATGAAAAAATTAAAAGAGACCTTGTCAAACGCCTTAAATAGTTTTGAAGGAAAGGGATTGACAGTCGAGCAAAAAAACGGGAAAGTATATGTTTCTATGGAGAACAAACTACTTTTCAATTCAGGAAGTTGGGCCGTAGGTTCCGAAGGTCAAAAAGCAGTAATTGAAGTTGGTAAAGTTTTGGGTGATAATCCTGATATATCCGTACTAATTGAAGGTCATACGGATGATGATGCTTTTACGGCATCAGGACCTATTGCGGATAACTGGGATTTATCTACAAAAAGAGCCACAGCAATAGTTGCTATTTTGAGTGAGAACAAGAAAATCAATAAACAGAGTCTAACGGCTGCTGGAAGAGGAGAATTTTCACCATTAGCAAGCAATTCAACAGCGGACGGAAAAGCTAAAAATCGTAGAATCGAAATAATTCTAACGCCAAGATTAGATGAAATAGCCGAAATGTTAAAAGAAATCAATTAAAGATCAAAATTGTAAAGAGGGAAAGGTTTAAAGTAGTTGCTTTGGACCTTTTTCTTTTACTGCTAATTCGCTAATTTTAGCATTGGAATGTGGGCTTTTAATTTGCGAATTCGCGGTTATATTTTGTAAATGTTTCTCAATTTTCTGTTAACTGTAAATCTAAACAACAAACTAATTTTATCTTTGTTTTCGAAAATAAAATACAATTTCCTTAAAAATGAAATACACAACTTTACCCAATACGGATATAAAAGTCAGCAAAATTTGCCTTGGAACCATGACTTTTGGGCAACAAAACACAGAAGCGGAGGGTCATGCCCAAATGGATTATGCCTTAGAAAATGGAGTCAATTTCTTTGACACTGCTGAGATGTATTCGATTCCGGGGCGGCAAGAAACATACGGAAGCACAGAGAAAATTCTTGGAACTTGGTTCAAAAAATCAGGTAAAAGAGAAGAAGTGGTTTTGGCATCCAAAATTGCCGGACCCAATCCTAATTTTGGTTACATGAGAGACAAGTTAGATTTTTCACCAGCTAGCGTCAAGTTTGCATTAGACCAAAGTTTACAACGCCTACAAACGGATTACCTGGACGTGTATCAATTGCACTGGCCGGAGCGCAAAACCAATTATTTTGGGCAACGTGGTTTTAAAGTTCAGGAGGATGCTTGGGAGGACAATATTCATGATGTGTTAGAAACATTAGACGGTTTTGTCAAAGCAGGAAAAATAAAACACGTTGGACTTTCAAATGAAAATCCTTGGGGAATCATGCGTTTTTTAGAGGAAAGCAAATACAATGATTTGCCAAGAGTAAAAACGATTCAAAATCCATATTCGTTGCTGAATAGACTTTTTGAAAATGGTTCTGCTGAAATTTGCTTGAGAGAAAATGTTGGGTTGTTAGCTTATTCACCAATGGCTTTTGGCGTTTTATCGGGTAAGTTTTTATCGGGCGAAGTGCATCCAAATGCTAGACTTAATTTATTTCCACAATATTCGAGATACAACAGTGCGCAATGTACAGAGGCTACCCGATTGTATCAAGAAATCGCTAAAAAAAACGGACTGACTCTGACAGAATTGTCCTTGGCATTTATAGCCCAACAACCTTTTGTAACCAGTACCATCATTGGCGCAACCACATTGGAACAATTAAAGGAAAACATAGATACGATTCAAATAACACTTTCCGAGGAAATTCTAAAAGCAATTGATGAAGTGCAGGCTATTATTCCTGATCCGGCACCGTAAAGTAATTTTAACCACAAAGTTCACAAAGAAGCAATTTAAACCTTTGTGAACTTGGCGCTTTCTTTGTGAACTTTGTGGTTAAGTATTAAGAATTAAAGATCAAACTCATCATTATTAGCTAGAGAATCTACTTTTATTTGTGTGGAATCCTGTACTTTGAATTTGATAAAAGATTTTGCAGGTCCTGAAATTAATATGGGTAACGACTTGTAAATAGTGTCTTCTGGTGTCAAAAGTCCTCTTCGAAGCATGATGCTGGTCAAGAACGATTCCTGTTTTATCGCAAAATCTTTCAACATCCCTTGATCGTTGAACTGATACATGAATTTCTTAGGACTTGGAATAATACGGGCGAGATACAAACATTCGTTCAGCGATAATTCTGCAGGTGTTTTTTGGAAATAAAACTGACTTGCTTCGCCAATTCCATAAACGTTTGGCCCCCATTCGATAATATTAAAATACACTTCGAGCATGCGTTCCTTGCTCACAATGCGGTTGTTTTCCAGAATGTAAACCAATAAAATTTCTTCTAGCTTTCGAGAAACCGTTTTCTCCCGACTCAGAAATGCATTTTTTACTAATTGCATGCTGATGGTACTAGCGCCACGGGAAAACTTTTTGGTTCTTATGTTTTTGACTATGGATTGTTTAAATGCTTCGGTGATAAATCCTTTATGACTAAAGAAAGAAGGATCTTCTGTTGTCAAAACCGACTTTCTTAAATACGGTGAAATTTGGTCTAAAGGCGTATAATTTGGATTGGCATTTCCTACCAAAACACCTCTTTGAAATACATTGTTGATTAAGGCCCGATACACAAATTCGCCATTAAGTTTGTTGAGATTTGCTTTGCCGTATTTTGTAATTCTTAGGTTTTCTTTCTTCAATTTACTATCAAAAACCAGTTGATTTGGTTTGTTTTGGTTGTAAGCAAAATCCAATTTATAATCAAAAGTTCCGGTCGCTTCCATTCCCTGAAAGTGCGTAAATAAACCATCAGGAAGCGAAGTTATAAAATCTTGCGCTTTCATTTTTGGGAGGTTTATTTTGAGTTTATAAATGGTGTCTTTCCCGGTTTCGTATGCGGCATAAGGATGAAATTTTATTTTATTGAGTTGAACCGTTGAGCTACTGTCAATAGATATGAAGTCAGAACCGAGTAAGAATCGGTAGTCGAATTTGGCGTTTTTTAATAATACATCTTTTCTCGCAATTTTTGGGTGGTTGAGTTTTAAATTGGCAATAGCCATAAACCCATCAATATGTAGTTGATCGCCATCTCTTTCAATATTTTGAATGCTCAATTGGATGGAATCAAAGCTGGATTTTAGGTTGAAACGCTCGTCTAAATAGGGCATTTGGATGGCGCCAGTATCTATATTCACAAATCGGATATCTGCTTTTTTATTTCGTGGATCTGCAAATCCCTTGATTTTCCATCGTTGTGATATTGTATTGGTTTGCACTTTTATCGAAGTTTCGAGCTGATTGTTGACCAATCGCAGTTTTTGGAAATTGATGGTTGCTTTTTTCCCGTTGTCATCAAGTCTAAAAGACAGATTGTCCAAAATCATATCCGTAGGGACTAAATTCAATGCTTTTGATATGATTCTATAGGCCAATTGAGCGTAATTTCTTTTTTCGTCGCTCAGTTCTGTTTGATTGTCTTTTTTTAGAAAAGCATCAAAATTTCTCACTTTTCCTTTTTTTACCAACTGAAAATAACCATTTTGGACTTCTAAAGTTCCCAGTTGAACATCACCTGTTAGGAGATGCCATAAATTGACACTAGTTTTTAGTTTTTGTATTTTAAAAAGGGTATCTGCATTTTTAGGAACTAATATAATCTCCGAAAGATTCAGTCTTGATAGTCCATCGAAGGAAGCTTTTTTTATAGTAAAAGAGCTATTGTATTCGACTTGCATTTCATGGGAAACTTTGGCTATCGTTTGCTGTAATACGGTATCTCTAAATATATAAAAAGAGATAAGTAAAGCGACAAACAATACAAAAAGTACTTTTGCTGCGATAAGTAGTTTTTGTTTTCCAGTTTTCATAAACAGTTGAGTTAAGTATAAAATACAGCGACATGCATCTTGGGTATAAAGAAAAGGAATATAATAATAAAGGAAACATTTTTATAGTATTCTTTAGTACTTTGATTTAAAATTGAAAGTGTAAAATAAAAAAACTACAACGGAGAAAGCGTTGTAGTTTCTAAATTTTACGGTAACGATAGTTTTAGCGTGTTAGGGCTTTGGTGTCTTAAATTGAGAAGGATTGTAATAGCGTCTCACTTTTTCAACAATTTGGTTTAACGTCATTTTATCAGCCGTTTCAACTGCTTTTAGTTTTCCGGGTTCTAATAAATGTTCTGTTAATAATTTATGTTCCAGTTTAATTTTGGTTTGTGCTGGACCAAAGACAATAAGCTCATCTGATTTTTTAACATACGAAAGGACTGATTTTATAAAATAGTCCAACTCTTGTTTTTTTCTTTCCTCAAATTTTTTGTCACTATTGCCATGATGAGCTCCAGAGAACGTCCCTTTATCGCCTTCTTTATTGTGATAGACGCTATTTTCAACCTCAGAATCTATTTCAGTAATTTTTTCTGTATCACCATCAAGAGCAACAATTATCGCTTTTGAGGAATCAATCCAAATACCAGTTTGTCTTTTCATAGTTTTGATATTTTAAATTAAAATTGCTCGTTTTTGTGTTGTTTTATGCCAACAAAATCAGGCATAGTTATTTTAGCAGAATTGAGTCTGCTTTATTTATCTTTTAGCAAGAAGTGTACCGAGACTCTACTTCTTGTTAGAATTAACACTTTGCCGAGGTGTTCGGAATATAAATTAATAGCATGGAGTTAATACTTCATTTTGTATATTAATGCATTGGTAGACATAAAGTTACAAAAAATAATACATCCTTTTCTTAATGTAGAGTATTTATTTTAAATCGGAAAGTAGGGTAATAAAAAACTAGAATGAGGCACTTAAATTTTATATGGTTTTTAGAATTATCCAAACAGTTCACTTACTACATCTTCAATTTTGGCTACTAATCGGATTTTGATTCCGGTCTTTTTCAAAGCGATTTTATTGTATTTGGATACAAAAATGGTTGAAAAACCTAGTTTTTCTGCTTCTTGTATGCGTTGGTCTACGCGATTTACGGGACGGATTTCACCAGAAAGTCCTACCTCACCGGCAAAGCAAAAGTCTTTATTTACGGCAATATCTTCATTAGAGGATAAAATAGCGGCCACAACAGCCAAATCTATGGCAGGATCGTCTACTGAAATCCCGCCGGTTATATTCAGGAAAACGTCTTTGGCGCCAAGCCTAAAACCAGCTCTTTTTTCTAAAACGGCCAGAATCATATTGAGTCTTTTGGCATTGTAACCTGTGGTGCTGCGTTGCGGAGTTCCATAAACGGCGGTGCTTACCAAGGCTTGTATTTCAATCATCAAAGGACGCATGCCTTCTAATGTGGAAGCAATTGCGGTTCCGGATAGTTCCTCATTTTTATGTGAAATCAATATTTCCGATGGATTTGAAACTTCTCTTAAACCATTGCCTAGCATTTCATAGATACCAATTTCTGCAGTAGAACCGAAACGGTTTTTTAACGATCGTAAAATGCGGTATACGTGATTTCTATCGCCTTCAAATTGTAAAACGGTATCGACCATGTGTTCCAATATTTTTGGACCAGCAATATTTCCATCTTTGGTAATATGACCAATCAAAATTACGGGAATATTGGTTTCTTTGGCAAATTTGATCAATTCAGCCGTAGTCTCCCGGATTTGAGAAATGCTTCCGGGAGTGGATTCAATATAATCCGTATGTAAGGTTTGAATGGAATCGATAATCACGATTTCCGGTTGTATAGCTTCAATTTGTTTGAAGATGTTTTGTGTTTTGGTTTCCGTCAGAATATAGCAATTATCGCCGCTGGGCGTAATTCTTTCGGCACGCATTTTTATTTGTTTCTGACTTTCTTCACCGGAAACGTATAACGTTTTATAAGGTAGCTTTAAAGAAATTTGGAGCAAAAGGGTACTTTTTCCAATGCCAGGTTCGCCACCCAAAAGGATCAATGATCCGGGAACTATTCCGCCACCTAGCACACGATTAAGTTCAGCGTCAGTAGTATCCATTCGGATTTCCTGAGCGGAATCAATTTCATTTATTCGTAAAGGTTTTGGTGCTTTGCTGCTAGTGGAAGTCTCACTTTTCCACGCTGTTTTTTCTTGTTTTTGGATAATTTCCTCTGCGATGGTATTCCATTCTTTACAAGAATTGCATTGTCCTTGCCATTTGGCGTATTGTGCTCCGCAGTTTTGGCAAAAAAAAGTAGTTTTTACTTTTGTCATTATTTTTTTGGTGTTTGACTGATCATATCATCGTATTTTCCCATCATGCTATCTTTGGTAAGGTTACCGATTTCCTCTAATTGAGAAGCGCTTTGATAGCGTTTTGCCGCTTTTTTTGGATCGCCCATTTTTTCATACATCAATCCCAATTCATAATCACCAAGCATTGATTTTGGGTAGTTTTTGTTGGCAATTTCGGCTAATTTTTCCAATTCAGCGTATGCTTTATTTTTTAAAATGGCCGCTTCAATTGCTTTGAAATCATTGACGCGAATGGGTATTCTTAAACCTAAATTTTTAGATAGGACATCATATTTGTTAATTAAGTAATCCACATAACCCGATTGAAGAACGGCAATTTTCTCCGAATATTCAGTAGAAGAAATGGGTTTGTACGTGTCGAAAAATTGGTATAAAGCATTTGGAATTGAATACAAAACCAATGAATAATGAGATGCGCCTTTGAAAGTATCAAACTTGTAATTTAGTAAAGGATTGGTAACCTGTTTTATATTTGTGTCTAATTTTTTGATAGAGGCTTGCAGTTTCTTTACATCACCATCACCGTTGGATTGATAATAAAAAACAGGTTGTTTGAGTTTTGAAAGCTGCTCCGGAATACGGTTTTCCATATCTGGAGCCAGTTCTGGACTTAAAGAGATATAAGCATTAAAAATAGGATTGTCTTTATATAGAAAAAAGTTTAAAAAACCGGCAGTCGTGTCATGGCCTGCAATGATGCGGAAGGGGGCTACAGTGTACTTTTTTTCAATGTAAGGTAGTAATTCAGTGCCGATAAACTCAAAAAATTTCGCGCCTTTTCCGGAAGGAATACCATCTGCTTCGTCATAATTACAGTCGTCAAATCGTTCGTTGTTTTTGTTTTGGCTGATGCCAACAATGATGGTTTCCGGTAAATCATGCCAGTACGCGCCAAAATTTAAGGCACCGTAGAAAGGCTCAAAAAGATAATCGCCATCCAGTAAAATAAGAATAGGGTATTTTTTATCTGGGTTTTTATTAAAAGAAGGGGGTAGTCCAATGGTTATTTCTCTACTTTCACCAAGCACTTGAGAATCAAAAGCAATCACAGTTTTTTGTGAAAATACAGAAATGGAAAAGAGTAATAAGAGTATTAGTTTTTTCATGATTGGATTGTTTTAGAATCTAGGGAATACTCTAAATAAGAGCAAGCAAGATAAACATTATTACTTTTAATTGAAAAGGAGTAGTGGCAAATGTTACTATTGCACTTTGATTATAAAGGAGGAGCTAGCATTTAAAAAATAGCCACTAATTCTTTGATTTTAAAATGCAAAATCAGAGAATCAGTGGCTAAAAGATAGTGTTGATTGAATTCGTATAGCAATTAAGTCAACGAATTGTCGTTTTCATTTGGAAAAATTACCCACGGTTTGAAGGTTTTAGCTTCTTCAAAATCTAGGGTTGCGTATGAAATGATGATGATGATATCGTCTTTTTGAACTTTTCTTGCTGCAGGACCGTTGAGGGTAATTGTTCCTGAATTTTTTTCGCCTTTAATGGCATAGGTTTCAAAACGTTCTCCGTTGTTGATGTTTACAATGGAAACTTTTTCGCCTTCAATGATATTTGAGGCCTCTAATAATGATTCATCAATGGTGATGGACCCGATATAATTTAGATCGGCACCTGTCACTTTAACCCGGTGAATCTTTGATTTTAAAACTTGAATTTGCATGCTACAAAAGTAAATTAATTTAATGAAATGGTATCAATCAAACGGATATTGTTGACTAATACGGCTATGAAAGCGCGGTATTTTTTATTTTTATTTTTTCGATTACACGTTATAAGTGTTGCTTCATCGGAAATGGTGAAGTATTCCAGCGTAAATTGAGGATTTTTTTTAAGGAATTTTTGAACCCATTCTGAGATTTTAGCCGCGCTATTTGTCGGAAATTTAGCTTTGACAGAAGTCAATATTTGATATATAATTGCCGCTTCGTCTCTTTCCTGAGCAGATAAGCGTTCGTTTCTAGAGCTCATGGCTAGATTGTTACTTTCTCTGTAAATGGGACAACCAACGATAACTACTTTTAAATTATTTTTAGCTACCATTTTTTTTACAATTTGCAATTGTTGGAAGTCTTTTTCTCCAAAGTAAGCATGCGTAGGTTCCACTATTTCAAAAAGGCGTTTAACCACTGTGCCTACGCCATTAAAATGTCCGGGTCTGAATTTGCCTTCCATTGGATATTCGAGACCATCAAAATCAAACGATAGAGAAACGGGTTGTCCGTCATAAATATCTTCAACTGAAGGGGAATATAAAATAATATTCGGATCTAAATTCGTAAGTTTTTTCACATCTTCTTCTAGTGTCCTTGGGTATTTTGCCAGGTCTTCAGGATTGTTGAATTGGGTAGGATTCACAAAAATACTCACTACAGTATTTGTATTTTCCGCCAATGATTTTTGGATTAAAGCCAAATGACCTTGATGCAAAGCGCCCATTGTTGGAACAAATCCAACGGTGGAATGGATTGTTTTTATTGATTTCAAATAGTCCATTAAAGATGCTTTTCCGTAGAAAATAGGCATGGCAGTTTTATTAAAATTAAATGCAAACTTACTATTTTAGTTAATAACTGCATAAATTTTTGTAATTTTGCATGGTTTTTATTGCCAATAAATAAAGTAAATTACAATATGAAAGATAAGAGGATATTATATGTATCATCTGAAGTGGTGCCGTATCTTGCTGAAAACGAGGTCTCTTTAATGTCTTATGACGTTCCAAAAATGATTAATGATCAAGGTGGACAGATAAGAATTTTTATGCCAAGGTATGGAAATATTAACGAGAGAAGACACCAATTGCACGAAGTAATTAGACTTTCGGGGATGAATTTGGTAGTAAATGACTTGGATATGCCATTGATTATAAAGGTAGCTTCTATTCCAAAAGAAAGAATTCAAGTATACTTTATCGATAACGATGAATATTTTAAAAGAAAAGCGACGTTTACAGATGAAGAAGGAGTGATGTATCCTGACAATGACGAACGTGCTATTTTCTTTGCTAAAGGAGTTGTTGAAACCGTTAAAAAACTCAATTGGGTTCCAGATATTATACATGTTCATGGATGGATGGCTGCCATGTTGCCTATTTATATGAAGCATTTTTATAAAAATGAAGCTTTGTTTTCTGAAACAAAGATTGTTACTTCTGTTTACAGTCAGTCCTTTGAAGGAACTTTGAATGTGGAAATGGTCAATAAAGTAAAGTTTGATGGAGTTCCCGCTGATGCAATTGCGGATTTGGAAATACCAGATTACGAAAATATTATAAAGTCGACCATAAAGCATTCTGATGCAATAATTATTGCCTCAGAAAACCTGTCACCAAGTTTAACAAAATTTATAGAATCTTCAGGAAAACCTTTTTTATCTTTCGCTCCGAAAGATGCATTCGCAGAAGCGTATACTAACTTTTACTTAAACGAGGTTCTTTAAATTAAACTTTTTTAATAAATATGTACAATAATTCTTTTTTTAAGAAAATCCTGATAGTCGCAACTGTTGTGTTTTTATATTCATGTGATAAAGATTACAACGAAGTTGGTGGTGATTTGATTGGTGGAAACAATTTTGATCTTAATAAAGCCTCTTACGGTGTTTTAGGTTACAATCAAAAAACAGGACCAATTCAATCTAATAATCTTGAAGTAAATCCATTGGGAATTTATAGCAACGCAAATTTTGGTCAAACCACTGCGAATTTTAACACCCAATTGACTCTTCCAGTTTTTACCACTGTTGTAAGTACAAGGCCTTTTGTTGAAAGTGTTGTTTTGACGATTCCTTATTATACGGATCCATCGCAAACTAAAGTGAATGCAGATGGTAGCCGCATATATGTTTTAGATTCAATTTACGGCGTGGAAAAGGCTAAAATGAAATTAAGCATCTATGAATCAGGTTATTTCATGAGAGATTCTGATCCTGATTCTGGTTTCCAGCAGCCACAAAAATATTACACAGATCAAAATGCTGAGTTTAATAATTTAAAAAAAGCTACACTTTTAAATGACAGTTCAGATAAGTCTCAAAACGAGGAATTTTTCTTTAATCCAGAGGAACACGTTGTTGTAACGACAGATTCAATTACTAACGTAAAATCTACGGCTTACACGGCACCAGGTATGAAGTTGAACTTAAATAGTGACTACTTTAAAACCAGAATTATTGATGCAGTTAATAATGGTAAATTAGCCTCAAATGATGTTTTCAAAAATTATTTTAGAGGACTTTACTTTAAAATGGAGAAATCAGGAAGCAGCGCAGGAAATTTAGCGATGTTGAATTTTAGAGCGGGAAAAATTACAATTAAGTACAATGAAGATTTAGTGTCTACAACTGCAGGAGTTTCAACAACTACCCGAGTAAAAAAGACCATTGAGCTTAACTTAACAGGAAATACAGTTAGTTTGTTGAACAATGATTTTACCAACTCTGGTGCTGCTTATGCTGCTTTGCCAAATACAGGTAATAGAACAGATGGCGATGATAAATTGTTTCTAAGAGGTGGAGAAGGTTCCGTAGCAGTGCTGCAGCTTTTTGACCCTAAAGATCTAAAAGGGTACGATGCCAACGGCGTTCTTACAGGTCCTAATGGAGTTTCCGATGAATTAGATGATTTAAGAAATCCAGCCGATGGTAAAAAGCTTTTGGTAAACGAAGCAAATTTAGTTTTTCATATCGATACCGATGCGATGTCATCCAGTAATGAGCCACAAAGAATTTATCTATACGATTTTAAAAATAGCCGACCATTAGTAGATTACTCCTTAGATCCTACTTCTAATAGTACTAATCCAAAGAAATCCAAAGCTTTTTTTGACGGTATAATCAAAAAGGATGCAACTAGTAAAAGAGGGGTTACGTATAAAATTAGAATTACAAATCAGATACGAAATCTTATAAACAATAAAGATTCAACTAATGTTAGTCTAGGACTTGTTGTTACTGAAGATATTGGTATAATAGCATCTTATAAAGTAAAAACGCCAAATGCTTTTATTTCTCAGGCCCCAAAAGCTTCGGTGATGAATCCTTTAGGGACTATTTTATATAGCGGAAAATCTACCGTTCCTGTGGAGAAAAAATTGAAACTTGAAATTTATTATACAAAACCTAATTAAGCCAAGACTATGTGTGGAATCGTTGGATATATTGGATACAGAGAAGCCTATCCTATTGTAATTAAGGGATTGAAAAGGCTGGAATATAGAGGTTATGACAGTGCTGGTGTGATGTTGTACGATGGTGAAAATTTAAAAGTTTGTAAAACCAAAGGCAAGGTGTCAGATCTTGAAGAGCAAGCCTCAAAGGAAATGACAATCAATGGAAGCATTGGAATTGGGCATACACGTTGGGCCACGCATGGTGTTCCAAATGATGTAAACTCACATCCTCATCTTTCGAATTCAGGTGATTTGGCTATAGTTCACAATGGAATTATCGAGAATTATGCTCCTTTGAAAGCAGAATTAATTAAAAGAGGGTATGTTTTTCATTCGGATACAGATACAGAAGTACTTGTAAACCTTATTGAAGAAGTACAGAAAAAAGACAACCTAAAATTAGGTAAAGCTGTTCAAGTAGCTTTAAATCAAGTAGTGGGAGCTTACGCGATTGCTGTTTTTGATAAAAAAAATCCAAATGAAATTGTTGCGGCTCGTTTAGGTAGTCCACTAGCAATTGGAGTAGGAGAAGGGGAGTTTTTTATAGCTTCAGATGCTTCGCCTTTCATAGAATATACGGCTAATGCAATTTACCTGGAAGATGGTGAAATGGCAAATATCCGATTGCACAAACAAATGAAAGTACGTAAAATTATGGATGATTCTTTAGTTAATCCTACGATTCAAGAACTTCAAATGAACTTGGAACAGATTGAAAAAGGTGGGTACGATCATTTTATGTTAAAAGAAATTTATGAGCAACCTAGCGTTATTAAAGATACGTACCGTGGAAGACTTCATGCAAATGAAGGATTAATCCAAATGGCAGGTATTGAAGATAATCTAGAAAAATTCTTAAATGCAGAAAGAATTATTATTGTTGCCTGTGGTACTTCTTGGCATGCTGGTTTAGTTGCAGAGTACGTTTTTGAGGAGTTCGCTAGAATTCCAGTTGAGGTAGAATATGCCTCTGAATTTAGATACAGAAATCCAATTATTAATAGTAAAGATATCGTCATTGCTATCTCTCAATCTGGAGAAACAGCGGATACGATGGCAGCAATAAAACTAGCTAAAGAAAGTGGTGCATTTGTTTTTGGAGTTTGTAATGTAGTTGGTTCTTCTATTTCAAGAGAAAGTCACGCTGGTGCTTACACGCATGCAGGACCTGAAATAGGTGTTGCATCCACTAAAGCTTTTACCACTCAAATTACTGTTTTGACTATGATTGCTTTGCGTTTGGCTAAAGCCAAAGGAACATTGTCGAATTCTGTTTTTCATAGCTATTTGCAAGAATTAGAAATTATTCCTGAAAAAGTAAAGGAAGCTTTAGAGACAAATGACAGAGCAAAAGAAATCGCTGCCGTCTTTAAAGATGCCCCTAATTGCTTATATTTAGGGAGAGGATATAATTTTCCTGTAGCCTTAGAAGGTGCATTGAAATTAAAAGAGATCTCCTATATTCATGCTGAAGGGTATCCTGCCGCAGAAATGAAACACGGACCGATAGCATTAATCGATGAGCACATGCCAGTTGTTGTTATTGCACCAAAACAAGGACACTACGACAAAATTGTGAGTAATATACAAGAGATTAAATCCAGAAGTGGAAAAATCATAGCGGTAGTAACTAAGGGAGATACGCAAGTACGTGAATTGGCGGATTATGTGATTGAAATTCCAGAAACATCAGACGCGTTATCGCCATTGATTACCACAATACCTTTACAGCTTTTGTCTTATCATATTGCTGTTATGCGTGGATGTAATGTAGATCAACCTCGTAATTTAGCAAAATCAGTTACTGTAGAGTAATTTTATAGTATTCTATTTTTATACAAAAGCCTCGAATATTCTGTTCGGGGCTTTTTTATGTTTTGTTTGTCCCGTCCTGAAATAGCGATACACAAAAAGTATCCTAATGGAAAAACATGAAGAAACACGCTATGTGAAGCGGACTCAAAAAGATTATTCAATGTCTTTTAAATTACAAATTGTTCAAGAAATTGAACGAGGACAACTTACAGTTACAGAATCCACAAAGACTTATGGCATTCAAAATAGATCAACTGTTGTTAAATGGCTTAGAAAATTCGGTAACTTTGATTGGGAAAACCAAACACCATTTACTATGTCAAAGTCGCCAGAACAAAAGATAATGGAACTTGAAGCCAAAGTAAAACTTCTAGAGAAACAGAAGTCTT
>NZ_FNDB01000006.1 GCF_900099915.1 Flavobacterium omnivorum
AATTCGTTTTGCTTGCCAGTATTTAAATGAACGTTTGCACTTCTTGCGGGTGCAAAACTAACTCCTTTATACCGTTATTCAAGCTTTTTTAAACACTTTTTTTATCCTTTTCTTAACTTTTACTTTAACTTGCTGAAAATACGCTCCTTGAAAAAAAAGTTTTTTATGATTCACTCAACCTATCCAAAGATAAGCTTGCAAAATGGACCAAAATCTAGTTTTTTTACCATTATATCACTCTAGGATGTCTTGAATTAGCAATGCCTTTAAAACATTTATTGGTTCTCTGAGCCGCTTTGTTTCAATCACAGATAAGATTAATACAGTTTCTAGGTCCTGTCTGCAGTATCATCTTAGATAATTTCGGTTTTTTGACGCTTGGACAGTTGTTCCTGGTTTGTTTCTTACGGTTATCATTATATTAGACAATCTATACCTATATATAAGGTACACCGAATTCTAAATCAATTATACAACTCCCAGCGTTAGGGATAGTAGCGTAAAGCCCACAGCCAAGTGAAGTGTAACGCAACTTGACGAGGACTTGCAGCGAATAGCCCGGCCCTATATAAAAAAGAGGCTACTACCCATTTAGATAATAGCCTCTTTTTTATACAGGGAAACGCCCAAGTTATTGTTATTACAAGGTTCAAGCATTTATGTAACCTCTGCTTAGTATTCCCACCTGCGCGTTTTATTTAATTCTTCTTGCTCTTTGATAATTTCAGCCGGTATTACTTTGAGGAATGAACAATGTTGCTCTATAGCATATTCGATTTTTTCAACAATTTCCTCAATAGTATCCTTATCGTAATCAATATCCAAAGGCTCTTTAATAAGGAAGGATTGAAGAATGCCCTTCTTTTTCATACGTAATCCTTTTTTATCAAATGAACGACGGAAGCCATCGATCACAATAGGAACAACAATAGGTCTGTGCTGCTTTATAATATGAGCCGTTCCTTTACGAACCGGCTTAAAGGATTTAGTTGTCCCTTGCGGAAAGGTTATAACCCAACCGTCCTTTAAAGCAATTTTAATATTTTCAGTATCATCTGGATTAATGTCTTTTTTCTCCAGAACATCGACTCCCTTAGCTCTCCAAGTTCTTTCGACCGTAATTGCGCCTGCATAAGCCATAATTCGTGGCAATAATCCAGCCTGCATTGTTTCTTTTGCAGCTACATAATAGATGTTCATTTTAGGCTGCCAGAGATAACATACATTTTTAATAGAATCATCACGACCGCTGAGACTTGCATTAAAAACATGGAACATTGCTACGACATCAGCAAAGTACGTTTGATGATTCGAAATAAAAAGAACATTAGTATCAGGCAAATTCCTTATGATTTCTGAACCTTCAATTTGCAGTTCGTTGAAACCTCTATATCGTCGATGCGTGATGGCCCCGAAAATCCTGATTAACCATTTTTTTAAAAACAGGATGTGACCAAAAGGATTTCTCTTAAATAATCCCATAAAATTATGTGTTTTTTTATATTTAGCAAACCTACGAAATTAATTTTTGATTGTTTTTAGCATTCTAAAACCGTTGCTTCCTATCTAATTTAAGAATATAAGACTTCTTTTAAAACTTCTTTCAATTCGTTAAGCATCATTGCCGTTGCTCCCCAAACGATATGGTTTTCAATTTTAAAAGCAGGAACACTACTCTCAACTGAATAGGATGTTGGGACCTTAGTCTCAACAACAATTGAATCACTTAAAAAAATAGACAGAGGCAATTCAATTATATCCGCTACCTCTGAAGGCTGTAGTACAAATACTAGTTCGTCTTTACTAATGCCTAAAAAAGGATGCACGATAAAGTTACTAGGTGGTATATATAATTGTGTAAAAGGTTTAAGTATTTGTATTTTATCTGGATGAATGCCAACCTCCTCGTGGGTTTCGCGCAACGCTGTGTAAGCAAAATTCTCATCATCGATTTCGTATTTACCTCCTGGAAAGCCAATTTGAGCAGAATGCACACCTTTGTATGAATTCCGAACAATCAATACCAGGTGTGTAATTTCATTTTTAGGATAAAAAAGCATCATTACTGCAGCTACTCTTGGATTTTTATCGCTAAAATCAATCTGTTTTAAGCTTTGTGACCGCTCTAATGGTGCCATTTTAATATGCGCATCAAAAGCGGGGAGCCTTACATCAAGTACTTTAGGAACAAACTGTAAAAATTCTTGAAAATCCATAATCAAAGTCTATTTTTGCACATTGAAATTTAATATAAATATAGTTTAGAAAATACCGTTACACAAATTTTCTGATACCAAAAGTCATACACAATGTACAGCAAAGAAGAAACACAAAAGTTAAAACGCGAATTCTGGGTTGAATTTTCGGAAAAATTTCCCCGAAAATGGTTGTTGTACGATACTAAGATCAAAGATTTTTCTTTTAAATTTTATGTAGATAATAAAAAGGCTCAAGTTTTAATAGCCATAGAACAGCGAAGCGATGAAAAAAGAATTGCCTATTTTGAAAAACTGGAATCTTTAAAAAATATTCTAGAAGAGGAATTCATTAAAGATCTGGTTTTTGAAAGAGAGCACACATTGGAAAGTGGTAAAACAATTAGCCTTATTTGGGTTGAAAAACTAGGCGTTGG
This sequence comes from Flavobacterium omnivorum, assembly GCF_900099915.1. GTDB lineage: Bacteria > Bacteroidota > Bacteroidia > Flavobacteriales > Flavobacteriaceae > Flavobacterium > Flavobacterium omnivorum. The sequence continues at coordinate 2,633 of NZ_FNDB01000006.1, forward strand.
AGTTAGCAATAGAAAATACTGGCAGGAAATTTTTGAATTTTACAATGATAAAATGAATGCTTTGGAGCTATTTTATTCAGAGTATGATGGATATATTAAAGATATTCAACAATTTTAAAAACGAGTAAGAAATCAAAAATAGCGCTGTGATATTCAACTTCATATTCATCACATATTGAATATATTATAAAGTATTATCCTATTACCATAATTAATGTACAGTTGCTTTCGGTTTTCTTGCTTTTTTCTGGTAATGATCGAAACTGTACAATCGACGCCTTCGTTATCTTTACAGGTAAATGTGTAAACAGTATCTGTTTCATTTTCCTCAATAGGTTGATATTCTACAATTTCAAAAAGTTGAATAATTTGAGAATAAACTACAATTCTACTTTTATTAGTATCTAATGAAATTAAAATATTAACTAAATTTAAATCAGACCATTTCCCCCATTTCCCTTTCTCATTTTTCTCTAAAACACTAAAGCCTGACGTTTTAAACTTATAATTTTGTCCATAAGAATGTTGTACTCCTAGAATCAAAAAAAGTAGAATAATATATCTTTTTATCATTGCTTAAAATTGAAAATTGGTTGCCTCTACTCTTGCGTATTCAAAATCGATAATCATTTCTTGGATGATTTCAGCAGCTGGTTTGATCTCGTGAATAAGACCTGCAATTTGACCGATTTCTAACTCTCCTTCGATTAAATCGCCTTCAAACATGCCTCTTTTTGCTCTAGCTCTTCCTAATAAAGTAACTAATTCATCTTTTGTTGGACACGTTTTATATAAATCCTGTACCTCTTGATAAAACTTATTTTTAATTAACCGAACTGGAGCAAGTTCCTTCAATGTCAAGTGCGTATCTCCCTCCTTAACCTTTACAATCGATTCCTTGAAATTATCATGAGCTGACGATTCTAGTGACGCAGCAAATCTACTCCCAACTTGAACTCCATCGGCACCAAGAACCATGGCAGCTAGCATGCCGCGACCGGTAGCAATACCTCCGGCAGCAATCAACGGAATTGAAATTTTTTCTTTCACCATAGGAATAAGTGTAAGTGTTGTGGTTTCCTCTCTACCGTTATGGCCTCCAGCTTCAAATCCTTCGGCAACAATTGCGTCTACACCAGCATCTTGTGCTTTCAATGCAAAAACGGAGCTACTTACGACATGCACTACCGTTACCCCATTTTGTTTCAAGAATGACGTCCATGTTTTTGGATTACCCGCTGACGTAAAAACTATCCTAACCCCTTCCTCTACAATAATTTTCATTATTTCCTCAATGTTGTGATATAACATTGGAACATTTACTCCAAATGGTTTTGAAGTAGCTCTTTTACATTTTTGAATGTGTTCTCGCAAGACTTCGGGATACATAGAACCCGCACCAATCAATCCTAAGCCACCAGCGTTACTGACGGCACTGGCTAATTTATACCCACTATTCCAGATCATTCCACCTTGAATGATAGGATATTTAATTTTGAAAAGTTCAGTGATTTTATTCATGTGGTATTGATGCTGTTATTTTTTTATTATTTTCCCACTTGTGTAGAAATTATCGGATTCCAATTTATAAAGGTACATCCCTTGATTTAACGCTTTTAAAGAAATTACAGCTGATTGAGGCGTTACTTTTTGTTCTAAAATTTTCTGTCCTAAAATAGTATAAATAAAAACGGTTCCACTTTCGAATTTTGATGGCAAAGAAACGGAAATAGAATCAGTGGTTGGATTGGGATAAATTATGAAGTCATCTTTTAAAAATGACTCCGTCGACAATTGGTTGCGAACAATCAGTCCAAAATCTGGAATTCCATATCCATACTGATTGTTGGGAGTTAAAAATTTATCGGATGATTGTAGTACTAATTCTTTAATTTGCTGATTTGTTTTTTGTGGAAATGCTTGCCATAAACAAGCCAGCATCCCGGCCATTATTGGCCCAGAAAAAGAAGTCCCATTTGCCGTTACAATATTCCCCGCTGCATCAGAAACAACTGCAGCTTGACCTTGCGCCATGATATCGGGTTTTATTCTACCGTCAGATGAAGGTCCTACTGAACTAAAGGAGGTTACTATTTCTGATGAATTTACTGCACCTACTGCAATCACAGAAACAGCATCTGCTGGTACGGCAACATGTGGATCAGATGTACCACCTGAATTACCAGCCGAAGTCACCAGAATCATTCCTCTACTAAATGCAATTTCTGCTCCCCGAGACATGAACGCTGTTTTACCATTCATTTCACTGTAGGTATGATTGTATGCTTCGTTATCAAAATCAAAATACCCTAAAGAGGTATTGATAATATCCACCCCTAAACTATCTGCTTTTTCTGCTGCTTCAACCCAAAGGGATTCTTCCACAGGATTTTCAGATGTATCATCTTCTGTTATAAATAAATAATAAGAAGCATCTGGGGCAGTTCCCACTAATGAATTCTCTTTGTAACCTCCCATTGCGGATAGTACAGAAGTGCCATGCGATACGCCGGTATAAAAATCTGGATTTCTCAAAACAAAATTATAACCACCCAAAATTTGGTCATTAGTTCTTAATTTTTGGAAAGGTTGTGTTGTATTGACACCCGGAAATCCCGCATCCATAATAGCAATTACTTTCCCGGAGCCGGTGTAATTTTGTTGGTGCATTACGTGCCCATTGAGCATTTGGATCTGATTTGAAGAGCTTCCATAAGCATAATCCACTTTTGTCTTCTTGGTCTTATTCCCTTGCTTTACCTTACTGGACTTTGCGATTTTACCAATTTGATTTAATGATTTATCTGCAAAATCAACTTTACTGACAAATGAAAACTGTAGTAAGTCATTTATTTTAGCCTGCGTTCCTCGCACATGAAGAGCATTTAGCCATTTCGATTTTGCCATCACAGTTATACCCGTAATAGCATTTACTTGATTAATATAAGAGGCCTCAACAGGAACATCTTTAAAATCTAAAATAACATTTTGACTGGCTCTTCTATCTAATGCTCTCTGAGAAAGCATTTTCAATGGTGCATCGGCAAAGGATTGAGAACTAGGCTTTGCATTTAAATATACCCAAGCATCCTGCTGTGCAAAACCGTTTGTTGTTAGCAATAATAAAAGAAATATATAACATTTTCTCATTGGTATCGTCATTTGTTGTAACATCAAGATTTCAACGGTAGCTGAAATTGAATGATGGTCAAAGCTACATTTGGTTTATTATTAGAATTTTAGGTGACCTAACTAGTACCTTTCGATAATGCAATAAAACGACTAAGAAATTACTCCTGATCCTATTAATTCATCTCCTACATACCAAGCTGCAAATTGTCCTTCGGTTATTGCGGATTGAGGTTCATCAAAAGCTACGTACATTCCATTTTCAAATTGATGCAAGGTGGCGCTTTGTAAGGGCTGTCTGTAGCGAATTCTGGCCATTACATGCATGGTTTCTCCTTTGGCTAAAGCCAAATCTTTACGAATCCAGTGTACTTCCTCTTTTTCAATATGTAACGCTTTCTTGAATAATCCAGGATGCTGACTTGTTAATCCCGTATAAATAGTATTGGTCTCCACATTAGTAGCTATAATAAATAACGGATCCGTCGTCCCACCAACATTTAATCCTTTTCGTTGCCCAATAGTGAAATAATGAGCTCCTTGATGTTTTCCTACTACTTTTCCCATTTCTGGGGTATAGGGAATTTTTTCAGCCTCCAATTTTACATCTTCTTCAAAACTTAGGCCTACTTTTTTTTCTGAATTATAAATAGGGTCATCTTTATCAATTTGGATAATATCGCCCGCTTTAGGTTGTAATTTTTGTTGTAAAAAATCTGGCAGACGTACTTTTCCAATAAAACATAGCCCTTGTGAATCTTTCTTTTCAGCAGTAATCAAATCCAATTGCCCAGCAATTTCTCGAACCTCTGGTTTTGTCAATTCTCCAATTGGAAACAACGACTTTGCTAATTGTTCTTGTGACAATTGACAAAGAAAATAGGATTGATCCTTATTGGTGTCCGCACCTGCTTTTAGTTGATAGACCGTTTCGCCGTTCACTTCTATTTCGCTTTTTTTACAGTAATGCCCCGTTGCAACAAAATCAGCCCCAAGACTCAACGCAATTTTCATAAAAACATCAAATTTTATTTCGCGATTACAAAGTACATCTGGGTTTGGAGTACGCCCTTTTTCGTATTCGTTGAACATGTAGTCCACGATTTTCTCTTTATATTCTTCACTTAAATCGACTGTTTGAAAAGGAATTCCTAACTTTTCTGCTACTAGCAAAGCATCATTACTATCTTCCAGCCAAGGACATTCATTAGAAATAGTAACGGAATCGTCATGCCAATTCTTCATAAAAAGACCAATTACTTCATATCCTTGCTGTTGCAGCAAATATGCCGCAACACTTGAATCTACTCCCCCTGAAAGTCCAACAACAACACGCTTCATCTTCAAAAAATTATAATTTAATAAGACTGCAAAGTTACAAAAGATTTATAACAGTATTCGTTAAGTGTTTTGTTAATTGTTTTTGTCTTTGACTGCCTGTTCTTGAAAATTCATATTTGTTTCTTTGCTCAATTTTCCTTTTTCAAAAAACTGCCATATTCCTGCTTTTTTTCCATTTAAGAACTGCCCTTTAGAAGCCACATTTCCATTAGATTCTTTGAAAATGGCTGCACCGTTATACACGTCATTCTTGAAATTAGATTCTTCCAGTAAGACTCCCTTCTCTGTGTATTTTTTATAAAAACCATTTTTCAAATTATTTTTATAATTAATCTCTTCTGCAACTTTACCACTTGGATAAAAAACGGTGCGAAGCCCCTCTAGTTTTCCTTTACTATAATTTTCAATGGTCATTATGTTTTTTGAGGCCAAATGATAATATTTCCATTGCCCTTCAAATACTTTATTTACCACTTTACCCTCACTCACTTTATTGCTTTTTTGATCATAAAAAATGGTGAATGCTGAATTATCAATTGGATTAAACTCTCGCGTAGCAATTACAGACTTAGCTTTGGTATCATCATAAAAATAAAAAATACCTGTTTCTTTACCATGTTCAAAATTACCTTCGTAACGAGGTCTTCGGGAATCCTGATAAAACCCTTTCCAAACTCCCTGTTTTTTTCCTGTTTCATCTAATTTATTAAAATTAGACTGAGACATGCAATTTTGGCTCAAAAGCATAAGAACTAAAAGGGTAAAAAAACTAATTTGATATTTTTTCATTGCTACTTTATATTAGGTCAATAGTACAAAACTACAATTGTACTCTTTTATTTTAAGCAAATTTACAAATTTATTATAGTTGTTCTCACCTCTACTTAATTATGGATAAGAGAAACAGTTTAAACTTGTAAACTTTAAAGATAAAATATCAAATTCTAGATGGAATTACAACGTTGAAAATTATCTACTAGTAGTTATTAAAGTGGCAAGTAACCGTAAATTATAAAGTGTTTAATTAAACTAACAAGTATTTTTTAAAACAAATACTATAAAAAAGACACGGCTAATCATATATAACTCATTGTCAATACCTTATGATTGCTTAAAATTGACTACAATTGAAGTTAAACAACCTTAAAAGAAATAATAAAGTTTCATGTTGTTTAGCAATTTATAATACTTGTTAAACAAAAATCAAAAGCTATTTATTAATTTAGTGGAAACAAATAAACATTAAACACTATGAAAAATGTAATTAAACTGAAAAATCTAATGCTAATTGCATTATTTACCGCACTTTCCGTATCGTGCGACGATGACAATAATAACGATAATATGGTTGTAGACAACACCATTACAGGGAAAGCGGTAGCAAGTCCAAATTTAAGTATTTTGGTTCAGGCACTTGTCAGAGCGGAATTAGCTACTACTTTGAAAGGAGCTGGTCCCTTTACTGTTTTTGCACCAACGAATGAAGCATTCACAGCTTTTCTTGCTACGACTCCTTATCCTACAATAAATGATGTACCAAAAGAAGCTTTAACACAAATATTATTGAATCATGTTGTCACTGGTTCTGTAAAATCTACAGATTTAAACACAGGATACATTAAAACTTTAGCCAAAGGTTCCGCATCAACTACTAATAATTTAAGCATGTATGTAAATATAACTGCTGGCATAAAACTTAATGGAGTGGCGACCGTTACTACTCCAGATATCATGGCTTCAAATGGAGTGATTCACATTGTAGACAAAGTGATTGACTTGCCAACTATTGTAACTCATGCTGCAGCAAATGCTAATTTTAGTACTTTGGTAAGCGTTTTAAATCGTTCTGGAGAACCTAACTTCATAACTGCCTTATCTGGAACTGGTCCGTTTACCGTTTTTGCTCCAACAAATGCTGCTTTTACAGCCTTGAATACGGAACTAGCTCCTGGCGGAATTGCAGGAGTTTCTGCAGCAAACTTGACAAAAGTTTTACAATACCATGTAGTAAGCCCTGCTAATGTACTAGCGACTAGCTTAACCGAAGGACAAGTAGTTACTCCTATTCTAGTACCAGTTCAAACCTTTACTATACAGTTATCTGGAGGTGCCAAAATTAAAGATGCTAGAAACAGAATTTCAAATATTATAATTACCGATGTTCAATGTTCAAACGGTGTCATTCACGCCGTGGACAAAGTGTTACTACCTCTTCTGTAATTATTTTTAAAACAAAAAAAAGCTCTCAAATTTGAGAGCTTTTATTATGAATTATTTTTTCTTCTGTTGTGCCTTTTGAGCTTCGGCTTGTTCCATCACTTCTTGAAGTTTTTTCTGGAATTTACCTTGTTTCTTCGGCTCTTTCAATTTGTTCTCTTGAATTTGAGCATGAATTTTGTCACTGTCAATAAAGTATCTTTTGATGACAATCATAATTCCAATAGTAATTAGATTCGAAATAAAGTTATATAAACTTAATCCCGCACCATAACTATTAAAGAAAAATAACATCATTATTGGCGATACATAGATCATGATTTTCATCATCTTAGCCATGTCTGGCATGCCCTCTTGTTGTGGAGCAGCCATTTGCTGGTCGCCAGAAGTCATTTTCATATAAAAGAAAATGGCTATCGAAGCAAGTACAGGAAACAAACTGATGTGATTTCCGTAAAAAGGAATATAAAAAGGCAATCTAATTACCTCATCAAAAGACGATAAATCATCTGCCCAAAGGAAACTTTTTTGTCTCAACTCAAAAGCCGAAGGGAAAAACTGAAACGAAGCGTACATAAATGGCAATTGAATCAAAGCTGGAATACAACCTGCCATAGGATTCACGCCCGCTTTGTTATATAACTTCATCGTTTCCTGTTGCTTTTTCATTGGGTCTTTTTTGAATTTTTCACCCAATTCTGTTATTTCAGGACGCAATACCTTCATCTTCGCTTGTGACAAGAATGATTTGAAAGTTATAGGCGACATTGCAATTTTTATCAGAATCGTAAAAATGATAATCGCAATTCCGTAAGCAATGTAAGAACTTAAAAATCCGAATAACGGGATAAAAATAAACTTGTTAATCCATCCGAAAATACCCCAACCTAGCGAGATAATTTTTTCAAGATTCAGGTCGTATGATTTTAAAGTTTTATAATCCGTTGGACCAAAATACCAACTCATTTTGTGATCTAATTCCCCATTGGTAAACGCCAAAGGAATGTTAGCTTTAAATTGTTTGGTAAAAGTAGTATCTACTTTATCATCGTTCACCAAGTTATCTGACTTCACTTTTGCTGTTGCCAAAGGTGTTTTTGATAAAAGAATCGTACAGAAAAAGTGCTGTTTGAAAGCGATAAAAGTTGCTTTTTCAAGATCTGAGTCTTCTGTTTGACCTAAACCAGCATAATCAATTTTACCATCTTCATGTTCGAAATAGATTTCAGTATAACGGTTTTCATAAGAAACACTTTTCTCATTTCTGTATGTTTTTAAATTCCATTCTAAATCCAGTGGTTTTGCCGTATTCAATACTTTATTCAACCCTTGAGAACGAATATCAAAACCAATCATATAATCGTTTGGTTTCAAAATGTATTTATATTCCAAGAATTCATTGGCTCCTGCTTTCAATTTCATAGACAATATTTGATCTGCTCCAACTTTCGTTAAAGTAGGTTCAAAATATAAATCTTTTGAGTTTAAAGTACGATTATCACTGGTTAGTAATTGCACATTTAAATTAGCATTATTGTCTTTTACCAATTGAACTAATTGTCCGGAACCTTTCTTAAACTTTTCGAATTGCTTCAAAGTTGCTTCTACAATATATCCTCCTTTATTGGCAATTGTCAGCTTCACCAAATCGTTTTCGATAGTGGTTACACCCGCTTTCGCAGAAGGAAGCGTCGCAGAATACGCAAAATTCCCTAGTGTCTTTTGTAATTGCGCCAATTGAGTTGAATCTCCAGTTGCTGCTACTGCAACCGTAGCTTTTGCCACAGTCTTTTGTTCTAAATCCTTGGCTTTAGCTTCTCTAATCAACAACTCTTTTTGTGCTTTTTCAGCTGCAACCACTTTCGGGTCCGGTTGATTTTGGTACATGATAAAAACCAAAATACCAAAAATTAATGCAAAACCTATAATCGAATTGAGGTCAAATTTTTTTTGTTCCATTATAATATTTAAAAAGTTTAATCTAATTAGTTTACCGTTTGATGAATTGTTTCAAAAAACTAAAACTGTTTTTTCTTCGCTTTAACAGCTGCTGCAACAAAATTCACAAAAATAGGATGCGGATTAGCAACCGTACTTTTATATTCCGGATGGTATTGTACTCCAATAAAAAATGGATGGTTTTCTATTTCTACAATCTCCACCAACCCGGTATCAGGATTTACTCCTGAAGCAATCAATCCTGCATTTTGCAATTGCGCTACATAATTGCTATTGTACTCATAGCGATGACGGTGGCGTTCTGAAATCGTATCTTTTCCGTATATTTTGTAAGCCAATGAATCTTTTTTGATATCGCATTTCCATGCACCAAGACGCATTGTTCCTCCTTTGTCCGTAACTGTTTTTTGCTCTTCCATAAGGTTTACCACTGGATGCGCCGTGTGTTCATTCATTTCGGTTGAATTGGCATCAGTGTAACCCAGAATATTTCTTGAATATTCTATGATAGCCATTTGCATTCCTAAACAAATTCCAAAAAATGGCATTTTATTTTCTCGCGCATATTGGACTGCTGCAATTTTGCCTTCAATTCCTCTTTCTCCAAAACCTGGTGCAACCAGAATTGCATCTAAACCAGAAAATTTCTCGCTTATATTACTGGCATCAATATGTTCAGAATGAATGGAAACTACATTTACTTTAGTTTCATTTGCAGCACCTGCATGAATGAAAGCTTCCAAAATAGATTTATAACAATCCTGCATTTCAACATATTTTCCAACCAAACCGATATTCACGGTATGCCTCGGATTTTTTAATCGGCGTAAAAAAGTATTCCAGTTTTTTAAATCCGGAGCTGCTTTTTTAGGTAAATCTAATTTTTTTAACGCAACAACATCAAGTCCTTCTTCCAACATTAAGTTAGGAACTTCATAAATCGTCGAAGCATCGATAGATTGGATAACCGCTTCTCTTTTTACATTACAAAACAAAGCCAGCTTATTACGTAATTCTTCAGAAAGTTCATGCTCAGTTCTACAAACCAAGATGTCAGCTTTTATACCACTTTCCATCAACGTCTTAACAGAATGCTGTGTTGGTTTTGTTTTTAATTCTCCCGCAGCAGCCAAATAAGGTATTAAAGTAAGATGAATTACAATAGCATTATGTTCTCCTAAATCCCAAACCAATTGACGAACAGATTCTATGTACGGCAAAGATTCAATATCTCCTACCGTTCCACCAATTTCCGTAATTACAATATCGTAGTCACCGGAATTTCCAAGCAACTGCATTCTTTCCTTGATTTCATTGGTAATATGAGGTACAACTTGAACCGTTTTACCAAGAAATTCTCCTCTTCTTTCTTTTTCAATAACCGAAAGATAAATCCTTCCTGTCGTAACATTATTTGCCTGAGAAGTAGGAACATTCAAAAAACGTTCGTAATGCCCTAAATCCAAATCCGTTTCAGCACCATCATCAGTCACATAACATTCCCCATGCTCATAAGGATTTAATGTCCCGGGATCTACATTAAGGTATGGGTCAAACTTTTGGATGGTTGTACGGTATCCTCTTGCTTGTAACAATTTTGCCAAAGATGCCGCGATGATTCCTTTCCCTAAAGAAGAAGTCACACCGCCAGTAACAAAAATATATTTCGTTTGATTCATTCTGTTGTTGTTTGTGTTGTAGTTGTGTAAAAAAACGTGGCAAAAGTACAATTATAAATTGTCAAATTGAAAATTAAATCGGTTTTGGGTACCGTTTTTTTATATTTCGAATTAACTCTTCTAGACCATTGAGTTTTAATTCATAAATTAATTTCAATTGTTCTCCCAATTCTCCTTTTGGAAACCCTTTATTACTGTACCACACAATATAATATTCCGGAATATCAATAAGAAACCATCCTTCATATTTACCAAAAGGCATTTTAGTATGAGCGAGTTTGATGAGTTGTTTTTGGTTTTGATCCATTTTTTATAAAAAAAGAAGCAAGAGAATAAGAAACTAGAACCATTAATGCTTCCTGTATCTTCTATCCTGCTCCTAAATCTCTTTATTTCCAGTTAAAAATTATTCGTTTCTCAATTTCAGGATGCAAGCTTAAGAAAACAGGACAAGTCATTGCCACTCTTTCCAGTATGGTTCTGTTTTTATCCTCAATCGTTCCGTACATTTCAAAAGCAATTTCTATCGCACCGATTCGCCTTGGTTCTACATTCATAATTTTAATTACTTCGGCGGTGGAACCTGTCAAATCAACTTCCATTTCTCGTGCCTTTATTCCCATTATCGTCATCATGCAAGTTGCTAATGCGTTTGCAACAGTGTCCGTTGGAGAAAAAGCCTCCCCTTTACCATTATTATCTACCGGTGCATCTGAAAGAATTTCGGTTCCAGATTGCAAATGAATTGAAGACGTTCTCAAATCTCCTAAATAAGTCACTATTGATGTCATTAATTCGCTTCTTTTATGGTTAAATCCGTGTCATAATATAAAATATAGATTCCTTTATTGATATAACCGCCGTCCTCTTTTTTATAAAATTCGAATTTATTGTCAATTTGCTCCGTTGCGGTACTATCAATTGTTTCTTGGTATTTTTTATCCTGTGACAAACGCAGCATGGTATCAAAAGTAATATCAAATCCTCGCGTAGCAAAATCACTAGGATCAATCTTGTTTTTCTTTCTAAACTCTTTTTGAAAAATCAAAGCCTCAGGAGATTCGTTTTCTCGAGTAACTGAAGGATACATTAATTTCAGTTTAGTCAGATTTACATAACTTATTTCATCCGTATCTAATGTTTCATTTGACTCCAGAATAACAAGTTGTACTTTGTATGATGACATAGCACCTAACATAGTGGCTATTGTTGATTTTATCATACCAGTATTTGCGGTTTCCATCACTACATAATTCACTTTATCTTTCACAAACAAGCTTTTCAAATTTTCAGGCGATACTCCTCCGTTTGCGTTAAGTGCTGCAAAACGCACGTCTTTGTGATTTTCTTTAATAAATTGAATAACGGATCCTTTCTTTCTATCAACTACTGCCACTATATTACCGCCTTTTGAACGCATGTAATCGAACATGGCGTTTTTGACTGCGTCTGGATCTGGGATTGATTGAAAAATATTAGCATAGGATACACCCAAGTCTTTTGACAGTGGCGATATAACGGGCACTTGATTTGGCATTAAAATTTCGGCAGTTTTTTCGACATTACTTTGATAGAAAGGACCAATAATAGCGTCTGAAACTTCCAAATTATTTTTTTCTATTAGCGATGCAACAGCAGAACTATTTTTTGTTTCCTCTGAATCCAATATATTTATTTCAAAGTTAAGTCCTAGTGTTTTGGCGGAATCAATAGCCATCAAAGCACCTGCATAAAAATCCAATGTCATATTTAGAAATTTATCTTTTTTCAAACGCGTAACCATCGAATTAATGGTATCTCCTTCAATTTTTGAAACATTAAAAGGCAAAAGCAGCGTTAATTTTTTTCTGCTATTATTTGCACTACTTTTTGACAATTCCGCATACTCCTTTTTACTTTCTGGAGTAAGCGCTAATGTTGAAGGAATTCTCAAAACCATACCTTCAATTACACCTTGTGCTAATTCTGGATTAATTGTTATCAATTCCTCTTGAGTTACACCTGTCATTTTTGACAAGCTAAACAGCGTCTCTTTCGGTTTTACGACATAATTTAGGTAATTGGTTGTAGGTATAGTTTTTACAGGATTTGTGACAACAGCCTCTTTTTTTGACTCTACAGCTTTAGGGATTTTTTCTACTTTAGGAGCTTTTCCCTTAATTAATAATTTGAATCTTTCTGGCAAATTAGATACCACTCCAGGATTCTTACGCTCTAACTCTTCAATAGTAATTCCGTATTGCTTGGCAATTGAATACTTTGTTTCTTTTGGAAGTACGTAGTGAAACACTACTTTTTCTGAGATTTCAGCTGCACTCTTTTGAACTTTATTGGAAGGGATAGTAAGTGATTGCCCTATTTGAAGTCCTTCTTTTTCCAGAAATGGATTAGCTTGTTTTAAAGCTTCGTCAGAAATTCCATATTTCTTTTCAATACCATATAGCGTTTCTTTAGGCATTACCTGATGCGTTACAGCCACATTTCCTTTTTTAGCTGGAAGAATGGCTACTTTTTTGCCAGAACTTTTAGGAATTAGTAAAACACTATTTGGTTTTAATCCAGTTTGTGCATCCGGATTCAATTGATAAATATCATACGGAGTTACATTATATTTTTGAGCAATCTGACTGATTGTTTCCCCTTTTTCGACCTTGTGTGTAGTTGTTTTACTTTGTGCAAAAACACTAAAATTAAAACACAAAGCTGTCATACAAATCGCAAAAAAATATTTCATCACTTTTAATTATAAATTATTTAATAAAGTAACGGTATCAAATTTTATTCCAAAAATCTGATACCGTTTTATAACGAACATTCGATCTAGCTGTTCAAAGGATATAAAAAACTAAATTATTATTCCCATTCAATAGTTGCCGGTGGTTTTGAGCTGATGTCATACACCACCCTATTGACTCCTTTTACTTTATTGATAATATCATTTGAAATTTTCATCAAGAAATCATACGGTAAATGCACCCAGTCCGCTGTCATTCCGTCCGTAGATTCTACTGCGCGAAGTGCCACCACTTTTTCATACGTACGTTCATCACCCATAACTCCTACGCTATTTACAGGAAGCAAAATTGCTCCTGCTTGCCAAACTTTATCATATAAACCCCAAGATTTCAATCCGTCAATAAAAACAGCATCTACATCTTGCAAAATTTGCACTTTTTCCGGTGTGATATCGCCTAGAATTCTAATTGATAATCCTGGCCCTGGAAAAGGATGTCTTCCTAATAATTCTGGGTCAATACCCAGTGAAGCTCCTACTCTACGCACTTCATCTTTAAAAAGCATACGGAGCGGCTCCACAATTTTCAGTTTCATATAATCCGGTAAACCACCCACATTATGGTGCGATTTTATAGTTGCTGAAGGCCCTTTTACAGAGACCGATTCAATAACATCAGGATATATTGTCCCTTGAGCCAACCATTTTACATCTTTTATAAGGTGTGATTCATCATCGAAAACTTCGATAAATACACGCCCAATAATTTTACGCTTAGTTTCCGGGTCACTTACACCTGCTAATTCAGATAAGAAACGATCTCCAGCATCAACTCCTTTTACGTTCAAACCCATTCCTTTGTATTGGTCTAAAACGTTTTGGAACTCGTTTTTACGAAGCAAACCATTATTTACAAAAATACAGTATAGATTTTTTCCAATAGCTTGGTGCAGTAAAACTGCCGCCACGGTAGAATCTACTCCACCTGACAGTCCTAGAACTACTTTATCATCTTGCAATTTTTCCTTTAATTCAGACACCATTTCTTCAACAAAGGCATTTGGTGTAAAGTTTTGAGGAACTTCTGCAATTTTAACTAAAAAGTTTTCCAGCATTTTTGATCCATCGGTAGAATGAAAAACCTCAGGATGGTATTGAATAGCATAAGTTGTTTCGCCTTCAATTTTGTAAGCAGCAAATTCCACATCATGCGTACTTGCCAGTTTTACTCCATTTGAAGGTAATACTTTTATACTGTCGCTATGACTCATCCAAACCTGACTATTCTCTGAAACTCCTTCAAAGAATACTTCATCTTCTTTTATGTAAGATAAATTCGCTCTACCATATTCTCTTGTATTTGAAGCTGCTACTTCGCCTCCACTAAAATGAGCTAAGTATTGTGCTCCGTAACATACGGCAAGCATTGGTAATTTACCTCTAATTTGAGATAAATCAGGATGTGGTACATCTTCTGCTCGCACAGAAAAAGGGCTACCTCCAAGAATTACTGCTTTATAAGAAGACAAATCACTCGGAAAATGATTGTAAGGGAAAATTTCGCAGAATATATTTAATTCGCGAACTCTACGCGCAATAAGTTGTGTGTATTGCGATCCGAAATCTAAAATAAGGACGTTGTGTTGCATGCGCAAAAATACTTTTTATATTTTGAATTGAAAAATCGAATTTTGAAAAATATTTATTTTATTTTTTATGCTCTAATAATCTCTTACCTCTCGTAAAAACCGAAGCGCTAGCATCCATCAAAAGTAACTTTTTTTACACGGTAGGCTTTAAGGCTATAAAGATGTATCTTTGTGGCCTTTACCTATAATAAAGATAAAAAAAATGAAACTTAAAAAATGTATTGCTATCACAATTTTTGGGCTTGTAGCCCTATCTTGTAGTGTGATTGATGATTTATTGACTTTTTCAATAGACAATCAAACTACTGTTACTATTCCAAGCGGTTTTCCTGTCAATACTGCATTTGAATTAATCACTCCAGATATTACCTCCAATTCAAGTTCTGAATTTGAGAACAACAATACAAAAGCGGAATTGGTTAAAGATGTAAGACTAAAAGAACTGAAATTGACGGTAACTAATCCTGCTAATAAATCGTTTTCATTTTTGAAATCCATACGTATGTACATTTCTACCAATGACAGTGATGAAATTGAATTGGCTTTTTTAACCGATATAAACTCCACTTCAAATACAATAGATCTAACGTGTACTTCCGAAAAATTAGACAAATACATTAAAGCGCCTAGTTTCAGATTAAGAATTTCAGCGGTGACAAAAGAAACTATTACCCAAGATATCGCCTTAAAAGCAGCGATGAAATTTCAAGTTACTGCCGATCCTTTTTAGTAGAGGAGTAAGCTGAGCATCTTTTGTAAAAATTTAATTATGCTGTGAAATCGCATAAAAAAAAACAGACTCCTGAAATTATTCAGGAGTCTGTTTTTTTTTTATAATCCTTGCAACTACAAGTACAAACTACTCTTTCACTAAAATAATTGTAGCCTTGAATCCCGTACCAAGATTCCATTGACTTCCAGAAATTAAAGCTCCCTTATCATCATAAACCTTAAATTCAGCAGTATTTGGACCAGAACTCCCTTGATTTAACGCTTCAAAATCGATCTTATTGAATCCTTTCTCCAATACAATTTCAAAGCCTTTGAAAGCACTATCCAAGTTTACTTGATTCTGAATCACTTTATCATTCAAATACACTCTAATTTGATCTCCATCGACATAAGCTGCATCACGATACATAACCTTTGCCGTAACAGATCCTGTTTGATAATTACCTAAATTCTGATTTTTTCGATATACAATACCTTGTGAATTATCTTCTTTTTTATTCCACTTGTCTTTATATACATCTCCCGGATTAATAAATTCATTCTTTGGAGTCATCGAAAAATTATTTGCAGGCGTAATCGTGCGTGAAGGACTCGGGTTTGGGTTGAATATTTCTGGATTCTTAAATACATTTGGCGTCTTAATCGGCGGAATATCTGCTTTTGGAGGAATTGTCTTTTTTATTTTGGGGGCATTAGTTTTAGGTGGAATCGCTTTAAATTTGGAACTAAATTCACTTTGAGCATAGCTACTCAAAGACATGCTGATCATAATCATTAAAAATAAAATCCTTTTCATAACTTTCTAAATTAGTTTATCAGTGCTTGTAAAATTTTAAAAATAAAAAACCAATTGTATTTATTCAAAAATTAGGCAACAATTTAACTTTCATTTATAACTCCCAAATCTGCCTTTTATTACATTTTAGAAAACAAAACGGTTAAAACTCACCACTTCAAATTCGAACTTTTTAATCAAAAATTGGTCTTTTTATTTCACTTTTTTTTTCTAACTTGCAAATAGTATGCCACAACAAAAACACCATTTCGGTTTTGTACCTACTTAAAAAATAAAAAAATGAAAAGAGAAAATATATTGACAGGTTCACCTTGGGAAGATAAAATGGGTTATTGCAGAGCGGTACGCATTGGAAACACTATCGAAGTTTCCGGAACCGTGGCTCTGGTAGATGGCGAAAAAGTAAAAGCTACTGATGCGTATGCACAAACAATGAACATAATGGAACGCGTAAAAGTAGTTCTAGAAGACTTAAAAGTCAGTATGGAAGACGTTATAAGAACCCGTATATTTACGACAGATATAACTACTTTTGAAGATGTAGCCAAAGCGCATGCTCACTTTTTTAAAGACATAAAACCCGCTACCGGTTTCTATGAAATCAGCAAACTAGTAGCTCCTGAATATTTAGTAGAAATTGAATTTACCGCAATAGCCACTGAAAAACCATTAATTCAAGAAGGATTATAATACTTTTGTCAAAATACTTTGCTGCCTTTTACTAATGATTCTAGAAAAAACCAAAAAAACTTCTTCGCTTCTATTCCAATGGATTTTCATCTGTAGCATAGTAGGCGTTTTATCTGGATCGGCATCTGCATTTTTTCTTGTCGCTTTAGAATGGGTTACGCAAATCAGAGAAAACAACAGCTGGATTGTTTGGCTTTTGCCAATAGGCGGCCTCTTAATAGGATTGGGATATCATTACTGGGGAGAATCAGTCGTTAAAGGGAATAATTTATTATTGGAAGAATACGAATATCCACAGCAAACTATTCCATTAAAAATGGCTCCTTTAGTGCTTTTAGGCACTTTAATAACACATCTTTTTGGCGGGTCGGCGGGTCGAGAAGGAACAGCAGTACAAATGGGCGGCGCCATTTCAGACCAGTTTACAAAGCTATTTCAACTCGATTCTTCCGAAAGAAAAACAATACTTATTCTAGGAATTAGTGCGGGGTTCGCCTCCATTTTTGGGACACCTTTGGCTGGAGCCGTATTCGCTTTAGAAGTTGTTTATTTCAGTAAAATCAATTTAAGAAGCATCTTATTGTCTTTTCTAGTTGCTTACATAGCCTATTTTACGGTAGCACTGTGGCAGGTGCAACACACCCATTATGCAATTCCTTTTGTACCAGCAATAACCGTTATCAATTTGTTTTGGGTAGTATTTGTGAGTATTCTATTTGGCTTAGCCGCTATGCTTTTTTCCAAAAGCACGCACTTGTGGAGTCACTTGTTCTCAAAAATAATAGCCTTTCCTTCTCTTCGTCCCTTTGTAGGAGGAATTATTCTAGCTGTAGCATTATTTTTTATTGGAACAACAAAATTTGCAGGTCTAGGCATTCCAGTTATCGTTGATGCTTTTACAATTCCTAATGCTCCATCTGATTTCCTGCTCAAAATATTATTTACCGGTTTTACATTAGGCGCTGGCTTTAAAGGTGGTGAAGTCACGCCATTGTTCTTTGTTGGTGCCACTTTGGGAAGCGCCTTATCACTGCTAGTTCCCTTACCAATAGCCCTTTTAGCAGGAATGGGATTTGTGGCTGTTTTTTCGGGCGCGACTCACACGCCTATTGCCTGTACCGTAATGGGATTGGAACTTTTTGGGATTGAAAGTGGTCTTTTCATTGGACTAGCTTGCGGAATTGCTTATTTTAGTTCGGGTTCCATGGGAATTTATAAAGCCCAAATAGTTAGAGGAGCAAAATACTACGTATACCAAAAATTGAAAAGAAAAAAAACCGACTTTTTATAACCTTCTAAAAGTTTGTTAATTGTATAAATGATTTCAACTTTACATTAAAAAAATGTAATTTCGCAGACTATGAATATACAAGATATTGAAGCGATACAGTTGTTATTAGCAACTCCAAAAAAAATTGCCATAATCCCACACCGAGGTCCTGACGGAGACGCCATGGGTTCTACGCTGGGTTTATACCATTTTTTATTGAAAAACAAACACCATCCAGTGGTGGTTTCTCCAAATGAATTTCCAGATTTTCTGGCTTGGATGCCGGGATCTGAAACTGTTAAAATATTCGAAAAAGACAAACAAAACTGCACAAAAATTCTTGAAGATGCAGAAATTATTTTCACATTAGACTTTAATGCTCTGCATCGTACCGGTGAGATGGAACACGTGTTAGCCAAACTAAAAGCCCCTTTTGTGATGATAGATCATCATCAAAAGCCTGATGATTATGCCGTTGTGACCTACTCTGACACGTCGTTTGGTTCTACTTGCGAAATGCTGTACAACTTTATTTTATTTCTTGGCAAAAAACAAGATATTGATAAAACTATTGGAACCTGTATTTACACTGGAATACTTACGGATTCTGGTTCTTTTCGTTTCCCAAAAACAACCGGAACAACGCATAGAATTGTAGCTGAATTAATTGATTTAGGTGTCGAAAACACTGAAATACCAAGTTTATTATTTGACAATAGTTCCTATGGGCGTTTACAAATATTAGGCCGAGCACTTCAAAACATGATTATCCTGCCGGAACATAAAACCGCCTACACCACTTTGACGCAGGAGGAATTGAATTCCTTTGATTATGTTAAAGGCGATACGGAAGGAATTGTGAATTATGGCTTAAGCATCAAAGGAATCCTTTTTACAGCTATATTTATAGAAAATAAAGAAGAGAAAATAATCAAAATTTCATTTCGTTCCCAAGGTGATTTTGATGTCAATCAATTTGCAAGAGATTATTTTAACGGAGGAGGACATCGCAATGCGGCGGGAGGGAAATCATCCGATACGATGGAAGAAACCAAAAAGAAATTTGAAGATTTGATAACAAGATTAAGCATCTAATTCTATGAAAAATAGCACGCAAATAGCCGTTGTATTTTTTTTGTTTCTGCTAATTTCTAGCTGCAAGCAGCATCAGGAAGCCAGAAGACCAATCTCTCAGGCTTCTGGGAGTTTCATGAAAAAATCCATTGCCCGGAATAAAAAGCTGGTTTCCACTGAGGAAAGCCAAATTCAGAATCTAATCAAGAGCAATCCAAATGTAGTGTACTTGGCCTCCAAAAAGGGATACTGGTACTCCTATGTAACACGAAATACTACTGATACGCTTACACCAAAAAAAGGAGATGTAGCATTCTTTGATTACGAAATCAAAGATTTAAAAGGAACCATCTTTTATTCTGAGTTAGAATTAAGACCTCAAACGTACTATGTGGACAAACAAAATATCATGATGGGCTTGCGTGACGGTATTAAGTTGATGCGTAAAAACGAAAAAGTAACCTTCCTTTTTCCGTCCAATATGGCGTATGGATACCATGGTGATGATAAAAAAATTGGCACCAACCAACCTATAGTTTGTATCGTTACACTTCGTGATTTTAAATCGGAAGTAGTGTATAAAAAAGAAAGTCAATTAAAAGTATCAACGCCCACAGTTGTGCCACCAATAAAGAAAGAAGCACCCGCTTTGAGTAAACCTAAAGACACTTTAACTCCACAAAATTAAATTTAGAAATGAAAAAAAAGATCCTATTCGTATTCCTAGTTATCGCCTCCTTTTATTCTTGCAAAGAAGAACACAGCAATCTACCAGATGGCTTGTATGCTAAAATTGAAACTAATAAAGGAGACATCATCGTTCAATTAGACTTCAAAAAAGCGCCAATTACAGTAGCTAATTTTGTGGCTTTAGCCGAAGGAAAAAATGAATTTGTAACTAATGAAAACCTAAAAAACAAACCTTTTTTTGACGGTTTGAAATTCCACAGAGTGATCAAATATTTCATGATACAAACCGGAGATCCATTAGGAACAGGATCAGGAGATACAGGATATAAATTTAAAGATGAATTCTCAGATTTAAAGTTTGACAACGCTGGTGTTTTGGCTATGGCCAATAACGGACCGATGACCAACAGCAGTCAATTTTTCATCACGCATCTTGCAACACCTTGGTTGGACGGTAAGCATACTATTTTTGGTCATGTAGTCGAAAAAGGAATGGATGTAGTCAACAAAATTGAACAAAACGATTACATCAATAAAGTAACCATTATTCGAAATGGCGAAAATGCAAAGAAATTCAACGCTGCAAAAATATTCAATGATTACTTTGCCGTTGAATCTGAAAACCAAAAGAAAAAAGCAGCTATTGATGCTGAAAATAAAAGAGTGTACAACGAAAAATACAAAGTAGTTCGCGAGGAAAAAGTAGCTTATTTTACTGATTTAAAAACCAAAGCAACAAAAACACCTACAGGATTACAATACGTGATTACCAAAAAAAGTGGTGGAAACAAACCCGCTAAGGGAAGCAATATCTTCATTCACTATTCTGGTTTTCTAGAAGATGGAGAATTATTTGATGCCAGCGTAGAAAATGTAGCTCAAACTTTCGGAAAATACGATGAAAACAGAGCCGCTCAAAACGGATATCAGCCCATTCCTTTTCAAGCAGGTAAAAAAGATGGCATGATTCCTGGTTTTATAGAAGGATTGGAGCAATTATCGCTTGGAGATAAAGCGGTTATTTTTATCCCATCGCGTTTAGGATATGGAGCAGCTGGGGCAGGAGGCGTAATCCCACCCAATGCCAACATCATTTTTGAAATTGAGTTATTAGAAAAAATGCCCCAATAGTTTTAAATAATAAGCCTTTAAATTAGTACAAAATGAAATTTAAAATTCTGTTTTTATTATTTCTGGGAATGGTCAATGTACATTCTCAAACTGTCAAGAAATCTGTTCCTGCAAAAAAACCAACTACCACAACCAAAGCAGTTGTAAAAGCGCCAGTTAAAGCTCCGGTGGTTATCGAGGGAATCTTTGCCACAATTGCTACGAATAAAGGAGCTATTGTTGTGGAACTAGAATACAAAAAAGCACCCGTAACCGTTGCAAATTTTATTGCTTTGGCAGAAGGTAAAAACACCTTTGTAACGCCAGAAAATCTTAAAGGAAAGCCATTTTTTGATGGTTTGAAGTTTCACCGTGTTATCAAAGATTTCATGATTCAAGGAGGAGATCCTTCTGGAAGTGGTTCTGGTGGTCCAGGTTATGCCTTCAAGGACGAATTCACCGATTTAAAGCACAGCAAAGCAGGAATACTGTCTATGGCTAATTCTGGACCAACAACGAATGGAAGCCAATTTTTCATCACACACAAAGCGACGCCTTGGCTGGATGGAAAACACACCATTTTTGGCCATGTTACCGAAGGAATGAGTGTGGTTAATGCTATTGCGCAAAATGATGTAATTACAAAGATCATCATTGTGAGAAAAGGGGCATTGGCCAAAAAATTTGATGCACCAAAAGTATTCGCAGATTATTTCAATAATAAATCCGAAGACCAAAAGAAACAGGATTTAATCAACGCTGAAAATAAAGCGAAACAAGCCGCTATTGAAGTTGAAAACAAAGCAAAACGTGAAGTTGAAGAAGCGGAAGCCAAAAAGGTGTACCTGGAAAAATACGGTTCTATAGTCGCTGCCAAAAAAACCTATTTAGCCACTATAAAAGCAACAGCAATTACTACTCCATCTGGGTTAGCATACAAAATAACTGAGAAAGGAAGCGGAATAAAACCCGCTAACGGAACAACATTCTATTTCAATTATGCAGGTTATTTTGAAGATGGAACTTTATTTGATAGCAGTTATGAAGAAGTCAATAAAACTTACGGGAAATTTGATGCGAATCGTGCCGCTCAAAACGGATACCAATCCTTCCCATTTGAAGCAGGAAAAAAAGAGGGTATGATTCCCGGATTTATTGAAGGATTAGACAATATGGCTTTTGGTGATAAAGCGGTCGTTTTCATCCCCTCCAATTTAGCGTATGGAGAAAGAGGCGCTGGAGGAGTTATCCCACCTAATACCATGCTTATTTTCGAACTGGAAATGCTGGAAAAACAACCTGCTCCAAAACAATAAAGCACAAAAATATAACCTAAAAAAACCCGACAGACTTCAAAAGTTGTCGGGTTTGTTTTTTTAGCCATTTGATGGAAATGTTTTTAAAATAAAGATTAAAGCCTGCTTTATTTCTTTCCGAATTTCCAATCGAATTCGTCCTTTTGATTGATAATAGCACCAATTTCAAATTTCACAACCTCATCAAATTCCGTTTGAAAAATAATCCAGTTTTCTTCATTGAAGTAGTTCTCAAACGTATCAAACTCTTCCTGAGTGAACTTAGTAATGCCCTTAGTAGCTAAATCTTTTTTGACTTCACTAATTTTTCTGTTGAGCATTTTAAATCCAAACAATTCCAGCTCTGGACTCGAGGCTACGATATAACCCAATTTAAAATCTTCTTCAACATAGAAAGTCAAACGCATTTTTAGCTTGTTATAAGCAAAAATCACATTGTTATCTTCGTCCTTGTAATTGCGATCTGGCTTGCCGTACAGCGCCGTCACATCATTTTGTTTCATTCCGAAAATGAGTTTCTCAATTCCGCTTTTTGGGATTATTTTCATTTGTAGCTGATTATTTTTTATTCGTTATTGGTCCTAAGCACGCACTATATTGTGCTTTCGCCAAATTTGGAATTGCGCCAAATACCTATTGTTTTCTTAGCTTTCAAAGTTCGGAAAGATTTTCACAAAGTTAACTACTTTTTGCAACTAAAAGTTAGCATAAAACAAGATCTACTTCGGCCAGATCAATATTAAACGAGGCATAATATGTAATAAAAAGAGCAACAGCCGATGAAATAGTTTGATCACTGTTCCAAAACATAATCCAACTAGAAATTTCTTTAGCCGCTTTGTAAGAAAATTTTAATATATTTGATAATAGATTTAGATAGGCAATCAGTAAAATTTCCTAATGAATATTATGAATTAATACAAAATATTGATAATCAAATTAAATCATTTATTTTAGTTTTTTGAAGTGCAGAAATATACAGATGAATTAAATCATATTGCTCGAAATCAATTGGTACAAGTCCTAATTGAAGAAACTTGTTACTGAATTCAAGAAAGTCTATTGTGTTCATTAAACACAAGAATAACTGTTCGTTTTATACCCCCACGAAATCGTTTATTCTTATTAATTATTTAAAAAGTAACATAAATGAAAAGAATTAAATTTGATAATTTACAAATCAGCTGGTTTTTCATATCGTTGATCGTACTGTCGCTAGTTTGTATTATTTTCGGTTTTTTCGAAATAATTCAGTTTGAAAACCCAATCATAAATAGAAGAATTAGTGCTATTGGATACGCATCACAATCCATATTTTTCTCCAGAATGTTCTGGTATAAAAATTATCTGCAATGGAATAAAAAAGGTATGTTCATCCGAATTAATTCCTTTTTTGGAAAATCAATTTCATTTAAAACTATTGAAAGCGCGAAATTAGAGAACCATATTTTGACGATTTACAAAAATGATGGAAAAAGCTTTGATTTTGATCTAAGTGACATTGAGGAAAATGATTCGAAAAAACTAAATGATATAATAAATCAATATAGTTGCTAATAGACAAGGATTGGTTGGGCTCCCCCAGACAAACGAACATTGAATTCGGAATGGAATACTCCATCCTAAGGATTGAAATCCTTTGCACGACGTATACACTTCTGATGTTCGAGGCAAAGTATACAAAGCCCAGATAACCATCTGAGTCTAGCTTTAATTGTGTTTTTTCTTCTATTTAATTCAACTTAATCGAAAACCGATATAACTTCGTTACTGCAAGTGACAAGAGGACAAAAGTCTCTAGAATACGACCTTTTGAATACAAAAATAAATGATGAAAATTAAATTTAAATCACTAACTTTCATACACTTATATTTATTTTGGAATAGTAAAATTTCGACTGACTTTCTTTGAATTAAATACTGTTATACCATGAAAATTTCTTTAGAAAAAAAAATAATAATTGGTTTCATCCTTAATTTATTTGTTGTTTTTGCAATAGCTTGGGTTTTTATCTTGAGAATTGACAAAAAACGAGATCAATCATTAGACAATTCATTGAATTGGATTGAAATCTCACTAATTATTCTTTCTATTATTTTGTTAACCATCGTCTATTTTATTATCCGGGCTCAACTTCGTGCTAAAGATATTTCTCAAAAATTACTTTCAGAAAATAAGCAATTACTTCAATCCATAATTGACAATACTTCGAGTCCTATATTCATAAAAAAAATAAATGGAGAATATTTGTTAATAAATAAAGAGTTTGAGTCTTTATTTAAAATTTCAAATGAAGAAATAGGAGGAAAAACAGATGAAGATTTTCTGGCACCGCTTACTGCGAACGCCTATCGAGATTCGGATTTTGAAGTCGTCAAAGCTTTGAAAGAATTAAAAACAGAGGAATCAATTCAGCAAGCAGATGGCGAGCACACTTATATCGCGGTCAAATTTCCTATTTATGATGCCACCAAAAGAATATATGCCATAGGAGGCATTTTTACCGATATCTCCGAAAGAAAAAAGCTAGAAGAATCATCTAAAGCTGCGGACAAATTCTTCATGATGTCCGTAGAAATGATGATTATTTCTACGCTGGAAAAATTCATAAAAGTTAATCCGGCAGTTAGTAGAATTTTAGGATATACCGAAGAAGAGCTTTTAAGCAAAAACTTTTTGGAATTTACCCATCCTGATGATCTTGAAATTACGCAAAAAGAAGTTGATAAACTTAAAACCGGAGCGAGTTCTATCAAGTTTGAAAACAGATACATTTGTAAAGATGGTAGCATAAAATGGTTGACGTGGTCCGTTTTTCCAGATGTTAAAAACCGACTGCTGTATGCTGTTGCTAGTGACATTACAAATCAAAAAGAAATAGAAAATGCGCTAAGTGTTTCTAATATGTTTTTTTACATGTCATTTGATATGTTTGTAGTGATCAAAGACCTCAAATTTATAAAAGTTAATCCCGCCTTTACGAGGATTCTTGGCTATGACCAAAATGAAATAATAAACCGGTCCATTTTAGAATTTTTACATCCGGATGATTCAAAAATGGTTACAGATGCAATTAAAAATTTACAAATTAGCGACTCTGTTATTAGTTATAGAGTTCGAGAACGCGTTAAAGATGGCACTTATAAATTACTGGATTGGACTATGACAATTGATATTCAAACAGGAGTCCTATATGCGGTTGCGAGAGATGTTACAAAATTAATTAAAAATGAAGAATCTTTGAAAATATCGAATATGTTTTTCAATATGGCATTCGATATTCTAACGGTTGCCAAAGACGGTCATTTCATCAAAATCAATGAGGCCTTCACTAAAACCCTTGGATACGCTCAAGATGAAATGGATAAAATAAAATTCATAGATTTAATTCATCCTGACGATAGACAGATGGCCACCGAAGTACTTGAAAAACATTACAAAGGAGAATCTATTGTGAATTTCAGGACCCGCTTTTTATGCAAAGACGGGACCTATAAATGGCTAGATTGGAACAGCAATATGGATGTTGAGAATGGAGTGTTTTATTCAGTTGGACGAAACGTCACAAAACTTGTCCAATTAGAAGATGAACAACAAGTCGCCATTAATGATCTTTATGAAAACGAAGAAAAATTGAGGCTAATTGTCGAAAATATTAGTGAAGGAATTATTGTGGCAAATGCCGATAAAAAAATCATCATGGCCAACAACATGGCCAATGAAATTTTTGGAATTGAAGAGGACGACAAAATATCACCCAATCTGAGTAATCACTTTGAATTGTATTTTCCAGATGAGAAAACGATTTTTCCTTCTCAAAATTTACCAATGGAACGCGCATTAAACGGAGAGGTGACAACGGATATCGAAATCATACTTTGGAATCCCATTGCACAGGAAAAGAAACGAGTGCTCATCAGTGGCAGACCATTGGTAGACCAAAATAACGCTGTTGTCGCTGCTGTTGTCACTATAAAAGACATTAGCAAATACAAACAGATGGAGCAAGAGTTAAAGGAAACAGAATCAAAATACCGACAATTAATTGGGTACCGCAAAGGAGGAAGTGACACTATGATTTAAACCTTAAATTGACTACCTGAATTATTAATTGCCGGATGACAAAGTCTGGTTCAGTTTTGCTTTTACTTCTGAAAACCATTCCTCCTTTAAGATACTTAAAACAATAGTGTCCCGTCGCAATTCGCTTCCTAAAGTTGGCATGTGATTTCTTAAAACTCCTTCTACTTTACAACCAATGCTTTTCATGGCTGCAATACTTCGTTGATTGCTATTATCCGCGCGGAATTCTACTCGTTCTACACCTAAGTTTTCAAATGCAAATTGTAACAACAAGAATTTACAATGTTTGTTTAAACCCGTTCCTCGGAATGCTTTTCCGTACCAAGTATAGCCTAACTGAAGAGTTTTGAATGCCAGATTCATATCATAAAAACGAGTACTCCCAGCATATTTTCCTGATTTTTTGTCGAAAACGATAAAGGGGAATTCTGTACCATTTGCTCTCGCTTTTAAGGCAATTTGAATATAATTTTCCAGATTATCTTTTCCATTAGCACGAATTAACGAGTACTGCCAAGTTTCTGGCTCATTCATGGAAATTTCTAATAAATTATCCACATCTGATTTTTGTAATGGCCGTAACAAAACGACTTCATCCTCTAGAATTACCTCCTCTGAAAAATTAAAATTCATATACTATCCAATTAATTATAAAGCAACCAAATGCATCAAATATAAACTATAAAGTTCGCTTTCTAAGAATTATTTAGCGGAGCTATTTCAATTTCAAAAATTACTCCTTTAACAAAAATCGAAAATATACTTCTAAATTTAAAATGATAAATCAAACGCTTCTTCTTAATGAGTTTATTACTATTATTTCTTACTTTAGTTCTTTGAAATAACAAATTCGTTTGCTCGAAAAAATAACGCCAAACCTAAATTTTAAACATGAAAACAATCCAATCATTCCTGCTCTATTTCTTGCTTTGTAGTGCCTGTTCTTCTTATTCTCAAAACCAAAAACCGAAAGAATTTAAAGTAGAATTTGAAAAATTTACCTTAGATAACGGATTACAAGTCATCTTACACCTCGATAGATCAGATCCAGTTGTGGCTGTTGCTTTGACAAGCCACGTAGGTTCTGCGAGAGAAAAAGCGGGCCGAACCGGATTTGCTCATTTATTTGAACACTTACTTTTCTTGGAATCAGAGAATTTAGGTAAAGGCGGTCTTGATAAAATGAGTGCGCGTATTGGTGGTGCTGGAGCAAATGGATCTACTAGTAGAGACCGTACTAATTATTTTCAAACCGTTCCTAAAGATGCATTAGAAAAAATGATTTGGGCTGAAGCAGATAAATTAGGCTATTTTATCAACACGGTCACAGAACCTGTTCTATCAAAAGAAAAACAGGTCGTTAAAAATGAAAAAAGACAGAGTTATGATAATAGACCTTACGGACATACCTTTTCTGTAATATCTAAAAACTTATACCCGTCAACGCATCCCTATAATTGGGATGTTATTGGTTCTTTAGAAGACCTACAAAATGCTACTCTTGAAGATGTAAAAAGTTTTTACAATCGCTGGTATGTTCCTAACAATGTTACCCTGACTATTGCTGGAGATTTTGATGTTAAACAAACTAAAGCATGGGTTGAAAAATATTTTGGAGAAATAAAGCGTGGCGAAGCAATTCCTAAAATGGAAAAACAGCCTGTGACATTGTCAGAAACCAAGAAACTCTATTATGAGGATAATTTTGCAAAGCTACCACAACTCACATTAACTTGGCCATCTGTTTACGAGTATCATCCTGATAGTTATGCGTTAGAAGTGCTGGCCAGTTATCTTTCAAAAGGTAAAAAAGCGCCTTTGTACAAAATTCTTGTTGAAGACAAAAAATTAACCGATGCAGCTGATGTGTTTCAATATAATTCAGAAATAGCCGGTCAGTACATGTTAAGTGTTACCGCATTTGAAAAAGTAAACCTGAATGAAGTTTTGAACGGCGTCAACGAAGCTTTTAAAAACTTTGAAACGGAAGGGATTTCACAACAAGATTTAGACCGAATCAAAGCGGGACAAGAAACCGCTTTCTACACTAATTTGTCTAGTGTATTGGGAAAAGGATTTCAACTAGCACAATATGAAATTTTCGCGGGAACACCAGAGTATATTAACCAAGATGTGAAAAAAATTCTGGCAGTGTCTACTGAAGATGTAATGCGGGTATATCAAAAGTACATTAAAGGAAAACAGTATGTAGCCACTAGTTTTGTTCCAAAAGGAGAATCAACTTTAATCTTAAATGGTTCTACATTAGCCGCTGTAGTAGAGGAAAAAATAGTTGAAGGAAAGGAAGATTCCTTCGATGCTAGCATTGCGGCAACGTATGAAAAAACACCTTCTAAATTTGATAGAAGTAAGGAGCCAGCTTATGGTGAAAGCCCTGATGTAGAGTTACCTTCAGTTTGGAAGAGCAAGTTATCATCTGGACTAAACGTTTTGGGAATTGAAAACCAAGAAGTACCTCTTGTACAATTTCAGTTACAAATAAAGGGAGGAATGCTCCTAGAAGATAGTGATAAAATAGGAGTTTCGAATATGCTGGCTCAACTGATGACTAAAGGGACCAAAAACAAAACACCAGAACAATTGGAAAATGCTATTGAAAGTCTTGGAGCCACAATTAACGCCTACGCAACAGACGAAGCAATTTTTATCTCGGTGACTACATTGGCAAAGAATTACAACGCTACTATGGCGTTAGTTCAAGAAATAGTAGTACAACCACGCTGGGATGCAAAAGAATTTGAATTAATAAAGCAAAGTACTTTAAGCCAGATTTTACAACAAAAAGCAGATCCTAATAGCATCGCCAGAAATGAATTCAAAAAATTAATTTATGGAAATGAATCTATTTTAGCGTACAATCGCATTGGAACTGAAAGTACGGTCAAGAAAATTACGCTAGAGGATTTGAAAAATTATTACGCTAAAAATACTGCTCCTTCGGTCGCTAATTTTCAGATTGTAGGTGCTATTTCAAAAACGAATGTTATTAATTCTTTAACTTCTTTAAATAGAGAGTGGAAATCTAAAAATATTACTTTTCCAAAAATTACAATTGGGAATACAATCACCTCATCAAAAATTTATTTTTATGATGTTCCAGGGGCAAAACAATCCGTAATCCGAATTGGTTATCCTGCGCTTGCAGCCACAGATGCAAATTTTTATCCAGCCCAAATAATGAATTATCGTTTAGGTGGTGGTAGTTTTGCGTCCCAGCTTACACAGCAATTACGAGAGGGAAAAGGATATACTTATGGCATAAGTTCCTCCTTTACTGGCTCTACTAATAAAGGGCCATTCCTCATTTCTAGTGGTGTAAGATCAAATGTAACCTTTGAATCTGTGAATTTGATCAAGGAAATCTTGCAGCAGTATGGGGAAAATTTTAGCGAGAATGACCTTGAAGTAACCAAAGGATATTTAATAAAGAGCAATGCTAGAGCATTTGAAACGTTGTCATCAAAACTAGAAATGCTTTATGATATTAGCAACTATAATTACGCTGATGACTATGCAAAACAACAGGAAAACATTGTGAAAAATAGCACAGTGGATAGTATAAAAAAGCTTTCAGAAAACTATTTGAATCCTGATAAAATGATCTATTTAGTAGTAGGAGATGCGGAGACACAGTTAAAAAAGTTATCTCAAATTGGTTTTGGAGAGCCTATTCTTTTGAATAAAACGGGAACAAAATAATGCTCCGTTTGCTGTCATTATTGTTGGTTCGAATTACAGATCGTAATTAGCCCAAATCGAAGTAAAAAGCCCAGACTGCAAAAAAACAATTTTTTCTTGTCCTGAAAGAGCGACCAGCGGGAGCTCCTTTCAGGACAAGAAAAATGTTTATTTAAGGGAGGACTTGAAGCGTAGTGCTAGATTAGCTTCAAAAAAAATACTCGGCCATTTCATCATAGCGCTGTGGGACTTGAGGATCATACAGGGCACATTTGAACTCCTCCATTATGTTTACCAAGGCATCCATGGTCTTGCCTTCGGTACCATAACAATCAATTTTTATACTTTGAGGTGTCGTTCTAATGTGAAATGCACCTACCCCATTGTTATTTTTCCAACTTTTATCGTCGACTTTTTCCCATTTTGAGAAAACCGATGCAATTCTATTCAAGATGACTTGAACAGGAAGTTCTTCTAATCCTTCAATGTGAGCCTCTTCTTCGATAAGAGCTTCATAAACTTCATGATGGTTTAAATAAATTCCTTCAAGATATTTCCAAAAAAGTAATTCGTACATAGATAAAAAATTAAAAGATTAAAGAATTGAAAGATTGAAAATGAACTTCAATTGAAGTTTTTTAATATTCGAAAGTTCCATATTCGCTGGTAATCGTCAGTTTTTTAACGTCAGATTCCGTTACTCTACCTACAATTTGTGCATCAACATTAAATGATTTTGAAATTCCAATAATAGCATCCGCAACATCTTCTGGAACATAAATTTCCATTCTGTGTCCACAATTAAAAACTTGATACATTTCTTTCCAGTCCGTTTTGGATTGTTCTTGTATCAATTGAAACAATGGTGGCACTGGAAATAAATTATCTTTTATAATGTGTAAGTTTTCTATAAAATGCAAAATTTTGGTTTGCGCTCCTCCACTACAATGCACCATTCCGTGAATTTCAGTAGAAGTATAAATATCTAAAATTTTCTTGATAATTGGCGCGTAGGTTCTGGTTGGCGAAAGCACTAATTGTCCTGCATCTATTGGTGAATTTTCAACGGCATCAGTCAATTTTACTTGTCCGGAATAGATTAATTCCTCAGGTACTGCTGGATCAAAACTTTCTGGATATTTAGTTGCCAGGTACTTCCCAAAAACATCATGACGTGCCGATGTCAAGCCGTTGCTTCCCATTCCGCCATTATAGCTTTTCTCATACGTAGCTTGACCAAAAGAAGCTAATCCTACTATTACGTCTCCTGCTTTAATGTTAGCATTGTCGATTACTTTGTTTCGTTTCATACGAGCTGTAACTGTTGAATCAACAATGATAGTTCGAACAATATCACCTACATCTGCGGTTTCACCCCCTGTGGAATGTATGGTTACCCCAAAAGAGTATAATTCTTTGATTAATTCTTCAGTTCCATTGATAATTGCTGAAATTACTTCGGCAGTAATTAGATTTTTGTTTCGTCCAATAGTGGATGAAAGCAAAATATTATCGGTAGCACCTACACATAGCAGGTCATCAATATTCATGATTAAGGCATCTTGAGCAATGCCTTTCCAAACTGAAATATCGCCAGTCTCTTTCCAATATAAGTATGCCAAAGAGGATTTTGTTCCCGCTCCATCTGCATGCATTATAAGACAATAATCATCATCTTGAGTCAGGTAATCAGGGACTATTTTACAAAAAGCTTGCGGAAATAACCCTTTGTCAATGTTTTTTATTGCGTTGTGTACGTCTTCTTTGGATGCTGAAACACCGCGAAGAGCATATCTTTTTGAAGTATCTGAACTCATGTAGTATAGTTGTGAAGCCTGCCTTTAAGCAGCTAGTTGTGCCGCAAAGATAATTATTTTTTTTCGGTTTTGTCTAACGAGTTTAAGAACTGTTTTTGTATCAATTATTTTTTAAAAAGAAATTATTTAAAGTTACAAATAAGCAACTGCCTGCTTAATATCCTAAAGCTATTATAAAAAAATGTCTACCTGAGTTAGGCAGACATTTTTAGATTTACGTTACCCTATTTTATTTCCATTCCGGCATGGAACCGCCTGCAAATAAGATCGCACGAGTATCTACATCGTTAATACTAGCTTTCACAACGTTCTTTGTGGAAATTCCATCATTAGAAGTACTGGTAAAAATGACTTCGGCTTCATTTGGAGAAAATTTAACATCGAGGTCATTAAATCCATTTGGTTTGCTTGTATCGATTTCAGTTGAGGCATTAGTCACTCGATTGTATATAAAAATGCGAGAATCAAGTCGTCTATAATTGGCACTTTGATAGCCTGAAACATCTCTAGTATACACAATATTTCTATTATCAACAGAAATATTCAATCCGCTAACTGCTCCACTTAATCCAGAAAGGACTTGATAAAGTAAGACTCCAGCACTATTTATGACATAAATTTCTGCGTTATACCCTGAGATATCATTCACTTTCAACACGATTTGACTTCCATCCTGACTCCAATCACATTCTGATATAAATTTACCATTTGGCGTTTTAAATATTTGTACTAATCCACTACCATTAGCATTAATCTGATACAATTTATCAAAATTTGGATAAATCAATTGACTACCGTTAGTGCTCCAACTGTAACTTACATGTTCCATATTAAATCCTGCAATTGGAATTGAATTGGTTACTTTAAATACGCTTGAACCATCAGGGTTCATGGTGTAGATTTGATTTTGAGATCCATCAGAACTGATGTAAGCAATTTTTTTAATCTGTAGGTTCTTTTTAGGCCTAAAACTATTAACCTCAGAGGAGGATAATTGCAGTTCATTTCCAGCTTCGTCAGCAGTATAAACAACATTATTACTGTTTACTTTTTTAACATATAAAAATCTAGGATTAGGAAATGCAAGTGTTGTAAAGCTTCTAGTTACACTATTTGAAGGTGCATTAATTCCATCCGATGATGACACTTGCCAATAGTATTTTGTACTATAGCTCAAACCAGATATTTCTAAACTTGGAGTTTTAATATCTTTGAAAGTAGTAATAACGTCTGTAGTTCCGTTTTTAAGAGTTACTGTAAACGTAAGTGGATCAAGTTCTTTGTCAGTCGCTGTCCATGTCAAATTTAGTTTTAAAGCCTGACCTTTAGCATCGTCTGCAGGGGCTGTTAATAGTGGGATTTCAGGTGGTTTATTATTTGCTGTTGAAATATCTAATTCAAAAATTATCTGAACAGTGGTATTTTTCGCAACAGTTGCAGGCTCAAATTTTGAGATATATCCATCTTTTTGAGCTTGGAAAGAGTATTTCCCCACTAAAATTTCGCTAAATTCAAAATAACCATCTTTATCAGAAAAGTAGGTACTCGTTGTAGGGCTGGTAGAGACTCTAGCATTTGCAATAGGCTCGAAAGTTTCAGAATCTACAACTCTACCTTTTACTATTCCCATGCCACTATCATCAATCTGTTCTTCGGAACAAGAAACGAAGAGAATGAAACACATTATGATTTTTATCGCTAATTTTTTCATCTTTATATTGTATTATTAATTTAGATATCTGAGTACATTTGAACTTTTAGTTCCCAATTTTTTCCTAATTATTACTGTCGATTACGTTTAACCTCACTTAATTTTAGTTTTTTGTTTTCGAGGAAAGTAATAGGTCATTCCAAAACCGAAACGCCAATAATAATCATCTCGAACTCCGCTTACGACGTAGTCAATATTATCTGAAAAATTCAAATTGTGCTCTCCGTACAACTTTAAACCAAAATTATTAGTGACCAAATATTCTATACCGGCACCGTATTGAACCTTTCCTGCGAAATTTTCATAAGCAGAATTAAAACTAGTCCCAAAACCGCCAAAAAAGTAAGGTGTGAGAACATCATAGGGAAGAACTAAATACTCCAAATTTAAATCTAAAGAAGCGTAACCAACATCTAATTTTTCCTTGTTTCCGAGTCGAAACACATTACTCGAAGCACTCAAAATAAGGTTTGGTTTTATGAAGTACTTTACTGCACCTCTGAGCATTGGTTTAGCAACAGGATTAGGATAATCACCAGCCATATAAGTTGCTCCACCTGTAGCCTCTAAACCTAACTTTCCTCTCTTTTCATTTCTATTCCTACCATGTAATAGAGCTAAATCCGACTCCTCTTTCTCTTTTGTGTAGGTATCTAAAAAGGTAGTTACTTCCTTGGAGGTGGCATTTACTTCCCAAAGATTATCTTTAATTCCATCAACGATTAAGCCTTCAACAGCTTTTTCGATGGCCTCAGTAACGGCAAGTTGAATTGGTTCATTCCTAGTGAAACCAGTTTCCACTTCGAGAAGTCTTTTAATATTCACATATTTAAATAGGTTTGCATCTACGCTTTGAGAAAGAATTGTTTTGGAAACATAAACGGTATTCAAAATTTTTCCATTAGAGGTCGAAACCAGCCTAAGATAAATGGAGATTCGATCCTGTCTATATCGAGTAGAACCACCAGTTCCAAAATACCTCGCTCCAAACCCACCAGTAATAATGTTAGAATCATAGGATATTATTCCTCCTTCTAACAAAACTCCTGCAAATAATAGTGGCGTTAACTGGGTTTCTGGAGTTTTTGAATCTGTCGCATATTCTTGTCGAGTGGATCTTATAATGTTTCTCTCGTTTAAAAGATTGCCAAGATTTTCTCTTTCTATTGGCACAAACCATTTGGAGTCTCCTAAGGCTTTTATCAGAATAGAAGTTGCACCTTGAGTTACAGCTGTACTAAAAGTACTCCCTTGATCAATAGCTTTATACTGTCCAGTTTGATCTTTAAATTTATACACCCCAACAACAATCTGCTCCTTAGGTTTAGGCAGTTTTGTGAGTAATGAGGTAGCTGGTGTGTTTTCTCCATAGACTGCTTTTTCAATACCAACTGGCTGATTGAAATAAGCTCCACAACTAGACAATAGAAAAACAAAGACAAGTGTGATTGTAGCGTTTTTATTCATAACAATAGGTCGGATTTAAGGGCACATTTTGGGCAAAATTGCATTCTGATTATTTTAAAATTTGAAGGAATAATTTTAAAATAAAGTAGTACGTTTGAAATTTTTTATTCTCGTGATTCTAATTTCCTGGAATAATAATCTGAGTCTGTTCGCCAGTATCGGTATCAAGTATATCGACAACTAAACCAAGATTTGAAGGATAAATATCCACCGATAGGCTTCCAAATACATAAGCACCCTCCTTTATCCCTCCAGTTCCAAATTGTTTTTGAAATAAGGAATTGGAAATTTGATTCAGAATCTGATTATTAAGATTTTGCTTGAAACGCTCTAGCTCTGTTGGTTGCTCAAATCCGTTCCCGGCATCCTCTTTAAATTCATTTTGAGCTTCAGCTGAACTAAGTAGCCACTGATAGTTGAATGTATCTCCACCAAAAGCAGGATTTCTAGGTTTATAAACTAAATCTTGAGCACTTAAATTCACAAAAAACATACAGAATAAGGCTGTTAAAAATAATAGTTTCATAATAGTATTGTTTTAAATATTGGAATAGTTTTTGGATTTTTAAAAATCTTTACAGCTGTAAAATTTTATTAATTCAACATTACAAATCTTCAATATATTTATGATGACAGATTATTACAACTAATTAATAGTGCGTAATAAATTTGGCGTTTTTTTCAATATTTTTAAAATATTTAAATATTTTGGAGGATGATGTTTCCGCCATATATTTTAGAAAATCTTCATCCGGCCTAGCATTGAATTCCTCAATAATATCGCTATCTACTTTCACGGTTATTTTAGTAGTTCGACCAAATGATAACTCCTCTTGAAGTGTAATTATTTTTTGAGATTTGATATTCAATTTGGAAAATTCAGAGTAAAATAAATCGTAGAAATCAGAACCTAATTTTGTTTTTGTTTCATTAGCGACAATCCCTATCATTTCCAATCCATCATTAGGCCTAATTACCGACACCTTAGCTTCATCTTCCCCACCAAAAACAACACGATCTTTACCTATGATTTTATTATCCTCATCATAAATCAATAACAATATAATAATCTGATCCTGTGCACCCCTGTTAACCTGAGTTTTAGACAAGCTGACTTTTTGGATTGGCTCTAATGTTGCACGACCCTCCTGGGCATTGTCAGATCTATTAGCATTTGCCTTGTTTTTCTTAAAAACAGTAAGTTTGAATGAAATATTTCTAAATTCAGATTTTAAATTTTCCACTGTTGCTGTCGCTGAAAGTGTATTTTCTATTTCTTCGACCTCTATTTTTGGTTTAATGTCTTTGTTAATATTTTGAGAAAAACAAAATCCTATATTAACTAAGAAAAGGAAAATGGTCTTATATCTACTTAATTTCATAACCTAATGATTAAATATATAAATCGTCCCTGAATTTCCTGTCTGAGTGATTTTCAAATCCTTGGAAATTGAATTTGTACCGTTATTGAATAAGGTGAGATTATTTCCTTCTTGACTTATAGTCATATCAATAGCAGAACCTGAATACAAAGAAAAATCACTGATAAAATTATTAGATCCCGATTGTGAAACGGACTGATTGAGATCACCCGTATTCTTATACATATCCAAATAGTTATTGAAACCATTTTGATTGACGGCGATTTCATAATTTTCGGACTTTACTACAACCGTCGATAAATTATTAAAACCTATTTGTTGTACTTGTATTAAATTACTATTTTGAAGATAATTATCTAATAATTGAGTTTGGCCGATGACACCATCATTAAATTTAGAAATTGTTGTTTTGTCTATCAGCTCATAAATACCTGAAGAAGTATTTGTTTGAAGAACTTGAGCCTTTACGCAACTGACATTTAAAAAAACAATGATAAAAAGCGTAGTGAAAATTTTTGATTTCATGACTTGTTAATTTATTGTCAAACATATAAAATAGCGGATTCTGATAATAATTACAAAAACGAATCATAAAACTAAACTCCAAAAAAAATGAATTTAGGTAGGATAATTTATGAATTACTTTATCTGAAAAGAATAAAATTTGTAAATTATTCTGAGATAAAATTATCTTAAAAATAAAGGGATAGAGTTGATACTTCAACTCCATCCCTCATTATATTGCGGAAATTAGTTAGATTGGAAAACAATGCTAGTATTTCCAAGTCCCCACTGATTTACAGTACTCATGTGATCATTTCCAGTTTGAAAAGTCCAAGCAGTGTTGAAAGTTCCATATTGATTGATGTATGAAGTGTTATCAGCTCCTAATTGCATCGTTAACGCTGTGTTATCATCTCCTAATTGATACACATTGGCATCATTAAAAAATCCAAATTGCAGTACATTAGAATCATTGCGATCTCCATCTTGCATCACATTTGAACTGTTAGCCACAACAAACTGTAAAGTTGTTGATGAATTATCTCTTCCTACTTGAGTAGTTTGAGAATAGTTAAAGTCTCCTAACTGTCCAGTAACGGCGTCATTTCTTCTGCCATTTTGATCAATGTAAGCGGCATTTGCAAAACCAAGTTGCCCAATGTAAGCGTCATTGCGACGACCATCTTGTTCAACATCTGCATAGTTAAAAAACCCTCCTTGATTAGTGTCTGATTCATTGAATCTTCCGTCTTGATCAATTAGTGCGCCGTTGCCAAAACCGAACTGCAAAACATCTGAATCATTTTGTAGACCCACTTGCATTACTAAGCTCCCATTTGCAATTCCTACTTGGTTCACCATACTTACGTTCCCTTGTGCAAAAGCCAATGAACCTACTAGCATCGCGGAGATGCTCAAAATAACTTTTTTCATAATAAATATATTTAATTGGTTGTTAATACAAATTAGGATAATAGGTTAAAAAGTGATTTGGGAACCTCTTTTTTAATATTTTTTTAGTAAGAAATAAGAAATTAATTTATTCCTTATTTGAATACTACATTTCAAAGATAGAAAAGAATTTAAAAAATTTAAAAACTAACAAACTGTTTTTTAGGGTAATACTATTTTTTTCGATGAAGTGTTTAACAACCTCGATAAAGGACTAAAATAGCTTTTTAAAAAGTAAGATAAAGAAGACTAAAAAAATATCGATAATTTGTGATAAACTTAAAAAGAGCCTTTTACAAGAAAATATCTTCTAGATAATTTATTAAGTAGAATACACCGATATTAGTTATTCGCAACTTTTCTTAATGGTTTAAATCTAAATTGCTTTGATCGAATCATACTTATATCAATTTTTGTAAGTAATTTACTTTTTATTCCTATGGTAATACCGCAAGCTCCATCGATTTAGATACCAAGCAGTATTTGTCTTTAGCATCACTGAACAATTAGGCCCTACCTAATGTCTACTAATCTGAAGCATTCTTCTAAATCGAAATCCAGGATTTTACTCCAGCGAGCGAGCTCTTAAAAAGCGAACTGATTGAAGTAACTAGAAGTGAAGAATAACCATTACTTGATGATACTAATGTAAAATGTATAAATCTCGATACGATATTGACAAACATTAAAAAAGTCCCCTACTATCTTGCGAAAGTAGAGGACCTTTTGAATTCCAATCGTATTTCTATGCACTTCCTTAGTTAGACTGCATAACAAAACTCATATTTCCAGTTCCCCATTGGTTCACTGTACTCATATGGTAATCACCCATTTGAAGAGTCCAAGCAAAGTTTGATGTCCCATCCTGATTAATATAAGAAGTATTATATTCTCCAAATTGAGTGGTCATTGAGTTATTAAATTGACCATATTGATCTACATAAGAGTTATTATCTAAACCTATTTGCAACACAACACTTCCATTATTATGTCCTTCTTCGTAGATATTAGAATAATTTCCAGTCCCAAGCTGCGTAGTAAGTGCTGTTTGATATCGCCCTAATTGATTTGTTTCAGAAAGATTAAAATATCCCTCTTGATCCGTTACCGCTAAATTTTGTTTTCCTCCATCTTGTTTAATGTAGGCTGCATTACCAACGCCTAGCTGATCAATAAAGGCATGGTTTTCTCTGTTTCGTTGATTTACATCTGCAAGATTTCCCATTCCTGACTGAATAATATGCGAATCGTTGTACTTACCATCTTGATCCACCAGAGACAAATTTAAAATTCCTACTTGCAACACATCTGAATCATTAGCCACTCCCTCCTGCAGGACCATAGCCATGTTTGAAGTACCGTACTGATTAACCAAACTTACATTCCCTTGCGCAAAATTAATTGAGGCCACAAGTATCGCGGAGATACTTAAAATTACTTTTTTCATAATACATATATTTAATTGGTTGTTAATACAAACTAATAAATAGGTTAACTGAAAGAAATGGGAATTATTTTTTATGCAATAATTAATAAGAAATCCATTTTTAATTAATTGTTTATCAAATTACCACTGATCAAAGATAGGAAAGATTCGAAATAATAAAAACATCAAGTACCTGTTTAACAGTATTTTATAATTTTATTTCGTCAAGATGCTATTCTAAATCGACTAATGGCATTTTACAGATATTTATACATCAGAAATATGTTATTAAAATAAAAACGATTTTATCCATAAAAAAAGAGGCCTTAAAAGCCTCTTTTATTTTAACACAACGGTATCTATGTTACTTAGTAAACAACAATTCTCTATATTTAGTCAATGTCCAAATTTCGTTATCAACCAACAACTCTAATTTATCACAGTGATTTCTAATGATTTCAAAATATGGTTTTACTTTATTACAATATGCTTCTGCCATTTCCTGCGCATCAGTCAAATTATTTGCACTCTTTCTCTCGTTAGTCATCTCTTGTACTTTAGAGTTGATTCCTTCGATATGACCTGAAATTTCTTTTATCAAAACGATTTGTTCTTTGGCAATAGTTTCAAAATCTGCCCCAAAAATATCCTTCAACCCTTTCACATTTGCAATCAACGTATTTTGATAACGAATTGCTGTTGGTATAACGTGATTTTTTGAAATATCACCTAGAACGCGACCTTCAATTTGAATTTTCTTGGTATATTCCTCTAATTCAATTTCGTATCGTGCTTCTACTTCAATATGATTCATAATATTCAATTCAGAAAACAAATCTAAAGATTGTTTAGAAATTCTTGCTTTTAAAGCTTCAGGAGTCGTTTTGAAGTTACTCAAACCTCTTTTTGCAGCTTCTACTTCCCATTCTTCACTATAACCGTCTCCTTCAAAAAGGATTTTTTTAGATTGCTTGATGTACTCTCTTAAAACATTGAAGATCGCGTCGTCTTTCTTCATGTCTTTAGAATCAATCAAAGCATCAACTTCAACTTTAAAATCTCTAAGTTGTTTTGCAACAATAGCGTTCAAAGTGGTCATTGCATTCGAACAGTTCGCTGTAGATCCTACTGCTCTAAACTCAAATTTATTTCCTGTAAAAGCAAATGGTGAAGTTCTATTTCTATCAGTGTTGTCTAAAAGAACGTCTGGAATTTTTCCTACTACGTTTAATTTTAGATCTGTTTTCTCTTCTGGGGATAATTTACCTGTGGTAACGCCTTCTAACTCTGCTAAAACTTTCGTCAATTGTCCTCCAATAAATACGGAGATAATTGCAGGAGGTGCTTCATTAGCTCCAAGTCTATGATCATTACTTGCAGAAGCAATAGCTGCTCTCAATAATGACTCATTATCATTTACCGCTTTTATGGTATTAATAAAGAAGGTCAAAAATTGCAAATTACTCATTGGCGTTTTACTAGGACTCAACAAGTTTACACCCGTATCAGTAGCTAAAGACCAGTTATTATGTTTTCCTGAACCATTCACTCCTTTGAAAGGTTTTTCATGGAATAACACTTTCAATTCATGACGTTCTGCTACTTTTTGCATTACATCCATCAACAAACAGTTATGATCAACGGCTAAGTTTGTTTCTTCAAAAATAGGCGCTAATTCAAATTGATTTGGCGCTACTTCATTGTGACGCGTTTTCACGGGAATTCCTAACAACATACATTCTTGCTCCAAATCTCTCATGTAAGTCAAGGCACGTGTTGGAATTGATCCAAAATAATGATCGTCTAATTGTTGTCCTTTCGCAGAGGTATGTCCTAACAAAGTTCTTCCTGTCATAATTAGGTCAGGGCGTGAATTTGCCAAAGCTCTATCTACTAAGAAATATTCTTGTTCCCAACCTAAAGTGGCGGTAACTTTTTTTACATTTTTATCAAAATATTTACATACTTCAGTGGCTGCGTCGTCCATGACCGTTAAAGCACGTAATAAAGGTGTTTTATAATCCAAAGCCTCTCCTGTGTAGGAAATAAAAACAGTTGGAATACATAAGGTCGTTCCAAAAATAAACGCTGGAGATGTTGGATCCCATGCTGTATAGCCTCGCGCTTCGAATGTGTTTCTAATTCCTCCATTTGGAAAACTAGAAGCATCCGGTTCTTGTTGTACTAATTGAGCACCACCAAACTTTTCTACTGGATCGCTACCATCATAAGAGGTTTCAAAAAAAGCATCATGTTTCTCTGCTGTAGTTCCTGTTAGAGGTTGAAACCAGTGTGTGTAATGAGTTACTCCTTTAGATAAGGCCCATTCCTTCATTCCCATTGCGATATAATCTGCTAATTTTCTATCAATTTTAGTTCCATGCTGTACTGCATCGCGCACGCCTTTAAAAGCATCAGAAGTTAAAAATTGCTTCATCGCTTTGTCATTAAAGACATTGGCACCAAATATCGTTGATTTTCTATCTGATTCTTCAAATTTAACTGGCTTTCTAGTCGATGCTTCTCTCAAAGCTTGAAAACGTAATGTTGACATAAAAATTGATTTTAATTAATTAGACCCCTACTATTTTGATGCAAATATAATTTAATTATTACTTTTATAAAATTTTACCTCTTATTTTTATGGGTAAAAGCTCTAAATTTATTAAATCAACAGAAAATCGTACTATAAATAACAACTTAGCAATTTATAGTGTGTTATTTTTCTAAGTAATACATTCTGTAAAATTTATACTCTTAACAAGGCTATTAACTTTCGATAAAATTTTTCTTAAAGTTTAAAAATCAAAAGTATCTTTACACAAAATTTAAATAACTTATATTATGATTGTGTGGATTACTTTTTTAACCGCTGTTTTAATTTTTCTAGCACTAGACTTAGGAGTTTTCAATAAAACTCCGCATATTATAAGTTCAAAAGAGGCTGGAAAATGGACTGGTATTTGGGTTGCATTGTCATTTATGTTTTCTGGAGTAATCTACTGGCTCTATTCTACAACTTATATTGCTAATCCTGATAACCTTCAGCCTACAACAGCTGCAATAAAATTCATTACTGGATATTTGATTGAGTTATCATTGAGTATTGATAACATTTTCGTGATTGCAATCATCTTTGCGGCATTTAAAATTCCACAGAAATACCAACATCGTGTGCTATTTTGGGGAATATTAGGAGCTATCATTTTTAGAGGTCTAATGATCTTTTTTGGCGTCATGCTTATTAATAAATTCTCTTGGATGACCTATATCTTTGGTGCATTCCTGATCTATACTGCTATGAAAATGTTATTTAGTGGTAAAGATGAACAGTTCCAGCCTAAAAAATCATTCGTATACAGAAGTTTAAAAAAAATAATGCCGATATCTAACCATATTGATGAGGAACATTTTTTTGTAAGAAGAAGACATATAACTGCTGCAACACCTCTTTTTGTTGCGCTAGTAGTTATTGAAGTTATGGATGTGGTTTTTGCTATTGATAGTGTACCGGCAATTTTAGCCATAACAAACGATCCCTTTTTAGTTTTTAGTTCTAATATATTTGCTATTCTGGGATTGCGTTCCATGTATTTTTTCCTTGCAAACATGTTAGCCAAATTTAGCTACTTAGAATACAGTCTGATCGCTATTTTAAGTTTTGTTGGTTTAAAAATGCTACTGCATGAATTTATTAAATTACCAGAATGGGTATCACTTGCTTTTATAGCGCTTTCCCTTATTATTGGGATTGTAATTTCTTTACGAAAAAGCAGCAAAGAATTTGTTTAATACCATCATCAATTAAAACATAAAAAAAGGGAAATCTCACGATTTCCCTTTTTTTATTCACTTTATAAGTCAATTTTCTTCACTTCACTCTTATCAACTTTCAATGCTGACATTACGGAATCAATATTGTTTTTATTAATCGTTTTAGCAAACCCATCCGGAATGATAACGATTCTAAAAGTTTGATTTTGTGTCCAACTGGACGGCAACGTATTCAAACTGAAATTAGCCGACAAAAAGATATTTACATTAAACCTTGAATAATCAAAGTTAAAATCTAGTGCTCCTCCATCATTAAAGTAATAAGTCTGAGGCATTAATTTCCAAATATC
The DNA here is from genome assembly GCF_900099915.1 of Flavobacterium omnivorum. Taxonomy (GTDB): domain Bacteria; phylum Bacteroidota; class Bacteroidia; order Flavobacteriales; family Flavobacteriaceae; genus Flavobacterium; species Flavobacterium omnivorum. The sequence continues at coordinate 46,184 of NZ_FNDB01000006.1, forward strand.
TTGACCATTTACCGTATCATATAAATGATATACTAAAACGGAATCCGAAGAATAAATAGGAGGATTAAATTCAACCAAGCTACTATAATTATTATTGGAATTAAACGAAGTAGTGACTTCAAACACTTCGGTTCTTGGCCCGCTATCCGTAGTATCATAAACTTCTGTAACTTCACAACTTTGTAGTGCCATCATCCCGATGAAAACTAAAAATAAGGTAATTTTTTTCATTCGATTTCGTTTTTAAAATTTAGATAAAAGACTCTATTCATGAATTGTGCCAAACTTTATTGTAAAGAATAATGTACTTTTGAAATATGGAAAAGAAACTGAAATTATACATGTTAATGCTAGGCTGTGTGCCAGAAGGACGGTTTACAGAACAGCATGATATTTTTTTTGGAATTGGCAATTCCTTAAAAGAATTGATTCCTTATATCAATCTTTTTTGGCCAGAAGCCAAAGGTAAAATTCATATTGATGTTTGGCGAGAAGTTTCTGTCGTTGATGACTTCGCTATTGAAATTGTTCTAAAAAATACTGAAGCACAAGTTCCCCCAGAACAATTATTTTTCATCAATTTAGGAGGTTATAAAGAAAATGATTTTGAAGAGTACCATTACAAAATGATTACAGTTGCTGCTAATTTAGCATTGGCCACAAAAAAATCAAAAAAAACCGCCTTTTTCAAACATTGCGGTTTCAAAGAAGCACCATCCCATATTGACGATAAATATGGAATTGATGTAGATGATATTTATAATGTAGCTGACATGTTACCAGCACAATTCAAGGCATTATATTCATTAAAAATCACAAAGTCTGCAATACAACTAGAGCAAAACCCACTGCATATAGGTTATTTGAAATTGAAAAAAATAAAAGAGTAAACAATAAAAAGGCCTTTCCTTATTATCTAGGAAAGGCCTTTTGAAATTTTTAAAGAATATAAATCTATTTCACCACTAGAGTATTATTTTTTAAGATTTTGCTAAAAAATAAAACATGGGAAGGCAACGCATTTTCCCAATATTCCCAAGTATGTGCTCCTGGACGTTCGGTATAATCGTGAGAAACTTTACTGTATACAAGTCTTCGGTGTAATTCTCTATTGGATTCAATCAAAAAATCATCTACTCCGCAATCTATAATTAATTCCAGCTTGTTACTTTTTATTTTATCCACCATATTCAAAACCGCATTAGCAGCATATACTTCCTGAGGCGCTCCTTCAATTCCAAAAACAGGCTCCATTAATTTAATTACTCGTTCCTTTGATTCTGGATTAATTATACTTCCCATATCTACCGCTCCACTCATACTTCCCGCGGCACAAAACAGTTCCGGGTGTTTTGTAGAAAGATACAATGCTCCGTGGCCTCCCATGGAAAGCCCAGTAATTACGCGCCCTTTTCTGTCATTTATGGTTCGATAGGTATTATCTACTTTTTCAATTACTTCTTTTGTGATATAGGTCTCAAACTGACTTCCTTTATTCACCGGACTATCTAAGTAAAAACTGAATGTTTCCCCTTCCGGCATTACAATTATGATATTATACTGATCAGCTAAATTGTGTAATAAATTTTTATCCGGAGTTTTAGACAACCAATCGTTAAAGTGACCATAAGCGCCGTGAAGTAGATAGAGAACGGGATAATTAACCTTACTTTTTGCATATGAACTTGGTAAAACTACCGCAGCTTTATACGTTTTATTCATAGCCATACTAGGAATTTGCAACGTATCGGCTTTCGCAGCATAAGAATCGGCAACATAGCCAAAAAGAAAAAATAAGAATACAATTTGAAGTTTTTTCATTGGAAATTTTTTTAGATGATTGAAAAGTAAATATAATACTTTAGAATAAATAAAATGAAGTCGTACTAATTACTGAACAAAAAAAGACCTCTCATCGCTGAAAGGTCTTTTAAAAATATTTAATGTAAACTCTTACAACCCAAAAGCGGGATAAGCGATTCACACACTTTTTGCGATGCAAAAAGTGGTTCTCTGTTTACATATTTCTTCTATAGTAATTTACCCTTATTTTGTTGCCTTAACAATGATTTTAGTCAACCATTAGTCAACGAGATTAATTTTTTCTTATAAAATTCTCAATTTTATTTATTTAAACAATTAGATAGACTATCTTTCGGAACGCTATTTTGTGATTTAATACAATGGGGTTTTAAAAATATACTCATCAGCTAATTGATTTACTTCTTGTTCTGTTTTTACTTTTGATGAAATGATCCAATTGACAATCTCTGATTTTTTGAAATACAGTCGTTTCCCAACTTTGAAGTGTGGAATTTTACGCTGAAGAATTAAACCATAAACGGTTGCTTTAGATAAACCGACAAAACTTGCTACTTGCTCTATATTCATAAAATCATCATCATTATTTGATGATGTATTGAGTTTTTCAATTGCTTTCTCAATGTTGTTTAATTTCTCTAAAATAATTTCAAAAAGATTTTCCATTTTTACCGTAAATTATCAAAACGCTTTTGTTGATCAAAATAATTTATTATCAATTTATCAGGTACCTATTATTATTCCTTTTTCTGATTAGTACAAAAAAGAACTCTGGAGTCAGGAGACTTCGTAGAGTAGGGTTATATATTTTTGATCAACCATATTTCCCTTATCATATATTGCGAAATATGTTTCAACTATTCCAACAATTATCATAAAATGAACATCAGAATTAAGTCTATTATTTTTTAATGTTTTATGAAAACTTTTTAAATCAGTATTTGAAGGTGTAGGCTTATCTTCAGGATGTGTGTGCCACTCTCCTAAATATATTTCAGTTCCATTAGATCTTTCAAACCTATAATTGATAAAATTTTGAGCGGTTTTGTGCGATCTAATAAAATTGTATCTAGACTGAATATCATCACTTGAAGGTACTGAACAGCTTATAATTTCAATTTCTTTATTTAAAATTCTCCCAGTAAGAATACCTCCCGATTCAGGTAACTCTTTTTTACTCTGAATATGCTTTTTAAATAAAGTAATAACTTCAGTCCTTATACTTATATCGCTATGTAAGCTTTTTATAATCATACAAATTAAATTCTTCACCATTAATAAAAACCATTACATTATAGTTTGAACTAATAATTACAGTTAAAATAACATCGTTTAATAGCGATCCATAGAAAGCTGTTCTATATCGACTCCCATTACTTTGTTTTGGTTTTTTTTCTTTAGAAATTGGCGTCGAAAAATAATACGATAAATCCGTTAAAATGCAGTCCTGATTCAATAGGTGAAAACCATCATGACATTGACACGATTCTTTACTAATTTCAACCAACTTTTGAGCTATTAATTCAGCATCAATAATTTGATTTTTCAATTCGCAAAATGGATTTAAACTTTCAATAGGTAGATTTTCTTTTTTAATATAAAATATCAATCCCAATCCTGTAAAATCTTCATACCTATCTTCGCAAATTTTATCAACTATATCAATTATTTTATAATTTATCATTGAATCTCCCAATTAGATTTTTTGACTTAAAAAACACCTTAATTTCCCCATTGTTTTTTCGCTCATTAAAGTAGTTTCCTTTTAGGCATTTCTTGTCAGGGTAATAACTTAAATAAGCTGTGCCTTTGTGATCGTTTAATTCTACTTGTAAATCAGACACGTTTTTATAATTGTAATAAAGTGTGTAAATATTATTTGTTTCTAAAACCAATTCTTCACAAATTGTTTCTGATGTTGAGCTTTCATTTTCACCTCTTCCAATATAGGTATGTATATGTACTTTTGAAGCATTTTGAATTATCTCCATTACACAAACCATTTTTCTTCGCTCACCATTGTCATCTAAATAGGACGAAATCATAGAGCCTTCATACCTACCATTTAAGTTAGGGATTTTGATAATTAAATTTGTAAATGAATATTTCCATAAATACACATTCATCCAATTCAATATTAAAAACATAATCCCTAAAACAGATAATAAAGGTAGATAAGATGATACTAGTTTTAAATTCGGATAATCTAATAGAGCATGATCAATTTTCAAATATATAATATTACTTGTAATTGCAAGTATTGCAATAAAAGCTACTACATTCCCAGACCGAAAATATTTAAAATTCATTTTCTATAATTTTGAAACTATCCGACAAATTATAGTTGTCAGATATATTAATATTCATTCGCTTAATAATTTCTAAATCTCCAATCCACGTTAGTACTTTAGAATCTTTCAATTCTTTTTTTATTAATAATTGATATAGAAAACTATTAATTGAACTCAAGAATAATGTCAAATTAGCCTCTGAATATGGTAAATAGCTCGTTTGACAAGAACCTTCTTTTAATAAAAAACTTTGACCCTCTTCTAATACATGATAGGGATAATTTTTAATTAGTTCTAAAGCCTTTTCTAAATCATCAGGTTGAATATAAATTAATTGACCACTTGCTAGATATGGTTCAACCCACATCATTATCACAGGTTTTTCTGAATTTACAGATATTAAATGTTGAAGTAAATATTTTTCAACTCTTGTTACACCTAATATAATGAATCTAACATCATACTTTTCAAGTATTAATTTATCATCATTAAGTGCTACGCATATATCTTTCTCATAGGTTAAAATCTCTGTAAAAGGATTTTTAGATAAAATAAATTGTTCAGAAATTTTAGTTTTAAATCTTGAAATAAAATTAAAGCCGAAATTGTTTCTAAACACATTTTCAACTTTCAATATATCGGGATCTATGAGATAATATTTAGAAATGGGATATTTAGTCAAAAAGTGTAATAGATTTGAACCTACACTACCTAACCCAATAATTGCAACTGATAAATTTCTATCAAGCTCAATTCCTGAGGTTCGAATATCTAACCTTCTTTGCGAAATATTTGAAAAGCTCAATCTTTCTACAACCTTTTTTTCAGATATGGAGGATTGTAAATATTGCCAATGTGTATGACTTCTATACCCTTTAACATTTTTATCTAATAGTGGATATAACCAACCATATAACTCGTCATATTTAGTTTTAAAAATAACAATAAAATCGCTTTGGGATAATTTATTAACCTTCCTTTTAAAATCCTCTTGATTTCTTATGTACTTTATGGACTCATTACAATTAATCCTTAAAGGGGGATGTACATTTTCATAGTCTGAAATGAACACTTCTATTTCTTTAAACTTGATATTCCTTATTTTAAGATAATTTTCTAATTGCTTAAAATCTTCTTCCAAGTTATAGACCAAATATTGAAATTGACCGAAGTTACTTAAAAATTTTACTGCTTTTATATTATCGAAATTAATAAAGTCAATTAAGCATAAACCAATTTCCTGTAATACTTTTTTTTCATCGTAATTAATATTCCAATATGCAGAAAATTCTCTTTCAAACTCTTCCTGGCAATAAGCTGCATCATCTTTATCTCGCAGTATTGCTTTAGCTTTACTAATTAGGTCAAGAGTAATTGTTGGTAAGTCTTTTTCTCTAAAAAAGTAATTTTCACTTTCATCTACAATGCAAATGCTAAAATCATCATTTACATGTGGTATGAATTTAATATCCTCGTAACATCGCTCATCAATAAATATTTTAGGTAAATAAACGGATGACGGTTCTTTTAAAGCAATATATAGTTGAATTGTCCTTAAACCTTCATTTAAGGACAGTTCTGTCTCTACAGAAATAACTTCATTGTATTTTTTTAATGATTTATTTCCTTCGATATTTTTTGTTAATAGTACTTGAGCATTTTCTGTTTTTTGAATTAACTCAATTATATTATCTATTATCATTTTGCAGATTTATTATCAAAACTTACTTGATCAGGAGTAGTAAAAACTCTAGCTGAAGAATTTGATTTTTCCTCTTTTATTGATAAACACGGAAAGCGATCACCTAAATGCTTTTGCCATTTAGAACATGCATCTTTTTTAGATTCCAATTCGATAGCTTGATCTCCTGAATTTATAAAAGAATCTAAAGCATTTAAAAAATTATTTTTTGTAGTTTCCGAAGAGTACTTATCTAAAAGATTTTCATTTTTATCAACTGTTGGTCTGTAACATTCATAATTAATAAATTCAAATCTTATATCGTCAATATTTGATTGTATTTTTTTTAAAGTTTCTAATAATGATAAATCATCACGATCATTTTCTACATAATAATTTGAAGCAAGAATTGTAAAAATCATTCCGCTTGGAAAAATTAATTTAGCATTATCATTTTGCTTTTTGTCTGACCAAGCCTTTAAATATCTAACAATTCGTTTCAATTGTGATTTCCCTTTAGATTGATCATCAAACCATTTTTTGAAAGCATAAGGATCACTTTGTATCCAACCCTTAGATAGATGAGCTATTTCAGGAACCTCGTCATCTAACGTATTTTCGTTATCTGATTTCTCTACCTTGTAATAAATAGGTAAGTCAACATGATAATCACTTTTGTAGATTACTCTTATACAGGTGTTTTTATCTAAAGATTCTGAACTTGTTCTATTTTTTACGGCATCATAAATCCAATTATGAGCTGTTTGAGGAGTAGGTCTATCTTCTTCTTTTCCGAAAATATACACGCCATCATCCACATCATATTCTTTGCTTAGAGGTTGAATCGTGGTATGCATCATAAATGAGCCTTGTCCTTTGAAACTAACGGTATGTTTTTCTCGTTTCTCCTCAAAGTATTTCTCTATATCAGTTCTAATTGAGTTTCTAGAGGTTCTCAAAGTTTCTTTTTTCTTTGATGATAATTTTATTATATCATCAAACTCTGTAAATGTAGAATGTAGATCAGCCATTTGTAATATATGTTTTAAGTGTCGTAAAATAGTATTCTATTTCTTTAGTTTTTTCAAAAACTAATGCTTGATCATCAGCTTTTATTTTCATCAATTGATAAGCTTCTTTGTTAGCTATATCAAGCTGTATTAAACTTTCTTGTTCTCGGGAAATATTAGCAGATGGAATTCTCATATAGTCAATTTTAATATCAGAAATCTCCTTTACTTTCGACATAAAAAAATCAGAAAAGTATGCCTGACCGTTCATGGAAGTTTCAAATAAATCAGCTCCCCAATCTCTAAATGATCTTTCATTTTTCAAACCGGTAGGTTTACCTCCAGTAGTACTCAAACTACTTAGTGAAAGAATACTGATTTTGTCATATTCTTTTCCTATACCAACAAAACAATTTAAAGCCTCCAATAGTCCTACTAAAGTTGGATTATTTGCCCAAACACCTCCGTCCACAAATTGTTCATTATTATAATATGGTAATTCTGCCATAGGAAAATACGTTGGTGCAGCAGATGTTGCTAAGGCTATATCTGCCATTTTTGCATTATTATCTCTAGATAAATCACCTTCTCTATGATCATATTTAAAAACTTTTGGTTTTGCTTCGGTAATTGAATAGCTTGGGATGCAAAGTAAATTATTAGAATCTCCAATTTTTTTTTCTCCAAAGATTTCCTCTAATGATTCTCTTAAACCTTGATTAGAATATTTTCCTCCAAAAGCTATTTGCTTCCAAAACCCTTTATTTATTTTTCCGAAAAAAGGTATGTTGATTTCTTTTTGCTGTGGAAATATAACTTCACCTTTTTCTTCATAAAATTTACAGATATTTTCAGCTGGCATTTTACATGATAAAGCTAGAGCTATCAAACCTCCAGTTGACGTTCCGCAAATCATATCGAAATGGTCCGAAGTTTTACAATTAAATTTTTTTTCAAATTTGTCAAGAATTCTAGCAGAGTAAAGCCCTTTAATACCTCCTCCATCTATTGACAAAATTTTAAAAGTTTTTCCTTTATCCATACAATACTTTATTAATTTTCTTTTTACATTACTTCTAATCTTTAAAATATCATTAAATAACAAATTGAAAATTTCATAAAGTAATTATTTCTAAAAAACCTTTTCCTCCCCATGCAACGCCTCTCTCAATACCTGTTGCAACAACATTTCATTACACCCTTGACTTTCCTTGATACTTTGCTCTAAACCATCACAAAACGCCATTAACTCTTCTAACTTGGCTACGATTTGCTCTTGCTCGTGAAGTGGTGGAAGGGGGACTTGAAAACCTTTGATATTATCTTGTGTTATATTAACTTGACTATCTGCCATTCCAGTCATTTTTTTCTCAATATTTTTTTTAATTAAAGGGCTGTTAAGAGCTATTGTAAAATATTTTGGTGACAATAATTTTTTTAAAAATTTAATTCTAATGGTTTTATCAGAAAGAATTAAATTTTTAGTTAGGTTTTCAACACAGCAAACAACTCCAACTCTATTTTTTGGTCCAGCTCTTGTAATTAAAATATCTCCTTCATAAATTTTATGCTGTTCATTTACGATGAAATTTTCAGGTAGTATTTTATTTTCGTTCTCTAAAAAAAACATTTCCTGTACGGCTGTTGTTTTGATTACACCCCATTGCTTTTCATTCGCAGGTTGATTTATACAATTTGGACTTTTACCAGAATCAGTATCATAAATTATTTCTCCCAATCTACACCAAGCCCAATGTTCTGGGATTTTAAAAGGGATTTCATCCACAGAAATAGGGGCTAATTCTTTTTCTTTTTTGAGTTTTTTATCGGAAATCAGTTGGGCTTTCGCTGCTTTTATTTTAGTTAGGAGTTGTTGTCCTGTTTCCTTGGTTTTGGTGCTTTTTACTAATTTGCCTTGCATGGCTTCACGCAAAAATGCCTGACGCAATTGTTTTATTAGGTCGAGTTGGTGGTTGAGTTCAGAAGATATCTCTTCACTATCAGTTTCTAATAAAGCATATTTTTCAACAAATTCAATTTGCTCGTCTAAACTTGGTAAAGGAATTTCAATTTTAGCAATTTCTTTAATTGGCAATGTTACATTTGCCATACCTTTCATTCTATCGACTAATTCTCGCTCCTTGTTGAGATTAAGAAAACGAAAAAGATATTCAGCATTCAAAATACTTTTATCTTTTGGAATTACAGCACAAAGTATAGAACCTAAAGCAAACTTTCCAGATTGAAAATGCAAACGTTTTATACTAGCGTGACCGTGACCAGTTCCTGAAACTAAAGGAATAATTACTGCTTCATCATCAAATTGATAATCGTTATGTGATTTTCTATCTTCTGCAGTAACTACTAAAGGATAATCTCCAGGAACTGCTTTTTGAATTCCTGTTTTGCCTTTTTCAATGGTACATAAATCACCTAATCTTACTTTTTTCCAGCTCATTATTTCACCGCTTTTTTTAATTGGTTCAACAACGCATTGCTTTTATCAAAAGAAGTATGCAACAAATCCATTAATTCCTCACTATCATATTCGTGGGTTTCTTCTTGTTTGGTTGGGTTTTTTATATCCAAATCATAGTTACGGTCTATGATGGTTTTTATATCCACTTTCCAGGCAATATCGCTTTCCTTGCGATCCGTCCACCAGATTTTAATTGGGTTGAATTCCTTGGCTTGTATGGGCTTGGTCATATTATATGATTTTTGCCCTTCTGGTAAGCGGTGTTCATAGTACCACACTTCTTTGGTAGGTGATCCTTTGGTAAAAAACATTAAATTGGTAGCAACGGTCGCATAAGGTTTAAAAACGGAGTTAGGCAAACGGATAATGGTATGTAGGTTGCAATCTTCCAACAGTTTTTGTCGTACCCTTTGTTTTACACCATCGCCAGTCAAGGAACCATCGGGCAACACAATTCCGGCACGACCGCCTTGTTTTAACAAGTGTATCATTAAAATAAGGAACAAATCGGCACTTTCTTTAGTTCTAAAGTTTTGAGGGAAGTTGTTTTCGTTATTGTTGGCTACAATACCTCCAAATGGTGGGTTGGCCAAAATAGCATTTACACGGTGCTTCTCAGTAAAGTTGCTCAACGGTTGGTCTAAGGCATCACCAAAACGAATGTTTGGCACTTCCATATCATGCAAAATCAGGTTGGTTGTTGCCAATAAATAGGGTAGTGGTTTGTATTCCCAACCTATGATGTTTTCGCCAATACTTTTACTTTCTTCTACGCTGTTGGCTTGTTTTTTCAGGTGCTCAATGGCACAAGTCAAGTAACCTCCCGTTCCACAAGCTGGATCCAGTATTTTTTCGCCCAATTGTGGGTTTATCATGTCGGTAATAAACGAAGTAATGGCTCGAGGGGTGTAGAATTCACCACTTTTACCCGCACTTTGCAATCCTTTCAAAATGCTTTCGTATAATTCGCCAAAAGCGTGACGGTCTTTGGCGATGTTAAAATCCATTTCGTTCAGCTTGTTCAACACCTTACGAATGTTGATACCGCTTTTCATGTAGTTGTTGTTCCCTTCAAAAACTTCACGTACAATCAACGCTCTTCGGTTGCCTGTGCTTACATCAATATTTCGCAAAGCAGGAAACAATTGTCGGTCAACAAATTCTAATAATTCATCACCAGTCATGCCTTCATCATCCCCAGCCCAATTGCCTTTGGCTTTTACCCAATGAAATAAATCAGGAATTGGTGAAGTATAATTGTCGTCCAGCAGTTCAAGTTCTTTGTCTTTATCAGAGAATATTTTCAGGAAAAGCATCCAACCAAGTTGTTCAATGCGTTGGGCATCACCGTTTAGTCCGGTGTCTTGCCACATGATGGTTTGTATGCTTTTTAGAATGGATGATATGTTGGACATTACTGTTTTATTATTTTAATTGTTGTTTAATTATTCTTTAATTGCTTGAAAATAAAGAGGTTTTTATTTTTAATTCTTGTTTTTAATTCTCATTTAATTTTTTTTTGCCAAAGAATATGTTTTTCCTTTTTTGATACCGTCAGATAATAAAATCCCTTCTTTTTCAAGTTTTAACAAACATTTTCTAATATCTTCAATAGGTAAGTCTGAAATTCTACTTTGGATGTCAGAACTTTTACTCTTAGGATAAAGTTTCAAATCTTCCTCAATTAATGCTTTCAAACGATGTGGTTCAATTACTTTAAGAGTAGGTTTTATATTTATTTTAGAATTAATTAAAAGCTTTGGATTTATTAAATATTCTGTTCCTTTTTTAATACCTCGTGTAATAATGATAGCTTGTTCAATCATTTTATTGACATAAGTCCTTAGCCTATCCTCATCTGTTAATTGTAATTCTTTAGTAAGTTGGGTAGCAAGAATTTTTTTATAGCGAGTAATAATTCCAAGAGCAATAAATTCTTTTTGAGATAATTGATAATTAGTAGCTATGAAATCTAAAAGTAAAACAGCCTCCTCGTCTAAAATTCTTGAATACTGTATTACTGACGTCGAGTTATAATCTGAAATAGGAATAGGAAATGCTTTGGCATCTCGACTGGTAATTTCATAAATTAAATTGTAGCCCGTCCCTTCACCTTCCATTAATTTCAAATCATGGAGAATTCTAATAATGTGAGGGTTTCTTCTATAAGTGGTGTGAAGAATGTTGTCTTTGGTAATTCCTAGCGGTAATCCACCAGGATTTGTTATTTCTAAGCGGTCTTGATATACTCTTATAAAAATATCGCCCGAAATGGTGTAGCTTTTGTGTGCTATTGCATTGATGAGTAATTCTCGAATTAATCGGGCATCATAATGCCTGATTTTATTCCGAAATAATCCCAAAGGAAATTCGTCGTAGTAAGTTAACTCGATTGCTTCTTTCTCAATTTCTAATAGTAATTCTTTAGGATTTTTAGAATAATCCTGCCAATCTTCCTTTCTTACCTTTTTTTCTAATTCATCATAAACAATGTATTGCACCGTTAAAGGATACACTAACCGGCTTCTTTGTGCCGCTGTTCCCAACCATAAAACACCTAAATTGGTTAACTTTCCTTTATCAATAAGATTGTAATGTTCAATTATTTCAATATCCGATAATTCTTTGATATTTTGTTTTACCCTGTCTGATTTTCTGATTTCATCTGCAAACCATTGTATATTCATTTCAGGAATTTCTGCATAAGAAAGGTTTCTAATTTGAAGTTCCCATTGAAAAGCATCTTTCTCACTTGCTAGACGAACTATGTCTTCGCTTCTTGCAGGTTGGCATTGGTCTCCAATTCGAATATAAATTTTCCCATCAGCGGTAGTAGCAACTGACTTTAAAGTAGGGTAAACCGTAATGCTAAAAAATTGACTTCCATTAGCATGGGTTTCAATTTCACCAAGCTGAAATCCAACATTGAAACACAAAGATTTTAAGCGAGTAACTGTTTCATTTGCAGTTTTAACATTGATGCTTTGATTTAATGGTGGTTGCTTGTCTTTGTCTTCAATACCAATAATAATTTTGCCGCCATGTACGTTCGCAAAAGCAACACTAGTTACTGCGAGGTCTCTTAATCCGTCGGATTTAATTTTCCCTACCGTATCTAATACTTTTTTTAAGCTTTTATAATCAATGCTTATTCCCTCTTCCATCAAAATTAACCAATTAGTTATAATTCATTTTCTAATTATTTTGTATTTCTTCTTAATGCACTTTTTATTTTTCCTGAATTTTCTTCATCAAAATGATTCATAACTTCAAAAGCGTCCGATTCTTCTGCTACCCATTTTCCGTTTTTAAATTTAAAAGAATAAGTGAATGGTTCGTGAAAATTTGGAGCATTATTATTAATAACAATTTCCAGAAGGTCTTTTGCTTTAAACGTTAGCGGAACATCAAAAGCATCGGGTTCATTTAAACGATTTAATAGAGTGTTTTGGTTTTCTTCAAAACTTGAATCCAACATGCTTGTTGGCATCATTGGTTCTCCCATACAAAATACATCTTTATCTTTAGAATATCGATATAGAACCCAATAATGTTTTAGCTTTTCAACTGAACCATTAGTACAAGTACAGAATTTGATTTTATCTGATATAATACACATTACGCTTTTCGGTACAATTCAATTTCTAATTCCTTTACTGCTTCAAAGTATTTTGCTTTGCTTCCAAATATTCCATTTACAATTTCATAAGCGGAACCATAGATATCAAATGGTTTTACTCTTAAAACATCAATGTTTTCAATATTTTCCACACCTTCATCGGCATATTTATCTAACAAAGTTTCCAAGACTTTTTTTGCTTGTTCTCCATATTTCGTGAAGTAGTTGCGTTTTTTAACGTTATTGGCACGTTCCTTTCTAGTTAATGGCGGTTGGTCGTAGGCTACATGGCAAATTAAATCAAATAAATCGACTTGTTTATCCACTGCATCATATAATGCTTCGACCATAATTCCTTGTTCCTCCAATTCTTTAATGATTGCTTCTTTTTTGTCAGCTTGGTTCCATGTCGACAGGAAATCATCTAAGGAAGCATATTTTCCATTGATTATTTCTTTGGTATGGTCTTTTAGACTGATGGTGATTGGTTTTCCGTTGGAATCAAAAAACAATTCTCTACTCACTAGTACAGATACATTCACCCCATTGATATATTGTTTGGGTCTTGCTTTATATTCGGAATCTGGTTCGTTTAACGGATTTCGTATTTCTGGTTTAACAATAATAATTTCAACTCCAGTTACTTCATCTATTATTGGAGTTTCGTCCTCAATCTCTTCATCCTCAATTCCTGTTAAGTCAATATCCTGAGTGATGGGTTTTACTCGTAATGGGTCTCCATCAAAAGCAGGGTCAGCAAAATTGTCAGTAGCATTTCTAAAATCTAAAATAGTAAAATAAAGTTTATCGAATTCTTCATTTATTCGGGTCCCACGACCTACAATTTGCTTGAATTTAGTCATCGAATTAATGTTGGCATCTAATACGATTACTTTGCAGGTTTGGGCATCGACACCAGTTGTCATTAACTCAGAAGTGGTAGCAATAACAGGGTATTTTTCTTCAGGATTAATAAAGTTATCTAGTTCCCGTTTTCCTTCATCATTGTCACCCGTTATTTGCATCACATATTTGTAATTCACGGCAACCAAATCGGCATTATGCCTCGAAATGGCATTTCTCATTCTTTCTGCGTGATCAATGTCTACGCAAAAAATAATAGTTTTTGCGAAGCGGTCTAAACCTTTTAAATATTCTGTTACTTTTTGAGCAATAATATCGGTACGTTCATCAATAACCAGTTTCCTGTCAAAATCTTTTCGGTTGTAGATACGGTCCTCAATTTCAACTCCATCTTTGTCTGTTTTCCCCTGTTGTGGTCGATACCCTTCGGAATCAATATTCAAAGCTACGCGAATCACTTTATACGGAGCTAAAAAGCCATCATCAATACCTTGTTTTAAAGAATAAGTATAAACAGGTTCTCCAAAATATTCTGTATTACTTGTTTCCTTCGTTTCTCTAGGAGTAGCGGTCAAGCCAATATGTGTTGCGTTCTTGAAATAAGTCAGGATTTCTCTCCAAGCACTTTCTTCATTGGCACTACCACGGTGGCACTCATCAATAACAATCAAGTCAAAAAAGTCAGGTGAAAATTGTTTATATGCATTGGCCTCTTCATCTGAGCCAGTTAAACCTTGATATAGAGCCAAGTAAATTTCATAACTCTTGTCAATCATTCGGTGTTTAACTACCGTCATTTTATCTTTAAAATGTTTGAAATCACCTCTTTTAGTTTGGTCAATCAAAGCATTTCTGTCAGCAAGGAAAAGGATTCGCTTTTTGGCTCCACTTTTCCAAAGTCTATGAATAATTTGAAAAGCAGTATACGTTTTTCCGGTACCCGTTGCCATTACCAAAATGATTCTGTTTTGTCCATTTGCAATAGCTTCAACGGTTCTATTTACGGCAATTTGTTGGTAGTATCTCGGTTTACGTCCTGAACCATCTGAGAAATATTTTTGTAAAGCTATTTTCTCTCCATTTGGAGTCACGATACCTTTGTATTGTTTGTATCTATCCCATAAAGCTTCGGGAGAAGGAAATTCATCGATCTGTAATTCCGTTTCAATTGTAGCGTCAGTAGCGGTTCTGTCATGAAATAGAAAACCATCTCCATTACTACTAAATACACAAGGAATATCTAAAGTAATTGCATAACCAAGAGCTTGTTGAATTCCAGCTCTAACAGAATGGTTATTGTCTTTTGCTTCAATTACTGCAATTGGATTATCCTGATAATACAGAATATAATCGGCTCGTTTACGTTCGCCTCTTGCCGTTAACTTACCTCTTACATAGATTTTACCATCTGTAAAGAAAACTTCTTCTAATATCTGTTTGTGTAAATCCCAACCTGCTTTCTGAAGAGCAGGAGTTATGAATTTAGTACAGATATCTCTTTCAGATAATTTTTTTTTACTCATTAGGTTTTATTTATTGTAAGACGTAATTGTCGCTAAGGTATTAAAAAATAAATCTTATAAAATGAGGAAAACCGTAAAGCGATTACTTATTTTGTATTTATCACATACCGTTCAACTGATTCGAAATTCATCTGTGTAAATAAACGATGTTTTGTAGAATTTTACCATACCCACTTTTGGTGATATTGCTAAAAAAACATGCATTACTTCCTAATGGATATTTAGACACGTTAACGTACACGTTCACGTGTACGTTAACGTACTTTTACGGATTCACGATGTAGTATTCTTACATATAACAATGATTTGACCATGTAAACCGAAAACCGTTAACGGGGATTTTTTTTCCGTTAACGTGATCCTAATTACCAACTGATATTATACCATTGAGTTTATAAGCATATATATTATCTGAATTAACAATTTGCTTTTTTTGCATATTGTTTTTTTCATACTATTTCATCGTCTAAATATATGGAAATAAAGCATTGATTTCTTTTAGATAGTTGCAAAGCTTTTGCGACGGCTTTATAAAGGCACTCTTAATATTTTGTATTTATAAACACATTTTTGGCCAATATTAATGTTGTTCGCAAAAATTTTTGCGAAAATATTCTATTCCTTTGCAAAGCTTTTGCAAATAGCTTTGTAAAATAAATAACTCAAAATTAGATCTAGTGTTTTACAAAATACCAATTGCAAAAGTTTTATATTCCTTAAAAATCAAGTTCAAGGAAATTAAAAATTTCTTTGATTTTTCTTACTGGAATAATCTTTTCTTTAAAGTCGGTTTCAGCATGAAACTGTAAATATTCCTTAAAAAAAACTTCACCTCTAAATGATGCTTCTTCAATAGTTAATTGATTGAAAATACTTTTATTCAAATCTGTATCAAAAGCATTTTCCAAATCTGTATTAGTCGGCACTTCTTTCTTGATGTTTGTTTTAAATCGTTTATCAAACTCTATTGCTCCAGTTATAAAATCTGAAGGATCCTTTTTCTCAATCATCGCAATTAGATCTGCTTTCAATTGGTTTTGAACGGTACTATTTTCAGAAATATTTAAATCTGATTTTTGTCTTGCCAAATCACAAATAATCAAGAATAATTGTTGCGCAATTTGTCTATTATTTATCAACCGGTTAAACTCTTTTAACTCTCGTTCATACTTTTTAACTCCTTTCTGAATAAATGCGTTTTGCTGTTGAGGCTTTAACGATAATGATTTAAGAAATAACCCCTTTATCATTCTATCATAAAAAGGTTCATTCTTAACTGGTTTTCGTCTTTGTCTCAACAACCCTGTACACAACAAATTGAATTTTGTAATAATTGCATAATTCAATAAATTATTACGTCTATGTCCTTTAATTATGACTTGATCCAAATAACCGTAATCATCATTTATGATTCTTTCCTGCATTAAGCAAAATAGGTCATAATAATTATTAGTAGTATTTACAATCTTTTCCGCTTCATTCCTTGCCAACAAAAAATCAAGTGTTTTCTTAAACACCATTAATTCAATAGTTCCATAATTTCTTTCTTTAATCGTAACCAAACAAGGTGAGTTTTCAAATTTAATAACCCTTAAGGACAAAGCTTTCACATTAAAAACATACTGACTATTTGCTCTAATATGTTGTAAAATGAGATATATGACTTCGGGTTTAGTTTGTTTTTTATTCAAAAACTTCAACGAACTTAACATTGTTTTTATTCTAAGAAGAAACGTGCTGTAATCCGCATTAAAATCATTTATATTAAAAACTGCATTAATATATTGATACATTTCTTTATAGAATATAAAACCATTTGCCACACCCTTAACTTCGGGTTTACTAGCTTCATGCGTCATAACCAAATTCAATCCCTTTGGAATACTGCTAACATATGCATACCTTAAACGTTTGTCAGACAAACTAAAACTTTCTCTATAAACGGGTCGATTTAGTTCCTTACACCCGAAATCACAATTTGGATTCACTTTAAAAATCTGCGGCTTTATTTTATTGTCAATAAACAACACTGCATCATGCAAACGTCCGCAACGCTTCAAATCATTAATAAAAATAAAATGCTCAATTGCCGCTCTTTCATACTCCGTCATAAACGAATAAAATTTTCTTTTCGGATTGTGTGTCAAAGTCAAAAGATGCTCACATTCAGTTCGAGTATATCCACAATCTACAAAGAATGCTTTAGTTTCTTCTTTGCTTTTGTACTTTCCGCTATTACAGACAGAAACAAATAATATTTTTGCTTTTCCCCTAGTTATTCCTTCAGACAACATCAAATTATTATAAATATGATCTTTTAATTTTGCGCCAGTTTCAATATCTAAAAATGTAGGGAACGCACTTTTTATATCACATTCAATAATTTTAAATGGCGCCAAACTCCTTAATTGTCGTGATGTTTTCGTGATTGGATTAAATTCTCTATTATCACTCTGTGAAACAATAAAATGTGATACTGGCAATTGCAGTTCCTTACATACTAGAAATAAAATCCCATAATACCACTGACTAACTAATGTAAAGCCATTAATAGGTAAGTTTTTGATCTTTGCTTTATCTATAGTATTGTACCTCTTATCTAGATAATCTTGATCGAAATTATATTGCTCAATTGGTAACTTTTCGCCTGTTGCTAAATAGTGATTTACATAGTCAATATGCTGATGGTGTCCAAAATACTCTGAATTAAAATACCAAGCACTCTGAATAATTAACCAACAATGTCTGAATAAGGATGCATCGTTTAATTTATAAAATTTTACATCAATTTCGTGAATTGCGGTGTATGATGTTAGGTTGTTTGCATCTAAAAAACCTTTTACCATTTCTACTGAATAGTAACTATCCTTTATTTTATCCCTGAAAATATCTGAGTAAAAATAAGCCAATGCCAAACGTACTATTTGTGAAAAGTTTTCGCCCGTTCCCATATCTCCTTTAATACCGTTTAAAGCTTTTTTAAAGTCGCTTTCGATAGTAACTGAAATACGATTTTGTATATCGGTTTTTAAATTAGAATTATTATCGAAATCTAATTTAGTCCATTCAGGTATGTAGTTTTTTGGCAGGGCTATTGGTGTAGCCGAATTCAAAACCGTTAATGATTAATTGGTCTAACGGCTTCCAAAACTTCATCCCGTTTGTAATATACGCGATTACCCAAGCCATAACTTTTCAGTTTACCACTCTTGGTATGCTTCCAGAGGGATGTCCTTTTACAAGATAAAAGTTTACATACTTCTTCCGGTGTAAGTAAATCATTTGGTAATTGTGATTGTCCCGCTGGTTGAAGATTTAATTTTGGAGCGAGTGCTTCGGCTAACTGTTCAAGTGTAATGCCGTTTAAGAAAATTTGATTCATTGTGAATTCATTTTAAATGAATTACAATGATATCTTGTCACTTACGGAGGCTACAATGGATCAAAATGGTATTTTTATGGTATAAAAATGGTATGTATGGTATATTGAATTATTTTAACTCTTTTTATTTCGAAAACTACTTTCAAGTGTGTTCAAAATAGACTTTTCATCGTCATGATATCGCTCCGATTTAGCAAATTTCTTTATTTCAATTTTAAATTTTGTTTTTATTATTTCCTTAAAATCAAGTTGCTTTATGTTGAAAATGTACAACTCCTTATTAGCATCATTTTTTAAATAGTGAAGTATGTTCACAAATTTTACGCTCGTTTTTTCATCAGGTCTATAATATTGGATTAAAAAATCGAATAGTTCATTTGCCTTTTCGTTTGATGATTGCCCTAAATAATCATAAGTAGTTGTTGAATCGTTTAAATCTATTTCTTCTGAGTCAAAAACTTCTAGTTGTACATTTTTAACTATAATTTCTAATGGTTTTGGATATAATTTTGCATGCAATATCTTAAAATTCGGATAGTCCTCCAAAGCTAAATTCCCGTAAACTTTAATTTCAAACTTATCAAATTCGTTTAACTCATAAACCATTGCATGAAGTCTTTCATGATTTGAAAATAATCTTAGGATTTGCCGAACGGCTTCTATTAATGCAACTTCTTTAATAAATTGATGATATGTATAATTGGCTGGAAGGTCCGCCGTATTAATTTTATCAAATTCAATTTTTATTTCATTTTTATAAATCTCTTGTACTTCATCAATGAAATAAATACTTCCACGTTTACCAAAAATCCGATATGCACATTCTAAATTTTCATTAGCGTATAAGTTATGCTTTTTAACAAAATCATTACTTAAATAATGGACCACCTCATTATATGAATTCCCAAACGTTTTTTTTTGGCTGTGTCTTTTGACTAAAAAATTTTTAATCAAAAATTCTACTTTAGAATAATATTTAAAATAATATCCCTCATATATACTCTCGTAATTCATTGTTGTATTGTTAATTTGCATAATAAATCAGTCCTTTAATTTGAGCTTTCAGTTACGGGTTTAAGTTTACTAAAATATTCTAACATTTGATACGCATTATCATAAGTAGATTTCCCGATATATGATAAAAACATTTTCTCGGTGCTATGAGCAGTTATATTCATCAAAACTGATGTTGGAATTTTTCCATAAAAATTAGTTGCAAAAGACCGTCTGCAAACATGAGAACTTATAACTTGCCATTTTTTATAATGTCCAGATGTTAAGGTTCTTTTATCATCGATACGCATCTTGCCTTTTACAATTGTATCAATTTCTGCAATTTCGCAAATATCTTTACTGTATTTATTGAAATGTTCTAAACTAATTTTATAAGGCAATCCGTCTTCAATGATTTCGAGTGCTTCAGGCAATAAGGGAATTGCAACTAGTTTACCAGTTTTTTGTTGCTTTAATTCTATTATTTTAAAACCTTTTATATCTTTTAGATTTTTCACGGTTATATTCAACAAATCCCCAGCTCTTTGCCCAATAAGACAACCAAGTAAAAGCCATTTCCGTGCGTTAATATGTGATTCACGTTTTAAGGTTGAATCTTTAATAAGCAACTGTTCAGCTTCAGTCAATACAATGATCTCATCAGGATCTTTGAGTTCTTTAATCGCTTTTATTTGTTTAAACTGTGGATGTATGGGAATACCGCTTAATGAGGCCTTATTAACAACTGCTCTTAATATTGAAATGTAAGTACCAACATAATTTATGGAACGTCCTTTACTCTTGTGATACTTTTTAAAAGCATCAATAAAATTTAAATCAATATTCCTAATCAGAACCTGCTTTCCATTCAAAGCATCGTTTTCATAGTTAACTATAAACTTTTTAAGATTGTCTAAGTTTTTTATCGAACCGCCCGTTAAATTATCGCCTTTATCAATGTACGCATCTATGGAGTTGGTTAATATATCCAAGTCAATAACAATAATTTTATTATTGAATAAATCAATTTGAAGCTGTAACCAGTCAGCGGTAAATTCTATTCCTGCGCTTATTCCATTATTATAAGCATCGTTAATGAAGACCGCTAATTTGTCTAGCTTGGATTTAATCGCTTTTAATTCTTCATTTCTCTGAATCGGTAGTGCTTTATCTTCACTCCAATCTTTTGGATTAATAACAAAACCTGTCTTACGTTTCCAAACTAAGTTTCTGTTTATTGAATAACGAACGTAAATATTTGAATTATCATTTTTACTTTGAAGTAAGTATTTTACTGTGGCCATTATTTTGCTTATTTGAATCATTCAAATATAAACAAAAATTAATTCTAGACAACCATTAGTCAACCAACTGCGAAAAAGAATAAAAACAAATAAACATGAATCATTCAAAAACCCAGTAAAATAAGGGGTTTATTGTTTTTCATGTTCATCTGTTTTCGTGTTTTTACATATTTCTTCTATATTGCCCACCTACTTCAAATAAAGCCGAAGTGATTTGCCCCAAAGAACAAACCTTAGTTGCTTCCATTAAATGTTCAAATAAATTTTCATTTTTAATGGCAGCCTCTTGAAGCGTATTTAAATGTTCATTTACCAAATCCTGATTTGCCTGATGTAAATGACTCAACATATCAATTTGATATTGTTTTTCTTCTTCTGTTGCACGAATTACCTCGGCTGGAATAACAGTTGGCGAACCTTTAGAGCTCAAGAATGTATTGACACCAATAATTGGGAATTCACCTGAATGTTTCAAGGTTTCATAATACAAGCTTTCTTCTTGAATTTTACTTCTTTGATACATCGTTTCCATCGCACCAAGTACTCCGCCTCGTTCGGTTATTCGGTCGAATTCTAGTAAAACTGCAGCTTCGACCAAGTCTGTTAATTCTTCGATGATAAATGCACCTTGAATTGGATTTTCATTTTTGGCTAGACCTAATTCTTTATTGATAATCAGCTGAATCGCCATAGCACGACGAACAGATTCTTCGGTCGGTGTCGTAATTGCTTCATCATACGCATTAGTATGCAATGAATTACAATTATCGTAAATAGCATATAAGGCTTGCAATGTGGTACGAATATCGTTGAAGTCGATTTCCTGTGCGTGCAAGGAACGTCCTGATGTTTGAATGTGGTATTTCAACATTTGCGCTCTTTCGTTAGCGCCATATTTATTCTTCATGGCTTTCGCCCAAATTTTACGTGCTACACGTCCAATAACTGCATATTCTGGATCAACACCATTCGAGAAAAAGAACGATAAATTAGGTCCAAAATCATTGATGTTCATTCCACGACTCAAATAATATTCCACGTAAGTAAATCCATTTGAAAGTGTGAAAGCCAATTGCGTGATTGGATTTGCTCCTGCCTCAGCGATGTGATAACCAGAAATAGAAACCGAATAGAAGTTTCTAACATTCTTGGTAATGAAATATTCCTGAACGTCACCCATTAAGCGCAACGCAAATTCAGTAGAAAAAATACAGGTATTTTGTGCCTGATCTTCTTTCAAAATATCCGCTTGAACGGTTCCACGAACTTGTGATAAGGTTCTTGCTTTTATTTCATTATAGATTTCTAAAGGTAATACCTGATCTCCGGTAACGCCTAAAAGCAATAATCCCAATCCATTATTTCCTTCTGGCAAATCGCCTTGATAATGTGGTCTTTCGACTCCTTTTCCTTTATATATTTTATTTATTTTAGACTCTATTTCTTTTTCAAGATGCTGTTCTTTAATATAAAACTCACATTGTTGATCAATCGCCGCATTCATGAAAAAGCCTAATAACATAGGCGCAGGTCCATTAATAGTCATACTAACCGAGGTCATAGCATGCACTAAATCGAAACCAGAATACAATTTTTTTGCATCGTCTAGACAACATATAGAAACTCCTGCATTACCAATTTTTCCATAAATATCAGGACGTACATGTGGATCGTTTCCGTATAAAGTTACGCTATCAAAAGCCGTTGACAATCGTTTTGCAGGCAATCCTGCACTCACATAATGAAAGCGCTTGTTCGTTCTTTCTGGTCCACCTTCTCCTGCAAACATACGAGAAGGATCTTCTCCTTCACGTTTAAAAGGATACAAACCTGCCGTAAAAGGAAATTCTCCAGGAACGTTTTCCTGCAAACACCAACGTAAAATATCACCCCAAGCTTTATACTTTGGTAATGCTATTTTCGGAATTTGAGAATGCGAAAGCGACTCTGTATGCGTCGCCATTTTTATTTCTCTATCGCGAACTTTGAACGTGTAAACTGGATTTTTGTACTTATTTACTTTTTCGTCCCAAGTCAAAATAATTTCCCAATTGTAGGGATCTAAATCCATCTTTACGTTATCGAATTGATTTAGTAAAAGATTGAGGAATATTCTATTTTCGGCTGCACCTGATTTTTCAGATTCTAAAGCGGTTGGTAAAATTGAATCGTCATCAATCCCAGTTTTATTGATTAAAGGTACTTTCCCCGAGACAGTTTCTAATGTTTTGAAAATCCCATATAATTTCTGAGCCACTTGTTCTTGACTTACCGCAGTAACATCATATTTTCGGTTGCTTTCGGCAATTTCAGACAAATAACGTGTTCTATGTGGTGGAATGACAAAAATTTTCTCGCTCATTTCACGAGTGATTTTAAAAGTCGATTTCAAATCTGAATCAGTTTTTTCAACAATCTTATCCATGATCGATTTATACAACGTATTCATTCCCGGATCATTAAATTGAGAGGCAATAGTCCCGAAAACTGGCATGTCATCTGGACTTGCATCCCATAAATTATGATTGCGCTGGTATTGTTTTTTGACATCACGAACGGCATCTAATGCACCACGTTTATCGAATTTATTTAAAGCGACCAAATCAGCAAAATCTAACATATCGATTTTTTCCAATTGAGTTGCTGCTCCAAATTCTGGTGTCATTACATACAAAGAAACATCAGAATGATCCATAATTTCGGTATCAGATTGACCAATTCCAGAAGTTTCAAGAATTATAATATCATATTTTGCAGCTTTTAACACTTGAATCGCTTCGGCAACATATTTAGATAAAGCTAAATTTGATTGACGAGTTGCCAACGACCGCATATAAACTCTAGGATTATTGATAGCATTCATTCGAATTCTATCTCCCAATAATGCTCCTCCTGTTTTACGTTTTGAAGGATCGACAGATATTAAACCAATGGTTTTTTCTGGAAAATCGATTAAGAAACGACGTACTAACTCATCTACTAATGATGATTTTCCTGAACCACCTGTTCCTGTAATTCCTAAAACTGGAATTTTTGAGGTTTCGTTATTTTTATGAATAGTTTCAAAAACTGGTTTTGCTATTTCAGGAAAGTTTTCTGCAGCAGAAATTAATCGAGCAATTGCTGTTGGATTTTTTTCTTCAATACGGGATAATTCTCCGTTTAGTTTGTCTCCAATAGGATAATCCGATTGTTGCACTAAATCATTTATCATCCCCTGCAATCCCATGGCTCGACCATCATCTGGAGCATAAATACGGGTAATCCCGTACGCTTGTAATTCTGCTATTTCTGTAGGTAAAATTACGCCGCCACCGCCTCCAAATATTTTAATTTGTCCCGCTCCCTTTTCTTGAAGCAAGTCGTACATATATTTAAAATATTCGTTGTGTCCACCTTGGTAAGAAGTTATTGCAATGGCATTTGCATCTTCTTGAATTGCAGTATTAACTACTTCTTCAACGCTACGGTCGTGACCTAAATGAATTACCTCAACACCTGTAGATTGAATAATCCTACGCATAATGTTGATTGCGGCATCATGACCGTCAAAAAGTGCAGCTGCTGTAACAATTCTTACTTTATTGTTAGGGATATACGGTTTTTGTTGTTCCATTTTTATTTAAATGTCGATTTTAGGACTGCAATTTACGAAAATAATAAAAATTAATTGTTGAAAATTTCAATTTTAAGACTGTATTTTTTGAATTTTATAACAGGCAACATAAATTATTTCTAATTTTTTTCAGCCCACTGGTTGCATCTGGTAGTCTGTTGCAATAAATCATATTATTTATCTGTACAACAGTTTAATTCCTCTTTTTAATTTAACACATAAATTAGATTTTTAATTTATTACTTGTTCAAATAGTCCTCAACTTTTTACCAATAGAAAAGGCGAGTTGGTAGCTATTTATAGTACGCCAGCGAAGTGCTTTAATTTAAAAAAACAACAAGGAAGTATTTCACGTAGCTCATTCTCATCCAATTCAAATTGGTATTCTTTAGAAAAAATAAGAGCAATAAGGTAAAAGAGAAATTTACGCACATTTTAAATATTTTTTTGTAATTTTAATACAGATTGTGTAATTCCAGATAGGGTAGCAATAATAGTTACCTTGAAAAGTTATGCAGTTGGAAATAAACTAATAATTGAAGTTAACAGGACTAATTTCTACAAAGTAATTTTTTATTTCTCAATTTAACTGATCCTATTTATCTAAGGAGTTATTTAGCTTAAGCGCAATTATCATTGGAACTGGAGCACACTCATTCATACTTCAAGAAAGAAAATCCGATGATTAAATTTCATCACAATAGTTTTCTTTTAGATCAATTTAGAAATACAGGCTCACTAGAATTAAAAACTAATACGACTTTTCGTTACTTAAATACACAACGCTGAACTATTTCACTTTAAAAATGAATCTATGCGAGTTCCTGTTATTCGAAAAAATATAAAATTTTTGCCTGATTGCAGTAGAGTCGTTGCCAGGTATTTTATGAATGGTGATTCTAGAACTCAAAAAATGGTAAGCCATATTATAGTTTTGAGCGAAAAACAAGTTCAAGAAACATTAGAGCATATATTGCGTCAGTTTGCTAGAAGACATCGAAACATTTCACAAACATTTTTTAGGCATTGCGAAAAAATTAGAGGTTTGATTGAGGCAATGCAAATTAATTATGACCAGTTATCCGATGAGCGAAAAATGCTTATTGGCTCCTATTGTACAATGGAGTATTCAATAGAATCTGCCGCCTTTTTTAATCCTTCTATGGTTGAAGATTTTGACCAATCCGATCTTCAAAATGGAGAAAAACGAATTATTATATCGTTTCGTGCCACAGGAGAAGGACATATTTCCTCCATTGTTTTTAGAAGAGGAATTCTTGATAAAAATAATGATCTCCAAGTGATGAAAATTGGAAATAACATTGACAAAGCAGAGGTAGTCCATAAAACCTTATATAGCAAAGAGCGATTTCTCGTTAAATTAGCAGAAATGCATACGTCAGATCAATATTCTGCCCAAATCATGGGAGAGTTACCGGATCAATTCGAGTATTTTGCCTTAAAAAACATACTCAATAAAGCCTTAAGCGATCAAAGAATCCTCCAAGAGAGAAGAACTGCACTCGAAGAAGTACTCTGGTTGGCGGATTCATTTTATGATTTACAATTCAAACATGATTCTGATATTACAGAACGTGTTATATTTCCAATATCAGATTCTGAAAGTCGCGGCATTGAAGATGCCCGTTTTGTGCGCTTTCTCGATGACGATGGGTCAGATAGAATAATTGCTACTTATACCGCTTACAACGGTCATGCAATATTACCAAAACTTATTTCTACGAAAGACTTTTACAACTTTCGCGTTGTACCTCTGTATGGAGCCGGTGCTCAAAATAAAAATCTAGCACTTTTTCCCAGAAAAATTAAGGGAAAGTATGCTATGCTTTCCCGGATTGATGGCGTTAATAATTACATCATGTATTCAGATCGCCGAACACAATGGGACAATCCAATTATTCTTCAAGAACCTCGTTTTTCTTGGGAATTTACCCAAATTGGTAATTGCGGATCACCACTTTGGACTAAAGAGGGCTGGTTAGTAATTACGCACGGCGTAGGTGCTATGAGACGGTATTGCTTAGGCGCTTCGTTGCTTGATCTTGAAGACCCTTCCAAGGAAATTGGAAGATTAAAAGAGCCCTTATTAGCACCACTCGAAGGGGAACGAGAAGGATATGTACCCAATGTAGTCTATTCTTGTGGTTCGATTATTCATAATAACAGTCTTATACTTCCCTATGCAGTGTCCGATTATTCATCTACTTACGGCGTGGTAGACCTGGAAGAATTACTAGATGCATTGAAGAAAAGCAAATAATAAAAATCCACTTTTTTGAAAAATTCTTGTTTTAAAAATTAGGACACCATCTACTTTCAATAATCTAAGCGGTTCATTTTTACTGTTTTTTTAAACTCTTTATCAATTAAATCCCCGATTATTCTTGAATAGCAATAAAATAGTTGCTACAAACAATAGCACGCAATGCCTTCTATTTTTGCTCCGATCTTTTGACAACGTAAAAAAAATCACTACTGAAAAACTTTTAGCTAAAAATGATTGTAGCGCTGCTATTTCCATCTATCTCATCCTCCCTTCCAGCCTTTCTTTTTGATCCTTATTTAAAAAATAGAGCGTGAAGACTAGATGGGTTTATAATAGGAATAAATCACTAGCAGGAAACCACTATTGTTCTCTAAAACAAGGCATTTGCGCTCTTTTGAGTCTTTTAAAAAACGGCTTACTATTTTCTTGCGGAATATTTTTACTACTAAAAGGCATAGTGTTTGCTTATCTTTGAAAAAACGAATTAAATATTAAACTTATGAAAAAAATTGTACTGCTTTTAACTGCCTTTTCCTTATTTGGATGTGCTGAAATGCAACAAGTTTTAAATCAATTTCCACAAACGCCAGGAATTGGTGGTATTGATATTGCTGGCGGACTAAAAGAAGCGCTGAATAATGGAATTTCAAAACAAGTGACAAAATTGACCGCTACTGATGGTTTTTATAGAAATGAAGCGGTAAAAATTTTGCTGCCGGAAGAATTGAGAAAAGTAGATGCTGGATTGCGAAGAATAGGACTAAGTTCGTTAGCTGACGAAGGATTGAAAGTATTGAATCGTGCCGCGGAAGACGCAGTTAAAGAAGCGACACCAATATTTGTTGATGCGGTCCGCAACATGACTTTTTACGATGCCAAAACAATTTTGATGGGTAATGAAAGTGCTGCTACTTCTTATTTACAAAATAGTACGTCGACTGCTTTGTACGGAAAATTTAGTCCTGTGATTAAAAATTCTTTTACAAAAGTGGGAGCCGATAAAGTTTGGACAAACATCATTACGAAATACAACAGTATTCCATTAGTGAATAAAGTGAACCCTGACTTAACTGATTACGTTACCAATCAAGCATTGAATGGTGTATTTAAAATGGTTGCCGTGGAAGAAAAAAACATCAGAACGACTTTGAGTGCGAGAACCTCTATCTTATTGCAAAAAGTTTTTGCTTTGCAGGATAAAAACTAGCTAGCAAGCATTTCTATTTTTAGAACATTAAACCGCTAAATTCAATTTTTTTATAGAAAATATAAGGTTATTTTTGATAAATAGTATTGATAAACGCAAGGCCCTAGCCCTGATAGAAGCGATATCCTTTCCTTATCTCTTTTTTTGGAAAGAGATAAGGAAAGATTTAGCGGATAGCAGGAAACAGCTCCTAAAATACATCAGGATAAAAACTAAAAATAGTAATATGCAAAAAATTACAATCCTAATTCATTGCCAAGATCAAAAAGCAATTATTGCCTCGGTTACCAATTACATTGCTTCGATTGAAGGAAATATTATTTATTTAGACCAACATGTAGATGCAGACGAGAATGTTTTTTTTATGCGTTTAGAATGCGAGTTCAGCGCCCAAAACTGGGATATGGACACCATAAAAA
Organism: Flavobacterium omnivorum; assembly: GCF_900099915.1. GTDB lineage: Bacteria > Bacteroidota > Bacteroidia > Flavobacteriales > Flavobacteriaceae > Flavobacterium > Flavobacterium omnivorum. The sequence goes on from NZ_FNDB01000006.1 coordinate 74,680, forward strand.
AGGACTTTCAGACTCATTTAGCTGCGCCGTTTAAGATGTCTTGGGAAATTTACACGCAGGAATACAAACCTAAAATGGCTTTATTTGTTTCTAAATACGATCATTGTTTGTATGATATTTTAGGACGCTACAGCGCTGGTGAATTACAGCTTGAAATCCCACTTATAATTAGTAATCACGAAGATTTAAGAGCCGTGGCGGAACGTTTTTCGATTCCGTTTCATTATGTTCCTTTTAGCAAAGAAATTAAGATGGAAGGCGAACGGAAACAAATGGATTTACTAAAAGAATACAAGGTTGATTTTATTGTTTTGGCGCGGTACATGCAAATTATAACTCCCGGATTAATTTCCCTTTATAAAAACAAAATCATCAACATTCATCATTCTTTTCTTCCCGCCTTTCCAGGAGCAAAACCGTATCATTCCGCTTTTAAACGGGGTGTAAAAATAATTGGTGCCACAAGTCATTACGTGACCGAAGGATTAGATGAAGGTCCCATTATCGAACAGGATATTTCGAGAGTTTCGCACAGTCATTCTATAGAAGATTTTATTATAAAAGGACGAGATCTAGAACGCATGGTTTTGGCTAGAGCAATAAAGTTGCATGCAGAACGAAAAACTATGGTTTATAACAACAAAACGGTCGTATTTTCATAGGCAATAGAAACGGTTTGTGCGACATTCAGATTTTGCATCGCAGTTTTCTCTATTGGAGTTATTTATGCAAATTATTAAATTCAATGCTGACGGTTAAAAGTTAACTTATGTCCAACAAAGTAATAACAAAATCTTAACAGCACAAGGTCCGCTTAAGTGTGATCTTTGCAGAGTAATAAACTGGTTATTTATTATTTTGGTTTTGGTTAGTTAAAGAATTGCCTGCATGTATAATGCGGGCATTTTTTTATTTGGCAGTTTTTATAAAAGAAAGAACAGCGTCATTGAAAGCAATAGGTTGCTCTACATTAACTACATGCCCACAATTTTCTATTACAAAGAGTTTTGACGATTTATAATGATTCTCCACTACTGTCCTAACGGATGGTAAAAACATATAATCTTCTTCACCCATCACGTACAGCGTAGGTATATTCAATTCAACTTGTCGGAACCACTTTAGGACGGGATTTATTTCAGCGGTTAGTTTAAACCATTTAATAAATTCTTTTTGGTATAATTTTTTAGCCTCATTGATAAAAAGTACGCGAGATTGCTTGTGACTTTTTTTTGGCATAATTACAAAAGCAAAAAACTTATATAAAACCAAATACGGCAAAACGTATTTAAACATATTCCCCAACCGCATTAATACTTGAGAGCGGAAATTCATTTTTAAGATTGCTCCACCTAGAATCATACTCTGAACCCGTTCTGGATACATTTCGGCCAACTGTCTTATCAAAATAGTCCCTAATGAAATGCCAACAAAATGCGATTTTTTAATTTTCAGAAAGTCTAAGACTTCCAGAATGTCATTGGCCAAAGCCGAAAAAGTATATTTCTGTTTGAATGCTGCTTTTAAAGTAGGTTTTGATTCCCCGTGACCTCGCAAATCCAATAACAATACATTATATTGTTTTTTAAAATCACGTATTTGTTTGAACCAAATAGAAGAACTTCCACCGGCACCATGAACAAAAGTTACCCATTGATCGCTGTTTTTATTTTCGTAAATGGTATAATTGATCACTTGCTTTTTTTTGTAAAAATAGGTCTTTAATTTTAAATCCCAATCTTAACAAAAAATAATGCTCGATTTATAATTGTATGCCGTAAATTTGCACCCATGAAAGGAATATTGAAAGAGAAAAGTGAAATAGAAAAGCTTAAAAAAGAATACCAAATGTTCTCTGAGTTGAATTTCAACTTCGAAAAAGACGCAGAGCAGTCAAGCATTACAAAAGAAGAATTGATTTTAGAAGAATGCGAATTATAATTTTTCGTGCATTTTTTTAAAATAATCAAACGCTTTTAGCAGCCTACTTCCATACCAAGAAAACATCTCGCCATCAACAAATACTGTTTTGGCGTGATGCGTGTGTCTTCCAATCTCAAAGGCATCTTCCTCTGCAAAAGGATAGGGCTCTGAGGAAAGGAATACCAAATCGGGATCGCCTTCTAAACGCATTTTTTTGAGTTCGATTTCAGGGTAACGTCCTTTGTTTTGGTATATATTTTCAAAATGATTTAGTTTCAATAACTCATTAATAAAATTATCCGAACCAGCTACCATAAAAGGTTTTTTCCAAATGAAATAGGCTACTTTCTTAATTTCTTTGTCTTGGATATAATTTTTAAAATCGGTCAAGGCAAATGCTAATTTATCATTCCATTTTTGCGATTCGGTTCTACAATTGAATAGCTGACCAAAGTCGGTTATCATCTGAAAATTATCTTCAATAGTTGCGATATTAGTCACCCAAACTGGGCAAATTTTTCGCAACTGCTCCACCATTTCCAATGTATTTTCCTCCTTATTACAAATGATAATATCCGGCTGTAGCAATCTGATTTTCTCAAAATGTACTTTTTTGGTTCCACCAACACTTTTCTTAGTTGATTTAAAATGATACGGATGCACACAGAATTTAGTAATTCCGATGATTTTATCCTCAAGACCTAAATCATATAATAATTCCGTTTGTGAAGGAACAAGTGAAATGATCCGGCTAGGCGAAGTTTCAAAAGTATGTGTTGTTCCGATTTGATCGATAAGTGTTTTTTGTTTCAAGTTGAAAGTTTAAAGTGTTAAAGCATCAATTGACCGCTTTTTTACCATTAAAAAATTAAGAAAAATTTAGTTTTACAAATAAGAACATTCTGAAAAAATAAATTGTTAAACATAATAGTCATTTAAGTTTTTAATTCACAATTAATTTATGCAGTCAAATAGTTCATTTAAGAAAGTCATAGCTTTATAAAGAACGCTTTTAACTTATATGCCTTCTTAAGTACTATTTAGCAAGCTAACAATCTTGCACTTACATGACTTATATGTTTCATAATTAAAGGCTGTATGCTTTATGTTTTGGTTACAACCTGAAACGTTAAACTTTAAAATTCAAATTCATTATTTCTTCCATTTCCTGTTGCATTTTAAACGCTTCGGCTCTTGCTTTTTGAGCAAAATCAGTTCCATTTGAAGCATAAATAATTGCTCTGGAGGAATTTACAAGCAAACCTACATTTGCATTCATTCCATATTTACAAACTTCAGCCAAGCTTCCGCCTTGAGCGCCCACACCAGGAACCAGCAAGAAACTAAGTGGAACTATTTTCCGAATTTCGGTGAAATATTCGGCTTTAGTAGCACCAACAACGTACATCAAGTTTTTACTATTTTTCCAAGATTTAGACGTCTCCAAAACTTGTTTGTACAATTCTTTTCCTCCCGCTACTTCTGGATTCGTAATTAAGGTCTGAAAATCAAAAGCGCCTTCGTTTGACGTCAAAGCCAACATGATGGTATGTTTATTTTTGAATGCTAAAAAGGGTTCCACCGAATCTTTTCCCATGTAAGGAGCAACAGTTACGCTGTCAAAATTCAAATCTTCAAAAAAAGCTTTGGCGTACATCGAAGATGTATTTCCAATATCTCCTCTTTTTGCATCAGCAATTGTGAAAATTTCAGGATAATTTTCGTTCAGATAATTAATTGTTTTTTGGAGTGACATCCAGCCTTTTATCCCATAAGCCTCATAAAAAGCAGTATTGGGTTTATAAGAAACCGCCACGTCATGAGTGGCGTCAATTATGGCTTTGTTGAATTCAAAAATAGGATCTTCAAGTGCTAATAAATGGCTTGGAATTTTTTCTAAATCAACATCTAGTCCTATAGTTAGAAATGATTTCTTGATTTTGATTTGGTCAATTAATTGCTGTGTTGTCATTTTTATGTAGTTATGCGACAAAATTACAAACATACAATTGATAACAGTTATGATAATACAATAAAATTTGAATATTTATAGTATGAAATCGTACTATAAATATCCTGTATTGTATGTCAAAAAAAAACAATAGTAATCTTCCGTCTACAAATGAACCCCGAAAAAAGAATTATAAAAAAGAGAAAGCCAAACTGAAAAATTAGTGTTTTATTCTGCATTAAACCACCAGCGACTTCGCAATTCTCGCATTCAATTCGGATTCAAAGAAGAAATTAAAAACTGCTGTCGGTGTTAAAATAATTATAAAATTAACGATTGTAGAGTCTTTAGAATACATGTTAATCTATTAAATTTTAAAAATATAGGCTATAAAAAAAACTCTTACAAGCTTAAAAATCAAAAGATATCATTTCGGAAGGGCTTGAAAATATGTTAAAAGTTCTTAGCTTTACGACGTCAATCAATAAAAATATTTTTTCATAACACTAATTGAAGTGCATTTAAAAAATACATTTTTATATCTTTACTATTAAACAAAAGTCTTATGAAGGTGTATTTAAAGTTTGATTATACTCAACTGACAAAAAAAATTGTTGAGGAAAAGTTATCCGAATTAGGATATAAATATAATAGTATCGGGTTTGGTGAATTTAATTTTTTAGAAAAAGTACCTTCAAAAAAAATAGAAGAAATAACTGGAATTTTTAGAGAATACGGAATCGAAATAGTTGAAAATCAGAAAAGTGTTCTAGTTCAGAAAATAAAAGATGCTATTGTTGAAATGGTCAATAGTGACATTCCTTTAAATATAAAAAGTTCAGTTTTTATTGCAGAAAAATTGAACCTGAGTTACGCCTATTTGTCTAATGTATTTTCAGAAGTCACCTATACTTCTATAGAAAATTTTATTATTATTCAAAAAATAGAATTAGCGAAACAATTGATGATCAACACGCCACTTAATTTGACTGAAATTTCTATTCAATTGAATTATTCCAGTGTTGCACATTTGAGCACGCAATTCAAGCATACAACTGGAATGACGCCTTCTGCTTTCCAGCGCATTATTTCCAAAAGAAGAGAATTATCCCATAAAAACAACACTTAAACCACTAGTATATGACTACTGATTTTATAAATATTTGCCTTGCAGACGATGACGAAGATGACAGATTGTTTTTTAAGGATGCATTTGATGAATTAAAAATAAACACCAAAGTAAGTACCTTCAACGATGGTGTTGAGTTAATGGATTTCCTGAACCATGAAGATTCTGTTTTGCCACACGTATTGTTTCTGGATTTGAACATGCCCAAAAAGAATGGCGTTGAATGTTTATTGGAAATAAAAAAAAATGAAAGACTCAACAATATAGCAATTGCCATCTATTCAACCTCATCATCGGAGGAACATATAGAAGAGACTTTTATAAACGGAGCCAATATCTACATTAAAAAGCCGAGCGATTTTGAGAATTTAAAAAAAATACTTTCAGAAGTAGTAACCATAAATTGGCAATACCACACTTCTGGTTTAAACAAAGATAATTTTTTAATGAGATTGTAAAATGAAATACGTTCCACTTCATAAATCACCGCTGTTTTTAAAAATAATTTTTATCGTTTCGGTAGCAATTATTTTTTTTATTGGCGGAATTACGTTTAAGCATATTACGGTTTTAAAAAAATCGTCGGATTACGTTAATAACAGTTATGAAGTAAATATTGAACTTGAGCGCCTAATTTCGTATATTAAAGATGCCGAAACTGGGCAAAGAGGTTATATACTAAGTAAAGATAAAATTTTTCTTAAACCGTATTACAATTCCAAAACCTTGGTCAAAAAATCTTTTAAAAGAGTTTCTGCACTGACGGCAAATAGTAGAACACAACAAAGCAATTTGAAAAAACTGCTGTACTTCATCAATAAAAAGCAAAACGGCCTTTCTAAAACACTGTATCTTCATGAATTGGGAATCAACAACGAAGAAACATTTAAAAGTAATTTAATTGTAGGTAGGCAAACAATGGATTCTATTCGGCTTAAAATAGAAGACATGATTAATACGCAGAAAAACTTGTTACAAAACAGGCAACAGGATTATAAAGCAACGATGAATTACACACCTTTACTCATCTATTTAACCCTAATAGTTACCTTAATTTTAATTACGATTGCATTTATTAAAATGAATCGGGATTTAGTACTCTTAAGAAAAACAATTAATACGCTCTCTGTCGCAAACGAAGCCAATAATCTTGCTGAAATAGTAGGTGGTTTTGGAAGTTGGCAATTAAATTTAGAAACAAACCAGTATAAATTCTCTGATAACGAATACCGATTAATAGGTTGTGATCCTCAATCTTTTGAGGCTAGTAGAGCGACTTTTTTGAAATTTGTACATCCTGATGATTTAGAATTTGTAAAACAAAACACCAGTAACATATTAAATGACAACGACCTTCCTCCTTTTACGTATCGAATTATCAGAAAAGACAGTGAGATTCGCTATTTTAGAAGCTTAGGTCGCATTGTTAATATAGCTTCCGGAAACAAGACCTTTATAGGTACTACTAGTGATGTAACCGAAGAAGTTTATGCTAAAAACCTTGTCGAAGAGCGGAACAGAGAGTTAGAAAGTAGTAATAAAGAACTAACTGCTTTCAACTACATTGCAAGCCACGACTTACAAGAACCTTTGCGTAAAATTGAAATTTTTATGTCAAGATTAGTTAGTAAGGATTACGCCAATTTATCCGCAGCTGGGCAACAATATGTTGGGAGTATTCAATCCTCTGCAAACCGAATGCGGGTTCTTATTAAAGATTTATTGCATTTTTCAAGAATAAATAAAGCAGAAAAGATTTTTGAAGAAGCCGATTTAAATTATCTGCTTGAAACTGCAAAACACGAATTAGCACCCACCATTGAAGACAAAAAAGCACGTATTGAAAGTAATAAATTGCCAACTTTAAACGTAATCCCATTCCAAATTCAGCAATTATTCATCAATTTAATAAGCAACTCATTAAAATATAGTAAAGAAAATAGCAGTCCAATTATTGAAATTAATTGCGAAATGATTGATGCTAATGAAGTAGAAATATTACCTGACAACAACATCAAATACTATAAGATTACGTTTAAAGACAATGGAATTGGTTTTGAGCAAGAATATGCCACCAAGATTTTTATACTCTTTAATAGACTCCACAACAAAAACGAGTACCAAGGAACCGGGATTGGCTTGGCTATATGCCAAAAAATAGTAGAAAACCATAAGGGATTCATTGTTGCAAAAGGAGAACTTAATGTAGGTTCAACGTTTACCGTTTACCTCCCTACTGAATAAAAACATCCGTTTTTTAGGATCAAATTTCTGATCCGCTACTTCCTTCTTTTTTTAATATGCGAAACTTAGGATGCGGTCTTACGGCAGGCATTATACAACAATGAAAGGATTTCCTTTTGTTTCTAGTCACACAGTATTTATAAATTACGATCGACACTCCAAAAAATGATGCCCATCTTTAAATTCTGTAATATAATTCGAAATTGATGTAACAGAAAACCACTAAGAGCTTTGCACCTTTGTCAAATAAGAAAAAAGAGTACAACATCGTAAAAATGAAACGCAAAAGATATAGTAGAACCATTCCGTTTTAAAGTTCGCTGTCAAAAATTTACAGCACAAAATATTTTTTGGAATTCTACTCCTATTTATTTTCAGAATTATAAGCATGTAAACGTCCAACAAACGATAGGGAATCTAATTTACGAAAAACAATTCGGAACACCGCTATTACAGAAAAAGACCAATTACACTATGGTTTGAATCCCATGCTAGCGAAACCAAAAAGCGCACTTTGCTCTTCATTTTGAATGGAGTACGTTTCACTAACGAACTAAAAAATTACATATAACACTCAAAATTATTTTTTGAAATTTAAAGAAAACACAAATAAATCATGCACAATTTACTATACCTAATGGCCGCGGTCTTAGTACTCCTCTGGACAATAGGCTATTTTTATTATAACGCAAACAGCATCATTCACTTTTTATTAGTGATAGCCGTACTCGTCATTTTAGTGCCTGTCATAAAGGAATAAAACAGTAAAAAAATTAAAAAAACAAGAATGAAAGAGAGCAATTTAGCAATAACAATACTTGGTAGCATAGCAGTAGGAGCAATTTTAGGAGTATTTTTCGCCCCAGCAAAAGGTTGTAAAACAAGAAGAGTAATCCGTGACAAAAGCACTGCTATTAAAAACAACCTTTTGAATTCATCTGAAAAAATAGCGAATGTCATTTCTCCAATTATAAGCGACCTCAAAAATGAATCCCGACAAATTAGTAGAAACAGCAAAGGGATCAACAAAGATGCAAAAATCAATTTAAATAATTTAAAAGACATCAATGAGGCTACAATTTTTGAATAAAATCACTTTAAAAATTGCCCTTTTAATAGGATATAATGTCGCAATCTATATTAGATAGTAATCCAAACAAAAACAATATGAAAAACTCCTTCAACAGCAAAGTAATACTTGTGATAGCAGCTGTAGCATTAGGAATTACAACGACCAACGCACAAGAAGTGAAAAATTATGATCAAGGATTTCGTCTTGGATTTGGTATAAACGGAGGACTTCCACTTGACAGTCCTTATGACTACAATTTGGGTGCCGATGCAAGAATCCAATATGATTTATCCAAAAAATATTCCATAACAGCTACCACAGGATTTAGTAATATGTTTGTGTCTGGTAAGGACAATGATCTTGGTTACATCCCTGCAAAAGTTGGTTTCAAAGCATTTGTTCTAAAAGATCAGTTGTATTTAATGGGAGAAGCAGGCGCCGCTTTTGCTGTAACAAATGGATACAACAAAACTTCTTTATTATTGAGTCCAGCCATTGGATATGCCACTGATAAAATTGACATTAGCTTGAGATACGAACATTTCAATGACTTTCAAGTATTAAAAAATGAAGTACTTAAAGACGGTTTAGGCCAAATATCCTTGCGATTAGCCTACGGATTTAAATTATAACACAAATAATATGATAAAGTTCAAATACTTAGTAGGAATTCTTGTTATCGCCACTGCGCTTAATTCTTGTAAAAGCAATAAAGAAAAAAGAGCTGAAGTAGTTACAAATAATTATATTCGTTTTATTGATTCCGTTACAACCAACGGTACAATTGATGCGCTGACCAATTGGAATGCAATTCAGAAATGTTATGAGCAAAAATCAAACGAACTCAATCTTCAAATTGACATGCTGGAAGACAATACAATATTTGATGAAAAAATTAATGCTGCCACCTCAAAATATGAGACTTTCAGAAACCTAATTGTGGAAAAAAAATTGAAACCAGAGGCAGGCAGTTTTTAATCTAAAAAAAAGATTGCTTCTTAGAATTATATAAAAAAACCAGCGGAAAATTATTTTCGCTGGTTTTGTGTATTTATTAGATTCTATTTTACTTTTTAGAAAGCCTCACTCGCTTCTTTCAGTTTCTCCATATTGTTGACCAATTGAAGTTCATCAATCAATTTTTGAATTTTACCATTCATTACGCCGTCCATATCAAAAACATCCATTCCTACCCTATGATCAGTAACACGACCTTGAGCATAATTATAGGTACGAATTTTTGCTGAACGGTCACCAGAACTTACTTGTGAGGTACGTTTTGTTGCATCTTCGGCTTGCTTTTTAGCTAATTCTTGTTCGTACAAACGGGAACGCAAAACACCAAAAGCTTTGTCTTTATTTTTGTGTTGTGATTTCTGATCCTGACATTGTGCCACCAATCCGGTAGGAATGTGGGTCAAACGCACCGCCGATTTCGTAGTATTCACCGATTGTCCACCAGGTCCTGACGAACAGAAGAAATCCACACGAACATCGTTCATATCAATTTGAACATCGAATTCCTCCGCTTCCGGAAGCACCATAACTGTCGCTGCTGATGTGTGTACACGTCCTTGCGTTTCCGTTTGTGGTACCCGTTGCACACGGTGAACACCAGCCTCAAACTTCAAAGTTCCGTAAACATCTTCGCCCGTAACTTCAAAAATTACCTCTTTGAAACCACCCGAAGTACCTTCATTCATATCTACCACTGAAGTTCTCCAACCTCTGTTTTCACAATATTTGGTGTACATACGGAACAAATCTCCGGCAAAAATACTGGCTTCATCCCCACCGGTTCCGGCGCGAATCTCGACCATCACGTTCTTAGCATCTTCCTCGTCTTTCGGAATCAACATAAACTTGATTTCATCCTCTAGTTCCGGCAATCTTCCCTTGGCTTCGTCGAGTTGCATTTTGGCCATTTCGGTCATATCTGCATCACTGTTATCAGCAATTATTTCGTTTGCTTCTTCGATATTCGCCATCAAAATAACGTATTCATCGCGTTTTTCAGCCAAAGCTTTTAAACTTTTGTACTCTTGATTCAATTGCACATAACGCTTCTGATCCGAGATCACATCCGGCTGAATGATCAAATCCGAAATCTCATCGAAACGTTGTTTTACTATTTGAAGTCTATCTAACATTTTCTTAGTCCTTTATTTAGAATGCAAAATTACGAAAAAAGTATCCAGTTTGCAAGATTCGTTTTTGGTGTATTCTCTATCAACTGAAAACTTCCCGAAGACAAAGCCATCAGTAACACAAATAGTACTATTGTAGAAACTTTAAACAGTAAACTTTTAAACATTTAAACATTTAAAGTCTTTTTAGGAGCTATTTCCTGCTATGCGCTGCAATCTTTTTTTCGGCAAAAAAAGCCTTAAAAAAGGATTTTCACTGCTATCAGGGCTAGAGAATTTGAATAATTAAAGGTCGTTTGCGGTTTTCCGTAAAGTTCTTGAATGAAAAGGAATTAGTTTTGTTGAAGATGATTTTTTATAAGTTTTTTCAGATTTAAATTATATATTTGTGAAGGACTACTGACCTTTATAATTTTCAAATTATAGACGACACTTAAAATTGAGTGATATAAAAACATCAGACTTTTACTAAAAAATAGACTTATTTATGAAACTATTGACTTATTTATTTTGTCTTTTCGCATTACAAACCTTGTACTCTCAGCAAGTTTATAAATTTGATTGTGAAGTTATTTACCAATTCTATTATAAGCACAAAAACTTAAGAGATACTAGATCCTATCTAGTCAATTCCAAGGACAATAGCTATTATGCTCTAAAAATACCGGTAGGTAAAAGAAAGTACAGAATAAAACTAATGGATTATAATGGTTTAGTTGCAAATCAAGTTTTTAAGAAAGAAGAATTAGAAAAGCAAAGTGTGCTTATAGCGCTATTTAACGCCAACTCGTACATTAATCCGCACAAGTATCAGATTAACAATTATGATTTTCAAAAACAAAGTGACACCCTAGTTGATGGTAAGCTATTTAAAAAAATCAAATTAGAGACCACTAATGAAGAATTGAAGAAAAATAAAAACATTGGTCACAATTTATATATTGTGGACCAAAGTTTCAATTTTTTACCAACATTCGATTTTGCAACCGCTTATGAAATTTGGAAAGCTCGCAAAAATTTTCCAAATGGATTACTAACTCAATTTTATATGTACAACAGCAAGAACGAGGTTGTACATGAACTACAATTTAAAGAGATTGTATATCGGGACTTCAAAATTTCATATTTTAATTACACACCGCAAAAACCATAAAAAACAATTTAAAACATCGGCTTATTAGGATGATTGGTTTAAAAAAAAATTGAGAAAGACCAGCAATAAAAATAACTATATCCCAATCTCACAGTTATGCAAAAATGCGCTTTTTAAAAAATTTTGATTCCTGCTTAAATTGTATAAATTTACTCATCACATAACACGTTCCTATAATTAGCTTAATAAGGTCATTAGGCATTTTATGAAAACAAAAATTAGAATTGATTATGAAAAAAAAATTACTATTACTTTTACTTACTATCTTAACTTTTGATGCGTCGTCACAAATTTCCTTTGAAAAAGGATACTTTATTACAAATGATGGAGAAAAAATTGATTGTCTCATCAAAAATATCGATTGGAAAAACAATCCCGTGGATTTTGAATATCAGCTGGTACAAAACGGTACTTTGATAAATGAAAATATCAAATCCGTACAAGAATTTGGAATTTACAACAACTCAAAATACATTAGGAGGACCGTTAAAATAGATAAATCTGGAAATAATATTAACAATTTTAGCGATGACAAAAATCCAATATTTATTGAAGAACAACTTTTTTTAAAAGCATTAATTGAAGGCAAATCTAATTTATACCAATATGAAAATAAAAACTTACGACGATTCTTCTACAATAAAGATAATGGGATTATTGAACAGTTAGTTTTTAAAAATTTTAAGAATTATGAAAACAAAACAGGGGAAAACAATCAATTTAGACAGCAGTTATGGAATGATCTAAAATGTCCTAGTTTTACACTTAATAAAATGACAAATTTAAAGTACCAAAAAAATAGTCTAATTGCTTTTTTTACGGAGTACAATAAATGCAACAATTCAGAATTCATAAACTATGAAAATAAAGTTAAAAAAGATTTATTTAATTTATCCATTAGACCGCGGTTGAACAACTCCTCTTTCTTTGTAGAGGATCTTGTTTCTAATTCTCCTGATATAGATTTTGGAAATAAATTAGGATTTGGCCTTGGTATTGAAGCGGAATTTATACTACCCTTCAATAGGAATAAATGGGCTATAACGATTGAACCAACTTATCAGAATTTCAAATCCGAAAAAGAAGTTAATGGAAGCTTCTTTTCTAGTGGAGAACAAATTGTAACTGCTAACTATAATTACATTGAGATTCCAATAAGTGTAAGACATTACTTTTTTCTCAATAAAGATAGTAAGGTCTTTATCAATGCATCATACATAATCGCTATCAGTTCAAATTCATCATTAGAATTTACAAGTCCTCCCTATATCTTTTCAAAATCTGTAGAACTTATAACTCGACGCAATTTTGGTTTGGGTGTAGGATATAAATTTAAGAATAAATACAGCTTGGAAATGCGTTTACAAACTAGCAAAAACATTATGGCAAATTATAGTTATTGGGATTCAAATTATAAAACATCATCATTAATATTTGGATATACCCTGTTTTAAAAATTACCAGATCGCTCAGATAGACCTAATCCCCACTAGCACTAGCGTCCCGCTCGTGAACACAAACAAAAGCAAATACATTATAAATTGTAATTAGCACGAGCGGGACGCTCGCATTAGCCTTTGCGTAACAAGCTACAAAAGAAACACGAAGAATGAAATTCGACAGAAAAGATAAAATAGAGATTTTTGAAAATGCAATTAGTTGGATTGTAGTATTTGCACTGTTTGTTTATGGTGGAGGTAAAATAGTACAATTTGATGGAGCTTCTGAAATTAACAAAAGTGTTTCAGACTTGACTGGAATGGAATTGATGTGGGCTTTTTATGGTTACTCCAAATCATATGCATTAACTTTAGGACTTTTTGAAATAATTGGAGGAACATTAATTTTAATGAAAAGAACTAGAATTATTGGTTGTTTGTTTACATCCACTATACTTGTAAATGTGATTTTACAAGACATATATTTTGAAGTGCATCTTGGAGCTTTGAAAGCAGCGATTCTATACCAAGTATTACTTCTAATAATTTTGTGGTTAAATAAAGATAAAGTTATTCAAAGCATAAAGGCTTTAATCAATTTCAATACATCTCAACAACCAAAATATAAATTTATAATCAAATTAGGCATTGCTTTTGTTTGTTTTGTACTACTGAGAATAACAGAATACTATATAACCATTAAATTATAAAACCCAATCGCTCCGACATCCACAATCGTTAGCACAGTTTTGCAAACTGCGCCCACAAAGAGAAGCAAATAAAATAATAGCCAAACTGGATGGGATTGCTTCGTTCCTCGCAATGACACAACCCAGCTCTGCGAAGTGTAAACAAGACGAACGCTTAAATACAATTGGAATTGCGCCGCGAAGTAAGGAGACTTCGTACCAAACTCGCACGAGCTTTACAAATTAAACAGTTCACGTATCAATAACAAAGAACATTATATTTGAGCAAAAAAAATTACTTGATACTAATATTAAATAAAAAGTTTCCTTTTTTAAAACACCAACAATACAGTACAACCAAACATATGAAATTACTACTTCCTATAAATAGCGTTTGCTGTGCGAAATCCTAATTCAAAAAAGCATTCTATCTTGGAAATTGTACGTGGAGAGGGTATTCTACTAGCTCAGTACCTTATTGAAGAAACTGTAAATCATCATCTATAATACTCAATAAAAACAGCCTTTCAGGAAACAAAAAGCAACACAAAGCCCCTGAAAAATACAGAACCAAAATTTAATTTGACTAAACTAAGCAATAAGAATAAAACAATGTTACATTTTTTTTACCATATAAGTCATTTAAGTTTCATTTGTTAGGCTCGTATAACTTAAACAACAATAAGGACATTTAAGGTTTAATGCTTATATGACTCCTATGTTAAATAGTATTTCACTCATTTTATAGTACGACATTAAATAGGTTCAACTGCTTATAAAAGCAAATAGTAACAGTTACCGTGTTAAAAGATATCACTACACTTCTAGTACATACTAGATGTACTTTCGAAAAAGAGATAATAAAAAAGAAGGTGATATGATATTTTAAGCCATCCTACTAAGCATCGTGAGCTGCTACTTACTCTGTTTTTGTAGTTGAATTTAATTACCTATTTAAAACCACATTCCCCATAAAAGGTTACCGATAATATATGCGTTACTTTCGATCTTTTTTATAAATTTGTATTGCTGTCACTACGCACCTTAAAAGAAACTATTATGAAAAATACAATAAGCTTGGGCTGTTTAATTTTGGTGCTAGCTTCCTGCAAAGAAGATAAATCACGAACATACGAAAAGATCAATGCTGCTAATTGGCTCCTGGGCAATTGGGAAAGCAAGTCTTTTGAAGGAAACCTAACCGAATCTTGGAAAAAAGCAAACGACAGCACTTTTCAAGCAACTTCCTACTTCATAAAAGAAAAAGACACGCTACATTTTGAAACGATTATCTTGGAACAAAAAGGAGAAAAGGTAACCTATTATGCTACGGTGCAAGGGCAAAATGAGGACAAACCGATTGCGTTTAAATTAAAGACAGCATCCGAGAAAGAATTACTATTCGAAAATCTACAACACGATTACCCGCAAATAATTAATTATACTCCAATTACTGCAGACAGTTTAGTTGTAAAAATTTCCGGAATGCAACAGGGGAAACCTAGCTCAGAGCAGTTCTCAATGAAAAGAATCAAGTAAAAACTAATTTCTCGACTTCATAAACAGCCTTACTCCATAAAAGTAAGGTTTTTTTATGCTCATAAAATACTGTTTTTCAAATTACTATATAATAACTTTAAAATACTATTCATATTTAGTCTAAATAAGTTTTGTTAATAACAAAAGCAATCTTATATTTGCGACTTATTTTTAATTAATCTAAATAAATGAATAAGATACCTACCCTCTACCTGTTAGTTTTACTTTTTGGAATAACTGTTACTGCTCAAGAAAAAAAAGAGCAAGAAAAAGATTCCTTAAAAACACTGAAAGAAGTAATCGTTAACACCAACCAATACAAGTACAAAAGAGAAAAAAGCACTACAGTCTCAAAGATGCCTTTGAATAACATAGAAAATCCTCAGGTATACAATACCGTTACCAGTGAGTTAATGAAAGAGCAAGTGGTTACTAATTTTAGTGATGCATTAAAAAATGCAACTGGAATCACCCGCCTTTGGGAATCAACTGGGCGTGGCGGAGATGGCGCTGAATTTTTTACAATGAGAGGTTTTTCTGTTCAGCCAACTATGATCAATGGACTTCCCGGAATCAACAATGGAAGTATTGATCCTGCCAACGTGGATAACATTGAAATAATCAAAGGACCTTCAGGAACTTTATTTGGCAGCAGTTTAATTTCATACGGCGGCTTGATAAACATTGTGACTAAAAAGCCCTATTCAAGATTTGGCGGTGAAATTAGTTATAATGCAGGATCGTATGGTATGGATCGCCTTACTGCAGATGTGAATATTCCACTAAACACGGATGTTTCTGTAAGAATCAATACAGCCTACCAAAAAGAAAATTCGTTTCAGGATGCCGGTTTTGGAAAATCCTTTTTCTTTGCTCCTTCCTTGAGTTATAAAGTTAGTGATAAACTTTCGTTCTTGGTTAATACCGAATTCACCAACAGAAATTCAGCAAATGCCCCAATGCTTTTCTTGAGTAGATATGCGCCTCTTTCATTTAATTCAATGGAGTTATTCGAAAAAAACTATAAAAAATCATTCACCTCAAACGAGCTGTCCATCAGCAATCCTACTTATAATTTACAAGCTCAAATGTTTTATAAAATATCGGATCAATGGACTTCACAAACGGTACTATCCAGAAGCAGCAGCAGCACAAATGGGTATTATTCCTATTTATTTGATGCATCAAACGGAAATGATTTTACTCGATTTATCTCTAAAAGAAACGGAGAAACATTAGCAAATGATATTCAACAAAATTTTATTGGAGACTTTAAAATAGGAAAATTAAGAAACCGATTGGTCGTAGGGGTTGATTATTATAAATCCGATATTCAAAATGGAAGCAGCGGTTGGCGCGGAAACGGTGTTGTTTCTCTGACTGATGGATCGGATACCGGAGATTTAACTCAAGCTGGTGTTGACAATTTATTAGTGGGCTCATTCGAAGGAAATACAATAGCAGAAACGAAAGTTCTAAGTGCTTATATTTCGGATGTATTAAATATTACCGATAAACTTTCGGTTATGGGAAGTCTGCGTATAGATAATTTTGAAGGAAGTATTAATTATTGGTCAACAGACAAAATTAAAAGTCAAACCTCTTTTTCTCCAAAATTTGGTGTAGTTTATCAAATAATTGAAAATAAAGTTTCTGTTTTTACAAATTATATGAATGGTTTTATTAATAAGGCACCAGTATCCGTTTCAGATGTTGATGGTACAAATTCCAGATTGCAAATTTTTGACCCAGAGCAGGCCAATCAATATGAATTTGGTCTAAAAACTAACTTATACAAAGACATTATTTCGGCATCGATCAGTTACTACAATATTGATGTGAAAAATCGATTAATGACAGATCCCAACAATATCAACAATGCAATTCAGGGTGGTGAAGTCAACAGCAAAGGAGTGGAAGTTAGTTTTACGGCTAATCCAATGAAAGGATTCAATGTGATTGCCGGATTCAGTAATAACAAAAGTGAAGTTACAAAAGACAATCCCGGTGATGGTTATTTAGGCTTAAGACCTGAGGAAGCCGGACCGGAAACCCTAGTCAATTTTTGGGCAAATTACACCTTGACTTCTGGGAAATTAAAAGGATTTGGTCT
This sequence comes from Flavobacterium omnivorum, assembly GCF_900099915.1. GTDB lineage: Bacteria > Bacteroidota > Bacteroidia > Flavobacteriales > Flavobacteriaceae > Flavobacterium > Flavobacterium omnivorum. The sequence continues at coordinate 92,079 of NZ_FNDB01000006.1, forward strand.
TGGATTTGGTGGAAACTATGCCAGTGAATACAAAACCTTGAATAGAGCGAATATCGGAACGTTTGCTTTACCAAGTTATACAATTTTAAATTCGGCTTTGTCCTATTCAAATGATAAATTCAATCTTGCTTTGAAATTGAATAACGTATTAAACGAAAAATATTATTCTGGTTGGTCCACTGTAACTCCTCAACGATTGAGCAGTCTAACAGCAGGTTTGACCTATAAATTTTAAGATTCTTAATTCGTTTTATTTAACTAAACTCCTCCTTAGTGGGGAGTTTTATCCATTTTTAATGAAAAATAACACCCTAAAAAAAGCAATCCTAAAAATCCATCTTTGGCTTGGATTGTCCTCTGGAATACTTGTTTTCATAATTGCAATCACGGGATCCTTATATGCCTTTCAGGAAGAAATACAAGATTATACCGATGAATACAGGTTTGTAATAAAACAAGAAAAGCCATTTCTATTCCCAACACAATTAGAAGAAATTGCCCGAAAGGAAATACCAAACAAAGTACTTCATGCTATAAAATACAATGGTTCAACGAAATCAGCGGAAGCCATCTTTTTTCATTACGAACCTTCCTATCATTATATTGTATACCTCAATCCATATACAGGGGAAGTCCTTGAAAAAACCAATATGGAAGATGGTTTTTTTAACTTTATTCTTGATGGTCATTTTTACCTTTGGTTGCCCCATGAAATTGGACAAACCATTACAGCATCGGCAACATTGGTATTTTTGATCCTACTGATTACTGGCTTTATTCTTTGGTATCCAAAAAATAAAAATGCCGCAAAACAACGGTTTTGGTTTAAATGGAAAAAAGGATTAAAATGGAAACGCAAAAACTACGACTTGCATAATATTACTGGCTTATACGTGCTTATAATTGCCATAATTTTTGCAATTACGGGTTTAGTCTGGGGTTTCCAATGGTTCGCTAATTCTTATTATACTGTTCTTGGCGGCGAAAAATCTTTAGTTTATGAAGATCCAATTTCGACTATAAAAAGCAAAACAGTAGATAAACCGCTGGATCAAATTTGGACTTTGATGCAAAACGAATATCCAGAAGCAAAATCTATAGAAGTGCATCCCCCGGAAAGTGCCAGCTCTTCTATTGCGGCAAATGCAAATCCTGAGGAAGGTACCTATTGGAAAATAGACTACCGTTATTTTGACCAATATGACTTAGAAGAACAAAAAGTAGAGCATCTTTACGGAAGGTATAAAGAAGCTAAAATTGCCGACAAACTGATGCTCTTGAATTACGACATACATACGGGTGCCGTTTTTGGAATAGCCGGAAAAATATTTGCTTTTTTAATCAGTTTACTTATTGCGAGTCTTCCTATAACTGGATTCTACATCTGGTGGGGAAGAAACCGAAAATCAAAAGTTAAAATTTAACATTTAACGCTAAAATCAAAAATCCTTGTCTAAAAGCAAGGATTTTTTGGTTATAACATTAAATTTCAATACATTAAAAATGTTAAAATTGTTATCAATATTTAGTCTAAATAATTTTGTTAAATCAGATTCAGATTATATATTTGCACCGTTATTTTTATTCAATCCAAATAAACAAAATGAAATATAGTTTAACAGTCCCATTTGCATTATTATTTTGTCTCTCTGGACAAGCTCAAGAAACAGCGAACGCCTCAGAAAACCCAACTACTTTAGAAACATTTGATTCAGTTTCCGATACTGTTAGAAATAAAAAAGGAGGTATTCTTAAAGAAATTATAATCACACCAAATCAACACAAAAAACCAGTTTCTGCCATTCGATCCGGCTTGAAACCAATGGACGTTCCACAAAGCATTCAAATCATAGGGAGCGAGATAATTGAACAACAACAAGCCATTCGCTTAAGTGAGGTTGTAAAAAACATTAATGGTGTGTATGTAGGATCTGCTCGCGGTGGTGCTCAGGAATCCTTTTTTTCACGTGGCTATGATATGTCAGCCAACAATATGTTTAAGAATGGATTTCGTTTTAGCGGTGGTTCGATTCCCGAAGTCTCTTCCTTAGAAAAAGTTGAAGTGCTCAAAGGAAGTGCCGCTCTACTCTACGGAAATGTTGCTCCCGGAGGAATATTAAACATGGTTACGAAAACTCCTTCGTTCAAAAAAGGCGGCGAAATAGCCATGCAAATGGGTAGCTATTCTTTTTACAAACCATCTATTGATATTTATGGTCCATTGAATGATATTATCGCTTACCGCTTCACGGGTTCCTATGAAAATTCTAAAAGTTTTAGAGATAATGTATCCAAAGAAAGATATTATATAAACCCTTCTTTTCTTTTTAAAGTAAGTAACAAAACTGAAATTATACTGCAAGGAGATTACCTAAAGGACGATTGGACACCCGATTTTGGATCAGGAATAATCGGAAAAGAAATCCTGGCGCTACCTATAAGCACCTATTTAGGGGCCAATTGGTCTACTGGAGAAACTAAACAAGCTACTGTTTCAGGATTAGTAAACCATAATTTCAATAAAGACTGGACATTAAACTTTAATACTTCTTTTCAAAATTTTGATAGAACATCAAAAGGAACAGAACGAATTCAACCCGCAGCCAATGGAGATTGGAAAAGACCATTGGGACAAAATAAAAACCAAGAACAAATTATTGCTGAACAATTAAGCATTCAAGGAAAATTCAAAACAGGGCAACTAAAACATCAATTATTTACAGGTGTTGATTTGGAAAACTCCTTTACAGAAGCCAATACCTTCACCTTTAGCCCTTCAACATACGGTAGTGGAAACGTTTTTGATTTCGAGAATTTTGATCAAGGTGGCGCTATACCAAACGCAACAAATACCCGAATTGTAAAAACAGATACCAATCGTTTTGGTATTTATGCCCAAGATTTAATTTCGCTTACCGAAAAATTTAAAGTTTTGGCAGGAATTCGTTGGTCATGGCAAGAAGCTCTGGTAGAAACAACTGATTTAGTTAAAAATACAATTACAGAAGGTCAGAAACGTAAAGACCAAGCTTTCACTCCAAAATTGGGACTCGTCTATCAACCGACAAAAGACATGTCCTTGTTTGCCAGCTACTCGAACTCGTTTACACCAAATACAGGAACAACAGTGGATTTAAAGGCGATTAAACCTTCCATTATTGACCAGTACGAAGTGGGAATAAAAAAAGATTTTTGGAGAGGAATACTAAGTACAAATGTTACGGTATACCAAATTACAAATAGTAATTTAGCACAAACAGCCGAATTTAAAGCAGATGGATCAAGCAATACAGATACTTCTCTAAAAATTCTAAGCGGAGAAACCACAAGTAAAGGCGTAGAATTTGATATTGTTGCAAAACCTATAAAAGGTTTAAATATTATTGCTGGATACAGCTACAATGATATGCGCTACACAAAAACTTCTGGTTTAAAAGGAAGCTTTATAGAAGGGGATCGTTTGGCAAGAACTCCAGCAAAAACTGCTAATTTAAGCTTTTTCTACACCTTGCCATCCGGGGCGTTACAAGGAGTTTCAGTAGGAGCTTTAGGAAATTATATCGGTAAAAGAGTAGGTGGATGGAACAATCAAATTGATGCCTCACTACCTAACGGAATATATGACCGAGAAATTCCTTTAGAAGGTTACACTACAATAGATGCGTCAGTAGGTTACAGTTGGAAACAATTCTCCATTTTATGCAGAGTTTCAAATATTACGAACGTTTTAAATTATACTGTTCATGAAAACTACAGTGTAAACCCAATTGCACCGCGTCAAGTAATGACGAGTTTAAAATACAAATTCTAATTAAACCTTTTGTCAAATAAATCATCTGATTTATAATTAATTTCACAAAATTCCAACCATGAAAAAAATAAAAGCAAGAAATTTACACCGTGATTTAGGATATTTCTATATCGGATTAATTGTTTCGTTCGCCTTCTCAGGCCTTATGATGAATCATAGAGATTCTTGGCATCCGGAAAAATACACTACCGAAACAAAAGTCATTCAAGTAAAACTGCCTGCTGAAAGTGAAATTAATGAAAAATTTGCTGAAGATTTAGGAAAACAATTGGGCATCGATGATAAAATGAGACGTCAAATGGTAAAAAAAGGAACCTTTAAGATTTCTTTTGAAAAGCACGATCTCGAAATTGACATGAAAACTGGAAAAGGAGAACTTGTTTCTTTCTTTAAAACGCCTATTATCAGTCAATCCATGAGCTTACACAAAAACACTTCCAATTTCTGGATTTATTATTCTGATATTTTTGCGATAAGTTTAATCATTATAGCATTAACAGGAACGGTAATGATCAAAGCCGGAAAATTTAGTTGGAGGAACAGAGGTTGGAAACTGGCCGTTGCTGGAATTATATTTCCGTTGATCTTCTTGTTTTTGTTGGGATAATATCTAATCTTCAAAAGAAAACAGTACCCTCGTTTAGAAATAAACGAGGTTTTTTATTTTGACAAATAAAATCACGTTTTTTACATATATTTGACTTAACAATTGATTTATAAATACTTACTAAATTTTTTACAATGAAAAAACCACTATTATTATTTGGGACATTTTTATTACTGATAATTACTTCTTCTTGTAAAGATGAAAAAAAGGATGAAAAGGCACGAATTCCAGAACAATATGCTTTAGAGGATTTGTACAACACGAAAGACGTAAGTGCATCAGGATTTAATGTTGATGAGACAAAAATACTGATAACGAATAACGCAACGGGAATCTATAACGCCTATGAGTTAAACATTTCAGATACTACAACAATCACGTTGACAAAATCGACAAATGAAAGCATTTTTACAATAGATTATTTACCTGGAAGTTCTAAATTTATTTATTCTGCTGATGAAGGTGGAAATGAGAATTCCCATCTGTTTTTAATGGATCGCAATAACTCTATTCCAAAAGATATTACTCCGTGGGAAAATAGTGCCAATAGTTTTTTTGGCTGGAGCCAAGATAAAAAAAACATGTATATCTCTAGCAACAAAAGAGATGTGAAATATTTTGATTTATTAAAACTAGACACTATTTCTTGGAGACCAACTGTTTTATACCAGACAAATTCTGACTTATCGCCTTCCTTAATAAGCAAATCCGAAAGATACATTGCATTAAACAAGTCAATTACGACGGATAAAAACGAAATGTATTTGTATGATCGAAAAAACAAAACAACAAAACGAATCAGTACTGATAAAGAAGCCAACTGGAACCCAATGGCTTTTGAGAAAAATGATAGTATTATGTATTATTCGAGTAATGAGGATACAGAATTCAGCTATTTAGTTAAGTACAATATCAATACTGGAAAATCAGAAAAAATATTCGAAGACAAATGGGATATCAATTATATGTATTTAAGTAAAAATGAAAAATACCATGCTATATTCATTAACAATGACGGAAAAAACAAAGTCTTACTTTTTGACCATGTCACTGGAAAACAAATTAATCTCCCTGCATTTAATGATGGGGATGTTACTAATATAATAATTTCTAATAGCGAAAACAAACTATTGCTCACCGTAGGCAGTAGCACGAGTCCTGCAAACCTTTATTTTTATGATATTCCTTCTAAAAAACTGAAACAACTCACCTCTGTTTTAAACAAAAAAATAAACCAAAACGATTTAGTAACAGCACAAGTAGTTCGTTTTAAATCTTTTGATGGGAAAGAAATCCCTGCTATTTATTACAAACCAATACAAGCATCCAAAGACAATAAAGTACCCGCATTAATATGGGTACACGGTGGTCCTGGAGGGCAAAGTCGCATTGGGTATTCAAACAGTATTCAATATTTAGTAAATCGCGGCTATGCCGTTTTAGCTGTAAATAATCGCGGAAGTAGTGGCTATGGAAGAACTTTTTACAAAATGGACAACAAAGACCATAGCAATGGAGATTTAAAAGACTGTATTTGGGGTAAAAAATGGCTTGTAGAACAAGATTATATTGACTCAAATGCCATAGGTCTCTATGGAGGAAGTTATGGAGGATCTATGGTTCTTGGCGCATTAGCATTTCATCCAGAAGAATTTAAAGTAGGTGTTGATTTATTTGGTGTTGCCAATTGGCCGCGAACACTAAAAAGCATCCCTCCATTTTGGGAATCTTTTAGAAAAGCGTTGTATGATGAAATGGGAGATCCTTATACTTCAGATAGTATTAGACTAAAAAAGATTTCACCCCTTTATAATTATGATAAAATAAATAAACCGCTACTGGTTTTTCAAGGCTCAAATGATGTCAGAGTACTTCCTATTGAAAGTAATGAAATCGTAGCCGGTGTAAAGAAAAACGGAGTTCCCGTGGAATATATCGTGTTTCCAGATGAAGGGCACGGTTTCCAGAAAAATGAAAATCAAATTACTACCACAAAAACAACTTTAGCTTTTTTAGAAAAATATTTAAAAACGCCTAAAAAGTAATCGATATCTAAAAGAAAAATCCCATCTCAATTTACATCGAGATGGGATTATCTATTTTAAAAAGCAATTGGCACTTTATTTTAAACCCGACAAACTGTGCTCGATAGTTTCAATTTTTGCCAAAGCATCCGCTTCTTTTTGTCTTTCGTTAGCCAGTACTTTCTCTGGCGCACCAGCCACAAATTTCTCATTTGCTAGTTTGTTTTGAACGGATTTCAAAAAACCTTGCGTGTAAATTAGCTCCGCAGTCAATTTAGAAACCTCTTCTTCCACGTCAATATTTCCAGTTATTGGGATAAAATATTCATTCGATTTTACCCTAAAAGACAAGGCACCATCCACTTTATCCGAAACATATTCTAACGAAGTGATATTCCCTAATTTGGTTACAACCGAATCAAAATAAGTAGAAGCTGAATCGTTATTAATCGCTTTCAATTCGATCGCATCTTTGAATGGAATATTTTTGTCCTTACGAATCGTTCTAATTCCGGAGATCACTTCAATTGTGTTTTCGAAATCAGCAATTAAAGCTGCGTTAAACGGTTTCATCTCTGGCCAAGTCGAAACAATTAAGGCTTCTTCTGGAGATCTTTCTGCTAAAATTTGCCAAATTTCCTCCGTTAAAAAAGGCATAAATGGATGCAATAATTTCATGTTATTTTCGAGCATTTCTATAGCTTTCGCCAAAGTAACGCTGTCGATTGGTTGCTGATAAGCTGGTTTTATCATTTCCAAAAACCAAGAACAGAAATCGTCCCAAACCAATTTGTAAATTGCCATCAACGCATCAGAAATTCTATACTTTTCGAAATTATCTTCAATTTCTAGAAGTGTTTGCTGCAACTTCGCTTCATACCATTCTATTGCCACTTTAGACGATTCCGGTTGTGAAATAGCATCTGAAACTTCCCATCCTTTGATTAGTTTAAAAGCATTCCATATTTTATTAGTAAATCCTTTTCCTTGATTACATAATTCTTCATCAAACATAATATCGTTCCCTGCAGAAGCGCTCAATAGCAAGCCTACTCGAACTCCGTCGGCACCAAATTTTTCAATCAAATCTAGTGGATCAGGTGAATTTCCTAGTGATTTAGACATTTTACGTCGCTGTTTGTCACGAACTAAACCGGTTAAATAGACATTTGTAAATGGTTTTTTTCCGGTGTATTCATATCCTGCAATTATCATTCTGGCTACCCAAAAGAATAAAATATCTGGACCTGTAACTAAATCATTCGTAGGATAATAGTATTTGAAATCTTCACTTTCTGGATCCATAATTCCACCAAAAACAGACATCGGCCAAAGCCAAGAGGAAAACCAAGTGTCTAAAGCATCTACATCCTGTCTAAGGTCTGAAGCAAGAAGGGAAAAGTTAGAAGTTTTTTCTTTGGCTAAAGCCAAAGCATCCTCAATATTTTCAGCAACTACAAAATCTTCTTTTCCATCACCATAGAAATAAGCAGGAATTTGTTGTCCCCACCACAATTGACGCGAAATATTCCAATCTCGAATATTGTTTAACCAATGGGCATAGGTATTATTAAATCGAGCAGGATGTAATTTAATATCGCCATCAACCAATACCGATTGGATCGCTGGTTTTACTAAATCTTCCATTTTCAAGAACCATTGATCTGATAATCGTGGTTCAATTACGGCCTTTGTTCTTTCAGATGTTCCTACTTTATTAAGGTGAATTTCTGTTTTTGCTAAAGCTCCAATAGTTTCTAATTCTTTGGCAATCGCCTCCCGAACCACAAAACGATCTTTTCCTTGGTAGTGCAATCCAAAGCTATTTAAAGTGGCATCTTCATTGAAAATATCAATAATTTCAAGATTGTGTTTCTCACCTAATGCTTTATCATTCATATCGTGCGCCGGAGTGACTTTTAAACACCCTGTTCCAAATTCAACATCTACATAATCATCTTCGATAATAGGAATCACGCGACCGCAAATAGGAACAATGGCACTCTTCCCTTTCAAGTAAGCAAAACGTTCATCATTTGGATTGATACAAATCGCGCTATCTCCAAAAATTGTTTCTGGACGCGTAGTAGCAATGGTCAGAAAATCTTCACTTCCTTCTATTTTATATTTTAGGAAATATAATTTTCCTTGTTGTTCTTCATAAATTACTTCTTCGTCTGACAAAGTTGTTTTCGCTTCAGGATCCCAGTTCACCATTCGGTATCCTCTATAAATCAGTCCTTTGTTGTATAAATCTACAAAAGAACGAATTACAGATGCCGACATATCTGGATCCATTGTAAATTTAGTTCTTTCCCAATCGCAAGAGGCACCTAGTTTTTTTAATTGGTCTAGAATAACCCCACCATATTTGTCTGTCCATTCCCATGCATGGGCTAAAAACTCTTCGCGGGTCAAATCATTTTTATTTATTCCTTCGGCTTTTAATTTGGCTACCACTTTAGCTTCAGTTGCAATCGAAGCATGATCGGTTCCCGGAACCCAACAAGCGTTGAATCCTTTCAATCGCGCTCTTCTTATTAAGACATCCTGAATAGTGTTATTTAACATGTGACCCATGTGCAGAACTCCCGTCACATTGGGTGGCGGAATTACTATGGTGTAGGGTGTTCTATGGTCTGGTTCTGAGTGAAAATAATTATTTTTCATCCAGTAGTCATACCACTTATTTTCAATAGTTTGAGCGTCAAATTGTGCAGGAATCGTCATTTTATTTTGGATTTTAAGATAGGCTAACTAGGTTCATCGATTCAATACGAAATCCACTCCACAGCTTGCCGTAAATCTTTGGTCTGATATTTGTAATTGATATTGAGAACAAAAGTAAATAATTAAGTACACTATAAAAAGAGAAATAAATATTTGTGCGTTAATTAAAACGAAGTATATTTACTTTAATGATTAAAAATAAAAATAAAAATGAAAAAAACTATAATTCTATTCGCATTCGCATTGATCAGTAGTATCGGTTTTGCTCAAAACGGACCTAAAATCGTATTTTCTGCTAAGGACAATACCATCGATTATGGACGGGTTACTAAGAATGAAGATGGCAGTCGCGATTTTACCTTTACCAACACCGGTAATGCACCACTAATAATCACTAATGTATTATCAACTTGTGGCTGTACCGTTCCTACAAAACCAAATGAACCAATTATGCCAGGAAAAACAGGAAAAATTACAGTGAAATACAACATGGCTCCAGGACCTATCCGAAAAACAATAACTGTGGAATCGAATGCAGTAAATTATGAAGGCGGAAGAGTCGCTCTGAAAATTAAAGGAGAAGTAATTTCCAATTAATACATTATTTATCAAACTAAAATGCTTCTGAACTATTTTTCAGAAGCATTTTTTTTTACAAAATATCATCTAATTGAAAACTGAACTTCAAAATTTGTTTTTGACGTTCTACTTCTAAAGTAATCCACTTCTGGTCTATCGATTTAAAAAGGGTATTAATTTCTTGCAACGTATACTTGTAAGGAACGATAGTATTAATGCTAATAATTAAATCCCCTTTTTGTAACCCTGCTATAGCGGCTGGAGAATTTATCCTAACATTAGCAATTTCAAAAATAGGCTTTAGTTTAAATTTATATTTAAAATCCGTCTTTGGTCCTATGCCTCCAGACTCGCCATATTTACTAGCTAACGGAACTGTTTCCATTCGCACAGTTTCCTGAATCCATTGCAAGCCATTGTGTTGAATCTCTACACCACTTTTATTATAACTAAAAGGAGTTGAAAATTCACTGTTCTTTTTCAAATGCAATCGTTGGTTTTGATAATCAAAAACCACATTAAATCTTTTCATGATTTCGCCACCTACAGATCCCATTCGATCAGGCACCATCGTTACATTTCTGATCGAAACAGAGTCTGGAAAAGCCGCAACTGGAGCACTAAATTCAAAATCAGCCATCTTAAATTTTTGAAGTCGCCCTCTTTTACCTTCAACGTCCCCGCTAAATCCCCTTCCTAAAAAATCATCAAAATTTTTCACGGGAACTTTTATAAAAGCGGAACGATCTTGAAACAACCAAACAGCATCACTGTTACCAATGTCAATCAACAACTTTACCGCAACTTCATGATTATTTAGCGTAACGGTGCTATTTACATAAGGCTTGAATTTTTCAATAGTGATGGGAATCGTGTTAAATTTCTTTTCAAATTTAGTACGGTTTCTTTCATTGTTCTGGTGAATTATAATCCTTTTTTTGTGGTAATTCACTTCGACTAAATTATTTCGAAAAAACTGATAACCAATAATCCCGTTCACAGGAATCCCAATATGAGAAGATAAATTAAACTCAGGATCCAAAACAATATAAAGCATGTGATTCTTAATCATTAAATCACTAAATTCTAACGTATTATTCGTAGACTTTAATCCTTCGACAGCGGCTTGATTTCCTAAACCTTTTAGTAATACCTTTTCAGCATTAAAAAAACGGACTTCTTTTTTTTCTTCTAAACTAAACAATATAGTCTCAGCGACTCCTGTATCTAACAAAAAATTTAGTTCAATTCCATTGACTTTGATAGGTACAAAAACTAAATTATTAATCAATTTAAAAGGTACGCTGGTTTTATATACCCCTTTTTCGAACTGAAATCCTTCTTGTGCAAAAACAGACACAACATACAGATAGGTAAATAGTAAAAATAGTACTTTTTTCATTACAATAGTTTACATAAAAATACTAAATTAATTCAATCAAAAATGCAGATTTAACACTATATACGTCTAATGATTGTAATAAATTCGAAAAAAAAATCGCAAATTTGCAATTCAATAATTAAGACTATGCCAAAAATATCAAACAAAGGCAAACAAATGCCTGAATCACCAATACGAAAATTGGTGCCATACTCTGAAATAGCTAAGAAAAAAGGACATAAAGTATATCATTTGAACATTGGTCAACCCGATATAAAAACACCGGAAGTTGCTATGAATGCGGTTAAAAATATTGATTTAACCATTCTGGAATACAGCCATTCTGCAGGAAACGAAAGTTACAGAAAAAAACTAGCCAACTACTATACAAATCAAGGTATTTCCGTAAATATTGAAGACATCATTATCACAACAGGAGGATCTGAAGCGTTAATGTTTGCCATGGGAAGCACGATGGATCAAGGTGATGAAATTATTATTCCAGAACCCTTTTATGCAAATTATAACGGATTTTCAACGGCGTCTGGCGTGAACGTTATTCCTGTTATCTCCACTATCGAAACGGGTTTTGCGCTTCCAGCAGTGGCCGATTTTGAAAAACTGATTACTCCAAAAACAAAAGCTATTCTTATTTGTAATCCAGGAAATCCTACTGGATATTTATACTCCAAAGAAGAAATCATGCAGTTAGCAGCTCTGGTTAAAAAACATGATTTATTCTTAATATCTGATGAGGTGTATCGCGAATTCACTTATGACGGCGACATACATTATTCTGTTATGAGCGTTCCTGGACTTGAAGAACATGCCATTATGATCGATTCGGTTTCAAAAAGATATAGCATGTGTGGTGCGAGAATAGGGTGTATTGTTTCTAAAAATAAGGAAGTGATGACTACAGCGATGAAATTTGCGCAAGCAAGATTGAGTCCTCCTACTATTGAACAAATTGCAAGTGAAGCAGCACTGGACACACCGCAAAGTTATTTTGACGAAGTAATTTCAGAATATAGAGAACGTAGAGATACTTTAATTGAAGAATTAAACAAAATAGATGGTGTAATTGTGAGCAAACCTAAAGGTGCTTTTTATTGCATTGCGCAATTGCCAGTGAACAACGCCGACGCTTTCGCTCAATGGCTTTTAGAAAGTTATGACTTAGATGGCGAAACCATAATGGTTGCACCAGCAGCAGGTTTTTACTCTACCCCAGGAATGGGATTGAATCAGGTTCGAATTGCTTATGTTTTAAAGAAAGATGATCTGATTAGTGCAGTTCGCATTTTAAAAGCAGCAATTCCAGTTTACAATGCAACACAAAATCAAGCATAAGCAACTAAATTCTTCAGATTTAAAACTGGACTAAACTGGATTTAATATAAAAAAGGCAATAGCGAACTCGTTATTGCCTTTCTTTTTAGGCCTAAAAAAGAAACAAAAACACCTTGAAGAAGCGATAAAGTGCGTTTAAATAGTAGGAGCGATAGAAATTCTTTAATTTTTATTATTTATCTTTACCCCTTAAATAATTACACCCACTATAATAGTTGCTTTTAATGATAAATAAAGAAGAATTTCAAGACGAAATAGGAGACAATCATATTAGTTTATCCGCAAAGAATCCAATTAGAGATGACGCTTTCACCATTTCTGATGATGATAAAATCGAAAAAATAAAAAAAGACGTTGAGAACATCCTGCTTACACTTGGAATGGACTTGACTGATGATAGTTTAAAAGGCACACCCAATCGTGTGGCTAAAATGTTTGTAAAAGAAATTTTTGGAGGTTTAAATCCTGCAAAAAAACCAAAAGCATCCACTTTTGACAACAATTACAAATATGGTGAAATGTTAGTTGAGAAAAATATCATCGTCTATTCTACTTGTGAACACCATTTATTACCCATTATAGGAAGAGCTCACGTAGGTTATATTTCTAACGGAAGAGTTATTGGTTTATCTAAAATGAACCGCATCGTAGAATATTATGCCAAAAGACCTCAGGTACAAGAACGCTTAACGATGCAAATTGTGCAAGAATTACAAATTGCTTTAGGCACTGAAGATGTTGCTTGTGTGATAGATGCTAAACACCTTTGTGTTAATTCTAGAGGAATCAGTGATATCGAAAGTAGCACTGTAACATCCGAGTTTGGAGGAAAATTTAAAGACAGCGTTACTCGCAGAGAATTCTTAGATTATATCAAACTAGAAACAAAGTTCTAAATCTTATTCACCCGCAGTGCGGCACGAAATAAGAAGGATATTGAACAATAAAATTACATTTTTTTAATGCAGAAATGCCCTAGCCCTGATTGAAGTGAAAATCCTTTTTATCGCCCTTGCGAATAAAAAGATTGAAGCGGAAAGCAGGAAGCAGCTCCAAAAAAAACAATTGAAATGCCTTTATACAAGAGTCAGACTTTAAAAATATACAATTCACTTTCGGGAGAGAAAGAAACATTTACACCTATTCATGAAGGAAATGTGGGAATGTATGTTTGCGGACCAACTGTTTACAGCAATGTGCATCTTGGAAATGTGCGAACATTCATGTCTTTTGACGTGATTTTTAGGTATTTTTTGCATTTGGACTACAAGGTTCGCTACGTTCGTAATATTACTGATGTAGGTCATATTGTGGATGATGTAGATGAAGGTGAAGATAAAATTGCAAAAAAAGCACGCTTAGAGCAGCTAGAACCCATGGAAGTGGTGCAACGATATACCGTAGATTTTCACGATATTTTGAATGCTTTCAACTTTTTACCGCCTAGTATTGAGCCAACGGCAACGGGTCATATTATTGAACAGATTGAAATTATCAAGACCATTATTGATAAAGGAATAGGTTACGAAGCCAATGGATCAGTTTATTTTGATGTAGTTAAATTCAATAAAACAAATCATTACGGGCGATTAAGTGGTCGAAATATCGAAGATATGCTTACCAATACGCGAGATTTAGACGGTCAAACTGATAAAAGAAATCCCCAGGATTTTGCGCTTTGGAAAAAAGCAGAAACACAGCACATCATGCGCTGGCCTTCGCCATGGAGTGATGGATTTCCGGGTTGGCACGTAGAATGTACCGCAATGAGTACTAAATACTTAGGCAATCATTTTGATATTCACGGTGGAGGAATGGACTTAAAATTCCCGCATCATGAGTGTGAAATTGCTCAAAACGAGGCTTGCACGGGTCAAACTCCGGTTAATTATTGGCTACATGCCAATATGTTAACTTTGAACGGTAAAAAAATGGCTAAATCTACCGGAAATAATATTTTACCCCGAGAAATATTAACAGGTGAAAATACTGTTTTAAGTAAAGCTTTCTCAGCATCTGTAGCCCGATTTTTTATGTTGCAAGCGCATTACCGCAGTATTCTTGACTTTTCAGATGACGCGATTGTTGCTTCTGAAAAAGGATATAAGCGATTGATGGAAGCAATAAATTCGTTAAAAGAGATCACTGTCGCTGCAAAAAGCACTATTAATATTCCAGCATGGAAGCAATTGTGTTATGATGCAATGAATGATGATTTTAATACGCCTATCCTAATAGCACAGTTGTTTGAAGGCGTTCGCTTTATCAATTTGCTAAAAGAGGAGAAAGAGAGTTTGGATGCAGAAGACTTAGATTGTTTTGCAAAAACAATGAATGCATTTGTTTTTGATGTGCTAGGACTAGAAGAAGAGAAAATTTCTGACAGCACTAACGATAAATTACAAGGAACAGTAAATATGTTAATCGAAATGAGAAAACAGGCTAGAGAAAACAAGAATTTTGCTTTGTCTGATCAAATTAGAGACCAGTTGATCACATTAGGAATCCAACTTAAAGATGGCAAAGAAGGTACTACTTTCTCGATTTAATTTCAATGCAAGTTCGATGCTTCTTAACTCTATCAAAAAAAAAGACCTCAAAAAAGGAATTAATGATATTTTAAGCTTTATAATTCCCAAGTGAAACTATGAAAATAACTGCACCATTTATCATTTTAGTTCGGTTTTATCAAGTAGCGATTTCACCGTTCACACCTTCAGCTTGTCGATTTGAGCCCACTTGCTCCTCTTACATGATTGAAGCGCTGCAAACTCATGGGTTATTTTATGGAGGATATCTGGGAACAAAACGAATTTTAAGTTGTCATCCTTGGGGGAAAACAGGATATGATCCTGTGCCTAAAAAATCTTGCCTTCATAAACATTAGTTTTTATAGTACAAATTTTACTTTTAATCTTTATTTTTACCTAAAATAACAAAATTACAATACATGACACATGCTTTAAACATTGTTTGGAACCCATCAGAAGGAATTGATTTAGGCTTTTTTATAATTCGGTATTACAGTTTAATGTTTGTCATTGCTTTTGGATTAGGCTGGTATATCATGAAAAATATTTTCGATCGCGAAGGAGAATCGATAGAAAAATTAGACTCTTTATTTATCTGGACTGTATTGGCGACTTTGATTGGTGCTCGTTTAGGACATGTTTTCTTTTACGATTGGGAGTATTACCGCAATCACCGACTGGAGATATTCTTACCTATAAGAGAAAATCCAAACGAAGCTCTATTTAGCATTATTAAAGGCTGGGAATTTACTGGTTTTCAAGGATTAGCAAGTCACGGAGCTGCAATTTCTATCATTATTGCTATGTACTTCTACAGTAAAAATATATTAAAAAAACCGCAGTTATGGATTTTGGATCGCGTGGTTATTCCTGTTGCGAGCGGTGCTATTTTCGTCAGATTGGGTAACTTTTTCAATTCGGAAATCATAGGTCATGAAACGACTTCTCCCTTTGGAATAAAATTCATAAAAGACCACTTTAGTCCTATGGATGCTGTAAATGCTACTCAGATACCTAATCCTAAAGAAGCTTACACCGCCATTGCAACAGACCCTAAATTTGCTGTATTATTAGAGCAAGTGCCAGTAAGACATCCTACACAATTGTACGAAGCAATTTGTTATATTTTTGTATTTGCAGTCTTATTTTTCTTGTATTGGAAAACTGAAAAAAGAAAATATACAGGATTTATTTTCGGAATGTTTCTAGTGTTGTTGTTTACGGTACGTTTTATCGTAGAATCCGTTAAGGAAAGCCAAGGCGGTTTTGAAAGTGCTCTCGGTTTGTTTTCAACAGGACAATGGCTTAGTATTCCTTTTGTACTTATAGGATTGTATTTTATATTTACTGCTGAAAGAGAAATTACGAATTAAAAAAAATAATTTGAAAGCAAAAAAAAGCGTTATCTGAATCAAAACAGGTGACGCTTTTTTTATAATGCAAACAATAATCCAAAGTCGATATTTTTAGTAGTGTAACCCGAATTCTTATTTTGTAACCCGGCGTTAGATACGTGCCGGATACTTGGCCTAAAATCAATCGTTATTCGATTCATTTTAAAAGTAACTCCTAAAGCAATAACGTCAGCAAAGGCAAAACCTTTAGATAAGCGCTCTGTTTCTGTATCGGTAATCATTGGTCCCACACTACCCAAAGCATAGAGACTGGCTTGATTAGAGAGTGGTTTCCGGACCAAAAATCCTAAATTCAAGACGTACTCTTTTATATCCTTTAACTTTGTGTATCGTTCTCGTTTTTCTATGTAATCCGGTTCGTCCGGTTCAATAAAAAACAAATTCAAGAGTTGATGCGTTGCAAAATTAAGTTCTGGCTGGACAAGGATTTGATAGCTGACTTTTTTTGATTCTTTTACTCCAAAATAAAATTGCAACTAATAATAATGATTTGTGTAAGAGTAATTTTTATTTTTAAATTCAGCACCTAACCCATAAGCAAAACCCACTTGGACTTCCCTGTTTTTGACTTGAGCAAAAGACAGCATTGAAGGATAACAAATAAACAAAATAAAAAAAACACTCTTAAACATAACTATTAATTTAAAAACAGACTATAATTTTTGAAACTCTTTGTTACTTTACTAAAAAAAGTATTGGAATTCAGGTAAAAAAAAAGAGATTCAACTTTCGCTGAATCTCTTTTTGTAAAATTATATAAAAGCTCTTTTAACTTTCTTGATGTGCTTTTTCTACCTTGTTTTTATCTTCTTTTGAAATTGTATCAACCAATACTGGTGTGGCAATAAACAATGAAGAATAGGTTCCTACTATAATACCAACCAACATTGCAAAGATAAATCCTCTAATAGATTCTCCACCAAAAACGAACATGATTAATAAAACAACAATCATAGTTAATGATGTATTGATTGTTCTAGACATCGTTGTATTAATAGATTGATTTACAATTTCAGCAAAAGTACCCTTAGTTTTACCGGCTAAATACTCTCGAACTCTATCAAATACAATAACTGTATCATTCATAGAATATCCAATAACCGTTAAGATTGCAGCGATAAAATGCTGATCGATCTCCATACCAAAAGGCATGAATTTATAACACAAAGAGTAGATTCCTAATACAAAAATAACATCGTGCGCAACTGCAGCAATCGCACCTAAACTATATTGCCATTTTCGGTAACTAATCATTAAGTATAAGAAAACAATGGCCATTGCTCCAAGTACTGCCCAATAAGCGTTAGTTTTAATATCTTCCGCTACTGTTGGTCCCACTTTAGAAGCTTGTAGAATTCCTACTTTCTTTCCTTCATAAGCGTTTACAAATTTATCGTACGTAATGTCTGACGAATAATGCTTTTTCAAGGTGCTAAACAATAATTTATTCACCTCTTCATCAGCTTTAATTCCTGACTCTTGCACCTTATATTTCGTTGTAATTTTCAATTGGTTAGTATTACCAAATACTTTTACTTCGGCACTACCTTCAAAAACTTGCGCTAATTCTGCTTTAACAGTTTCTGTCTCTATTGGTTTTTCGAAACGCACTTGGAATGTTCTTCCTCCTACAAAATCAACTCCCTGATCTAGACCATTTGTTGCTAAAGAAACAACGCTGATGATAACCACAATACTAGAGAACAAATACGTCCATTTTTTCATCCCTAAGAAATCAAAATGAAAGTTGTTAAACATATTCTTAGAGAAGTTAGTAACAAACGTCAAATTATTCTTTTTGCTAATGTTCCAATCAATAAAGATTCGCGCAATAAAAATAGAAGTAAATAATGAAGTTATAATACCAATTAACAATGTAGTGGCAAATCCTTTAATTGGTCCTGAACCAAAAATAAATAAAACGGCACCAGTTAAAATGTGCGTAACATTCGCATCTGTAATTGATGACATAGCACCCCTCCAACTATACGATGTCTTAACAGCTTCTTCTAGCGTTTTACCTGCTCTTAATTCCTCTTTTGCTCTTTCATAGATAATAATATTCGCATCTACCGCGGTACCCATTGTCAAAACGATACCGGCAATACCAGGTAAAGTAAGAACAGCTCCAAGACTTGCTAAAATTCCAAATAAGAATAGTAAATTTATGGCTAGTGCAATATTAGCATACCAACCCGCTTTACCATAATAGATCATCATCC
Source organism: Flavobacterium omnivorum (assembly GCF_900099915.1). Lineage (GTDB taxonomy): Bacteria > Bacteroidota > Bacteroidia > Flavobacteriales > Flavobacteriaceae > Flavobacterium > Flavobacterium omnivorum. The sequence continues at coordinate 110,732 of NZ_FNDB01000006.1, forward strand.
AAAGGGATACAATAAGCAATCCTATCAAAGCGGAGCTAGTACCGTGATCAATTGCTTCCTGACCTAAGGATGGCCCAACAACTTCTGACTGAACAATATCAGCAGTAGCTGGCAATTTACCTGCTCTTAAAACATTAGCTAAATCTTTAGTCTGTGTTACATCAAAAGCTCCTGAAATTTCAGATCTACCACCTGAAATTGGGCCACTTGAAACACCTGGCGCAGAGTAAACTACATCATCAAGAACAATAGCGATATTGCTTTTTTGAGTATAAGCTCTACCTGTTAATTCTTCCCAAGATTTTGCTCCTTGACCATTCATTTGCATAGAAACTGCTGGCTTACCTGATTGATCAAAAGTATCTTTTGCATCAGTAATAACACCACCAGCCATTGCAGGTACATTATCTCTATTTCCTTTTAAAGCATATAATTCTAAAACTTCAACATCTTTAGCTTTAGCATCTTTAATAGTAGTTGGTATACCCCAAACAAATCTGGCATAACGTTGCTCAGCTGGCAAAAGAATTCGGATGTCAGCTCTTTTCAGGTAACCATTAATTGTTGCCGTATCTTTTGGAGAGAAAAGCCCTAAAACTGGACCTCCACCTTGACCAACAATTTTATCAAATAAAGGATTTTCCCCTTTTTTTGCAGCTGTAGAATCTTTTGAATCTGTAAGTAAAGCACTTAAAGAATCCTTTACCACTGGTTTAACCTCAGTAATTTTGATTTCTGTTTTTTTCAATGACTCATTAGCCGCCATTAAGAAATTACCAATTTCCTCGATTTTGTATGTTTCCCAAAACTGCAATTGAGCAGTGCTTGATAATAATTTCTTAGCACGATCTACATCTTTTGCACCTGGAAGTTCAACAAGAATTTGACCTGAATTTCCTAATTTTTGAATATTAGGCTGTGTTACACCAAATTGATCGATACGTTTTCTTAAAACGCCAAAAGCACTTTCTACCGATTCATCAACTTTTCTTTTGATAATTTTTTGAACCTCTGAGTCGGTCATTTGAAAATCAACACCACCTTCACCTTGCAAACTTCTATTTGCAAAAATATCTGGAGATGCTAATTTTACAGTTCCTTTTGAATTAGCTTCAAAAGCATCAAAAAACTTGTCTAAATATGGTTTATTCCCTTGCAAATCAGCAGTTGCATCAGCCAAAGACTTATTAAAAACTGGATTTTTAGAATTATTCGATAATCCTTTTAAAATATCTTTAACAGATATTTGAAGTATAACATTAATACCACCTTCTAAGTCAAGACCCTTGTTGATTTGCTTATCACTTACTTCATTAAAAGTAAAATTGGTAAAACCAAGGTTAAATACTTTTTCTTTACCGATTGAATCTAAATATTTTGCTTCTTTTTCAGGATTTCCACCAGCAAAAGATTTGGCATCGCTTTTTACTTTACTTGCGACAAAAGTGAAAGAAAGTTGGTAAATACTTACCAATGCAAATAGAATTGCGAAAAATTTAATAAGTCCTTTATTCTGCATTATTACTAAAAATTAATTATTTTTTATTTATTTATTTTTGCTTTAAACCTTATAGAATAACACTTTACATTCATTTTTAACATTAAAAAAGAATATTTCGGGCTACCTCATTTTTTTTAAACCGAGCAAATATATAATTAACGTTAAGATTAACCAATTTATTTATAGATTAATCTCAAGAAAAAGACTGCAATGATGCAGTCTTATCTTTTTATATGTGAATTTTTATACCAAAATCGATTTTAAAGCGTCATTCATTTGTCTGACAGCATCTGCACTTTTAGCAAATAAGGCCTTTTCAGCATCATTCAGTTTAATATCAAGAATTTCTTCTACTCCATTTTTACCAATAATGCATGGAACACCAATACAGATGTCATTTTGTCCATATTCTCCCTCAACGAAAACAGAACATGCAATCATTTTCTTTTGGTCATTCAAAATACTGTCCACCAAGAAAGCAACGGAAGCTCCAGGAGCATACCAAGCTGATGTTCCAAGAAGCCCTGTAAGTGTCGCTCCTCCAACCATAGTATCTGCAGCGACTTTTTGCAATTCTTCTTCCGATAAAAATTGAGAAACTGGGATTCCGTTATAAGAAGCTAATCTTGTCAAAGGAATCATCGTTGTATCACCATGTCCACCAATAACCATAGCTGAAATATCATTAGCCGGTTTGTCTAAAGCCAAAGACAAATACGTTCTGAAACGAGAACTGTCTAACGCTCCACCCATACCAATAATTCTGTTTTTTGGTAATCCAGTAGATTTCAATGCCAAATAGGTCATGGTATCCATCGGATTAGAAACCACAACAATAATAGTTTCTGGTGAATGTTTCAATACATTTTCAACAACCGTTTTCACGATTCCTGCATTGATTCCTATTAATTCTTCACGAGTCATTCCTGGTTTTCTTGGAATTCCTGATGTAATCACCACCACATCACTTCCTGCTGTTTTGGAATAATCATTAGTAACGCCTGATACTTTGGTATTAAAACCTGTATTAGTAGCACATTGCATGATATCTAATGCTTTACCTTCAGCAAAACCTTCTCTAATATCCAATAATACTACTTCACTGGCAATTCCTCTATAAGAAATCACATCGGCACATGTCGCTCCTACATTTCCTGCTCCTACAATGGTAACTTTCATATTTTAAAGTTTATTCGGTTAATTGTTAATTTGGTTACTTGTTATTGTGTTAATCTATTCCAATGAAAACGAATGATTACATTAAGTTACGCATCAATATTTGCGTAAACTGCATTTTTCTCAATAAATTCTCTTCTTGGTGGCACCTCATCACCCATTAACATAGAGAAAACTCTATCGGCTTCCGCCAAACTGTCAATAGTTACCCGACGCAACGTTCTGAAACTCGGATCCATAGTTGTTTCCCATAATTGCTCCGCGTTCATCTCTCCAAGACCTTTATAACGTTGAATTCCTGCGCTACCACCCATTCTTTCATTCGCTTGATCGCGTTGTAAATCATTCCAAGCGTATTCTTTTTTATTTCCTTTTTTAACTAAATACAAAGGTGGCGCTGCAATATAAACATGACCTTCTTCGATTAATTCTTTCATAAAACGGAAGAAGAATGTCAAAATCAAAGTAGAAATATGACTACCATCGACATCGGCATCACACATAATAATTACTTTATGGTATCGTAATTTTGAAATATTTAATGCCTTACTATCCTCTTCTGTACCAATGGTTACACCAAGTGCCGTAAATATATTCCGAATCTCTTCATTTTCAAAAACTTTGTGATGCATCGCTTTTTCTACGTTCAAAATCTTACCACGTAATGGCAAAATAGCTTGAAAAGCACGATCACGACCTTGTTTTGCAGTTCCGCCTGCCGAATCTCCCTCGACAAGATATACTTCACATTTTGCCGGATCTTGCTCTGAACAATCCGATAATTTTCCTGGCAATCCACCGCCACCCATTACGGTTTTGCGTTGCACCATTTCACGTGCTTTTTTGGCAGCGTGACGTGCTTGTGCTGCAAGAATTACTTTTTGAACAATGATACGGGCATCATTTGGATTTTCTTCCAAATAATTTTCAATCATTTCACTCACCGCTTGACTTACCGGAGAAACAACTTCTCTATTTCCAAGTTTCGTTTTTGTTTGTCCCTCAAACTGTGGTTCTTGAACTTTTACCGAAATAATAGCAGTCAATCCTTCACGGAAATCGTCCCCTGAAATATCAAATTTCAGTTTATCCAACATTCCAGAAGCATCCGCATATTTCTTTAACGATCTGGTTAGACCGGTTCTAAAACCTTGCAAGTGCGTTCCGCCTTCGTGTGTATTAATGTTATTTACGTAAGAAAAAATATTTTCAGTGTAACTGGTATTGTAAATTAATGCCACCTCAACCGGAATTTCTCCTTTTTCATGATCCATGGAAATAACATGTGCAATAATTGGCTCACGGTTTCCGTCTAAATAGCGGATGTATTCTTTTAAACCTTCATCAGAATGAAAAATTTCCGAAACAAAATTTCCGTCTTTATCCAATTCTCTTTTGTCCGTAAAAGTGATCGTAATACCTTTGTTCAGATAAGACAGTTCGCGCATACGAGCAGATAAAGTATCATAAGAATACTCTATTGTTTGTGTAAATATGCTTGGATCCGGATAAAAAGTAACGATTGTCCCTCTTTTTGTCGTTTCACCAATTTGTTTAACTGGATATAATGCTTTTCCTTTTTCGTATTCTTGTTCGTATATTTTACCATCACTACTGTGAACGGTAGCTCTCAAATGATTCGATAAAGCGTTTACCACAGAAACCCCAACACCGTGAAGTCCTCCAGAAACTTTATAAGAATCTTTATCAAATTTTCCACCGGCACCAATTTTGGTCATTACAACCTCCAATGCCGAAACACCTTCTTTTTTATGAATACCTACCGGAATACCACGCCCATTATCTTCAACAGTAACGGATCCATCTTCATTAATATCAACTATTATGGTATCACAATGGCCTCCCATTGCTTCATCGATCGAGTTATCTACAACCTCATACACTAAATGATGCAGTCCTCTAACACCCACATCTCCAATATACATCGAAGGACGCATCCGTACGTGCTCCATTCCTTCTAATGCCTGAATACTATCTGCTGAATAACTGTCCTTCTTGATTTCTTCGCTCATATATATTTTATTGTAAAAAATGTAATTTTTGTATAACACGCAAATATATAAAAACGCAAATTATATAACCGTTAAAATCCCTTTTTAAGCCCTTAAGTTATTAACATTTGTTCATATAAATACAAAAAAACGCTCCCAAAATTGAGAGCGTTCTTCATTTATAAAAAATTCAAATTTTTGCCTCAAACTACAACTCCTGTTTTAGCAATTGCAGTATCGGCTTTAACGTGAGCTGCATTAGCTCTTCCGCTTGGATCAAGGTTTTCTTGCCATTTCGGAATCCACTTCCTAACCGTTTGTGCCGCACTTATTTGTGGATAATATTTATTAAATATCGATCTGTAAAAATAAGCTTCTTTAGTGGCTGGTGCATTATAAGGAAATTCCTTTGCAGCTCCGGCTAATTGCTCATCCGTAACTTGTGTCGCACAATAATCAATCAATTCATCGATCCAATTGTATCCTACTCCATCCGAAAACTGTTCTTTTTGTCTCCACAAAACTTCTTCTGGAAGATAAGGGTTTTCAGGTGTATCAAATGCTTTTCTTAAAATGTATTTTTCTTTTCCATCGTACGTTTTAGGCATTTTTTCTTCTGCTTTGATACGAACGGCCATGTCTAAGAACGCTTTATCCAAAAACGGAACTCTGGTCTCTAAACCATGCGCCATCGTTGATTTATCCGCTCTTAACAAATCGGCAGTAAATAATTTTTGCACTCTTTCGATGGTTTCCTTTTGGAAATCCACTGCCGAAGGCGCATTTCTAAAATACAAATATCCACCAAAGATTTCATCAGCTCCTTCACCTGAAAGTACCACTTTTACACCCAAATCCGTTATCGCTTTCGATAAGAAATACATTGGTGTACTTGCTCTTATTGAAGTCACGTCATATGTTTCCAGATGCCAAATTAGTTTCTCTAAAATTTCAATTCCTTCTTCGACAGTAAAGTGAATTTCATGATGTTCTGTGCCTAAATACTCCGCAACTTTTCTGGCTGCCGCAGCATCTGGCGCATCAGCGTTCAAACCAATTGAAAATGATTGTAATTTTTTACCGCTTTCCGCCAATAATCTAGAAGCAATTGCTGAAGTCAAGGAAGAATCCAAACCTCCCGAAAGCAATACTCCAATAGGAACATCGCTCATTAATCTTTTACGAGTCGCTTCGGTCAACGTTTCTCTGATCAACTCCAAATCTAATTCTTGATCTGCTTTTAAATAATCTTCATATTCCGGTTTGTAATATTTTACAAAACCTGTTTTTGCAGTATAATAATGTCCCGGAGGAAAAGTAGAAAATGTTTTACATTGATCTGCAATAGGTTTCATTTCAGAGGAGAAATAGATTCTTCCTCTTTCATCCAGTCCATAATACAGCGGCTTTACTCCCATTGGGTCTCTACCGGCAATAAAATCATCACCATCCACCACCACAAAAGCCCAATCTCCGTCCAGCATATTGCAAAAATCATATCCAAACTCTTCATACAAATGCACAATAACCTCTGAATCTGATTTGGTTCTAAAAGTATGCCCTTTCAAAACTCCATCTCTCAATTCCTGATGATTGTATATTTCGCCATTATGAACCATGTAGGCCGTTCTCGTGCCTTGTATCGGTTGTTTTCCGGAATGTAAATCAATTATCGACAGCCTTTCATGACTTAGAATATGCCCTTTTTCAGTAACATGTAAATCACTTTCATCCGGACCACGATGCGTCATTCTTTTTGAAAGTGCTCCAAACAATTGTTCCTCTTTTCCTCTTCCGATAATTGCTAATATTCCGCACATAACGCTGTATTTTTATTTTTTTCCAATTCTAAGTCGACAAATATGCAATAGCAGTTACAAATACAGAACACAATTATGATATTTAGTTACTATTTAAAACAAAAAGATGCATTTTGTCTTAAAAATGTAATTCAAATACCAATAAATTAAAATATTCTATTACATCTGTAAATTATCGCTACGTTATAAAATAAACAGCATTGATTTTAAACATATAAGTCATGTAAGTTTAAATAAGTCAGTTTCTCAAATCGTTATTAAAAGGAAAATAAGTTAAAAAAGTTCTTTGCAATTCTATGTGACTTTACTTAAATGAACTTTTAGTTTTATTTGATTTCATTCAAATTAAAAACTTATATGACTCATATGTTTTAACAATGTATTCTACAAAATGCCGTTGTTTGCAGAATTAATCGTAAATCATAAAAGGCTGACAATTCAATTACTTCACTTTCTGACCTTTTAAATAGGTGTTGGTAGGTTTCATTTTCACTATTTTATTTTCTTCCACTTTCATTAAATCCTGATCGTACATTACAAAATCAGCCCATTTTCCCACTTCAAGACTTCCTTTTTCTTTTTCTTCAAAATTAGAAAAAGCAGCCCAGATAGTCATTCCTCTTAAAGTTTCGGCTCGGGTTAATGCATTTTCCATTTGATAGCCTCCTTTTGGATATTCCTTACTGTCTTTTCTCGCAACTGCAGCATGAAAAGTTAGCATCGGATTTACTTCCTCTACAGGAAAATCAGTTCCGAGAGCTATCATTCCTGCTTTTTGAAGTAATTTTTTATACGCATAGGCATTTTTAAGCCTTTCTTTCCCCAATCTGTCTTCCGCCCAATACATATCTGATGTAGCATGAGTGGGTTGAACTGAAGGAATAATTCCAAATCTGAAATAATCAAAATCGGCTTCCCGTAAAACTTGAGCGTGCTCAATCTTCCATCTTCTATCCTTTGTATCGGTTAGCACTTCTTTGTATATTTTTAAAATTACCGTATTGGCTGAATCGCCAATCGCATGTGTATTGAGTTGAAAATTAGAAGCTGCAATTTGTCTAGCAACATCTTTTAATCCCGAAATAGGCGCCAACAAAGCACCGTATTGGTCCGGCTTATCTGAATACGGCTTGTGCATGCAAGCGCCGCGAGAACCGAGAGCACCATCGCCGTACATTTTAAAGGAACGTACATTGAGATTATCCGTTTTATAAATTCCTTTTTTTAAGTAATAATCTATATTTTTTTGATTTGCTGTAACCATAGCATATACGTTAAGCGTCATCACTTTTGCTTTTTGCAAACTATCTATCAAATGAATCACATCAGGATCTAAACCCGCATCATTTACTGTTGTCAACCCATAATCAAACATCACTTTTTCAGCATCTAATAGAGCCGCAATTTGTATTTTACGCGTTGGTTTTGGAATTATTTTGAACACTAATTCCATTGGATTATCAACTAAAATTCCTGTTGGCTCTCCATTTGCAATTTCAATTTGACCACCAACAGCTTTTGTATCTTTGGTGATTCCTGCTAATTTCAATGCTTTACTATTAACGATAATCGCATGCCCGTCAACTCTATTCAATACCACAGGAATATCAGGAAAAGCAACATCTAATTCTGCTTTGGTAGGATACTTTTTTACTTTCCAATCGTTTTGATCCCAACCATTACCCACAATAAACGTTGAATTCTTCTCTTTTTGAAAAGCCTTTAAACGAGTGATTATTTCGTCCATACTTTTGGTACCACGTAAATCAGCTTCTTGTAAACTCAATCCATAGCTATAAAAATGGCAGTGTGCATCAAACAATCCGGGATAGATGAATTTCCCTTCAGCATCAACCGTATTCTTCGATTCATATTGTTTCGTAATTTCACTATTTGTACCTATTGCTACAATTTTTCCTTCTTCGATCGCCATAGCCGAAGCTATTCCAAAAGCGTTATCTACGGAATAAATCGTTGCATCTGTAATAATCGTATCAACGGAAATTTTAGTTTTTTGACTACAGGAAATCAATAAAAATAAAGCAAGAAAAAGTGAAATGAATCTCATAATTAACAATTTAGTTATGCTAATATAAAAAAACTATGTCTAATTATTTTAGACAATGCACAAATAAAACGTTTTTTCAAGTGATATACTTCTTCAAAAATATATTCCCATAAAAAAACGCTCTCGAAAAAGAGAGCGTTTGTGTATTTGTAAAATCTTAATTAATTGTATTTATGCTTTTGCATAAGCATCATCATGCACACTAGCTACTGCTCTACCTGATGGATCATTCATATTCTTGAATGCTTCATCCCATTCCAATGCAATTTTTGTACTACACGCAACGCTTGCTTCTTGAGGAACACACAAAGCAGCTGCATCACTTGGAAAATGCTCATGAAAAATAGAACGATAATAATATTCCTCTTTAGAAGTTGGCGTTTGCAAAGGGAACTTGTATTTAGCATTTGCTAATTGTTCATCTGAAATTTCAACAGCCACTACTTCTTTCAAAGTATCAATCCAACCGTATCCTACACCATCACTAAACTGTTCTTTTTGTCTCCAAGCAACACTTGGCGGTAACATTTCCTCAAAAGCTTTACGAAGTACCCATTTTTCCATTGGATGTTCTTTGTTGATCATTTTATCTTGTGGATTAACTCGCATCGCTACATCCATAAATTCTTTATCTAAAAACGGTACACGACCTTCAATTCCCCATGCGGCTAAACTTTTATTCGCACGCAAACAGTCATACATGTGCAATTTACCTAATTTACGTACATTTTCTTCGTGGAATTCTCTTGCGTTTGGCGCTTTGTGAAAGTATAAATATCCTCCAAAAAGTTCATCTGCTCCTTCACCCGACAATACCATTTTGATTCCCATTGATTTAATAACTCTCGCCATTAACCACATAGGTGTTGATGCTCTAATCGTAGTCACATCATACGTTTCCAAGTTGTAAATCACATCCTTAACTGCATCCAAACCTTCTTGAATAGTGAATTTAATTTCGTGGTGAATCGTTCCTATATGATCAGCCACGATTTGAGCTGCAGCTAAATCTGGAGAACCTTCTAATCCTACCGAAAAAGAATGCAATTGCGGATACCAAGCATCGGCAACATCACCGGATTCAATACGTTTTTGCGCATATTTTTTGGCCACAGCCGAAGTAATAGAAGAATCTAAACCTCCAGAAAGCAAAACACCGTAAGGCACATCGCTCATTAACTGTCTGTGAACCGCAGCTTCTAAAGCCACTTTAATTTCGTCAATACTAGTTACGTTGTCTTTTACGGCATCATAATCAACCCATTCTCTTTTGTACCATTGTACAAATTCACCGTCTTTGCTTGTCATGTAATGTCCCGGAGGAAACAATTGTATTTTTGTACAATAGCCTTCTAAGGCTTTCAATTCTGAAGCTACATAAAAAGTTCCGTGCTCATCCCAACCTATGTATAATGGAATAATTCCCATGTGATCACGAGCAACAAAATATTCGTCTTTTTCTACATCATAAATAGCAAATCCAAAAATTCCGTTCATTTCATCTATAAAATGAGGTCCTTTTTCTTTGTAAAGTGCCAGAATTACTTCACAGTCACTTTCTGTTTGAAAGTTGTATTTTCCTTCAAATTGTTTGCGCAATTCTCTGTGGTTATAAATTTCACCATTTGCGGCTAAAACAAGTTGTTTATCTTCACTGAACAACGGTTGTTTTCCTGAAGCAGGATCCACAATTGCCAAACGTTCGTGAGACAAAATGGCTTTTTCATTACTAAAAATTCCACTCCAATCCGGTCCACGATGACGGATAATTTTAGACATTTCTAGTACTTGCGGTCTTAAAACTTCCGCTTTTTGTTTTAGGTCAAAGGCACATACTATTCCGCACATAACTATATATTTTAAATGTTTTGTTTATTTTGATAAGGCAAAGATGGAGTTATTGTTCTAATTGAAAAACACAAATGCTATTTTTAGTTATAAATGACAACCAAAAATAGCAATTAACACATAATATAAAAGAAAAAGAGGCACTAGATCCCAGAAAGCAGTAACACAACCCTTTGAAAGCAAAGAATCCATTACATTAAATCATTGAGAAAATCTATAGTGAACGGTTTAGTAAAGTATTTTTTTACAACTGGATATTCTAAAGCGCGTTTAATATCCTTCGGGTCATTTGAAGAAGTGAGCATAAAAACGGCAGTTTCCTCAATTATATCTTTAGAAAATTTGGAATATTCATCAAGAAATCCAAAGCCATCCATATCAGGCATATTAATGTCAAGGAAAATAACCTCAGGGAATTTTTCATGATCATTTTTTAGTGTTTCTAAATATTCTAATGCTTCAATTGGGGAACTAAATATATTAATATTTTCGGCTAAATTGCTTTCTTTAATAATAAATTTTGAAATGTAATTGTCCATTTTGGAATCATCAATGAGTACAATATTTTTCATTTTCATATCTGTAAATAATTTGATTAATTGGTTTGGTTTGGAATTTGTATACTGAACTTTGTTCCTTTATTCAAGCTAGATTCCAAAGTAATTATTCCATCTAATTTTTCTAATGTTTCTTTAACAATATACATACCAAGACCAGAACCGTTGGAGAGTTTAGTGGCGCGATAAAACATGTCGAATACTTTTTCCTGCTTATCATCGGCAATACCAATACCATTATCCTCGATAGTTATGACTGCCTTTTTACTATCGCATTCAACAAAAACGCTTACAAAAGATTCCTCTTTAGAAGTATCTCTGTATTTAATGGCGTTGGATATTATATTATTCAAAATTACAATTATCCTTTTTTTGTCTGAAATAAATTTTTCTTTCTGAATTATTTCTACTAGAGGTTTTAATTTATTAGCTCCTTCCATAAACTTATGACCGTTTCTTATTTCCTCTAGAATCTCTTCAAAATTGATTTCTTCCATAACGACACCCATTCGGGTATTGCGGGAATAATTCAATATATCTTCAATAAAACTATCTAATTTAATCACACTATCGTTGAGCATCTCTAGCCTTGTCTTTTGATCTGTGTTGTTGGGATCTTCACTGCTCATTACAATACCTATCAAACCCAGCATTGATTTTAGGGGGGGCACGCAAATCGTGCGAAGCACTGTAAACAAAACGGTCTAACTCAGAATTGCTTTTATATAATTCTTCTACTTTTGCCTCTAGTTCTCTTCGTTTTTCTACTAATTTTTCTTCTACTTCTTTGAGTACGGTTGTGTCAGTATTTGTCCCAAACCATCGGATCATTTTGCCGTGAGCGTCAAGAACAGGTACAGCCCGTGAAAGAAACCATCGGTAATGGCCGTCAGCACCGCGCAAGGGAAAACTATCTTCCCATACTTCACCCGAGTCGAAATACTCTTTTATCTTGTTTACAACACGCTCCAAATGGTCGGGATGGTGTACTTTAGTCCAGCCCCAACCTTTCATTTCTTCTATTGTGGTGCCCGAGTAATCAAACCAGCGCTGATTATACCAAAATATAGAACCATCTGCATCAGCCATCCATACCAGTTGTGACATATTATTGGCAAGGGTGAGGAAATTTTCTTCGACCTGTTTTCGCTCAGTAATCTCTGAACGAATAGCAATATATTGATATGGTTTACCTTTATCATTCAAAAATGGAACTATAGTAGTATCTACCCAGTATAAAGATCCATCTTTCTTTCTGTTTTTGACTTCTCCCTTCCAAATCTCCCCATTAGCTATCGTTGTCCACAATTCATGCATAAATTCTTTGGAATGATAACCAGAATTAATAATTCGATGATCTCGTCCTATTAATTCCTCACGACTGTATTTCGAGACCTTGCAAAAATTATCATTGGTGTAAGTAATACTTCCCTTCTGGTTGGTGATGACAACCATGGCTGATTCATCTATAGCATATTTATAATCCTTGGTCTCCTTTAAGCTATTGAGCAGCGCTAATTGCACTTCTTTATCTTTGGAAACATCTCTGAAGACAAGGACACTACCTACCAACTCTTTATTATGACTATGAATAGGAGCTACACTACCATCAATATATATTTTACTATCGTCTTTTCGTTTTAAGACAGCATGATTGCCAAGCCACATCACCTTATTTTCCTGCATTACTTTTGTCAAGGGATTCATTACTATCGATTCGGTCTCTTCATTGCGTATTTCTAATACATTTTCAACAATTTTATCTATCAATTTCACCTCATTACTCCCCGTTAATTCTTGTGCCACACGATTAATAAATGTTATAACACCAGTAATATCAACAGAAACTACTCCCCAACCCAAACTTCCCATTAACTGGTTATACCATTCATTCTTTGCTAACAAAACATCTCTTATTTTTTCTTTCTCCTTCATATTATACCTCACAAGAAAAAACATAAAAATCATCAACACTATTACAAAACTCAACAAGAGATAAAATGAAAAATAAAAGGCACTACTACTATCAATATAAGCCTGCTGCCGGAACTTGAGCAATCGAGATTCCTCTAGCTGAATCTTTACAACAACCGCTTTTACTTCATTTAAGTAGCCTATGGTGTTATCCAAAAACTCCAAGTTTCGTGAAAGTTCAATTCCTTTTTTATATTGCAGTTGATTGCCTTCTTTTAAAAATAAGATTCGCTTGTCAACCAGTTTGTTTAAATATTTAATGCGTACTATTTGTTTGTCATTGTCACTTATCAATATACTGAGTCCGTCTAATTGCTTTTTTACCTCATTGTATGTTAATTGCGGATCGCGTATAAAAAGCGGATCGCCGCTAATTCTATACCCATAATTGGCCAATATATTATACTGAATGGTTGATTCCAAAAGACTCGACTTAGCAAATACTTGGTGCGTATGTTCTACCCACTTATTGCTTTTTTGCATTCCTAATTTGTTCTTTTCAGTAATAATAAAAACTGAAACAAAAATCCCAAGAATGACGATGAAAAATAGAAGGATAATTTTCTTACTCAAAGGGGATTTCATTTATAAGATTAGTAAGCTTACACTAAGGTAGATAATAAATCTATACGTTACCAAAAGAAACACTTTTTATTACGAAATTTTTTATAATCAGATACAGTAAGCAATTTCAAAACAAACAAGAACCGTTTTGAATTAGTAATAAAATAGAACCCTTTGAGGCGGGTCCCAAAAAATAGAATTAGAGTAAAAATGTCAATTATTTAGTGATTTGAGAGAACCCTTTATTTACCAGAAAATTAAAACGAACTATTACGATAAGAGAAAATTATTTTGTAGTTGTCAGAAAACGATAAATCAATAAATACCTTCCACCAAATATTTAGTACCATTAATCTCAAAAGTAAAACCTTCTTGATTCCCCAAGAGTTTATTCCCCAAAGGCGATTGTGGTGATAAGGCAATAATATTGATTCCTTCGATGTTAATTTTAGGGAGTGCTACACTCAGATACAAATAGATTCCGTTCGCTTTTACCAAGCTCCCAACAATAATAGTCTCAGCAATTGTCGTAACGTCAATTTTATCCAAAATTGTTTTTTGATCCAATACTTCTCTCAATTTACGATTGAGTTTTTCCTGTTCAATATGCATCATGGATAGCGCCGTTTCATGTTTGTCTCCAGCAGAACCTTTAGCATCGTTCTTAGAATCTTCGGTAAGGGCCAAAATCATGTCTTTGAAAACATCGATTCGATCCTGAACTAATTGCAGGTAATGAGTATGTATTTTTTGTTTGAAAGTCATTTGAAGAGTTTAACCGCAAAGTAAGCAAAGTTTTTCGCAAGGTTCGCAAAGTAATTTTGTAAAATCGATTGTAGCTAAAACATTTATATTCTAATTATGTAAAACTTCCAAAAAATAAAATCTTCCTATTCTATGCGATAACCTTTGCGCACTTTGCGGTAAAGAAAACTAAAAATCAAATTTATAATTCGCTCCTAAAATCACTTGAAATCCTTGAACTGGATAATTCAACCATTTTTGATAGGCATTATTGGTAATATTATTCGCTCTTGCAAAAGCAGTCAATCGGTCGCTGTATTTGAATCCTACATTGGCATTGACATCAAAATAAGATTTTAAAGTTACTGGGGTAGCATTAGTTACAATAGCAGTATTCATTTGAAAATCTTTTCGCTCGCCTACGTAAAACACATTGGCACCAGCAAACCATTTTTCTGTAATATTAAAATCCAAACTGGAGTTTATTTTTATTGCTGGCAAATTCCACGCTTCTTGCTGAAAATTATTTGTAAAACTGCTAAAACTTCCATTAACTCCGAAAGTGATATTTTCAGAGAAATCTGCTTTTAATTCTCCATAAAAGTTTAAGGTTCTCATATCATCGTACACGACTTGAAAAGAATTTCCAAAGGCGTAATCGGCGTTCCCGGCATTCTCATCATAACTATTGCTTTTAAACAATGCTTTATTTCTCTCATTTAGGTAAGAACCTCTCAGGTTGTAACTCACTGAATTGGTCAATTTCCCTTTCATTCCAGCAAAAACATCATATTGTTGATCCGTAGGTGCAATAGCTAATGTTGGGGATAAAAATGGATTACTATCTACCAAATCCTGATATGAATTTTGTCTTAAATCACCTTCGGCACCCGCATAGAAAATCATCAAATCACCAACCACCTTATAAGAGACATTGAATTTTGGATAGACATAAAAGGTATTGCTACTATTTTGATTGTCCCTACTATAAAAAACTGCAGCACCAATATTCAATGTCCAATCTTCTTTTTGCATTACAAAACTCGGTGAAATACCAAAATTTGTAAAACTATATTTCAAAGGTTCCGTATTGGTATTTGTATAATTATTTTTGAAATTTCCATCGACATAATCAACAGTTAAATCTGTTTTCACCGCACTTTCCATTACATCAAAGGATAGGGTTGGTTTAGCGTAAAACCTATTTTCAGAAGAATCAAAACCATCGGAAAAATGATTGAATTTCAAACTTGCTTTATTCAATATACTTTCGTTAAAAGCCACATTTCCTCCCAGAGATATGGTGTTATAGGACTGTTTTGGATTAATACTGTTGATCAAAACAGATCGATCTTGAGACGATAAAGTGTTACCAAAACTTTCTGGTAATCCATACCAATTGTAAATTTGATTTTGAAATCCTAAATCTAAATTCCAAGACACATTCTTTTGATTTGAACCATACATTAAATCAAGTGAAGTGTCAAAAAAACGGTCGTCAAGATTAACGCTTTCTATACCGCCTTGAGAAGAATGATGACGGAACATACCGCCAACATAGTCCGTCGCATTTAGGTCTTGGTTTACGAATAATTCTCCTATAAAAGTTCCGTAATTACCAACTCCAAAGGTCGCATAATTTTTAAATAGAGGAGCTTGAATTTCTTTTTCAACCCCTTCGGCTTTTCCTTTTGAAGGTGTAAAAGTAGAGGCTACAGGAAAGGAAAAAATAGAATATTTTATGCTTTCTTTTTTGGCATTCCCTTCTTCATCCAGTTCCGGAATTTCTTTTAATTTAAAAGCATCTGAAATTTTTGGCGTATATGGTTTTACAACATTTACCGTTTCGGTTCCTATTTGCTCTTTCTTTTGTGCAAACGAAAATTGGAAGACGAAGAAGAACAAAATCCCCAACCCAAACCTCATCGAAGTAAAGGGTGCCATGAATGATACTACCGTATTAATAAATGATGTTGTTTTTTTATCTTTAAATGTCATATTATATTTTTTTACTTCTTAATTTCTAATTCTTCATTCCTAACCTCCTGCTTAAACTTCCCACTCGCCTTTTGCGATGAATTGCGTTTTTCCGCCAATATTTATATCAAAATGATCATTTGTCATTTTCCCGTCAAAGTAAATCTGCGACGGTCTGTTTATAAAATCACCCTGATGATTGATAATTTGAATTTCTGGCGCATTATATTTTAACAGAAAAGCCTGCAAACAAGTGCTTGCACTTCCAGTTGCTGCATCTTCTATAAGTTGATTATTTTCTATACAAAGCATTCTACTGGTTAATTTTGTGTCTTCTAAACAATAAAAATATAACGATCTATGATTGGTTTTACAATGCTTGTGTAGCCAATCGTTCGTCTTATCCCTATCCAAAATCAAATTCTGTAAAACTTTTTTGTTTTTGACAGGAACAATCACAAACGCGCTTCCTGTGGTTACTTCCTGAATGGGAAATGCATTATCAAAATCAACACTGCTTAAATTGCTGAAGTTCGAAAAATCTTCTGCTGAAAAAGTATCCAAAAACTCTGGTTGAGCAGCTTGTAGCCATATTAAATCGTCTGATTCATAAACTACAATATCACCTATTGGAACTGACAAATTGATCTCTTCAGTGCGCTTCTCAAAAATTTTGTGCATCAAAACCCACGAAGTTCCTATTATGGGGTGGCCCGCAAATTGCATTTCGTGTTCTGGAGTAAAAATTCGTATTGTTGCTGCATTATTTTCCTGATCGATCTTGGTGATAAAAGTACTTTCGGCAAAGTTTGTTTCTCGGGCAATGGTCTGCATCTCAGTAGTGCTTAACTTTTGTGCATCCAAAAACACAGCCAGTTGATTACCCGCATATTTTTGTTCCGCAAAAACATCTACTATATAAAAAGGGATTGTCATTCTTTGATTTTTTTGGCTTTCGACTAGGCTGAAAATTTCACACTCATTTTAGTTGTTTTCTAACTTTCTTACCGTGTTTCTTTATTTCGTAATTGATGAATTTGTTTTAGACTCTTCTGCTTTTATAGTGTTCAATTCTCTTTGCGCATCTGACACTACATCCGGAAAATCAGTAAAATTTTGTATTACATTTTCCAAAATATAGGTTGCCTGATAACTGTCTTTCAATCCGTAGAAGTTTTTTGCCATTACTACTAAGCCTTTGGCTCCAAAATATTTGTAACTAGCGTAATTTTTCGCTAATTTTTGAACAGCAACATTTGATTGTTCAAAATTTCCGTCTTTGTTTTTAAAATAAGCATCATAATACAATGCTTCAGCCGCTAGTTCTCCTTTTGCAATCGTCATTAATTTGGTGTAGGCCACTCTTGCTTTTGCTTCATCTCCCGTTTCAATTGCCGCACGCGCTATAATTATTTGAGCATCACTTTTTACATTATCATCAGCTTTTGGATTCATCAAAACTTTCTCTGCATACGTGCCTGAATTACCATAATCTTTCTTGTCATAATACAATTTCATCAAATTGGATTGTGCAAAAGTCGTGTTTTGAGAAATATCAGATTCGTTTTCTAAACGGGATAAAACTACAATTGCCTTGTCGTGCTGTTTGTTTTTAAGAAAAATTTGAGCCAATCTTGACAAAGACTGCTCTGTAAACTCACTTCTAGATTGCGCAATTACATACTCAAAATTAGGAATTGATTTGGTTTCAGATCCTTCTGAATAATACGATTGACCAAGATAGTAATTAGCTTTTAAGGCATGAATGCCGCGAGGAAATTGATTTACATAACCACTAAATCCCTGGATAGCTTGCTTAGTGTTGTTTTGCTGAAATTGTTTTTCAGCAGCTTCATAGGTGTCATTATCCAATTCAGCATCAGTAACAGCTACAAAATCCAATGTACGGACCCAAGTTGCGTATTCATCTACCCTGCCATTGTCCACATAAATTAATCGAGCGGTTGCTACCGCTTCTAAGGCCTCCGGAGTTCTAGGGAAATCCGCCGCTACTTTTTTAAACTTCAACAATGCCTGATCGTCATTATCGGTATTATAATACACTAACCCTTGACGCAAAATAGATCTCGAAGTGAAAGAACCTTTTTTAAACTCCGTATTTAAACGCTCGTATGTTTTTATGGCAAGATCATTTTTGTTAGCGGCAACATAGGTATTAGCCAATTCAAAAAGTGCATCGTCTTTGTATTCAGACTTTGGATACAATTGGACAAAAGAGTTTAATTCGGTGATTTTAGTATCATTTTTGTCCATAAATCCGAAGGAAATGGCTTTTTGAAAGGAAGCATAATCCGCGTCTATACTTTTAGATTCAATCACTTTATTATACGCATCCATTGCTGGACCGTATTTTGAAGTTACAAAACGACAATCTGCTAAACGCAAATACGAATCATTCAACCGCACTTTATCAGCTGGTGCTTTCTCTATTTGGTTTTGAAAATAATCCCCTGCTTGATCGTATTCTTTTAATTTAAAATAGGAATAGGCAATATTATAATTATGGTTTTTGTATTCTGGGGTTTTTGAAGCTTGATTTGAACCAGCAAATTGTTTAAAACTTAACAATGCCTCCTTGAAATCATTTGTAACATATTCAGCCTCCCCTTTCCAAAAAATGGCTCTGCTGGTGAAAACTGCATCTTTTTGTTCGATTGTAGCTTTCGTAAACATTTTCAAAGCATCTTCATACTTTCCATCCGTATACAATTCCAGTCCTCTATAAAACAGTACTTTTTGATAGGCTAATTTATTTTCCGGCGATTTATTTTTTTCTAATAAAACCAACGCTTCTTTGTAGTTTTTGGAGGAAATATAGGAATCAATTAGCAATTTATCTACCTCAGAACGGTTGGCGTTATTTGGATATTTATTTAAAAAAGATTGAAGAACTGCTGGTACACTTTGATACGAATTTCCTAATTCATAACTTAATTTAGCATAATTCAAACTGGCATCTTCTTGTATAGCCAAGTCAAAATCCATTTCCGAAGCATTTTTAAAAGCATTCAACGCTTGTTGTTTTTTATCGGTATTGAGGTAACTTTCTCCTAAATGGTAGTATGCATTTTGAGCTACAAAATCCTTTCCACCAATGATTTTATTGAATTGGGAAATGGCATTTTCGTAGTCTTTTTGTTTGTAGTACGCATATCCCAATTGGTAAAAATCAGTATTGTTCCACTTTCCTCTTTTCCCTTTGTAAGCGACCAAAAATGGAATGGCAGTATCGTATTTATTTAAATTAAAATAGCTTTCACCAATGATTTTATTTAATTCTGATTTTTCCAAAGGATTTGATTTGGCCATTGCTTTCTGACCTAGATCAATTGCTTTTTGGAAATTTCCCAGCTTAAAATTCATATCTGCTTGATAATAAGAAAGCTTTTCTTTGTATTTCTCGTCACCTGAAACGGCGTCAAAATACTTTGTCGCTTGCTTATAATCATCTCCTTCATAGGCCATAAAACCGAGGTAATATTTGGCCTGAGACCCATATTCAGCAGAATTTACTACCTTATTCAGGTAGGAAGTAGCTTCTTTTTTCTTTTTAGCATTAAAAAAACTATAGCCTTTTTGGAAATTAAATTTATCTTGATCCTTTCTACTCAAACTACTTTCATCCACTTTGTCAAACCATTGTAAAGCTTGTGCATAATTGCCTTGAGTAAAATGATACTGCGCTACTTCAATATAAGCTTGATTTTGCTTTACGCTTGTTGGGTAATCTGTTACAAATTGCTCCATCAAGGCATCCGCATTTGCTTGATTGGTTCGAATGGCACAATTCGCAGCGTAATACGCACAGTCTGATTTCAATTCTTCCGTGGTGGCCGTTTCCTTTACTTTGTTGAAAATGAGTTGTGCCGATGCATATTGCGCATCCTTAAATAGAGAAACCGCTTTATTAAAATCTTTTGAATCGTGCGTGTATATAGCCGATTTTTGTGCTGAAAGCACCGCCGTTATTATAAAGAAAGAAAAGAAGTAGGTCCAAGAAAATTTACGCATTGTGATTTTATTTTAATAATTCAAATGTATTATATTCTGAACTCTATAACGAATCACAATTGGTTTTTATTATGAACATTTTTTTATAACCGTTCATAAATTAACCTTCTTAAAATAGACGGACCAATAACTATACTTTTTAATAACCTGATCACCCGATCCGTTAACACAATAGTAACTGACAACGAGTTTTGGCTTAACACCATAAAAATACCTTTACTTTAATAAATTTAAACATAAACATTAAAAAAAATGAAAGTTAATTACTATTTTATTTTATTGAGTACACTATGGTTTTTTACAATTAAAGCACAAGAAAACAGCACTTTAAAAGGAATCATCACAGATGAAGCAGGCAAACCTCTTATTGGCGCATCAATCAACATTAATACCATATCTAAGAATACGATAACTGATATTGCTGGAAGTTACCAATTGCAAAATATAAAATTCGGCACCTACACCATTCAAGTGGCCTACCTTGGTTACGAAAGCCAAAAAATTTCAATCTCTTTAAACCAATCCCAAACAACACAAAATTTTATTTTAAAAGAAAGTTCCTTTCAATTGGATGGCATTATTGTTACCGCCCAAAAAAGAGAACAATTAAATAAAGATGTTCCCATAGCCATTACCTCTTACGGAGGAAAATTTATTGAAAATTTAGGAATTTCAGAATATGATGCCTTTTCAGATTATGTTCCTGGATTACAAATCCAGATTCAAAGTGTAAATAATCCTGGTATCGTTATTAGAGGAATTACCAGTGATAGTGGAGATTCTCGAGTAGAACCTCGTGTTTCTATTTTTCAAGATGGTGTTTCAATCAGTAAATCCAGAGGATCTGTGGTAGAATTATTTGACATTGAACGCGTTGAAGTACTAAAAGGTCCTCAGGGAACTCTTTTTGGTAGAGGTGCGCAAATTGGTGCCATGCATATTATTCAAAACAAAGCTAAAAACGAGAATTCAGGAGAACTGAAAATAGGAACGGGTAATTTTAACCAATTCTCAGTGAATGGGTTTGTAAACACTTCCCTTATTAAGGACAAACTATTTGTAAGAGTAGCCGGAATCCTAAGTAAAAGGGATGGTTTTATAGAAAACAGATCTGGAGGCAACTTGAACGGAAAAAAAACTGTGGCATTTAGAACTTCGTTAAAATATTTAATTAGCGATAAAACCAGTTTAGATGTAATTGCAAACTGGCAACAGGATACTCCGCCGGGAACTAGCTTCAAAAGTAGAACTTTTGCACCCCTTGGAGGAACGACCAGCCCAAATACGTTTGCAGACTTAGAGCGAGGATCCGAATTGGGGATTGACAGAGAAGTATATGGTCTTACAGCGATATTGAAATCTGAGATCAACCCTAATTGGGATATGACAGCCACTACAGCTTATAGAGCATTTAATTCAGATGAAGCTTTTGATGCCGATGGTACGGCAGCTCCAGTACTTTACTTTAGAGAAATTGCTGAAGGAAAACAATTCAGCCAAGAAATGAGATTCAATTTTAGTGATAAAAATAAATTATCCGGTTTCTTTGGAGCAAATCTTTTTTATGAAAAAGGATCACAAGCGGTTCCTTTTGAAGTAAATGAACAAAGTTATTTTGCCTTATTGGCAGCTAGAAACACACTAATCGTCAATGGCGTTGCTACCTTATACCCAAACATTCCAAATGACCCTGCTTTTGGTCCATTGGCAGGAGCACCACTTTTACCTTTTAATAAAGAAAAATCAACCAATTTTGGCGAGAATTATTCTGGAGACCTCTTTGCTGATGCCTCTTATGACTTAACCGATAAATTAACCTTCACAGTGGGCATAAGAGCAACTTTGGAAAATAGCAATGCGGGTTTAGAAGTTCAAAATGCAGATCAGCCGGGTGTGTTGGGTAATTTTTTAGGGGTTTATCCTAACAACTTATTTGCGCCAACAAATGGAAAACGTACCGCTAGCGAAACCTTCACCTCTGCTGTTGGCCGATTTGCCATAAATTATGACATTACAGACCATATTACTCTTTTTGGGAATGTTGCCAGAGGCCGAAGACCTAATGTAATTAATGTTACTGCAAAAACTGTTGATGTATTATCAGATGAAACGGTATGGTCTTATGAATTTGGAGTCAAATCTCTTTTCCTAAACAACCGATTACAATTTGACATCAACGCTTTTATCTACGATTACAGCAACTTTCAAACGACTATTGCACGATTAGACGAACAGAATGGCTTAGTGATTCTGCCAAATGATAGCGGCGCGGCATCAACTTTTGGTTTTGAAACCGCCGTACAATATCAATTTACAAAAAACAGTTCATTCTTTGCTAATTATGCATACATTGATGCTGCCTTTGATGAAACGGATTCGGACGGAAACCAACAACAATTAGCGGGAAATACTTTCCGATTGACTCCAAAACATTCTTTTTCTGTTGGATTCAATTACAATCCAACCGTCAGTACGAAAATAGACCTTTACCTTAGACCTAGCTATACTTACAAATCGAAAGTATTTTTTGAAGAAACAAACCTACCTAATATTTCACAAGGAGGATATGGCCTTTTGAATATCAGAACGGGTTTAACAGTAAGAAAAAAGTACGAAATTGGATTATTCATGACTAACCTTTTTGACAAAAAGTATATTATTGATGCAGGTAATACCGGAGGTGCATTTGGAATACCTACTTTTATAGCTGGTGCACCTCAATTTTATGGTGTACAAATGGCGGTTAAATTTTAAAAATGAAAAAAACAATAAACACGATACTTGCAGCACTCTTTTTCTGCACTTCTATTTTTGGCCAAGAAGGAATAAGCACAATAGAAATAGCCAACTTAGATTCCTATCTCGCTAATGCAGAAGCCTCAGTAATTGGAATCAAGCCAAATAATGCAGCTAAAATAATGTGGGCTGATGGGTATGAAAACAAAAAAACAGCTGTTGCTTTTGTTTATTTGCATGGTTTTGGCGCCAGTCACCGTGAAGGAGAACCAGTTTTAAAAATGCTTTCTACAAAATACAAAGCCAACATCTACCTCTCCCGTTTAGAGGAACATGGTATTTATCGTAAAAATACCTTTGAATTTCTTACGCCTGAAAACTATATTGCCTCTGCAAAACTAGCATTAGAAATTGGGAAAAAACTGGGAGAAAAAGTGATTTTAGTAAGCACCTCCACTGGAGGAACTTTAAGCTTGAAATTGGCATCCGAAGATCCTAGTATCTCGGGATTGATTCTTTATTCACCCTTTGTGGATTTATTTAATCCTGCCATGGCTGGAATTATTCTGCCAGGTGGTAAAGAGAAATTCAAAGAGACCATTGGCGGCGATATGCAAACACAAAACCGCCCGGAAGAACAAGCTAAATACTGGTCTACCAATTACCACATCAATGGATACGTGTCCTTAATCACAATGCTTAAGCAAAACATGATCGAAAATACTTTTGAAAAGATCAAGTGTCCGGTTTTCTTAGGTTATTATTATAAAAATGAAAAGGAACAAGACCAAGTCGTTTCCGTTGCTGCCATGCATAAAATGTTTAACTCTTTAGGAACACCTGAAAATAAAAAAACAAAAATAGCCTTTCCTGAAAGTGGTGATCATGTTATTGCTTGTGATTTGCGTTCTAAGGATTGGCAAGGCGTTTATCAGGAAACAGTGCGCTTTTTAAACCAAACAATCTTACAGTAAAATATGAATAAAATTTTAATCACAGCAGTTCTAGCAATGTGCCTGCTAGGCTGCAAGGCTAAACAAGAAAAACAAACAGTCCAATTACTTCCTGGTGAAATTCAAACTCACTTTAATTTTGATTTACAGGGGCATCGTGGAGCCAGAGGACTCTACCCCGAAAATTCATTAGTTGCCTTTGAAAAAGCAATCGAATTGGGTGTAAATACTTTAGAACTAGACGTTGTTGTTACAAAGGACATCCAAATACTGGTATCCCATGATCCGTTTTTCAATCACATAATTTGTTTGGATAGTTTGGGAAACACTATTAACAAGGAGGACGAATTAAACTTAAATATCTACCAGACTACATTTTTACAAGTACAGCAATATGATTGTGGCAGCATCACACATTCGCAATTTTCTGAGCAGACTAACAGTACGATTTCAAAACCATTGCTACTGGATGTAATTGCGCAGTCTGAACTTTTATCTGACCAAAAGATCAATTATAATATTGAAATAAAAAGTACTCCAGAGGGGGATAATAAATACCATCCAACACCTCAGGTTTTTGTGGATTTATTTATTAAAACGATCCAAGGGCGTATCCCAATGGAAAGACTAACGATCCAAAGTTTTGATTTTAGAGTACTGCGCTATATACATCAAGCCTACCCGGATTACAAACTAGCGACTCTGGTGTATAAAGATAGTGTAAAAACAAATTTAGATGCTTTGGGATTTAATCCAGACATCTACAGTCCGGAACATACGCTATTGACTGCCGAAGTTGTAGCAGAATTACAGGCCAAAGGAATGAAAGTTATTCCTTGGACTATTAATGAAGTAAGTCGGATGAAAACGGTTCTAGGTTGGGGAGTTGATGGTATCATAACGGATTATCCCGATAGAGGATTGCTCTTTAAAAAATAAGAAAACCCGTCTGGATTTCGCTTTTTCCTGAAAGCAACAAAACAATCATGCTTTGGGCGAGGGTCCTGAAAAGATCCTTAAAAAATCAAATTTCATTAAAAGAGTAGAAAACCTTCCTTTTCTACTCTTTTTTTATGCTAAAATGAGAAGTTCAAGCAACAATAACATGAGGATAAATTGGCTTAAAATAGCGAATTACTATAAGAAGATGTTTTATTTTGGTAGTCTCACTTTAGGAATCGGTTTTTATATAAAAAACCTAGACACTAACCCTAAACCCCATCAATAGTATTTTGAATTCGTCCTGAAACAAAATCCCTACTTTCCCCGTTTTATCCCTGTTTTTTGAAAATCCGTTGAATACAACAGAATTTATTTTGAATAGAAGCGTTATCTTATTACTTTTACCCCAAAAACAAATGCAAACTATGTCACAATCCGTACTGTCTTTAAAAAATGTAACTATTTATCAAGAAGGAAAATCTATTTTAACAGAGGTGAACTTGGAAGTAAATCATGGGGAATTCCTTTACATCATTGGAAAAACAGGATCAGGAAAAAGCAGCTTAATGAAAACTTTGTATGCTGATTTGCCATTAACCGAAGGAGAGGGAAACATTGTAGACTTTGATTTAGCCTCTTTAAAAGAAGATGACATTCCTTTTTTGAGAAGAAAGATCGGAATCGTTTTCCAAGATTTCAAACTGCTTCCAGACCGTACTGTGAATGACAACATGCTTTTTGTACTTAAAGCAACGGGCTGGATCAATAACGTAGACATGCAGCATAAAATTGAAGAAGTTTTGAATAAAGTAGGGATGAAAGATTTTGGTAAAAAAATGCCACATCAGCTTTCTGGAGGTGAACAACAGCGAGTGGCCATCGCTCGTGCTTTGCTGAATGATCCCGAATTAATTCTTGCAGATGAACCTACAGGAAACTTAGATCCACAAACAAGTGCAGAAGTATTAGAGGTATTAAAAAAAATCAATGCCAATGGAAAAACCATCATTATGGCAACGCATGATTATGCCTTGTTAATGAAATTCCCTTCCAAAACATTGAAATGTGAAGACGCCAAAATTTTTGAAGTGATTCAGCAGCGAAACGCATAATGCTTTCCATTCTTGTTCCTATATACAATTACAATGTTTATCCGATGGTTTTGGAGTTGCAAAAGCAATGTATAAAGCGCGGAATAGTGTTTGAAATCTTGTGTCAAGACGACGCTTCACAATCAAGTTTGAATGCATTTAATGAGAATGTAAACGCATTATCCAATTGCAGTTTTGTTTCTATAAAAGAAAAACTAGCGCATCGAGAAAACAGAAATTCCCTAGCTGAACAAGCAAAATTTGATTATTTGCTTTTTATCGATGGAGACTCTATTATTATTCATGATAATTTTATAAAAAAATACATTGACAATCTTCATGATTTTGATGTTGTTTATGGCGGTAGGTTGCATCCTGAAAAATGCCCTTCCGACGATCAAAAACTACGTTGGAAATACGGAAGATTTATTGAAGATAAAACTGCCGAAAACAGAAAGAAAAAAACCTATTCATCCGTACTCTTTAACAATACTATAATTAAAAAAGAGTGTTTCAATCAAGTAAAATTTGATGCTCATCTAAAAAAATATGGTCACGACGACACGCAAGTTTCGTATCAATTAAGTCTGTTACAAGCTAGAGTAAATCATATAGAAAATGCTGTTGAACACGGAGATATTGACATAAATGTGGTCTATATAAAAAAAACTAAAGAGTCTTTAGAAAATTTGATTGCGTTGTACCAATCCAAAAAAATTGATGTTGTTTTTGTCAAGCTGCTTCGCTTCTATGACTTTTTGAGAAAAACAAAATCAACTTTTATTATTGCAAAAATACATTTCGTACTGGAGCGCGCGCTCGTTCGGAATTTAACCGGAAATAATCCTAATTTATTGCTGTTCAATTGGTTTCGAATCGGCTATTTATGTTCCATTAAGCAAGAAAATTAATTCTTTTTTATTCTAATAAATAATTCATCCCAAGTTTGCATAATCACATCGATGTTGTATTTTTCGATGGATAATTTCGCGTTTTCACCCATTTGTTGTCTTAGTGTCGCATTTTCGATTAGATCTACTACGGCTTGCACGTAATCTGATTCCTTGGCATTTTCGATCAAAAATCCATTTTCGTTCGGAGTCAAAATTTCTCTTGGCCCACTGGGGCAATCATAAGCAACGCATGGCAATCCAGCCGCCATCGCTTCAATTAACACCATGCCAAAAGCTTCAAAACGAGACGTCATAAGGTAAAAAGAAGCTTCCAAATATTTCTCTTCAATATCTTGAACTGGCTCATGAAAGGTAACATTATTATAAATATTTAGATTTTTAGCGATTGAACGTAAATCTAGATTTTCAGTTGATTTCCCGTAAATATCCAACGTCCAATCTGCGTGGTTTATTACTACTTTTTTCCAAATTGCCAACATCCTGTCAAATCCCTTTTCATAAGTATGTCTCCCAACGGCGATTACTTTTTTGCTTTGTAAAGCATTGTGCTTTCTTATCGTAAACCATAATGGATTTGGAATCACTAGCGTATTTTTGACATTCCATTCTTTTCCACTTTCGCTAGTTAAGACTACAAATTGATCGTATTTTTTGATACCTCTGTTTTTCAAAACAGTCCTAAAACTTAAAGTGATTTTAGTCAAAATGTTTTTTTTAACTTCTTTTTCCTCGATAAATCTGGAACTGTGCATTTCTAGAATTAGCGGAATTTTATTTTTTAAAATAAAAGGAATTAAGTAGGCTTTTAAACCGTTATCACATACAATAATGATATCTGGCTGAATGACTTTTAGTTTCGCTTTTAATGCATTTTGGTACAAATTAAAACGACTAATTGCAGTGCCTGTTAACAGCATATCGTGAAAAACAATATTCTGATTGAAGGGATGGAATAAAGCAGAAGAACCATTGTTTTGAGTAAAAATATGAACCTCGTATCCAAAGTGTTCAATAAGATAATTAGTTTTTATCGAAAGTACTCGAGCGACACCTCCCGCGTTATTGATGTTAGGAACAAGGTATAAAAGCTTCATTTTTTAGACTCCAAAAATTCATTAAAATCCCGAATATAGTCTTCTTCGTCATAAACATCGGAAGCCAAAACCAAACATACGGCTCCTGAAGAAAAGTTTTGTAATTCTCTCCAAATTCCCGTCGGAATATGCAAACCAATATTAGGTTTATTCAATAGAAATGATTTTTTTTCTATTCCGTCATTTAAAACTACTTCAAAACTTCCGCTCAAAGCGATTAAAACTTCTTGCTGCACAATATGTGAATGACCCCCTCTAAAAGCATTACTAGGAACATCAAAAAGGTAGTACACCCGTTTGAATTCGAATGGTAAAACGGCCTCTTGAATAAATGCAAGGTTTCCCCGCGTATCTTCTACAACGGGAATTTGCAAAAGTTGAATGTCTATTAGTGTCGTCATAATTCTATTTTAAGGTGATTTTCATTAGATCCAACCATTGTTTTCCGATAGTTGAAACCGAAAAAGATTGCACACTTCGCAACGCATTTTGCTTGCAATATCGATATAAATTTTCGTCTTCCTCCAATAAATTCATTGCTTCGGTAAGTTTTTCTATATCTTGGTTGGCAACCAACAATCCATTTTCCTTATGCTGAATCATTTCTCGGGGTCCTGATGAACAATCAAAAGCTATAACTGGCGTTTCACAAGCCAAAGATTCTAAAATAACATTAGGCAAACCTTCATTCAAACTACTCAAAACAAAAAATCGTGCCTTTTTTAAATATTTGAAAGGATTGTCCTGATAGCCTAAAAAATGTACTTTATCCACTATATTTCTTGCTGTAGCCACATTTAAAAGTTTTTGCTTTTGTTTGCCATCACCCAGTAAAACCAAATGAATATTGTTCGTTGACAAAATAGATTTGAAATACGCTTCAATCAGTTTGTCAAATTGTTTGATATTCGTTTCCATTTGGCCTACGCCAATTATATAATCAAATTCAAGCTCATTCTCCGCTTTACTTTTTACGGTAATTTGATCAATGTCAATTGGATTATAAATTCGGACAACATTTTTAAGTTGGTGTTTCTTTTCTATTAATGCTTTGGATTCATCCGAAATACTTACTAATTTATAACAATCTCCGTACATAAAACGACTAAGAAAAGTCCAGTTTGGCATGTAATGATCAATCAAAAAACTATGAACTGTAAATATAGTTTTTGTTTTATAAAGCCATTTTGCTATGAGTATTTCTTGAATGGGTTTTATCCTAAATCGCAAGTCGATGATGAAATCAAATTGATTTTCGTTCAGGTATTTTTTAAGAAAAGTAAACCGATTCCATTTATTTAAAAGGCCGTTGGATGCATTTTTGAGCTTACCTAAATTAATAAGTTTTCCTGAATAGTCATATGAAATGGAATCGACAACTATGATATTGTGAACCTCCAACCCTTGTTTTTCAAAAAATTGAGATAAAATCGCCATCACTTTTTCGGCTCCGCCAGTACTTAATCGATAACCAATTAATGCAATTTTAATTTTTTTGTTAGGCAATATCATTATCGATTTCTTATTTTCGTATCAAATATAACTCTTTTAAAAAAATATGCAAGACAATCCATTGGTTACCGTTATTTGCTTGTGTTACAATCAGCAGGAATATATCTTGGAGAGTTTATTTTCAGTTATTAATCAAGATTATCCAAGAATAGAACTTATTATTGTTGATGATTGTAGTACCGATAATTCAAAAGCAGTAATCGAAAAATGGCGTTTTGATTTCCCGAAAATCCAATTTATTGCAAACGACACTAATTTAGGAAATACCAAATCTTTCAATAAAGCCTTGAAAAAAGCCAAAGGTGAATATATCATTGACTTGGCGGCTGATGATGTTTTATTACATCATTGTGTTAGCTCACAAATAAATGCGTTTAAAAATACAGCTTATAAAAATATCGGAATTGTGTATGGAAATGTTGAATTAATTACTGAAAAAGGCATTTTTGACTCTAATTATTTCACTGTGGACCATTATAAAAAAGTAATAAATCCTCGAATTACGGGTAATATTTATGAATCCGTTCTTACTGGCGGAGATTGCATGTGTTCAGTTTCATCGATGGTTAAAAAAACAGTATTTAATTCTTTAAATGGATATGATGAGTCGCTGGCTTATGAAGATTTAGATTTTTGGATTCGCGCCTCTCGAGTATATGATTTCGATTTCATTGATGAAATTTTAATCCAAAAAAGAACGGTCGAGCATTCATTAGGATCCCATTTTTTTAAGAAAAATGATGCTAAAGCACTAAAAATAAACCACTCTACTTATTTAATTTTAAAAAAGGCATTTGCACTGAATAAAACAAAAAAAGAGAATAAAGCCCTTCTAAAACGCATTCATTTTGAATTGATTTTGGCCTTTAAAACGGCAAACTACATGCTTATAGTAAAATATATTTCTCTAAAAATAAAGTTGAGATTGCAAGTGCTTTTTTCCTAGTCTAGATTATCAAATAATCATCCAATGCTGCTTTTTCACCCTCCCAATCTCTGGAAATAGAATCTTTTATGAATTTTGCAGGAATACCTCCAATTAAAATATTATATCCAAAAGAAATATAATCAGAGTTGCACAAGCTATTTGAAGCTATAGTACAAAAATCAGGCGTTTTAGTTCCTTTAAGTACCGTCACTCTGCTGGATGCGTAATTGTAATTCCCAATTGAAATAGGTGCTGTCATCTTACACTTTTTGCCAGTTTGAGTATTCACCATATGATGGAAATTTGTATCTATAATTTGAGATTCCGAACCAAAACGGGCATAATTTCCCAATACAACTCGTTCAATACAAATCAACTTTGCATTTGAAGCTAATGATGACATGTGACCAAATTCACAGTATCCATCTATTCCGATATACATAAAATAATCTTTACCAATTTGTACGTTTCCCCTAAAAACGATAGCACCTAAAATATTGATTTCGGCAATACCTTTGTGCAGCGTGTTCATTTCATACGGTTGTCCAAAACCGATCATTCCCTTTGTAATAGGCCCAATGATTTGGATTTTTCCAGTTATTGCAGTGAATTTTACGTTTCCATAAAAAAACACGGGAAGCTGTTTAGCAACACCAAAAGGAAATTTTTTAAAATTAAAATATAGCGTTTTTGTCCAATTTACAGAATAATAAAACTGTAGCTTTTGATAAATTGCTCTTGCTTTTCTATAATTATGTTGTACAATTTTAATCATTTTTTTTCTTGATTAAAGCATTGAAAAATTCTTTTAGCGCCATCTTTTTATTCATTTGAAATAAAACAAAAACGATAGAGAGCACTACCATCATTGCCATTGAAGAATATTTAAAAATTGGATTCGGAATGTATCGAAACAAAAAAGTGGCTAGACACATCAGGATGCAAATTAAATATATTTGGTAAAAACCACTCTCAAAAAAGAAATCATATCTTTTTTTAGTAATTATTTTTAAACCAAAAAAATGAATCACATAATATACTAAAAAACTAAAACCCAGTCCTTCCAATCCATAAAAATAATAGCCTAAAACATTTAAAAGTAATGATAACGTATTGAAACCTATTGCTGTTTTAAGAAATATTTTTGAATCTCCTTTGGCGATCAAAATATATCCCATGGACCATGAGACTGAACGAAATAGCATTGCCAAAATTCCAAAACAAACCATCGGAATGATAATAGTAAATTCAGCTGTAAATACCACTTTGACGATAAGTGGTATCAATGTTAAAAACAAAATTATTATAGGGGTAATAATCAATATAGAAAGAAACGATTGTTGCGAAACACTCGATCTAACTAAATCATTATGATCACAAATCGAAGCTAATCTCGGAAAATAATCAGTACTCATTACCGTGAAAATAATTCCAACATACGAATTCAACAACGTAAAACCTGCATTGTAAAATCCTACTTGTTCCAATCCACCTTGTTTGCCTACATAAATTTGGATTAAATACGTAGTTAATAAAGTCAACAAGCCGCTAATTGTCAGCATAAATCCTAGCTTAATGATACGCTTTCCCTCTGTTATTAATTGGGGCTTTGCTACGTTCTTTCTTTCGATTATTACTTTTTTCGAATAGTATAAAGAAAATACTAAAGCCGATAAAGAAATTCCAATTATCGTGGGAACAATTGCATCAATTCCATAGCAATAATACAACGGAACAGAGACTAGCAAACCACAAATATTTCCATATAAATTTGCTTTAGCTAAAAATCTCATTTTTCGTAACCCTTGCAAAATCGCTAATTCTACCGTTGTCAATTGTTTAAATAGTAATACAATCGAAAGGAGCATAAAGGAATGCATTTGTTCTGTATTTCCAAAAGTAATCAGACTCAACCAATTTGATAAAAGCAACATTACTAAAGACCCTATGATTCCAGTTACTAATGCTACTTTTTTAACCACTGAAACCGTAACCGAAACTGTATTTAAATCTTCATTCTTGTAATCTGCTGAAATATGCTTGACTGCACTTGTTTCGATTCCTAAACCGGAGAAACCACTAATGATACCAATAGCAGAATTTAACAAAGCAATAATCCCCATTCCCGCTGGACCTATAAAAACAGCAATTAATTTGGTTCGGATTATAGAAATAAAAATCGTGAGAAACTGAACACCGCCAAAAAGCGAAGTCGTTTTTAAAATTTGATGATATGACGTTTTAGTATCAGACATTCTTTAATATCGATTTAAAACAGCAACAATATAAGTAATCTCATGGATCGTCAAAACTGGACTTATAGGCAAACTCAATACTTCATCATGAATTTTTTGCGTAATAGGAAAAGACAAATGATTCCAGTCAGATAATGCTTTTTGATTATGCGGCGGAACTGGATAATGTATTACCGTTTGGACTCCATTTTTATCTAAATAGTCTTGTAAATCAAGTCTATTTTGGGTTCGAATGACGAACAAATGAAAAACATGATTATTTGACAAATCCCAAAATGGGAGCGTTATTTTCTCATTTTTAATTTCAGACAAATAGCGTTTGGCAATTGTTCTTCGCTTTTCATTTTCAGCATCTAAAAACGGTAATTTCACGTTCAAAAAAGCTGCTTGGATCTCGTCTAATCTTGAATTAATACCAATGTAGTCATTGTAATATTTGGTTTCCGAACCATAATTCCGAAGTGACCGAATGACTTTGGCTAATTCCAAATCACTTGTGGTAACCGCACCGCCATCACCTAATGCGCCTAAATTTTTTCCCGGATAAAAACTGTATGCTACGCTTGATATTTGATCACTGATTACTGATTCTTGATTTCTGATTGCACCGTGAGCCTGAGCTGCATCTTCAACAACCAATAAATTATTCACCATAGCAATTTCTTTTATCCTATCCATTTCTGCCAATTGCCCATAAAGATGAACCACCAGAATCGCTTTGGTTTTTGAAGTAATCTTTTGAGAAATTAAATCGGGGTTGATATTGTAAGTTTCTAACTTTGGCTCGACCAAAACAGGAATTAAATCTGCTTGTAAAATCGACAATATACTAGCAACATAAGTGTTCGCAGGCACAATAACCTCATCGCCTTTTTGCAATTTTCCCAACTGAATGTATCCTTTGAAAATCAAAAGTAAAGCATCAAAACCATTTCCCACACCTACACAATATTTTGTTCCGCAATAGTTCGCAAAACTGGTTTCGAATTTATTGACTTCATTACCTAAAATATACCAACCATTATCTAAAACCGATTTCAATTTTTCTTGAAAAGCAGCTTCATACGGATCATTTATCCTTTTTAAATCAAGAAATGGTATCATATAAGATTCATTTTATAAAAATCCTGACTGTAAACAGAGCATCCTAATTCTTCTTTTTGTTTCAAAAGTCCGGCATGATATCCTTTTTCGTTGTCCGCATTTACGATTCCCATATCAAAAAATAGTTTGCCTTCGCTCTTGTATTTCTTTATTAAATTAATAAATAAAAAATCCAACGCGCGCAACTCTTCCCCTTTTTTGGTGGTAGCTCCATATTGCGATTTGACAACGGTTTCTGTTTCGAATACGGTGATACCTGCAATAATAACGTCCTCAAAATTTACTGAAAACTGTTTGATATTATTCGGAAATTTTTCCTTTAATTTAGTAATTTCTTGTAAAGTATGTACTGGCGTAGCATTGTATTTCTCCAATAATCTTGGCTCTAAAACCAATTCCCAAAATGATTCCAAATGCTGTTCTTCGACCATTTCTAAATCGAGTTCTTCAATTTTCCTGAAATGCTTTAGCTTGCTTTTTGAAATTGTCAAAGGCATGGCTAAATTGATACCCAAATTCATTTCTTTTTTATCCAAAAACGCTCCTTTTTTAAGCATGAAAAATTCCATCTCAGCGTTACCTTTTGAAGAATAGAATAAAGGAATGGGTTTAAAAAAGAACGATTGCACCTCATTTTCTTTAAAAAAGAACACAAGAGAATCCAAAATGTTTTCTACTTTTTCTCCATTCAATTTAGATGAATAAACCAATCCGCCATACGTTAAACCTTGATGGGAATAAACAATGTCTCCAACTCTATTTGCCGGTAAAACAGCAATTAATTTTTCACCCTCAAAAACCATCAACGAAAAATCCTCGAATCGATCTTTGTGGTATTCCATAAAATCTCGGTGAAATAAAAAAGTAGCATTTTTGGCCTGACCAATAACGGCATTCCAATTTGCATAATCACTTTCCCGATATGGTTTGACTGAATAATTTTTCACTGTTAAATTTTAGACTCCGTGAAAGTAATCAATTTTTATTTATGTTCTAAAGTAGGTAAATACCATTTGAATTTTACAGCCATTAATCGAACCGAAATGATAACTAGTGACGTCGTTAAATACAAAACATCATTATCTAAATTCAGTTTTCGAAGCAGGAAAAAGACAATTCCGCCCAAAATACAAATCGTAGCATAAATTTCTCTTCTGAAAATAACCGGAATTTCAGTACACAAAATATCACGAATCACACCTCCAAAACAAGCCGTCAAGGTTCCTAAAGCAATACAAATAACAGGATGAAGACCAATGTTGATTCCTTTTTCAAGACCAATCAATGTAAAAACACCCAATCCAATAGTGTCAAATAAAAATAAAGAAGTACGCAATCTATCGAATTTTTTTCTAAATATAATAGCTAAAACAAAGCCAATTGCTATTACAAAAACATACTTTAAATCCAACATCCATCCCACAGGAGTCCGCCCAATCATGATGTCTCGGAGTGTTCCACCACCAACAGCAGTGACAAATGCGATGATAAATACCCCAAAAGGATCCAGCTTTTTGTTCATGGCCGTCAATGCGCCCGACATAGCTAAAGCCATCGTACCGATGATATCTAATAAGTGAAACATTTGATTTGGGATTTTGATTTTCGAATTCGGACAAAAATAAAGAAATTCCTCGTGAAACAACCTTAAAACTCCCACAATATGACATTCTCTTGGTTTCCAACAAATATTCGAACCCTATTATAAAAACTGGATTTTGTCTATGTATCTTTGTAGCTATTAATTAAATAGTTGAACGTCTTGAAACAAATCACTTCCATACAAAATCCATACATAAAATCTTTAGTACAATTGCAGGAAAAGGCAAAGGCACGCAAGCAATCCGGAAATTTCTTAATGGAAGGCAAACGTGAAATTGCAATAGCCGTTAAAGGGGGTTACGAAATAGAAACACTATTGTTTTTACCTGAAATTTGTTCTGAGGCCGAAGCGCGTCAAATAGCTCCGACTCCAGCATTGATAGAAATCAATAAGGAAGTATATCAGAAGCTTGCTTATCGAGATACTACCGAAGGTGTTTTGGCTGTTGCCAAAACCAAATCAATGCAATTATCTGATTTGAAATTATCTGAAAATCCTTTAATTCTAGTTGCCGAAGCGCCCGAAAAACCAGGAAATATTGGTGCACTACTTCGCACAGCCGACGCTGCTAATTTAGATGCCGTGATTATTGCCAATCCAAAAAGTGATCTATACAATCCAAATATTGTGCGTTCTAGCGTAGGTTGTTTATTTACCAATCAGATTGCCACTGGAACGACATCAGAAATTATTACTTTTTTGAAAGAGCGAAATATCAGTTTTTATTGCGCCACTTTGCAAAATTCGACTACATATCATACACAGGATTATACCACCCCAACTGCATTAGTTGTTGGCACAGAAGCCACTGGATTAACGGAGGAATGGCGTACGGCAGCAACTCAAAATATTATTATTCCAATGCAAGGTGAAATCGATTCGATGAATGTTTCGGTTGCAGCGGCTATTTTGATTTTTGAAGCCAAAAGACAAAGAGGGTTTTAGATTTTTGATTGCAGATTAACAATTTTTAATGGCAGATTTAAAAACAAAAAAATATGAAAAATAAATTATTAATTGCATTAGCATTAATTTCAACCACATTTTCTTTCGCACAAATTAGTCCGATTCAAGTGGATGAATTAGTTGATCGTACTTTAAAAACATTCAATGTTCCTGGAATTGCTGTGGCAATTGTGAAAGATGGAAAAATTATTCATGCGAAAGGATATGGTGTAAAATCAATCTTGACTAATGAAAAAGTGGATGCCAATACCCTTTTTGGAATTGCATCTAATAGCAAAGCGTTTACAAGTGCTGCCCTAGCCATGTTAGTAGACGAAGGAAAAGTAAAATGGGATGACAAAGTCATTAAATACCTTCCTAATTTTAAGATGTATAATGAATACGTAACGAATGAATTTACAATTCGGGATTTATTAACGCACCGCAGCGGATTAGGCCTTGGCGCGGGAGACTTGATGATTTGGCCTGACGGAAGTGATTTTACAGCGACTGATATTATTCAAAATATACAGTATTTAAAACCCGTTTCCGCCTTTAGAACCCAATATGATTATGACAACTTACTATACATTATTGCTGGAGAAGTAATACAAGTAGCAAGCGGCAAGAACTGGTGCGATTTTGTAGAAGAACGCATGATGAGACCATTGGAAATGAATAATAGTGCCGCTTCATTTGTACGATTGAAAGATACCACCAATGTTATTGCACCGCATGTTCCCATCAACGGGGAACTAAAAGTAATTAAACGCTATAAAAACCAACTCTTTGATGCAGCAGCTGGCATTTACTCTAGTGTAAATGATTTGAGTAAATGGACCATTATGCAAATGAACAATGGAAAATATGGCGCTGATAACAAGCAATTATTCTCTAAAAAAGAGCACGATGAGATGTGGCAATTGCAAACCATAATCCCTGCAGTGAATAAACCTCCTTACAATACGCATTTTAGCGGCTATGGCTTGGGCTGGTTCCTAAGTGATGTAAAAGGTTACAAACAAGTAACCCATACCGGTGGATTAGAGGGTATTGTTACTCAAGTAACGCTTTTACCAGAACTGAATTTAGGAATTATTGTTTTGACCAATCAGCAGTCTGGCGCTGCGTTCAGAGCAATTACCAATACTATAAAAGACAGTTATTTAGGCATTCAATCCGAAGATCACGTGGCTAATTACAGTATAAGTCTAAAACAAAATGAAGCCTCATCAGACAAAATCACAGACGAAGTTTGGGCAGCTGTAGCTAAAAATAAAAAAGACAAAATCAAAATTGATTTTAAAAGCTTCATAGGAACCTACCAAGACAATTGGTTTGGCGAGGTGGTACTTTCAGAAAGAAAAGGAAAATTATTTTTTGCCTCCAAACGCTCTCCACAGCTTACTGGCGAAGTTTTTTTCTATAAGGATGCGAATTATGTAGTAAAATGGGATACTGCTTATTTCCATGCGGATGCTCATTTGTTTTTTGAATGTGATGCTACTGGAAAAGCAGTACGACTAACAATGAAACCCATTTCTGAATTAACTGACTTTAGCTATGATTTTCAGGATTTAGATTTTAGGAAAGTGCAATAATCAAGTTGAATGTCACATTTGTTATTAGTACCACGAAACCCTTTTTTACTTGCATATATCCCAACTAATTTCTATTTTTAGAAAATGAACCATGCCGTTATGACAGAAATTGATATTGAAAAAGAAAATAAAGCAATTGCTCAAGAATACAAAGAATTACTTCGTATTAGCTACCAAACGTTAAGTGATGAAGATAAAAAACTCATTCGAAAAGCATTTGACGTTTCCGTAGAAGCCCATAAAGAACAACGGAGAAAATCTGGCGAAGCCTATATCTTCCACCCTATTGCTGTAGCAAAAATTGTTGCTTCGGAAATAGGCTTGGGAGCAACCTCTATTGCAGCAGCCTTGTTGCACGATGTTGTTGAGGATACACCTACTACTGTTCAGGATATTGAACGCTTGTTTAATCCAAAAGTAGCGCAAATCGTAGAAGGATTGACCAAAATATCATTGGTACAAAGAGATTTAAATGTTTCCATGCAAGCAGAAAATTTCCGTAAAATGATATTAACTCTGAATGATGATGTTCGTGTTATTCTTATCAAACTTGCGGATCGTTTGCACAACATGCAAACTATGGATTCAATGCAAGAAGACAAACAAACCAAAATTGCATCTGAAACATTGTACATATACGCACCACTAGCACATCGTTTGGGACTTTATAATATAAAAACCAAGCTGGAAGATTTAGGATTAGAATATACGGAACCTGCAATTTACAAAGAAATTGTCAGTAAAATAAAAGAAACTAAAGAAGAGCAAGATGCCTATATTGACGATATTTCAAATGTCCTAAAAGCCTCTTTAGATGCTGAAGGAGTTGAATACATCATAAAAGGTCGTCCAAAATCGATTTATTCTATTCGTAGAAAAATGTTAGCCCAAAACGTGAGTTTTGATGAAGTATATGACAAATTTGCACTTCGAATTGTATACAAATCAACGCCACATGATGAGAAATTCGTTGCTTGGAAAATATATTCTATTGTTACCGACCATTACAGACCAAGTCCAAGTCGTTTGCGGGACTGGATTTCATCACCAAAATCAACAGGTTATGAGGCCTTGCACATTACCGTTATGGGGCCAAAAGGACGTTGGGTGGAAGTACAAGTTCGTAGCGAAAGAATGGATGAAATTGCTGAAAAGGGATACGCAGCACATTATAAATACAAGAATGGTGCTACCGAAGAAAGTGGTTTAGACGTATGGCTTAATTTACTAAAGGAAGCGCTAGAAAATTCTGAAACGAATGCTGTGGACTTTGTAGAAGATTTCAAAATGAATTTATATTCAAAAGAAATCTTCGTCTTTACTCCAAAAGGGGAAATAAAATCGTTGCCTAAAGGAGCTACATCGCTCGATTTTGCGTTTAGCATTCACTCTGAAATAGGAATACGAACTAGAGGAACTCGGGTCAATGGAAAACTAGTTCCTTTGAATTTTGAATTAAAAAGTGGAGATCAAATAGAAGTCATTACGTCACAGCATCAAAAGCCCACCAGTAACTGGCTTGATTATGTCACCACCTCTCGAGCGAAAACGAAAATAAAAAATGTTTTAAACGAAAATACCAAGAAAATAGGTGAAGAAGGCAAAGAACTGCTTACTCGAAAATTAAAGCATCTAAAAATAACCATGAGTGAGCAGGTTATTAATGAGTTAGTCAACTTTTTTAAACTAAAAACGAGTTTAGATTTATTCTATAGAGTGGGAATTGGCGCGATCGAGAACCAGCAACTTAAAGATTACGCCGCGCAAAAAAGCAATACATTCATTAATTTCTTCAAAAATAAAATGAAGCGTTCTTCCAGTACCACTGCTGACGAAGACATTCACAAACCAATAGTTAGCAGTAATTATGACATGCTAGTTTTTGGGAAAGAACATGACAAACTAGATTATAAATTATCTCCTTGCTGTAATCCAATTCCTGGCGATGACGTATTTGGGTTTGTAACAATCAATGAAGGGATAAAAGTGCACAAAAAAGATTGTCCTAATGCTATAGGAATGCAATCCAATTACGCCTACCGAATTATGTCGGCCAAGTGGATAGATTCTTCTCAGGAAGAGTTCAAAGCCATTATAAACATAACAGGAATGGACGTTTTAGGACTTACAAATCAATTAACAAAAGTGATATCAAACAACATGAATGTGAATATTCAAAGTATAGCGCTGAGCACTGATGCTGGAATTTTTCATGGCCAAGTTACAGTAATTGTTCAAAACAATACCATTTTGAAAAAAATGATTAATAATATCAAAAAGATTGACGGAATAGATAAAGTAACTCGGGAGTACAAAACGTAGCGCAATCTTGATTTTGCTGACTTTTTCTTAGGCATTTTGAACTCGTATTGGAACAAACTTGAAACTTAACAAACCGGAAACTTTAAACTTTAAACTAAAAAAATTATCTTTGCCACTATATGACACTCATTTCCACAGATAACACCAAAAACCAAGAAATTGTAAAAAATGTTTTTACAATGTATCTTGAAAAAAAAGGACATCGCAAAACCCCTGAACGTTATGCTATCCTTCAGGAAATTTACGATAGCGAAGAGCATTTTGATGTAGAAAATTTATATATCAAAATGAAAAACAAAAACTATCGTGTGAGTAGGGCAACACTTTACAATACAATCGAGTTGCTCTTGGATTGTGCTTTAGTTCGCAAACACCAATTTGGACAAAATCAAGCACATTACGAAAAATCGTATTTTGACAAGCAGCACGACCATATTATAATGACTGACACAGGTGAAGTAATTGAGTTTTGTGATCCAAGAATTCAAAGTATCAAAAAAACAATCGAAGAAATTTTTGATATCGAAATTACAAATCATTCGTTATATCTCTACGCAGTAAAGAAACAAAAAGACAACTTGGAATAAGATCGTTTAAAAACATAAAAATTAACTACAAATAACGTACAGAATGACCGTAGATTTATTATTAGGATTACAATGGGGAGATGAAGGAAAAGGAAAAATTGTTGATGTTCTTACTTCTAAATACGATATTATTGCTCGTTTTCAAGGAGGACCAAACGCAGGACATACTTTAGAATTTGACGGAATAAAACACGTACTTAGAACCATTCCTTCTGGAATTTTTCACGGAAATAACATGAACATCATTGGTAATGGTGTTGTAATTGACCCTGTAGTTTTTAAAAGTGAAATTGATGGCTTAGCCAAATTTAACTTAGACCTAAAGGCAAAGCTAATTATTTCTAGAAAAGCTCATTTAATATTACCTACCCATCGTTTACTGGATGCAGCATCTGAAGCATCAAAAGGAAAAGCAAAAATAGGGTCTACTCTAAAAGGAATTGGTCCAACGTATATGGACAAAACCGGAAGAAACGGTATCCGCGTTGGAGACATTGAACTAGAGGATTTTGCAGATCGTTACAGAGCTTTGGCGGATAAGCATGAAGCCATGATTGCGTTTTACAATGTTGATATTCAGTACAATTTACCCGAATTAGAAAAAGAATTTTTTGAAGCTATCGAAGATCTAAAAAAATTAGATTTTATTGATAGTGAAGAGTATTTACACCAAGCTCAAAAGGCAGGTAAATCAATATTATGTGAAGGTGCTCAAGGTTCATTATTGGACGTTGATTTTGGGACCTACCCTTTTGTAACATCCTCTAACACTACTGCTGCTGGTGCTTGTACTGGTTTAGGAATTGCCCCAAATAAAATCAAAGAAGTCTATGGGATTTTTAAAGCGTATGTAACTCGCGTAGGTAGTGGTCCTTTCCCAACGGAACTTTTTGACGAAGACGGTGCTACTATGGCAAGTGTTGGAAATGAATTTGGATCTGTGACTGGCAGACAAAGACGTTGTGGGTGGTTAGACTTAGTAGCACTTAAATATGCTATTCAAGTTAATGGTGTTACACAATTAATGATGATGAAAGGCGATGTACTTTCAGGATTTGAAACGTTAAAAGTATGTACGGAATACAATTATAAAGGAGAGAAAATTTCTCATTTTCCTTATAATATCGAACCTGAGAATGTAACTCCAGTGTATCAGGAATTCAAAGGTTGGCATGCCGATTTAACCGGAATGACCACTTACGAAGAACTACCAACAGAGTTGAAAGAGTACATCGAATTTATCGAAAGAGAAGTTGAAGTTCCTATCAAAATAGTTTCTGTTGGACCAGATAGAAAGCAAACTATTCTGAAATAAAATTACCAAACGCTCTGAAAATTCAGAGCGTTTTTTTTTCCTCTCTCCAACCTTCCCTAAAGTCGAGGGAGCCGAGACCGGATTATTTTTTAAATAATAATATTTCATCTAAACAAAAAAAAATACTTTCGATACACCCATGAAAAATCCAACTATCAAAATTCAAAAAACAGAAATTCTATCTGATAACTGGTATCTATTAAACAAAGTTACTTTCGACTATCAAAAAAAAGACGATTCTTGGATTACCCAAAAAAGAGAAGTCTACGATAGAGGAAACGGCGCCGCCATTTTACTTTATAACACACAACAAAAAACAGTTATTCTAACACGTCAGTTTCGCTTGCCAACGTATCTTAATGGAAATGACTCTGGAATGATGATTGAAGTTTGCGCCGGTCTTTTAGACCAAGACAATCCAGAACAATGCATCATTCGAGAAACAGAGGAAGAGACAGGATACCGACTCACAAAAGTCACTAAAATCATGCAAACCTATATGTCTCCTGGTGCTGTAACTGAAATTTTATACTTGTTTGTTGGGGCTTACGATCAATCTATGAAAGTTAGTGAGGGTGGCGGAGTAGCACACGAACAGGAGAATATTGATGTACTCGAAATGCCCTATGAAGAAGCATACGCTATGATAGCATCAGGCCAAATTCAAGATGCCAAAACAATTATGTTATTACAACATGCCAAAATAAACAATCTTGTTTAATGAATAGTCAGACTAAGGGGATTTTATTTGCCTTATTCGCTACCTTTCTATGGTCAGTCAACATGGTCATTGCTAGTGGTGTAAAAGGACATATTCCACCAGTGGGATTGGCTTTTTGGCGCTGGACCGTTGCTTGTATTGTTTTAGCTCCTTTTGCTGCTAAAAGGACTTTTGAAAGTTTACCAATACTAAAAAAGCACTTTTGGTATCTTACACTTACCGCCGTTTTGGGTATTACTATTTTTAATACACTGATATACTTTGCTGGAAAAACTACAAGTGCTGTCAATTTATCATTAATTGCGATTTCGATTCCGCTGTTTATCATTATCCTTTCCAGAATCATTTACAAAGAGAAAGTATCCAATATAAAAATAGCAGGAATTGCTACCATAATTACAGGAGTTCTGGTGCTTATTTCTAAAGGTTCCTTACAAGCATT
Organism: Flavobacterium omnivorum; assembly: GCF_900099915.1. Lineage (GTDB taxonomy): Bacteria > Bacteroidota > Bacteroidia > Flavobacteriales > Flavobacteriaceae > Flavobacterium > Flavobacterium omnivorum. The sequence continues at coordinate 154,070 of NZ_FNDB01000006.1, forward strand.
GCTTAGCATCAACTTTACAACTGGAGACTTGTTAATGCTTCTCGCTTGTTTCTTTTTTGCGTGTTACACTATTTTAGTTCGAAAAAAACCACAACCACTAGCTCCGAAAGTATTTTTGTTTAGTGTTTTCAGTATTGGTACGGCACTACTGCTTCCCTTTTATATTTGGGAAAATATCAATTATCAAAAAGTGATTTTTGATTCTACAACAATCTTAATTACGCTATACGTTGGTATTTTTGCGTCGCTAGTTTCTTTTTATTTATGGAACGAGGCAATCCGATTAATAGGTACTTCGAAAACTGCTTTAATTTATTATTTGATTCCAATATTTAGCGGTATACTCGCTTATTTTTTTCTAAATCAAGCTATTGGACTTACTCAAATTACAAGTATGGGAATCATTATTTCTGGCCTGTTCATTACAGCTAAAAAATAAAATGCGACCTATTTTTTATAGTGAACTCTATTTGTAATTAAAGCATTGAGATAAAAAGTCAAGGACAACATCTTCGATAAATTCCAATGCGTAGTAACAATTCTAATACAATCAAATTTAACTACTGCGTAGTAAAGCTATTCGTTTACTCTAACCTTTGAATAGAACGCCATTATCTCGCTTCTTTTTACTGAGCTCTTTGGGCATAAAAAAAGCAACATAAAATCGTTTTTATGCTGCTTTTCAATCTTTAATAGCGCGGTAAATTATTATTTATTAGGCTGTGGCGTCATCCTTAAATACGGTTTAACTCTTTCATAGCCTTTAGGAAACTTAGCTGCAATATCTTCATCTTTAATAGCAGTTGAAATCACTACATTGTCCCCATCTTTCCAGTTAGCTGGTGTCGCCACGCTATATTTAGCTGTTAACTGTAGACTATCGATTACACGCAGAATTTCATCAAAATTTCTACCTGTAGATGCCGGATAGGTTAAGGTCAATTTTACTTTTTTGTCAGGCCCAATTATAAAAACGGAACGCACAGTAAAACTCTCACTTGCATTAGGATGAATCATATCATATAATGCTGCAATTCGTTTGTCTTCATCCGCAATAATAGGGAAATTTACTGTCGTATTTTGAGTTTCATTGATATCTTTGATCCATTCCATGTGCGAATCTACTCCGTCCACGCTCAAGGCAATAACTTTTACATCCCTCTTTTCAAATTCAGGATAATAATTGGCTACGGTTCCCAATTCAGTGGTACAAACTGGAGTAAAATCAGCTGGATGTGAGAACAAAACACCCCACGAGTCTCCAAGCCATTCATGAAATTTTATTTTTCCTTGTGACGTTTCTGCTTCAAAATCGGGAGCAATATCGCCTAATCGTACTCTTGCCATACTCGTTTTTTTTATTGATTAGTAACATTGTAAGTTATTGAAATAAAAGCAATAAAGGAGAAAATTAATCTTAAGATTGTACTAAATTATCACCTAAATCAGAAAATGACCATCTCAAAATTTGACCATAAAAATGCCAAATCACTTACTGTTGATCAACGGATCAATTTTTTGTTTGCCATTCAGATTAAGAAAGAATGCTTAACAAAATATACTGTATAGTTGGAAAGAACTCCTGAAAATACAGTTCTATTTTTTCTTTAGATTAGGCAAAAAGAAGGCGATACCACCTATCAAAGGCAAATACGCGCACAGATGGTAAACATAATTTATACTGGTATGATCCGCAAGATTTCCCAATAATGCAGAACCCAAACCTCCCATTCCAAAGGCGAAACCATAGAAAAGGCCAGAGACCATACCTAATTTTTTAGGCAATAGTTCTTGCGCAAACACCAAGATAGCCGGAAATGCAGATGAAATAATCGTACCTATTATGACGGACAAAACCCCTGTCCAAAATAAATCGACATACGGCAACAGCAGAGTAAAAGGAGCAGCTCCCAACACTGAAAACCATATTACGTATTTCCTTCCAAATTTATCCCCTAACGGCCCTCCAATTAAGGTTCCAATAGCACAAGAAGCCAAAAACAAAACCAAATGAAATTGAGCTTCCTGAACAGATAAATTAAATTTTTCCATCAAGTAAAAAGTAAAGTAACTAGACATACTTGCCATATAGAAGAATTTCGAAAAGATCAATACCATCAAAATTGCAACCGAAATCCTTATGGTTTTTGGGGATAAATTAGGCAATTCGACTACTGCTTTTTTAGTACTTCTTAAGCTCAGATGGTTTTGGTACCAAAGTGCAATTCTACTCAAAACAAGTAAGCCAATCAGCGCAACAACCACGAACCAAATAATATAATATTGGGAGTTAGGAACTACAATTAAGGCGACTAGCAACGGTCCGATGGCAGTTCCTGCATTACCTCCCAACTGAAAAATGGATTGTGCCAAGCCGCGTTTGCCGCCTGATGCCAAAAAGGAGATTCGCGATGCTTCAGGATGAAAAATGGAAGAACCAATTCCAACCAAAACTACTGAAACAATAATCATTTCAAAACTGGAAGCATAGGACAAACAGACAATTCCAGATAAAGTGAATAGCATTCCGAAAATTTGGGAAAAAGGCTTTGGTCTTTTATCCGTGTATAAACCAACCACAGGCTGCAAAATAGAGGCCGCCAATTGATAGGCTAACGTAATTAAACCAATTTGGGTAAACGTCAACTGAAAGTTTTCCTTTAAAATAGGGTAAGCCGCAGGGATAACGGCTTGCAATAAATCATTCAGTAAATGGGCAAATGCTATCGAAAATAATATGGAATAAACGGTTTGTTGAGCAACAGGCGTTGTTTCAATTGAAGCAACCTTATTAGAAGATACATTCATTTTTTTACTAAAACTATTAATTATTAATGGCTTAAATCGATTTTAAATTTGAAGCACAAAATACCAAAACACCAAGGTGATAAATGACAGTGGAATTCCAAAACCAATCATCATACTGCTTAACCGGGGTTTTAAACCGTGGGAAGTAGCTAAGATACTTGCTGTAATCATGGGAGCCATAGCTGACTCCATAATGGCAACCTCAATCATCTTTGAATGTTGTTGCAAAATTACGACATACAGTAAATAAAGCAGTGCAGGAGTCAACATTAATTTATACAAAAGTCCTAATCCTAAAAACTTCCAATGTTGGCTTTTTCTATCAAACCGTAATTGTAAACCTACAGAAAGCATCGCTAGAGGTGTCATAACGCTTCCTGTTTTCTGTAATACATATTGAACGTATTCGTGAAAATCAAAATTCAGATAATTCATTAAACAGGCGGCTAGAAAGGTTATAAATGGCGGAAAGAACATGATTTTTTTTGCAATATGAAAACCGTTTGGCGTTCCTGTAGAATACAACGTGGCTACTAGAATTCCCAAAGTGGAAAGCACAACAAACGAACCCGGTTGATCAACTAAAATAGCAGTTTTTAAACCCTCTTCGCCATATAAAGCCTCGATTATGGGAAAGCCTAAAAAGGAAGTATTCCCTAAACCAGCGGTAATAATTAAACAGCCGATGAGTTTTCTGGACCAGCCGAATTTTTTTCCCAAAAAACTAAACAAGAAGTAGGCACCAGCAAAAGTAATCCAAGCAACTCCAATAGGAAATAGCAATTCGTTACTCCACTCAATTTTGGGAATATAATATAAGGCTAAAGCGGGAAGACAAACGTAAATAACAATCTTGTTTAACAACTTGTAAATAGGAACGGGAAATCCTTTAATATTTTGGAAAATAATACCTAAAAACAAAAAAACGAAGATTAAAATAAAGTTGCTCATGGCGAAGAATTGATTGTAAAAATACCATTTAAATTCAGTTCCGGAATAAAGAAATTTATAAATTATAATTTTAACCAAAAGATAGAAATACATTTTATCTAACCTGTTGGGTGCAATTATTGAAAACGTTGTTCGAGTGTTTTTTGTGAAGTAAAACGGAACAAAAATTTTCGATAAGCTCCGCTACTCGAAGTGACGTGCATTGAAAACCGTTTTTAATGAAATTTTTCTTGCTCTCGTTACATTTTCCTACCGAAAAAATACTCGCACTGACGAAAAATTACCAAAAACTAAGTACACCCAACGGATTTTATCTACTATAATACTAAGTGCATTTTTTTTACTGACAAAGTAAAAAACCTACTTAACAGGTTTTACAACAAGTAAATAATCAAAAATCCAGCTTTAAAAATGAAATAGTTGAATTAATAAATACCACTTGCGCACAATTTATTGTCAAAAAATATCAGAAACAGGACTAAACAGCGTAAACGCTATAATTATTTAAATTTTTCACTTCAAAATAACGGTTTCTTCGAGAAACCCTTTTTGAAATTATTTTTGTTTTCACTACTTTTACTTTTCAAATCACATGTTTTGTCAAACAAAAAATCCCATCCAAGCGCCTTACACGAGAAAGCAGGAATTCCTAGGCCCGAAATGATTAGCGCAACCGCCGTTGAGAACATCCAGCACTTTAGAAAAATACAACCCTCAGCGGCAGAATTAGTTGAAGGCATTTTAGCAGGAAACATAACAGCTTTAAGTCGCGCGATTACATTGGTAGAAAGTACGAATGGCACTCATTTGGCAAAAGCCACTGAAGTAATTAATGCGTGTTTACCGCATGCCAGCCAATCGGTGCGAATAGGAATTACTGGTGTTCCTGGCGTAGGAAAAAGCACGTTTATCGAAGCTTTTGGAAAATTCTTGACGGGGTTAGGGAAAAAAGTTGCAGTTCTTGCCGTTGATCCCAGCAGCACGATAAGCCACGGGAGTATTCTGGGCGATAAAACACGAATGGAAGAATTGGTAAAAGACAAAAATGCCTATATCCGACCATCCGCTTCAGGAGATACTTTAGGCGGCGTGGCACGAAAAACCCGCGAAAGTATTACCCTTTGTGAGGCGTGTGGCTTTGATACTATTATCATTGAAACTGTGGGAGTGGGTCAAAGTGAAACTGCCGTTCACAGCATGGTAGATTTCTTTTTGCTTTTGAAAATATCTGGTGCTGGAGACGAATTACAAGGTATTAAACGCGGTATTATGGAAATGGCGGATGCAATTGTAATCAACAAAGCGGATGGCGATAACATTAAAAAAGCACAGTTTGCTAAAATGGAATTCAACAGAGCCTTGCATCTTTTTCCCGCTAAAAAATCCGGCTGGACACCTACAACCTCAACTTGTAGTTCTATTACACACGAAGGAATACCTGCGGTTTGGGAAACCATTGAAAAATTTCTTGAATTGACAAAGGGAAATAATTACTTCTTTGAAAAGCGAAAAGAACAAAACCAATATTGGATGTTAGAAACCATCAATGAGCAATTGAAAACCAATTTTTATAACAATCCGGAAATTCAAAAATCATTGGATTCAACCAAAAAAGCGGTGCAAAATGATGAAATTTCACCCTTTGCAGCCGCTCAGTTTTTGCTGGAAAAATATTTTAAAAAAAAATAGTATTTTATCCTTTGATCTTTAGTTCTAAATAGGTTTCATATCCATATTTTAACATTAGAAGTCCTAAAATAATTTTGATAAACTTACCAATAATATAACCTACACTATGTCCTAAATTATAGGCATTTCCAAAGTTCGTATTCGATTTAATTTCAAATGGTAAAAAGTTAAAAATCCCAGTGATAATTAGCATCGTCACAAAAACAAACATGACATACATAAATATATTTTTCATTTCTACCTAAATTTAATTAGTTGCATAAAAAACAGGAACTAAAATCTATTAAAATTGTCCCTTTCCATAAAGTTTACTCTTTCTCGTAGCGTTCCATTTCACGATCGTAAAACTCATTGGCAAGAACAATTAATCCTTCCATTTCAGCATTTAACTCCCCTTCGTCAAGGTCTTCAGCTTCTTCGATAAACTCCACCTCATCATCTTTAAGATTAATGATGAATCTTGGGTAATCAAGATGGATGATAAAAATATCCTCTGGAAAATCAGTATTGTCGCCTAGTAAAAATTTAGGTAATTCCATTTTATTATTGTTTTGTTGATTTGATATTGAATTAATTTATTTTTAAAAAAACTATTTATCCGAAAGAATTATTGGTGTGTTACGGCTACCATTCATAAAAATAATCTTGGTATTAGTTGATGCTGCTAGTTCTTTCTGCGCTTTTATTTGCTCATATTGCAGTTGCTTATCTGACAATCCTGTTGAAATAATACGCTGATAATCAGCAATACCTTGCGCTTCAACTCGCTTGCGCTCTGCTTCTTGCTTTTCTTTTTGAAGCACAAATGTCATTTTTTGGGCATCTTGCTCGGCATTAATTTTACTTTCGATAGAAGCTTTTACCGAGGCTGGAAGATTTATATTGCGAATCAATAATTGCTCTAAAACCAAACCCCTTGATTTAAAATCGGCTTCAATTGTTTTAAATATACGCTGCTGAAATTCATTCCTTTTAGTAGAATATAAAGCTACTGCATCATAATAAACAGCATTGTCGCGAATACGAGTTCGAGTAACAGGACGAACAATTTTATCACTATAGTTCACGCCAATTTCTTTTAGAATTTTTGGAGTGGCTTCTGGCGATACTCTAAACAAAACTGTCAAATCAATAATGACTTCAAGTCCATCATTTGACAGCACACGAATGGCATCATCACCCGATTGAGCGCCTTCACTATGAACCGCAGACATGGTATAATTTTGGGTTTGAATATCGAATTCTGTCACATCCATAAGCGGATTTATCAAACTCAGTCCACTTTGCAAAATATCGGTTTGAACGCTACCGTAAAGAGACTTTACTCCTACTTTCCCAGCGTCAATTTGTTTGAACATAGATGAAAAAATTCCCAAAATAATCAGAAGTACTCCAATGATTTTAAGACTACCTGAGAACTTAGAGAAAGAATTTAGACTGTTTTTTAAGGTGAAACTTAAAATTAAAAATAGTATTCCAAGAATAATTAATAGTATCATTTTTTTATTGGTTTGTATAATATTCTTGTTAGACGATAGTCCGCGTGAGAAGTTACAGCATACAAAAAATTTTATTCTTTACGATTTTGTATTACCAACTTTCTTGTTAATCTCGCAAAGCGAATATACAAAAATAAAGCGGCAGCTGTTAATCCTGCTAAAAGTCCAATCCAAATTCCAACCGCTTTTAGTTCTGTGTATTTTCCTAAATAATAGGAAATAGGAAAACCAATAATCCAATACGCCACAAAGGTAATGTACATAGGGATTTTTACATCTTGCAAACCACGTAACGCTCCTAAAACCACAACTTGAATTCCATCCGATATTTGAAAAATGGCAGCTACCAAAAGTAACTTAGCTGTAATCATAATAATTTCTGAATTATCTAGCAGTTGACTTGGATCGTCCATATTTAAAAACAGATGGGGTAAAAATTGATGAAAAACCACAAAGATTATCGCAAATAAAGTTTCCAGAATAATGGCTAACAAGAAAATAGATCGAGCAACAACAATCAATTTTTTATAATCATTCATTCCTTTAGTATGACTGACCCGAATCATTGCCGTAACACTTAATCCCATTGCAACCATAAAGGTCGACGAGGCTAAAATAAGCGCAATCTGATTGGCTGCCTGGCTATTTTTACCTAAAGAACCAGATAGCCAAATTGCAGCAGTAAACAAGGCTACTTCAAATAACATTTGCATGGCTGAAGGCAAACCAAGATCGATAATTTTCTTCAAAATTGATTTGCGAATTTCTTTAAAACTAAAGTTCTTAAAATTTTTTTTCATGACAGAATTTTTTTTCATGAGATAATGCATAAAAACAACCATCATTATTCGAGAAATTACAGTACCCAAAGCCGCACCTAAAATACCTAGTTTTGGAAAAATCCAAATTCCGTAAATCAATACATAATTAAAAAAGATATGCACGACATTCGCTAGTAATATAGCGTACATAGAATATTTAGTTTTCGCTAAACCATCCGCAAATTGCTTATAACCTTGATAAATGATTACAGGAATTAAAGAAAAGGCCACCCAATCTATATAAGGCGCCGCCAAGTCAGCCACTTCTTTGGGTTGCTGCATCAAATACATAATTTGTTTGGAAAGCACCGTCAAAATAAATAACGCAACGCCCAATACAGTGCACAAAAGCAGTCCATGATGAAAAGTAGTTCGGATTTTTTGATCATCTCGCTCCGCATCTGCTTCTGCAATTAATGGTGTGATTGCTGTAGAAAACCCAATTCCTATAGACAAAGCTATAAAGATGAAACTGTTACCTAACGAAACAGCCGCCAACTCGGTAGAACCCAATTTACCTACCATAAAATTATCAACGATTCCTATTAAAGTATGACCTAACATTCCTAAAATAACAGGATAGGCTAATTTGATATTATAAGAAAACTCTTTGAAGTATATAGAAAAATTCACTTTTCGCTTTTTTGTTGGCAAATATAATTAGAAGCTTTCAATTGCATCTATACAATTGAATATATAACGTACTTATTTTATGCTGCTACCTGCAAAAACGAGGAATTGTATAACAAAACAACTTAATTCTATAACTTTTAAAAAACGTACAGTCTTACTTTTGCAATGTTGTTTTTAGTCAAACAAAACCCCTAAAAACAACGAAAATATTAAAAAAATACAATTATGAAAATCGCAGGAAAAATTAAATTCGCACTAGCACTTACAATCTCAATGATGTTTGCTAGCAATGTACAAGCTCAAGAAACAACAAATGAAGCAACAAATTACAATCAAGGATTTCGTTTAGGATTAGGTGCAAATGCTGGATATTCAGTACATGACCCATACAAATTAGCGCTTGGAGCTGATGTAAGAGGACAATATGATTTATCAAAAAGATACTCTTTGACTTTGACTACAGGTTACACTAACTTATTTGTCAGTAAAGCGGATACTTTTCCTGGACAAACAGAAGGAAAAGATTTAGGGATTATCCCTGCAAAAGCAGGTTTTAAAGCTTTTGTATGGAATGATCAATTTTACTTAATGGGAGAAGCTGGTGCTGCATTTGCAGTTAGTAATGTAGATAATACTAGAGAGAAAACTTCTTTATTGTTATCCCCAAGTATAGGTTACGCAACCAAGTACATAGATATTTCTTTGAACTATACACATTACAGTCATTTTGATCGTCTAAACAATAATGGTTCTCTTGGTAAAGGAGTTGGACAAGTAGGTGTTCGTTTAGCTTACGGTTTCAAACTGTAATCCTACTTTGAATTAGATATAATAAATGCCCTGAAATTTCAGGGCATTTTTTGTTTATTTCAACGAATACTTTTTATCTGTCAAGGTTCGCACAAAGGCTATAAGCTGTTTTTTTTCTAAATCTGTCAAATTGAGTTTGTCCTCGGGCAATGTTTGATTTGGCAAATTAAAACCCAACCCGTTCCCACCACCATCATTATAAAAATCAATTACTTCTTCTAGTGTTTTGAAAACACCGTTGTGCATGTATGGCGCCGTCAATTCCACGTTTCTTAACGTTGGTGTTTTGAATGAATTGCGATGAATCTCCGCTTTAGTTAAATCAAATTTTCCTAAATCAGCATCTAATTTTTTGTGTTGGTTTGGAACTCCCAAAACTTCACTTTCTGATTTCATAAAACTCGGCGGTACCGTTCCGTTTGTTAAGGGAATAAAATGGCATGTAGCGCATTTTGCTTTTCCAGTAAACAAATTAAAACCTGCAACTTCATTCCAATCTAACTTGGCATCGCCACGCATATAGGCATCAAACTTGGCATCATATTTACTCAGCGATCTGATGTAAGATGCCAATGCGTTCTTGATCCCAAATTCATCTATTTCTTTATTGGGAAATGCCTTTTGGAACCTCGTAACATAACTCACTTTATTTTTTAAAGCTAAAACTGATTTTATCAAAGAGCCGTGCATTTCATTTTCATTTTTAATAACCGCTACCGCTTGGTCTTCCAGATAATTGACTCTAGAATCATAGAAAAATACGCGTTGAAATGCAATATGAGTCAGTGTGGGTGTATTTCTTTTTACTAAAGAATTACCATCTAATGAAATGGCTTTTTCCAAACCATCCGTAAATGCTTTTTCTGAATGATGACACGAAGCACAAGCACGAGAATTATCACCTGACAAAACAGGATCATTAAACAATAATTTCCCTAAGGCTATTTTATCTGGCGTTGTTTCATAATCTGGAAATGCAGAGAAAGCTTCGACGTCAAAGGCATTTGCATCAAAAAGTGTTTTTGCGGTAGTTCTTAGTCCTCTTGTCTCTTTCAAGAACGGGATTTTTAAGCTTACTTGCGTTTCATGCAAACCAATGCTTAACGGATTAGCAATTTTGCGAATAAAAAAAGCACGATCAAACGAATTAAAAGAGGAATTGTCTTTTAAATATCGCTTTCCTTCTTCCAGTGTAGTTAAAACTTGCTGCAAAGATGCTTCCTGTGAACTAGCTGCATAAATTTTATAATATTTTTCAATACTTTCTAGCGCTGCTTGTGCTTCCGGAATTGATTGCTGCGCAATTGGGGAATCAAATCCGGTTATTCCCAGCGTTATGATTCTAAAAACTTCCAAACGCATCGCATCAAAAACATGCGCATCTGTGAATTCATTTGTTTGTGATACTTTGACCAAGCGCTTTAAGTTTGCTGATAGAATACCCATTTCCGTTAGCAATTCGGCTTTTAACTTTGCATTATACTCGGGGAAAATAAATTCTTCAATCACTTGAAATCCTTCAGCAGGCAACGTCTTTTTATCATTTTCTTCAAATTCTGCTAAGGCTGGCCCATTTATAGCTTTGGCAACTGCAGGAAAATAATATTCACTAATTGTTTCCACTTGTTTGTAACTGGAGTGTGCCTGCAAAAATTGTTGTTGGAGTGCTGTTGTTGCAGTATTCGACTTAATTAAACGTTCCAGTTTAGAAACCTCTTGTACGACTTTTAGAATATCGGCTTTGTATATATTATTTACCGATTCATGCTTCGGAATTGTTTTTTGGCAAGAGACCAATACAATAAGAACCAATAAAATACAACTTTTTTTCATGATAAAGGGGTGTAATTTAAAAAAATATAAATAGCAAAAACCACGGCTCGTAAAAATTGAAACCGTGGCTACTTGCAATTATTTCAATGGTATTTATCGTGCTAATCCTTTGATCAAAACGATTTGACTTGCCTGATCTTCATTTGGACGATTTGTTCCTCCATCCACTCCTTTGTACTTTGTCCCTCTCCAGGTATGAGGTTGAACACTCAATAAAAAAGTGTCATCAATTCCTAATTGATCGGAAACATCAATCATGGCTCCGTATTCCCAATCTCCAAATTTACTTATTCCTCCAACATTATATTTGGCTGCATCAGTAGCAGTACGACGGTGGTCCAACTCTACCACTACTTTCAGCTGTTTCGTTGCCATATTGTATTGATAAATGTAAGCGTCATGTGTTTCATCGCCATAGCCATTAGCATCTTCCTGAACATAAACATAGTTTTTTGTCACGCAGATATTATCTGGATTTTGAAATTTTCCTGCAATTCCAGTACGATCATCTCCATCAAGAAGTACTTCAAGGGTTCCAGCCAAAGGATTGTTTGCCTCTAAATTCAGTTTGTACACCCTACCATATTTTGTTCTTGAGGCATCTGCATTGTTTCCAGTTGTGTTTTGTCCTGTAACATTAAAGTAAATTTCTCTCGCTCCCGCATCCGAACCTTTTTTATAATCCAAATCCTCTACTCTACCAAATTTGATTCCTTTCAATGTATTTACAGCGGCGTTGATAGCGGCTCCAGTCATTGTGGTATGGTTTTCAATTTTCACAAAAGAAACACCGTAGGACTGATTCACTACCATATCTTTTTCTCTCTGATTGTCGTTTGTTCTCTTCATCATGTACAGAGATCCATTTATTAAATCACCAACAGTATTTGAAACATACATAAATACTTGACCTCCGTACGTTCCTGAATCATCGTCCCCAATTACAATTACAGTTTTACCCGCAAAGGCAGACGCTTTTAATGGCAAAGCATTTTCAGCACTAATCCTACCTAAAGCCGGTAACTCCTTAGAAACTGATGCTGATGCAACATCTGAAAAAGGATTAATTCCATGCGTACGAGATTCCTCACCAGATTCTCCACAAGTCAAAAATAAAGGTCCAAAACCATGTTCAGCGACAGTTGCCATCGTAGCGCCACATAATCTCCACGTTCCGCCATTAGAATTCAATAAATATTCTCCTTTTGTTGGTTTGAATGTTTGGTCCAAAGTGACTCTTGATACTGCAAAATTATCCTCGTGATTGACCAAAAAAGTAAAAGTTCCATCTGTATTTTTCAGCAATCCTGATCCATCCGAAGAACCTCCAAAAACAAAATTTGGACTTCCTGCCAAAACATCATCTGAAGTGATTAGTGAAAAAAGTTCTAGGTTTTCAAATCCTGATTGCTTTTTCAATAACACCGGAGTTACAGATTGATTTGCTAAAACAACACTTGTTGTTTGGTTAGAAGATTTAGAATCATTCTCACAGGAGAATAATGAGGCTAAAAATAACATTGGTAAAATAGTTCTTTTCATTTTGGTTGTTTGTTTAAATTTTAAGCAAAGTAATGCTGTGAATTTAAACTCTGAATGAATTGAACATTAACAAAAAGCTAACAGTTGGCGGTTTATAAAAGCACTAAAAACAATAAATTTACATCCTAACCGTATCATAATAGAATCATAAACTTCAAGTAACTTTTGTACGAAAATTAATTAAATCAAACCTCCTTTTTCAATATATCCTTATACATTTCAATATTTGCTTTGACTTTTTCATCCATTTTTGGCTCTTGGATATCCTTGTGTTGCTGCATTTCTTCCCAAATAATTTTACCTACAATATAACGGGCCATTTCCTTATCATCAGCGGGAACAACATACAAGGTGCTTTTTCAGTAGACGTATTATTTATTGCCTCTTCGTAATGCTGCATGTATTCATCCCAATGTTCTCTTTCTTTTAAATCTCCCGTAGAGAATTTCCAATTGTGTTTTCCCTCTTCTAAACGCCGCAACAAACGTTGTCTTTGCTCTTCCTTGCTCAAATGCAAAAAGAACTTCAACACGATAACTCCATTTTGGGTAATGTGCTTCTCAAAATTTCTGATCTGTTCCATGCGATTGTCCCAAAACTCAGGATTAATATCCGCCACAGTTGCTATACCGGGCAAATTTTCATTCAGGATGTATTCAGGATGTACCCGCGTAACCAAAACATTCTCATAATGGGTCCTATTAAAAATAGTAAACTTTCCCTTTTCTGGCAAAGCCAAATAATGACGCCATAAGTAATCATGTTCCAGTTCTGCAGAATTGGGCGTTTTAAAACTATGCACTACTACTCCACGGGAATTGAATCCTTTAAAAACTTCGCGTATCAAACTGTCTTTTCCAGAGGTATCCATTCCTTGCAAACAAATCAAAACACCGTAACGATTGTGCGCATACATTACGTCCTGTAAATCGCTCAATTTACTGCTTACGTTTTCTAACTTATCTTCTTTTTTATCATCACTCGCACCAATATCTAAATTGGTTGGTAATTTTGACAATTCAATGGGGTTGACTACTTTAAAATCATTTGGATTTATTGACTTCATGAGAAATAATTTATCTTTACCTCTCAAATATAATAAATTATAATAAGCCTTTTCCGGCTGTACGCTTGAATCTTTTCTTTTTTAAAACAAAAGAGAGAAAAAATCGGGAATAGGGACTCTTTTTCAAAACACGCACAATGGAAAAATTCACATTGGAACAACGATTTCAAATCAGCGGTATTGGAGCTGCATCGGGACTGATTTACAAAGACAATTCACTTCTGATTATCGGTGACAACAGCAGCTATCTTTACGAATATGAGATGGATTCTCGAAATTTAAAGCGCCATCCACTTCTGGAAAATCCATCCGAAAACATTCTTAAAAAGGAAAAACCAGATTTTGAAGCCATTACGACTTTTGGCGAAAGCATTTACGTTTTTGGTTCGGGTTCAACCCAAAAAAGAAACAAAATGGTACAAATTAATGCAGCTGATAAAAAAATAGTAGCTACAAATGATCTTACAGATCTGTATGCAATTCTACAAAATTCTGCAGAAATAAAACCCGAAGATTTTAATATTGAAGGCGCAATTTACAATGGCAAAAGTTGGTATTTATTCAACCGTGGGAATGGAAGTTCTACTAAAAATGTTCTTTTAGAAGTACAAGGAGAACTACTGACCAAGCAAATTACTGTTCTATCTTACGCCTATCAACTGCCAAGAATAAAGGGAGTTCACAGCAGTTTCACTGATGGAATTCTAGTAGAAAGCACCATTTATTTTTTGGCCACAGCCGAAGATACGACATCTACTTACGAAGATGGTGACGTATTAGGAAGCCTTATTGGAAGCATTGATCTGAAAACCATGAAAATTAATTTTACAAAAAAAATCAGTGATAGCCATAAGTTCGAAGGCCTAACATTATATGAGCACTCAAAAGAAAAAATTGAATTCTTATTGTGTGAAGATAAAGATACCGATACTTTGGAAACGGACATTTACAAACTAAGTCTCGACTTGGACTCCGATAAAATCATTTAAACAAGGCTGAAAAATTGCGCTCCCTTGTAACAATTGTTCCATAACTGAGACTACTAATTAAAAACAAAAACACGACCCATGAAAAGAATATTTTTTGCATTAGTATTTGCTTCCGTTTTTTGGAGCTGCAAAACTGCCGGAACAGGGAACACGATGTCAAAACCTGCTACGGAAAAAGTGGCTGTTGCTATCGATTTAAACAATGTTAAAGAGGATAAGGTTATGGTTGTCGTTACGTCCCCAAAAATAAGCCTGGATGAAGTAACCTACAGCATTCCTAAAATTGTTCCTGGAACTTACTCTATTGATGATTATGGGAAATACATTGAAGATTTCAAAGCATTTGACAGCAAAGGCACCTTACTTTCAACGACCAAAACAGATGAGAATACCTGGAACATCAAAAATGCGAAAACATTAGCAAAAATCACCTACCTGGTAAACGATACTTTTGACACTGAAAAAGGAAGTGGTTTTGGCAATACTGATATTTTTTCACCAGCTGGGACAAATATTGATGCAGCTAAAAATTTCATGCTTAACATGCATGGTTTTGTAGGCTATTTTCAAGATAAAAAAGACCTTCCGTACACCGTAAGTATTTCACATCCGGAAACACTTTGGGGAGCTACATCAATGACGGACATGGATGCAAGCACTACAAATGATTTATTTACTACAGCCCGTTACGCGGAATTGGTCGAAAATCCAATTATGTATGCTAAACCGGACTACACTACTTTTACGGTGGATGGTATGGAAATCTTAATTGGTGTGTATTCCCCATCTGGAAAAGTAACTGCCGAAAGCATAACTCCAGAAATGAAAACGATGATGACGGCTCAGAAAACGTTTTTAGGAAAAATCAATGCTACAAAAAAATACAGTGTTTTATTGTATTTATCAAGCCTGACGCCTACTGACGCTAAAGGATTTGGAGCTTTAGAGCACCCAACGGCAACTACCGTAGTTTTACCGGAAATGATGCCTAAAGCAGAGTTGGTAAAATCAATGCAAGATGTAGTTTCGCATGAATTTTTTCATATTGTAACTCCATTGTCGATTCATTCTAAAGAAATTCATTATTTTGATTACAACACACCAAAAATGTCACAACATTTATGGATGTATGAAGGAGTTACGGAGTATTTCGCTAATCTTTTTCAAATCAATCAAGGATTAATTTCCGAGGAAGAGTTTTACACTCGCATGTCAGAAAAAATTGAGCATGCAAATGCGATGAATGATACCATGCCCTTCACAACCATGAGTGCTAATGTTTTGACAGAACCTTATAAAGAGCAGTACTTGAACGTTTATGAAAAAGGAGCGCTTATAGGAATGTGCCTAGATATCATCATTAGAGAAAAAAGTAACGGTCAAAGAGGAATTCTTGATTTAATGCAAAAGTTATCTACTGAATATGGTGCTGCTAAACCCTTTAATGATGAGGAGCTTTTCGCCAAAATCACATCATTAACCTATCCTGAAGTGGGCACTTTTTTAACAACTTATGTTTCTGGAGCTACTCCCATTCCTTATGAAACCTACCTCTCCAAAGTAGGAGTTACAAAATCTTTGAAGCAAGTCCCTGGAAATGTATTCCTAAAAGGACAATCTCCTTACATTACAGTAGACCAAAAAACAAAAGAAATTATCGTGATTCCAGCAATCGAATTAAACGATTTTTATAAAAATTTAGCGATAAAAGGCGGTGACATTTTAGTGTCCATCAATGACCAATCATACTCCTTGGATAACATTTACGAAATGATAACTATCAGCCAAACTTGGAAAGAAAATGACGCGATCTCAATTAAAATAAAACGAGACGGTAAAGAACAAGTGATCAAAGGCAAAGTAAAACTTCCTTACGAAGAGAAAGAAGGACTAAATGCTACTGATACAACAAAAACGACCTTAAAAGAGGCTTGGCTTAAAGCATAACCCAAAATATAAATTGAGAAATCCCAATGCAGCAATAGATTGGGATTTTTTTTGTGAAATTTGGAACCATATCTAAATTCTTTCCAACAATTTTCTTTATTTTGCGGCCAAATCTAAACACTATTAAAATCGGCATGATTTAATTCAAAAGCTCCGGCACAAATCATAAAAGAATTACGAAGTCATGCTCCAAAAAAAAATCAAATTTTACTTTCCCATGAAAAAATCAATTATTGCATTCGTTGCACTTTTATTATTATCTGCTTGTAACAAAAACGAATCTAAAGGCAACGTACATATTACTGGAAATATTAAAGGATTAAAAAAAGGAACGTTGTATATTCAACGAATTGTAGATACAGCATTGATCGCTATCGACACCATCAATATCGACGGAAAGGCTACCTTTGAAAGTAATCTAGATTTAGATTCTCCTGAAATGCTTTATTTATTTCTAGATCGTGGTGTGAGTAATTCTCTAGACAATAATCTTTCATTCTTTGCTGAACCAGGAAACATAACTATTGAAACTAGCTTGGACCACTATTTGTCAGACGCAAAAATTACAGGTTCAAAAAACAATGAGATATTTGAAGAATATAAAAAAATTAACATGCGTTTCACTGATGAAAACTTAACGCTAATTGAGAAAAAATTTAATGCCATCAAAAATCAAAACTTAAAAGCAGTTGACAGCATCAGTGCCAAACAAGATTCAAACATAAAAAGGAAATATTTATTTGCTACTAACTTCGCCTTAAACAATAGAGACTTTGAAGTTTCCCCCTATATCGCTTTATCTGAAATTTACGATATTAATGTAAAGTATTTAGACACCATTCAAAAAGCAATGTCGCCAAAAGTGGCAAAATCTCTATACGGTAAAAAACTGACAGAGTACGTAACTAGCGTAAAAAATCAAAAATAGATTCATTTCTTTTTTAGAAAGTATAAAAAACCATCTTGTCATTGGCAAGATGGTTTTTTGTTTCAACAAATACGAGGAGCTAGCGCTATTGTATTCAAAGCATCAAGCCGAAAGGCCACCATACGTCCTATTATTTAAGCGTTGTTATAGGCAATTCCAGTTAACATCATTCCCACAAGCATTATAAAGTAGATAGAAAAGACAACTAATGTCATAATTCCAATGTACTTGTAATGTGATTTTAAATATCCTAAAGAAATAGTCAAAGTTTCGGAATCATTAGTTTTGATTGCTGCTTTAGCCTTCACTGCAAATTTATTTAAATAATAGACTGGAAAGAAATAGAGAACAGCTATAAATAGGTAGACAAAAGCCATTATAATGCCAAAGGACGAACCCATCATTCCCATAGCAGGGTTCATTTTCCCCATAGCAGAAAATAGTGTTCCCGCGAATAAAGCAGCTAAAATAATAAAACCAATTCCTATGTACCCTAGAATGGATAAAAAATAGGCCCATTTTGCTGTTTCCTTTAAAAAGTCTTTCGCAGACCCATTAAGTTTCATTTCGAAAGTTTCGATTACTGAATGCTCTTCCATACTTATTTTACGTTTAGGTTAGATTTCAAATTTAACAAAATAATTATGACATTACATAAAAATGAAATTAAATTGTTATTTAGCCTAAAACAAAAAACCACCTAACAAAAGTTAGGTGGTTTTATTAAAGAGCCGGCGGAGGGACTCGAACCCACGACCTGCTGATTACAAATCAGCTGCTCTAGCCAACTGAGCTACGCTGGCGACTCATTACGGGTGCAAATATAAGTCTGAATTTCTATTTTCCAAAACAAATTCAAACTTTTTTTGCGTTTTTTTTAACTACAATTCGTTGATTTTGGCAATCAATTGATTAGCAGTTTGTTCCAATTCAACATTGATTTGTTTGAAGTGTGCTTTTTTATCTTCTACATTTTTTGCATTCACTTTTGTGATCAAAGCGTCAAAAGCAGCGATAGCTTCATCGATTAAACCATTTGTTTCAGTTGTTGGTTTTCCTGTAGTAGAAATTTCGAACAAGTAAACTGCTTCAATAATATCTCCTAAAACGTAGTTGATGTCTTTTTTTAAATTCTTAATGTTTGCCATTTTTATTTTTTTAAAATTTGAATTTTAATTTGCGTATGCAAAAGTACACATAATCTTTCTATTACCGACTATGAAATGTAAATTTCTAAAATCGAAGCTTTTCCCTTGAGAATGAATATATTCCTCCCTTAAAAATCAAAATAGGACTCCGTTTGCATTAGTTTCCTGTTTAGTTCCCACATTCCATTTCTAAGCCATTATAAAACATGTCTCCCTTTCACTATTTAATCGCTCGCAATACTCCCTGCAGTAACATGAAATCAAGACGAACCTAGGAGACGTTAATCTGAATGTATTAATGAACTAACGATATTTCCAGAATATTTGTTTTGTTTTATAACTTAAAACAATCATTTTGAAGAGGAAATATATAGTTAATTCTCCTCTACTTTAAAAAACATCCATTTTTCAAATACTACTAATAAATCCGTCTTATATTTTGGAAATAAATCGAATCAAAAAACCATTGATCCATAACTGTCTTTAGTAATAGATCTTACACCACTAATTTTTTGATTGCTTGTAGTGCTTTAGGAATGTGTTTTGCAGCCAGCATACTATCAAAAATCATTTGTATAATTCCATTTTTATCGGTAACATAGGTTACTCTTCCTGGAAGCAAACCAAACATACCAGTAGGAACTCCAAACAACTTTCTAATTTTTTTATCATAATCTGACAAAAGAATAAAGGGCAACTTGTATTGCTTAGTAAACTTTAGATGTGATGCTACGCTATCACTACTAATTCCTATAACGTCAGCACCCAAATCTTTAAAATCTTCATATTGATCTCTAAAACTGCAGGCTTGTGTAGTACAACCCGGTGTGTTGTCTTTTGGATAAAAATAAATAACTAAGGGCTTTTGTCCCACAACGTTCTGACTGTCAAAATCAATTCCGTCTGCATCTTTTGCTGTAAATTTAGGGATTTTGTCCCCTACTTTTAGTTCCATTATTCTCCTTTATAGGTTACAAAATTTCGAGGTGTTTCGTATAGAACTACTTCTAATTCAAATTCTGACTTTATTCTTTTTCTGATTTTGTTCCAAATCACAACTACTATATTTTCAGCTGTTGGATTTAAATCTTGAAATTCAGCAACATCTAAATTTAGATTTTTGTGATCGAATTGATTCTCAACATCCTCTTTGATTATATCACTTAAAAACTTCACATCCATAACATAGCCGGTTTCAGGATCAATCTCTCCCGTCACGCTGACTATCAGTTCATAATTATGTCCGTGGAAATTAGGATTATTGCACTTTCCAAAAATCGCATCGTTTTGTTCAAAACTCCAATCTTTTCTGTGCAATCGGTGTGCCGCATTAAAATGGGCTTTTCGCGAAATGGTAACTTTCATATAGTAGAATAAATTAGGTGTTATGGGTTCCCTCTTCCGAAGAAAGAGGAGTTTTATTTTCTTCCAAAAAATGATAAAATTCTTCAAAAATGATTTTAAACCAAACAGTATATAGTAAAGGATGAAGCTCCATATCTTTTTTAACTTCCTCAATTTTCATCCATTTCCAACTTTCAACTTCCTCTGAATTGATAACGGGCTCCCCATCATAATACCCAATCATCACGTGATCCAGTTCATGTTCTGTCAAGCCATTATCAAAAGGAGCTTTGTAGATAAAATGAAACAGTTCCTTGAGTTCTGTTTTGAAGCCCATTTCTTCAAACAATCGTCGGCTTCCAGCTTGAATATTTGTTTCTCCCTCACGCTGATGACTACAACAAGTATTGGTCCACAACAAAGGGGAATGGTATTTTTGACCTGCACGCTGTTGCAGCATGATTTCATTTTTACTATTCAAAACAAAGACAGAAAAGGCCCGATGCAACACCGCTTTTTCATGTGCTTCAAGTTTAGGCATCAGCCCTATTTGCTCGTCATTTTTATTAACTAGGATTACATTTTCTTCTATCATAGTGGTGAATTTCAGGTCAAAAATACAAAAAAGATAAATAGGGATAAGGGCTTTAACGTTCTCTTTCGATTTGTTGAAGTGGAATTATTAAAAGAATATCTAAATAAAATGATGCTAAACCTTTCAAAATTCTGTTGTATTTTTATAAATATTTATCAATAACACTATGCATCCTATAACCATCCGAAAAGCACGCTCTGCCGACTTACAAAAACTTCTTGTCTTTGAACAAGGAATTATTACTGCCGAACGCTCTTACGAACCCACTTTAAAAGAAGATCCCATTCATTATTATGATCTCGAAAAAATGATTACTGCCCCTCATATAGAAGTATTGGTAGCTGAAATAAATACAGAAATTATTGCCTCCGGATACGCTAGATTAGAGGCTGCAAAACCTTATTTGAATCACGAAACATATGGATATCTTGGATTTATGTTTACGGATCCTAATTACAGAGGAAGGGGAGTAAACGCTTCCATCATCAAAGCACTTAAATACTGGTGTAACGTGCACGAAGTGTTCGAACTTCGACTAGACGTTTACAGTGACAATGATTCAGCCATTAAAGCGTATGAAAAGGCGGGATTCAAAAAACACCTTTTAAATATGAGGATGATTTTATAAAGGGTACAATTTTTTTTCTAAATCAAAACCTCTTTTTAGACTGTCAAAATCTATAATCAAAACTTATTATAGACGTCTGTTCATGGCTACTTGACAGTAGGATACCTATTCATTAGGAACCAATAATTTCAACGCAAAAAACTTTTCTTTTTAACATTTTTCTCAAAAAGAGTTTAGTTTTCTAAATGCCAAAACTATAAACTATTAATTTATATCATTGTTGTCCGATAAAAATAATCGGAACGTTATTTTTTCTTTGTTTTTCAAGGCTTGACGAGGTTTAAACCTAGTTCAGCTTGTTTTTGACTACTTTCCTGAGAATTCGATGTACTAAAAAATATAATTTTTGGTTTCTTCTGTCGAATTTTATCCGGTTGCTAAATAATCATCAAACAAACCCAATTGCCCATCGCTTTTGGTATTTAATTCCCAGTCTTTTTCAGGGCTTTCTAAAAATTTAGTTAGATGAATATAATTGAATAAATGAATTCTACAAAAACTAACTAAATTGGAAAAAGACCATTGTCTTTTCAAACTTTTCTTTATTACTCCCATCAGAA
>NZ_FNDB01000016.1 GCF_900099915.1 Flavobacterium omnivorum
AAACGGAATACTACCAAGTATGACACAAAACTCTGACCCATATGAAAATGCAGTAGCGGAAAGAATAAATGGAATATTAAAACAGGAATTCATGATTGATAAATACAACCTAGATTTAAAAATCATGAAACAAATTGTAAAAGAATCAATCAGTATATACAATGAATTAAGACCTCATTATTCTAATTTCATGCTGACTCCAAACAAAATGCATATACAAAGTCAAATTAAAATGAGGACATATAAAACAAAAAACACTTGCAAAAAAGTTTTTGCAAGTGTTTAATTAAATATTTTTATCTAATAATCTGTATCGGTTATTCAGGACAAGACATTTACTCAAACAATTCATAAAAATGCCATCAACCGCCACATCGATAGAAGCGTATTTAGAAGAAATTCCAGAGGAAAGAAAAATAGCTTTTACAAAACTTAGGGAAACTATTCTTAAAAATATTCCAAAAGGATTTGTTGAACAAATGTCCTACGGCATGATTGGTTATGTTGTGCCACATTCCATTTATCCAAACGGCTATCATTGTGATCCAAAATTACCGTTACCTTTCATAAGTATTGCTTCGCAGAAAAATTTCCTCGCCCTTTACCACATAGGAATTTATGCCATGCCGGAATTACTGAATTGGTTTGTGTTCGAATACCCAAAACAAAGCAAACAAAAATTAGACATGGGAAAAAGTTGCATCCGGTTTAAGAAGATAGACCAAATTCCGTTTGACTTAATTACTGAACTCGTCCAAAAAATATCTGTTGACGAATGGATAAAAACATATGAAACTCAATTTAAACAATCGAAATAATCATTAATTTAAAATTAAAATCATGAATATTATCAAAAAAATTGTTTTAGGAATATTTGGAATCATTGTTTTGGCATTGCTAATTGCTTTATTTCTGCCAAAAGAATATGCTATTGAAAGAGAAATTATAATCAACCAACCCAAAGACATTGTATTTAATTATGTGAAATTATTGAAAAACCAAGATAATTTTAGCGTTTGGTTTTCCAAAGATCCAGCGATAAAAAAAACATTTTCGGGAACTGATGGAACCGTTGGAGCAGTTGCAGGTTGGGACAGTAAAGATCAAAATGTTGGCGTAGGTGAACAGGAAATTAAGAAAATAGTTAAAGGCGAACGAATCGATTCTGAGTTGCGCTTCAAAGTTCCCATTGAATCAACCGCTTTTGCTTTTATGTCAACTGAAGCTATTTCGCCAAATCAAACTAAAGTAAAATGGCGTTTTAACGGAAAAATGCCTTATCCAATGAGTTTGATGTTACCAATAATAAATATGGAAGAAATGCTGGGAAAGGATTTACAAGATGGATTAAATAATTTAAAAGCAATTTTAGAAAAATAATTCGCTTTTAACAAAAGAAAACCGCAATTCTAAAGTGAATTGCGGTTTTTAATAAACTGTGTTGTATAATTATTTATTTTTCAAGTGTTGCTTTAGCATTTAAACAAAATCCAACAATATTAAGTACAAACCCAATAAAAATTAATCCTCCAGCAATTAGACCTGCTCTTCCAGAGTTTGGATACTCAATAAGTAGATAAATGGAAATCGATATCATAACAAGACTAATATTGTAAATTGAATTTTTCATAGTTTATGTTTTTTTTATCAACTAAAGATAACTATATGTTTTAAATAAAAGCTAATGTTTTTATATGTTAGCCAGATATTCCAAAACATTTTTCTCTATTCTTTCATTAATATTAGTGATATCTGCTTTAACAAATTTCTCTCCAAGAATGTTTTCATACAATTCGATGTACCTTTCAGAAACTGTTTCAATGTATTCATCAGTCATAGTAGGAATGGATTGCCCTTCCAAACCTTGAAAACCATTTTCGATTAACCAACGACGAACAAACTCTTTCGATAATTGTTTTTGTTCTTCTCCTCTGTTTTGACGTTCTTGGTATCCTTCTTCGTAAAAATAACGAGAAGAATCCGGTGTGTGAATTTCGTCAATCAAGACAATTACACCTTCTTTAGTTTTACCAAATTCATATTTGGTGTCCACCAAAATCAAACCACGACTAGCAGCAATTTCAGTTCCTCTTTGAAACAAATCTCTTGTGTATTTTTCTAAAACTATATAATCTTCTTCAGAAACAATTCCTTTCGATAAAATATCTTCACGAGAAATATCCGCATCGTGTTCTCCGTTATCCGCTTTGGTTGTCGGCGTAATGATAGGTTCCGGGAATTTGTCATTTTCTTTCAAATAGTCAGGCATTTTCACGCCGCATATTTCTCTTTTGCCAAGAGCATATTCACGAGCAGCATGACCCGAAAGATAGCCACGGATTACCATTTCTACTTTGAAAGGCTCACATAAATGACCCACAGCCACATTGGGATCAGGAGTTGCAATCAACCAGTTTGGAACAATATCCTGTGTTAATTCCATGAATTTAGTAGCAATCTGGTTTAGAATTTGACCTTTATATGGAATACCTTTTGGCAAAACTACATCAAAAGCCGAAAGCCTGTCAGTAGCTACCATTACCAAAAGTTCATCATCGATATTATACACTTCTCTTACTTTACCGCGGTAAACAGATTTCTGGTTTGGAAAATTAAAATCAGTAGTTGTGATGGTGTTGCTCATTATACTAGTTGTGTGTGTGTTTATTTTTGTTGCTGCAAATTTAAAACTATTTCATAGAGTTTCGCAAAGAAAAGAATGGAACTCTTTCATTTTATTTTATGGTTGTCCATTACTTGTACCAAACTACATTTTACAAATGAAATTTAGCTCTTTTGTCATTTCGACCAACTGGAGAAATCGCATAACGAGAGCAACTGATGTGATTTCTCCTCCGTCGAAATGACAAAATAAAACGCAATGGTATTAGTATCGGATAGTCATATTTTATTTTTATATCTACAATTATTTTTCAAGTAACGTTTCTTTGAATAAATTTAGGATTCGGCTGTATTCATCCACCCAAGAATAGGTTTCTTTAAATCCATGTGCTTCCACTGGAAAACTGGATAAACTCCATTTTTTCTTCCCTAATTCGATAAAACGCTGAGACAAACGAACAATATCTTTGTATTCTACATTATCATCTACCATTCCGTGCAACATTAATAAATCGCCTTTTAAATTATCTGCAAAATAGATTGGAGAACTTTTTTTGTAAGCATCGGGATCTGTTTCTGGGAAATTAAGAATATTTCCGGTGTACCCATGATTGTAATGTGCCCAATCCGTTACAGATCGTAAGGCTGCACCTGCTGCAAACTCATTGGGCGTCGTCAACATTCCCATCAACGTGATGAATCCGCCGTAAGAACCGCCATAAATCCCGACACTTGTCGCATCGATTCCATGATTTTCAACTAGATATTTCTTTCCGTCAATTTGATCTGTTAAATCTTTCCCACCCATAAAACGATAAATTCCTGTTCTAAAATCACGTCCGTAACCATCGCTACCTCTATAATCAATATCTAAAACGGTATAGCCTAAATCGACCAATAAATTATGAAACATGTACTCTCTGTGATATGTACTCCAGTAATTGTGTGCGTTTTGCAAATAACCGGCACCATGAACAAACAAAATAGCTGCTTTATTCGCATTGGCCGTTTGTGGCTTATACAATCTGGCATTTACAAGAGTTCCATCCTGCGCTTTGAAAGTAATGACTTCCGGTTCCCGCCAAGAATACCCTTTGAAACTTTCAGATGTTGATGACGTTATCTGATTTAAGTTCGTATTCTTTTTATTAGGCGCTACATACAATTCCCAAGGTTTATTTTTATAAGAATAGCGTACCAATAAAGTACTCTCGTCGGGAGATAAGCTCACTTCATGAGCGCCATCTTTAATTAAAATAGGTTGTAAAACAGGATTTGTAACTTCTAATTTATAAAAGTTTCTGTTACCAGGATGCGTAGTCGTTGTGGTCAAATAAAAAGATTTTTTGTCTTTTGCCAAACTTACGTTGCGCACTTCCCAATTTCCTTTAGTGAGTTGGATGTTCTTTTTTGACTTAAAATTATAAGTATATAAATGAGAATAACCCGTTTCTTCGGACTGAAAATAAACCGTTTCATTGTCTCCCAAAAACCCAAGCGTTCCTCTTCCATACGAATTAGATGGTATTCCTGGGCCGCCAATCCAAGCTTCATCGTGTTGATGATCTAATTCTCGAAAAGTTCCATTTTCTAAATTCAAACTGACAATCCATCGGTCTTTGTTGTCCTGACTTCTTATTTCACTAATTGCATATGAACCATTTTCATTATAGATAGGTTCTTGAACTACGATTAGTTTATTCTTTTTTGCTGCAGTTTTTGATTTTTCATAGCTCTCTAAATATTTAGGAACATCCATAATGTGACTCAACGATGAAAAATCCACAAAATAAACAGAATCTTTGGCGATGTTATAAATCCCGAATTTAGTAGCTAATAAATTATCTACAGATACTTTTTCCTTCGTGTCTTCAATTTGGTTGTAACCATCAGCAGTTATGAAAAGTTCCATTTTTTCACTTTTTCGTTCTGAATCTTCTATTAATCTGAAGGTGGCGAAATTTCCTTTTGGATCGACTTTCAAGCTTCCAAATGTGTTTTTCCCATAATAATATGGTTTTGGAAAATCAGATTTTGTAGTTTTTGATTTGGCCAAGTTCCATTTTTTCAGTGCTTCCTGATCTCTAATAAATTGAAATAGTTCTTCTTGTTGGCTTTTCAAAAAAGATTCTTTGTCACTGGCTTTCTCATCCGATTTTCCTTTGCGAAAATTCGTAATTTGAATAATAGAACCTTCATTAGTATTAAACTGAAAAAGATTTTCATTTTGTCTGAAATACAATATTCCTGCAACAGCGCCCATTTGTAAATTAGCAATTGGACTGCTTTGTTGGTACAATTTTTTAGAGGTTTTATTTTTCAAGGAATATGAAAACAATCTTCCTTTATCAATGTAATAATACAAATCCGGATTGGCTGTTTTTTTAAAATCTAATTTTGAAAAAGCGGCTTCATTTGGAGAAGCTAATTCTGGTTTTGACAATCCGTTTTTCCAAAAATAAGTACTGGCACCCAATTCATTATTTGGATTCCAATCAAAATATACTTTCTTACCATCCAAAGACCACCTTTCATTTTCTGGCGAAACTCCAATGAAAGCATTTCCTTTCATTATTTCTTCCAATTTTAAGTTTTGGCTTTGAATTGCAATGGAAAATAAAATACAGATACCAAGGAGTAACTTTTTATTCATGTTGATTATAATTTAATATTAAAATTGAAAATTATGCTATGTTTAAAACAGCCGTAAAACTAGGTTATTGCAGTAATTCTTTGGCTATATATTTTGCTACTCCATCATGATTATTCGGTAAGATAACTTCTAAATGAGATAATTTATTTTTCAAACTATCAGGAGCATTTCCCATAATTAAACCTTTTCCAGAAGATTTAAGCATGTTTTCATCGTTATAGCCATCACCAAAGGAAATTGATTCCTGAAATGCAAAATTTTCTTTTTCTAAAATCTTGGCAATCGCAATACTTTTATCTACAGATTTATCCATAAATTCTAAACAGTAAGGAAGACTAAAAGCATGACTAAAAATACCGGAATGATTTTCTAAAATCTGATCTCTTAATGCAATTAATTTCGAATGTTTATGGTGCGTGAAAAACACTTTTATAGCACTCAAATCTTCTAAGCTGGAAAAATCTACCAGTTGAGGATGATAATTTACCTCGGGTTGAAATTCGTTTAATTTTTCATTATGCTTGTTCGTTTGCCAAACATTTTCTCTAAACAAAACTGTTGTAATTTCAGAGTCAATATCTAAAGATAAAACAGATTTTATGGCATCGCTTTCCATATCAAAGGAAAATAAAAGTTCTTTTTCAGGGGAATGTATGCGCGCTCCATTTGAAGTAACTAAATAAAGAGGAATGTCTAAACCTGCTACAATAGGCATTGCATCCAAGTGGTGGCGACCAGTTGCTACAATAATTAAATAATTTTGATTGTGAAGTTCTTGAAAAACAGTTTTAGTGTATTGAGATATTTTGTGATCTGAATTGAGTAAGGTTCCATCTAAATCGCTGATAACTACTTTAATTTTTTCTTTTAAAATCATTTCTTTTTAACTGAGATTTTATTAATTCCAAATTTATTGTATTTTTAAGAGAAACGCAAAAAATTATAAAAAGTTTAGGTTAATCTTTATTGACGATATTTAAAAAAATAAATTTAAAACAAATTGTTGTATATTAAATACAACAATATATAAAATGATTGCTATATTTGTAAAAATTAAAATATAATAAAGTCATGAATACAAGTCAAAAAGAATTAATAAAAGCAACTGTACCAATTTTAAGAACAAATGGAAATGATTTGATAACGTATTTTTACCAAAGAATGCTATCAAATAATCCCGAGTTGAAAAACATTTTTAATATGGCAAATCAAGCTAGTGGAAAACAACAAAATGCTTTGAGCGGAGCTGTTCTTGCATATGCTGAAAACATAGAAAATCCTACGGTTTTGATCAATACATTAAAATCTATTGGAAATAAACATGTGAGTTTAAATATTCAACCAGAGCAATATGATATTGTTGGAAACCATTTAATTGGATCGATAAAAGAAGTATTGGGTGATCTCGCAACAGTAGAATTAATTGAAGCCTGGACCTGTGCTTACAATGAATTGGCTCTAATAATGATTAGTATTGAGGCTGAAATGTATCAAAAAACAATTAATAAAAAAGGAGGTTGGAAAGGCTGGAGAAGCTTCAAAATCTCCAAAATTGTAAAGGAGAGCGACGAAATAAATTCATTTTACCTTAAGCCAGAAGACAACAAAGAAATTGCCGATTTCTATCCAGGTCAATATATATCAGTGAGTGCATTTATTCCTGAATTAGGTCATAAGCAGCCTAGACAATATAGCCTGTCCTCTTATTCTAATAGTGAATACTATAGAATCTCGGTAAAAAAAGAAATCAGTCAAAATACAACTACTGATGGAATTGTTTCCAATGCATTACATAACAAAAAAGAAGGTGATATAATTGAAGTTAGCGCACCAGCGGGAGTATTTTTTGCAGATCCAAAAGCTAATAATCCTTTGGTGTTAGTAAGTGGCGGTGTTGGACTAACTCCCATGATGAGTATGGTAGAAACCAATAAAAATTCACTTCAAAAAAATCGAACAGTTTGGATTCACAGTTGTCGTAATGAAAATGTTCATGCGTTCAAAGATACTATCGAGGAATTAAACAACGAAAATGAGTGGTTAACTTCTTTCGTTTTTTACGAAACTTTACCCGAATCAGAAACAAACGCTATCGAAGGAAGAATTGATTTGCATCAAATAAAAGAAGAAATCCTTATTGAAGATGCAAAATATTATATTTGCGGACCGGCTATTTTTATAAAAGTTCAATATCAATCTTTGGTTGCACTTGGTGTAAATAGAGAAAATATACTTTACGAAGAATTTGGCCCACAATTATTAAGCCTTAATTAGCAAATTTTAATATGAAATTGAATCACTTTACCGATTTTAGTATGCGCGTTTTGATGTATTTAAATCAAAAAAATGATACTCCGCAAAGTTCCTTAGATGATTTAGCCAATACTTTTAAAATTTCGCGAAACCATCTCATTAAAGTGGTTCAATTTTTATCTGCAAACCAATTAATTCTCACTAAAAGAGGAAAGAATGGCGGAATAGTGATTTCTCAAAAAGCAAGAGAAATTCGATTAGGCGATTTGATTCACTTATTAGAACAAGATGATACACCTATCGTCAATTGTGATTCAAAACCTTGTATCTTTCAATCACACAATTGCAAACTAAAATCATTGTTCAATACCGCTTATCAAACTTTTATTGAAAGTTTAAATCAGTATACACTATCTGATATAGAATTCAAAAATTGGAGTGCTATGTTTTAAGAATATCAAAAAAAATTACAAACGGAGGCTTTATAAAAGCCTCCGTTTGTTTTAATCGTTATTCTCAATCATCTTGTAAGCATCAATCACTTTTTTAACTAATCGGTGTCGTACAATGTCTTTGTCATCAAGATAAATGATTCCAATTCCATCAATATCTTTCAAAACCAATAAGGCTTCTTTGAGTCCAGAAATGGTTCGTCGTGGTAAATCGACCTGGCCAGGATCTCCTGTAATCATGAACTTAGCACTTTTACCCATTCGTGTCAAAAACATTTTCATTTGGGAATGTGTGGTGTTTTGGGCTTCATCTAAAATAACAAAAGCATTGTCTAGTGTTCTTCCACGCATGAATGCCAAAGGCGCGATTTGGATGACTCCTTTTAGAATATAATCTTCTAGTTTTTCATTCGGTAACATATCACGTAAAGCGTCATACAAAGGTTGCATATACGGATCTAATTTTTCTTTCATATCACCTGGAAGAAAACCTAGGTTCTCCCCTGCTTCTACTGCTGGACGAGTCAGAATAATCCTTTTGACTTGTTTTTCTTTGAGTGCTTTAATAGCCATTGCAACTCCAGTGTAGGTTTTACCGGTACCGGCAGGTCCAACGGCAAAAACCATATCATTTTTTTCCATGGTATCCACCAACAATTGCTGATTGGGTGTCATAGCTTTAATGATTTTTCCACCTACTCCATGCACTAATATTTTGTCGTGTCCCTGAAATTTCCTGTCTTCCTGAATATCCCCTAGAATGACGCGCTCAATTACATTATTATCGATGTTATTGTATCTTGAAAAGTGTAGCATTAATCGTTGAAAACGTTTTTCAAACTCGTCCAAAACCTCTTTTTCTCCAAAAGCTTTCAGGGTTGTTCCCCGAGCGACAATCTTTAATTTTGGATAGTATTTTTTAATTGTTTCAAGATGAGTGTCTTGAGCGCCCCAAAAGTCTTTTGGAGCGATGTCTATGAGCTCGATTATTCTTTCGTTCAAATGAGGTAGTTTTTAATTAAAATTCATTTTTTTGTGAATCAATTGGCTGTCGGGTGTATTTCTGATTTTTAATTAGAAATTGTTTTTTCTTTTTCGTTTTTTGTGTTAACTATTATTAGCTTTGCACTTCTCAAATTTAATAAAATTAGGTTTACATAACACCAATAGTTATAAACAAAATTATGTCAATAATTACCCTAACTACTGATTACGGCTTGAAAGATCACTTTGTAGGAGCGTTGAAAGGGAAAATCTTATCTGAATATTCCGAGGCGAAGATTATTGATATTTCACATGATATTGATCCATTCAACACAGTAGAAGCAAGTTACACAATTAGCGCATCATATGATAGTTTTCCAAAAGGTACGGTTCACCTTATAGGAGTAGATATGGAATCCAACAAAGAAAATCAACACATTGTGATGCAATGGAATGATCATTATTTTATTGCTGCTGATAATGGTATTTTAAGCATGCTTTCACAAAAAATTGTTCCTCAAAAAATGGTCGCAATTAACATTCACGATCGTTTAGCCAGTGATGCGGCTGATCTTGATGTATTTGTAAAAGTAGCCTGCCATCTCGCCAAAGGTGGTTTAATGAATGTCATTGGCAAAGAAATAAATAGCATAAAACAAGTGACAGATTTACAAGCTGCGCTGGCTGCTGATGGTACTTCATTGAAAGGTCACGTCATTTACATCGATCATTTTGGGAATGTAGTCACTAATATTTCTAAAAAATATTTTATCGAAGTTGCCAAAGGAAGGCCGTATGAAATTGTTTTAAAAACCAAAAACATCAAAACCATATTGCCAAACTATTCTGCTATTGCGAGTTCCGATAAATATCCGATAAAGTCTTATGAAGGAGAAAAATTAGCTATTTTCAACGAAGCTGGTTTTCTGGAAATTGCCATTTTTAGGAGTAATCCATCTAAAGTAGGCTCAGCCAATAGTTTACTGGGACTGAATTATAGAGATGTCATAAATATCGTTTTTAGATAATTTTTTTGATAAAAGATTAACGATTTATGATTGTAGATTTAAAGCAACACAAAATGAAAACAATTATAAAAAACAGTTTTAAAGATTTAAAGCAAAATTATATTGAAATGCAACAATTTCTTGAAGACAAATCTGGAGAAAAAAATATTAATAACAAATCAAAAGTAGCAAATGATTTAAGTCTTTTGGGAGATGATAATTATGATATGTTGAAAAACTTTATTACAAAATACAATATAGATTTTTCAGATTTTAAATATGATGAACATTTCGAAAGTGAGGGTGAACTTTTTAGTTCTGCCTCAGTATTTTTAACAATATTGCTAATCCCATTATATTTTATTAAAATTATTCTATTCCTTATATTCAAACCATTCTCAAAAAGCCATTCAAAAACAATTAATGATTTTAATTTTTTTATAAAAGAACATAAATCAAACAAAATTGATTTAACAATGGGAGATTTAATTACATTTAAAATTCAAGGAAAGTTCTCTTTAAGAGAAAATGTCAAATTTGTTCTTAACTAATTGCAAAATCTGAAATCAAAAATCGTTAATCATAAATCTAAAATCTAATGTTTGTACGCATAGTAAAATTGAGTTTTCACGAGGAAAATATTCCTGCTTTTTTAGAAAATTTCGAGTTAATAAAAGAGAAGATACGAAATGCTCCCGGAAATCGTTTCTTAGAACTGTATCAGGATAAAAACAATAAAAGTATTTTCTTTACCTATAGTTATTGGGAAACCGAAGCCGATTTAGAGAATTACCGAAATTCGGAACTTTTTTACGATGTTTGGACATTCACTAAAAAATTATTTAATGACAAGCCAGAAGCTTGGAGCGTGGATAAATTAGTTACTTTAGAATAAAAAATAGTTTAAGGTTTAAAGTTGTTGGATTGGGAACTTTAAACATTAAACATTTCAAACCTTAAACATAAAGCATGAAATCAATTGTATTACGAGAAATAAAATCCTTTTTTGGTTCGCCGATTGGCTATTTAGTTATTGCCATATTCTTAATTATCAACGGATTATTTCTTTGGGTTTTTGAGGGAGATTATAATATTTTGAATACTAGCTTTGCTGATTTAACTCCCTTTTTTACCTTGGCGCCTTGGATTTTGATCTTCTTAATTCCTGCCGTAACCATGCGCAGTTTTTCGGATGAGAAAAAACAGGGAACACTAGAATTGTTGCTGACTAAACCATTGAGTATTTGGCAAATTGTAAACGGAAAATTTCTCGGCGCTTTGCTTTTAATTGTAATGGCAATTATCCCAACATTCATTTATGTAGCCGTTATTTCTAATTTAGGAATACCGGAAGGCAATATCGATATGGGAAGCACAATTGGTTCTTATTTTGGACTATTATTTTTAATTGCAGCCTATTCTGCCATCGGAATATTTACTTCAACACTATCGGATAACCAAATTGTAGCTTTTATTGTTGCCGTATTTTTATGTTTTTTCTTCTATTTTGGTTTTGAAGGTTTGGCTTCTGTTGTTCCAAATGTATCTTCTATTATTGCAAACTTAGGAATGCAGGATCATTTTAAAAGCATGAGTCGTGGGGTATTAGATACGAGAGATATTCTTTATTTTACAAGCGTAACTGTGCTCTTTCTCTCCTTTACTGTTTTTAATCTAAAATCTTTCAAATCGTAATGACAGCTTCTAAAAAAAATAACCTAAAATCTGTATTGATTATCGTTGCAATTGTATTGGTTTTAAATACATTGGGAAGTTCGTTTTTTCATCGTTTTGATTTGACAAAAGATAAAAGATACACGCTTTCCCCTACTTCCTTAAATATTATTAAACAAGTTCAGAATCCGTTGTATATAAAGGTATTCATGCAAGGCGATTTACCGGCTGAATTTAAAAGATTACAGCAGGAAACAAAGCAATTACTAGAAGAATTTCAGGCTTACAATAACAATATCGTTTTTGAATTCGTAGATCCTTTGGAAAACGAAGACGCCAGCATGAACAATATTAAAGAATTGTATCGAAAAGGGCTTACGCCAATAAATATAACCGTAGACGACAAAGGAAAGCAATCTCAAGCGATGGTTTTTCCTTGGGCAATTGCCGTTTACGATAATAAAGAAGTGAATATTCCATTGTTGAAAAACATTATGGGCGCTTCCACAACTCAAAAAGTAATTGGATCTGTTCAACACCTTGAATACTCCATTGCCGAAGGCTTGAATAAGATTACCAAAGCCAAGCAAAAGAAAATTGCTGTAATCAAAGGGAACGGAGAATTGCAAGATGTTTTGATGGCCAAATTCCTTTTACAAGTTCGCGAAAGTTATTTTATTGGACCTTTTACTTTGGATTCAGTGGCAAAAAATCCAATAGGAAGTTTAGAAACTTTAAAAAAATATGACTTGGCTGTTATTGCAAAACCTACTGAAACGTTTTCCGATGAAGAAAAACAGGTTTTGGATCAATATATTATGAATGGCGGAAAAACATTGTGGTTGCTTGATCAAGTTTTAGTTGAAATGGATAGTTTATACAATGCGTCTGGAGCCACGCTAGCGTATCCAAGAGATCTGAATTTGAATGATCTGTTTTTTAAATATGGTATCCGTATTAATCCTGATTTAGTAAAAGACGAGCAAGGAAGTCCTATTAAATTAGCTACTGGAGAGCAAGGAAGTGCTACTCAATATCAAGAATTCAATTGGAAATTTGCGCCACAAGTGTATCCAAATAGTGCGCATCCCATTGTGAAAAATTTGGGTGGAATCAGATTTGATTTTGCGAATCCCATCGACACCTTGAAGAACGGTATCAAGAAAACCATACTGTTACAATCGTCACAATATTCGACAAAAATAGGAACACCAGCAGAAATAAACCTGAATAGCGTAGCCGAAGAAACTTCGCCAAATGATTACCTAAACAAAGGGAATATTCCTCTATCAGTATTATTAGAAGGTTCCTTCCAATCCATGTTTGAAAACAGAGTGCTTCCCTTTGAACAAAAAACATTTCAAGGAAAGGGAAAAGAGAACAAAATGATTGTCATATCAGATGGTGATTTGATCAAAAACCAATTGGATAAAAACTTTGAACCAGTAGAATTGGGCTACGATCAAAGATCTGGCAATTTATACGATAACAAAGATTTCCTCATAAATTGCGTCAATTATCTACTAGACGATAATGGACTTATTAACATTCGAAGCAAAGATCTTGATTTACCTTTATTGGATAAAGAAAAAGTTTATGAAAACTACACTAGAACACAGCTCTTGACGATTGGACTTCCATTGCTTATTTTAGCCCTTTTTGGAATCCTATTTACTTATCTTCGAAAACGAAAATATAGTAAATAAGTCCTAAAGTCTAATGTCTTAATGTCTAAAAGTGAAGTTTATAATATACTGTATAAATCAATTTTTACTTTATTTAAGTTGTCAACATCCAACTTTTCGAAACAAAATAAAACAACCATTTTTTATAATATAATAAATAGAATTTGCATTCAGACTTTCGACTTTTGACTTTCAGACTAAAGTAAAGATGTTAATAAAAAAGTTTCCAAACTAAAATAGTTTACGATATATTTGTAAAATGTATCGTATTTCGGATTTAGAGAAATACCTTAAAAAATAAAACAAAACAGATGAAATTTATAGTATCGAGTTCATACTTATTGAAACAATTACAAGTTTTAGGAAATGTTATCAACAGTAGCAATACTTTACCTATTTTAGATAACTTTTTATTTGATCTAGACCATAGTGTATTGACCGTTTCTGCTTCTGATTTAGAGACCACAATGTCTGCCACTCTAGGAATTGATTCTGAAAGTAAAGGAAGCGTTGCAGTCCCTGCAAAATTGCTTTTGGAAATCCTTAAAACATTCCCGGAACAACCTTTAACTTTCACCGTTGAGGATAATAGTACGATAGAAATCAGTTCTAATTCGGGGAAATATGCATTAGCTTATGCTCCTGGAGATGAATTTCCAAAATCAGTGAACCTAGACGATCCATCTGTTACACTGGTTCCTTCTGATGTTTTGGCAACAGCCATAAGCAAAACCATATTTGCTGCCGGAAACGATGATTTACGTCCAGTTATGTCTGGTGTATTCTTTCAGTTTTCACCACAAGGATTAACCTTTGTAGCAACGGATGCACACAAATTAGTAAAATATGCACGTACTGATGTAACAGCTTCGCAAGTGGCTGATTTCATTATGCCAAAAAAACCATTGAATATTTTAAAAAATATTCTTGGAACTTCTGATGCAGAAGTAAAAATTGAATATAACGATTCCAATGCGACTTTTTCTTTTGACAATTATGTTTTAATGTGTCGTTTGATTGATGGAAAATATCCAAATTATGAAGCGGTAATTCCAAAAGAAAATCCAAATAAATTGATGATAGATCGTTCTCAATTTTTGAGTTCTGTGCGTCGTGTTGCCATCTTTTCGAATAAAACAACACACCAAATTCGTCTGAAAATTGCTGGAGCTGAGTTGAATGTTTCTGCTGAAGATATTGACTATTCAAACAAGGCGGAAGAAAGATTGACCTGTGATTATCAAGGTGATGATATGCAAATAGGATACAATTCTCGTTTCTTGACAGAGATGTTGACTAACTTGCAATCGGATATGATTATGCTTGAAATGTCACTGCCAAACAGAGCTGGAATTCTTACTCCTGTTGATGGATTAGAAGAAGGTGAAACTGTTACGATGCTAGTTATGCCTGTAATGCTAAACAACTAGTTCAGTTTAAAATACGCTATTAACCAAACCATTTTTATATTTTAAAACCGTCTCGTTTAATTACAAGACGGTTTTTTACTTTTATTCATTTCTCGTATTTTATTCAGATTAATTAGGAATCTCATATAGTATTTCCAGTATCACTAATCTGCTGTAATCGCTCCTGTTAGAGGGTTTGCTTCGTTCCTAGCAAAGACAAACTAAACCTTAAAATTTAATTAGTCTAACAATCAAAGAAGTCTAAAATTCCAAACTAAATCACTCCCATTTTTTTCATTAGGAAAGTAGCGCTCCTATTTTTACAAATTCCATCACGTAATTTATAATCAAAGTGGAGATCATTATTGACAATCTCTACTTCAAAGCATTTATTGGTTAGTATACTCGGATAGTCATATGTGGTCAAGCATACCTCAATGTCATGTGTAGCTATGGCTCCAATGGCTTTTTTACCAATCACTTTTTTAACCACTTCTATTGTCCCATTTCGTTTATCATCTGAATTGGTTCCTCGTAATATTTCGTCTAATAATACAAATGCAGGTCTGTTTTCGAGTTCGTCCATAATTTGCTTTAAGCGTTTAATTTCAGCAAAAAAGTATGATTCACTGTCAGACAACGAATCGGATAATCGCATAGAAACTAAAACGGGCAACGGATGCACATTAGCTTGGCTTGCACAAACGGAAGACCCCATACCAGTTAGAACCATATTAATTCCCAAACTGCGTAGAAAAGTACTTTTGCCAGACATATTAGAACCCGTCAAAATCATGAAGCTTTCTGGATGAAAACGAACATCATTCCCTATTCTTGTTTTTTCATTTAATAAAGGATGGCTTAGATCCGTGAAATCAATTTCAAAATTAGTGTTCAAGGTTGGATAAACGAACTCTGGATTATTATAAGACATATTTGCTAAACTATTTAGCAGCTCCAATTCCCCAATTACTTCGAGCCACTCTTCTAGTGCTTCGGCATGATCGTTTTTCCATTGAATTAATGATTGTAGCACATGCAAATTAAAAAGAAATGTACCATTAAAAACGATGGCTGTCACAAAATTAGAAATGCTGTCCATTTTTGAAAACAAACCAGCTAATTGTTTCAAATGAACGCTAGCCTTTTCTTTTTTGAATACTAATTTTTGTTGCAAGCCGATTAATTTTTCCGACTGAAAAGTTTCTTCTTCAATCTTTTGCAACAACAAACTGTATTGGTGAATGGTTTTATCAATGTTAGTAGAATTTGCTATTTCACTCTGAATACGTTTTATAAACCGACCTAAAACGATTAAGTGAAACACAAACATATATGACAAAACAGAAACAAAAACAATATTAGATGTGACTGCATAAGCTATCAAAAATCCTAAAAAAAGAAGTGGAGAAAAGTAAGAAATAAAAACACTAATTTTAGATAAAGGCGTGCTATTGAATGTACTCCATTTAAGTAATGTTTCATAATTCGATTGGCTGTCATTTCCAATTTTGGCGAAAGCTAAGAACTCCTGACGCCAATCTAATTTGTTAGATAATTCTTTTACTGCTTGCTGATTTCTTGTGATTTCGTTATTTGGTGCCAGTGCTAAAAGTTGGTTTGCCAATGTTTTTTTTCCAATAAAAGTAGCCGTTCTATTCAAGTTTTGAAATAAGGAATGATCTCCAAAGACATCTAAATCATACGCATAAGGGTGATTAAAATCGTTAAATTCTTGTCCGTTTTCAAATGGAATTTTATTTCTTTCGAGGTATTCAATTTCATTTTCATTAATATCAAATAAGGCTTGATGAACTTGCTTTTCAAAAACTAACTTGGAATGAATACGCATCAATATCACGAAAGCACCAAATAGAACTATCGAGGCAACTACAAAAATAATATTACTAGTTTTAATGTAATAATAACTAGATATAAAAAAAAGTACAATCGTAAGAAGTCTTAAAACACTTATACTATTGTACTTTTTATTGATTGCAGTTAACGCTGTTGAAAAGCGAATCTTTTTTGCTTTGTATATTTCCATAATTCAATTGATGAATTGCAAATATAACGAAATAGATTTGCTGAGAAGTCTAAATTAAAAGGCAATGGCAATGCCGAACTAAATAGTATTCGAAACTTCAACTAAAATTGTGACTGCATCAATCCATGTGTATTGCTAAAATAGGAATATCAAAATTATTCGCTATTTTTTTGGTTAAACTAGGTTTAAAAATTCCTTCAAAAAAACCTCTTTTATAGGTAAGCATAGTCAATATATCTATTTCCTTATATAAAATAAAATCTAAAATAGTCTCCTTTACTTCATCACTCGAAATCACAAAAAACTCTACGGGATCATTTATAAATTCTTCCTCCCAATGCGCCACGGTATCTTTTGAAACATCCGATTCACTCGTTTTCACATACAAGCATTTGACTTTTGCTTTTGTTTTTATGGCAATATCTAGCACCATTTTTAAGGCTTTTTTGTCTTTCGTTCTAAAGCGCGTGGTAAAGCCAATAATTTCTATTTTCTTGAACTTGGCTGCAATTGGAATACACAGCATTGGAATTTCAATTCCAGAAATAACAGATCCTGCATTGGAACCCACAAAAAAAGCATCCCATCCCGTGACTCCTGCCGTACCCATAATAACAAAATCGATAGCATCCTCTTTAATCGATTTTTTAATATTATGAAGTAAATCACCATCCATAAGTCGATGCGTCATTTTAATTTTATCCAAATGACGCTCTTCTGCCAACGCACGGAGTTTTGGAATTTCATCCTTAAACATGCCAAATTGTGCTAATTCTACTGAATTGTAAATGAGAGCATAATTTTCAGGAAAAAACTGATTGTCATAAATAGGTAGTTCAAAGGTGTGCAATAAAACGATTTCACCATGAACTATTTTTGCAAATTCCAAAGCATGTATAAAAGCATTTGCTGCCACTTCAGAAAAATCGGTTGGAAATAAAATTTTTTTCATTTGTCGTTTAGTTTAAAATAGTTCGTTAATTTTACTAAGCTATTGGTTTTTTTTCTAAAACAAATAGCGCAATTCTGCAACACTAATTTTATTCGTGGATGCCTAAAATAGGAACATTAATATGAAATGCTAATTTTTTAGCAAGACTAATTTCAAATAATTTTTCAAAGAAAGTTCGATGGTATACATGCATTGCAATCAAATTATTTTTGTACAAGGCAATAAAATTTAAGATTATGCCCTCTACATCGTCCCCTTCAATTGAATGAAAAACAACTTCCTTATCCCCTATCAATACCTTCCAATCTGCCCTGCAATCGTGTTGACTTTCAACTTTTGAGTGCGCGACACGCAAACAGTCAACAGGAGCTTGAAAGATCTCGGATAGCGACATTACGGTTTTAAAAGCGGCGGTATCCTCCGATTTATACTGCGTCAGGAAAAGCATTTTTTTTATTGGCTGATACCGGCAATGTTCAGGTATAATTAAAACTAATGCTTTTACATCGTTCATCACTTTGGTTGCCACGGTACCAAAAAAAGTTTCTTTTAGTCCAGTTGCCCCTTTGGTACCCATAACCACAAAATCAATTTTTTCATTCTCCGTTATTTTTTTTATTTCAGGAACTAAATTTCCTAAAATTAGAGCATTACTTATCTTGATGTGTCCCAAACTATTTTGTTCTGCTATCCTTCTTAAACTCGGCACCTCATCTTTATAATTTTCAAAATTACTAAGCTCAGTAACATCATAAATTTCATGTAAATACTCTGAAATGTTAATGTAATTTGCTTGCGGTAATTGATAAACATGAATGGTAATTACTTCGGCTTTAATAGATTCAGCTAATTGCAGGGCATAAATAAACGCGTTTTTAGAGGCGTCTGAAAAGTCGGTAGGAAATAGAATTTTTTTGGACATACCGTTACTTTGTTGCGAATCAATTAATTATATAAATTTACGAAACTTAAAAACAAAATAGTATGATAAATATCAATTTGAGTAATTTTTTAACAAAAAAATAAAGTTAATGGTTTGATAATCGAGACTTGCTGCCTTATCAATTTTACTTACTTTTGCATAAAATTGAATACAAATATGATACCTCACGATTCCATAGTAGCACTTGCAACTCCATCGGGAGCGGGAGCTATAGCCGTAATTCGAATTTCGGGCCAAGATGCCATCACGATAGGAAATTCTGTTTTTAAATCTATTAAAAATAAAGATTTAACCACTCAAAAAACCCACACCCTGCATTTAGGTCATATTATGGATGCTTCCAAAACCTTAGATGAAGTATTAGTGTCCATTTTTAAAGGTCCAAATTCGTATACGGGCGAAAATACAATCGAAATTTCCTGCCACGGCTCTCCTTATATTCAGCAACAAATCATACAATTACTTCTCAGGAAAGGCTGCCGTATGGCAGATCCAGGCGAATTTACGCTTAGAGCTTTCCTAAACGGCAAACTGGATTTATCGCAGGCCGAAGCCGTTGCAGATTTAATTTCATCCGACAATGAAGCGTCGCATCAAATCGCTATGCAACAAATGCGTGGTGGTTTTTCGAATGAAATAGCTAAACTGCGAGAAGAATTATTGAATTTTGCTTCGTTGATTGAACTCGAATTGGACTTTGCCGAGGAAGACGTAGAATTTGCGGATCGAACGCAATTCCATGAATTACTATACAGAATCGAATTTGTATTGAAACGATTAATCGACTCGTTTGCAGTTGGAAACGTCATTAAAAACGGAATACCAGTTGCTATTGTTGGAGAACCAAACGTTGGGAAATCGACACTTTTGAATGCTTTATTGAACGAAGAGCGCGCCATAGTTTCAGAAATTGCGGGAACAACCCGTGATACTATCGAAGATGAATTGGTCATTGGTGGTATCGGATTTCGATTTATAGATACCGCTGGAATACGGGAGACAGAAGATGTTGTGGAAAGTATTGGGATTCGTAAAACATTTGAAAAAATAGAACAAGCACAGGTAGTTTTATATTTGTTTGATAGTTTAAAATTTAAAGTTCAAAGTTCGGAATACATCATAGAAATTGAAAAAATCAAAAATCAATTTCCATTAAAACCGTTAGTTGTTGTTATCAACAAAATAGATTTGCTCTCTGAAAATGAAGTACTAAACATCAGAAAACAGTTTGAAACATTGAACGTTAAACTGGAAACAATTTCAGCTAAGGAGAATATTGGAGTTGAGAATTTAAAGAATCAATTGCTTTCATTCGTAAATACCGGTGCTTTGCGAAACAATGAGACAATTATAACAAACACAAGACATTACGACTCTCTACTAAAAGCTTTAGATGAAATAATGAAAGTGAAATTTGGTCTAGAAACAAATCTTTCTAGTGACCTTATGGCACTCGATATTAAGGAGGCGCTGTATCAGTTTGGAACTATTACAGGACAAGTATCAAATGACGAGCTGTTAGGAAATATTTTTGCTAACTTTTGTATCGGAAAGTAAATGCACTTACCATTATACATTCCTTTTATTTTTTAACCATTAAGAAAATCCAGTAACTGTAAGACTTAATTTGAACTAGTAATCCTAATGGTTTTATAAATAAAGAATCTACTTTTGAGAAAATAGTTTGCAGCATACTACTACTAGATTTAAATCAAAAACTACACTTCTAAAACACAAATAAATACAAGAAAAATGGCTGTCTTTAAAATATGGAAAAGCATCATACTATAATTATAGCTGGAGCCGGCGGAATTGCAGAAGCCGTTGGTTTAATGTTAATGGAATGGAGTGACGTGACTCCTACTTTATTTATTGGTGACAGAAACCACGCCAAAGCAAAAAAAGTAGCGCAGTGGATTCAAGAAGGAACAACGAAAAAGGGATCCATTGAAGACTTTTATCTTGATGAAAAAGAACTTACAAATGAAATGGAGGTAATCTTACGTCGAGGCGATATTATTCTCGACTGCCTTCCTGGTAGCCAAGCACCACGTATGGCCCAATTTGCCAAAGATTTTAACATGCATTACGCCAATCTTACCGAATATGTCTCCGAAACTTCCCAAATAGTAGCGTCGGCAAAAAATGCCGAAACGGGTTTTATCCTTCAAACAGGATTGGCTCCAGGGTACATCGATTTACTAGCAAATGGACTTTTTCAACAATTTTGCATGGACTTTGAAGTTGACAAAGTAGATAAATTAGAATTTAAAGTTGGCGCCTTGACCAATCATGCCGTTGCCCCACATTACTACGGATTTACTTGGAGTCCTATAGGAGTAGCTACAGAGTATTTGAAAGATACGATAGTGCTTCGAGATTTCGTAAAAACTACGCGCCCTCCATTATCAGAAAGAGCTTCTATTGTTATTGACGGTATAACATATGAAGAAGATCTTACCTCTGGTGGAGCAGCAGATTTACCAGAAGCGCTATCTGGAAAAGTGCGTTCACTAGATTACAAAACGTTACGCCATCCCGGTCACTACGCATGGATTCAAGAGCAACTTTCTATTTTGGAAAATAAAGAAGAAGCGATAAAATTATTACAGCAAGAAATGGAGGCGGCAATTCCTCATGTAGAGGACGATCAAGTTATCTTATATGCTGCGGTCGAAGGTAAAGATGCTTCTGGAATTTTGCGAAGACGTGAAATTGCAAAGCGCATTTCACCCCAAATAGTAGGAAAGCACAAATTGAGAGCTATTCAAACAACCACTGCGGCGCCATTAGCC
The DNA here is from genome assembly GCF_900099915.1 of Flavobacterium omnivorum. Lineage (GTDB taxonomy): Bacteria > Bacteroidota > Bacteroidia > Flavobacteriales > Flavobacteriaceae > Flavobacterium > Flavobacterium omnivorum. Next base: position 21,477 of record NZ_FNDB01000016.1, read on the forward strand.
CAAGCAGCGCAACTATTGTTAGAATCATCGCTACGTGGTGTTGTTCTTCAAAGCCAAATTAATCCCAAATCCTTTTTAAACGGAAATTATATCGTCCAGGTCTATGGAAAAACAACCTCTTAATCCAAATTAATCATTTATTTTATAATTTCGATAAGTAGTTTTCTGTTAAAATACACTACTGAAAAAAGCAAATTGTTTTGTACTTTTGAAAGTTAAAAAATCAATCGAAACGCAATAAATAAGCAGCACCCAATGAATTCCTATTACTTACACAACGGCACGGAAAGTAGCGGTCCATTTAATATAACCGAATTGAAAGCCAAATCAATTTTAAATACAACACCGGTTTGGTGCGAAGGAATGCAAGATTGGAAAACCGCAGGTGAAATAGCGGAATTACAATCTATTTTTAGAGTGATGCCTCCGCCTATTAATACCACTACAGCACTTCCAAAACAAAGTACCAAAGAGGCAAATACTAAGATAATAGGGATTGACAAGTCGATTTTTTACATGCTCTCCGGAATTTTGATTTTAGTAGTTGGAACTCTTATATTTAATTATTTTGAAGAAGGCAGAAGTGCTGAACTTGAACAAAAAAACAGCATTACGGAAAGGAATAATCTACAATTTCAATTACAGGAAAAAGAAATTGAAGAACAAAAGAATCGCATAATTGAACAAGAAAAACAGGAATTTGAAAGAGTTTTGAAAGAGAGAAAACAAACTCTAAACAATAGGCTTTTTGAAATTAAGGAAAAACTTGCTTTTAATTTCAGTGCTTTAGATCAAGCTAAAGATACCCTGGCAAAAGCTAAAGATTTTCAATTTTTAAGAACAGACAATGAGAGAAATGAAGACATTAGTTTAATCGAAAATGAAATTGAAATTTTAAGTACAGAGATTGAAAATTTAAAAATCGAAATGGATCAGCTCTACTTAGAATTAGAAAAAATTAAAACTTAAAAAACGAACTTAAATGGCAATCGTACCCAGTTACAATTCCATGTTAGTGCCATTATTTGTCTTAAAAAATATATTTTACTTTTCTATTTTGTTTGTGAAAACACTATTAAAATAATCGCTAGCAAAGCCATAAAAAGACCCGCGTAATTTATTTTGGTTAGTTTTTCTTTGAAAACAAAAATACCTACAAGACTCCCTATTATGATCACGCCCATATTCATTCCTGCAAAAACTGTTGACGGGTTTTTAGCAAATACTTGATGCGCCTTTAGATAAAAAAGAATATTACCAAAGTTAAAAATACCCACTAGCCCCCCCAAAATTATGTTTTTAAGCGCTAGTTGAACCTTATTGGCTAGCACTTCATAACTTATAACGGCAAACATGATTACCAGTGCTACGCTAAAAACTATAAATAGAGAAGTGGTATAAGGCAGCGTTGTAAACAAAGCAATTTGTTTAAAAAGGATGTCTATAATCCCAAAACCCAGCAAAACTACAGTAGGATAAATCCATTTATTTTTGGTGTTTTGTGAGGGTTTAGACAAAATTAGTACTAGAGCTGGAAACCCAACTGCAAGTGCCGTAACTTTAAATACATTAAAATCCTCCTTGAAGATTAACCATGCGGCCAAGATTGGAATGAATAATGAAAGTCGCTGAGCAGCATCTGTTTTTACAATTCCCATGTGTTTAATGGAAATTGCCAAAAATAGAAATACTGATGGCAATAAGATACCAAGCGCTATATAAATATGCCATGGCGACGAAGTATTCACCTCATTCAAATTTGGACTGAAAAAACAATAACATAAAACAAGAGCAAACAGATAATTAGCAGCAACAATTTGTGCATTATTAACGTTGTAATGGCGAGAAAATTTAAACAGTATTCCTACAGTGACACTGCAAATAATACTTAAAACAAGAAATAGCATAGCGAATTTTTAGAGGGAAAAATTACCATTTATTGTCATTCCTTTTGCTCTTTTATGAAAGTATTGAAACCAATATTTCCAGAACAAGAATAGTACGTAAACGGTTTCAGTAGTACAAAAGGAGAAACTACCCCCTCAAATTATGGCAATCTTAGATCCTTCCTTGTTCTTTGAGTTTCCAGTACCGCAATAAACCATTTACAGACATCCAGCTTGGATTAGCAAATTCATAGGTTTGAATATCATCCGCATCCAGTCCTTTATCTAAAAACTGCTTTCTGGTGTAGTCCATAAATTGAGGCACTATACTTTCTGGGGGAGTTTGATTGTCATAAAAAGGTTTGATAAAATTAGCCCAATCATCTAGAACTATTTCTAATCCTGATAATAATTCATCAGGGTTTATTTGCAAATCAAAATGAGTTAAATACAATGCTCTGGGCTTTAAATCTTTTAGTTTTTTAAGGGATTGTTTCCATAATTCAATATTAATATCCGGTGGTGGACAAGGAGGCACAACAGGACCATCTCCTATTTTTACTCCGGCCACATCCCCAGTAAATATCACATCCTCAATTTGATATGCATTATGATGCACAGCATGACCCGGTGTATACCATACTTTTATTTGAACATCCCCCAAGTCTACAACATCACCGTCCGTAACTCCAATCAATTGTTGCTCAGGAATAGATTCCATTTTCCCCCAAAGAAGCTCCATCTTATCTGTATAGATCATTTTAGCTGAATTCCATAATTTCTCTGGATTAGCTAAATGTGGAATTCCAATTGGGTGTACGTATATTTTAGCACCATTTTGTGCCAATTTCCAAGCTGCTCCAGCATGGTCAAAATGAATGTGCGTCAGGAATACATGCTGAATATCTTTGATCTCATACCCGATCTTCTGGATTCCTTTTTCAAGATATTCCCATGTTGATTCCGGTCCGGTTTCGATAAGTATCGGGCCTTTTTCGGTTTCAATTAAAAAAGCACCAATAGAATGTTTTTCAGATTGAAAGTGTAAATCAATAGTATGGATTTTATACATAGCTTGGTTTATTTATGATGGAACAAGATAGTGCATATTTATTTTAAAATCTCTTCTGATCACAATAGTTTTATTTTATGATATGTTTTCAATTATAGTAAAAAAGTGTGATTCATGCCAAAAATTTACTACAGGTCATCAAGATATCTATTGATTTCAGCTACTTTTACAGGATGGATTCTTTTACTCAGATAGCTTTAGGAATTGCCATTGCCGAAGTATGCGCAGGCAAAAAGCTAAAAAATAAAACAGTTTTATATGGTGCAATTCTAGGCACAATTCCTGATTTAGATGTTGTAGTGGGATTATTTTTAAATCCTGTAGATGCAATTCTGATTCACCGTGGCATCAGTCATTCTCTTTTTCTATTTTTGTTTTTATCGCCTGTTTTGGGTTGGATTATTTCAAAAACAGAAAGAGACAAACTCAACTTTGTTCAGGCAACTCGTATGGCGTTTTGGTGTTTGTTTACCCATGTGTTACTGGACATGTTCACTTCTTGGGGGACACAAATTTTATGGCCTTTAAACTATCGATTTGCGTTGAAAACCATTTTCGTTATTGACCCGCTGCATACCATTCCGCTAGTTATTGCATTGATTATGACTTGCAAAACAAAAAACGGAGTACTTCGCAAAAAATACATAACTAGAGGACTATCCATCAGTAGTGCGTATCTCCTTTTGTCCTGTTTTATAAAAGTATATACCTTGAACCAATTTGAAAAAGCATTAACAAAACAAGGAATTCAGTATACTGAAATTATCGTGAAACCTACAGCTTTCAATCTCATTTTGTGGAACGCTAACGTGGCTACTTCTGAAGATTACTTGTTAAGCGACTACTCTCTTTTAGACACGCAACCCATTTTGTTTACTGTTTACAGCAAAAATAAAGTTCTAGAATCGCAGCTAAAAGGAAATTCAGATTTTGAAAAACTAAAAAAATCCAGCGAGGGCTGGTATATTATTTCTAAAAAAAATCAATCTTTATATTTCAATGATTTGCGCTTTGGACTATTAAATGACAATCCCAAAAATCCTCAATTTGCATTCAGCTATCAATTTATTGCAAACAAAGCGGAACTAAAAGCGGTTGAAGTTCCTAAAAACAAAAGGGACGGAAAGCGGTTGCTTCAAAAAATAGTTACGCGGATAAAAGGAAACTGAGTGTTATTTTTTAGAAACATCAATCGCTCTTCAACCATCCCGTAATACTCATTCTAGTATTTTGAGTCACCAAAACTTCATGAACTAATTCGTCACTCTTAAAGAAAACTGTTTTACCCTGCGTAGGGGCAATTTTTTGATTGTTATTTGCTTGATGAATCAGCAACTCACCACCGTCACTTTCTTGCCAATTGCTATTCAGGTAACTAATCATAGAATATTTACGACTGGGATTATTTTTGAATTGATCTAAGTGCTTCAAATAAAAATCACCCGATTCATAAAGTGAATAGTGAAATTCGTAACCCGTAATTCCAGCATAACAACTTTGGTTCAAATAAATAATAAAAGCTTCTATTTGAGTAAAGAATTCGTTTTCGAAAGCATTATTGTGTTTTTTGTCAAGCCAATAAATAGAATCGCTTCGAATAGCTCCGTCATACGAAACCTTTTCTGAGTTCCCAACTCCGGCTTCCAGCAATAAACTTTGTTCATTTAAAGTAATTAAGTTCTGCTTTAAATTATTGGCTAAAGTAGGACTCAAAAAATGTTCGGATATGCCTACCTTATTTTCGATATAAGTAGCAATCAAATCCTCAAAACTATTTTCCATGTCATTTTTATTGACTGAATATACCGCCAACGGGACAAGGTAGACTAAATAAAACCGGCATCGTCGTTTATAGAAATAAATAAAATTATTTCCTTCTAATTTTCATTTGCTTTGTGCGATTGCCAAAAATAAGTAAGGGTTTAGAAATGAATCTAAACCCTTACTTATTTTTATAATTTGCTGATATAACTTCCGTAAATATCTTTAAACTGATAGCCTTCAGAAAAACGATCTTTGCTTAGTTTTTTGTATTCGACTAAAGCCCAAAGTATAAATTCCTTCATGAAAAATTTATCTTCCTTGGCGAGTTGAGGCTGATATTTCTTGATTAAAACTTCAAGAGGGACAATACTTCCCAAAATTCTTTCATATTCTTCATCAGAACAATCATCTAATAATTCGAAACCAATTTCGGCAAAAAACCATTCGATAATATCCGTATAAGCCGTTTTTTCATCTTGCTTTTCCAGTTTTTCAATTTTTGGAAAATAAGCCGGAAAAAAAGTATGAATTGCATCTCCTAATAAGTGCTGCGCTACAACGGCTGCTCCCTCCTGCTCTCCTTCATACACTAATTCTACTTTTCCGGTAATCGCAGGAATAATTCCCATAAAATCAGATAAACGTAAAGTAGTGTGATCTGCTCCTGATTTCAATGCTCTGCGTTCCGCTGTGCTTAATAAATTCTCAAAAGCGGTAATACTCAATCTGGCGCTTACACCACTTTTATTGTCTATGTATTCACTCTCACGAGCCTCAAAACTGATTTGTTCCAATAAATCCCTCGCTAATGAAGGCACATAGACCATCTCGTTCTGCACTTTATCTAATTTAGCTTCTTGCTCTGTAATTGTTCTTGCAATTTTTATCGTATCGGGATAATGTGTCAAAATTTGAGAACCAATTCTGTCTTTCAGTGGTGTTACAATACTTCCACGATTGGTGTAATCCTCTGGATTTGCCGTAAAGACAAATTGCATGTCCAAGGGCATTCTTAATTTGAAACCACGGATTTGAATGTCACCTTCTTGCAAAATATTAAACAAAGCAACTTGAATTCTTGCTTGTAAATCAGGTAATTCATTAATTACAAAAATACAGCGATTCGCTCTTGGTATCATCCCAAAATGAATCACTCGATCGTCAGCATAAGATAGTTTCAGATTTGCGGCTTTTATCGGATCTACATCTCCTATTAAATCGGCAACGGTTACGTCTGGCGTGGCTAGCTTCTCAAAGAAACGATCGCTTCTGTGCAACCAAGAAATGGGAGTTTCATCCTCTTTTTCGGCAATTAAGTCTTTAGCAAAACGGGAAATTGGTTTCAAAGGATCATCATTAATTTCTGAACCCGTTACAAACGGAATGTATTCGTCTAACAATTCGATCATTTTACGTGCTAACCTGGTTTTGGCTTGACCACGTAGTCCTAATAAATTGATGTTATGACGTGATAAAATGGCGCGCTCCAACTCTGGAATTACCGTATTTTCAAATCCATGAACACCTTCGAATGTTGGTTTCCCTGATTTGATTTTTTCTCTCAGGTTCAAACGCAATTCATCTTTTATGCTTTTACTTTCGTATCCTGATTTTTTTAATTCACCTAATGTTTTTATATTTTCTATTTTCATGTTTGAAATTTAATGATTGAAAAAGGAACTACTTTAAAAATTTTTTTCCTACTCTTTCTTTCTATTATCTTGATTAATTATCCTATTCGCTTTATTCTTTTTTACTCTAGAGTCGTTTCTATCGCTTTATTTAATTCTCTTCTTTCTATTTGTTTCATAATCTTCAAAAATCATTTCGCCCAAACCTTTCAATCCAGTATAGAACGCTTTTCCTTGATTGGCCTCGGTAAATTTATTGACAAACTGCTGTAGATAAGGATCATTAGCAATCATAAAAGTAGTAATCGGAATATGTAATTTACGGGCTTGTTGCGCTTGACTGTAGCATTTATCTACAATATATTCATCCAGACCATTGCTATTCATATAATACGAACCGTCCTTTTCCCGAACACAACTTGGCTTCCCATCCGTAATCATGAATATTTGTTTATTGGTATTTCGTTTTCTACGAAGTAAGTCCATTGCTAGTTGCAATCCTGCGACTGTGTTTGTGTGAAATGGACCCACTTTTAGATAAGGCAAATCTTTTATGGCAATCGTCCAAGCATCATTTCCAAAAACTAATATATCTAAAGTATCTTTTGGATAACGTGTTGTAATTAGTTCTGCTAGAGCCATAGCCACTTTTTTAGCTGGTGTAATTCTATCTTCCCCATACAAGATCATACTGTGACTAATATCGATCATCAAGACGGTGCTCATCTGAGATTTAAATTGTGTTTCTTCAACAACCAAATCATTTTCAGTCAGCATGAAACTGTCGACTCCATTATTGATTTGTGCGTTTCGCAAACTTTCTGTCAATGAGATTCGCTCTAGTCCATCACCAAAATGAAATTCGCGAAATTCTCCGGTATGTTCGTCACCATTTCCAGAATGTTTGGTTTTGTGATTTCCACTGCCACTACGCTTTAAATTCCCAAAAATATTGTCTAATGCCTGCTGGCGGATGGCTCGCTCCGTTTTTGATGTAATTCCAATTCCTGAACTTCCATCTTCTTTAAGTTCATCTCGGATGTACCCCTTTTTCTTTAAATCTTCGATAAAATTATCAATGGTGTATTTTTCATCCGTCAATTTATATTCTTTGTCTAATTCCCGCAACCAGTCGATTGCTTCATCAAAATCTCCAGAAGTATGTGTGATTAATTCCTTGAAAATTCCAAAGAGTTTATCAAACGGAGACTGATTTGGCGCTTCGTATTGCTTGAAATAAAAACCTTTTCTATTGTCATTTTTCATAATTGTTAAAATTACATCATTTTCAAATGACCCTGCACAAACGTTTATTAATTTTTAGTTAAAAGCGTTTCAACAAAAGTAGCAACGGAATAATGGAGCGAAGAATGCTCTTTCTAAAAAAATCAAAAGAATTCCCCATCCACATAAAACCAATTTTGATTTTCAAGTATAAAAGAAGAAAGTTCATGATGAATTTGCTGCAGGTTTTTAGTATCCAAAAAGTAAGCTTTGAACTCCACCTTATATTCGGTGACGTGCATAATTTCTAATTGAAGCCATTTATTATTGGTCGCCCAATTAAGAATTTCTGATTTAGAATGGGAACTTCTTTTGGAGACATGAGTTGTTGCTAACAAATAATCAGCTTGATGCGTGACATAAGCCGAATAACGAGAACGCATTAACAATTCAGCTGTTGCTGCTTTTTGAACGCCTTTAATAATGGGTTCACAACATTCCTGATAGGATTTACCCAAACCGCAAAAACAAGTTTTCTGGTTGCTATTTAGCATGCTACTTTTAAATAGAAGTTGTTGCCTGACCATTAAGACCAATTATTTTTTGATGCAACTGGTTCAACAAGACTTGATAGCGACTTATTTCCATAAGGTCATTATCTTCTTCTGCAAAATCGAGTAATTCATCTAGCTCTTCGCTAACTTCAACTAATTTATTGCTGGCTTCTTTGGCATTTTTTTCAGCTATAAAATCAATTATTTCTTGAACACCACTTTTTACTTGGTCAAATTTATTTATTTCCATGATGCGTCTTTTTAGTTATTTTCCGAAGCGTTATTTTCATTAAACTTCTTTACAATTTGCTTTAACTTTTCTTTGCGCACTATTTCAGCTTGTTTCACTTTATCCTGCGCTTTGTGCAACTTATCGTTGTGTTTTTTAATATTCCTGTCGTTATTTCTACTCATATCCGTATATTTTTAAGTAATCAGTTTGTTGTTTGATTCAGTAAATGCTGTAAAGTTCGGTTTATTTCTTTAAATCCAACCTAAAATTTATTATTTCTAGAGTTACTTTCTTTGCAATAATTAGTTTTTTTAGTAATAATGATACTCCAAAAGGTACTATTAGCTAAAGAATATGATTCTTAAGTAGTAAAATATAATTTCAAAATAAGATTCTCATGTTAAATTTTTTTATATATTTATTTTTTGAATAATGAACAAGTAGAAAACCAACCTAATAAAAAATGAAGTCTGGAAAAAAACACAGCAAATTCATCGGATGGTTTTTTAGCAAACCAAAATTAACAGGTTTTTTAACATTCTTGTTTTTGAGTTATATTACAGGTTTTATTTTATGGCAGCAATATAAACTCATTAAAGAAGATGAGCAACGCGAAATGAATTCTATTGTTCATGTCGTGCATCAAAACATTGAACAATCGCTTAAAAATTGTTATACCTCTACACTGACTTTAGCACTCACTATCGATAGCAAAGGGATTCCTGAAAACTTTGACAGTGTTGGCAAAACTCTAATGACATCAAATGCTAATATTAATGCGGTACAGTTAGTTCCCAATGGAATTATTAAATACATTTATCCCATGGAAGGGAATGAAGCAGCTATGAATTTGAATATTCTAGCAGATCCTTATCTTAAAGAGGAAGCTTTAAAATCAATTGCAACTCAAAAAATGTATTTTGCAGGGCCTTTAAAATTAAAGCAAGGCGGAATGGGAATAGTCGGAAGGCTTCCAGTTTTTGAAAATAATATATTTTGGGGGTTTTCAGCGGTAATTATCAAATTAGAAACACTTTTGAAATCATCGGGAATCAACAATATAGATGATTCAAAATATTATTTTCAATTTTCAAAATACGACCCTACAGAGCAGAAAGAAATTTTTTATTTACCTAATAAAAGAGATTTTGCGAGAAACTATAATGTTTCAATAAAAATTCCGGACGGTGATTGGAAATTATACATCATATCAAAAAATCAAAATTATCTTTCTTCTCAAATTTTAATTCCTGGAATCATTGGAATCATAATAGCGGCTCTTTTTGGGCTATTAATTTTTACGCTTTTAAAAATACCGGAAGAATTACAATCATTAGTGAGCATTCAGGCTACTAAGCTTTTGAATTCTGAAATAAAATTCGGGGCTATTTTCGATCAAGCCGCGGTAGGAATTGCGCACATAGATTCCTTTACAGGAAATTTTATTGAAATCAACAACCAATATTGCCAATTATTAGGATACACACCGCAGGAAATGAAAGAGCATAACTTTCAATCCGTAACCCATCCAAAAGATTTAGAAGAAGATTTACTAAATCTTGAAAAACTGCGAGAAGGAAAAATTGCATCGTACACAATGGAAAAACGGTACATTACAAAGGAGGGTACTATTATTTGGATAAATTTAACGGTCTCTCCACTATTAAAAAAAAATAAAAAAGTAACTACACACATATCTATAGTTGAGGATATTTCCACAAAAAAAGAAGCTGAATATTTAATTAAAAAAAATGAAACCCGATTTAAGAGTTTGTTTGAAGACTCCCCTATGCCGTTAAGAGAAGAAGATTTTTCTGAAGTTAAAAAATACTTAGAAGAACTGAAATTATTAAATCAAAGTAAAGATATAGTAACTGATTTTTTTTATGCTAACCCACTTGTTGTAGAGAAATGCCATTCCTTAATTAAAGTAATTAATATAAATAAGGCCAGTTTAAAATTATATAAGGTCAAATCTAAAGAAGATTTAATTCAAGCGAAGTCAGAACTATTTAACGTAAGATCTAAAAAAGATTTTATTGAGAATTTAATCGCAATCACTCAAGGCAAGAAGCAGTTCATTATCGATACGATAATAAAAAATGCCAAAGGAGAATTCCGTAACATCAATTTAAGATGGAATTTAGCTGGAAGTTACACAAAAACATTCGAACGAATCATTGTGTCAACAGAGGACATTACGGATAGAATGGCTACTGAAAAAATTATCCTTGACACAAAACAAAGAGTAGAATCATTGATTAATACGATAGACGGAATAGTTTGGGAATGTGATGCTAAAAGCTTTTCGTTTAATTTTATAAGTAAAAAAGTAGAAAATATTTTAGGATATACTGCTGCCGAATGGCTTGCAGAACCTACATTTTGGCAGGATCATATCTACTGGGAAGACCAAGAAGAGGTTCGGGAATATTGCAAATTGAAAACGGAAAAAAATTTAAACCATGATTTAGAATATCGAATGGTCGCTAAAGACCATTCTATTGTTTGGCTCAGGGACATCGTAAACGTAGTTTTAGAAAATGGTAAAGCGGTTAGTTTACGTGGTATTATGATTGATATAACTAAAACTAAAGAAGCGGAAAAAGAGTTGAACACTTCCTACACTATGCTCACCGAGCAAAATAAAAGATTATTGAATTTTTCCTATATTGTTTCCCATAATTTAAGATCACATACCAGCAATATCGCCTCTATCGTTTCTTTGATTGAATCCTCTTCATCTGAAGAAGAAAGAGAACAAATGATACAGCTATTAAAAACTGTTTCCGATTCTCTTAACGAAACCATGCAACACTTAAATGAAGTCATAAATATTAGAAATAATATTGGATTAGTATCTGAATCTTTGAATCTAGAAAACTATATTACAAATGTTAAAAGTGTGCTTTCTGAACAAATCACCAGTCACGAAGTAACTATTTTATCTGATATACCGCAGGATACTTTTATTAATTATAACCCCGCTTATCTGGAAAGTATACTGTATAATATTATTTCAAACTCAATTCGGTACAGACATTCTTCCCGTAAACCTTGTATAAAAATTAATTTAGCTGTTGATAACGAGATGAAAGTCCTTCAAATTTCAGATAATGGCATAGGTATTGATCTTGTGAGAAACGCTGACAAAATTTTCGGAATGTACAAGACCTTCACGAACAATTCTGATTCAAAAGGAATTGGACTATTTATAACCAAAAATCAAATTGATGCGATGGGAGGAAATATTACTGTGGAAAGCGAACCCAATGTTGGAACTACCTTTAAAATTTTTATTCAATGACAAAAAAAGCAATCTGGATAGTTGACGATGATGCCATTTACCAAATTATAGTAAACAAAATAATTCAAAGGTCAGAGCTATTTTCGACGATTTCCTCTTTCAAAAATGGTAGAGATGCTATTGATAACTTGCATCATGCTGCAGCAATTAATGGTGATCTTCCGGACATCATTTTATTGGATATCAATATGCCTATAATGGATGGATGGGAATTTATGGAAGCAATGGCACTTGTAAAGCCTAATTTGAATAAAGAAATCATCGTCTATATTGTCAGTTCCTCGATTGCGATTGAAGATAAGAACAAATCAAAATCTTATGAAAATATTTTAGGATACCTCTCCAAACCCATCACTGTAAATGATTTGGTATTAATTGCTTCAAATGATTAAAAAAAACCATGTTATAATGCTTCCTGAAAAATATTAAATGATACTGTAAGAACTAGCATCAGTGAAATTCTTTTTTTATTTCTTCTAATGTTTTAGTAGTAAAAATAAGTTCATTGATAATTTGTTGTCTCAAAAGATCAATGTCATCACAATCAAAATATCGAGCCCATGACGTTAAAGTAAGTAAATTTCGAACTTGTTTGATCCGCTTGGAAGTTTCATAACTAGTTCGTAAAATTGCTTTTTTATCATAATCCGGATTGTTTTTATGCTGATAATTAACGGTTATATTTGAGAAATTTAATTCTAGATAATAGAGTTCTTCCAAAGCATTATCAGGATAAAAGTGGTCCCAAGGAGCGAAACCCAATTTAATTTTAGAGGGAGTTGCTGGGTCTAGTGGCTCTAAACGCCATTTGCTATTTGCTAATCGTCCCCAATGATTGGATACACGATACATTCCTAAATTAGTATAATAATACTTACTTCCCGACTTACTATCGAATTGCAGTTTCATGCCATTGACAGTCTCTCTAGGCATTTCACTAAATACACAAAAAGTATTTTTAAAAGAATTTGGGTTGGGGCGAAAAAAATTTTCCATCAAGCAAAGATAATCAGAAAGCGCAAATCCTAGCAAGACAATGTATAATTGATTAGCTTTGCCAACAAGATTTACTTTAAAAAAATTATTATGACTAAAGCTTCTGAAGAAAGAATGTTACAAAAAGGGGTTTACACCGGAATCATGGAAAAAGATGAAAATAACAACTTTTTTTGTGGACAATATCTTTTAGATTATCAAATGGCTACAAAATATACTGTAGGAGATTGGATAACTATAAAATCCATCATCGAAAATCCTAGCGATATCAGCCACAATAAGTATCCAAAAAAATCAAAAAATTTCGATAAAGCAAATAATAAGCCTCAACAATAGCCTGTTTTAGAGTTTTAATGCTTTGAAATCCAACCCTTAGAAAAGACTTTTTTTTTAAAATTTGTTGGTCATAAACCAAAAAAATAAAAAAAAGTGTACCTTTGCAAAAAATTTGTCGATTTTGAAATCAAATTATATTGATTTTATAGTAAAAGACAAGTAGTTACCTTATTTATGAAAAAAATAGTTGAATACCGCAAACTGCTAAATGTAGACAAAACTGCAGAGCTAAAAGATTTGAAAACGATTTATCGTAATGCGATGAAAGAAGCACATCCTGATAAATTTCAGGGCGACGAAGCTGGATTGAAAGCTGCTGAAGAAAATAGTAAAAAAATCATTGAAGCTTATCATTTTTTGGTTAGCATCAATCCTGAAACATTGAAATTAAACTTACCAGAATATACTGAAACAATAGCAACAGCTACAATTTCAGACTATAAGTTTGTTGAAGGAAGATTAATCATCAATTTCTCAAACGGTAGTGTTTATGAATACATAAGTGTTCCTAAAGCAACTTACGTAAAAATGGTCAACGCTGATTCTCCTGGAAGATTTGCGAAAAGACACATTCTGAATTCGTTTACTTGGAGAAAAACAATCAATCAAGATTAATTTTTTACCACATAAAATTTTAAAGCATCCTTAATAGGATGCTTTTTTTTTGACTCCAAAGCACTTCTTTTTTTTCTACTATTAATTTTTTAAAGAATTTTTACTTCGATTGATACTACGGACTCCTTTTAAAATGTTTAGGCATAACTATTTATGATCCTTTTAAAAAAATGCTGTTTTTACCGATTTAACAATGAACAAATCATACCAAAACAGATCGAATTTTCGGTATTATTTTTTTATAAAACTGCATTAAAAGATATGACTTCTATTATTGGTAACCGTTCTATTAGTTATAGCTAACAACTAATAGCTTCTAAAACTACCTTTTCAATTCATTTCAAATGATACATAATTAATTATAAATTATAACAAAAATTTAGGTTCTAAAATGAATTATATTTTATATTTTTTAAATACTTTTGCAGACTTAACTCAATTAACTAATTAATAATGAAAAAAATAATTCTATTACTTTCGGCAACTTTTGTTTTAATTTCTTGTAGCAAAGTTGGCAAAGACGAGTACATCATTTCAGGAACTGCAACAGGAATTGAAAATGGTAAAACAATTATCTTAGAAACACAAGATGCAACAGGAATGATGTTACCAAAAGATACTGTAAAAGTTGAAAATGGGAAATTTGAAATGAAAGGAACAATAACTGAACCTTCATTTTACACTATCCAACTAGAAGGAGCACAAGCTAAAATACCTTTTATCTTAGAAAATGGCGAAGTAACTATTGCTATTAATAAAGATAGTATTCAAAAATCGAAAGTATCAGGAACTTACAATAATGATGAGTATGTTACTTTCAATGAGGAAATCACTAAAGTTCAAAAGAAACTAATGGATTTTCAAAATAAAAACATGGAAGCTATGAATGCTGCACAACAAACTAAAGATACTGTTGTTATCAATGGTTTGATGAAAGAATTTGCAAAGATTCAAGAAGAAGTTGGCGTAGCTTCAAAAGCAAAATATGTTACTTATGCTGAAACGCATCCAAAATCATTTATTTCAGCTTTGATTATTCAAGGAATGTTAAATGACCCAACGGCTGATGTTGCAAAATCTGAAAAATTATACAACGGATTAGAGGAGTCATTGAAAAAGACAAAACCAGGCTTAGCCATCAAAACTAAACTAGCTGAAATGAAAGCACCTGCGGCTGTTGGAGCAACTGCCCCGACAACGGACGGTAAATGAAGAGCCGATTTTTCCGCTCCTAATCCGGAAGGAAAAATAATATCTTTAAAAGAAAGCTTAGGTAAGGTAACAATAATTGATTTCTGGGCATCTTGGTGTGGTCCATGCCGTCAAGAAAACCCAAATGTTGTAGCACTTTATAAAGAATTACACAGCAAAGGGCTAAACATTATTGGTGTTTCTTTAGATAAAGATGCCAAAGCTTGGAAAGAAGCCATTGCAAAAGATAAATTAACTTGGAACCAAGTTTCAAATTTAAAATTTTGGGATGAACCCATCGCAGCACAATACAAAGTGGAATCTATTCCTGCTACTTTTATTTTAGATGCTTCAGGACATGTAGTCGCAAAAGATTTGAGAGGTGATGCGCTTCGAGCTAAAATAGTAGAACTTTTAGCAAAATAAACAACTTCTTTGATAGAAAATAAAAAAATCTCCCTAGTGGAGATTTTTTTATTTTATTCAATACCAATACATTAAAAATAATACTGAAATTAAGTGCAAATTTAGTTTGGAAACTTCAAAACTGTTTCTATATTTGCACCCGGTTAGCACAATAAGCAATGCTTATTGAGTCTTGGGGAGATACTCAAGCGGCCAACGAGGGCAGACTGTAAATCTGCTGTGTAAACTTCGCAGGTTCGAATCCTGCTCTCCCCACTAAAACGCTGCAAGTAATTGCAGCGTTTTTTTTATAGCACTACTTAATCAAAATTGGCCCCTGACTTTTATTGTCTAACTTACTTGTCTGCATGCCTTTTAAAAATAAATATTCAGTTATTACTAAGCCATTATGCACTTTCAGATTTGGAAATTACTTTTTACTATATTGGCAAAAAAAAATTCAGTTTAAGTAGTTCTATACCTTTTCACTCGTATTAAAGAATTTAAAGGATACTGCATAAAAAAATCCCTATCATTTAAAAATGATAGGGATTTAGTTAGATAAGTACTGTCTATTATAAAGTCGCCATATCAATTACAAAGCGATACCGCAAATCCCCTTTTATCATGCGATCGTAAGCATCATTAATATTTTTGATATCAATCATTTCAATTTCTGAAACAATTCCATTCTCACCGCAGTAATCAAGCATTTCCTGAGTTTCAGGCTAACCGCCAATCAAAGATCCAGCTAGACTTTTTCTACCACCAATTAAGCTAAAAGCATGAATTTCATAAGGTGTTGGTGATACGCCCACACATATATGCACACCATTTACTCTTAATAACGACAAATATAGATTCAAATCATGTGGTGCAGAAACGGTATCAAGAATAAAATCAAAATATCCAATGGCACTTTTTAGTTGTTCTGCATCCTTGGTCGCAATAAACTTGTGAGCACCAAGTTTTTTTGCATCTGCTTCTTTTTCGGGGGACGTAATCAAAACGGTAACTTCAGCACCGAAGGCCACACCAAATTTACCAGCCATGTGTCCTAGCCCACCTAGTCCTAAAAAAGCTAATTTATGATCCTTTCCTACTTTCCAATGCTTTAGTGGAGAATAGGTTGTTATTCCAGCACAAAGCAACGGTGCTACAGCGGCTAAATCTAATTTTTCAGAAACGCGTAACACAAAATCCTCATGTACCACAATCGTGTTTGAATAGCCACCATAAGTAGGTGTTTTTCCATCTTGTCCTAAAGCATTATAGGTTGCTGTTCTTCCATTTAAACAAAACTGCTCTAATCCTTCCTGATAGTTTTCACATGCTCTACAAGAATCTACCAAGCAACCTGTTCCGGACCAATCTCCAATTTTAAACTTTTTGACATGGCTGCCTACTTTTATCACTTTCCCTACAATTTCATGTCCACTAACCATCGGGTAAATAGCCCCTCCCCAATCGTCTTTTATTTGGTGAAGATCACTATGGCAAATACCGCAAAATTGAATGTCAAATTGAACATCATGCGGTCCTACTTCACGTCTTTCAAAGTTTCAAGGAGCTAAATCTGTTTTAGAATCTTTTACTGCGTATCCTTTCGTTGGTATCATATTTAATACTTTTTATAAAATTATGAAATATATTGTAGCTCTCGATTTAAAGATTTTATATAATTCCAATTTCTATCCGTTTTGTTGAATTTGAGATCAAGTGCTGCAGATACAACATACTATAGTACTAGCTGTGTTTATTGCCGTTCCTTAAAATTCCACCGCTAGCCTCTTTAATATATTGAATAAACATAAATGCATGGGGATCTAGTTTACTAATTTCCTCCTTGATTCGCAAAAGCTCGAGTCGGGTAACTACAGTGACAATGATATCACAATCTTTTTTGATGTCGAAATTATCGGGTAAATAGCCTCTTTCGCCCTTGATAATAGTAATTCCTTTCCCTAACTTTTGTACGATTAACGATTTTATTAATTCACTTTTAGAAGAGATGATGTGTAATGAAGTGTACTGCTCTAATCCGTGAGAAATATAATCTAGAGACTTTACAGCTGAAAAATAAGTTACGATAGAATACAGTGCCGTAGAAATACCAAAAGAATAGGCAGCTGCGAGAAACAATAACGTATTCATGGCGAAAATAACCTCTGATACATTAAGACCAATTTTTTTAGTTGTCAGTAATGCTATTATTTCTACACCATCGGCTGTCGAACCACTACGGATACACAAACCCATGCCCACACCAATAAGACAACCACCAAATAAAGCAATCAATAGTGGGTCTGACGTGACAGGAGCAACATTAAAAAAAGTCATACTTAAAGCAATCAATAAAAAAGTAAGCAAACTTTGAATAGCAAAAGTTTTACCCAGCATTTGCTTCCCGATAAATAAAAAAGGAATATTAAATACTAATACTAAAATCCCAAAAGGCCATTTGATAATTTCATGAACTAAAATTGCAATACCAATTATACCGCCATCCAAAAATTTATTAGGTATCATAAATCCCTTTAATGCTAGGGTTATCAAGGCTACTCCTACTAAATTTAAAATAATATTTTTAAAATAAAAAATTTTTTTCCAGTTGATTGAATTGTGATCTGTAATCATAAGGATTTATTTTAATTATAATCCACTCGCTTTACTAAAGTTACAAAATAAGCTTAATTAATTGGTTAATAAAGAGTTGTAATTTATATTTATTTAATTATTTGTGTTTTTTAGCTTTTCTAAATAAATAGTATTGCTTTTGATTCCATTTAATCCTACTCCTTTCTGTGAGAATTCGATTCATATTTTTTACATTCTCTCCATTCCACTGCAAATCATAACAAAATAAATTGATTAAGATCTGCAAAAAATAAACTAAATTTGATATAATAAATAGACCAAAATACTAAAAATCAACATCTTAACTGCTCTGCCTCATTCTAAATTGGTCTAATTAAATTAATATTATTAACTAATAAATATATTAATTATGGGCAAAAAAGTAGTAATTGCATTGACTGTTCAAGCGAATAGTCTTTACACGATGAATAACCCTTCTCCCGCTGATATAAATGCTAAATGTTCGCTATCAGATGATAACTCCGGTAGTTCTGCAAATGGGACTTTAGAGGACTTTAAGTCTAATGTATATATCAACCAAGAGGTGAGATGGATAGGTTTGACAAGCGATACTGGTTTTTCAGTATCGATTGACACTATCGTTTATGAACCAAATTTTAGTGATGTCAATTTTTTTGATTCATCAACAATTAAAGGGACTGGCGGGAGGTCAGGCAATTTAACAGCTAAGGTTAAAGATGATTCCAATTTGCTAAACAAAATAGATAAATACAGTATTCATTTTAGTATTTATGACAATGGAAATACCTTTAAATCTTTCCAAATCGATCCAAAATTAGCGGCAAACCCATGATACTTGCAAAAGATCTCTCAATTTTTGTCAGAATCTTATTTCTGGTTGTTTTTTCACTTTTTCTGAACTTAATTATGCGGGCTCAGAATCAAAAAGTGGCTGATAGCCTTTTGAAAATTTATCAAACAAGTGAACTTGTAAATACGGAAAAATTAGAATTACTTCGGAATTTATCATTTAATGAAGTGAATAATTTAGAGTTATCAATACAGTACGCAGATGAATTAATTACATTATCAAAATTAGAGAAAAACAACTTATATCTGTATCGAGGATATTATCAAAAAGGTAATAAAAATAGACTAATAGGAAATTTAAACGAAGCTTTAAAGGATTTTTTCAATGGGGGAAATGCAGCGATTAAAGCGAAGTCGATCAATGGAGAAGGAATATCATACATGGCAATAGCAGATGTGTACTCCGTAATGGGAAACTCCAATAATGCCGAAATTTATTATAATAAGTCCATACAATTGCTACGAAAGTCCAATGATTCCATATCTCTAGCTAGTGCATTATTGAACGCTGGAGATGAATATTCGAAGAACAATAAATTTGGTTTAGCTTTAACCTATTTTGAAGAGGCAGGTGTTATTTTTAAGAAGATTAATTATTCAAGTGGCACGGCATACACTTTGGGAAATATTGGAATGGTATATGCCAAAATAGGCAAAAGTGAGCTTGCTAAGTCTTATATTACACAAGCCATGAATATGCTAGAAGAGTTAAAAGACTATTATGCCATTTCAGACTATTTGTTATACCTGTCTGACATCTACCTCATGCAGAATAATTGGCCTGCAGCGCTTCGTAGTGCGAAGCGTAGTCTGGAACTGGCAGAACAATATGGATTAAAGGAACAAATTAGCAATTCGAATCTAAAAATTTCTGAACTCTATCAAAAAGCCGAAAACCCAAAAGAATCCCTTAAATTCTATAAAAATCATATTGCTTATCGGGATAGTATCACTAATTTAAAATCCGTTCAGCAAATGGCGGACATAAGGACCAATTATGAGGTTTCCCAAAAGCAAATTGAAGTGGACTTACTCGAAAAAGATTCCCAAATTCAGAAATTAAAAGACAAAAAACAACAAAACATCATTTATGCTTCGGCAATCTCTTTAATGCTAATCTTAATTATTACCATAGGTTTTTATAGACGATATAAATTTATCAAAAAAACGAATGGTATTATTGAAGAGGAAAAAAATCGTTCTAACCAATTACTTTTGAATATTCTCCCGGAAGAAACTGCGCTTGAACTAAAACGAAGCGGAAAAGTTCAAGCTAAAAAGTTTGACTCTGTTACCGTTTTATTTGCTGATTTTGAAGGTTTTACAAAGTACTCTGAAAATTTAGCTCCTGAGAAATTAGTAGAAAGCATTGATTTTTATTTTTCAAAATTTGACACAATAATGGAAAAATACAATCTAGAAAAGATTAAAACCGTTGGTGATGCCTATATGTGCGCCGGAGGACTGCCCTTCCCTACTAAAGATCATGCTTATAAAATAGTACTTGCAGCACTGGAAATTGTCCAATTTGTAGAAGATTCAAAAAATGTGAATTCAGAGAACCAAACTCGTTTTGAAATTCGCATCGGAATCAATACAGGTCCAATAGTAGCGGGAGTGGTCGGAATAAAAAAATTCTCCTATGACATTTGGGGTGACACTGTGAATATCGCCTCCCGAATGGAATCTAACTCAGAAGCAGGAAAAATAAACATATCCGCTTTTACATATAATATTATTAAAAATGATTTTGATTGCAAATACAGAGGGGAATTTGAAGTGAAAAACAAAGGAATGATGAAAATGTACTTTGTAAATGACCCTTTGGATTCTCTTAAAAACTATACCTTCACAAATGAACTTGTCCTTAATGATCCTAACGAATTTTAGTTTATAATCATTAAAGTTTATAAAAATAGCTAGTTTTGAGTACCTTTAAAAAAAAAATAAAATGGAAACTCAATCCTATAAAAATCATATTAAGTATTATCCACCACATCATTTTATCTATTATCCAATAATTATGACTTTATTGGCTTCCAGCATCTACTTTACCTTTACGACTCAGGATCAACTCCTCTGGGCTTTTATCAGCATTATTTTTGTAGTACTTTTTTGCCTTGCCTTTATGCTACGGCAACATTACGCACTGACGCTACAAAATCGAATTGTACGTTTGGAAATGAGGTACCGTTATTTTTCTATAACCGGCAAAAGATTAGAGGATTTTGAACATCAACTAAATGATGATCATTTATTTGCTTTACGTTTTGCTCCTGACAAGGAGCTTATAGCACTTATCCAAAGAGCAGTCAATGAAAACCTTTCCGGAAAAGAAATCAAAAAAGCGATTCAACATTGGAAGGGAGACTACGTGAGAGTTTAATATCCTAAAATAATACTGCAGATTTATCCAGATTGACGATTTAGAATTTTGTTACTTTGTTGCAAATTCTCTCCGTAAAAACTCGAATTTAAAACTCCTAAATGCCAGCATATTTTCTAGATATTGAATACAGTAAGATTACTTATAGCGAAGAAGAAGTCAATTTTAAGGAATTTGAGTGCTGTACCTTTACCAATTGTAATTTTTCCAACTGTGTTTTCGTAGCAGTAACTTTTATTGATTGCACCTTTACTGACTGTGTTTTTAGCGATGCAAAAATTAATTACGTAGCTTTTAGAACCGTCACTTTCAATCGTTGTACAATCAAAGACGTTAATTTTTCGATGTGCGATAAATTAATTTTTGAAATCGCCTTTAACAATTGTACTTTGGATTTCTCCAAGTTTTATACGCTAAAACTAAAAGGAACCTCCTTTATCAATTGTAGTCTAATAGCGGTGGATTTTATGGGAGCAGATTTAACTGAAGTTCTTTTTGAAAATTGCGATTTATACCGTTCCGAATTTGCAAAAGCAATTGCCAACAAAGCTGATTTTAAAACTAGCTATAATTATACAATTAATCCCAAAACAACAAAGTTAAAGAAAGCCATTTTTTCTATAGAAGGGCTGAAAGGATTGTTATACAAACATGATATTATAGTTAAATAAATCTGTTTAAGAAATTATTTTTCCATCTTCCATGGTAATAATTCTTGTGGTCCTATTAGCAAAATCAGTGTCATGGGTAACTACTAATAAAGTCTGTTTTTCTTCCTGGGTAAGTCTATTAAAAATATCAAAAACCAAGTCACTATTTTTCTTGTCTAAATTCCCAGTGGGCTCATCCCCCATTATTATCAAAGGATCATTAATCAATGCGCGAGCAATTGCCACACGTTGCTTTTGACCACCGCTTAACTGAATGGGCATTTTCAGTGCTTGATCTTCCATATCGAGCGTTTTTAAATGCTTCATTGCACGATTTTCTAGTTCTTGATCTGAATATTTACCTAATTTCATCCCTGGAAGCATGACATTTTTTAGAACATTATATTCTGCCAATAAATAATGAAACTGAAATACAAAACCTATTTTTTCATTTCGGATCAAGGCTAATGCTCTATCTGTCTTTCCTGTTACAAGTTCGTTATGAATGTAAATTTGACCTTCGTATGCTGTATCCATTGTGGAGAGCAAGTACAATAAAGTCGATTTTCCACAGCCAGACTTGCCTACTATCGACACAAATTCACCATAATTGATGCGCATTTCAATTTCTTTTAAGACCTGAAATTTTACGGGATCGTAAAAATATTTACTCAAGCCTTTTGTCTCTAAAATAACATTATTTTCCATCTCTATTTTCCCCTGATAATTTCAACTGGATCTATTTTACTGGCTTTTAGCGCAGGAAAAAGTCCAGCAATAGTTGTTGTGAATAAAGCAAAAGTAATCCCAATTCCATAATATAGTGGATTGTAATTAATAGGATATGTTTTCACGGTAGGTAGCGAAGCGGTTTCAAATGGAATAATATCGATAATCGAAGAGAAAATATAGCCAAATAATAAACCAAATAAGCCACCAGCAAGTCCAATAATTATAGACAGTGAAATAAAAATCCATTGCACATCATTACCAGAAAATCCTGTAGCTTTTAAAATGGCAATACTATCCATTTTTTCATAAATCATCATATTCAGAATATTATAAATTCCAAAACCGGCAACGATAAGTAAAA
The DNA here is from genome assembly GCF_900099915.1 of Flavobacterium omnivorum. GTDB lineage: Bacteria > Bacteroidota > Bacteroidia > Flavobacteriales > Flavobacteriaceae > Flavobacterium > Flavobacterium omnivorum. The sequence goes on from NZ_FNDB01000016.1 coordinate 44,287, forward strand.
CAACACCAACGGCATAGGAAATAATACTTCGCACCGTACTTCCAGTTTCAAACTGAGAATTGGCTGTTTGATAATCAATTGTATCAAGATTGAAAGTATTCCTAAACTCTTTTGCGACAGCAGGCGCAGAAGCCATATCGTATAAATTTATCTGAATATCCGTGATGTAATTCGTAGATTCTCCCACTATTTTTTGAGCTGTAGCCAATGAGGTATAACTCATTACATTATCAATCTCCGCAATTCCAATTTCAGAAATACCAACGATTTTTAGCGAAGCTAGATTTCCTTTGGAGGTGGTAATTTTAATTATATCACCCTTGGAAAGTAACATTTTATCAGACAAACCCTTTCCGATAATAATACTATTGTTCTGAAGCAAATCAGTCACATTGCCGTCTACTATATAATCACTTATTTTAAATAATTTTTCTTCAGAAAGCACATCAATGCCGTTAATTACACCACTGATTTCAATTGTTCCAGAATTAAAAAAAACAGGCGAAGTCACTTTTGGAGCAACATCGATAACCCGGATATCTTTTTTTAAAACAGATATAATTGTTTTGCTGTTGTAGATCGACTTACCAATATCTTTTGGCTTTATAGAACGGATAAAATTGGTATTGTTCTTGAATTCTTTTGACAAAAAAATAGGTTGATTTTCAGAAGGCTTTATTTCATTGTACAACAGCACATGTGGCGTTCTGTTGAGCATTAATCCATCTAATAAATCATTGAGCCCATTCATAAAACTTACTAAAGCGATAAACATAGCAATGCTAAAAGTTACTCCAACTGCTGCAACAATGGTTTGCTTTAAACGAGCTTGAAGCAAATGAAATGCAATATTTAAAATAAGTTTAAAGTTCATTATTGAGGTTTGTAAATGATTTCATCCGCATTTAATCCCGATACTATTTCTACTTTCTGATAATCGCTCAAGCCTGTTTTTACTACTCTTTTTTCATCTTTATTTACTAAAACATATTTACCTTCAATTAAGAACAGTTTTGGAATGGTAATGGTATTTTTCTTGGTTTGAATAATAATATTAGCTTCTGCTGTAAGATTTGGATAGAGTTTTAAAGGTGGTTTCATGAAATGGGCTTCGATTTTAAAAGTACGGGAACGCTCATCCATGATGGGATAAATTTTACCAATAATTGCATCAAAAACTTTTCCTTTGTAACTGTCCATCGTTACAAGAACTTTCTGACCTGTTTGTATGCGAACCATATCATTTTCGTCAACTTCTAACTCCAACAAAAAAGAATTGGCTTGACCTATTATTGCTAAGGCAATTTGAGGTGTAACTAAAGACCCTTCTTTTACCAAAACATCAAATAACTGTCCAGAGAACGCACTCTTTATACTGAAATCATTTTGAGATTTTTGATTGAGTTGTAAGTTAATCGCATTTTTACTTTGATCATTTTTCAATTGAGCTCTAAGTTGCGTCAATTGTTTTTTAGTCGATTCATAATTGATTTTCGAACTTTTAAACGCTAATTCGATTCTTTCAAAATCAACTTCTGAAATCCCACCTTGGTTTATGACATTTTTATTTCGGCGGTAAATGGATTCGTCTAAGGTTAATTTGTCTTTAGCAGACTGAACTTTCATTTCCATTTCAGCAATTTTGTCCTGAATGTAGCGGCTGGTTTCCAAGCTTAATTGGTAAGCCAGTCGTGCATTTTCAGTGTTCAATTCCGCTTTATCATTTTCCAACTCAAATAGTCGTTGTCCTTTGCTAATAGATTGACCGGCAACAACATTTACTTTTAATAATGTTCCGTTTACAGTAGAATAAACGATATACTGACCATCCGCTTTAATAACGCCGGATGCATAAACACTTTCAGTCACTTCTCCAATAGTTGGCTTAATTTTTCCTGTATCTTCATTGGAACAAGAAACAAAACTGAAAGCTAGTACGTAAAATAGTAGTCGTAATTTAAAACTCATTTCGTTTCTAATTTAACTTGATAGATTATGACCTATGATTGCTATAAATATACGAAATTATCTATTTTTAAGTGGATTTTTTAGGTACTTAATTACATCCAAAAAATAAATGCGTAGGAGTAAGAAAACGTTAATCTACAGCACTTTTCCCATTTTATAGTCTTCCATTTTATAGCCGCCATACCCTAACTCAATATCTTCCTCGCCTACAATCTCAAATCCCATTTTTTTATAAAAAGAGAGTGCTGTATTGAATTTATTGACGTTTAACGAAATAGCAACCGAATGATTTTGTCTTGCTAGATTTTCGGTTGCATCAAGCAAGAACTTCCCTGCTCCTTTTCCTTGAGCTTCTGGAAGCAAGTAAATTTTATGGAGCCTTGTTACTTCTTGATTTAAATAACGGTGCTCATAAGATGCAAATCCAAGACAAATTCCAGCTTCTTTCACCAAGAGAAAATGATGTCCTTTTTGATTTAAATTTTCGAGCAAAGTTTTTTCAGAATAGAATAAATCAAGCATATAATGAATCTGTTCCTTTGATAAAATACTACCATAGGTGACAGGCCAAGTTTTAGTTGCGATGTCTTGAATCGTTTTAAAATCAGTAAAAGTAGCTTCAGATAGTGATAACATTGTAATAGAAGTAACGAATTAATTAAGTTTAAAGCAGCTTTGCTTTTATTGTAAAAGTATAAAATTTTGCAACTGCATTTGGTTTTCCTTTGGTTTTTAAAAACATAAGTGATGGTCGACAATTCGACTACAAGTTGCTAGTTCAATTTTAAATTTAACCATTTAAAAATCACATTTCAATCGTTGAATTTACACGCCACAAAGATGACGTTGCTGCTTATTATATAATCCTTGCGTTTCAGTTTTTACACTTATTTTAAAAAAGTGCTCGTTTTTGACGCTAATTCTCTTCTAAAAATAGAGAACTACTCCAATTAGTTTTATAAATAATATGAACCAAAAACAGTTATAAGAATTAAGTGGAATTTGATAAAATTTACTATCTATAAAAATATTTTATGAAGTTTCTGCATAGTCTAGCCCATTTTGAATCATTGCCAATTTTAAAATAATCTAAAATTTTGATTTGTTGGTATTTACAAACTATAAAAAAAGGTTTCTTTGCTTAAACCTGAAGACTGATACTGCCAATCCATATTTACCACGTCTTTGATTACCTTTTTGAGTTTCGAAAAATCGTTAGGTTTTTTAATATAAATATTAGCACCTTGTACAAAACTGTCTTCAATATCTTTATCTGATGAAGAAGTAGAATAGATAGCAATCGAAACATCTATAAACCGCGAATTAGATCTTATTTCTCTAAGACATTCATGTCCTGTTTTACAAGGCATGTTCAAATCCAAGAATAAAATATTAGGTAACTTATTTTCAAGATTTTCTAGATAATCCATTAAAACTTTACCATCTTTAAACGAAGTCAGTTTAGAGTCCATTTTTAGTTCGTCTAAAGCTTCATTAAAAAGTTGAATATCCTCATCGTCATCATCTGCAATCAAAATATGAATTCTATCTATTTTATTAATCATAAAATTATGGGTTTGGAATATTCTATTTAATCTTTTTCTTTGATAAAAGTCTTTTTTTATCCACTATTCTTTTAAACATGGAAGGCGTTAATCCAGTTACTTTTTTGAATTGTGTTGATAAATAGGCGACGCTACTATAATTCAATTCATAAGAAATCTCTGTTAAACTTAATTTCTCAGCTAAAATTAATTTTTTGGCTCTTTCAATCTTTTGAATTATAATGAAATTCTCGACTGATGTGTAAGTATAGTCCGAAAAAACAGTGGTGATGTATCCGTATCGTAAATCTAGCTTTTCAGATAAATACTGCGAAATCGTCGTACTTGGAAATTTATCTTTTTCATAAATAATTTCGACAATGATATCTTTAATGGTTTGTATCAATTGTGCTTTTGGATTATTTATAATATGAATGGCATATTGATCGAGTTCCAGCTGTAGTTTTTCGAAAGTCTCTAACGATACATCATCATTAATCTCAATTTGACTTAAGCCTAAAATATGGTATTCTATCTTTAATTTATCTAAGTGATCTTCTAATATTCTTTTGCAAGCAATATTTCCATCATAATTATAATTGAGCCTCATTAAGTGAATAAGTTATTGAACATTAATTAAATTTTATAAAAGTAGACCAAAAATCACGAATCTATACCTATTAATATATATTAGTAAAAGAAAGTCACAATTAAGCCAGCAAGTGAAGCACAATTTAAGATTAGGAGTATTATAAATTGACTAATAAAAATTAAACTTATCTTACTTACCCATGAATCGTTTCATTTTTACCATAATTTTCAATAACCGATTCCTCAAATTCCAGCCACTCTCTCCAGCGTTTTTCTACATCAATTCCTACTCCATATTTCCGAGCATAAGTAATAAAAGTGGTATAATGTCCTGCTTCACTTTCCATTAAATCTCTATAAAATACAGCTAATTCCTCATCTTGAATATTTTCTGAAAGCACTTTAAAGCGTTCACAACTTCTAGCTTCTATCATCGCTGAAAACAATAACCGTTCCACTAAGGCCGAAACTCTACTTCCTGTACCACTTTTTTTCATGTACAAATACAATTCATTCACATAATCGTCTTTGCGCTCGCGTCCTAATTTCAATCCACGTTTGATGATTATGTTGTGTACTTGCTCAAAATGATCAATTTCTTCTTTGGCTAAAGCCAATAAATCTTTTACTAAATCTTGATGCTCTGAATTGTTTGTTATAATCGTTATGGCATTTGTAGCAGCTTTCTGTTCACACCAAGCGTGATCTGTTAAGATCTCTTCGATATTTTTTTCTACAATATTAACCCATCTAGGATCCGTAGGTAATTTTAATCTTAATACAGACATTACAAAATTTGTTTAAAGTTTGAAAAAGTTTAAGGTTTAAAGAAAAAGGTTTAAAATTAAAATTTAGAAACCATTACATTATTTAAATACCCATTAGTATTTAATAACTGTTGATTCCAAAACTTTAAACCTTAAACCTTAAACTTGAAACTAAAAAAATTAATATACGAAAATAGCTCTTTCGCTCATCATTTCGTTTACTTCATTGGCTACTGCTTCGATAACCTCTTCGTTAGTGTGGTCCAATAATACTCTGTCGATAAGAGCAACAATAGTTTCCATATCCTCTTCAACTAGACCTCGAGTGGTAATCGCTGCTGTTCCTACACGAATTCCTGAAGTCACAAATGGAGATTTATCATCAAAGGGAACCATATTTTTATTAACGGTAATTTCTGCTCTTACTAATGCATTTTCAGCATCTTTTCCAGAAATATTTTTGTTTCTCAAGTCAATCAGCATCATGTGATTATCAGTTCCACCAGAAATGATTTCGTATCCTCTTTTTACAAAAGCATCCGCCATAGCGTTAGCATTTTTTTGTAATTGTAAAGCATACGTAAAAAATTCGTCTTTCAATGCTTCACCAAAAGCTACCGCTTTTGCAGCAATAATGTGCATCAAAGGACCTCCTTGATTTCCAGGGAAAACAGCTAAATCCAATAAAGAAGACATCATTCTGATTTCTCCTTTTGGAGTTGTTAAACCAAATGGATTTTCAAAATCTTTACCCATCAAGATTAAACCTCCACGAGGTCCACGTAATGTTTTGTGTGTTGTAGTAGTTACAATGTGGCAATGAGGCAATGGATCATTCATCAAACCTTTGGCAATTAGTCCCGCTGGATGTGAAATATCAGCCAATAAAATGGCACCTACACTATCAGCAATTACTCTGAAGCGCTCAAAATCCATATCACGAGAGTATGCCGAAGCACCTGCAATAATCAATTTTGGTTGTTCTTTTGTTGCTATTTCTTGAATTTTATCATAATTTAATCTTCCCGTTTCCTTGTCTACTCCGTAAAAAGTAGGAGTGTACAAACGGCCTGAAAAGTTCACTGGAGAACCGTGAGTTAAGTGTCCGCCATGAGACAAATCAAAACCTAAAATTTTGTCTCCCGGTTTAATACACGCGTGGTAAACCGCTGTGTTAGCTTGAGAACCAGAGTGAGGCTGCACATTAGCATAAGCAGCTCCAAATAATTCTTTGGCTCTGTCAATTGCAATTTGCTCCACAACGTCAACTACTTCGCAACCGCCGTAGTATCTTTTGCCAGGATATCCTTCAGCATATTTGTTCGTTAAAACTGAACCTGCCGCTTCCATTACTTCGTCACTTACGAAGTTTTCTGAGGCAATAAGTTCTAATCCGTGAATTTGTCTTTCTTGTTCTTCCAGGATAAGGTCAAAAATTTGTTCGTCGCGTTGCATTTTTTTGATTTTCGTTAATTTGATGCAAAAATACAAAAAAACGTTTGGTTAATAGTTAGATTATAATATATTTGACGAGTAATTTTTTAACAAATTAATTAACAAAATATGCCGATAACAGCTAACGATACCAATAGAAAATCATGGCTTGAAGTAGATCCGAACAGTGATTTTCCCATTCAAAACATTCCGTTTGGTGTTTTTCTTACAAAAGAAAACGTCGTAACCGTAGGAACTAGAATAGGAGATTTCGCCATTGATTTAGGCGCTTTGCAACAATTACATTATTTTGAAGGTATTGAACTGACCGATGATATGTTCATGCAAGACACTTTGAATGACTTTATTTCTGATGGTCAAAAAACATGGCGTTTGGTTCGAAACCGAATTGCAGAAATTTTTGATGTAACCAATCCTAAATTACAAGGTAATACAAAAGACAAAGACATTATCATTTTCAATTTAGAGGATGTTGAAATGCAGTTGCCTGTATTGATAGGCGATTACACTGACTTTTACTCCAGTAAAGAACACGCAACTAATGTAGGGAAAATGTTTCGTGATCCAGAAAATGCATTGCTACCTAACTGGCTTCACATTCCTGTGGGATACCACGGTAGAAGTTCTACTATAGTTCCATCTGGTATTCCGGTTCACCGCCCCATGGGACAAACCTTACCAAATGGCGAAACTACACCAGTTTTTGGCTCTTCTCGTTTAGTGGATTTCGAATTGGAAACCGCTTTTATAACTACTGATGTCAATATAATGGGCGAAAATATAGCCGTTACAGAAGCGGAAGATTATATTTTTGGAATGGTGTTACTGAATGACTGGAGTGCGCGCGATATTCAAAAATGGGAATATGTGCCACTAGGACCGTTCTTAGCTAAGAGTTTTGCAAGTTCAATTTCTCCCTGGATTGTGACAATGGATGCCTTGGAACCTTTTAGAACTAAAGGACCAAAACAAGAACCAACTCCACTGCCCTATTTGCAACAAAAAGGAAAGCATTCTTTTGATATTAATTTAGAAGTAGCCATTCAACCTGAAAAAGCAGAACCGACAGTGATTTCACGTTCAAATTTTAAATACATGTACTGGACAATGAGCCAGCAATTAGCACATCATACTTCTAATGGTTGTCGTGTAAATTCAGGTGATATGATGGGTTCAGGCACTATTTCAGGACCTACTGCAGATAGTTTTGGCTCCATGCTAGAACTTACATGGGGCGGAAAAAACCCAATAAAATTAAATGATGGGACAGAACGTAAGTTTATCAATGACAATGACACTGTTATTATGAAAGGTTTTTGTCAAAACGGACACGTAAGAATTGGTTTTGGAGAAGTTTCCAGCAAACTACTGCCTCCATTCGTTAGAAAATGAAATGCTAATAAACTATAAATAAAACTCCAAAAGCTTACACTTTTGGAGTTTTATATTTTAAACGATACGCCAAAACAACCTGCTAAAATCAATTGAATCTGGTCATTATTGGGTGCCAAATTTGTTCTTGATCGCTCTTTCCACTCGCAACAAAAGCGCAATTACCATTACAGTCAAAAGACTAAAACCACTATTCCTATTTGTAGTAGGATTAAAGTTTGTTACGAAACTAAAAATGCAGCAAGCAATCAATAGTAAACCCAACTTAATCATTTCTTTTGAGGAATAATTTTGAGCAAAATCCCATCTTTCTTGACTTTTCATTGCGTTTGCCGATCGGTAACCATACAGAAAATTTATTTTCTTTGGTGGCAATTTCAGCATAATAAAACCCACTACTGTAAAAATCAGTCCCGTCATAAATGGAATTAAAAATAAAGGGTTTTCAAACATGCAGTATTTATTTTGTATTTCTCGATAATTCGCTTGCAACAATCCAAATGTAGTACATAATACATAACCCCAGAGCCCAGATAGCAGTGAAAAGATTTATGCAGCCGAAGGCTAGTTTTTTGTTGTTCTAAAAGAGCGACCAAAGGAAGCTCCTTTTAGGGCTTACAAAAACAGCCTGATGCCAATAAACTTGCAACGAATAGCTGGAATTAGCTCCATTAAAATTAGAATCCTTCTCATTATATTTTGACTATTAAAATTATGAACCTCTAATAATTTTCTTATTTTTGAACCACTTTTGATAGATACAAATTGGTACAAACTTGCTAAAAGGATTGCTCATGAAAAAAATTACGCTGTTATTATTCTTGTTTATCTTTGTTTCAGCATGCGGTGTCAAGCAAGTCCAAAACTTATTAAGTTCTGGAAATTATGATCAGGCCATCGAAAATGCAGTTTCTAATTTGCGTACTAATAAAGATAAAAAAGGCAAACAAGACTATGTCTATTTGCTAGAAGAGGCTTTCGCCAAAGCAAAAGAACGGGATTTGAATTCCATAAATTTACTTGCTAAAGATGCCAATCCTGCGCAATTGGAGAAAATGTATACTACGTATTTACAATTGAATCAACGGCAGGAAACCATCAAACCGTTGCTTCCGCTAAAGCTATTTAGAGAAGGCAGAAACGCTATTTTTCCGTTTGACAATTACAACGATCAAATTATAGATAGCAAAAATGCATTATCAGGGTATTTATATGCCAATGCTAAAAAATTAATGGCAACTACGGACAAGATGAATTTCAGAAAGGCGTATAATGACCTGGAGTATTTGAACCAAATAAATCCAAATTTCAAAAACGTAATACAACTACTGCAGGAAGCACAATTTAAAGGTTCTGATTATGTTTCGGTCTATACCAAAAATGAAACCAACATGATTATTCCGGTTCGACTTAAAAATGACTTATTGGATTTTAGCACCTTAGGATTAAATGACAAATGGACTGTTTACCACAGCAACAAACAAAAAGGAATCAGCTATGATTATGGAATGGTAATCAATTTTAGACAAATTTATATTTCCCCAGAGCAAATTAAAGAAAGGGAATTTGTGAAAGAACGCATCATGAAAGATGGTGTCAAAAAACTGATTGACGCGAATGGAAAAGAAGTCGTTGACGAAAAAGGAAAAGTAGTTATGGTGGATAATCTTAAAACCGTAACGGCCAGAATTTATGAATACAGACAATTTAAATTGTGCCAAATTACCGCTAAGATTGACTATTTGAATTTAAGAAGCAATCAATTGTTACACTCTTTTCCAATCATTAGCGAGTTCATTTTTGAGAATATTTACGCAACTTACAAAGGAGACCGACGCGCTTCTGACGACAATTACTACTCTTATTTTGACAGAAATCGAGTTCCCTTTCCTAATAGCGAACAGATGGTTTATGATACAGGAGAAGACTTGAAAGCTAAAATTAAAGACATTATAAGTCAAAACCAGTTTAGAAATTAGTCTCCAAAAATAAATATCCTTTTAACTAACTCCTTGATAAATCAATTGATCAAGGAGTTTTTTGTTCTACATTAAATCAACAATCCATTAAAATTTTGTTAGAAAAAGAAAAATAGGTCTTGAGTTATAAAAAATAGTGTACTTTTGGCACAATGAATAACAACAATTTAAATATAACTCCTATCTCACGGACAAACAGACCTAGTACTTCTCCCGAAGTACGGATGCTATTAGTATAGTTTCCTCAAGTGTTCTGATATATTTTTATTCATTTTTTATTTTTTCTTGTTTTGAAATCATCCCTATTTATTATTGGAGCTATCCATCCAAAAAATACTATTATTTTTTCACCATCGTATTGTTATTCAATTCGTTGTTCTGCAATAGATTGTAGGTCTATTGTACTAACTTTTGCTGAAAATTTATTTCAAAAACAAACCTATTACTCTTTGTTTAACTCAAAATTCAGCTCTTGAAATGAATATTTCTATCACAACAACTCAGGAAGAACATTATAAATATTCGCAGGAAATATGCGAAACTATAGAATTATCCGCTCTTTTAAGAGGTACTGGAATTGCTAAAAGAACTCCAGAATACATCAAAAAAAAGATGGAAACCAAAGATGCTGTTATCGCCTTAGATAATGGAAAATTTGCCGGTTTTTGTTATATCGAAAGTTGGCAACACGGCAAATTTGTGGCCCATTCAGGACTGATTGTGCATCCAGATTACCGAAATTTAGGTTTAGCCAAAAAAATAAAATCCTTTGTTTTTGATTATTCCTTAGAGAAATATCCAGAAGCTAAAGTATTTGGAATCACAACTGGTTTAGCGGTAATGAAAATCAATTCTGATTTAGGCTATAAGCCCGTCCCTTTTTCAGAATTGACGAATGATCCAAGTTTTTGGAAAGGTTGTCAAACCTGCACCAATTATGAAATCCTAAAAAGCAAAGAAAACAAAATGTGTTTGTGTACCGGCATGTTATATGATCCCAAAGAAAAACAGAAAGACCCTCCCAAACATCCGTTTAATGTGCGGATTTGGAATCGTTTGAAAAAAATTAAACAAGCTATTTTCTTAGAAAAGTAATCCCCTCCCCGGCCCTCCCCAAAGGGGAGGGAGCCAAGGAGAAAAAAATAAAAAACAAAAAAATATAAATTAAAACACTCCCATTGCGTAATGGCTCCCCCTCCTTCGGAGGGGGCTGGGGGGAGGAAAAACCAATAATCATGAAAAAAGTAGTATTAGCTTATAGTGGAGGATTAGATACCTCTTATTGCCTGAAATATTTGAAGAATGAAAAAGGATACCAAGTTCATACTGTTCTTATAAATACAGGCGGATTTGATGAAGCTGAACTAGCCGCTATCGAAGAAAGAGCCTACGAATTAGGAAGTGCTCAACATGCAAATCTTACCATTGTAGATAAATATTATGACAAAGCCATTAAATATTTGATTTACGGAAATGTATTAAAAAACAATACCTATCCGTTATCCGTAAGTGCAGAGCGTGCTTTTCAAGCTATCGAAGCGATTAAATATGCAAAATCTGTTGGTGCTGATGCAATTGCTCACGGAAGCACGGGTGCAGGAAATGACCAAATCCGTTTTGATTTAATTTTTCAAACCATTGCTCCCGAAATTGAAATCATCACTCCTATTCGTGATTTAAAATTATCAAGACAAGAAGAAGTGGACTATCTAGCTAAACACGGAGTTCATTATTCATGGGAAAAAGCACAATATTCCATTAATAAAGGATTGTGGGGAACTAGTGTGGGTGGTAAAGAAACATTGACCTCAAACCAATCATTGCCAAGTGAAGCCTACCCTTCTCAATTGCAAAAGACAGGAGAAGAGAAAGTCACACTGCAATTTGAAAAAGGACAATTAGTTGGCATCAACGGCACAATAGATGCACCAACAAAAAATATCGTAGCATTAGAAAAGTTAGCCAGCGCATATGCTATAGGCAGAGACACGCACGTAGGTGATACTATAATCGGAATTAAAGGAAGAGTTGGTTTTGAAGCTGCTGCGCCTATAATCATCATCAAAGCACACCATTTATTAGAGAAACATACGCTGGGTAAATGGCAGCAATACTGGAAAGAACAACTAGGAAACTGGTACGGAATGTTGTTTCATGAAGGACAATTCTTGGATCCTGTAATGAGAAACATCGAGGCTTTTCTAGAAGACACTCAAACAACTGTAAATGGAACCGTTATCGTTTCTTTAAAACCATATCACTTTACATTGGACGGAATTGAATCTGAAAATGATTTAATGAACACCAGTTTTGGACAATATGGAGAAATGAACAACGCTTGGACATCTGACGATGCCAAAGGATTTATCAAGATTTTGGGAAATGCCCAAAACATATTCTCATCTGTAAATAAATTGACACATGATTAATGTTGGAATAATTGGCGGCTCCGGTTATACCGCTGGGGAACTGATCAGAATATTGATGTTTCATCCCCATGCAACGCTTGATTTTGTTTACAGCACTACAAACGCCGGAAAACCACTTCATGTTGCACATCATGATTTGATGGGCGATATCGAAATGAATTTTACCAACACTGTAAATCCAAATGTGAATGTTGTTTTCTTGTGCTTAGGTCATGGAAAATCAAAATCGTTTTTAGAGCAAAATCAATTTGCAGGTCATACCAAAATCATCGATTTAGGAAATGATTTCAGATTGACAAAAGACAACGATTTTGACAGCAAAATTTTCGTTTACGGTTTGCCCGAATTGAATAAAGCAGCAATTAAAAACGCTCAATTCATAGCAAATCCAGGTTGTTTTGCGACAGCGATCCAACTAGCTTTATTGCCTTTGGCGAAAGCCAGAATACTTACAACTGACGTTCATATCAATGCCACAACCGGAAGCACAGGAGCTGGAGTTACACCTTCGGAAACGACACATTTCAGTTGGAGATCAAACAACATGTCGCATTACAAAGCTTTCGAACACCAACATTTGGGCGAAATAAACCAAAGTGTAAACCAATTGCAAGCGGATTATACAAATGAATTGATTTTTTTACCCAACAGAGGTGATTTTGCCAGAGGAATTTTCGCCACATTATACACAACAATCGAAGAAAGTCTGGAAGATATTGTCGCGAAATATGAGGCTTTTTACAAAGACCAACCTTTCGTAACGGTCACGACTACCGGAATCAACATGAAACAAGTGATTCAAACGAACAAGTGTATTATTAGTTTAATGAAAAAAGGAAACCGGTTATTGATTACTTCAGTAATTGATAATTTAACAAAAGGAGCCTCAGGACAAGCCATTCAAAACATGAATTTAATGTTTGGATTGGATGAAACCACAGGATTGCATTTGAAACCATCCGGATTTTAAAAATTTGTTTCAAGTTTAAAGTTTAAGGTTGCACTCGTAACTTGAAACTTTAAACCTTAAACCATTTAAACAAAAAAAGAAAATGAACTTATTTGACGTTTACCCATTATACAACATCACTCCTGTAAAAGCACTAGATTGTACTATTACAGATGAAAAAGGAGTGGAATATTTAGATTTATATGGTGGTCATGGAGTAATTTCCATTGGACACACACAACCGGATTATGTTGCCAAATTAAAAAATCAATTGGATAACATTGGTTTTTATTCGAATGCGATTCAGAATCCATTACAAGTAGAATTAGCAGAAAAATTAGGAAAATTATCCGGATTGGAAGACTATACTTTATTCTTGTGCAGTTCTGGAGCTGAAGCAAATGAAAATGCTTTGAAACTGGCTTCATTTCACAACAATAAATCGCGTGTCATTGCTTTTGATAATTCCTTTCACGGAAGAACCTCGGCGGCAGTTGCGGTTACAGATAACAAAAAAATTGTTGCGCCAATTAATGCGCAGCAAATTGTTACTTTTTTGCCATTAAATAATATCGAGTTGGTAGAAAACGAACTAAAAAAAGGAGATGTTTCTTCTGTTATAATTGAAGGAATTCAAGGAGTTGGGGGCTTAGACCAAGGAACAACTGAATTTTTTCAGGCATTAGAAAAACTATGTGCCGCTTATGATGTTGTATTGATTTTGGACGAAGTGCAATCCGGATACGGAAGAAGCGGAAAGTTTTTTGCACACCAACACCATAACATCAAAGCAGATATTATTTGTCTGGCGAAAGGAATGGGTAACGGATTTCCTATTGGCGGAATCTTGATTTCTCCAATATTTACAGCGAGTTACGGATTATTGGGAACTACTTTTGGTGGAAACCATTTGGCTTGTGCTGCCGGAATTGCTGTTTTGGATGTGATTGAAAGCGAAAAATTAATGGATAACGTAAATGACGTTTACGCCTATTTTTTAGAAGCAATCAAACAAGTTCCTGAAGTTATTAAAGTAAAAGGAAGAGGATTAATGCTGGGTGTAGAATTTGATTTTGACGTAAGTACACTTCGTAAAAAAATGATTATTGACAAACATATTTTCACAGGAAATGCTAATAATAAAAACTTATTAAGAATTCTTCCTCCTTTGACAATCAAGAAGGAAGCGATTGACACCTTTATTATAGCTTTAAAAGAAGCATTGGCAGAATTGAAATAATTTTTTAACATATAAGTCATTTAAGTTTAAGAAAAAATGAGTCAATAGCACTTAAGTATTCTTTTCAAAGTTTATTTCCAATACATTAAAATTGACCAAGAACTAAAAACTTACATGACTTACATGTTTAGATTTTTCTACTAAAACAATAAACCAAAAGCAATGAACCACCTATTACCAATAGAAAAGCGAAACGCAGTTTTAAGTCACATGGCCGAACTTCTTGAAGAAGAAAGAGCTAACCTTAAAACGGTGAATCAACAGGATATCAATAATTATTCTGGAGATGATTTAGCAACGGAAAAACGTTTATTGGTTGATGATGCCAAAATTGACGGGATGATTTTATCCCTGCAACAATTAGCAAGTCAAGAAGATCCTATTGGTGTGGAGCGTTTTAATTTCGATCACGAAAATGGAATGAAAATCATCAATAAAACAGCAGCTTTTGGAACCATAATGATTATTTATGAATCCAGACCTGACGTTACAGTTGAAGCTGGTGGAATCGCTTTTAAATCCGGAAATAAAATTTTATTGAAAGGCGGAAAAGAATCCTTGCAATCCAACTTAAAAATTGTTGAATTGTGGCACCAAGCCTTAGCAGCAAACAATGTTGCGACAGAATGGGTAGAATACTTGAATTACAATCGAGAAGAAACTCAGGCTTTCTTAGAAAAACCAACACAAAAAGTAGATTTAATCGTTCCTCGTGGTGGTGAAAACCTAATTGCTTTTGTAAAAAAACACGCGACCTGCCCAGTCATTATAAGTGGTCGAGGAAATAATTTTGTTTACGTAAACGCTGAAGCTAATTTAGACCAAGCACTTGCCATCATAATAAATGGAAAGACCTCAAACATATCTGTTTGCAATGCTTTAGATAAAGTATTAATTGATACAAATATTGAAAATTGGGAAGCTTTTGCAAAGACAATAATTGCCGAACTGCAACAAAGAAACGTTACTGTTTTGGGAGATGAAAGTATTTCAAAAGTAGCAAACGTTCCTCAGATTGAATCCGATTTAATTTGGTACGAAGAGTTTTTAGATTATAAAATTGTCATAGGAACAACCAATTCAGACCAAGAAGCGATTGACAAAATAAATAAATATTGTGGCGGACATTCGGCTTCGATAATCACAAAAAATGATGCAATTGCTCAGGAATTCATGGAAAATGTAGATACGGCAGCCGTTTACCAAAACGCCTCTACGCGATTTACTGATGGAGGACAATTTGGTTTAGGAGGAGAATTGGCGATTAGCACAGACAAATTACACCAACGCGGACCAATTGGTTTGCAACATTTAGTTACTAATAAGTGGTATATTTACGGAAATGGACAAATCAGGTAAAAAAAGAATTTTATTAAAGTTAGGAAGTAATACATTAACCAAAGAAACCAATCACATTTCGAGAGGAAAGATTGAAGACATTGGCATGCAAATAGCCGCTTTACAAGACGATTACGAGTTTATTATTGTAAGCTCCGGTGCTATTGCTGCTGCCAAACAATTTGTAAAACTGGAAAATCAAGACAAAGATGTTTTTGTAAAACAAGCATTGGCTTCTATTGGTCAACCCCATTTAATGCGGATTTATCATGAAAACTTCAGTGATTTAGGATTGCTGATTTCACAATGTTTGCTTTCGTATTCTGATTTCGAAAAAGAACAATCCAAAGTAAATATCGTGAACACCATCAATGTGTTGGTCAAAAACAGCTATATTCCAATTATCAATGAAAATGATACTGTGGCAACGGATGAGATTCGGTTTGGTGATAATGATAAATTAGCTGCTTTAACTGCCGTTTTATTAAATGTTGACATTCTTATTATTGCTACCAATACAAACGGGATTTACACCAAAGCATCCATCCATGATGCCGTTCCTAAAACCATTTCTTTGGTAACCGATTTAAAAGTGTTAGAAAAAGAGATTGGCGATTCGAAATCCTCGCACGGAACCGGCGGAATGCAATCTAAAATAGAAGCCTCGGCAATAGCCAAAGCAGCCAATATTGAAACTTGGATTGTCAATGGATTGGAAGACAATTTTATTTTGAAAGCTCTAAAAAACGAAATACCTTTTACTAAAATAATTTAATTCGAATAGTGGATTGTTAGATTTTTGGACAATTCCTAATTCATAATTCATAACTACAATGAACTACATCTCCATACAAAACATAGATTCGCTAGACAAATGGGTGAAACAAGCCTTAAAAATCAAGAAAAAACCACTTAAAAACAAAAAACTGGGTAAAAACAAAACCTTAGGAATGTTGTTTTTCAATTCGAGTTTGAGAACGCGTTTGAGTACGCAAAAAGCAGCTCTTAATTTAGGACTGAACGTCATGGTAATGAATTTTACCAGTGAAGGTTGGACACTTGAATTTGAAGATGGAGCCATCATGAACTCGGGTGCTTCGGAACATATCAAAGAAGCCGCTGCGGTAGTTTCCCAATATTGCGATATTGTTGCTATCAGGGCTTTTGCCGGATTGGTAGATAAAGAAAAAGACAATGCCGAAATCGTACTTTCCGGATTTTTGAAATACGCCACTGTTCCAGTCGTGAATATGGAAAGTGCTACAGGGCATCCATTACAATCACTAGCCGATGCAATAACTATGGCGGAACACAAAACAAAGCACAGACCCAAAGTGGTTTTGACTTGGGCACCACACCCTAAAGCGTTACCTCAAGCAGTTCCAAATTCCTTTGTGGAAATGATGCAGTTACAAGATGCTGATTTTGTTATTACGCATCCTGAGGGCTACGAATTGAATCCTGAAATCACGAAAGATTCTAAGATTGAATACGACCAGAATAAAGCTTTCGAAAATGCTGATTTTATCTACGCCAAAAACTGGAGTAATTACAAGGAATATGGTCAGATTACAAATTCCGACCCAAATTGGACTGTAACTGCCGATAAAATGAAACTAACAAACAATGCTAAATTCATGCACTGCTTACCGGTAAGACGTAATGTAATTGTTACTGATGAAGTGATTGACAGCGAAAATTCAATTGTTATCGAACAAGCCAACAATAGAACTTATGCCGCACAATTAGTGTTGCAAAAAATATTGGAAAATGGAAAATAAAAAACCAGTAACGCTAATAAAAATCGGAGGAAACATTATTGATAATCCAACAGAATTATCACAATTTTTATCTGATTTTTCTAAGATTGAAGGAAATAAAGTACTCGTTCATGGTGGCGGAAAATCAGCTACTAAAATGGCTGAAAGCATAGGTTTAGCACCTCAAATGATTGATGGAAGACGCATCACCGATGCCGCTATGCTTGATGTAGTTGTGATGATTTATGCAGGTCAAATCAATAAAAATATTGTTGCCCAATTACAAGCTAAAAATACCAATGCAATGGGTTTTTCCGGTGCTGATGGAAATTTAATTCAATCCGATAAAAGAAACCACCCAACCATCAATTATGGCTTTGTGGGCGATGTGAAAAAAGTGAACACGCAATTATTGGAAACGTTGCTTTCAAATGGTATTGTTCCCGTCTTTTGCGCTATCACACACGATGGAAAGGGACAATTATTAAACACGAATGCAGATACAATTGCTAGTGAATTAGCAATTGCTTTATCGGAAGTTTTCGATGTCACTTTGAATTATTGTTTCGAAAAGCCGGGCGTTTTATTCGATGCCGAAGACGATTCTTCCGTAATTGAGAACATCAGTCAAGAATTATATTCCAAATTAAAAGCCGAAAAATCGATACATTCGGGCATGATTCCTAAATTAGACAACTGTTTCAATAGTTTATCTAAAGGAGTTCAAAAAATAAAAATTGGTCATCACCGCATGTTGCAAGACAAGACCGCATTGTACACTACAATTACACTATGAAGAGTATAGAAATCCTTACACAAGAAGCCATTGCGCTATTAAAAAAACTGATTGAAACGCCTTCATTTTCAAGTGAAGAAGACCAAACAGCTCTTTTAATCGAAAATTGGTTTAAACAAAATAGTATCCCTTTCGAAAGAGAGAATAATAATATTTGGGCTTTCAATAAACATTTTGATAAGTCCAAACCAACGCTTTTACTGAATTCGCACCACGATACCGTAAAACCAAACCAAGGCTATACCAATGATCCATTTGAAGCTATCGTAAAAGATGGTAAATTATTTGGATTGGGAAGCAATGATGCAGGAGGTTGTCTGGTTTCGCTTTTAGCCACTTTTGTACATTTTTATTCGAATGAAAATCTACTTTATAATATTGTTATGGTCGCTTCAGCCGAAGAAGAAAGCAGCGGAAAAAATGGATTAAACAGCGTATTGAAACATTTACCGGAACTGGAATGTGCCATTGTGGGAGAACCAACATTAATGCAACTGGCTGTAGCCGAAAAAGGTTTATTAGTACTCGATGTCATCGTAAAAGGCACAGCCAGTCACGCCGCACACAACAATCCGGACAATCCTATTTATAATGCGATACCCGTGATCGAATGGTTTAACAGCTATCAATTCGAAAAAACATCGGAGGTTTTAGGTCCCGTAAAAATGACCGTAACACAAGTCACAGCCGGAAAACAACACAACGTAGTTCCTGCAGAATGTCATTTGGTTGTCGACATCAGAGTGAATGATTGCTATAACAATCAGGAAATTTTAGATACCGTAAGAAAACATTTGACTGCAGAAGTCAATCCGCGTTCGATGCATTTAAACGCATCATCGATTCCGGTTGCTCACGGATTGATACAAGCGGGAATCGCACTGGGAAGAACCACGTATGGCTCGCCTACCCTTTCGGATCAATCAGTTTTAAGTTGTCAATCCTTGAAATTAGGACCTGGCGAAACCCTGCGGTCACACTCAGCAGATGAATTTATATTTATAAAAGAAATAGAAGAAGGAATTCAATTGTATATCAAAATACTAACTGATTTTTTCAAACAATAAAATAATTTGGATTTATCCTGATTATTTTCAGGAGTTAATCCCGCTATACGTTGCAATCTTTTATTTTTTAAAGAAAAAAATAAAAGGATTTCCACTGCTATCGGGGCTAAAAATCTAACAGTCTAAAAATCTAATAATCCATATATGAAACTTTGGGAAAAAGGAATACCAACCGATAAGCAAATCGAACATTTCACCGTTGGAAACGACAGAGAACTGGATTTAGTTCTGGCAAAATATGATGCATTAGGTTCTATTGCACATGCAAAAATGTTGGGACAAATTGGTCTTTTAACAGACTCCGAAACCGTTTCTTTGGTTTTGGCTTTGGAAGAAATAATAAAAGATGCTGAAAACGGTAATTTCGAAATCGAAGACAGCTTTGAAGACGTGCATTCCAAAATTGAATATTTACTGACCGTAAAATTGGGAGATGCCGGAAAAAAAATCCATACCGCCCGTTCTCGTAACGACCAAATTTTGGTAGACGTTAATTTATATCTGAAAGATGTCGTTAAAGAGCTGAAAGAGCAAGTAAAAAGCCTTTTTGATTTACTAATGGAATCAGCAGAAAAGCACCAGAATGTATTGTTACCAGGATATACCCATCTTCAAATTGCAATGCCGTCTTCTTTCGGAATGTGGTTTTCGGCTTACGCTGAAACCTTGATTGATGATATAACGATGTTAAATGCAGCCTTAAAAATTGTAGACCAAAACCCATTAGGATCAGCCGCAGGTTACGGAAGTTCATTTCCTATCAACAGAACATTCACCACACAGGAATTAGGTTTTGAAACTTTAAAATTCAATTCGGTTGCCGCTCAAATGAGCCGTGGAAAATCAGAAAAGACAGTCGCTTTTGCTATGAGCAGCGTGGCAGCAACTTTGGCGAAATTCTCGATGGATGTTTGTTTATACATGAGTCAGAATTTTGATTTCATCACTTTGCCTTCGCATCTTACAACTGGTTCGAGCATCATGCCGCACAAAAAAAACCCAGACGTTTTTGAGTTGATTCGCGCGAAATGTAACAAAATCCAAGCGCTGCCTTACGAAATCACTTTAATCACCAACAATCTTCCAAGTGGATACCACAGGGATTTGCAATTGTTGAAAGAAGGATTGTTTCCAGCAATTCAAAACCTGAAAGCCTGTTTAGACATTGCTATTTTTGCGATTAAAGATATTAAGGTAAAAGACAATATTCTTGCGGATCCAAAATACAATTATTTGTTTACGGTTGATACCTTAAACGAAATGGTAGTTGCAGGAATGCCCTTTAGAGATGCGTATAAAGCCGTTGCAGAACAACTGGAAAATGGTACTTTTCAATCCCCAAAAGAAACCAAACACACACACGAAGGAAGTATCAACAACCTTTGTTTGGCCGAAATAAAAGAAAAAATGATCAACGCTTACTAATGATCTCATCGGTTTGTCCACAAAATAAAACCGCAAATTCGCTAACTAATGGCTACATTAAATTAGTGAATTTGCGGTGAATTATTTTAAAAAAAAACTTTTTACTAGACTTTCGTCCCTAACTCCTCCGCATCAATATCACTGTGCGAAACATTATAAATAGCATTGCCTTCTTTAATTAATATCAATTGTGGCGATTGATGCGTCACTCCAAAACGAGTTGCAATTTCATTAGAAATATCACGATGCACTATTAAATCTAAAAAATAAGGTGTAACTTTATCTGAGCTATTAAACTCATTTTCAAACTGTTTCAGCGCCATCCTACTTACGCTGCATCGGGTACTGTGTTTAAAAATGGCTACCGGTTTTTCATTCGACGCAGCTATAATTTCATTTAGTTGCCCTAAATCGGTTAGTTCATTCCAGTTGATTTTGCTCTCGTTTGAATCTTTTTCTTCTGAACTATTGAACATATTTTTAAAAAAACTCATAATTGTCTTGTTTTAAGACATTTTGACTTTCAAACATGATAAAAATCATGAAATTTCTGTCAATTTGTCTTTATTATTGTATTGGAATATAAATTGAATATTGATTCGCAAAGTTAGTCAAATAACCACAAAACAATATAACATCATGAACATAAATAAATTCACTATCAAATCGCAGGAAGCGATCCAGCTTTCACAACAATTGGCGCAAAGCCACGGGCAACAACAAATAGAAAACGAGCATATTTTCAAGGCCATTTTTGAAGTGGATGAAAATGTGGCACCTTTTATTTTGAAAAAATTGAACGTAAATGTGCCATTGTTTCTTCAAATATTGGATAGCACAATTCAGAGTTTCCCGAAAGTTTCCGGTGGCGAAATAATGCTTTCCCGAACCGCAAACACGACACTAAACGAAGCCGAAATTATCGCTAAAAAAATGAATGACGAATTCGTTTCTGTGGAGCATTTGATTTTGGCCATTTTTGATTCTAAAACCAAAGCAGCCCAAATATTAAAAGATCAAGGCATAACCGGAAAAGGATTGAAAGCCGCCATAGAGGAATTGCGAAAAGGCGAAAGAGTAACTTCGGCATCTGCCGAGGAAACCTATAATTCATTAAATAAATACGCAAAAAATCTAAACGAACTGGCACGATCTGGAAAACTGGATCCAGTTATTGGTCGTGACGAGGAAATTCGCAGAGTGTTGCAAATTCTAACGCGCAGAACTAAAAACAACCCAATGCTTGTTGGAGAACCCGGCGTGGGAAAAACTGCTATAGCTGAAGGATTAGCACACCGAATTGTAGATGGAGATGTTCCAGACAATCTGAAAGATAAAATCGTGTATTCTCTTGATATGGGAGCATTGATTGCCGGTGCAAAATACAAAGGAGAATTTGAAGAGCGCTTGAAATCTGTGGTAAAAGAAGTGACTTCTGCCGAAGGTGATATTGTTTTATTTATTGACGAAATTCACACGCTTGTGGGTGCCGGAGGTGGCGAAGGCGCAATGGATGCGGCTAATATTCTGAAACCAGCGTTGGCTCGTGGAGAACTTCGCGCCATTGGAGCAACCACTTTGGACGAGTATCAAAAATATTTTGAAAAAGACAAAGCACTTGAAAGACGTTTCCAGAAAATAATGGTTGAAGAACCGGATACCGAAAGTGCGATTTCGATTTTGCGTGGAATCAAAGAAAAATACGAAACGCATCATAAAGTCCAAATCAAAGACGATGCTATTATTGCGGCTGTCGAATTATCGCAACGGTATATTACGAACCGCTTTCTTCCGGACAAAGCCATCGATTTGATGGATGAAGCTGCTTCAAAACTACGTATGGAAATCAATTCAAAACCCGAAGAATTAGATGTTTTGGATCGAAAAATCATGCAATTGGAAATTGAAATTGAAGCCATTAAACGAGAAAAAGACGAAAGCAAACTCAAAATTTTAGGAATGGATTTGGCCAACCTTAAAGAAGACCGAAATGAAATCTACGCCAAATGGAAATCAGAGAAAGATGTTGTCGACAATATTCAAGCCGTAAAAACGGAGATTGAAGACTTCAAATACGAAGCCGAACGTGCCGAACGTGAAGGCGATTATGGAAAAGTAGCCGAAATTCGTTACGGTAAAATCAAAGAAGCCCAAGAACGTTTAGCTATTTTGCTCAAGGAATTACAAGAAAACCAATCGGGAACTTCGTTGATAAAAGAAGAAGTGACCCGCGAGGATATTGCTGAAGTTGTAGCCAAATGGACTGGAATTCCAGTGATGAAAATGCTTCAGGGCGAACGAGAAAAATTATTAAAACTGGAAGACGAACTGCATCATAGAGTCGTAGGGCAGGAAGAAGCGATTGAGGCAGTGAGTGACGCCGTACGTAGAAGCCGTGCCGGTTTACAAGATATGAAGAAACCAGTTGGAACTTTCCTATTCCTCGGAACAACAGGTGTCGGAAAAACCGAATTAGCAAAAGCATTAGCCGAATATTTATTTGATGATGAAAATGCGATGACCCGTATTGACATGAGTGAATACCAAGAACGCCACAGCGTAAGCCGCTTGGTTGGTGCGCCTCCTGGATATGTAGGTTATGATGAAGGCGGACAATTGACCGAAGCCGTTCGAAGAAAACCGTATTCCGTAATTTTATTGGATGAAATTGAAAAAGCGCATCCGGACACGTTCAACATCTTGTTGCAAGTTTTGGATGAAGGACGTTTGACAGATAACAAAGGGCGTTTAGCTGATTTTAAAAACACGATTATCATCATGACCTCGAATATGGGAAGTCAAATTATTCAGGAAAAATTCGAAAACCTAAAAGGAAGTGTCGAAGCCGCAACCGAAGTTGCAAAAATAGAAGTTCTGGCATTATTGAAACAAACGGTGCGACCGGAATTCATCAATCGTATTGACGAAATTGTGATGTTCACGCCATTGACCACAGAAAACATTGCCCAAATTGTAGGCTTACAACTAAAAAGTGTTACTAAAATGCTCGCCCTTCAAGGCATTACTATGGACGCCACTCCAGAAGCTATTGCTTATTTATCAGAGAAAGGATATGATCCGCAATTTGGCGCCAGACCAGTGAAAAGAGTCATTCAAAGAGAGGTGCTCAATGAATTATCAAAGGAAATTCTGTCCGGTAAAATAACCACGGAAAGCATCGTTTTGATTGATGCCTTTGATGGAAAATTAGTATTTAGAAATCAAACGGAATTAGTTTCTTAAAAATCTAGAAACATTTAAGCTTATTAAAACCAGTCGAAATACTGGTTTTTTTTATGGCCAACTTCTTTTGGAAAAAACCGACTAATTCAATTACTATTTTTTAATAAGCCCAAAAAACTTCAAAAAAACGCGTTACAATTAATGGATAAATTCAAAAGTTGGAAAATGCAGAATTGGAAAATTACAAGAATTGGTTACAAAACAGAGTTGGTTTGCTTTTTTGTGCAACTTAAGAGCCTCTTCCATTTTTTCTTCGTTGCTGATACAAACTTTCGGATTCAGTTGAATGGCAATAAACCGTCCGCTACCATCAGCGGAAACCTCCTGCGTCGCCTCCGCTTCGTCTGTGTAGGAAACGACATCAATACCGTTTTGGCCGCAAACATATAAGTAAGACCTCATGTGACAGGAAACTACACTAATTAATAAAAGATCTTCAGGATCGTACAAATTAGGATCGCCTTTGAAAGCTTTACAAGCCGAAACATAGAAACAGCCTCGCTAGCAATTGATATGGAATGACTTTTAGAATAGGTCGACTCATGATTTTTAGAAAAATCCAGTTTAATTTGGCTTTAAAAATGTGTTTGAACTACATAATTATTTTTATTTCAAAAGAACTAAAAACAGAACGATTCAAAAAGAAAGGTTTTCAGTGAACCGAAACTAAAATTTCTCCATTTTATAAATAGAGTAATTAAAAAAAGTTTTAGATTCGCAGGAATAAACAAGCAAAGCGCTAGAACAAAATTTTTTCCATAAAAAAATAGTTCACCGCAGTTACTAAAACAATCAACATGGCATCAGGTTTTTTCGCATTATTAGATGATATCGCTGCAATGATGGATGATGTTGCAGTTATGAGTAAGATCGCAGCAAAAAAAACAGCTGGAATTCTAGGAGATGATTTAGCAGTAAATGCAGAGAAAGCTTCGGGATTCATCTCCTCTAGAGAACTACCCGTTCTTTGGGCAATAGCGAAAGGCTCATTTCTTAATAAAGTAATCATTTTGCCCATTGCCTTTCTTCTAAGTGCATTTTTACCTATTGCCGTAATTATAATCTTAGTCCTTGGCGGACTTTATTTAGCTTATGAAGGCGCTGAAAAAATATACGAATTCTTCTTTCCAAATGCCCATTTGAAACCTGAAATTTCATTAGAGCCATTAACAGAAGAGCAAATTTTAGCATTCGAAAAAGAAAAAATAAAGTCAGCCATCGTAACTGATTTTATTTTGTCCGTAGAAATAGTAATTATAGCGTTAGGAACTGTCATTGGCAAACCCATTTCATCTCAAATAGTGGTAGTTTCCATCATTGCGATAATAGCAACTGTAGGAGTTTATGGAATTGTAGCGCTTATTGTACGAATGGATGAAGTCGGTTTAAAACTAATGCAAGTTAGCTCCAAGGAGAACAGTTTTACTAAAACGATAGGAAATTTAATGGTTCAAGCGTTACCTAAAGTGATCAAAAGTTTATCGGTTATAGGTACTATTGCCCTATTATTAGTAGCAGGAGGTATATTTATACATAACATCGATTTTTTACATCATATTTTACCTCAAATACCTTCTATTATAACTGAATTTATAATCGGGCTCGTAATTGGACTCCTTGTTTTGGGGTTCGTAAACTTGTTCAAAAAGATTTTTAGTAAAAAGTAAGTCACACAAAACAAACCCGTTTTGCGAAGCGCAGTACTTTGTAAACAGTATCTAAACATCAGTCTAACAGCTGGTGTTTTTTTTTTAAGAAATACTTTAATTCGCTTTTACTTTACCTGCCTGTATAGTTGGGACAGCCAAAACATTTTTTATCTAGGTTAAACTGATATGTTAACGATAATTCATAAATACCACCCGTTTTTCCAATTTTAGAAGTATTTAAATCATAGGAGATTCCTAATCGCAGATGATCGTATTGCAAGCCAGTAAAAAGGTTAACCGATGTTAGCAAATGGCTATTGATTCCATTTTTAGCAGGGTTCGTTACAGCAGTAGCGCCAAAAAACATTTTCTCGAATAAGATAGATGTTCCTATATCCAAACGATTATAACGAGCTTGTTGCATATAATTAGCAGTTACAAACATTTTAGTTGCATACGGAAAGAATTGCACATCGATATAATTAGCCAATAAAAATTCATATCCAGTGCTTAAAGAGAAAAAGGTGTTCAAAGGAATATTTCCATCTTGAGTGAAGGAGATATTTGGTTTATTCAAGTGCTTCATAGACAAGCCAATCCACATGTTTTCGGTATTAAAAACCATCCCTGCTGTAGCATCAAAAAAGCTAACTTTATCGTTTAACAAAAGTGGATCGATAGAGCTGGTATTTATAATCCCTGATCTAATATTTATCTGATCTTCCAATAG
Organism: Flavobacterium omnivorum; assembly: GCF_900099915.1. GTDB lineage: Bacteria > Bacteroidota > Bacteroidia > Flavobacteriales > Flavobacteriaceae > Flavobacterium > Flavobacterium omnivorum. The sequence goes on from NZ_FNDB01000016.1 coordinate 70,609, forward strand.
TAAATTTTGAAATGCAAATGATTTAAGTCCAAACCCAACTTCTATGGCAGGTCTAAATTCCCAATCATCACTAATTCTTACTCGGTATGCATAATTCGCATTGACTTGCGAAAAATTATAATTAGTAACATTTTCTCTTTGATTTAAAACACTGATACCAAAACCACTATTCATACTTTCGTTCCAAGTATTGATAAAAGCATAGTCTGTAGTAATTTTTAAATCTAAATCCGGCCACTGTTCTCGATGGATTATACCGGTGTAGGTGGTTTCCATGAAGCCTGAAAAACCTGGATTTAAGGTTTCAGGAATTAGAAAATATTGCGTAAAAACGGGATCTTGCGCTCTTAATGTGGAGTAAAAGAAACACGAAATAAGTATAATAAATAGTTTAATTTTCATTAGTGGATTCGTTACTTTTATTTAATTAATGTGAAAGCACCATCTTCGATTATGGTGTGGTTGTAAAATGTTTTGGCGCTAAGCTTAAAAAAGTAATTCCCATTTTCGGCATCTAAATCATTAACCTTCCCGTTCCATCCTTTTATAGTTTGCCCAGTTTCGCTATATATGACACTTCCCCAAGAGTCATATACCTCTAAAGTCATTTCTATAAAACCCAAGAATACAGGAGCAAATGAATCGTTTGTGCCGTCATTATTAGGCGTAAATGCATTTGGCATTATTAGGCTGTACCCCTTTTCAACATTCACTGTAGCAGTATGCATGTATTGACAGCCAAAAGGATACGTAACCGTTTGCTTAATAGTGTAAGTTCCTACTCTAGTATAAATATGTTTAGGATTTTCCTCGTCGGAAAAATTACCATCACCAAAATCCCATGAAATTTTTGTAAAATCTCCCGTGGCTAGGTTGGTGAATAGTATCGGATCAAAAATTGAATACAAACTATAAACATCATTTCCGTACGAACTAGTTTCGAAATTAGCTATCCCTAGAACTGGTGTAGCTACATTATAGGTACTATTTGCAGTGCAACCAAAGCTATCCGTGACAGTGAAAATAATCAAGCCATTATTATTTGTGTTCATTATTTCATTGTTCACTCCGGTAACTACACCGTCAGACCAGCTTAATTGGTAAGGAGGAACACCGCCTTTGACATTTCCTATAAATGTTTCTTTCACATATTTTGTAGCGCAATCAAAATCAGTACGCACTTCAATGGTAGGTGTCAATTGTTCGAATCGAATTATCTTCCAAGATTCCGATTTTTTACAACCATTGGCATCCGTTACCGTTACGGTGTAATTTTCGGGTGGGAGATTCTGTAAATCCTCGGTTGCAGCGCCATTGGACCAAGAATATGTAAATGGAGGCGCACCGCCAGTTACAACCAAATTGATTGCTCCAGTATTCGCGTCCAAACAACTTAAAGGATTCGAAACATCAGCTCGTAATTCTAGTAGTAACGGTTCTACAATGAGGAAAGTTTCTTTAATTTTGCAAAATTTACCATCTGTAATGGTTACGGTATATTTTCCGGGTCCTATGTTATTTCGATCTATACCAGCGTTCGGATCATCCTCCCAAACTAAAGTAACAGGCGCTTTCCCTCCCATGAGATTCAATCGAATGTAAGCGTCTTTTGCTCCAAAACATGAAATCTGCTTTACAATTGGATTTATCGTAAAAACCGGCGCATTGTCAATGGTTATATTAAAATCTTTTTCACAGTTTAATGCGTCAGTAATTGTGATGGTATATGTACCCGCCGATAAATTATTTTGAACAAGTCCTGTACCTAAATTACTCCATTTTATTTGGTATGGATTGCCTGTTGTAAATGGAATTCCTCCTGTAATATTGGTAATCGTAATCGAAGCATTTGCATCGTTATAACAAGCTATCTCTGTTTTTGAAAACTCTAACCGTATTTCATTATTTTGAAGTAAAATCACTTGCAAGTTATCTGTACAGCCAGAATTATCTGTAACTGTTAAATTATAAGTTCCGGCTGCTAGATTGCGTAAATTCTGATTTATACTGCTGTATCCGTTTGGTCCCGACCAATTGTATCTATAATTAAAATCACCAGGTGAAACTTCTGTTGCTCTACCGCCTGTTGTAACTATATTAATTTCACCAGTAAAATCACCATAGCACAAAATATTCATTTGACTAGCAAGTTTTACCTCTAACAAAGGTGGCTCAATAATTGTAAAAATTTCGGACAAGGTGTCACAATTGTTCGCTTCCGTAATGGTTACTTTGTACGTTCCTGGAGACAAATTAGTAAGATCCTCAGTTGTGGCAAGCGGGTTTCCATTTCTAGTCCATACAAAAGCATAAGGCATAGTTCCACCTGTAGTTGTTAATGAAACCTTTCCATCATTTAATCCAAAACAAGATATATCATTTTTAAATCCAGAAAAACTAAATTTATCTGGTTCTCTAACCGTATAACTTCTTGTAAAAGGACAAGTACCATTGTCAATAACTCTTAAATTATAAATACCTGGTTTCAGACCAGAAATAGCTTGATTCGTGCTAGTAAAGCCATTAGGCCCAGTCCATGAAAAAAGATAGGATGGCCCTGTTACAAAAGGGATACCGCCAGCTACAGCAATATTGATAGCGCCATCATCAGATCCAAAACAAGTTGCGTTTTTAATAGTTTCAGCCACATTTATCAATGGATTGACCGTTACTGTAACCGTAAAATTAGGCCCAGAACAGCTCCCTGCTATCGGTGAAACGGTATACGTTACTGTTGCTGGATTATTCGTACTGTTGATTAAAGTTTGACCAATGCTCGTTGTAGGTGATGATTGTGAAAATACACCACTAACTGAACCTGAAGGATTAACAATAGGGTTTGACCAAGTATAGGTAGTGTTGGATGGAACATTATCAGTGCTATTAGTAGTAGGCCGAATCAGAAATGATCCACTGCTACAAATTTCGGCTGATTTTGCTGATATGATAGGAGACAATACCGTGTTTACGGAGAAATTTCTCGTTTGAGTTGTCGTACCACAGCTATTAGAAACACTAAAAATAGCTTGATAATTTCCACTTACAGCATAATTAATTGATCCTGGATTGAGCAAGGTCGAGGACGATGGCGTTCCACCAGGAAAACTCCATAGATAGGTCAGTTCAGAAGTTGGAGCACAACTTTCTTCAACTGTACCTACTGGATTAATTGTTGCCGAATTACAAAAATCTGATATGGGATTTAAGGTAGTAACTGGCTTTTTCTTAACCTCAATTATTTCCGTTTTATATTGGTCGATTCCACAGGAATTTCGGCTTCTTAATCTAAGATAATACGTCCCAGGCGTAACAAAATTAATTACTGGATTTTTTGAAAAGGAACCGGTACCATTTGTAAAAAACCATTGCTCAGGTCTTTTACCACAAAAGCCTTCAAAATAATTAGTGATTTCCCAATAATAACTTTCTGTTCCACAACTTTGTCGCGTATCTGTGGTATTGGTGATTTGTACATCTGTTCCTGCACACGCTCTTGCAAAAGTAAAAGTCGGTTGTAAAATAGGTTCTACACAAATTGTTCTGGTAACTGTTCTTCCTATACCACAAGGTGTTTCTGCAAACAATGAAATCGTGTAAATCCCCGGTGTTGTGTATACATGACTAGGATTGACCTGTCTTGAAACTGGAGTTCCATCACCAAAATTCCAAGTGTACACATTAAAAGTGCTACAGTCATTAGTATATCCTGCAATCGTATTATTATTAAAAAAAACTGACGTATTGGCACAAGCAATACTAGTAACGCTAAAATCTACAACAGGAACATCTAAAATAACAATAGGACCAGCAGTTAGGAAAGTACTGCCGCAGGAAGTTGTTATGGTTAGTCCAACGGTGTTGCCAGATGGACAGTTGAAGCGTGTAAAAGTATGCGGAATAGGGAAGTTTTGGGAGGCAGACGGATTAATACTATTATAATAAACAGAGGCTTCCAGTTGGGCTTGAGTATAATTTCGAGTGGTGCCATCTCCATAATTAACGGAATAATTCGTATCTGAAGGATTGAGTGCCCACGAACCTATAGCAAAATCCATTGGAGCAACTGGAATACAAAAATTAGTCGTATTTCCAGGAGCTATGAGTGCTCCTATTGGATTATTTGAGTTTTTAACTACATACGTGATTGCATTAGTACAGCCGTTAGCACCTATAGCTGTTATAACCATATTAAATGATCCTAAACGCATATAGGTATGCATTCTGGGAAAGGTTACATTTGTTTCAACAGTCCCATCTCCCCATTCTATATTATAGGAGGCAATACATGAAAATGAACTAGAAGAATTACCTACATTAATTGTATATCTAGGATCCGAATTATTATCCCCACATTTTTCGAAAGGAGCACCTGTACCGGAGGACGGATTTAAATTTACAAATTTCAAATCTGGCTTTTGCTTTACCAAAACAACTTTTGTAAGAGACGTGCTTACTCCGTTGCGATCAGTAACAATTAGTTTTACATTGAAATTTTGAGTTCCACAACCAACAGCTGTGAAAGCATGAGTGGGATTAGCAACAGCAGATACACCTCCATCTCCAAAATCCCATTGGTAAGTATAAGGAGCATCTCCACTTATACTCGAAGTAAATGTTATTGGAGTACCAGAACAACTGCTATCGTTATTATAAACAAAAGTAACAACAGGCGCTACTAATTCAATTTTATGATTTGGAGAGTCTATTTTTTTGTCATGGCTTTTATAACCTGTTTTACTATTTGCAAAAACCGAAACAGCCACTAATAAAAAAAAGATATGTGTTAGAAGATAAAGATTCCTCATGTAATAAAATTCGTTAATTATTGGGCAAAAGTATCTATTTTTTTTGGAACATGTAAGGATTTCAATTCATATTATTTTGTTTTATTTCATAATCCATATCTTATAAGTAAAAAAGATAGCAATACACACGCAATTGTCCATATTACGTTACAATAAACCCATTACAACACACTTGTTTCAATCTAAATTCTATTTTTATGAATAGCCTAAGACTTTATCACTATTTTCAATTGACAATACTTTCAATACTTTATAAAAATTAAATCAGTGAACACAATACAATCAAAAAAATTATTCTAAATACGGTATTTTTTTAAGAGGATTTGCCTTTAATTGTGGGTCTGTAAAACCCAACAAAAAATCAAACTACACACTATAAATTAAATACATTAACTATTAACAACCAATTAATTAAAGATAATATTGCTCTGTGTTTTTGGAGCAGAAAGCTATCTTTCCAGAACAATACCGCTCCTGCTATTCACTCTATCTTTATATCCTTAAAGAAAGGACATAAAGGATGCCGTTACTATCAGGTCTATCAATACCATCAAATTTTCATTAGAACAATTGCATCCGTATTTTAAAACCTAACTAGATTAACGCTTTGTTGCCCATTTCAATTACGCCTTACATTTAAGTGTGAACGCTACCTCCTAGCTAAATAGAATATTAAAAAAATAACAGATTTAAAACAACTGATTCAAACTACAAAGTATACCAAAACTCTTCATTAAATTAAATTCATTTAATGATTTATAAAGAATTATTTATATATTCGTTCAAGAATTTAGTCTGAAATTAATCCGACTTTTACAAACATAATAAGGCAGATAAGTCTGATACTTTATAGCTGTAAATAAGTTGTTTGTTATTTTAGCATAACAGACAACCTAAGGAAAAATAAACTAAAATGAGAAAGCTATTCGTCCTTTTTAATCTAATATTATTTGGAAACTTTATTGGAAATTGCCAAACTAAAAATTTAAAACCAAAAGAAATCGTAAAGTCCGAATTTGGAAATATTTTAGATAGTTTAAAAGTAAAAGGTTCCATTTTAATTTATGATGTAAAAAATAAAACGTATTATTCTAACGACTTTGAATGGTCAAAAACAGGAGTAATTCCAGCATCAACTTTCAAAATTCCAAATTCAATTATTGCTTTAGAATCTGGAATAATTAAAAACGATTCTACAATTTTTAAATGGAACGGAGATAAGCGTAGATTTAAAAAATGGGAAGAAGATTTGAATTTCAAAAAAGCATTTCAAGTTTCTTGTGTTCCTTGTTATCAAGAAATCGCGAGAAAGATAGGTGTAAAAAGAATGAAATCGTACTTGAAAAAATTAAATTATGATGGAATGATTTTCGATACTTTAACAATTGATAATTTTTGGCTAGAAGGAAAATCGAAATTTTCTCAGATGCAACAAATTGACTTTTTAGAAAGATTATATTTCTCCCAATTACCGATTTCAAAAAGAACCGAAAATATAATGAGAGACATAATGCAGCTTGAGAAAACGGAAAATTATATTTTAAGCGGAAAAACGGGCTGGGGAATGAGAAATGAAATGAATAATGGCTGGTTGGTTGGGTATTTAGAAACGAATAATTCTGTTTATTTTTTCGCTACAAATGTGGAAAAGCAAGAAACAGATATGGAAGAATTTTCAATTATTCGCTTAAATTCGACCAAAGAAGCATTAAAAAAATTAAAACTAATTAAATAGCAAAGATGAATAGGCAACCGTCGTTTTGGTTTAAGTTGTGACTCAGAAACATTACCATTCCGAATCCTGTTTTTCGATTAACTAAAATTAGCGATTACCAAGCACAGACCATCTCACAGTGTTCGGATTTAAGTACTAGTTTATCCTAATTTCGTAGCCGTTACAATAGTTTAAAGCCAACATAAAATTATAAATTAATTTTGAAACCGAATTAAACAAGAAGTATACAAGTGAAGACCAGAACTCACTATAAAATAACGGGGCAGTAACTGAAAAGCCAAAAGAGTAAGAAAATTAAAAAAAACTAAAATGATAAATTTATCCGTGATTGCACAACTCATTGTTGCTATTTCTGTTATTATTGTATGGGTATTCCGTTTTGATAATATTGTAAAAGAATTTAAGCAATATGGATTAAGTGATTTTACACGAACATTTGTTGGAGCGACGAAAATAGCACTGGCAACATTACTTATAACTGGTATCTGGTATCCTTCGCTCGTGCTAATTCCAGCACTTTTAATGGCTTTCTTGATGTTGAGCGCACAATATTTTCACTTTAAAGTGAATAATCCTTGGCAAAAGCGCATACCATCTTTGTTTCTGATGCTACTAAGTCTGTATATTGCTGCCGTAACCCTTAATTTAATTGCCTAATGCGTTTACTAGTAGTTTTAATTCTTTTTTCGAGTCTCTCTTTCTTAGTCTATGGAATCGCTTATTTTACAAATCCAAAAATGAAAAGTGAATTTGTCCGCTTTGGATTGAGTAAATTTGGAACGCTTACTGCAGTTTTAGAGATTGTGGGAGCTTTAGGTTTACTAATTGGCTTGCTGTACGACTCTATTTTACTGCTCTCCTCCGGAGGTCTAGCTTTATTGATGTTTTTAGGTGTAATTGTAAGACTAAAAATTAAAGACGGTTTATGGGCTTCATCTCCTGCTTTATTTTATTTTGGGCTAAACTTATATATCTTTATTGAAACACTAAAAATATTCTTGAATTAAGACCTGTAGGAGTTAGATAGGAATATCAATAATCAATAACACAAAAAAACCAGCCTGATATAGACTGGTTTTTTTGTGTATTTGCAAAAATTAATTACAAAAGGTCTTTTTTATAGTTCTGTAAAAATAGAGGCATCAAAATTTGATTTAACAATTACATTTTTTGGTCCTACATCTTCATTAGGCCTGTCAAAAGACAGTAAAATAGTACCCGTTTTTTGATAATTATTCCAAGGTTTTAAGAACTTTGGTTCGGTATCATTAAAGTTTTTATAGTAGGCCCATTGCGTAATTAAATGCTCTTTTTTATCTACATACAGCCAGTATTTATTTTCAGGGGTTACACCAACTGCATTAAAAGTAAGTTGCAAAATATCTATCGTTTTACCATCTGGTAATTGGTCAGTTTTTATATACTTTAGTTGTACTCCTGGATCTTGTAATTTCCAAGGCATCACCAACCAATACGAATCATTGATCCACCAGTTTTTAGCTTTTACTAGTAGCTCTTGGGTCTTGGTATCATCATTCACTAGTAGTCCATTCTCATAGGCCTTGCCTTTTAAGGTGTTTATGTTTAGTAAAACCACTTGCTTTGCTGCTGGGTTCTCGATGCGAACATCTCCCGTCCATTTGTCCCAAAATATTTTTCTGTTCACAAAATCCCATTGAATGAAATGGGTCGCATTGTAGTTTTTGATACCGCCCATCGCCGTAAGCATTTCTTGCACAATTAAATTTGCCTTTTCATCCTTTGTCTGAGCAAATACGGCAGTGCTGCTAAAAAGGACTGTAAAAATAAGTACAGCTGCTTTATAAATAGTTTTCATAATCCTGTATTTAAATGATTCTAAGAAACAAAAATAGTGACTTTTGTTTCTCTTTTGAATTGAATTCCCATTATTTAAACTTATCACTTCATTATATGTAGTTATTGCTGCTGCTTTTTTTAAAATATTCCCAAACTATTATTCTTATCTTAGCGTGCAAACAAGACACAAGAAATAAATATAAAATGCAAACCATATTAGGAGCAAACGGAATAATAGGAGAAGGATTGGCCCGTGAGCTCCGAAAAAATTATACGCCTCACATTAAATTAGTGGGTCGCAATCCCCAAAAAGTAGATCCAAAAGATGAACTTTTTAGGGCAGACCTAATGGATTCAGAAAGTGTTGTAAAAGCGCTTGAAAATACTGAAATAGCATACCTTACCGTGGGGCTGCCGTACGATTCCCAGATTTGGCTTCGAGATTGGGTTATCGTAATGCAAAATGTAATCAACGCCTGTAGAAAGAATCATTGCAAACTTGTCTATTTTGACAACACCTATGCCTATCCGCAAGACAGCAAAATCCAAACAGAAAATACTCCTTTAATCTCAAATGGAGAAAAAGGAAAGGGAAAGAAAATAGCAGTTGAACTGCTTTTGAAGGCCATTGCAAACAAGGAAATTGAGGCCGTAATTTGTAGAGCTCCGGAGTTTTATGGTCCCAATAAAACCAAGGGACTGACCAACAGTTTAATTTTCGAAAATCTCAAAAAAGGCAAAGAGCCCAAAGTGTTCTTAAAAGAGAATGTCTTACGAACTCTTATCTTTACTCCAGATGCAAGCAAAGCCATGGCACTAATTGGTAATACGACTACTGCTTACGGGCAAACCTGGCACTTACCTTGCGATGACAATAGGCTAACCTACAAGCAATTTATTGCCGAAATAGAACATCAATTAGGACGACAAGTAAAATACAAGGTGTTGCCTTGGCTCGTCTTAAAAATTGGTTCATTTTTTGACAAAAACCTTAAAGAAACACAGGAATTACTACCTCGTTATGCGATTGATAACATCTTTGAGTCTTCAAAATTTAAAACGACATTTCCCGATTTTAAAGTAACAACATACGCGGAAGGAATTAAAATAATCATCAACGACTATAAGATAAAGTAGCACTTTTTCTGATTTGATTCCTTAAACTAAATCGCCTTCTCTTTTAAATAAATTTGTCATAACCATTTGATAACGAACTATTCGTGATTTAGCGCTTCTCCAAATCCAAAATTTATATTATGAAAGAAGTACTAAAAAGTAATAAAAAATAAGTTGTCACAGCATGCGTTAAACACCAAATACTTGTCCAAATTGAATAACCACTTGTAACTATAATGGTATAAATATTTACTCAAGATTAGATAATCTAACTCACTTTCTCAAGTGCTTTGCCTATTGAAGTTTCTCCTTTAATAATTTCAAAAGTCGCGTTGCTAGCTACGGTATCATCTAATGTTTGTACCAAAGTTTGCGCCACATCATCCCGACTAATTTCGCCTCGTTTATTTAACTTTTCTTGCAGCTCAATGGTATTTAAAGCAGCTTCATTAGTTAGAGAACCAGGTCTAACAATACTAAAATCTAAACCACTTGTTTTTAAATATTCATCGGCGTTGTGCTTTGCTTTTAAATATTCTTGCAATTGAGTCGCTGCTTCCGGTTTGTCAGCTCCCATCGAACTCAACATCACAAACTTCTTAATATTTGCTTTTTTGGAGGCATCAATTAGTTTTTTTGCTCCTTCTTGATCTACTCCAAGGACATTTTTCCCGGCAGAGCCAGCAGCGAACACTACTTTATCAATCGGTCGATTAAAAACAGAAGAAATATCTCCTTTTAAGTCACCCAGAACAGTTTCAATGTTTTGAGCTTTAAAATAAGCTTGTTGCTCTTCTTTTCTGACCATGGCTATGGGGTGAAAATTGTTGGATACATTTAAAATAGCCACTATCTTTTTTCCTGTGGTGCCATTTGCACCTACTACTAATATATTTTCCATACCTAAAAGTACGCAAATCAAGTAGCTTACCCGAAACTAATTTACTGTTTAACTTTAGATTAGTACTTATTAACATTCTTTTGAGAAAGATAAAACTTGAAATTACCATCGTAAAATAACAACTACTTATTTTTCAATTCATTTTCAATTTTACCATTTTCTACTCTTTATAAAATTCACTATTTTTGCAGTCTAAAAATTAGAGTATGCCAAATAAAAAATATAAGATCGCAGTTATTCAATTGAACCTTAACGATGTCGCCGAAAATAACTTGAAAAAGTGTATTAGTTGGGTGCGTGATGCTGCGAGTCAAGGTGCGGAAGTAATCTCTTTACCGGAATTGTATAGCAGTCATTATTTTTGTCAAAGTGAAGATGTAGATAATTTTGCTTTGGCAGAACCATTGTACAGTACTTCTTTTATTGCTTTTAGCGCTTTGGCAAAAGAATTAGGAGTTGTAATCATTGTTCCTTTCTTTGAAAAAAGAATGGCTGGAATCTACCATAACAGCGCATACATCATAGATACTGATGGATCAGAAGCGGGATTGTACCGAAAAATGCACATTCCAGATGATCCTCATTTTTACGAAAAATTCTATTTCACACCTGGTGATTTAGGGTTCAAAACGATTCCAACTAAAAAAGGAAAAGTTGGAACTTTAATTTGTTGGGATCAATGGTATCCGGAAGCTGCTCGTTTGACGGCTTTACAAGGTGCAGAAGTGTTGTTTTACCCAACAGCAATTGGATGGCATCCACAAGAAAAAGAGGAATATGGAGTAAACCAACATGGTGCTTGGATGAGTGTAATGAAAGGCCACGCCGTTGCGAATGGCGTTTATGTTGCAGCAGCAAACAGAATTGGTTTAGAGCAATACTTACCTGATACGGCGGGAATCCAGTTTTGGGGATCTTCGTTTATTGCGGGACCACAAGGCGAAATTTTGGCGCAAGCCTCACACGACAAAGAGGAAATCCTGATTGCCGAAGTAGATTTAGACTTACAAGAAAATGTACGTCAGAACTGGCCATTTTTTAGAGATCGAAGAATTGACGCTTTTGGAGATATTACTAAAAGAGCGATTGACTAACGTATCTTTCGACAATTAAAAATCCCTGCTTAGAAATAATTCTTAGCAGGGATTTTTATTTAAAGTAAACTTCTAAATCTAATTCAAATCGGGTTGAAATATTTTAACGACACCGTCGCCTTCACTACTGACCGCGACTAAACTTCTTTTGGTAGGACTTTTTGAAGCTGGAATAAATAGCAATCCTTCTGGAGCATCACCTGTTTTAAAAGTCTGTAAAAATTTTGGTGCAACTGGATTCGAAACATCATAGACCATAACGGCGTCTACTCGTTCCAATCCCACAAAAAGAATCGTTTTATCGCCCATTTTAGTCACCACAACGGATTCTGGCTCTACTGATTTATCATCACTTCTGGCATCATCATAAATACCTAATTCTTGTGCTATTTTGTCTAATTCATTTTTACTGTCGAATACTAATTCTCCTGTATTTCCATTCCAAATGGAAAAAGAACGTGCTCCAAAAGAAACCAATTCGTCAAAATCACCATCGCCGTCTGTATCACCCATTTTGGTATTGATATTCAATCTTCCCATACTTGTTTCAGCTTTTAAAGTTGCAGCATTAGGAAATACAATTGGATCTAAAATAACAGACGAACTGCTGATTCTTTTTACATCTACAAAAGCTGAATATTCTCTAGCATCACCTTCATTTGCAGTAACAAAATAAGGAATTTTATTGATTTCAAAATTAGTGATAGCGTCCGGTTGAAACATTCCTTTGACTTTCCATACATTTGCCAAAACGCCACCGTCTTTATCGCTGATATCGATAGCATTTTCGGCAAGATTATAGTCTTTATACCCTAACGGAAAAATATTCGTGATCGTTTTGGTTGCCAAATCAATTTTAGCCACTCCGTTATTTTCTTGTAAAGTCACCCAAGCAGTTTTAGAATCTGCAGAAATCGTGATGTATTCCGGTTCAATATCAGAAGCAAAATTATTTGTTGGACTTGCTATTCTGAATCCTTTTGTTTTCAACGTACTCAATTGACTGCTAAAACTTCCGAAATTTAAAGTCGTAACCGCATAATTATTGTTGATCGCAATAATAGAAACAGAACCGTCCGGATCTATCGAATAAGAATCATTTGGTTCTCCTTCATTAGCAGTCATGATACAATTTCCGTCAGGAGAGAAAGTAATCATATCTGGCAAAGCGCCAACCGTAATTTCTTTAATGACACTGTAATTAGCCGTATTAAAAACGACCACTTTTCCTGCATCTTGCTTATTTGGTTTTGCTTCTAATGCTACTGCTAACTTTCCATTATAGGTAGCCACACTATTTGAAGTTCCATTAAATGGTGTTAAATCGATACTTGTTACAAAAACCGGACTGGATGGATTAGACAAATCTATAACATCAATTCTATTCGTATTACTGTTGTTTACGGTAAATAATTTTTTAGAAACATCATCATACGCACTAATTTCAGCAGCTCCGGCGCCACCAATTGTTATCGAACCAATTTCTTTAAAAGTGGCAGCATTTTCATTGACAACCAACTCAGGAGATTCCTCTTTATTAGAGTCATTTTCGCAACTTGACAATACCAAAATTGCCGCTAATAGTGTAATACCGTATTTTCTCATAAGTATATTTTTAAATTTATTCAAAAATAACTAGCTGAAGCTCAACAAAAATTAACTCAATATTATATAATCATTACCAAAACTATTCTTATAAATTTATGTAATGTCCGAAATGAATGGTTGCGAACTATTTTAAAATCCTACTGAATGTTTATATTTGCAGTCTTTAAAATTAGAAACGCTGTATGACTACAAATAATAGAAGATTCCCTGCAGAATGGGAAAAGCAACAAGGAATTTTACTTTGTTTTCCTCATAATGGAAAAGACTGGCCGGGAAAATATGAAGCGGTTCAATGGGCTTTTGTAGAATTCATTAAAAAGGTAGCGACTTTCGAACAAGTCTTTTTAGTGGTTGCCGATGAAAACCAAAAAGAAAAAGTAAATACGATGCTGGAAACGGCTCATGTTGCGCTGGCAAATATTTCCTACATCATACATAAAACCAATAGAAGTTGGATGCGTGATTCAGGTCCGATAATCATTAAAAACGGAACCGAAAGAGAAGCTTTAAACTTTAATTTTAATGGGTGGGCGAAATATAAAAACATACAATTAGACAAATTTGTTCCTGCAAAAGTGGGCGAATTTCTGAATATTCCTGTGACTCAAGTCATGTACAAAGGTAAACCGGTGATTGTTGAAGGTGGTGCGATTGACACCAATGGACGCGGTACCTTATTAACTTCGGAAGAATGCTTAATGCATCCTGATATTCAGGTTCGGAATCCAAATTTCACCAAAGCGGATTACGAAGCGGTTTTCAAGGAATACCTTGGAATTACCAATGTGATTTGGTTAGGTGACGGAATTGAAGGCGATGATACGCATGGACATATCGATGATTTATGCCGATTTGTAAACGAGGATACTATTGTGACAATTGTAGAAACAGATCCAGCGGATAATAATTACAAACCATTGCAAGACAATTTAAAACGCTTGCAAAACGCCAAATTGGAAAATGGTAAACCGCCTATAATTGTAGCTTTACCAATGCCAAAACGTTTGGAGTTTGACGGATTGCGTTTGCCTGCGAGTTACGCTAATTTCCTGATTTTGAACAATTGCGTTTTAGTCCCAACTTTTAACGACAGTAATGACCGAAAAGCATTGAACATCCTTTCAGAATGTTTTCCGGATCGAGAAATCATCGGAATTAGCTGTACCGATTTCATTTGGGGTTTTGGAACATTGCATTGTTTGAGTCAACAAATACCAGAATAACATTAGATTTAAAAAATAGAGATGTCTTGTCCTGAATAACCGATACAGATTATTAGATAAAAATATTTAATTAAACACTTGCAAAAACTTTTTTGCAAGTGTTTTTTGTTTTATATGTCCTCATTTTAATTTGACTTTGTATATGCATTTTGTTTGGAGTCAGCATGAAATTAGAATAATGAGGTCTTAATTCATTGTATATACTGATTGATTCTTTTACAATTTGTTTCATGATTTTTAAATCTAGGTTGTATTTATCAATCATGAATTCCTGTTTTAATATTCCATTTATTCTTTCTGCTACTGCATTTTCATATG
>NZ_FNDB01000039.1 GCF_900099915.1 Flavobacterium omnivorum
TACCGTTATTCAAGCTTTTTTAAACACTTTTTTTATCCTTTTCTTAACTTTTACTTTAACTTGCTGAAAATACGCTCCTTGAAAAAAAAGTTTTTCTAAGCTTTTGCTATATTCTTCCTCAAAAGTGACAGAACCTAGCGTTTATAAGCGGATCTTAAAGCACAACTGCATTTCATGCCTTACAATTCCTCTTGTACTAAAGATTTGACGGGTATCCATAAACTTTCTTTGTAATACTTTCAACATACAGTTTATCAAGTGTAGAGAACTTGGAACAACCATGCCTTAACTTCTTACTGCAAAAAAAACACAACAATTTACTTTAGCCTTGTCACAGACACTAAAAATCAACCAAGTTATATCAGCATTTTAACATTACATTGATAAAGGTCGGCCTTTGACTTCCTATCAAAGAAAGTGGCCGAAGTACTATACTTAAGTTTATTTTGATTACACTAATTATAATCATCTGTCAACCTGTACTGGCAATCTTAACAAGTCAACTAAAAGGAAATTTAAAAATTACAAGAGCTAATGCAAAAATAGTATAGGTTTCGGAAAAACCCTCCTACTACTTTATATCTTGAGAAAACGAAAGTATCCACTTTTATAGAAGAATTATTGCTGCCAAAAAAAATTCCACGGTAGCATCTTGCATTAATAAAAAAAAAACTACTAAAACAAGATTTACATTCTAGGCTTTTATACAAAGAAACTATCCGTAAGATTGGCCTGCAGAAAGACAGACATAATATAAAAATAATTACAAGCCTTTAAATTGTGGTAAAATATATTATATGCCAAGGTTTATAAAGCAAAATGGATCAATTTTATCACATCGAAAAGTAGAAGCATCTCAATCATACTTGAATAGAGTAAAATTCACAAAAAAAATTTGCTGCTTGTGAAAACGCTTATCAATTATTAACTACAAGCCCAATTCTACAATATGAAAATAATAATAAATGGGACGTAGACAAAAAAGAGCAGCCTGAAGAGCTATTTAAAGAAAATAAAAATTATGAAAGACCTATAACAAAACTGCAGACTAAACGATTATTATCAAAAATTAGATTAAACGGTATAGTGTTCTTGATCTTAAAAACCAATATAGCACTTCTTAACCGGTTACAATTTTTGTTACACCTCGGTTTTCATTATGATCTATTATTTTTTTCTTTACCCTACAAATCCAATACAAACACTTTATAACCGATTATTTTGTTTTCTGATTGATCGGATCAAGTCTAAAAGTTGTGGGGAAATATTAAATTTCGATATTTGTATTTTAAAAATAGATAGAAATACAAGATTCTTTTAGTGAACTAGTCAAATTATTATTACCTGCAATTATTGTGGATTATTTTGAATTGACTTCTTATAAAAAAGCAGAAGAAATACTTCATCTTCACTTTAAGGAAATTAATTCGATTCCAAAAGAA